>NZ_JBIRQQ010000005.1:0-616191 GCF_044333285.1 Streptomyces sp. NPDC021020
GTGGTCATAGCGTTAGGGAAACGCCCGGTTACATTCCGAACCCGGAAGCTAAGCCTTTCAGCGCCGATGGTACTGCAGGGGGGACCCTGTGGGAGAGTAGGACACCGCCGAACAATTTTTGAGAAGAGCGTCAGCCCCCGTGCCCAGCACGGGGGCTGACGCTCTTTTGCGTTGACGCTCTTTTGCGTTCAGGGGCCCTACGGCCCCGGGGTCACTTCGCCGCCGCCGCGGCGATCGGCAGCGGGTCCAGGGGCTCGCGGCCGAGGAGGTCGGCGAGGTCCGGGGTGGTGCGGGCCAGGAAGCCGTGGCGGACGGCCGAGGCGATCGAGGCGAGCATCGGGGGCTGGAAGGGGAGCAGCCCCGGCGTCTCCAGCAGCCGGCGGCGGTATTCGGTGAGGTCGAGCTCGCGGTGCGGGGCGCCCAGCTCGGCGGCCACCTGCGCTGCCGTGATCGGCGTGCCGACCAGGTCGTAGACGCGGTTCCGGTGTGCGGCGGGGTCGGCGGCGACCACGGCGGCGGCCTCGGCGAGGTCGTCCCGGGCGACCGCGGCAAGGGCGCCGCCGCCGAAGGGGGAATCGACGCCGCCGTCACCCGACGGCGTCAGGAGGGCGCCGAACAGCTCGGCGTACAGGCCGTTGCGGAGGATCGTCCAGGGCAGCCCGCTCGCCTCGACCAGGCGCTCGGTCGCGCGGTGGGCCAGGGCGAAGCCGAGGTGGTCGCCCGCGGTCGTCAGGCTCGTGTAGACGACGTGGCCGACCCCGTCCCGTACCGCCGCGTCCAGCGCTGCCGAGTGGCGGCGGATCACCACGTCGTCCTCGGCGTACCCGGCGGAGACCAGGACGAGGGTCGTCACACCGGAGAGGTCGAGGGTTGCGGGGGCGTCGAAGTCGAGAGGGCGTATGCCCTCCGCCGGGGTGCGGCTGCCGCCCAGCGCCTTTTCGCCGCGGGCGCGCAGGGCCGCACGCGTGGCCTTGCCGAGGTTTCCGTTCGCTCCGGTCACCAGGATCATGATCAGTCGCAGTCTTCCGTCGTCGTTCTCGGTGGGTCGTGCTCAGCGGTCCCGGCCGTTCTCGGTCGTTCTCGGCCGCCGTGGTTCTCTTCGGTAACTACGCTTGATCCTCGATCGGCCGCCCACCGGCCACAAGGAGGCATTTCGATGTCCGTCACGCACACCGCGGTAACCGCCCCGGTCAGCGAGCCGCTGACGCCCGCCGCCCTCGACCCGTGCGGGCTGCCGGAGCACCCGGACTGCGGTATCCGGGACGTCCTGGACCGGATCGGGGACAAGTGGTCGGTGCTGGTGATCGTCGAGCTGGCGAGCGGGCCGCGGCGCTTCCGGGAGCTGCAGCGGGCGATCGACGGCATCTCGCAGCGCATGCTCACCCTCACCGTGCGCCGGCTGGAGCGCGACGGGCTCGTGCTGCGTACCGTCTACCCGACCGTCCCGGCGCAGGTCGACTACCGGCTGACGGAGACCGGCGCCGGGCTCACCCACCTGGTCAAAGCGCTCGCGGACTGGTCGCTCGCCCACCGCGGTGTCATCGCCGAGGCCCGGCACGCGTACGACGGCGCCCACCCCGACCACGACATCCGCTGAGGCCGACGCGGGTCATCACCGTCGGCCCACGCGCCGGCGCCGCCTAGAGTGGGTCCGTGCAGTATGAACTGATCATCTTCGACAACGACGGCGTGCTCGTCGACAGCGAGCCGATCTCCAACCGCATCCTCGCGCAGTGCCTCACCGAGGCGGGCTACCCGACCACGACCGAGGAGTCGGTCCGGGACTTCATGGGCGCGGCCATGCACCGCGTGCACGACGTCGTACGGGAGCGGCACGGCGGGGTGCTGCCGGAGGGGTTCGACGCGTCCTACCACGGGCGGGTCTTCGCGGCGTTCGAGCGGGAGCTGCGGGCGGTCGAGGGGGCCGGGACGGTGCTGGAGAAGCTGGCGGCGGACGGGGTGCCGTACTGCCTGGCGTCGTCGGCGACGCACGAGCGGATCAGGGTCGCGCTGCGGACGACGGGGCTCTACGGGCGCTTCGACGAGCGGCGGCTGTTCTCCGCGCAGGACGTGGGCCGCGGCAAGCCCGCGCCGGACCTCTTCCTGCACGCCGCCCGCACGATGGGCGTGGCGCCCGAGCGGTGCGTGGTCGTCGAGGACAGCGCGCTCGGGGTGGCGGCGGCGCGGGCGGCCGGGATGGACGTCTTCGGCTACACCGCGATGACGCCGGCCGCGAAGCTCGGGGACGCGACCGCGCTCTTCGGCGGGATGGCCGAGCTGCCCGCCCTGCTCTTCGGCTGAGCGGGCGGCCGTCCCAGGTCAGAGGTGACGCCGGATCGTGACGCCGGACACCTACTCAACCGTAGCTTTCGCGTCTAGCGTGCTCGCTCATGAGCGACGCAAGCGACGTCCGCGACGTCACCCAGCCCGCCCGGCCGCTGCGGCTGGGCCGCGCCGCCCTGGCGGTGAGCTTCTTCGCGCAGGGGGCGCTCTTCGCGCTGCTGGTCACCCGGATTCCGGCGATCCAGGACCGCTACGGGATCAGCGACGGGCTGCTGCCGGCCTTCCTGGCGGCGGTGCCGATCCTGGCAGGCGTCGGCAGCGTCGTGACCGAGCAGCTGGTGCGGCGGGTGCGGCCGAGCGTGGTGCTGCGCTGGGTGCAGCCGGTCGTCGCGCTCGTGCTGGTCGGGCTCGGGGCCGGGGACCGGATGTGGGCGGCCGCGGTGACGCTCGCGCTCTTCGGGGTGTGCGTCGGCGGGCTGGACGCCTCGATGAACATGCTCGGGGTCAGCCTCCAGCGGGCGTACGGGCGCAGCATCATGCTCGGCTTCCACGCCGCCTACAGCCTCGGCGGCATCGTCGGGTCGGTGCTGGCCTGGTCGGGGGCGCACTGGCACATCGAGCTGGTGACGGTCTACGCGCCCTTCACAGCGGTGATGATCCCGCTGACGCTCGTCGCGAGCCGCTGGTACCGCGACGCCGACGACGGGCCCGCCGTGCCGGAGGCCGCACCGGGGAAGGACGCACGCGGCCCGCAGGTCGCGATGCGCGTGCTGCTGCCGCTGTGCCTCGTGATGACCTTCGCCTACATCGGCGACTCGACCGTCTCCAACTGGAGCGCGAAATACCTCCAGGACACCCTGCACAGCTCCGACCAGCTCTCCACCGTCCCCTACGCCGTCTACATGGTCACCACGCTCCTCGGCCGCTCGGTCGGCGACTTCGGGGTGCGGCGGTACGGGGCCGCGCCCGTCGTGCGGCTCGGGACGGTGGTGGCGGTCGCGGGCTTCGCGGTGGTGGCGGCGGCGCCGGGGGCGTGGGTCGGCATGCTGGGCTTCACGCTGCTGGGCTTCGGGCTGTGCGTGATCGTGCCGCAGACCTTCGCGGCGGCCGGGCGGATGTTCCCGCACGCATCGGACGCGGCCATCGCGCGGCTGAACGTCTTCAACTACGTCGGCTTCCTCGTCGGCTCGCCGCTGGTGGGCGCGCTGGGCGACGCCTGGAGCTACCGCGGCGCCATGCTCGTACCGATGGTGCTGGTGGCGGCGACACTGCATTACGCCAGGTCCTTCGGGGCGGCGGGCGGCGGGTACGGTGTCGGCCATGAGCGGCCGAGCACTGTTGATGTGGGATGAGCGGGTCACCGGCTACGACTTCGGTCCCGGGCACCCGATGGACCCGGTACGGCTGACGCTCACCCGGGATCTGGTGCGGGCGGTCGGGCTGGACCGGGCGCTGACGGTGGTGGCGGCGCCGCCCGCGGGGGAGTCGACGCTCGCGCTCGTCCACGACGGGGACTACATGGCCGCGGTGCGGCGCGCGGGCGAGGACCCGGACGCGGTGCGGACCTCCTACGCCGCCTTCGCCGGGTACGGGCTGGGCACCACGGACAATCCCGTCTTCCCGCGGATGCACGAGGTCTCGGCGCTGATCGCGGGCCAGTCGGTCGCGGCGGCGGAGGCGGTGTGGCGCGGCGAGGCACGGCACGCCGTCAACTTCACCGGCGGGCTGCACCACGCGATGCCCGGCGCGGCCTCCGGTTTCTGCGTCTACAACGACGCGGCCCTCGCGGTGGCGCGGCTGCTGGAGCTGGGCGCGGAGCGGGTCGCGTACGTCGACGTGGACGTCCACCACGGGGACGGGGTGCAGGCGGCCTTCTGGGACGACCCGCGGGTCATGACGGTGTCGCTGCACGAGCACCCGCGCACCCTCTTCCCGCACACCAGCGGCTGGGCGGAGGAGACGGGCGGCCCGGACGCGGAGGGCGGCGCCGTCAACGTGGCGCTTCCCGCGGGCACGGGTGACGCGGGCTGGCTGCGGGCCTTCCACGCGGTGGTGCCCGAGCTGCTGGCCGCCTTCCGGCCGCAGGTGCTGGTCAGCCAGCACGGGGCGGACACGCACGTCGAGGACCCGCTGGCGCACCTGGCGGTGACGGTGGACGCGCAGCGGGCGGTGGCCGAGGCCTGCCACGCGCTGGCGCACGAGCACGCGGGCGGGCGCTGGGTGGCGCTGGGCGGCGGCGGGTACGCGGTCGCCGACGTGGTGCCGCGTACCTGGACGCACCTGGTGGCGATCGCCGCAGGGGAGCCGCTCGCGCCGGGCACGCAGGTGCCGGAGGAGTGGCGGCACGAGGTGTACGCGCGGACCCGGCAGCCCGCGCCGCTGCGGATGACGGACGGGCGCGAGCCGCGCTGGACGGGCTTCGAGGAGGCCGGCTACGACCCGGCCGACCGGCTGGACCAGGCCATCCTGGCGACCCGCCGGGCCGCCTTCCCGCTGCACGGGCTGCTTCCGTAACCGGTGCGGGGAAGGGCCGGGGCCGGACCGGACGGGTTTCCGGCGGGTGAATTCGGCCGGTTCCGGGTGCCGCGGGGCGGGCGGGCCGGGACGATCATGGCGTGGTGAGTGTCGGCGCGCTGCGCGCGCATCTGGAGGCGACGGGCCTGGCCGGCAAGGTGGGCACGCCGCGGGAGAAGAGCCTGTCGAGCTACCGGCTGTTCGCCGCGCGGGATCCGCGGCTGACGCTGGGCCTGGATCCGCAGGGGGCCTGGGACGTACCGGAGTTGCTGCGGCTGATGGCGGACCGGTGCGGGGTGTCGCCCGATCCGGCGCACACCTCGGGTCAGGAGGCGATCGATCCGGACTGCACGGTCGCGGCGCTGGACGCGTTCGCCGAGCGGCTGGCGCGGGCCGCACGTGACCGTATTCCGATCCTCTTGGGCACAGGACATCCACACCGTCTCCTCGGTTTCTACGCATCCTTGGCGGCCGCGCTCTCGGCGGCAGGATGTGTCGTCCTCACCCCTGCGTATGGCCCGGGAGTGGACATGCGCACGCAGTTCGGCGTACGCCGCCACCTCCTGCGCTACGTCGGAGGGGTCGCCGTCGTCCGTCCCGCGGCCACGGAGGGTGACGACGGGCCGGTCGAGCCGGGGGCGCACACCCACTCGCCGCTGCCGGTCAGAGCGGCCCTCGCGGCGGCCGCGGAAGACGGCGGAATGCTGCCGGGACTCGTCGTCGGAGATCACGGATTCGTGTGCGGCGCAGGTCAGTTGGGTGTTGAAGCCATCGGGTTGGCGGACTGCGACGACCCCGCTGTTTTCGTCGCCGAGGCGGAGGGCAGCGTCTCGGTGGCGGTGCCGGTGGACGACGCCGTACGGTCCGATTACTACCGGCCATTGACGCGCTACGTGCTCAAACGCGCCTGGCTGTCACAGTAGTCATCCATAGGCAACTCCTCTTCCCCACATACCTCATGCGCCCCTAATCTGGGGGGGAGCGCACATGCCGCTTTGAGTCGCCGGAGGGGAAGCCGGTGCCCGGCGTGTGCGGAAGGTTCAGGTGTGACATGGCTACTACTGAAACGCGCCCTCTGAACGAGGTCGTCTTTCTCACCGTCGCCGAAGTTGCGGCGGTGATGCGGGTCTCGAAGATGACGGTGTACCGCCTGGTGCACAGCGGTCATCTGCCGGCGATTCGCGTGGGCCGCTCGTTCCGGGTTCCGGAGCAGGCCGTCCACGAGTACCTCCGGGAGTCGTACGTGGGGGTGGAATCTGCCTGAGAACGCCCTGGCGGGCAGATGACGGCTTGGATCGGGCCTCGTTTATGCCCCTCCGCTCGGGGCGGGTAGGCTAGGCCGACGAAGGTCGTGTGGGCTCGGACGCCCCGCACCGAGTGAAACCGAAGCGAGGGTAGTCGTGGGCTCAGTCATCAAGAAGCGGCGCAAGCGTATGGCCAAGAAGAAGCACCGCAAGCTGCTCAAGCGCACGCGCGTTCAGCGTCGCAACAAGAAGTAGCAGCCGCCCCCGCCCCCGGCGGGGACGAGCGCGGGCGACCTTCCGGCCCTGCGGCCGCCGTCCCGCTTCCTGCCCTCCCCCACCGCCTCCGGGCGGAGGGGGAGGGCAGTGCGCTGTCCGGGCCCGGACGCTCGGGTCGTACGGGAACGGGAACGGGAACGGGCGCGGGTCGGCGCGGTGACGGGTCTGTGTCGGGGCGGGCGGCGTACGGGCGCAGGGGATACGGTGCGAGTGTTCCCCTGAGGAGGCGCTGAGCGTGAGCGAGGGCAGAGTGGGCGGCGGCGTGGTGCTCGTCACGGGCGCGGCGCGGCAGTTGGGCGGGCGGTTCGTCCGGCGCATCCAGCGCGATCCGGCGGTGGCCCGGGTCGTCGCCGTCGACGCGGTGCCCCCCGAGCACGACCTCGGCGACGCCGAGTTCGTCCGGGCCGACATCCGGCAGCCGATGATCGCCAGGGTGCTGGCCCAGCACGGCGTCGACACCGTCGTCCACCTGGACGTGACCGGCACCCCGCTGGGCTCCGGCGGGCGCACCCAGGCCAAGGAGACCAACGTCATCGGCACGATGCAGCTGCTCGGCGCGTGCCAGAAGGCCCCCACCGTACGGCGGCTGGTCGTGAAGTCGACCACGAGCGTCTACGGCTCCGCGCCGCGCGACCCCGCGGTCTTCCGCGAGACGACCCCGGTCAAGTCGCTGCCCAGCGGCGGCTTCGCGAAGGACGCGGTCGAGGTCGAGGGGTACGTGCGCGGCTTCGCGCGGCGCCGCCCGGACGTCGCGGTGGCGGTGCTGCGCTTCGCGAACATCCTCGGGCCGACCGCCGACACCCCGCTCGCGGAGTTCTTCAAGCTGCCGGTGCTGCCGACCGTCTTCGGCTACGACCCGCGGCTGCAGTTCGTGCACGAGGACGACGTCGTCGACGTGCTGGTGCTGGCCTCCCGCGAGGCCCGCCGCGGCACCCTCAACAGCGGCACGTTCAACATCGCCGGGGACGGCGTGCTGCTGCTGTCGCAGACCGCGCGGCGGCTCGGCAAGCCCACCGTGCCGGTGCTGCTGCCCGCGGTGACCTGGATCGGGCAGCTGCTGCGCACCGTCGCGGTCACCGACTTCTCGCCCGAGCAGATCCGGCTGCTCACGCACGGGCGGGTGGTCGACACCCGCGAGATGCGCCACACGCTCGGCTTCACCCCGACCTACACCACCGCCGAGGCCTTCCACGACTTCGCCCGCGCGCACGGGCCCGGGCTGCTGCCCCCGCGGCTGCTCGCCGCCGGAGTGGACCGGCTCGCGGCGGCGGTCCCGGGCGGTTCGGGCGGTGCGCGGTGAGCGAGGCTGCGCGCAGGGACGCTTCAGGTACGGCGGAAAAAGGAGCAGGGGCCGTGGGCGACGCGAAGGTGATCCCGTTCGACGAGGGGGCCCGCGGGCGGCGCGCCGCCGCTTCCGCTTCCGGCCGGGGAGCGCATTCCGCTTCGGGCGGCGCGGCCGCCGACGGTGCTGCCGCGCCGGGGATCCCCGCGCAGGCCGCGGGCGGGGCGCGTACGGGCGCGGACGCCGGGCAGGAGGACGCGGCCGCGGGCCCGGGCGGCGGGCTGCTCGGGGCGGTCGCGGGACGGCTGCTGGGCGACGACTGGGACCGCAGGGTCGCCTCGGGGCTGGCCTTCCTGCGCCGCCGGGTGACGGGCGACTACGAGGTCGACGAATTCGGCTACGACGCCGAGCTGACCGACCAGGTCCTGATGTCGGTACTGCGGCCGCTGTACGAGTCGTACTTCCGCGTCGAGGTCCGCGGTATCGAGAACATCCCCGCCGAGGGCGGCGCGCTCGTCGTCTCCAACCACTCCGGCACGCTGCCGCTGGACGCCCTCATGACCCAGGTCGCGGTGCACGACCACCACCCGGCCAAGCGGCATCTGCGGCTGCTCGCCGCGGACCTGGTCTTCGTGCTCCCGCTGGTCAACGAGCTGGCCCGGAAGGCCGGCCACACCCTGGCCTGCGCGGAGGACGCGGAGATCCTGCTGGAGCGGGGCGAGGTCGTCGGGGTCATGCCGGAGGGCTTCAAGGGCATCGGCAAGCCCTTCGCCGACCGCTACAAGCTCCAGCGCTTCGGCCGCGGCGGCTTCGTCGCGACCGCGCTCAAGACCGGGGTGCCGATCGTGCCGTGCTCGGTGGTGGGCGCGGAGGAGACGTACCCGATGCTCGGGAACGCGAGGACCGTCGCCCGGCTGCTGGGCCTGCCCTACTTCCCGCTGACCCCGACCTTCCCGTGGCTCGGCCCCGCCGGCGTGATTCCGCTTCCCACGAAATGGGTGATCCAGTTCGGCGAGCCGATCCCCACGGACGGCTACCCGCCGGAGGCGGCGGAGGACCCGATGCTCGTGTTCAACCTGACGGACCAGGTACGCGAAACGATTCAGCACACGCTGTACGAGCTGCTGGTGCAGCGGAGGTCGGTGTTCTTCTGAGGCTGCGCCTCGGCGCCGGGTACGCCCGGGGGCGCGGGGAACTGCGCGAGCAACCAACCACCGGCGGGTGGTCCGGTACGGACCGTACTGCCCCTTCGGGCCGGTGGCGACGTGACGGTACGTCGTGGCTGGTCGCGCAGTTCCCCGCGCCCCTGAAAACGCTCACCCGGCGCGGCAGCGCCTTACTCGTCGTCCTCCGACGTGCCCAGGCCCAGGCCGGGCAGGAGGCCCGGGAGGAGCGGGGGCAGGGTCACGGAGTGGTCGTCGGGCGGGGGGGACGTCGGGGTCGCCGGAGCCGTGAGGCCGGGCAGCGGCCCGAGCGGGTTCGTGCCGCCGATCAGGCCCTGCGGCGAGGTCGTCGTGGACGGCGACGGGGTCGCCCCGGGCGTACCGTCCGCGCCGGGCGCCGCGCCCGACGGCGCCGAGGGCGCGGCGGACGCGCTGCCGGTCGACCCGCCGCCCGTACCGCCGGAGCCGGAGCCGCGGGGCTCCTTCGTCTTCGGCTGGGGCAGCAGCCCCTGGAGCGGCGCGACCTCCTGGTCTATGGCGTCGAAGACCGAGGAGACCTGGTCGGAGACGTCGGTGAGCTGGCTGGGCAGCTTGCCGCGCAGATCCGTCCAGCCCTGGCGGTGGGCCTCCGTGAAGTTGTTGAGCGTCTCGATCGGCTGGAGGTCGCCGTCCTGCTGGTACGCCTGGCTGAGCAGCTTGTGGCCCTCGGTGGCCTCCTGGTGCATGCCCGACAGGGCCTTGCGCACCTCGGCCACCGACTCGTCGTCGAGGTGGCCGCCGCGGCCGCGGTCCATGAGGCGGCGGGCCTCCTGGAGCCGGGTGGACGCCATGTCGAGGTAGAGCTTGCCGCGCGAGGCGTCGCCGCTGGCCATGTCGAGCTTGAGGTCTTCCATACCGCGTTTGAGCGGGTAGAGCGTGTCGCCGGGCAGCGCGTTGGTGCTGGCCGCGGCGACGCCGCCGAAGGCGCCCGCGGCGACGCTGACGGTGAGCCCGCCGACCGCGAGCCGCCGCGACAGCTTGCTGCCCGGGGTGAGCCGGCGCAGCCCGCTCCTGCTGCCCTTGCCGCCCTTGCCGTCGCCGCGCTGCTCGGGCACCCGGGCGGTGACCGGGAAGCTGCCGTCGGCGAGGGCCTGCTCCATGGCGGCGATGAGCTGGGCGCGCTGCACGGCCTTGCGCTCGGGGTCGAGCGTGGGCCGCGGCTGCTCGGCCAGCGCCGTGGCGAGGGCCAGCAGGGCGGCCTGCTCGGGGTCGGCGTGCCGGGCCGCCGAGTGGCTGCCGTGCCCGGCACCGGACGCGCCGGGCCGACGGCCGGCCGCGGTGCCTTCCTGGCCGGCCTCGGCGCCTTCGCGCTCGTCAAGGGCCTCGCGGTCCTCAAGCGCCTGGGCGAAGGCGTTCGCCCGGCGGTGTGCCGTTGCCTGTCCGATCACGCGCGGCACCTCCTCTCGTCATCCACACTCGACTCCCCGCACCGCCCGGGGGTTGCGCGGCCCTTCCGCCTTGCACCCGAACGGGTGAAAAGCGAAGTGCGCGGGGCGGTGCGCGGGTGTCCGCATGGGAAGCAACGAGCACCGCGCCAGTTGGGTTACGCAGGTGTGATGATCGTGCGGTGCCACGGGGGGCTCACCTCGCGTCATCCGGGAGGAGCCTGGCCAGCGTGCGGACGGCGCGGTATTGCAGCGTCTTGATCGCGCCCTCGTTCTTTCCCATGACCCGGGCCGTCTCGGCGACCGAAAGCCCTTGCAGGAAGCGCAGTGTCACGCATTCCTGCTGCTGCGGGTTGAGTTTGCGCACCGCGGTCAGCAGCGCCTCGTTGGACAGCGACTCCAGGACCGAATCCTCGGGACTTCGTTCGACCTCGTTCGCGTCGAGCATTTCGCCGGTGGTCACTTCCAGTCGGAATCGGCTCGACTTGAAGTGGTCGGCGACCAGATTGCGCGCAATGGTGACCAGCCATGCGCCGAAGTCGCGGCCCTGCCAGGTGAAGGTGCCGATACGGCGCAGGGCGCGCAGAAAGGTCTCGCTGGTCAGGTCCTCGGCCGTCGCCTTGGAGCCGACCCGGTAGTAGATGTAGCGGTAGACGGTGTCGCTGTAGTGGTCGTAGAGCCGGCCGAAGGCCTCGGTCTCGCCGTCCTGCGCGCGTTCGACGAGGTCCATCATGCGGCCGGAGTCGGTGTCGGCGGCGGGGCGGCGCGGCTGGGCGCCTGGGGCGGCGGCGTGGGTACCGGCGGAGCCCGAGCTGTTGCGGGTGCGTCTGCCTGCGGCTGTGCTGACTTCGGCCAGCGCGTACGCGGGCCCGGGGACGGTGGGACCTGACGTGGCGAGGGCGGGCACGGCGTGCGCGGGGACGGCGCACACCAGGTGCCGGAGCACCATGGCACGCAGCGCAGCCAGGCCGGAGGTGTCAACCCCGTCGTGTGGGTACACGGGACTCCCAGAGGCAGAACTTCCATCACGAGCAGTACGGGACCGTTCACCCGTCGTGGCGACGTGTGGGTACCGGATTGCGTCTGAGGAGAATAACGCTTCGTACAGGAGACGCTACACCGAGTTGCGCAAATCGTCGTTTACGCCATTTCCTGTGCGGATTGACGATCGATCAATTATCGAACAAGCGGCTGTTGTTGACCACTTCCGTTCGTGAACAGCTCGCGCAGAGGCCGTGATGTGACCGTGTGCGTGCCGTGCGCGCGGGCGCACACCCGCCGGCTCCACGGGGCCGTACGATGGCGGGCCCTTCGCGCGCGCGGCCGTGCGCGGGCGCGGCTACTTGCGGCGGCTACCTGCGGCGGCGGCTGATCGCGACCGCCGCGGCCGTACCGCCCGCGAGCGCGCCCAGGCCCGCGGCGGCCGGGATGCCGACCCGGGCCGCCTTGCGCCCGGTGCGGTAGTCGCGCAGCCGCCAGCCCTCGGCCCGCGCGTGCCTGCGCAGCCGGCTGTCGGGGTTGATCGCGTACGGGTGGCCGACGAGCGACAGTATCGGGATGTCGTTGTGCGAGTCGCTGTACGCGGCGCACGCCGACAGGTCCAGATCCTCGCTCGCGGCCAGCGCGCGCACCGCCTCGGCCTTCGCCGGACCGTGCAGCGGCTCGCCGACCAACCGGCCGGTGTACACCCCGTCCACCGACTCCGCGACCGTGCCCAGCGCGCCGGTCAGGCCCAGCCGGCGGGCGATGATCGTCGCCGTCTCCACCGGCGCGGCCGTCACCAGCCACACCCGCTGGCCCGCGTCCAGGTGCGCCTGCGCCAGCGCCCGCGTACCCGGCCAGATCTTGCCGGCCATGTACTCGTCGTAGATCTCCTCGCCGATCGCCATCAGCTCCTCGACGCGGTGCCCCTTGACGATCGACAGTGCGCTGTCCCGCGCGTCCCGCATGTGCTCGGGGTCCTCGGAGCCGGCCATCCGGAAGTACGCCTGCTGCCACGCGAAGCGCAGCAGATCCTGCGTGTCGAAGAAATGCCGCTTGTACAGGCCGCGGGCGAAGTGGAAGATCGCGGCGCCCTGCATCACGGTGTTGTCGAGGTCGAAGAACGCGGCGGCCCGCGGATCCCCGGCGTCGGGGAAGGCGGCCTCCTCCGTACCGTCCTTCTCCTGCGGTGCGGCACCGTCGGGAGCGGGGTCTTCCGGCCGGGGCGTCGTCGCGAGCGCCGCCTCCGCGGCGGCCTCGCCGGCCTCCACACTCCGCTGCGTGGCGGACTGCCTGCGGGGGGTGAGCCATTTGAGAGCGGCCATGCCGTCGAGCATAACGACCCCGTGCGACAGGCCCGGTTCGCGCACGATGCCGGTGCGTGAACCGGCCGTGTCGGCCAGGAGTCACAATGAGCGGATGAGCGGTACGACGAACGAGGACATGGCGGCCGTCCGGACGGTGACGCTGATCGGCAAGCCGGGGTGCCATCTGTGCGACGACGCCCGCACGGTGGTGCGGGAGGTCGCCGCCGCGACCGGGGCGGTCGTCCTGGAGCAGGACATCACGCAGGACGACGAGCTGTACCGGCGGTACTGGGAGCAGATCCCCGTCGTGCTGGTCGACGGCGAGCAGCACACCTTCTGGCGCGTCGACCGCGCCCGCCTCCACCGCGCCCTCACCTCCTGACCCCTCCCGGCTCGCTCTCCCGCGCATCGCGCGAGGTCGGGTAGGATCGGGGGCGTTTTGTACGGCCGGGGGCGTTTGTGCGAGGAGTGTGCCGAGTGCCCTCGGTGGAAGCAGCCGCGGCGAGCGGATTCGCCGTCGTGGACGTCGAGGCGACGGGCTCGTCCTCGCGGCGGCACCGCGTCGTCGAGGTCGCCGTCGTGCTGCTCGGGCCCGATCTCGCCCCGGAGGGCGAGTTCAGCACGCTCGTCGATCCGCTCGGGCCCGTGGGGCCGACCCACATCCACGGCATCGAGCCCGCCCACCTGAGCGGGGCACCGCACTTCGCCGGGATCGCCGGACGGCTCCTCGCGCTGCTGCGCGGCCGGGTGCTGGTCGGGCACAACGTCGGCTGCGACCGCGCCTTCCTCGCCGCCGAGTACGCGCGGATCGGGATACGGCTGCCGGCCGTACCCGAGCTGTGCACGATGCAGATGGCCGCCGCGTACGCCACCGGCGACACCTACGGGCTGTCGTTGCGCGCGTGTGCCCGCGCGCTGGGGCTCGGTGGTGAGGTCCCCCACACCGCGCTGGGGGACGCCCGGACGGCAGCGGCGCTTTTCGGCCACTTCGTGGCGGAGACGGGTACGGTCGGAGCGGAGTCGGCCGTGCGCGCGCTGCGGGAGCGGTTGTCGCAGGCAGCGGAAGTGCGCTGGCCCGAGGCCGGTGGCCTGCCGCGTCCGGCGGACGCTTTGTGGAAGCGGCGCAGCAACGTTTCGCCGGGGCAGTACGTGCCCAATGTCCGACATGGGAGTGCGTGATGCCCATCACTTCCGCCGGGCAAATCGGACACCATCTTTGTGCACGCGTTCACAAAGACATAGCCTGGCGTGCACGGGGCGGCTCCAACGACCGTGGCCGCTCTCAGCCCAGCTCTACCCGCAGGAGCACCGTGGCAACTGGCCGATCGCACCGACCGGCGACCCGCAGCCGAGGGATCCCCGAGGCCACCGTCGCCAGGCTTCCGCTGTACCTGAGGGCCCTGACCGCTCTGTCCGAGCGCTCGGTGCCCACCGTGTCCTCGGAGGAACTCGCCGCTGCCGCCGGGGTCAACTCGGCCAAGCTGCGCAAGGACTTCTCCTACCTCGGCTCGTACGGGACCAGGGGCGTCGGCTACGACGTCGAATACCTCGTCTACCAGATCAGCCGGGAATTGGGCCTCACCCAGGACTGGCCGGTCGTCATCGTCGGTATCGGCAACCTCGGCGCCGCGCTCGCCAACTACGGCGGCTTCGCCTCCCGCGGTTTCCGGGTGGCCGCGCTGCTGGACGCCGACGCGGGGCTCGCCGGGCGGCTGGTCGCGGGCCTGCCGGTGCGGCACATCGACGAGCTGGAGAGCATCGTCGCCGACAACCAGGTGTCCATCGGCGTCATCGCGACGCCCGCGGGCGCCGCGCAGGAGGTCACCGACCGGCTGGTCGGCGCGGGTGTCACCTCCATCCTGAACTTCGCCCCGACCGTGCTGACCGTGCCGGACGGCGTGGACGTGCGCAAGGTGGACCTGTCCATAGAGCTGCAGATCCTCGCCTTCCACGAGCAGCGCAAGGCCGGCGAGGGCGAGAACGGCCGCCAGGAACCGGACGGGGACGTTCCCGCCGTGATGCCGGCATGAGTTTGCTGGTCGTCGGTCTGTCGCACCGCAGCGCGCCGGTGAGCGTGCTGGAGCGCGCGGCGCTGAGCGCGGACGCGCGCGCCAAGCTGCTCCAGGACACGCTCGCCGCCGAGCCCGCGAGCGAGGCCGTGGCGCTGTCGACGTGCAACCGCATCGAGCTGTACGCGGACGTCGACAAATTCCACGCCGGTGTCGCCGAGCTGTCCACGCTGCTGGCGCGGCACAGCGAGGTCGGCCTCGACGAGCTGACGCCGCATCTGTACGTCCACTACGAGGACCGCGCCGTCCACCACCTGCTGTCGGTGGCGTGCGGCCTGGACTCGATGGTCGTCGGCGAGGGCCAGATCCTCGGCCAGATCAAGGACGCGCTCGCCGTCGGGCAGGAGCTGCACACCGCCGGCCGGCTGCTCAACGACCTCTTCCAGCAGGCCCTGCGGGTCGGCAAGCGCGCGCACTCCGAGACCGGCATCGACCGCGCCGGGCAGTCCCTGGTGACCTTCGGCCTGGCCCAGCTCGCCCCCGCGACCGGCCCGCTGGCCGGCAAGCGCGCCCTGGTCGTCGGCGCCGGCTCCATGTCGTCGCTGGCCGCGGCCACCCTGGCGCGCTCCGGCGTGGCCCGCGTGACGATCGCCAACCGCACCCCCGAGCGGGCCGTACGGCTCGCCGCCCAGCTCACCGAGCAGGGCACGCAGGCGTCCGCGGTGGGCATGGCCAAGCTCACGGCCGCGATCGCGGACGCCGACCTCGTGGTGTCGTGCACCGGCTCGACCGGCCTGGTGCTCACCGCCGACGACCTCGCGGCGACCGGCCCGCTGGCCGTTCTCGACCTGGCGATGCCGCGCGACGTCGACCCGGCGGCGCACGACCTGGACCACGTCCACCTCGTCGACATCGAGTCGCTCGCCGCCGCGTCCGCGGACGCGCCCATGGCCGCCGACGTGGAGGCCGTGCAGGGCATCGTCGCCGAGGAGGTCGCCGCCTTCGGCGCCGCCCAGCGCGCCGCCCGCATCACCCCGACCGTGGTCGCGCTGCGCGCGATGGCCGCCGACGTCGTCGCGGGCGAACTCGCACGGCTCGACGGCCGGCTCCCCGACCTGGACGACAAGCAACGCGCGGAGATCGGCCAGACCGTCCGCCGCGTCGTGGACAAACTCCTGCACGCGCCGACCGTGCGCGTCAAGCAGCTCGCGGGCGAGCCCGGCGGTGCCGGGTACGCCGACGCGCTGCGGGAACTCTTCGACCTCGACCCGCAGGCGGTCGCCGCCGTCAGCCGGGCCGAGACCCCCAGGCCCGCAGCGGCCCGGGTGCCCGACCGAATCGAGAGCGGCGATGACTAACCCGGCGAACACCCCCGCGGACACCTCCGCGAATCCCCCCGCAACCCCGGCGACCACCCCCGCGCCCCCGTCCGGCGGCCCAGGGCGCGCACTGCGCCTGGGCACCCGGCGCAGCAAGCTCGCCATGGCCCAGTCCGGCATGATCGCCGACCGGGTCCGCGCCCTGACCGGCCGGGAGGTGGAGCTCGTCGAGATCACCACCTACGGCGACGTCTCCCGCGAGAGCCTGGCCCAGATCGGCGGCACCGGCGTCTTCGTGTCCGCGCTGCGCGACGCGCTGCTGTCCGGCGAGATCGACTTCGCCGTGCACAGCCTCAAGGACCTGCCCACCGCGCCGCCCGAAGGCCTGGTGCTGGCGGCCGTGCCCGTACGCGAGGACCCGCGCGACGCGCTGGTCGCCCGCTCCGGGCTGACCTTCACCGCCCTCCCGCCCGGCGCGCGGATCGGCACCGGCTCGCCGCGCCGCATGGCGCAGCTCAACGCGTGGGCGCGGTCACACGGCCAGGACATCGAGACCGTTCCGATCCGTGGCAACGTTGACACCAGGATCGGGTACGTTACTTCCGGCAAGCTCGACGCCGTCGTGCTGGCTGCCGCCGGGCTGAACCGTATCGGCAGGATCGCCGAGGCGACCGAGCTGATCTCCACCGACGCCGTACTGCCCGCTCCCGGACAGGGTGCGCTGGCCGTCGAGTGCGCCGCTTCGGACCCGGAGCTGGCCGCACGGCTCGCCGAGCTCGACGACCCGGACACCCGGGCCGCCGTGACCGCCGAACGATCCCTGCTCGCCGCCCTCGAGGCCGGCTGCAGCGCCCCTGTGGGCGCGCTGGCCGACCTTGTGGACGACGGGCAGACCACCGAGCTGCGCCTGCGCGGCGTCGTCGGCACCACCGACGGCACCGAACTGGTGCAGATGTCCATCACCGGCCGCGTTCCGGCGTCCGGCGACGAGGCGCGTGCCCTGGGCCGCGAACTCGCCGCCGAGATGCTCGCGAAGGGCGCGGCGGGTCTTATGGGGGAGCGCTCACTTTGAACCCCGCCGCCGTCGCTACGACCAACCCTGTGACCGGCGCGGCCGGTGCGGCACTGCCGGCCGGCAACGCCGCAAGCCCCGGCCCCGCCGGGCGGACCGTCCACGGTCACGTCACCTTCCTCGGTGCCGGGCCCGGTGACCCCGGGCTGCTGACCCTGCGTGCCGTCGAAGCGCTCGCCCTCGCCGACCTGCTGGTCGGCGACCGCTCCGTGCTCGACGTCGTCCGCACCCACGCCCGTGCGGACGTCGGCACCGCCGAGCCGTCCGGCGACACCGCCGAGGCAGCCGAACCGGCCGCCACCGCCGCGGTGTTGGACACCTCCGCCCTCGCCGATGCCGCTGCCCAGCTTGTCATGGCGTCCGCGCGCACCGGCAAGCGGGTCGTCCGCGCGGTCGCCGGCGACCCCGGCCTGGACGCCTGCGCCGCCGCCGAGATGCTCGCGTGCGCGCAGGCCGGCATCCCCTTCGAGGTCGTGCCGGGTGTCGCCACCGAGGTCGGCGTGCCCGCGTACGCCGGAGTGCCGCTCGACGGCGGGGTGCGCTTCGTGGACGCCCCGACCGCCTCGCAGCGCTGCTGGACCGAGGCGGGCGCCAGCGACGCCACGCTGGTGGTCTCCACCACGCTCCAGACCGTCGCCGCCACCGCCGCCGAGCTGATCGGCGCCGGCCGCAAGCCCGACACCCCGCTGGCGGTCACCGTCGCCGGCACCACCACCCGGCAGCGCACCTGGACCGCGACGCTCGCGACCATCGCCGCCGAGCTCAAGGCCACCAAGGCGCTGCCCACGCCCGAGGACTCGGTCGCGGCCATAGCCGTGGTCGGCGAGCGCGCCGGGCGGCGCGAGCACCTGTCGTGGTTCGAGACCAAGCCGCTGTTCGGCTGGCGGGTGCTCGTACCGCGCACCAAGGAGCAGGCCGCCTCGCTCTCCGACCAGCTGCGCTCGTACGGCGCCGTGCCGCACGAGGTGCCGACCATCGCCGTGGAGCCGCCGCGCACCCCGCAGCAGATGGAACGCGCGGTCAAGGGCCTGGTCACGGGCCGCTACGAGTGGATCGCCTTCACGTCCGTCAACGCGGTCAAGGCGGTGCGCGAGAAGTTCGAGGAGTACGGGCTCGACGCGCGTGCCTTCGCCGGGATAAAGGTCGCCGCGGTCGGCGAGCAGACCGCGCAGGCCCTCGTCGAATTCGGCGTCAAGCCCGACCTGGTGCCCAGCGGCGAGCAGTCCGCCGCGGGCCTCCTGGAGGACTGGCCGCCGTACGACCCGGTCTTCGACCCGATCGACCGCGTCTTCCTGCCGCGCGCCGACATCGCGACCGAGACGCTCGTCGCGGGCCTCGTCGACCTCGGCTGGGAGGTCGACGACGTCACCGCCTACCGCACGGTGCGCGCCTCGCCGCCGCCGGCGGACACCCGCGAGGCGATCAAGGGCGGCGGCTTTGACGCGGTGCTCTTCACGTCGTCCTCGACGGTACGCAACCTCGTCGGCATCGCCGGGAAGCCGCACAACGTGACCGTCATCGCCTGCATCGGGCCGGCGACGGCCAAGACCGCGGAGGAGCACGGGCTCCGGGTCGACGTGATGGCCCCGGAGCCGTCGGTGCACGCCCTCGCGCAGGCCCTCGCGGACTTCGGCGCGTCGCGCCGCGACGCGGCGGTCCTCGCGGGCGACCCCGTCACGAGGCCGAGCGAACGCCGTCCCGGCGCGCGCCGCCGCCGCGTCTGACCTGCGGTCGGCTTGAGGGCACCGGATCCGCGTCCGGGCGAGCGATTGCGCTGCGGCGCCGGGCAACCACCAGGGGCGCGGGGAACTGCGCGAGCAACCACCCACCGGCCGGTGGTCCGGTACGGACCGAACTGCCCCTTCGGGCCGGTGACGACGTGCACCACGGTGGTGGGCTGGTCGCGCAGTTCCCCGCGCCCCTAAAAACGCTCGCCCGGCGCGGCAGGCGCGGCCCCTCGCGGAGGCCGCCCCGCGCCCCCGGGGGCGCACCCCGTAGCCGCGAGCCCGACTTCGCGTCGGGAAGAGCACGGCGCGCGCGGGCGTACCGTGGATCGTATGGCTAGGTATGGGGAATTCCCCGGGGCGCGGCCCCGGCGTTTGCGGACGTCCGCGGCGATGCGCCGCCTGGTCGCGGAGACCAGGCTGGACCCCGCGCAGATGATCCTGCCCGCCTTCGTCCGGGAAGGCATCAGCGCGCCGCAGGCGATCTCCTCGATGCCCGGCGTCGTCCAGCACACCCGCGACACCCTGCGCAAGGCGGCCGCGGAGGCCGCAGCGGCGGGCGTCGGCGGCATCATGCTCTTCGGTGTGCCCGAGGTGAAGGACGCGGTGGGCAGCCAGGGCACGGACCCGGACGGGATCCTGCAGCAGGCGATCCGCGACGTCGTCGCGGAGGTCGGCGACTCGATGGTCGTCATGTCGGACCTGTGCCTGGACGAATTCACCGACCACGGCCACTGCGGCGTCCTGGACGCCCAGGGCCGGGTCGACAACGACGCGACGCTGGAGCGCTACGCCGAGATGGCGCAGGTCCAGGCGGACGCGGGCGTCCATGTCGTCGGGCCGTCCGGGATGATGGACGGCCAGGTCGGCGTGGTCCGCGAGGCGCTGGACGAGATCGGCCGGCAGGACGTGGCGATCCTGGCGTACACCGCGAAATACTCCTCCGCCTTCTACGGGCCCTTCCGCGAGGCCGTGGACTCCGGGCTCAAGGGCGACCGCAAGACCTACCAGCAGGACCCGGCGAACGCCCGCGAGTCGCTGCGCGAGCTGGCGCTGGACCTCGCCGAGGGCGCCGACATGGTCATGGTCAAGCCCGCGCTGCCGTACCTGGACGTGCTGACGAAGGTCGCGCAGTCCGTGGACGTGCCGGTGGCCGCCTACCAGGTCTCCGGCGAGTACGCGATGGTCGAGGCCGCGGCGGCGAACGGCTGGATCGACCGGGAGCGGGCGATCACCGAGACGCTGACCTCGATCCACCGGGCGGGCGCGACCATGATCCTCACCTACTGGGCGACCGAGGTCGCGCAGAACCTCTGACGGCGCGGCCCCGGCCGGAGCCCCGGCGGGGTCAGTCCCACCAGAACGTCCACGCGGTGCGGTCCAGCACCTCCTTGGCCGCGTACTCCTCCAGCGAGCCGCAGCCCTGGTCGATGTTGTCCGGGCAGAAGGCGTAGTGCTCGGCGGCCACCGCCGCGGCCTCCTCGGGCGTACGCGGCGGGGCGGCCACCGAGACGGTGAGGGTGTCGAAGCCGAGGCCCACCACGCGTATGCCGAAGCGCTCCTCCCACGAGCGCAGCACCGCGCACAGCCGGGCCACGTCGTTGTCGTGGTTGAGCGGGCCGCACCAGCCGATCGCGGCGGGTATGTCGGCGCTGCGGCGGGCGTGGACGAGGGCGACGCGCGCGGTCGCGGGCGCCGCGGCGGCAAGCTCTCCGGCGATCTCGGCCGCGCGCTCGTCCGGGTCGGCCTGCGGCGGCAGCGCGGGGGCGAGGCCGGGCCAGTCGTGGTGCGCCTCCTCGTCGTCCGCCTCCGCCTCCGCGTCGGCCCCCTCGTCTGAGTTGTCCTCCTCCTCGTCCTGCCACGCCTCGCCCGTCCAGTACCCGGCGAGCACCTCCTCGGCGTCGTGGTCGCCGGGGTAGGACATCGTCGCGGGGGACAGCTCCCAGCCCACGAGCGGGGATCCGTCGAGATTCAGCAGCACCGGGAGGAGCCCCACCGCCCGTGCGGGCAGCGCGTCCGCCCAGGACTGCGGCCCCGCCGCCAGCTCGGCCATCCACAGCAGCGGCTCGGAGGCCGGGCCGTCCTCCGTGTCGTGCACGAGCCGGCCGGGCGGCAGGGTCAGGCCGAGGGAGGAGCCGGTCGGGTCGGCCGCGAGGGCCGGGAGCGGGTTGGGAAGCATCGCCATGCCCCGACTGTAGGGGGCGGGTCCGACAGCGGGTCACAATGGGCGGCGCGGACCGCCCAGTTCGCGGCCCGGCCGGTGTCGGTACGGGTGGCGGCGGGAAGCGCCCGGCGCGGTGGGGGAGAAGGCGAGCGGCACATGACGGTGAAAACGGTGACATCGGCGGCGTCCGACCTGCTGACCCGGGCGCGCGGCGGGGACGGCGACGCCTTCCGCGCGCTCACCGAACCGCACCGGCGCGAGCTGCTGGTGCACTGCTACCGCATGCTCGGCTCCCTCCAGGACGCCGAGGACACCCTCCAGGACAGCCTGCTCGCCGCCTGGCAGGGCCTCGACGGCTTCCAGGGGCGGGCCTCGCTGCGCACCTGGCTCTACCGGATCGCCACCAACCGCTGCCTCAACGCCCTGCGGTCGCAGGCCCGGCGGCCCGCCCAGGAGTGGAACGCGCCGGGGCTGAACCCGCCGGAGCCCTCGCGCATGGGCGAGGCGGTCTGGTTGGAGCCCTTCCCCGACGCGCTGCTCGCGGGCGCGATCGACGTGCCGCTCGGGCCCGAGGCCCGCTACGAGCAGACCGAGTCGATCTCGCTGGCCTTCGTGACCGCGCTGCAACTGCTGCCGCCGCGCCAGCTCGCGGTGCTCGTGCTGCGGGACGTGCTGGGTTTCCGGGCGAGCGAGGTCGCCGGGATGCTGGACACCACCGTCGAGTCGGTGACGAGCGCTCTCAAACGGGCCCGCGCGGGCCTCCAGCGCCACCGCGCCGCCGACCCCGGCGACGTGCCGCCGCCGGCCGCCGGATCGCCCGCCGAGGAGGAGATCCTGGCGCGCTTCGTGAGCGCGTACGAGGCCGCGGACATGGACGGGCTGATCGCGCTGTTCACCGACGACGTCTTCATGTCCATGCCGCCGGTGCCGTTCGAGTACGTCGGCGTGGACGCCGTGGGCCGCTTCTGCGCCGCGCTCTTCGGCGGCGGCCGCGCCTTCGACCTGGTGCCGAGCCGCGCCAACGGCCAGCCGGCCTTCGGGGTGTACCTGCGGGCGGCGGCGGGCGGCGAGCGGTACGGGATCGGCGTGATCGTGCTGGGGCTCAGCGGCGGCCGGGTGTGCGCGCTGAGCCGCTTCGAGGGGACCACCTACCCGTGGTTCGGGCTGCCGCCGTCGCTGCCGGCCGCCCCGGCGGGGCGCTGAGCGCGCGCCGGGTGCCCGTACGGGGGCGGGCATCCGGCGCGTCACGCACCGCGCCGGCCGTCACAGCCGCAGGACGACCAGGGCGGTGTCGTCGGTGGCCCCGTCGGGCGGGAGCAGTTCGTCCAGCAGCGCGTCGGCGAGCGACTCGGGGTCGGCCTCGCGGTGCCGGGCCAGCGACGTCGCGAGGCGGCCGAGGCCGACGTCGATGTCCTCGCTGCGGCGCTCGATGAGCCCGTCGGTGTAGAGGACGAGCGTCGCGCCCGGCTCGAAGCCGACGACGGCCTCCGGGCGCGGCTCGGGCTCGGGATCGGCGCCGATCGGCGGGTCGGTGGCCCGGTCGAGGAATTCCACCGTGCCGCCCGGGTGCACCAGCGCCGCCGGCGGATGGCCGGCAGTGCTGTACGTGATGGTGCGGCCCCTCCAGTCGACGTGCGCCTTGACCACGGTCGTGGACTGCGCGCCCTCGACCGACTCGGCGTACAGGCCCAGCGCGTCCAGCGCGGCCGCGGGCCCCTCGGTGACCCGGGCGGCGGCGCTCAGCGCGCTCCTGAGCTGGCCCATCACGGTCGCGGCGCGCAGGCCGTGGCCGACGACGTCGCCCACCGCGACGGTCGTGCGCTCGCCGGGCAGGTCCGCCATGTCGTACCAGTCGCCGCACACGTTGAGCGCGCTGACCGCGGGCTGGTAGCGCACCGCGGCCCGGTGGCCGATCGGGCGGGTGGCGGGCAGCAGCGCCGACTGGAGGGTGAGGGCGACCTCCCGCTCGTGGGCGTGGGCGCGGCGCAGCCGCATGTTGAGTTCCTGCAGCTCGCGGGCCCGCATGTACAGCTCGGCCTCCAGCTTGTTGTGGCTGGCCGGGCCGCCGTCGCGGGCCTTCATGAAGGCGGTGACCTCCTCCGCGCGGTGCACGATGAGGGCGACCTCGCCGTCGGCGTCGAGGACCGGGGTGTTGATCGTGCTCCAGTAGCGCTCCTCGAAGACGCCGGGGCGGCCCGGGCGCTCCACGTCGTAGCGCTGGAGGGGGAGCGCGTCGCGCTCGCGGGTCGCGAGGACGTGGCGCAGCGAGGCGCCGAGGTTGGCGGGGCCGTTCGCGGTGTCGGCGCGCTCGGGGCTGTCCGGGAAGACGTCGAAGATGTAGCGGCCGACCAGGTCGGCGAGGGACTTGCCGGACTGGCGCTCGTAGGCGTCGTTGACGTCGAGGTAGTGCAGCCCGGGGTCGAGCAGGGCGATGCCCGCCGGGAGCCCCTTGTAGACCGCCCGGTAGTCGATCTCCGGATCGCCGCCGTCACCTGACACGTGCCCGTCCGTCCGCCCTCGGTGCCGCCGCTGACCCCACCATCGGACCACGGGCGGCGTCCGGCCGCCCGCCGAGCGGGGCCCGGCGTACGGCGCCCGGGTGCGGGGTCGTGCGGGGCCGCACCCGGGCGCGGGGTCGGCGGCGGCCGGCGGCGGCCTGCCGGGGGTCGGTCAGAGGCGGTCGGGGGTGCGGATGCCCAGCAGGGCCAGGCCCTGGCGCAGCGTGCGGGCGGTCAGCTCGCACAGCAGCAGCCGGTTCTCCACCTGGGCGGCGCCGCCGTCCGCGGTCAGCACCGGGCACTGCTCGTAGAAGGTCGTGAACAGCGACGCGAGCTGGTACAGATACGCCGCGAGCCGGTGCGGCTCGTACACCTCGGCGACCTCGGCGAGGGTGTCGCCGAACGCGTCCAGATGCAGGCCCAGCGCGCGCTCGGCCTGCTCCAGCGGCAGCTCCGGGTGGGCGGCGGGCCGCTGGTCGGCGGTGGCCTTGCGGAAGATCGACTGCGTGCGGGCGAAGGCGTACTGGACGTAGACGCTCGTGTCGCCGTTGAGCGAGACCATCCGGTCCAGGTCGAAGACGTAATCCCGGCCGAGCGAGGTCGACAGGTCGGCGTACTTGACCGCGCCGACGCCGACCTGCACGCCGTTGGCGAGGATCTCCTCCTCGGTCAGGCCGATCTTCTCGCCCTTCTCCCGCACGACCGCAGTGGCCCGCTGGACCGCCTCGTCGAGCAGCGCCTCCAGCTTGACGCTCTCCCCGGCCCGGGTCTTGAACGGCTTGCCGTCCTTGCCGAGCAGGGTGCCGAACGGCAGATGCCGGGCGGTGACCGCGTCGGTCAGCCAGCCGGCCCGGCGGGCGGCCTCGAAGACCATCTTGAAATGCAGCGACTGCCGGACGTCCACGACGTAGAGGAGCGTGTCGGCGTGCAGCTCGCCCGTCCGGTTGCGGATCGCCGACAGGTCGGTGGCCGCGTAGCCGAAGCCGCCGTCCGACTTGCGGACGATCAGCGGGACCGGTTCGCCGTCCTTGCCCTTGACGTCGTCGAAGAAGACGCACAGCGCGCCGTCGGACTCGACCGCGACCCCGGACTTCTCCAGCAGCTCGCACGTCTCGGCGAGCATGTGGTTGTAGCCGGACTCGCCGACGATGTCCTCGTCGCGGATCTGGATGTCGAGCTTGCTGTAGACGGAGTCGAAGTAGATCTTCGACTCGTCGACGAAGCGCTGCCACAGCGCGACCGTCTCCGGATCGCCCGCCTGGAGATCCACCACCCGGCGCCTGGCCCGCTCCTTGAAGGCCTCGTCGGACTTGAACAGCGCGCCCGACGCCTTGTAGAGCCGGTCCAGCCGGGACATCGAGGCCTCGCCCGCGTCCGCCTCGTCGGCGGTGTGGTCCAGCTCGTGCGGGTGCTCGATCAGATACTGCACGAGCATGCCGAACTGCGTGCCCCAGTCGCCGATGTGGTGCCTGCGGACGACCTGCTCGCCCCCGAACTCCAGGATCTTCACGATCGCGTCGCCGATCACGGACGAGCGCAGGTGGCCGACGTGCATCTCCTTCGCCACGTTCGGCTGCGCGTAGTCCACGACGGTGACGCCGGGGTGGGCCTTGAGCGGCACGCCGAGCCGCTCGTCGGCGGCGCGGGCCGCGACATTCCGGGTGATCGCGGCGTCTGCGACCGTGATGTTGAGGAAGCCGGGGCCGGACACCTCGACGGCCGCGATCGGGTCGTCACCGGACTCCGCGGCGGCGAGCCCGGGCAGCGCGTCGGCCACCTGGGCGGCGAGCGCCTGCGGGTTGGTCTTCTGCCGCTTGGCCAGGCCCAGCACTCCGTTGGCCTGGAAGTCGGCCCGGTCGCTACGTCGCAGCAGCGGGTCGGCACCGGCGGCCGACGGCACGGCCGCCGCGAGGGCGGCCGAGACACGCTGCTGGAGCGAAGCGGAAAGGGAAGCGACCGAGGCCATGAAAGGTGCCGTTTCGTGTGTCGGGATCGTGGGCGGCTCAAGAACCGGGCTCTGACTCCTGATTTCGAGCAACCCCAGTCTCCCACGGCCACCGGAATCGGCGAGCAGGTTATCCACAGGGGTGGCGGCGGGTCCGGGTTGTCCACAGGGCGGCCCGGCGGGGCGCGCGGGTCTGGGAGAATCGAGGGAGCGGGACGCCTCCTGGGCGACCCCCTTCGCAGGGAAAGGACAGAGCAGTGGCTGCCAGCACCGAGACCGACTGGGTCTCCCGTTTCGCGGACGACGTCATCGCCGAGTCGGAGCGTCGCGCCCCCGGGAAAACCGTCGTCGTCGCGTCCGGGCTGAGCCCCTCCGGCCCGATCCACCTGGGCAATCTGCGCGAGGTCATGACGCCCCACCTGGTCGCCGACGAGATCCGCCGCCGCGGTCACCAGGTGCGCCATCTGATCTCCTTCGACGACTTCGACCGCTACCGCAAGGTGCCGAACGGGGTGCCGGGCGTCGACGCGTCGTGGGCCGAGCACATCGGCAAGCCGCTCACCTCCGTGCCCGCCCCCGAGGGATCGGCCTACCCGAACTGGGCGGAGCACTTCAAGGCGCAGATCGTCGCCTCGCTGGCCGAGCTGGGCGTGGAGTACGACCCGATCAGCCAGACCGAGCAGTACACGTCGGGGGCCTACCGCGAGCAGGTGCTGCACGCGATGCGGCACCGCCGGGAGATCGACGCGATCCTCGCGCAGTACCGGACGAAGAAGGCGCCCGCCAAGCAGCAGCAGAAGCCGCTCGACGAGGCGGAGGTCGCCGCCGCGGAGGGCTCCGGCGCGGCCGCGGAGGACGACGGCAGCGGCAGCGGCGCGGAGTATTACCCGTACAAGCCGTTCTGCTCGGAGTGCGGCAAGGACTTCACCACGGTCACCGCGTACGACGACGAGACGACCGAGATGACGTACACGTGCACGTGCGGGCACGGCGAGACGGTGCTGCTGCGCGAGTTCGACCGCGGCAAGCTGGTCTGGAAGGTCGACTGGCCGATGCGCTGGGCGTACGAGGGCGTCGTCTTTGAACCGTCCGGTGTCGACCACTCCTCGCCGGGGTCCTCCTTCCAGGTCGGCGGGCAGATCGTCGGGCCGATCTTCGGCGGGGAGCAGCCGATCGGGCCGATGTACGCCTTCGTGGGCATCTCCGGCATGGCGAAGATGTCCTCCTCCAAGGGCGGGGTGCCGGTGCCGGCGGACGCGCTGCGGATCATGGAGCCGCAGATCCTGCGCTGGCTGTACGCGCGGCGCCGCCCCAACCAGTCCTTCAAGATCGCCTTCGACCAGGAGATCCAGCGGCTCTACGACGAGTGGGACGCCCTGACGCGCAAGGTCGAGGAGGGCACCGCGCTGCCGGCCGACCTCGCCGCGTACAGCCGCGCGGTCGGCACCGCGGCGGGCGAGCTGCCGCACACCCCGCGGCCGCTGCCGTACCGGACGCTGGCCTCGGTCGCCGACATCACCGCGGGCGCCGAGCAGCAGACGCTGCGGATCCTGTCGGAGCTGGACCCGGAGCGCCCGATCGCGACGCTGGACGAGGTGCGCCCGCGGCTGGACCGGGCGGAGGCCTGGATCACCACGCAGGTGCCCGCCGAGCAGCGCACCGTGGTGCGGGCCGAGCCGGACGAGGCCCGGCTCGCCGCGCTGGACGACGCGGGGCGCGGCGCGCTGAAGCTGCTGCTCGACGGGCTGGCGTCGCACTGGTCGCTGGACGGCCTGACGACGCTGGTCTACGCGGTGCCGAAGGTCCAGGCGGGCCTGGAGCCGGACGCCAAGCCGACGCCCGAGCTGAAGGTCGCCCAGCGGGCCTTCTTCGCCCTGCTCTACGAGCTGCTCGTCGGCCGCGACACGGGCCCCCGGCTGCCGACCCTGCTCCTCGCGGTGGGCCAGGACCGCGTCCGCACCCTGCTGGGCGCGTCCGCGGCCTGACCCCCGCCCCGGCTGGTGCCCCGCCCCCGCCGCCGGACCCCGGTGGCGGGGGCCGCGCGGCCGGGGGCAAGGCCGTCAGGGTGACTTTGGTGGGGTGGGGCGTCGGCGGGGGTGGCGCCGGGGGATCCATGGGAGGCGCTAGCTGCGCCCGATCCCGATGGGAGCCCCACCGATGCCCCGTCTTGCCGCGCGGTTCGCCGCGTCACTCACCGCCGCCGCTGTCGCGGCCGCCCCCGCCGTCCTCGCCTGCGCCGCACCGGCCCGTGCGGCCGACGCCGTGCACCAGCCGGTCACCGCGGCCGACCTCGGGCCGCAGGGCCCCTGGCTGCGGCTGCAGGACGACCCGGGGAACGCCGGGCGGCCGTTCGGCACGCAGGAGGTCTCGCCCTTCGCGGACCCCGTCCGCTTCAACGGCAGCCTGCACCTGGCCGTGACCGGCGCCGCCGAGGCCCAGCAGTCGCAGGCCGCCCACTACTTCACCGCACCCGTGGCATTCGGCGACATCGCCGCGGCGCCGCTGTCGTACGACCTCTACGTGCGCGGCTCCTCCACCCCCTCCGCGATCGCCGGCGGCGCGAACCTCCAGCTGCCGGGCTTCTGCGGGGGCGCGTTCACCACGCTCAGCTTCCAGCCGCAGCTGGCCACCGACACCCAGGGCAGGACCGGCGCGGTCGCCGACATCTGGCGGCACTTCGACGCCGGGGGCGCCGCGCTGTGGCGCACCTCGCGCGCGGTGGGGTCCTTCGCGGCCGGCAGCGACCACCCGTTCGGCGACTACGTGGCGGCCTGCGGCGGCGCGGACAGCGGCGCGATCGGCGTGATCGCCAACGTCGGGCGGCTCGGCGACGCGAGCGCGAACCTGGACACCTACGTCGACAACCTCACGGTGGACGGCACGGTGTACGACTTCCTGGTGGACGGCGCCGCGACCGGCAGCATCCACCTCGCGCCCACTGCCCCGGGCGGCCCCGGCCACCCCGGCACGTACGACGTCGGCGGCACGCCCGCGCGCGTCGGCGCCCTCCCGGCGTCCGTGCGCGGCGGCGGCGGTCACGGTGGTGGTGACGGGTGCGGTGACGACACCTGCTCCCTCGCGGGCGAGGTCGTCTTCACGAGCCCGGCGGACGGCCCGTACTTCACCGAGGTCGGCACCCGCCTGGTGCTCTCCCGTCCCGGCGGCCTGCACCCGGACGACGTGACGGTGACCGCGGGCGGCGAGCCGGTGACCCTGACCGAGGGCCCGGACGGCACCCTCGTCGCCGTCGTCACCCCGGCGGCCGCCACCGACCTGGCCCCGGGCGGCACGTACCGCACGTCCCTCACCGTCACCTGCGCCGACGGCTCGACGGGCCCGGTCACGGTGACCGCCGAGCTGCTGGCCCGCGGCTACGAGCCGCTCCAGCCGACGGGCGTCCTGGCGCGTCCGTAGGGAGCGCGCGTTTACGGGATGTGCTCGATGTCCGACTCGGACTGGAAGCGGTAACGCATGTCCCGGATGACCGCGACGAGGGTGCGCTCCTCCGGCGCGGTGCCGCCGTACACCGTCGGGAGGTAGCGGGAGAAGTGCCGGGCGTTGGGGAATTCGCCCTTCTCGCGCACGTACTGGCGGTAGGCAGCGAAGTAGGCCTCCTCGACGGAGATCCCCTCGGGGAGGTTGAACGTCGCGGCGGGCTCGGCCCCAACGACGGGCTCCGGCCCGCTCTCCGGCACCGGCTCGGGCACCGGCTCGGGGGCGTACTCCTCGGTGCGCGGGCCCGGGAAGGGGAGCGGGCCGCCGCCGTTGACGCCGTTGGCGCCGTTCAGGGGCGTGCCGACGCCGAGCGGGCGGTCGCGGCCCGGGGCGATGGGGATGCGGGGTCCGTCCACCGCGGGTTCGGGCTCGGGCTCGGGGGCCGGGGCGGGCTGCGGGCGCTCCGGCAGTCGCTGGGCATGGAACCAGGGGCTGCCGGGCTGTTCCGCCTCGCCCCCGCCTTGCGGCTGCGGCGGGACGTCCGGCTGCGCGTACGGTCCCGGCGGCCCCACCTCGGCGTACCGCGGGTCGAAGCGGGGGTCGAACCTCGGGTCGTACGCCGGGCCGTACTGCGGGTCGTACGGGGCGCCGTACCGGGGATCGAGGCGCGGGTCGTAGCGAGGGTCGAACCGCGCGTCGTACGCGTGCCCGGCCTGCTCGGCGTACGGCGGCGCCGCGGCCACAGCCGCGGCCTCACCACCCGCGGCCTCGGCCTCGGACGAGGCCCCCGCCGCGCGCTCCGCCGCCGCCGCAGCTCCCGGCGCGGTCGGCGCCGCCACCGCCGCCTCGGCCCCCGCCCCCTCCGCCGCCGGGGCCGGCACCGCGGCCGTCAGCTCCTTGGGCGCGGGCTCCGCGAGGGGTTCGAGGCCCGCCGCGGCGAGCCCGGCCTCCGCGGTGTCGGCCAGCGGCACCCCGTACTTGGCCAGCCGCAGCGGCATGAGGGCCTCGACGGGTGCCCGGCGCCGCCAGGCGACGCCGTAGCGGGCGCGCAGCCTCGCCCGGTAGACCAGCCGGTCCTGCTCGCGCCGGATGACCTCCTCGTACGACCGCAGCTCCCACAGCTTCATGCGCCGCCACAGCCGGAAGGTCGGGAAGGGCGCGAGGAGCCAGCGGGTGAAGCGGACGCCTTCCATGTGCTTGTCGGCGGTGATGTCGGCGATGCGCCCGATGGCGTGCCGCGCGGCCTCGACCGACACCACGAAGAGGACGGGGATGATCGCGTGCATGCCCACGCCGAGCCCGTCGGGCCAGGCGGCGGCGCCGTTGAAGGCGATGGTCGCGGCGGTCAGCAGCCACGCGGTCTGCCGCAGCAGCGGGAAGGGGATGCGCAGCCAGGTCAGCAGCAGGTCGAGGGCCAGCAGCACCACGATGCCGGCGTCCACGCCGATCGGGAAGACGTTCGCGAACCAGCCGAAACCCTTGTCCAGCGCGAGCGAGCGCACCGCCGCGTAGGACCCGGCGAAGCCTATGCCGGCGATGACGACGGCACCCGTGACGACGACCCCGACCAATATCCGGTGCGTGCGGGTCAAACGTATCGCGGCCACCCGCGACCCCTCCTGCGACTGCAATCGGCAACTGGCGGCCCCAGACTGCCATACCGCGGTGAGCGCCCGGCGTTCCCCGGCCCGGACAAACGTACGGATTGCCGTTGCTTTGCGGACGGGCGGGGCGGGGTTTGTTACGCGTTCGCCGCCGCGACCGCCGCGACCGCTTCCTTGGCGGCCCGCAGCGCGCCGGCGTCGACGGTGGCGGCGCTCGGGTTCTTCTTGCCCTCCAGGCCCGCGCCGTTGTATTCGACGATCACCAGGGCATTGCCGGTGCGCACCAGCAGCGTGTCGTTCTGCGAGGTGACCTTCGCGACGGTGGCCTTGCCCGCGAACGAATACGCCTGGTCGCCGAGGCCCGTGACGGGCGACGCCTTCGCGCCCGTCGACGTGCCGAGGTCGGCGGCCTGGTCGGTGAAGCGTTCCTTCGCCTGGTTCTCGGCGGGGGAGGCCGGGGCGGAGGTGAAGCGCTGGAGGGTGACGGACAGCCAGCGGTACTGGTAGCCGTCCGAGCCGTTGCCGGTCCAGGAGCAGCCCGCGCGGTCCTTGGCGTCGTCGGAGGTGGCGGGGGTGCCGGCCGGGACCTTGGCCTTGGGCACGATCGCGGTCACGGTGGCCTTGCCGACCGACAGGCAGGCGTTCGGCAGCGTGGCGAACTTGTCCGGCGCGGGCGCCGCGGTCGTTGCCGGGGCGCTCGCGGCGGTGTCCTTGCCCTTCCCGCCCGCGGTGTCCTTGGCGCCGGATCCCGCGGCGGAGTCCGAGCCGGAGCCGCCGGAGGAGCAGCCGGCGAGCAGCAGCGCGGGCACGGCCGCGGCGCACGCCAGCAGCAGGGCCCGGCGCGGTGCGGTGCGTCGTCGTCGTTCCATGGTCCTGGGTCCAGTCGTCGTGATTCGCGCCTGTGCGGCCGGTCGGCCCTCCACCCTAAGGGGTGACAGGAGCGGCTCCGGCGCGGCCGGAAGCTCAGCTCTCGACCTTGCGCTCCAGCTGCTTGGCGACCTTCTGGGCGCTCTGCTGCACGTCAGAGCTCTGCGGGGCGTCGCCGGCGGGTGCGGAGGCGGCGGCGTAGCGGATGCTCACGACGACGTTCGCGGTGCGGAAGACGAGGGTCACGTCACGCCGGGCCACGCCCTTGCCGCCCTTGGCCGGGGTGAGGGTGTCGTAGATGAATGCGGCGTTGCCCACATCCGTGAGCCGCCGCGGCCCCCAGTTCTGGCCGCTGTCACCGGGGGAGTCCGTACCGGCGCTGTCGCCCGCCCCGGTCCCGCCGGTGGAGTCCGGGCTGCCGCTCGGCGTGCCCGACGCCGTGGGCGTGGTGGTGGCCGACGGGGGAGTGGTCGGCGTGCTGCCGGGCAGCGGCAGCGGCGGGATCGACGCCAGCGCGGCCTGCGCGTCGAAGTCGCCCTTGGCCTCGACCTCGTCGCTCACCGCCGGGTCGTACGACACGACCCGCTCCATGTCGATGGTCAGCGCGTGGTCGGCGCCGTCCGCGTTCTTGGCGTGCCAGCTGCATCCGACCCGGCGGTCGGTGTCGTACGTGAGGGACTCCGTGCCGGCGTAGTCCTTCGCGCCCGGCACCACGGCCTTGAGGGTGTCCAGGTCGACGGCGATGCACGGCTGCGGCAGCGTCTTGTACTTGCCCGGCGGGGCGGGCGAGACGGACTGGTCGGTGGTCAGCGACGACTTGCCGTCGCCGTCCGCGTCGTCCGAGCCGCCGCCCGTGCACGCGGAGAGCGTGCCGAGGCCGCCGAGCGCGACCGCGAGCGCCAGCGCGCCCAGCGCGGCCTGCGGCCTGCGCGTGGAGTGCGCTGTGCGGAGCCCTTGCCTCACGTGCCGCCTCTCGGTCCGGTGTGTCGCAGATGCGTGCCGTCATGGTCCCGGCGCGGTAATTCCTTGGCGCGCTTGAGCGAACCCTGGACACAATGTCTACCGCACGCGGCGCGGAAAGCGCCCGTGGGGGTGGGTTTATCGGGTGACCCGTTGGTCTATTCGACGAATCAGACGTTTCATGCCGTATGGGTGTGAAGCTGGCGTGTTGTGTGCCATTGATCCGGGATGTCCGGGATGTTCGTGGCGTCCGGCCCCGCCAGGCGCGGTCGTGCCGTCGTCCCGCTCGTTCGTCCCGCTCGTTCGTTCCAGTCGGTCTATGTCCCGGGGGGCAGCCATGTCGTACACCGAAGTACCCGGGGTCCGGGTCCCGATCCGCATGTGGACCGATCCGGCCGCGGTCGAGAGCGGCGCGATGCAGCAGCTGCGCAACGTCTCGTCGCTGCCGTGGATCAAGGGCCTCGCCGTGATGCCCGACGTCCACTACGGCAAGGGCGCCACGGTCGGCTCCGTCATCGCGCTGCAGGGCGCGGTCTGCCCGGCGGCGGTCGGCGTCGACATCGGCTGCGGCATGAGCGCGGTGCGGACGTCGCTGACGGCGAACGACCTGCCCGGTGACCTGTCGCGGCTGCGGACGCGGATCGAGCAGGCCATCCCGGTCGGCCGCGGTCTGCACAGCGACCCGGTCGCGCCCGGTGACGTGCACGGCATGCCGACGTCCGGCTGGGACGACTTCTGGGCGCGCTTCGACGGGCTCACCGAGTCGGTGCACTGGCGGGCCGAGCGCGCCGCGCAGCAGATCGGCACGCTGGGCAGCGGCAACCACTTCATCGAGGTGTGCCTGGACGAGTCCGGCGAGGTGTGGCTGATGCTGCACTCCGGGTCGCGCAACATCGGCAAGGAGCTGGCCGAGCACCACATCGGCGTGGCCCAGGGCCTGCCGCACAACAAGGGCCTGGTCGACCGCGACCTCGCCGTCTTCGTCGCGGACACCCCGCAGATGGCCGCGTACCGCAACGACCTGTTCTGGGCGCAGGAGTACGCCAAGCGCAACCGCGCGCTGATGATGGGCCTGCTGCAGGACGTGGTGCGCAAGGAGTTCAAGAAGGCGCGGGTCACCTTCGACCAGGTGATCTCCTGCCACCACAACTACGTGGCCGAGGAGCGGTACGACGGTGTCGACCTGCTCGTCACCCGCAAGGGCGCGATCCGCGCGGGCGGCGGCGAGTACGGCATCATCCCCGGCTCCATGGGCACGGGCTCGTACATCGTGCGCGGACTCGGCAACGCCGACTCCTTCAACTCGGCCTCGCACGGCGCCGGGCGGCGGATGAGCCGGAGCGCGGCGAAGAAGCGCTTCTCCACGCGGGATCTGGAGGAGCAGACGCGCGGGGTGGAGTGCCGCAAGGACGCCGGGGTCGTCGACGAGATCCCGGGCGCGTACAAGCCGATCGAGAAGGTCATCGACCAGCAGCGCGACCTGGTCGAGGTGGTGGCCAAGCTCAAGCAGGTCGTCTGCGTCAAGGGCTGAGCCCCGGCAGGGGCCGCCCTCCCGGGGAGGGGGCGCGGACGGCGGAGGGAGAGGCGTCAGCTTTCGGGCGGCGCCTCTTCCTCTTCGTCCTCCTTCTTCTCCGGCGCCCGCTGGACGGAGGAGGCCGCGTCGTCCTCCTCGCGCTGCACGGCCGCGCCCGCGGGCACGGCAGGGGCGGCTTGGGCAGCGGCCGGTGCGGGCTCGGCGGCAGCGGGGGAGGGCGCGGACATGACGCGTTCGGCGTTGGCCGAGGCCTCCCGCTCGAAGCGGTCGGAGGGGTCGCTCACCCGGATGCCGCCCGCGGTCTCCGTGCCGTCGACCGGGCCCTGCCGCTGCTGCATGACGTGCGTCAGCTCGTGGGCGAGCGTGGTGCGGCCGGCGTCGGAGGCGGTGTCGTAGGCGTCGCGCTGGAAGACGATGTCGTTGCCGACCGTGTAGGCGCGGGCGCCGACCTCGGCCGCCGAGGCGTGCGCACCCGAGTCGGTGTGCACGCGGACGTCGCCGAAGTCCGCGCCGAGCCGGGACTCCATGTCCGTGCGCGTCCCGGCGTCCAGCGGCTCGCCGCCCCCGCCGCCGACGACGTCGTGCACGGAGGAGCGGGGCGCGGGCGCTTCCGCCGGGGCCTCGCCCTCGTGGTCCTCGTGGCCCTGCTGCCGCTCGCGCTGGAGCACCGCGCCGACCCCGCTGTTGCCGACGAGCCGCTGGAGCACCCCGAGCCCCGCGGTGCCGACCACGTCGGTGCGGCCCGCGGCCGCCGCCCTGAGCAGGTGGGGCAGGGCCTGCTGCTGCGCGTCGGCGTCCGCGCCCTGCCGGTGGGCGCCGTCGTGCTCGTGGTCGTTCTCGGGACCGTGGTCGTGCGCTCGCATGCCGGGCTCCTCCCGGAGGGTGCCGTACGGGGTGGTGCGGTCTCGGGTACGCGGCCGGTCAGCTCGTGGTGCTCAGGAGGGTGCCGCCGAGCAGCAGGGACTCCGAGCACTGCGAGGGGACGGGCGCCTTGACCGGGTGGCCGACCTCGCGGCAGCCGGCGGTCAGGGTGATCTTGCCACCCGCCGGTACGACGATCGGCGTGACGAAGTGGTAGTCGGAGGACCGGAAGTCCTCCAGCGCCAGGGTGAGGAGCTGCCCGTCGGAGGTGGCGACCACGAGGGTGCCCGCGTCGCCCTGCGGGTTCTGCACCAGGACGTCCGTGATGTTGAAGCTTTTGCCGGCGGCGACGGTGTAGGAGGCGGACTTGGTGCTCCCGCCGACCGCGTCCTTGACGCTGATGGTGGTGCGCGTCGGTGTCCCGGCCGTGGGGTTCGCGCCGGTGCCCGCGGCGGCGCCGCCCGTGCTGCCCGCCGTCGAGCCCGCGGAGGTGCCGCCCGCGGTGGCCGAGGGGGCGGTCGTGGCGGTGCCCGCGGTGCTTCCGGCTGTCGAGCCCGCCGTGCTGCCCGCGGTGGAACCAGCCGTGGTCCCGGAGGTGCTGCCCGGGGTCGTTCCCGGGGAGGCGGACGCGGCGCTGGCGATGGACTCGGGCGTGACGGCGTCGCGTGCCGCGGACCGTACGGTCGGGCGCAGCAGCCCGTACCAGAGGCCGACCAGGACGCCCGCGAGGAGGACGGTGGTGATGATCGCGCGGGGCAGCCAGCGCGGCAGGACGGCCTGCTGCTCGTAGGTGCCGTCGAGGACGGCGGGCGGGCGGGCGCTGCCGTCCGGGGCGGGTTCGGGCGCGATCAGGATCTGGAAGGTGTGCGTCGCGGGCGCGCCGCGCCAGATCCGGCGCACCGGGCGGGCGTTGAGCCGCGACAGCTTCGTCTCGCCGCAGGGGATGGTGAGTTCGGCGGGCTCCAGCGCGAACTTCACGCGCTCGCTCATGCCCTGGGCGGTCAGCGCGACGGTCAGCGGGGTGTTGCCGCGGTTGTCGATCGCGGCCTCGTGCCGGCCGCGCCACGCGCTCTGCGAGGCGCGCGGCACCAGTTCGGCGGAGACGTCGGTGAACGGCAGGACGTCCAGCGGCCGTTCGGCGACGACCGGCAGATTCGCGTCGCTCGTCGGCACCAGCCGCAGGCCCAGCGTGGTGGTCCCGGGGGCGGTGCCGGGCGCGCGCGGCGGGCGGACGTGCACCTGCGCGCTGCCCGAGGCGCCGGGGTAGAGCGACAGCCGCTCGGGCTCCACCGTCGTCCACCCGGCGCAGGGGCCGACCGGTTCGAGGCGCAGCTCCTCCACGGTGGTACCGGAATTGGCCACCTGGACCAGCAGCGTCACCTCGCCGCCGGGCTCCACGGCGACGGCACCCTCGTCGAAGCTCGCCGAAATACTCATACGCGTCACCGTAGGAGCGGAAGTTTTGCTTCCGGAGGGGCCGTGCAGGAAGTCTTTCGGGCAGGAATGGGTTCGCTTTGAGTCATCGTACGTTGCTTCAGGGAATAGTGGGATGACAGAACGGGAACTCCAGATGCCGACAGTGCACGTCAGGGCTTTGAGACCTGTGCACGAAAGGGGGAGGGACTGTGAAGGAAATGAGCGTCGACCGGATCGCGGTCGATCTTCGCGCCTGGGATCCGATCTCGCAGGCCGGGGTGGCGAGCCAATTGCGGTTGCGGCCCGAGGTCCGCCTGCTCGACCGAGATCCCGAGGCGGCGTCCGTCGTCGTGGCGGTCGTCGACGCGGTGGACGACGAGGTGCTCGGCATGCTGCGCCAGATCCACCGGGCGGGGAGCCCGCGCGGGGTGCTCGTGGTGACCCTCATCGACGAGAATCAGCTGGTCAAAGCGGCCGAATGCGGCTTCATCGGAGTGATCCGCCGCTCCGAGGCCTCGCCCGCGAAGCTCGTGGAGGTCATCGGCGCGGTCGCCCGCGGCGAGGGCTACGTCCCCGCGGACCTGCTGGGCGGGCTGCTGGTGCAGGTCGGGCGCTTCCAGGGCGACCGGACGAATGCGCACGGGCTGAATCTCAGCCGGCTCAACGAACGGGAGATCGAGGTGCTGCGGCTCGTCGCCGAGGGGTGCAGCACCGCGGATATCGCTCTGAAGCTCGCTTATTCCGACCGCACGATCAAGAACATTCTGCACTCGGTGATGACGCGGCTGAATCTCCGGACGCGCTCGCAGGCGGTCGCGTATGCGATGCGGCAGGGCCTGATCTGACGGACCGTTCGCCGGTGATCGTTTTTCCGCGGCCGACCCGGAAAAACGATCACCGGCGGGCGGAAAAGTCCGCCGGAAAGGATCACTGGCGCCCGAAGAACTCCACTTCCGCGATGGCCAGCCGGTGTCCGTCGGACGCGCCGTAGCTGGCGTCGGTGGTGATACGGACCCGGGTCACGTCGGACGCGTGGACGTCGAAGGTCTGCGGGCCCGCCTGGTCGTGCAGGGTGACCGTGTGCGCGGTCGGACGGCCCGCGGTGTCGTAGAAGGTGAGGGTGATCCGGGAGGGGCGGGCCTGCGTGAGGAAGGTGCCGTCGTCCGTGGAGCAGCCGGGGGTGACGATGACCGTCACGAGGTGCACGGCGTGCGGGAAGCCGGCCTCCACGTACTGCCCGGTGCCCGCGCCCGGGGTGGTCGGCGCCCAGTAGCGGTTGGCGTAGCCGTCGAAGGCCATGGCCGCCGGGTGCGCGGGGTCCGCAGTGGACGCGGTCGCGGTGTTCGGGTGCAGCGGGGCCGGCTTCGCCGAGTGGTCCCGGATGTTCGAGGCCAGGTCGGAGAGCTGGCCCCGGACCAGCCAGCCCACGAGCGCGAGCACCACGGCCACCGCGGGCCACACCGCGCGCGGGCGCAGCCTGCGCCGGGTGCGGGTGTGCGGGCGGTAGCCCGCGGCGACCGCGCGCTCCGGCCGCCGCAGCAGCCGCCGCCACCACGGCGGCGGCGCCTCGGGTACGGGCTCGGGCGCCGCCGGGGGCGGGGCCTGCGGGTCGAGCACCGCGCCGCACCGCGCGCACAGGTGCCGGTCCGCCGGGTTGGCGGTGCCGCAGCTCGGGCAGGGCCGGTCCGGCAGCCGCGCGGGCTCGGCGGCGGGCCGCTCCGCGCCGACGTCGAAGAAGCCGGTCACCGGCTGCGGCCGCTCCATCCGCTCCCCGGGCCGCCGCGCCGCGGCCGCGTCCGGCACGATGGGCCCGCTCCGCGGATCGGGCGGCGGCAACGGCACGGCGGTGGGCTGCCCCGCGAGCGTCCCGGCGCTGACCGGCCCCTCCGCGGAGGGCCGCGGCGCGACGGGCGCGACGGGCCCTGCGGGCGGGGGCGGCGGCACCGGTACGGGTGCGGGTGCCTGCGGCGGCGGGGGCGGTACGGGTGCCTGCGGCACCGGCGGCGGTACGGAAGGCGGCACCGGCGGCGGCACGGGCTCGTACGGGCGTGGCGCGGGGCCGAACCCCTGTGCGGGGCCCGGCGGTTGCGCGGGTGGGGGGCCGTATCCGTGCGGGGGCGGGGGCGGTTGCGTGGGGGGCGGCTCCTGAGGGGGCTCGGGGGGCGGGGCGGGGTCCCAGGCGAGGAAGGCCTGGCAGGCGGTGCAGAAGCGGGTGCCCGGCGGGTTGTCGTGGCGGCAGGTGGGACAAATCATGACGGCTCCCCGGCGGGGTCGAGGGGGAGGACCTCGATGCGGTACGTGACGTGCGCGGGCACTTCCGACGCGACGAGCTTGTCCAGCGCCGCCCGGTCGACCCGCGCGGGGTCGGCGACCCGCAGCCGTACCGTCACCCGGGCGCCGGGCGTGCCCGGCAGGGCGGTGCCGGGGCGCGGGGACCACGCGGTGCCGCCGTTCTCCCGGATCTCCGGCTCCGCGCCGGTCGCCCGGCGGACCGCCTGGACCAGGCCGCGCCGGGTCCCGCGGATGCGGTGCTGCCCGACGGCCGCGGCGATGACCTCGCGGCGCAGCGCCTCGGGGCGCTCCTGGTCCTGCTGGACGGCGGCCCACTGGCCCAGCCACAGCAGGAAGTCCGCGGGCGCGGTGCCGCTGCTCAGGTGGGCGGCGAGGTTGTCCAGGACGAGCAGGTCGGGGGCGACCACCTCGTCCAGCGCGGCCAGGAAGCGGTGCAGGAAGTCCTGCTCCTGGTAGACGGCCGGCAGTCGGTCGACGAGCGGGTGCGGGCTGGGCAGCCCGGGAATGGCCGAGCGCATGTCATCCCACCTGCACCTGGACGTCGTGGCTGTAGCTGAACACCAGCGAGTTCGGGGCGAGTTCGAGCCGGTCGACGGGATCGGTGCGCTCGCCGGTGTAGGGGTCGGCGGGGAAGAGCTTGACGTCCTCGACGAGTTCGACGCCCGGCACGCGCTGGAGCACCGCGAAGACCTCGCCGGAGTGGATCGGCCGCCCGAAGGGCCAGCCCTGGTCGTCGGGCCCTCCGGTGAGCGGGCTGAAGTGGTGGTAGAGCGCCGCGAGTGCGGCGTCCCGCAGCGGCCCGGTGGGTGTGCCCGGCACGGCCTGCACCCGCGCGGCCACCGTCATGCCCTGGTAGAAGGGCGGTTCGACGTTGAGCCGGGTGCCGACCGGGCAGCGGTCGTGCAGGTAGGAGGCGATCGAGGAGAGCATGTCGGTGGGCGGCTCCAGCTCGCGGAAGTCGATGCGGCCCTGCGCGTCGCCGCGCCCTGCCGGGACGACCAGCAGCCTTACCCCGCCCGCCGCTTCGGCCGGGTCCTCGCCGGAGGCGGCCGCGGACAGGCAGCGCACCCGGGCGACGCCCGGCGCGATCTCGCGGGCGAGCCGCTCGTAGTCCTCGGCGACGACCGCGCGGTGCAGCGTGCGCAGGGTGAGCGGCCCGCGCACCCGGGCGTTGGCGACGGTCTCGCCGTCGACCCCGCCGACCGCCGCCCGGCGGTTCTCGACCCGGGCGACGAAGGGTACGGAGCTGCGCAGGATCCGCAGCGCCCCGCGCGAGACGTTGCCGCGCCGCCCGCCGCCGGTGCGGTAGCCGCGGACCCGTACCGTCGCGTCCTTCGGCGGCACCGCACCGAACAGCCTTACCGAGCCGTCCGGTTGGTGCACGGCCGGGCCGAAGTCGACCCGCCCGGAGCCGGGGTCGAGGGTGAAGTGCCGGTCGGACCAGGTGGAATGGGCGAAGTCGTCGACCTGCTGCCAGCGCGCCCAGCCGTCGCCCTCGGCGACCTCGACGACGAAGGGCGCCCCGGTCGGCTCGACCGGCGGCCTGGCGATGTGGAAGGTCTGCCCGGGCAACCCCTCGGCCGCGCCCAGCACTTCCGCGGCGACGCTCTCGGCGTGCAGCGCCTCCACCGTCCCGCCGATCGTGAACGCGCCCGCCTGCCGTACGGTCGGCGGCGCCACGTACGTCGGCCGGCCCTTCCCGGCCGCGACCAGCCGGCAGCGCACCCAGCCCGCGGTCACCCCCGCGCGTACCGCGGCCGCGTGCCCCTCGGGGACGTGCAGCACGACCTCACCGGCCTTGTTGAAGCCGCCGGTGTCGTCCTTGTCGACCTCGCACGGCAGCCACTCGTCCCCGCACAGCGCCTCCCAGCGCAGCGGCGGATCGGTCGGGTCGACGCCCACGCCGTGTACCTGGCAGTCCAGCCGCAGCACCACCGCGCAGCCGGGCACCGCCGCCGACAGCCCGACGTACAGGCAGTCGCCGGGCTGCGGGGTGGCCCCGAAGCACGGCACGTCCCGGCCCAGCCGCAGCTCGGCGGTGCGGTCGGTGACCGCGCCGCCCGCCGTGCCCGTCGCCAGGTACGCCCGCTCGCACGGCACGACCGCGAGATCGCGGGCGGTGCTGAAGACCACCGCCTCCTCGGTCTCGGTGCGCACGGTCGCGACCTGGGTGCCCGCCGGGACGCGCACGGTGTCCGGCTGCGGCGCCGACAGCCAGAACGTGACGTCGGCGCGGGCGGCGGTCGGCGGGAAGAGCCGCACCCCGATGAGGTCGAGGAAGGCCAGGTAGTTCTTCTCCGGCACCCTGTTGAGCCGGTAGATGAGCTGGTCGACCATCGTGGCGAAGGCCTCGATGAGCGTCACGCCCGGGTCGGAGACGTTGTGGTCGCTCCATTCCGGGCAGCGCCGCTGCACCAACTGCTTGGCCTGGTCGACCAGTTGCTGGAAGGTGCGGTCGTCCAGGTTCGGGGCCGGCAGCGTCATGCGCCCTCCTGGTGCTGCGGGATCACGTAGAACGGGAAGACGAGGTTGCGCGGGTCGTTCGTGCCGCGCACGGAGTAGCCGATCTCCAGGTAGAGCACGCCCTTGTCGGCCTCGTCGAAGCGCACCGCCACCTCGGCGACGTCGATACGCGGCTCCCAGCGGTCGAGCGCGAGCCGTACCTCGTACGCGAGTTGGCCCGCGGTGCCCGCGTCGGCCGGGGCGAAGACGTAGTCGCCGAGCGCGCAGCCGAACTCGGGCCGCATCGGGCGCTCGCCCGGCGAGGTGGACAGGATCAGCCGGATCGACTCGGCGATCTCCCGGTCGTCGCGGACCAGCGCGATGCCGCCGGTCGCGTCGGTGTGCGGCGGGAAGGCCCAGCCCGCGCCGATGAACTCCTGCCCCATGGCTCAGCCTCCGATCAGCACGGTCGGGCAGCCCGCGACGACGGGCGAGCCGCATCCGGCGGTGTCGCCGACCCGGGCGGCGCGCCGCCCGCCGATGAGCACGGACGTGCTGCCCGGCCCCTGGACCGCGGACGGCGCGTGCAGCGGCGTCCCGCACGTGTGCGGGGTGCCGACGACCGCGGCGGCCTGCCCGCCGATCAGCACGGAGGCCACGCCGGGGCCGCTGATCACCCCGCCGTGCCCGGTCGCGTCGCCCACCCGGGCCGCTGCTCCCATCCGCCCCACACCCCCTGTGACGTCAGTTGATACGGACCATCGGCGCGGTCACCGACAGCGAGCCGCTGCTGCGGACTTCGGTGCGCTCGGTGCCGTCCACCGTCACCTGCCGGCCCTGCACCGAGACCGCCGCGTCCGTGGTGAGCGACACCGCGCCCGATCCGGCCTGGAGCGCCAGCCCCGAGCGCGCGGCGACCTCCACCACGTCCCCCGCGAGCCGCAACCGGCCTTTCCCCGCGTCGAGTTCGACGCCGTTGCCGGCCTTCACCGAGACCTGCGAGCCCGCCTCGATCGCGACCGAGCCGTCGCTGTGCACGGTGATCGCGGTCTGCTGCTTGTCGAGCGTCAGATGCGTCTTGCCGTCGCCGGTGACCAGCCGGACGCCCTGCGGGCCGCCCGCGGTGTCCAGCAGCTCCAGCTTGTTGCCCTCGCGGGAGGCCAGCGCCTTGCGGTTGACGGCGCCGCTGGTCGGGTCGACGGCATGGCCCTGGCCGCCCTGCGCCGCCGCCGGCTTGTCCTTGCCGTTGAACAACGCGCACAGCACGTACGGCGCGTCGAGCCGGCCCTGCTCGAAGCCGGCCAGCACCTCCTCGCCGACCTCGGGGATGAACGCCTCGCCGCCGCCCGTCCCGCCCGCCTGGCCGCAACGCGCCCAGTCGCTGGTGTAGTCGTCCGACAGCCACGGGAAGCGCACCTTGACCCGGCCCAGGCCCTGCGGGTCCTGGGTGTCGGTGACGGTCGCGTTGACCAGCCCGAAGCAGCGGCCGTCCCGCTCGGGGCCGCTCTCGCCGGACAGGCCGTAGAGCGAGCGGTCCTGGTCGCCGGTCACGCCGATCCACGTCTCGTAGCCGCTGGCCGGGTCGAAGACGTGCCGCACCGAGGTGACCGTGTAGCCGCCCTCGAAGGGCGCGCCGACCCCGGCGAGCGTCACCGTGCTGCCCGCGCGGATCTCCGGGTTGCCGCGCACCACCGCCTCCAGCTCCGCGAACGACCCCGCCACGCGGGCCGCGAGCGCTTTCGCGGCCTGGTCGACATGCGCCTGGTCGCCGTACGCGGTGTCGCTGACCAGCAGGCTCGCCGGGCCGAAGGGGCGCGTGACGTCCGCGGCGGTCACCCCGAGCCGCAGCGTGCCGGACGTCCCGGCGTCCGCGTGGCCCACCAGCGGCTGCTTGGTCTGCACGTCCCAGCCGCGCACCTCGACCTCGGTGACCTGCTCGGCCGCCGACACCGACGCCCGGCAGCGCAGCAGGTTGTCGCCCATCTCCAGCACCAGCGGGTCGCGCGCGGCCCGCGCGGTCACCGCGGGCGCCCCGCCCGCGCCGGGCGGCGCCGTCATGTTGAGCCTGCCGTCCTCGACGTAGACCTGCGCGCCCGCCTGGTCGGCGAGCATCCGCAGGAACGCCCAGTCGGTGACGTTCGGCTGCACGACGTGCTCCAGCACCGGCCCCGCGACGTCGATCGACCCCGGGCGCAGCCCCGCCCGCTGGGCGACCTGCGTGCAGATGTCGGACAGCGTCATGTTCTGGTAGCCCGCCACCCGGCGGCCGCGGAAGAGCCGGTAGGACTCGTCGGTGCCGCGCACCACCGTGAAGGTGCCGCCGTCGTCGATCTCCAGCTCCAGCGCCGTGACCGCGCCCGTCAGCAGCGGTTTCGCCGTCGGCGGCCCGCCCGCCGCCGCCCGCAGCCGCACCTGCGTGCCGATCGCGATACCCGCCTTCGCGAGCAGGACGCGGCCCGGGTCGCGGAAGCGCAGCAGGAAGGTGCCGGGCAGCGTGCGGCTGCCGTCCACGTACGCCTCGACGAGCGTGTCACCGAGGCCCGCGGGCAGCGGACGCCCGCCGAACTCCATCACCAGCGTCTTCGCGACGCCCTGATCGACCACGGGTCACACCCCGCCGCTGGTGTCGTACGCGCCGGGCCCGGACTGCCGCAACCGGTCGATCTCCTCGACCGCGGGCAGCAGCAGCTCCCGGCCGTGCGCGAGCCGGATCGGGTCGTCGATGCCGTTCGCCGCGGCGATCACCCGCCAGGCCGCCGGGTCCCCGTACTCCCGCCACGCCAGCACCGCGAGGGTGTCGCCGCTGCTCACCTTGTGCACGCGGTGCGGGTGCAGCGCGCCCGACGTCGGGTTCTGGCCCGGGGTGTCGCCGCTGATCTCCTCCATCGTGACCTGGCAGACGGCCCGGATCGGCACCCCGGAGGTCGTGAAGAGCGTGTAGTTGGCCTGCACCTGGCTGACGTAGCCGGGAAAGCCGGTCAGGCCGCCCCAGTGGAAGACCACCCACGGCGGCGACGCCCGCTTCTGCTGCCGTGTCTGCCCGGTCGGCACGCAGCACGAGAAGAGCTGCTCCACCGTCTTCACCACGCTGGTGTCGTGCGTGTCGCTGGCGTCCAGGAACATCTCGACGGTGAGCTTGCTGGGCTGCGGCCCCTGGTATTCGGGCGGGCCCGCGCTCTTGGCGCCCTTGGCGGGCGTACGGTTCCAGGTCGCCGCCTTGGTGAGGCTCAGCTCCTTGGGGTTGAACTGGAAGTCGATCCGCCCGCACGCCGGGCCCGGCGTGAGGCTGCCGCCCGGCGGCGGGGTGCGCAACTCCAGGTAGGCGTGCTCCAGTTTGGGGCGCGCGCCGCCCGCCGCCCCCGCCGCGGTGCCCGCGCCCGTCGCGCTGAACGCCACCGGACTGCTCATCGCGTCAGCTCCCCATCACATAGCCGTGGTGGGCGATCTCGATCGTCTCCACCGCGACCTTCGGCGACTCCGGACTGAACGACGGCCCGCTCCACCGCACCGGCACCACTTCCAACAGCCCCCACTGCGCCACGACATGGCCGTCCGCGGTGCGCGCCTCGATGTGCGCGGTGCGGCGCTTGATGCCGGTCGTCATGCTCGCGAACCACTTCGCGACCTTCTCGGTGTCGCGCGTCAGCGGCCGGGAGAGCTTGACGTTGGAGTAGCGCAGCCGGGTGGGCAGTTGCCACGACAGGCTGTTGTTGCCGCCCTCCTCGCGCGTCTCCAGCACGACCTCGCAGCCGAGCCCGTCGCAGGTGTTGAACGAGCCCAGCTCGATGCCGTCGACGGTCACGACGAAGCAGACGCTGACCGCGGGGTCGTCGGTGACCGACATGACGTCACTCCTTCTTCTGCCCGTAGGGCCTTGTCAGTGGCGGGTGTTGATGAGGAAGCCCGCGCGTTCGCGGTCGCGCCGCAGCTCGTCCTTGAGCAGGCGGCTCAGTCGTGGGAAGAGGGCGCGGACGAGGGCGTCGTCGACGTGCGGGGCGGCGCCGTCCTCCTTGTCCGGCTGCTGCGCGGGGTCGGCGGGCTTGCTGGTGGTCGTGGCCGCGGGGCCGCCCGGGTCGGGGGAGGAGTCCGCGGAGTCGGCGGCGTCGGACGCGGGGGTGAACTCCGGTTCTGCGGAGACGGGTTCGGGCGCGCGCTGCACGGCGAGGGCGGTGGGGGCGGTGGGCGGCGGTGGGGTGAAGACCACGGAGCCGTCCGCCGCGCGCTGGGCCACACCCGCCGCGATCGCGACCGAACCGGCGTCCGTCCAGGTCCGGTTGGCGGTGGGCCTGCGGGGCTCGGGGCGCGGCGGGGCCTTGTCGGCGGAGGTGGGGGCGCCGGGGGCGGTGGCGGAGGAGCGCTGGACGTAGGGGGCCGCGGGGACGGCGGGGCGGGGGGTGGACCGGCGTACGGGCTCGTCCGGCGACTCGGCGGCCCAGCGTGCGACCACGGGCTGCTCCGGGTCGGGCGCGGGCGTCGTGGTGGTGCCCGGGGCGTCGGTGCGGGCGAAGAGCGGGACGGGGCGCTCGCCGACCAGGCCCGTCAGGCGCTCGGGGGCGGGGGCGGGAGCGGGCGGCGGTGGGGAGTGCGGGAGGTCCGCAGGGAGGCGCTGCACCCCGACCAGGGCCAGGGGGTTGCCGGGAGCTTCGGGGGCCTCCGGGGCTTCGGGGGGCGCGGGGAGCAGGGGGTCGTCGCCGAGCAGCGGGCCGTCCGCGGGGGAGTCCGGCGGGGCCGCGGCCGCGGGGGGCGGGGTGGGCGCGGCGGCCGGGGTCCGCTGGGCGGTGAGCGGCTCGGGGGCCGCGGGCTCGGGGGTCACGGACGCGGGGGTGGAGCGGGCGGCGGGCCCGCGCGCCGTCGAGGGCAGCCCCGCGAGAGGCTCGCCGATGCCCAGGTGCTGGTGGGCGCGGACGCCGGGCTGCTCCGTGGTCCGCTGCACGGGCGCGGTGGCGGGCGGCGCGGTGGCGGGCGGCGGGAGGGGCGGGGGCGCGGGGCGGGTTTCGGTACGGGCCGCGCGCTGGGCGGTGGGCGGGGCCGGGTGCTCGGCGCCGTCGGTCGGTACGAGGGGCGGGGCGGGCAACTCCCGTACGGGGGAGGGCTCGTCCGCCGCGGGCCCGGTGTCCGGCGGGGTGAGCGGCCGTACGGTGACGGGCCCGGCCTCCTCGCCGGGCGCGGCCGCGGACGTCAACGGCCCGCCGTCCAGGACGCGTTGCAGCGCGACCGCCGGGTGCGTACCCGAACTCGGCGGCTCCCAGGAGCGCGTGCCCGGCTCGGGGGTTGCCGCCCGCGGCGGTTCGGGTGCGGCGGACGCGACGTCGTACAGCATCCCGGACGGCGCCTCGGGGCTCACGAGGTGACCGAGCGGGCGGGACAGCGAGACGTCCTGCCAGGTGCCGAGGGACGCGCGGAAGCCGCCGGGGTCGGTGACCAGGCCGAGGTCGCCCGTCGTGCGCTGGATCGGCGGCAGGTCCCGCCACGCCTCTCCGCCGCTCCCCCCGGCGGGCGCGGCCTCCGCGGGCCGCGCGTGCGGCCGGTCGCGGCGTCCGCCGCCGAGCCATGACAGCAGTCCCACCCCGTCCCCCTCCCTTCCGGCTCAGTGCCGATCGGCCGATCAGCCGCTGAGCTGCGCCGCGTGCCGGACGTACCGGAGCCGGTCGGCGTGCTCCAGATCGAGGATCTGGTCGAGCGGCCAGTGCAAGTGGTAGGCGAGGTACGCGACTTCCTCGTGGATGCGGTCGGCCGCGTACGTCACGATTCCCCCAGGCGACCACCGCCGCCGGACAGTTCCACCGCGAAGTCCTCCCGGCAGGCCGGGCAGGTGACGCGGGCGCGGGTGTGGCCCTCGGAGTTGATCCGCCGGTAGAAGTCCTGGAGGAAGGCCAGGTCCGAGGCGAAGAGATCCTCGACGACGCCCGGGTGGATGTCCTCGACCGTCCCGATCCGTACGACGACCCGGGAGATCAGCACCACCGACAGGTACGCCGAGTTCTCCCGCACCCGGTCGTCGCGCAGCGGCACCAGCTCGTCCCGGGCCGTCGCCAGCCGCATCACGCCCGAGCGGTGCACCGTGCCCGACTCGTCCACGTAGCCGCGCGGCAGCTCGAAGGCGAACTCCGTGCGCAGCCCGGCGCCTTGGCCCGTGTCCGGCGAAGCCGCAGCCGAAGCCGGGGCCGGAGCCGCGGCCGTGATCCGGCGCATCAGTCGAGTTCCACGCTCTCGTAGGTGATCGACAGCTTCTCGGTGAGGACCGAGGTGTCGCCCGCCTTGAGGGTGCTGATCTCCAGCGACTTGGGCCACGCGTTGATCAGCTTGTAGCGCTTGATCGGCAGGCCCTCGTAGTCGTAGACGATGATCGACCCGTTGCGCCGGGCGTTCGTCATCTTCCCGAACCGCGAGTCCTTGATCCACTTCTCGAAGCTGTTGTCCTCGGTGAGACCGCGGGTGACCGTGACCTCGCCCGCCTTGGGGCGGCCCGGCAGCTTCTTGATCGCGTACTTGCCGTCCGCGGTGTTCTGCTTCAGCTCGATGACGTCCTGCTCCATCTTCAGACCACTGACCTCGGTGATCCGCTTGATGAGGACGCTGTCGAACTCCAATCCGAACGAATGCCCGACAGAAGCGTCGAGTTCGGGCAGCGGCATGTCTCCGGCCTCCTGTGATCGCCTTCCGGCTGCTTCCGGCTACGGGACTTGGGGCGGTGTGCGCGTCGGGCCGGCGTCCTACTCGTCGACGGCGCCGGAACCGGCGGACATCTGCGCGAGCCGGAAGACGACGAACTCCGCCGGCTTCACCGGGGCCACCCCCACCTCGCACACGACCTGCCCCGCGTCGACGGCCTCCGGCGAGTTGGTCTCCGCGTCGCACTTGACGTAGAAGGCCTCGTCCGGCGTGAGGCCGAACAGCGCCCCCTTGCGCCACTCGTTGACCAGGAAGGCCGAGATCGTGCGGCGGATCTTCGCCCACAGCGCGTCGTCGTTCGGCTCGAACACCGCCCACTGGGTGCCGCCGAGGATCGACTCCTCCAGGTAGTTGAAGAGCCGGCGCACGTTCAGATACCGCCACGACGGATCCGACGAGAGCGTGCGCGCGCCCCACACCCGGATGCCGCGCCCCGGGAAGACCCGCACGCAGTTGACGCCCGCCGGGTTGAGCAGGTCGTGCTCGCCCTTCGTGATCTGCGTCTGGAGCGCGACCGCACCCCGTACGACCTCGTTCGCCGGGGCCTTGTGCACCCCGCGCGTCTCGTCGCTGCGGGCCCACACGCCCGCGATGTGACCGCTCGGCGGCACGAAGCCGTCCCGGCCCACCGACGGGTCGAAGACCTTGATCCAGGGGTAGTAGAGCGCCGCGTACTTCGAGTCGAACGCCGCCGTCCGCTCCCGCCACACCTTCACCTGCTGCGGGCTCAGCGCGGGCGGCGGATCCAGGATCGCCACCCGGTCGCCCATCAGCTCGCAGTGCGTGACAAGCGCCTGCTGCACCGAGATCAGCTGCTCGCCGTCGATCCTGCCCGCCTGGTACGCGCTCATCAGGTCCGGCGCGGCCACCATCGTGACCTCCTCGACCGCCTCCAGCCCCGCCACGCCCGTACGCTGCTCCGGGTCGCCGGTGTACGACGCCGCCGTCACCTCCAGCGGCCCCGGCGCGGCCGCCGGCACCGCCACCTGCTGCGCCTCCGGCCGCTGCGGCGCCGGCCCCTGCTGGCTCTCCGCGAGCGCGATGAACTGCGAGCGGGAGCGCACCTGCGTCGCCGCGTTGTCCTTGCTGCGCTTGGTGGTCAGCTTGGGGTACGTCTCCACGACCTCGCCGTCCCGCCGCACCACCAGCCCGAAGGTGTCCTGCGGCGGGTCCTCGCCCTCCGGCTCCGTGACCTCCACCGTGATCTGCCCGGTCACCTGCGGCAGCGCCCGCACCTCGTACGGCCCGACGCGCGCCGCCTCCCCGCCGGTCAGCTCGGCGGGCTCGTCCCGGTCGGCGGAGTCCGGCGCGCCGATACGGACGACGTAGCAGATGCCGCCCCCGTTCGCGAAGAAGCCGTAGACGGCGCCGGGCAGGTACGCTCCCTCGGCGAAGTCGCCGAACACGCTCTTGAACTGCGTCCAGTTGCTGATGGGCGTCGGTTCGTGCAACGGCCCCTTGCGAGCGAACCCGATGAACGCGGCAACCGCGGTCCCGACCCCCTCGATGGGCCTCGACCCGGACTCCACCTCTTCGACGTAGACGCCCGGGGACAGGTACGACGGCATGCCACTCCCCCTCGACCATGAGATACGGGAGGAAATCCTCCGGCGGCCTTTCCTTTGGCGCACAGGATTTGGGCCGTACCGGCGACTCGACCTCGATGACCGACAGGGCAGCCCGAACGGTCGAACCGACCGGGCACATTTCCCTTCCCCCACGGCCTGCCTCGTTGCTTGTGTCGCCGGAGCGGGGCAGGGGTGACCCTGGCGGTCATGGTGTCGACCGCGCGCGGGGACCGCGGAGGAGCCGAGCGGACCGGGAACCGCCCGGCCCCTGCCCACGAGCCCGCGCCCGTACCGGAAGAGCGCGCCGCCGCTCCGGAGGCCCCGCTGAGCCGGGCGTCGGTGCAGCTGCTCGCGGGTGCGGCGGGGAATGCGGCGGTTTCTCGGTTGGTGGCGCAGCGGTTTGTGGCGCCGGTGTCCCCGTCGGTGTCGCAGGCGCCGGGGATGCGGCGGGTGAACGCCGATGTCGCCGCGAAGAAGCAGAAGCTCGCGCACCACCAGCCCGCCGCTACCGAGTCGAAGTCGGCGCAGGATGCGGCGGTGGCGCCGCCGGACGACCGGGAGGCGCAGGGGAAGGTCGCCAACGCGGCGAAGATGGACGCGGCCAAGCCCGGGGTGTTCGACAAGGCGGCGTTCGTCAAGGCCGTCAACGATGCGATTGCGGCGCAGGCGCCGAAGAACCTTGACGAGGCGGACAAGTTCTCGAAGTCCGGCAAGGCGGAGAAGATCAAGGGTGCGGTGGACGGGAAGGTCACCGCGGGGAAGACGGCGTCTGCGCATGACATCTCGTCGGCGACGGCTGCGCCGCCGGATACGTCGGCGGCCAAGGACAAGACCGTGGTGCCCCTTCGCCCGGATCAGCCGCATGCGAACCCCGGTGCGCCGTCGGCTGCGGATGCGGCCCCGGCCCCGCAGCCGGCGGCGGTGACGGACTTCTCGCCGGGTCCAAAGCAGACCGACGAGCAGATGAAGTCCGCGGACGTCACCGACGACCAGCTCGCTAAGAGTAATGAGCCGGACTTCACGGGGGCGTTGAAGGACAAGAAGCAGGCCGACGCCCACTCGGCCACCGCGCCGGGCAAGGCCCGCGGTGCGGAGAAGCAGCAGATCGCGGCGGCGAAGTCGTCCGCCGCGGTGACCGGTGCGCAGGCGATGGCGCAGCTGACCGCGACCCGCCACACCGCCGGGAAGGCGGTCGACTCCGGGAAGGGCGGGGCGAAGTCGAAGGACGAGGGCCGGCGTTCCGAGGCGACGGCACGGTTGCAGAAGGTGTTCGACGCGACGAAGAAGGACGTCGAAGCCATCCTGTCCGGCCTGGACAAGAAGGTCGACACCCAGTTCAACGCGGGTGAGGCGAAGGCGCGGGCGGCGTTCGAGGCCGATCAGAAGGCCCGGATGTCGGCGTACAAGCACAAGCGGTATGGCGGCCCGTTCGGTGGGATGAAGTGGGCCAAGGACAAGCTGCTGGGAATGCCCAAAGCGGCGAACGACCTCTTCCAGCTCTCCCGGCAGCTCTACGTCACCCAGATGCAGTCCGTGATCTCCTCGGTCGCCGACACGATCGGTACCGACCTGGGTGCGGCGAAGTCCCGTATCGCCAAGGGGCGCTCCGACCTGGCGGCGGAGGTGAGGAAGCTCCCCGCGGACTTGCGGAAGTTCGGTCAGGACGCGGCGAAGGACTTCGCGGGCAAGTTCGACGACCTGGAGTCGGACGTCGACGACAAGTCCAAGCAGCTCGTGCAGACGCTGGCGACGAAGTACACGCAAGCTTTGAACAAGGTCGACGAGGAGATCAAGAAGCTCCAGGACGCGAACAAGGGCCTGGTGTCCAAAGCGGTCGGGGCGATCGCCGGGGTGATCAAGACCATCACGGAGCTGAAGAACCTCCTGATGGGCATCCTCGCGAAGGCCGCCACCGCCATCTCCAAGATCATCAAGAACCCGATCGGGTTCCTGAACAACCTCGTCCACGCCGTCGGCGCCGGCCTGAAACTCTTCGTCGCCAACATCGCCGACCACCTCAAGAAGGGCCTGGTGTCCTGGCTGCTGGGCACCGCCGTCAAAGCCGGCCTGAACCTCCCCTCCTCCTTCGACCTCAAGGGCATCATCCAGCTCATCACCGGCCTGCTCGGCCTGACCTGGGCCAACATCCGCGCCCGCATCACCGCCAAGGGCATCCCCGACCAGGCCATGACCGAAGTCGAGAAATCGGTGCCGGTCGCGCAGAAACTCGCGAAGGAAGGCCCCGCGGGTGTCGAGCAGGAGATCGTCAAGGAGACCGGCGACCTCAAAGCCACCATCCTCGGCAAACTCACCACCTACCTGATCCCCACCGTCATCATCGCCGGCATCACCTGGATCCTCTCCCTCCTCAACCCCGCCTCCGCGTTCGTCCGCGCCGTCAAAGCGATCGTCGACATCGTCTCCTTCGTCATCAACCAAGGCGCGCAGGTCGTCGAATTCGTCAACGCCGTCCTCGACGCCGTCATCGCCATCGCCAACGGCGGCACCGCCGGCGTCCCCAAAATGGTCGAAACCGCCCTCGCTGCCGCCATCCCCACCCTCCTCGGCCTCCTCGCCTCCCTCCTCGGCATCGGCAACCTCGCCGCCAAAGTCAAATCCGTCTTCCACGCCGTCGCCAAACCCGTCAACCGCGTCATCGACAAAATCGTCACCTTCATCGCCAAGATGGGCAAGAAGATCTGGGCGAAACTCAAGTCCAAGTTCGGCAAGGGGAAGAACAAGGACAAGAAGTCCACAGGAAATGACGGCAAGGACGGTGATGGAAAATCCTCGGTAGAAACGACCGACGCCATCCGTGAGGCAGGGGTCGTCCTCGCGCAACGCCCCACGCGGCAGGATGCGAACGCGAAAATAGGCGCGCTTGCCCACAAGCACGGTGTCCCCCTCCGGGTTGTGGAGGAAGCGAAGACCGAAACAGCGGAGCGGGTGCATGTACAGGCGATGTCCACCGACTCCTACGACCTGCCGACGGACGAGGCTGCCGAGAGCGAGGAAGTCAAACTCCTCGATGACGGCAGAGCTACCGTCCAGGAGCGGCAGCGCATACTCTCCGAGGTGCGCGGTGTCGTACAGAACGATTCGGTCATCGGGACCATCCTGCAGGTGATGCGGGAAGGGGGTATGAGCAAGGCGAAGCGTCTGCCGCTCCTGCAGAAACTCATCTCGCTCGGTGAGAGGGACGGCTACCGCCTGACGCTGCGGGAGCGCGAAGTGGACGGTCGTCCCCAGTTGGACATGGAGTACTTCGGCGTGTTCCGCGAGAGTGCCATCAAGGTGGGAGCCGTGCGGCCGGGCGGGACGCGCCCAGTGGGCGAGGCGTGGGTCGAGGCCAAGTCGGTCGACGAGGGCGACACCCCGGTCAAGGCGCTGGCCGTGGACTTCCTCGTCGATCCGATGATCGAACTGGCGGGGGTCCGCGGACTCGGGTCACGGATGTTCTCGATCGCCGCAGAGCATTTCCGCACCGAATACCGGGCTGTGGCCGGCGAGTGGTACACCCTCACGGGCTACAAGTCGAAGTCGGCCAAGCGCCCTGCGATGTCAAAGAACCTTGTCGACTATCTCGCGGCTCGCAAGAGAGGAGAGGAACCCGAGCAGGCGGTCGCACGAACGTGGACCTATTCTCGGGTGAAGCAGATCTACGGAGGTGTCGATCTCGACGTGCAAGTCTGGGAAATGCCGGGTCTGGATTTCGACCGCCCTCCGGAGGACGAAATGATCGTCAAGTGTCTGATGAAGCCGAGGTAATCAGATTTGGAACTCTACGTCATCGACAGCAAGGGCTCGATGTGCGCCGCCGTCGGGCACGGCGAACCGTCTCAGCGAGTGCTTTTCAAGGCCCTGGATGACGTCGGTCTGGCCCGTCCCGGTTCAGAGCCGGAGCCGGACGTGGAGATCACAGGGGAGCAGTTGCCTCGCGTAGTGGATGGTGTCCGAGAGGCACTGCGGGACCTGCTCGCAGCCACTCCGGTCGGTGACGCGAAGGGGATGTACGACGCTTCCGCCGTCGAGATTCTCGGTGAGCGTGTGTGGATTCGCGTCCGAGACCAGAGCCAGTACGCCCTCAAACGGCTCAACTCTCTCTACCTGGGGCTCGAAGGAGCGGCGAAATCCCAAACCCACGTGACCGTCCTGGCGGTGCCCGTCCTGGACGCTCTCGACAAAGCCACGCTCGCCGTCGCGCATCACGGGGTGGAACGCTCGCGCTTGGCGGCTGCCCTCCGTGAACGGTACGCACATCTGCAGAGCCTCACGTCGGACCCTCAGATGACTGCCGACCTCGCCCGTCACGCCGATGCGGTTTTCGACGACGAGTTGCTCGACCGCCACCTCGCCCGCCTGGCGGCGTGGAAGCTCGTGCGGCTGGAGGCCGACGGCTCCGTCCTCCCGACGCGAAAGCTTCAGCTGGTCCGGCCCCTCACGGCGTGAGCAGGTGGGCGTACTTGCCGAATTCGGAGGGGAGGGTCAGGCGGCCGAGTTTTTGGTATTCGCGCTGCACCGCGTGGATGAGCATCGGCATCGTCAGCGCCGTGCCGGCCTCCGCCGCGAGGTACGCCGCCGTCACGGCGATGGAGCGGATGTTGCCGCCTGCCAGTTCGAAGGACTCCGCGCAGAAGGCGAGGTCGAGGGGGGAGTCGGGGGGGAGGACGGGGCGGAGGGCGCGGTGCCAGAGGAGGTGGCGTTGTTCCGCGTCCGGGAGGGGGAAGTCGACGACGAGGTCGAGGCGGCGGGTGAAGGCGTCGTCGAGGTTGGCGCGGAGGTTGGTCGCGAGGATGGCCAGGCCGTCGAAGGTCTCCATCCGCTGGAGCAGGTACGCGCTCTCGACGTTGGCGTAGCGGTCGTGCGCGTCCTTGACCTCCGAGCGCTTGCCGAAGATCGCGTCGGCCTCGTCGAAGAGGAGGACGCCGTTGACGCCCGCGGCCTCGCTGAAGATGCGCTCCAGGTTCTTCTCGGTCTCGCCGATGTACTTGTCGATGACGGTCGCCAGGTCGACCGTGTAGAGGTCGAGCCCCAGGTCCTTCGCGACGACCTCCGCGGACATCGTCTTGCCCGTGCCGGAGTCACCGGCGAAGAGGGCGGTGACGCCGCGGCCCCGCCCGCCGCCCGGGCGCATGCCCCACGCGCCGAGGACGAGGTCGCGGTGCCGGGCGCGCGCGGCCAGTTCGTGGAGCTGGGCGAGCGGGTCGGCGGGCAGCACGAGGTCGTCCCAGCCGACCGCGGGCTCGATGCGCCGGGCCAGCCGGTCAAGGCCCGCGGCGTTCTGGGCGCGGGCGCCCGCCCGTACGTGGTCGGCGTCCAGCGGCCCGTCCGTGAGCAGCGCGGCCTGCGCGGTGGAGCGGGCGGCCCGGGTGATCTGGTCCGGGGTGAGGAGGAAGGGCGCGAGCGTGAGCCGTACGTCGAGGTCGTCCGGCACCGGGGCCTCGTACGTGCGGGCCCAGAGCGCGGCCCGCGTCGCCGGGTCCACCCGCGGGGCGTGCAGCAGCAGCGGGGGGCGCGCGGACCACGCGGCGTCCCACGGGGTGCGGCCCACCAGGACGGTGAGCGGCGCGGTGTCGGCCAGCAGCCGCAGCGCCTCCGTGCGCTCGGGCGTGAGCGCTTCGAGCGGCGCGCACACCAGGCCCGCGCCGGTGAGCCGCGCCTCGCGGGCCAGGACGCGCACGGCCTCCGCGGGGTGCGGGTCCTGGGCCAGGCGCAGCAGGTCGACGCCGAGCACCTGGTGGCCCGAGCGCAGCAGCGCCGCCGCGGCCAGCGCGGTCCCGGCGCCGCCCTGCTCCTCGCGCAGATGGGCGAGGCGGACGCCGTGGGCCAGGGCGCGGGCGAGGACGTCCGGGTCGCCGACGCCGGGGACGTCGTGCCAGGAGGTGAGCAGGTCGGCGAGCCGCGGGTCGGGGGTGTCGTCGCCCAGCAGATGGCCCGCGACCCGGTCGGGCACGCGCAACGACCGTCCCAGGAAGGGGCGTTCTGCCTCCTCGACGACCAGCAGCCCGCCCGCCCGCAACGGCGCCTGCGGCGCGAGCCGGGCCCGCGCCCGCGGGTCGGCTGCCGCCCGCCCGCACAGCCCGAGGGCGAGCCCGACGGTGGGGCGGCAGCGTGCGACATGGTCGTTGAGGTAGCCGTAGAACTGCTCGAAGCGGTCGTCCAGGTCGGGGAGCAGGGCGATGAGCAGGATCTCGGTGTCGAGCGGCGTGAGGCCGAAGGCGCGGGCGAGGTGCCGCAGCCGGGAGGCGCCGCGGGCGGGTGCGGGTGCCTCGTACGTACCACCGCCGGGCGCGCGGGCCGGGGCGCCGTCGAAGGGGGTGCCCTCCAGGGGGGCGCTCAAGCCTCCCGCGAGGGCGCCGCTCTCGGACGCGTCCGCCAACTCCTCGGCCTCCGCGAGGCGTTCCGCGTCGGTCTGGTCGGGCCCGGCGAGCGAGCGGCCCTCGTCCAGCAGCCGCCGCACCGTCTCGTCGCTGAGGTAGAGGCCGCGGAAGGCGTCGTCCGGCTGCGGGTCGACCGCCTGCCGGGCGTCCACCGCGCGCCGCACCCGCTCCTCGACGAGCGCCGCGCGCGCGAGCAGATGCCGCAGGCTGAGGTCGGCGGACCCGGCGCCGTACGGCTCCTGCGTCACCGGTCCTCCGCCACACGGGACGCGATGCCCGAGCGGCGGGCCTCGCGGGCCTCGCGGGCCTCGTGGGCCTCGCGCGGCGGCGGCCCGGGCGCGTTCGGCGTGCGGCCGTAGACGGGGAGTTCGGCCCCGGACGGCGTACGGGCGGGCGGGCGCTCCGGCGACGCCCCGGGCGGCGGGACGCCCTCGGAGAAGCCGAGCCGCAGCCCGTCCTCGCCGACCGGCGGACCCGCCGCGTACACCGGCGACTCCGTCACCGGCACGCTGATCACCAGGTCCAGCGACGGCTTCAACTCACCGCCGAGCGCGCTCCACACGTCCGCGAACGACCGGTCCTCCGGCGGCGGCAGCGCCACGCTCATCGGTACGGAGATGCCCAGTTCGGACAACGTGCCGCTGAACCGCTCGGGCGACAGCGCCTCGTAGCGCAGCAGGCACAGCAACAGCGAGGACAGCAGCCGGTGTTCGTCCTCCGGGCGGCGCGTCCAGGCGGTGATCAGGTACGAGAGCTTGAAGTAGCGCGGCGGGCGGCGGCGGGCCGTGACGGTGCCGTGCTCGTCGTATTCGTTGAGCAGGCCGCGTTCGCGCCGCCGCATGTCCTCGCGGATGTCGTACAGGTAGAGGTTGACGGTGGGCGCGTTGACCTTCGCCGCCCAGTCGCGCGTGGGGGCGTCGAAGACGACCGCGACCTGCCCGCCCGCGAGCGGATCCGCCCGGAAGAGGGCGCGCAGGGCCTCGTCGACCTCGTGGATCATGTGCCTGCCTCCTGCCGTGCCTGCTCGTACGGATTCAGCCGCGGGTCCTTGCTGCGCGCCTCAGCCGCGGGCCGCGAAGTCCGGTGGCTGCACGGTCTGTTGCACCACCAGCACCGGCAGCGGCTTCGGCGGGTCGTAACCGGTGGGTGTGGCCCGCAGGTCGCGGGCGCCGAGCAGGTCGCGCGGCAGGACGACGACCTGCGCCGCGAACGTGCCGTCCGGCTCGACGAGCGCGGGGTCGGTCCGGGCGGTGATCCCGCGGCTCCACGAGAGCGGGACGGCCGTGCCGGGCGGGAAGTCCGTGCCGCGCACCACGACCACGTCACCGGGGCGGACCACCGCCGGGGTGACCGTCAGCTTCGGCTGGAGGACGCGGACCGTGGCGGTCGCGGTGTTGTCGGCCGTCCGCGGGTCGGCGGGCGAGCCGTGCACGGCCACCTTCACCGTGCCGGTGAGCGGCACGTGGTAGACGGCCTGCTGGAGCAGCGTGACCCGGCCGCCGGGCGGGATCGTGCACGGCTTGGCGCTCGTGCACGCCGTCGGCGCCCCGACGCTGCTCCCGCCCGCGGCGGTGGCCGGCCACACCGACGACACGACGACGCCGGTCGCGGCCCGCGGGCCGGCGTTGGTGAGCGTGACCTGCGCGAGCGTACGGCCGCCGGTGTACGTCGGCGTGGGACCGACCCCGATGTGCACGGCGAGGTCCGCCTGGTCGGGGATGGGCTTGGGGAGGACCGTGAACGTCGCCTGCGCCGAGCCGGTGTTGCCCGCGCCGTCGGTCGCCGTGCAGGTGACGGTGGTGGCGCCGAGCGGGAAGAGCGAGCCGGAGGCGGGCGTGCACGCGACGGGGAGCGGTCCGTCGACGCCGTCCACGGCGGTCGCGGTGTAGCTGATGTGCGCGCCCCCGGAGCCCTGCGCCTCGACCGAGCGGCTGTCGAGGGTCACGACGGGGGCGGTGACGTCGCGGACGGCGATGCCGATGATCTCCTGGTAGTCGTTGGCGGGTTCGGGCGGCGGGGCCGCAAGGGCCGTACGGGCCGGGCCCGTTCCGGACCTGTTGCGTACGGGGGCGGCCGTCGCGACGGCGGGAGCGTCGGCGCCGGGCACCTTGCCGTCGAGCAGAAACTGCACCGCGCAGGTCAGTTCGGCGCCCTGCGGCGCGTCGGGGGCGACGGAGATCGTCTCGTCGAAGGACGCGGTCTCGCCGCTGGTGACCTTCCGGGAGGCGGGGGCGAGGCTCACCGTGAGGGCGGGGTCGCAGTTGACGGCCTCGTACGTGACGGTGGTGGGGAGGTTGGTCAGGCCGCTGCTGATGGCCTGGGTGACGGCGTTCTGGTCGACGCCCGACATCAGCTTGCCGCCGGTGGCGTTCACGACCTTGGTGGCCTCGTCGGGGTCGTGGGTGCCCTCGTGGTTCTCGGGGGTCTTGCCGTCGCCGTCGAGGCCGTCGCCCAGGTCCGTGTGGATGTCGATGGCGAGAACGCGCACGCCCGCGCTCTTGAGCGCGCCGATGGCGCTGTCGAGCGAGTGGTCCACGCTGGGGTCGTGGCTGGAGGCGTCGCCGATCAGGACGACGATCGGGCTGGCCTCCGGCCGGAAGGTGATCCGCCCGTCCGCGCCGTTGGCGATCTGCCAGAGCCCGTTGATCCAGTCCTCGGCGGGACCGTCGCTCTTGTAGCCGCGCTCCGCCGTGAGGTTGTGGAACCAGGTCTTTTCCATGTCGCTGACGTCCGAGGTCAGTTGGTGCTCCACGGTGAAGACGTCCGCGCCATCGGTCACGTCGCCGTACGCGGTGAGGGCGAAACGCGCGTCGGGCTGCTGCTTGAGGATGTCGTTCGCCACCCCCTGCATGGAACCGGCGACGTTGCTGATGCTGCCCTTCATGCTCCCGGTGTCGTCGATCATCAGCACCACGTCCGGCCGCGGCGGGATCGTCGGCGTGTCCACCGTCTTCGCCACGTGCGTGGACTCCCCGGGCGCGAGTGCCTGGTCCACCACCTGGGGCTGTACCGGTGGGCCGACGACCGAGGGGGACGCGGAGGGCCCCGCGGCCATGCCCGGGGCGGCTCCGGCGACGAGCAGGAGCCCGGCGACCAGGGCGCCGAGCCGCAGCGCGCGGCTCGCGGACCGGCCGGGCCGCGCCCCCGGGCCACCGGCACCGGCTTCCTTGCCGCCGACGTGCTGACGCATGCGCACCGAACCCCCAGCCCCCAGCTCCCGGAAACCGCACCAGCCGACACCGTCGCGTGCGCGGGCCGGAATGGGCAGCGCGGAGCGGGTCAAACCATCGGGTACGAAAGGGCTGCCTCTTCGGACACCCGCCCTCCGGGACCGCAGGACGATGGGCTGCCAACGCCTCTGTTTCTGCGGGGCGTTGACGCCTCTGACATGGGCGTGTTATTCAACTGGGGCGCACCCTTTGGACTAGACCATCTAGGCAAAGGACCCCCACCCATGGCATACCTCTCGAAACTGCTCGCGGCCGTCAGCGCCGCGGGTATGGCCGGTGCCGCCGGGCTGCTCGTCGCACCCGCGGCAGGCGCGGCGACCTCCGGGCCGATCACCGGGCTCGGCGGCAAGTGTGTGGACGTCGCCGCCGCGTCGACCGCCAACGGCACGGCAGTCCAGCTCTACGACTGCAACGGCACCTCGGCGCAGAGCTGGACCACCGGCAGCTCCGACAGCACGGTGCGGGCCCTCGGCAAGTGCCTCGACGTCGCCGCCGGTTCGACGGTCAGCGGCGCGAAGGTGCAGCTCTACGACTGCAACGGCACGGCCGCGCAGGCGTGGACGTACAGCGGCGGCCAGCTCGTCAACACAGGCTCGGGCAAGTGCCTGGACGCCACGGGCAAGTCCAGCGCCAACGGCACCCAGTTGCAGATCTGGACGTGCACGGGCGCGTCCAACCAGCAGTGGTCGGTGGGTGGTTCGTCGTCGCCCGGCGGCCGGCTCAACACGGGCGTGGCGCCCGGCGGGAATTTCGACCTCGGGGTGTGGGAGCTGCAGGAGCCGGTCGGCTCGCCCGGCTCGCCGACGACCATCTCCTCGTCCCGCCTCCAGGGCGCGGGCGGCTTCCAGGACTCGTACTTCTACACCGACGGGTCGGACGGCGCCATGACCTTCTGGGCGCCGGAGAAGGGCGTCACGACGCCGAACTCCAACTACGCGCGCTCCGAGCTGCGCGAGATGAACCGCAGCGGCAGCGCCGCGGACTGGTCGCTCGCCGGGTCGCACCGGCTGGACGCGACCCTTCGGGTGGTGTCGGTGACCTCCAACGTGTGCGTCGGCCAGATCCACCTCGGCTCCGGCGGCACGTCCACCAAGCCGCTCATCGAGCTCTACTACCACTCCAACGGCGACATCGTCGCGGGCGTGGAGAACTCCCCGGACGGCGGCCAGACCACGCACACGGTCGGGCACGTCGCGGTCGGGACGAAGTGGAGCTACACGATCGCCGTCTCGGGCGGCAACACGATCGACCTGACGGTCAACGGGAGCGTCACGCACTACCCGATCCCGTCGTCCTTCAACGCCTACAAGCAGTACTTCAAGGCCGGTTCGTACAACCAGTCGTCCTCGGACAGCACGACGAAGGGCGCGCGCGTCGCCTTCTACTCGCTCACCGTCGCCCACAGCTGACGGGAGCGGGCGAGACCGGCGGGCCGGGGACCGTACAACGGCCCCGGCCCCCCGGGCTGTTCAGGAGGCCTTCGCCGCGGGCGCGGCGCTGCCGAAGATGTCGACGGCGTGGTAGTACGTCCACGCCGTCGAGTCGCACGCGGACTTGGTCACGCCCGAGTAGCCGGCGCAGACCCGCTTGAGGTCGGCGTAGAGCATGTTGTCCAGCCGGGCCTTGTTGGCGGTGAAGGTGCCCGCCTTCTTGTAGTTGCGGTAGCCGAAGTCGTGGCGGGCGCAGGAGAGTTTGAAGGGGAAGCCGAGCGGGTTGTCGGGGGAGTCGGAGCAGTAGTCCGTCGACCAGTCGAAGCCGTAGGCCGACCAGGCGCCCTGGTTGTTGCGGGCGGCGAGCCAGGCGTTGTAGCTCGCGGCGCTGGTCTGCGTCCAACTGCTGAGCACCTGCGGCTTGTCGGCGGGCGCGGCCCCGGCGGGCGCGGCCGCGGTCAGGACGGCGGGCAGCGCGAGGGCGGCTGCGGCGAGGGGAAGGGCCAGACGGCGGGCGGGGCGCATGGGAACCTCCGGGCGGTGGTGGGGCACTGACGGGGTGTCCGGTTCTTCGCACGAGCCGACGAGTCAACGCGGTGGGGGTGACGTACGGGTCTACGCGCGAAGAGCCGCGCGGGAATGTTTCCCGTCATCTACGCGCCGGTAACCGGCCGGCGCGGGTGAATCCGCGAGAAGTTGACGTGCGGTCAGGAGCCGGTACGCGCCCGTGCGCGCCCGCCCGGCGCGATGTGCGCCGGGCCTTCCGGAGGGTCTTGCGGGGGCCTTGCGGGGGCCTTGCGGGAGGTCTTCCGGGGCTTTGTGCAGGCCGGGAGGCCGCTACTGCACCCGGTGGACCTTGTAGTTGGACGCCTGCGCGCGCGGGCGCAGCACCAGCAGGTCGACGTTGACGTGCGCGGGGCGGGTGACGGCCCAGCAGACGGTGTCGGCGACGTCGTCCGCGGTCAGCGGCTCCGCGACGCCCGCGTAGACGGCGTCGGCGCGGTCGGAGTCGCCGCGGAAGCGGGTGAGGGCGAACTCCTCGGTCTTGACCATGCCGGGCGCGATCTCGATGATCCGCACCGGGTGGCCGTTCAGCTCCAGCCGCAGCGTCTCGGCGATGACGTGGGCGCCGTGCTTGGCGGCCACGTAACCGCCGCCGCCCTCGTACGTCGCGAGGCCCGCGGTCGAGGACAGCACCACGATCGTGCCGTCGCCGGAGCCGCTGAGGGCGGGCAGCAGGGCCTGCGTGACGTTGAGCACGCCGAGGACGTTGACCTCGAACATCGCCCGCCAGTCGGCGGGGTCCGCGGTCGCGACCGGGTCCGTGCCGATGGCGCCGCCCGCGTTGTTGACCAGGACGTGCACGGGGGGCAGCTCCGCCAGATCCGCCGCGAAGGCGTCGACCGCCGCCCGGTCCGTCACGTCCAGGGCGTGCGTGGAGACGCTGTGGCCCGCGGCCGTCAGTTCCTTCGCGAGCGCGTCGAGGCGGTCGGTGCGGCGCGCGGTGAGCACCACGTGGAAGCCGGCGCCGGCCAGCCTGCGCGCGGTCGCGGCACCGATCCCGCTGCTCGCGCCGGTGACCACTGCGGTACGGGTGCTCATGGTGCCGCCTTCCGTGAGGGACGAGTGCGGTGCGTACGTGGGCTACGTGCGTCCTGCACGCAGCATATGCGGCGCGTCCGGCGGCCCCGGGCGCGGCCCCGGGCGATCACCGGCCCGCGGTCGCGGCCTGCTCCGCGCACAGGGCCCGCAGCATCACCCGCTGGTCGAAGGCCAGCAGCCCCACCGTGGCGGCGCACATTCCCACGGCGAAGGCCAGGTGCGCCCAGCCGGACGTCGCGTGCATGCCGATCGCGCCGAGCACGACGTGCATCCCGAGCCGCAGCGCGATCAGCCCGAGCGCGATCTTGCGGGTGCGCTTGCCCTTGAGCATCGCCTTGGCCATCTTCAGCCGGGGGCGCAGCACGGTGGCGGCCAGCACCATGTTCACGGCCGCGCACGCGGCGATCACCATCCACCCGTCGGGGTGGGCCTTGAGGATGTCGAAGGACGCGCCCATGAGGCCCTCGAAGGCGAAGAACCACACCGGGACGGGACGGAAGTCCGCGGTGGCGCTCGGCGCTTCGGCCTTGTCCATTGCCACGTCGTGGCCTATTGCCGAGCCGTTTGTGGTGGCGGTTTCGGCCGCGGCCGACAGGGCGTCAGGAGTGGTGTCCGTCGCGGGAAGTGCCTCGGTGATCGTCATGGCACGAGCATCGCCGCCGGCGGGGTGCCGGCGGCAGAGCCGTCCGTCCGGACCCGGCCATGACAGATGTCACGCCCGCGGTGCGACCTGCGTGCCCTCCGGGTGCTGCGCGGCCTCGGCCGCCAGGGCGGTGTGCCGCAGCAGCAGCGCGGTGGTGACCGGGCCGACGCCGCCGGGCACGGGGGAGAGGGCCGCGGCGACGCCCCGCACGGAATCCGCGTCCACGTCGCCGGTCAGGCCGCCGTCCTCGGTGGGGTTGGTGCCGACGTCGACCACGACCGCGCCCGGCGCGATGTGCTCGGCGGTGACGAGCCCGGCGCGCCCGGCCGCGGCCACCACGACGTCCGCGCCGCGCGTGACGGCGGCCAGGTCGGCGGTCCTGGAATGGCAGACGGTCACGGTCGCGTCCCGGTCCAGCAGCAGGTGGGCCAGCGGCTTGCCGACGACGGTGGAGCGGCCGACGACCGCGACCGTACGCCCCGCGAGCGCGAGCCCGTGCGCGTCCAGCAGCCGTACGACCGCCTCGGCGGTGGCCGGGGCGAAGGCAGGCAGTCCGGCGGCCAGCCGCCCCAGGCTCAGCGGGTTGGCGCCGTCCACGTCCTTGCCCGGCGCGATGGCCCCGGCCAGGTCCGCGGCGGACGCGCCGGGCGGCAGCGGCGTCTGCAGGATGATCCCGTGCACCGTGGCGTCGTCGCTCAGCGTCGCCAACTGCTTGCGGATGACGGCCGGTTCGGCGTCCGAGGGCAGGGTGACGGTGTCGCAGACGATGCCGGCCTTCGCGGCGGCGCGGGTGATCGAGCGTACGTACCACGCGCTGCTCTCGTCCTCCGTCGCGACGACCACCACCAGCCGCGGCGCCGCACCGCCCTCGCGTACCAGCCGCTCGGCGATCTCCTGCGCCTCCGCGCGGAAGCCGGCCGCGCACTCGGCGCCGGTGAGGGATGCGGTGGGGTCGCTCATGGGGGCGTCTCCTCGGGTACGGGGTGCGGGCGCGGCGCCGCCAGCGTATGCGCTCGGCGCTCCGCGGGTGGGTGACGGGGCGCCTCCCCGCGCCCGGCGTTTCCGGCGGGGGCCTCGCGCTTCCGCGTGCGGCGTGGAGCGTTTCCGGCGGGGCCGGGGCCTTGGGTTTGCGCGTGCGGCGCTCGGCGCTTCCGGCGGGGGCGGGCCCCTGGGCATACGTGCCCGGCGCGCGGCGCCTCCGGCGCGGGGATTCCCACCCCCACCACCCGTGCGGGTGGGACGTCGGCTTTCGGTTCGCCTGTGGGGGTGCGCCGCGGTTGGGGGCTGTGCCGCCGTGCGGGGTGGGGGTGGGTGCGGGTGGGACGTCGGCTCTCCGTCCACCTGTGGGGGTGCGCCGCCGTTGGGGGCTGTCCCGTCGGGCGGGGTGGGGGTGGGTGCGGGTGGGACGTCGGCTCTCCGTCCACCTGTGGGAGTGCCCCGCCGTCGGGGGCTGTCCCGTCGGGCGGGGTGGGGGTGGGTGCGGGTGGGACGTCGGCCTTCCGTCCACCTGTGGGAGTGCCCCGCCGTCGGGGGCTGTGCCGCCGTGCGGGGTGGGGGTGGTGCCCCGCGGTTGGGGGCTGTGCCGTCGTGCGGGGGTGCCCCGCCGTCGGGGGTGTCGCGTCGCGCGGGGGTGGGCGCGCGCGGGTGAGAGGAGGCGCAAGCCCTTCCGGGGTGCGGGCGTAGGGCGGCGCCGCCCCGCGGGCGCGGAACGTGGCTACGTCAGGGACGCGCGGACGGAGTCGGTTACCGCTGCGGCGCGGGTCGCGAGGGTGTCGACGTCGGTGACGGTTGCGGCGAGGTCCGCGCGGGTCGCGGGGTCCTTGATGCCGGCGAGGTTGATCTCGACGTTGACGCGGGCGGTGGTCGCGGCGGCGCGGGCGGCCTCCGCGGCGGCGGCGACGTCGGTGACGACGTTGCGGTTGCCGATCGGGAGCAGCTCCTCGGCGAGGGCGACGAGCCGCCGGGCCACGGCGACGACGGCGCCCGGCGGGTGGGCCGCGCCCACCAGGGCGCGCGCGATGGCCGCCGAGCGCGCGGCCTTCTGCGCGTCGTCCCCGCGCGGCAGCGCGTACGCGTCCGTCACGGCGGTGAAGGCGGCGGCGTCGGCCGCGGCCAGGTCGAGGGCGGTCGCGCGCAGCCGGTCGCTCTCGTCGGTGATCCGCGCGATCGCCTCGGCGTGGGCGGCGTACTTCTCGCCCGTCGAGTAGCGGGCGACCATCGCCAGCAGCGCGGCGCCCTGCGCGGCGTGCAGCGCCGCGGCGGCCCCGCCGCCGGGGGCCGGTACGCGGGCGGCCAGCCGCTCCAGATAGCCGCCGACCGTGTCGTCCTGGATCCGCGCCGACTCCGCCGCCGTGTCCACCGCGCCGTCCTCCCCTGCCGCGTGCCGCCGTCCGGCGGTCAGCCCGCCTGGTGCGTCCGAGCCTATCGTGCGCGCCGAAAGCGCTGGTGGCGGCGCATTGTCGGACCCGCGCGGCACAATCCGGGACAGGGATACCCAGATAGCGGAAGCGCGAACGCGGGGCGCGGCGGCGGAGAGAGGAGAGTGCGGGCGCGATGCGGAAAATCGTATACGCGATGTCGGTTTCACTCGACGGTTTCATGGAGGGGCCGCAGAGGGAGATCGACTGGCATCTCGTGGACGACGAGCTGCACGGATACTTCAACGATCAGCTGCGTGACATGGGCGCATTTCTCGACGGCCGCGTCACGTACGAACTCATGGCCGAATACTGGCCGACCGCGGACGAAGATCCGCAAGCCCCCGCCCCCGTCCGGGAATTCGCCCGGATCTGGCGGGAGATGCCCAAGATCGTGTATTCCCGCACGCTGGAGAAGGGGAAGGCGGCGTGGAACACGACGGTGGTACGCGAGGTGGTGGCCGCCGAGATCGAGGCGCTCAAGGCCCGGGCGGGCGGCGATCTCGCGCTGGGCGGCGCGGATCTGGCCGCCGCGTTCGCCGCGCACGACCTGATCGACGAGTACGTGATCTACGTCCACCCGGTGCTGCTGGGCTCCGGCAAACGCCTCTTCCCGGCGGCCGCCGACCGGACGCGGCTGCGGCTGACCGAGAGCCGGACGTTCGGGAACGGGGTGGTGCTGCTGCGGTACGCGCGCGAGCGCGGCTGACGGAAGGCCGGCGGTCGGCGGTCGGCGGAAAGATCACCGGAGTGACTGGGCGGGCTGTTCCCGTCCCGCGACCCGTGCGAGGTTGACGGCGACTTCGCCGGAATTGGGCGGGGGGATCTTTTCGAAAGCCTCACAACCGCCCCGCAATGCCTTACGGTGCCGCTGTTAGCGTTTTGTGGTCACCCCGAGGCAGCCAGAACGCATGGCAGGAAACAGGACGATGGACTACTGCTACCAATGCCGTCGCACCCTCAACGGGGCGTTGGTATGCCCGGATTGCGGTGCCTATGCGCCTGATATCGCGCCGCCCGCGTCCGCCTACCGGGCGCCGTATTTCGCGGACGGGCCGATACCGGAATCCGCCGCGGGTCCCGAGGTGCACCTGACTCCGGCCAGGTCGGCGCTGTCCGCGATACGGACGGAGGCACCGGTAGCGGAACCGCCGCTGCCGGCGCCCGCGTACAGGTACCCGATACCCGAGCCGCTCCCGTACGACGTGGAGCCCGGCGGTACGGACGCCTACGCGGCTGAGATCGAGCCGGAGCCCGAGCCCTTCGCGGCGCTGCCCGCCTCCGGCGGCCGGGCGGCCCGGCGGCACGCGCAGGCCCGCTGGCGGCGGAACCGCCGCCGGGCGGTCGCGGCGACCGCGGTCGCGCTGGCCGGCGGCGGCCTGGCCATCGCCGCGCTGCCGACCGGCGGCTCCGGCGACGCGACGAACGCCGCCACCGCCCCCGACGCCCCGGTAGGCGACACCCTGCCCACCGCGACCTCCCCGGCCGCCACCCCGCCGCCCGGCACCACGGCCCCGTCCCGCACCGGCACCCCGGCGCCCCCGCACCCGGCGGCCACGTCCACGCCCGGCCACACCCGCTCCGTCCCGCTCGTGCCGCGCACGCGGGCTCCGCAGCAGACGGCGGACCGCACGCAGCGGCCGCAACCGTCCCCGTCGGCGTCCGCGTCGCGGCCCGCCTCCACGACCCCGGCCCCGCAGCCCACGGCGACCACGCCCCCGCCGGAGACGAGCACGCCGACCGCCACGCCCACCGACCCGGTGACCCCGTCGCCCGCGAGCAACGGGACGACACCGCCGGGCGAGATCTGCGTCCTGATCCTCTGCCTGTAGCCCGACAGGGCCGTCCGGGTGGTGTACGCGACACGCTGCGGTTATGTGCGCCACGTCGCTCGTACAAACGTTCGACCGTGTGGTTGAATCCCGGGCATGCACCACCACACCTTTCCCGCCGACCTCGTCCAGGCGCAGCGCGAGTGGTACGTCACCTATCGCCAACTCGCCGCTTCCGCAGGCCCGCAGACCACGGTGCTGCGCCGCCGCCTGGTGCGGCTGTCCGTCCTGGTCGCCGCGCACCCCTTCTGGGCGACCGTGCCCGACTGCGGCCCCGCGGCCCGTATGCAGCTCAAGGCGCTCGCATGGGACGCGGCGGAGGAAACCCCGGGCACGGCGGCAGGCACCGGCGGGCGGTGAAGAACCCCGGAAGGCCGGAGGAGCGGTGAAGAACCCCGGAAACCCCCGGGGTGGGGATCAGGGCCAGACCAGGCAGTAGAGCTGGTGGCCGGATTCCTGGCAGCGGCGGGCGAAGTCCTGCCATTCGTGGAGCATCTGGTAGATGACGAAGGCGTCGCGCGGGCCGCGGCGGTCGGGGACCGTGGACCAGATGAAGGCGGCGGCGCCGAGGGATTCCTCGTTGGCGCTGCGCAGGGGTTCGACGACGGAGGCGGGGAGGCGGACGACGGCGTAGTCGGGGTGGAGGACGACGAGTTCGAGCGGGGGGACCTTGTGCGGGGGTATGCCCTCGATGCCGGTGAGAACCATCGCGGCCATCGTCTCCGGCTTGACCTTGGTGTACATGCCCTGGCCGAGTTCGTCGCCGCCGAGCTCCTCGGGGCGCATGGAGATCGGCACGCGCGCCGCGGTCGCTCCGTCGGGCGCGCCGAAGTACTTGTAGGTCACCCCCACTCGGCCACCCCTGCTCCTGCCCTCTGCGGTCGTTCGGCGTCCGTGCCCGCGCCCGCGCCGGTCTCGCTCGTCGCGCGGCTCGCGGTGTTGCTGTTGCTCGTGGTGTTCTGGATCGCGTGGTGCGGGACTGCTCGGCTTGATGTCTTCGGAGTCGGGTACGTGTTCTCCTGGCTCCTCGCCCGGAACGCCACCCCGCTGCTGCATTCCACTACCCGACCATCTGCCGCCCCAACCATGCAACCCGATCATCGTGTCAGATGCACGGTTGAGACGTTGTCGCGCAACGCCCGGCGTTTGAGACCATGTATCCGTGAGCTACCCGTACGAAGCACCAGTGTCCCAGGAACTGTTCGACCGCGCGGCGGCCGTGACCCCAGGAGGCGTGAACTCCCCGGTCCGTGCCTTCCGCGCCGTGGGCGGTACGCCCCGTTTCATGGTGTCCGGTACGGGTCCGTACCTGACCGACGCCGACGGCCGCGAGTACGTCGACCTGGTCTGCTCGTGGGGCCCGATGATCCTGGGCCACGCGCACCCCGAGGTCGTCGCGGCCGTACGGGACGCCGTGACGCGCGGTACGTCCTTCGGCACCCCCGGTGAGGGCGAGGTCGCGCTCGCCGAGGCGATGGTGGCCCGGGTCGAGCCGCTGGAGCAGGTGCGGCTGGTGTCGTCCGGCACCGAGGCGACGATGTCCGCGATCCGGCTCGCGCGCGGGTTCACCGGGCGCGCGAAGGTGGTGAAGTTCGCCGGGTGCTACCACGGTCACGTCGACGCGCTGCTGGCCGCCGCCGGTTCGGGCGTGGCGACCTTCGGGCTGCCCGACACCCCGGGCGTGACCGGCGCGCAGACCGGCGACACGATCGTGCTGCCCTACAACGACCTGGACGCCGTACGGGCCGCCTTCGCCGCCCACCCCGGCCAGATCGCCTGCGTCATCACCGAGGCCTCGCCCGGCAACATGGGCGTCGTCCCGCCCCGCGACGGCTTCAACGCCGGCCTCAAGGAGCTGTGCGCGGCCGACGGCGCCCTCTACGTCTCCGACGAGGTCATGACCGGCTTCCGGGTCAGCGCCGCCGGCTGGTACGGCCTGGACGGGGTGCGCCCCGACCTCATGACCTTCGGCAAGGTCATGGGCGGCGGCTTCCCGGCGGCGGCCTTCGGCGGCCGCGCCGACGTCATGGCCCTGCTCGCCCCGGCCGGCCCCGTCTACCAGGCGGGCACCCTGTCGGGTAACCCGGTGGCCACCGCCGCCGGCCTCGCGCAGCTGCGGCTGCTGGACGACGCGGCCTACGCGCGGCTCGACGCCGTCTCCGCCGAGATCCAGGCGCTGGTCACCGAGGCCCTGGCCAAGGAGGGGGTCGCGCACCGGATCCAGACGGCGGGCAGTATGTTCTCCGTCTTCTTCACGGACGAGGACGTCCGTGACTTCGAGGCGGCCAAGCGGCAGGCGGCGTACCGCTTCACCCCGTTCTTCCACTCGATGCTGGCGCAGGGCGTGTATCTGCCCCCGTCCGCGTTCGAATCCTGGTTCGTGTCCACCACGCACGACGAGCGGGCCGTGGAGCGCATCGCCGCCGCGCTGCCGGCCGCCGCACGAGCCGCAGCGGAGGCGCGCGCATGAGTTCCGGGACTGACGGGACCGACGGAATCGACCGGACCGACCGGACCGACGAGCTCACCGTGGTGCACCTGATGCGCCACGGCGAGGTCCACAACCCCGACGGGGTGCTGTACGGCCGCGCGCCCGGCTACCACCTCTCCGAGCTGGGCCGGAAGATGGCCGACCGGGTCGCCGAGCACCTCGCGGACCGCGACATCACGTACGTCGTCGCCTCGCCGCTGGAGCGCGCCCAGGAGACGGCGACGCCGGTCGCCGCCGCGCACGGTCTGGAGCTCGCGACGGACGGCCGCCTCATCGAGGCGGCGAACATCTTCGAGGGCAAGACCTTCGGCATCGGCGACGGGGCGCTGCGCCGCCCGGCGAACTGGAAGTACCTGACCAACCCCTTCCGCCCCAGCTGGGGCGAGCCGTACGTCGACCAGGTCGTCCGGATGAGCGCGGCGCTCGCGGCCGCGCGGGATGCCGCGCGGGGGCACGAGGCGGTGGCCGTCAGCCACCAGCTGCCGATCTGGGTCGTGCGCTCGTGGGCCGAGCGCAGGCGCCTGTGGCATGACCCCAGGCGCCGGCAGTGCACGCTGGCCAGCTTGACGAGTTTTACGTATCGGGGGGACGAGATCGTGTCCGTGGGCTATTCGGAGCCCGCGCTCGATCTTGTGCCTGCGCATCTGCGCGGGGGCGGGGCGAAGGCCCCGAAGGGGGCGAGCAAGGCGTTCGGGGCGTAGGCCCCCGGGAGCCCCCCTTACGCAGGGGCCGTGCCCCGTAGGGGCGCGGGGAACTGCGCGCTCAGCCCTCCACCGGCCGGTGGTCCGGTACGGACCGTACTGCCCCTTTGGGTCGGTGGCGACGTGACGGTACGTCGTGGCTGGTCGCGCAGTTCCCCGCGCCCCTAAAAACGCTCGCCCCGCGCCGCAGCGCAAAACGCTCACCCCGCGCGGCAGCGCATGTGCGTACCCCGGGAGGGGGAAGGGGTCCCGCCATGTGGGGGTAATTAATAGGATTTGACCACAATCATATAAAGCGTGAGGAACGTGTGGACGGCAAGGCGGGCGTCCACACGTAGACCGCCCGGAGCCGCACGGCAAGTGCATCGTGCCGAGAGACGGGACCCACGCATGAGTGGAATGAGCCGAAGGAGTCTGCTGACGACAACCGCGGGGGCCGCGGCCGGGCTGGCCGTCGCGGGGTGCGGGGCCGGGAAGGGTGGCGGCGGCGAGGGGGGCGGTGCGCGGCGGACGGGGGAGCCGTCGGGGGCCAGCGGGGCGCACGCCCCGACGCGGACGGTGACGCTCATCGGGGACGGGTCGACCGCGCACACCGGCGCGCAGCCGTACCAGCCGACGGTCGACCGGCTGGAGCCCGGGCAGACGCCGCCGCAGTTCGTGGTCTTCTCGTGGGACGGCGCCGGCGAGATCGGCAACGGGCTCTTCCCGCGGTTCCGCAAGCTCGCCTCCGACCACGGCGTGTCCATGACCTTCTTCCTCAGCGGGCTCTACCTGCTCCCGGAGGACAAGAAGCTGGACTACGCCCCGCCCAACAGCCCGCTCGGCGCCTCCGACATCGGCTACCTCGCCGACGACCACCTGCGGATGACGCTCGACAACATCCGGCAGGCGTGGCTGGAGGGCCACGAGATCGGCACCCACTTCAACGGCCACTTCTGCACCGGCACCGGCAGCGTCGGGCGGTGGACCCCGGCGGACTGGAAGAGCGAGATCGACCAGGCCAAGACCTTCGTGACCACCTGGAAGACGCAGACCGGCTGGCACGGCGAGGAGCCGCTGCCCTTCGACTACGAGAAGGAGCTGGTCGGCGGCCGCACCCCGTGCCTGCTCGGGCAGAACAGCCTGCTGCCGACGGCGGCGGCGCTGGGCTGGCGGTACGACGCCAGCTCGCCGGGCGGCAACCAGAGCTGGCCGTCGAAGAAGCTGGGCCTGTGGGATTTCCCGCTCCAGCTCATCCCCTTCCCCGGGCACACCTTCGAGGTGCTGTCGATGGACTACAACATGCTGGCCAACCAGTCGCACGCGGCGACGCAGTCCGACCCGCGCAACTACCCGTACTGGCGCGAGCAGGCCACCCAGTCGTACATCGCGGGCTTCGAGCGGGCCTACCAGACGAACCGGGCGCCGTTCTACATCGGCAACCACTTCGAGGAGTGGAACGGCGGGATCTACATGGACGCGGTGGAGGCGGCGTTCAAGTACATCGCGGCCGCCGGGCACGACGACGTGCGCATGGTGTCCTTCCGGCAGCTCGCGGACTGGCTGGACGCGCAGGATCCGGCGGTGCTGGAGCGGCTGCGCGGACTGGAGGTCGGGGAGAAGCCGTCGCAGGGCTGGAAGGAGTTCATGACGCTGCCCGCCTCCCGCACCACGCCGAAGCCCGCGGGCACCACCGCCTCGCCGCCCGCCCCCGTCGTCTAGCCGTCCGCCCGAAGTCCGCCCGGCGGCCATCACCTGGTCCTTACTTGGGGCGATTGCCGCTTTTGGTGCCGGTGTCGGGGGTGTGGAAGATCGCCCCGGGGCCCATGCGAAACTTTTCACATGAGTCCTACCCGCGCCCCCCGGCGCCGTACGCCGCGCCGTGCCGCGGCGCTCGCCTGTGTCGCGGCCGTGGCGTCGCTGCTGAGCGCGTGCTCGTCGTCGAGCGGGTCGACGTCGTCCAGCGGCTCGAACTACGTCAGCGGCAGCGGCGTGATCACGTACGTCAAGGCGGGCGACCGGCAGACGGCGCCCGAACTGGCGGGCAAGACCGTGGACGGCGGGCACGCGGACCTTGCGGCGTACAAGGGCAAAGTCGTCGTCATCAACATCTGGGGCTCGTGGTGCGCGCCCTGCCGCGCGGAGGCGCCGCACATGGCGTCGGTGTCGCAGGCCGACGTGTCCAAGGGCGTGCAGTTCCTCGGCATCAACACCCGCGACCTCGACATGTCGCCCGCGCAGCAGTTCGTGAAGCACTACAAGATCCCCTACCCGAGCCTGTACGACCCGGCCGGGAATCTGATCCTGAAATTCCCCAAGGGCAACGTCAACCCCGCCTCGCTGCCCGCCACGCTGGTCGTCGACCGGCACGGGAAGATCGCCGCGCGGGTGCTCGGCGCCCTCACCGAGGACGGGCTCAACGAGATGATCGACAAGATCGTCGCGGAGAAGTGACGTGGGCGGGAACGGCGCGCTGACCTCCCTGGCGTTCGACCAGACGCACACGGTCCTGACCGGTGCGCTGCTCGCCGCCATACCGGTCGCGATGTTCGCCGGCCTCATCTCCTTCTTCTCGCCCTGCGTCCTGCCGCTCGTCCCCGGCTACCTGTCGTACGTGACCGGCGTCACCGGCACCGACCTCGGCGACGCGCGGCGCGGGCGGACGCTCGCGGGCGCGGCGCTGTTCGTGCTCGGCTTCAGCGCGGTCTTCGTGTCCGGCGGGGCGCTGTTCGGCAACTTCGGGCAGACGCTGCAGGTGCACAAGGACGTCCTGACGAAGATCTTCGGGTCGCTGACCATCGTGCTGGGCCTGGCCTTCATGGGCATGGTCGGCGGGGTCACGCAGCGCGAGTTCCGCTTCCACGTCCGGCCCACGATGGGGCTGGCCGGGGCGCCGCTGCTCGGCGTGCTGTTCGGGCTGGGCTGGACGCCCTGCGTCGGGCCGACCCTGACGGCCGTCAACACGCTGGCCTTCAGCGACGCCAGCGCGGTGCGCGGCGCGGTGCTGATGGCCTTCTACTGCGCCGGGCTCGGCGTGCCGTTCATCGTGGCGGCCATAGCTTTCCGCCGTACGCTGGGCGCCTTCGCCTGGGTCAAGCGGCATTACGCGTGGGTCATACGGACCGGCGGAGTCATGCTCGTGGCGGTCGGCATCCTGCTGGTCACCGGAGTGTGGGAACACATCACCTACCAGATGCAGATCTGGTCGAGCGGCTTCACTTCAGGGGTCTGAACCCATGAGCATCACGGAGAAAACCGGGAACGCCGGGACGGACGGGGGCGCCCCTGGCGCCGACCGGTCCGAACGCGACGACCTCGGCGCGGCGGGCGCGCAGCTGAGCACCGCCCCCGCCGACAGCCTCAACGAGGCGCCGGGCCTCGGGGTGCTGGGCTGGCTGCGCTGGATGTGGCGGCAGCTGACCTCGATGCGGATCGCGCTGATCCTGCTCTTCCTGCTGTCGCTCGCGGCGATCCCCGGCTCGTTCTTCCCGCAGCACAACGACCAGCTCAAGGTCGACGCCTTCAAGGCGCGGCACACCGTGATGGCGCCGCTGTACGAGCGGCTCGGCCTCTTCCACGTCTACAGCTCGCCGTGGTTCTCGGCGATCTACATCCTGCTCTTCGTGTCGCTCGCGGGCTGCATCGTGCCGCGCACCTGGCAGTTCGTCGGCCAGCTGCGGGCCCGCCCGCCGGCCGCGCCGCGCAACCTGACCCGGCTGCCCGCGTACAGCACCTGGCGCACCGAGGCGAGCCCGGAGGAGGTCGCCGAGGCGGCCCGCAAGGTGCTGCGCGCGCGCCGCTTCCGCACCAGCGTGACCGGCACCTCGGTCGCGGGCGAGAAGGGCTACCTGCGCGAGTTCGGCAACCTGCTCTTCCACGTCTCGCTGTTCGGCCTGCTGATCGCCTTCGCGCTGACGTCGCTGGAGAAGGCCGAGGGCGGCAAGCTGATCGTCGAGGGCGACGGCTTCGTCAACAACCTGACGTCGTACGACGACTTCAGCGGCGGCACTTGGTACGGCGGGGACGACCTCCAGCCCTTCGGCTTCAAGCTCGACAACTTCGAGTCGAAGTACGCCACGAGCGGCCCGGAGAAGGGCACCGCCCTCAAATTCCAGGCGAACATCCGCTATTACACCGGCACCGACGACTCGAAGACGACCAAGGGCGCGATCTCGGTCAACCACCCGCTGAGCATCGGCGGCGAGAAGGTCTACCTCATCTCGCACGGCTACGCGGTCAAGGTCACCATCACCGACGGCCAGGGCAACGTCGTGCACACCACCGTGCCGTTCCTGCCGCAGGACTCCGCGCTCACCTCGGTCGGCGTCATCAAGGCCCCGGACGCGATCGGCAAGGACGGCAAGGAGGACCAGCTCGGCTTCCGCGGCATCTTCGCCCCGACCTTCGCCACCAGCACCACGCTCGGCATGTACTCGACCTTCCCGACGCTCCAGAACCCGCGGCTGGCCCTCAACGCCTTCCACGGCGACCTGGGCCTCGACTCCGGTCTCCAGCAGAACGTCTACAAGCTCGACGAGACGCACCTGAAGCAGTTCACGAACCCCGACGGCTCCCCGCTGTCCGACCTGCTCGGCGTGGGCGACACCATGAAGCTGCCGGACGGCGCGGGCACCCTGCGGCTCGACGGCGTCGCGACCTGGGCCAGCTTCACCGTCTCCCACCAGTCCGGCAACCTCGGCGCCCTGGTCAGCGGGATCGGCGCGATCCTGGGCCTGGCCGGCTCGCTGTTCATCCAGCGCCGCCGGATCTGGGTGCGGGCGAGCGCCGGGAAGGACGGCGGGACGGTTGTCGAGCTCGGCGGCCTGGGCCGCAGCGAGTCCGCGAGGATCGCCGACGAGCTGGGCGACGTGGCCGTCCAGATGCTGCCCGACGCGCCCGTCACGCCGGAACCCGGCAGCGACGGGGACGACGGCACGCCACCCACCGAGTCCAAGTCAGGACCTGACACCCCAGCGACCGACGACGAAGGAGCGCGCGCGTGAACATCGCGGCCGCGGTCAACGAGAACTTCGCGAACTACAGCAACTACATGATCCGCTCGGCGATGTTCGTGTACGCGCTCGCCTTCCTCGCCCACCTCGCCGAGTGGGTCTTCGGCGGGCGCAGCAAGGTCGCGGTGCAGTCCGCCGCGCTCACCGAGGAGGCGCGCGCCGAGCAGGCCGCCGCCGAGGCGGCCGAGACGGCCCGCAAGAAGGCGGCGCAGCAGGTCACGGTCAAGACCGCGGGCGGTACCGTCACGCTGGAGCGCCCGACCGTCGTCACCCGCGCCTCGGCGAGCGACCGCGGCATGGAGGACGGCCCCGGGGCCGCGGGCGGCGACGAGAAGGGCGACCTCTACGGCCGGATCGCGGTGTCCTTCACGGTGCTCGCGTGGCTGCTGCACGCCGGCGGCGTGGCCTTCCGGGCCGCCTCGGTGGAGCGCGCCCCGTGGGGCAACATGTACGAGTTCTCCACCACCTTCGGCGCGGTCGCCGTGGGTATGTACCTGCTGCTGCTCGCGCTGCGCAAGAACGTCCGGTGGATCGGCCTGTTCCTGACCACGTCAGTGCTGCTGGACCTGGGCCTGGCCCTGTCCGTCCTCTACACCAGCAGCGAGCAGCTGGTCCCGGCGCTGCACTCGTACTGGCTGTGGATCCACGTGTCGTGCGCGATCATCTCCGGTGCGATCTTCTACCTCGCGGCCGTGGGCACGCTGCTCTTCCTCTTCCGCGACCACTACGAGGTCGCGGTCGCCGCGGGCAAGGACGGCAACGGGCGCTGGGGCGACATCATGCGGCGGCTGCCGGCGGCGGCGACGCTGGACAAGTTCGCGTACCGGATGAACGCGCTGGTCTTCCCGCTGTGGACGTTCACCATCATCGCCGGCGCGATCTGGGCGCAGGCCGCGTGGGGCCGCTACTGGGGCTGGGACCCCAAGGAGACCTGGGCGTTCATCACCTGGGTCGCGTACGCCTGCTACCTGCACGCGCGCGCCACCGCGGGCTGGAAGGGCCGCAAGGCCGCCTACCTGGCCCTCGTCGCCTTCGCGTGCTTCCTGTGGAACTACTACGGCGTCAACATCTTCGTCAGCGGCAAGCACTCCTACGCCGGGGTCTGACCCGGCGCCGCCGGGCGGGATGCGAGACTGGGGCCCATGGCTTACGACGATCTCCGCTCGTTCCTCCGGGCTCTGGAGAAGGAGGGCGACCTGCGGCGGATCACCGCCGAGGTCGACCCGTACCTGGAGGTCGGCGAGATCACCGACCGGGTCAACAAGGCCGGCGGCCCCGCACTGCTCTTCGAGAACGTGCGGGGCTCGGTCGCGCCGCTCGCGATGAACGTCTACGGCACCGACCGGCGGCTGCTCAAGGCGCTCGGACTGAAGTCCTACGCCGAGATCGGCGAGAAGATCGCCGGGCTGCTCAAGCCCGAGCTGCCGCACGGCTTCGTCGGCGTCCGGGAGGCCTTCGGCAAGCTGTCCGGGATGCTGCACGTGCCGCCGAAGAAGGTCAAGGACGGGCCCGTCCAGGAGGTCGTGCTGACCGGCGACGACGTCGACCTCGACGCGCTGCCGGCGCTCTTCACCTGGCCGCAGGACGGCGGCTCCTTCTTCAACCTGGGCCTGACCCACACCAAGGACCCCGAGACGGGTGTGCGCAACCTGGGCCTCTACCGGCTCCAGCGGCACGACCGGCGCACCATCGGCATGCACTGGCAGATCCACAAGGACAGCCGCAACCACTACCAGGCCGCCCAGCGGCGCGGCGAGCGGCTGCCCGTCGCGATCGCCTTCGGCTGCCCGCCCGCCGTCACGTACGCGGCGACCGCCCCGCTGCCCGGCGACATCGACGAATACCTCTTCGCGGGCTTCGTGCAGGGCAAGCGGATCGAGCTGGTCGACTGCAAGACCGTGCCGCTCCAGGTGCCCGCGCACGCCGAGGTCGTCATCGAGGGCTGGCTGGAGCCGGGAAAGACGCTGCCGGAGGGTCCGTTCGGCGACCACACCGGCTTCTACACCCCGCAGGAGCCCTTCCCGGCGCTCACCGTCGACTGCGTGACGATGCGGAAGAAGCCCGTCGTGCAGTCGATCGTGGTGGGCCGGCCGCCGACCGAGGACGGGCCGCTGGGCCGCGCCACCGAGCGCTTCTTCCTGCCGCTGCTGAAGGTCATCGTCCCGGACATCGTCGACTACCACCTGCCGGAGGCGGGCGGCTTCCACAACTGCGCGATCGTCGCGATCGACAAGAAGTACCCGAAGCACGCCCAGAAGGTCATGCACGCGGTGTGGGGCGCCCACATGATGTCGCTGACCAAGCTGATCATCGTGGTGGACGCCGACTGCGATGTCCACAACCTGCACGAGGTCGCCTGGCGGGCGCTCGGCAACACCGACTACTCCCGCGACCTCACCGTCGTGGAAGGACCCGTCGACCATCTGGACCACGCCTCCTACCAGCAGTTCTGGGGCGGCAAGGCCGGGATCGACGCGACCCGCAAGCTGCCCGAGGAGGGCTACACGCGGGACGGGGGCTGGCCGGAGATGGTGCTCTCCGACCCGGAGACGGCGGCGAAGGTCGACCGCCGATGGAGGGAGTACGGCCTGTGAGCGCGGACCTGGCGACCCCGGATCTCGTCGGACCCCAGCCCCGGCCCGACGGCAGGGTGCGGGCCTTCCTGCGGCTGGTGATGATCGAGCACTCGGTCTTCGCCCTGCCCTTCGCCTACATCGCGGCGCTCACCGCGATGTTCCGCGACGACGGCCATGTGCACTGGGGCGAACTGCTGCTGGTCACCGTGGCGATGGTGGGCCTGCGGACCTTCGCGATGGCCTGCAACCGGATCATCGACCGGGAGATCGACGCCCGCAACCCGCGTACCGCGACCCGCGAACTCGTCACCGGCGCCCTGTCGGTGCGCACCGCGTGGACGGGCGCGCTCGTGGCGCTCGCGGTCTTCCTGGGTGCGGCCGCGCTGCTCAACATGCTGTGCCTGGCGCTCGCGCCGGTCGCGGTGGTGCCGATGGTCGTCTACCCCTACGGCAAGCGCTTCACGAACTTCCCGCACGCGATCCTGGGCCTGGCCCAGGCCATGGGCCCGATCGGGGCATGGCTCGCGGTGACCGGCTCGTGGTCCTGGCCGCCCGTCGTCCTCGGCCTCGCGGTGGGCGTGTGGATCGGCGGCTTCGACCTCATCTTCGGCTGCCAGGACGTGGCCGCCGACCGGGCGCACGGCGTGAAGTCCGTCCCCGCGCGCTTCGGCATCCCGGCGGCCCTGCACGGCGCCCGCGGCAGCCATGTCGTGACGACCGCGCTGCTCGTCTGGTACGGCACCCTGACCGACGCCGGGGGCTTCTGGTGGACGGGCCTGGCGATCGTCGCCGGGGCCTTCCTCTACGAGCACTCCATCGTCCGGCCGCACGACCTGAGCCGGCTCAACCGGGCGTTCTTCACCGTCAACGGCGTCATCGGCATCACGCTCTTCGCCTTCGCGCTGTGCGACCTGCTCGCGCGCGGCCTCGGCGGCTGAACCACCGGGACCGCGCGCGGGCGGCGACCGTCCGGGCTGTCAGGACAGTCCGGACCGTCCTGGCTAGAGGTTGCTGAAGTCGCCGAAGTCGCCGGTGTCGTCGGCGTTGTCCGAGCCGTCGTCGGAGCCGCCGAGCTGCGCCATGACCAGGCCCATCAGATCCTGCGGGTTGAGCTGCTGGGCGCCGGAGGGCGCGCTGACCGGGTCGGCGTCGCCGTCGATCGACAGGTCCAGCGGCAGCTTGCCGTGGATGGTGTCGTCGAGCTGCGCGAGGTCGACGGTGATGTGGGTGAGCTTGCCGCCCTTGATGGCCAGGTCCACGTTGACCGTCTTGTTCGGGACGTCGTCGAGGTCCTTGGTCACGTTGCCGGGCAGCGACTTGGAGAGCGAGCCGAGGCCGTTCTCCAGGTCCTTGACGAGGGTGCGGGCCGGGATGGACGCCTGGATGTGGTCCGCGCCGTCCGTCGTGCCGAGGTCGGTGAGCTTGGCGTCGCGGGTCAGCGACTCGCGCAGCGGGCCGATGAGCTGCGTGAGGCTCTTGCCGGCGAGGTCGGTGGGCAGCGCCGTCGGCAGGCCGCCGGGCAGGCCGAGGCCGGCCAGCGGGTCGTCGTCGCCGGAGCTGTCGGAGTCGCCGGAGGTGTCGCCGCCCTGCGAGCCGAGGGACTTGAAGAAGTCCTCGAAGGCCTTCGGGTCCAGCGACACCCAGCCGCCCTTGACGAGGGCCTTGACCGAGGCGTAGTTGGACGGCATCTGGTCCGCCGACCCCACGATGCTGTCGAGTTCCTGGAAGTCCTTGTCGGACGGGTCGAGCTTCGCGATGGCCTTCAGGTCCACCTTGACGTACACCTTCTGGTCCACCGACCGCAGGCCGACGAGCGTGGTGCCGTCCTTGCCGTCCGAGGCGCCGGAGGCGACGCTGAGGCCGAGGTTGCCGCCCTTGTCGCCCTGCTTGACCTGGGCGAAGGGCTTCGGGGAGCTGAGCGCGGCGCTGATCCTCAGCCCGGCGAGCATCTTGGCGTCGGACAGGTCGAAGTCGTCCTGGTCCTTCATCGCCGCGTAGATCTGCTGCGCCGAGCCGTCGAAGGACAGCCCGACGGTGACGGCCTTCTGGTCGCCGAGGTTGGTGAAGGCGTTGGTGACCTTGCCCTGCGGGGTGCTGGGCTCGTCGTTGCCGCAGGCGGCGGCGCCCGCGGTTATCAGTGCCACGACTGCGGCGGCGGCAAGACCCTTGCGGATGCTGTTGATGTCGAACTCCTCGTTCGCCGCCGAGCACTTCCGTACTCGCGGACTTTGCACAATCTTGACTGAAGGTTACCTGTGCGGGCGCTGTGCTTTCGACGGGATATGTGTGCTGATGTCACGCCCTTCCGCTGCCGGGACCCGGCAGCGGAAGCGGGCGCTCCGTCAGGGGGCCTGCGCCGCCGAGCGGTCGCGGAAGAGGAACGCCGCCGCGACACCGCCGGCCAGACCGAACAGATGCGCCTGCCAGGACACCCCGGTGGCCGTCGGCAGCACGCCCCACAGGATCGACCCGTAGAGGACGCCGACGATCAGGCCCACGATCACGTCCAGCGCCCGGTGGTCCACGAAGCCGCGCACCACCAGATAGCCGAACAGGCCGAACACGAGCCCGGACGCGCCGAGCGTGACGCTGTGCGCGGGAGCCGTCAGCCACACGCCGAGCCCGCTGACCAGCACGACCGTCAGGGCCACCGCGAGGTAGCGCGCTATGCCGCCGAGCGCGGCGATGAAGCCGAGCACGAGCAACGGCAGGCTGTTGGACGCCAGATGGGAGAAGCCGACGTGCAGGAAGGCCGCCGGGACGATGTCCAGCAGCTCGCCGCCCTGCCGCGGGGAGATGCCGTAGGTGTCCAGCCGCTGACCGCTCAGCGCGTTGACCACTTCGATACCCCACAGCAGCGCGAGCCAGCCGGCCATGAGGATGCCCGCGGCGGCCACTCGGCCGCCGGCCCGCACGGGGGCGAGCAGCGCGCCCGACACGCTCATGACCGCCCCCCGCCGTCCGCGGTGTGTCCGTGACCCACGGCCAACCCCCCTGACTCCCCCGAGACTCCCCGGCCGCTCCCCTTACCCCTGGAAGACGCGGGCAGCCCCCGCCGGGTTCCCTCCGCGGCGGCCCTCCGGCGCGCCGGTTACCCTCGTCGGCGTGGACGACGACCAGCAGGGGCAGCCCCGGGAGGGCCGGAAACCGCAGGCCGGACGGCCCCGCACCCCGTGGGTGGTGGGCATCTCCGGCGCCTCGGGCACCCCGTACGCCGCCGCCGTGCTGCGGGCGCTGCTGGCCGCGGGCGAGGACGTCGACCTCGTCGTGAGCCGCGCCGCCCGGCTCACCCTCCTGGACGAGACCGGCGGGCCCTTCCGCGACGCCCACTGGCGCGAGGACCTTGCCCGGCTGCTCGCCCGCGGGGCCGACGGCGACCCGGCCGCCTACCCCGTGCCCGGCCTGGACCGGGTACGCCACTGGCCGGCCGGCGACCTGGCCGCCGGACCGTCCTCCGGCTCGTACCCGGCCCGGGGCATGCTGATCGTGCCGGCCAGCACCGCGTGCGTGGCCGGGGTCGCGCTCGGGCTGTCCAAGGACCTGCTGCAACGCGCCGCGAGCGTGACCCTCAAGGAGCGCCGCCCGCTGGTCGTGGCGGTGCGCGAGACGCCGCTGAACGGCCAGACGCTGCGCCACCTGGTCGCCCTCGACGACGCCGGGGCCGCGGTCCTGCCCGCCTCGCCGGCCTTCTACACCGGCGCTGCGCACATCCAGGACCTCGTCGACTTCGTCGCCGGCCGCGTCCTGGACGCCGCCGGGGTGCCGCACACCCTCTACCGCCGCTGGCAGGGCGGCCTCGGACAGGCACATGCGCAGGGCGCGGGACCCGCCATGCCTTAGATTCGTGTCCAGCAGGCGCAGTCGCGGCACGAACAGGAGGGTCCCCCCTGATGGACGCGGTGGACAGACAGCTCATCCAGGCGTTGCGTGAGAACGGCCGGGCGTCGTACGCCGAACTGGGCCGGCTGGTGGGGCTGTCCGGCCCCAGCGTCACCGACCGCATCAACCGCCTGGAACAGGCCGGGGTGATCACCGGCTACCGCGCCACGGTCGCCCCTGCCGCCCTCGGCCTCGGTGTGACCGCGCTCGTCGGCCTCCAGCTCAGCGACGCGGCCGACCACGAGGACGTCGCCGAGCGGCTGCGCGCCCTGGACGAGATCGAGGACTGCTGGTTCATCGCCGGGGACGACTCGTACATGCTCAAGGTCCGGGTCAACGACGTGGACGGTCTGGAGGCCACGATCCGCCGGCTGTCCGGCACCGCGGGCGTGGCCCGTACCCGTACCACGATCGTGCTGTCCACGAAGTGGGAGAACCGGGTCGGGGCGCTGCCCGAAGAGACCGGAGCGTAGGGTCGGAGGCCGGGACGCCGGTCCCCGGCAGGAGGAGAAGCACATGGACGCGGGGCTCAAGCGGGAGCTGGAAGAGAAGGTCTACGCGGGCGAGCGGCTGACGCGTGAGGACGGTGTCGCCCTCTACGAGTCCGACGACCTGGCGTGGCTCGGCGGGCTCGCGCACCACGTGCGCACGCAGAAGAACGGCGACGTCGTCCACTTCAACGTCAACCGCCACCTCAACATGACGAACGTGTGCACCGCCTCGTGCGCGTACTGCTCCTTCCAGCGCAAGCCGGGCGAGAAGGACGCGTACACCATGCGCATCGAGGAGGCCGTCCGGCTGGCCAAGGCCATGGAGGGCGACAACCTCACCGAGCTGCACATCGTCAACGGCCTGCACCCCACGCTGCCCTGGCGCTACTACCCGCGCTCGCTGAAGGCCCTCAAGGAGGCGCTGCCGCAGGTCTCGCTCAAGGCCTTCACCGCGACCGAGATCCACCACTTCGAGACCATCTCCGGGATGTCCGCCTCCGACATCCTCGACGAGCTGATCGACGCGGGCCTGGAGTCCCTCACCGGCGGCGGCGCGGAGATCTTCGACTGGGAGGTGCGCCAGCACATCGTGGACCACCGCACCCACTGGGAGGACTGGTCCCGCATCCACCGGCTGGCGCACTCCAAGGGCCTCAAGACCCCCTGCACCATGCTCTACGGCCACATCGAGGAGCCCCGGCACCGGGTCGACCACGTGCTGCGGCTGCGCGAACTCCAGGACGAGACCGGCGGCTTCCAGGTCTTCATCCCGCTGCGCTACCAGCACGACTTCGTGGACATGAAGGACGGCAAGGTCCGCAACACCCTCCAGGCCCGCACCACGATGGCCACCGGCGCGGAGGCGCTGAAGACCTTCGCGGTCTCGCGGCTGCTCTTCGACAACGTGCCGCACGTCAAGGTCTTCTGGGTCATGCACGGCCTGTCCACCGCGCAGCTCGCCCTCAACCACGGCGCGGACGACATGGACGGCTCGGTCGTCGAGTACAAGATCACCCACGACGCGGACGACTACGGCACCCCCAACAAGCTCACCCGCGACGACATCCTCGACCTCATCCGCGACGCGGGCTTCCGCCCGGTCGAGCGCAACACGCGCTACGAGACCATCCGCGAGTACCCGGGCCCGGACGGCTCCCGCCGGGACTCCCCGCAGCCCATGCGGGTGTGACCCGCCTCACGGGGACCCAGCTCCGCGTAATGGTTACGCTGCATCTATGACCCTTACGTGCGAGCTGGACCCCGTGCTGGACGACGCGCTCCGCGAGGGCGTCCTCGCGCTCTGGACGGACGTGACCGAGGCGGGCGGCGCGGTCGGCTTCGTGCCGCCCGTCACCCCCGAGGACATCCGCCCCACCCTCGACGCCTCCCTCGCCGCGGTCGCGGCGGGCAGCCGCCGGCTGCTCGTCGGCCGCGACGAGGACGGCGAGATCGCCGGGACGGTCTTCCTCGCCTTCAACGAGCACCGCCTCATGCGGCACTGGCTCTGGCTCTACACGGTGATGATCCACCCCCGCCACCAGGGACGCGGCTACGGCCGCGTCCTGATGTCCGCGGCGGAGGCCGCCGCCCGCTCCTTCCCCGGCATCGAGGCGATCCGCCTCACGTGCCGGGGCGGCACGGGCGTCGACGCCTTCTACGCCGGGTGCGGCTACAAGGAGGTCGGGCGCGTCCCCGACGCGATCCGGGTGTCCCCGGGCGACGACCGCGACGACATCATGATGCTCCTGACGCTGTGAGCGCACGGCTGCGGCGCCGGGCGAGCGTTTTTAGGGGCGCGGGGAACTGCGCGGCCAGCCAGGACGTGCCGTCACGTCGTCACCGGCCCGAAGGGGCAGTTCGGTGCGTACCGGACCACCGGCCGGTGGTGGGTTGCTCGCGCAGTTCCCCGCGCCCCTGGTGGTGCCCGGCGCGGCAAGCGCATCCTCCCCGCGCCCCTAGAGTGCGCAACGCCCCGCGCGAGGGCGGGGTTCGGGGGGCCGCCCCCGGCGGGGAGGGGGCGGCGTGCTTCACTGGGAGCATGCTTAGGTACACCGCCATGCGCTTCGGCCTCATCGTCGCGAGCTTCGGTGTCATCTGGGGACTGGTCCGGCTGCGTGTCCTGCCGGCAGGGCTCGGTGACTCGAACTACCTGTGGGTCGCCCTGCTGGCCCTCGTCGTGTCCGCCCCGCTGAGCTTCGTCCTGCTGCGCAACGTGCGCGAGCAGGCCGCGACCCAGGTGTCGGACAAGGTCGAGCGCACCCGGCGCAACCTCGCCGCGAACCAGCAGCAGGAGGACGCGGCGGACGACGCCGCGCGGGACGGCGCCGCGCGCGCCGCCTGATGCCCGCGGCGGGGGGCAAGCGGGTCCCGCGGGCCGAGCGCGAGCGGCAGATGCTCGACGCGGCCGTCGCGGTCTTCGCACGCCGCGGCTTCCGCGCCGCGTCGATGGACGAGATCGCGGAGGCTGCGGGCGTCAGCAAGCCGCTGGTGTATCTGTACCTGGAGTCCAAGGACGCGCTGTTCACCGCGTGCATCCGGCGCGAGGCCGACGCGCTGACCGCGGCCGTACGCGACGCGGTCGAGGCGGACGCGCCGCCGGAGCGGCAGCTGTGGAGCGGGCTGCTCGGCTTCTTCGAGCACACCGCGGCCCACCCCGACGGCTGGACGCTGCTGCACACGCAGGCCCGTACGGTCGGCGAGCCGTTCGCCGCGGAGGTGGCGGGGCTGCGGGCGCGGATCGTCGACTTCGTCGCGGGGCTGGTCGCGGCGGCGTGCGGCGCGCCGGACACCCGGACCGTCGCACCGTACGCGTACGCGCTGGTGGGAGCCGCGGAATCGCTCGCGGCCTGGGCGTCGACCACCCCCGAGCCACTGCCCGCCCACGACCTGGCCGCCTCTCTCATGACCTTCGCGTGGACGGGCCTGGCCCAGGCGGTCTAGGGCGTCGGCTCCCCGGGTGGCCCCGCCGTCAGGGAGCCTTGGGCGGCCACCCGCCCGGACGCGTGGTCTGCCCCACTTCGATCAGGTACCCGTCGGGGTCCCGCAGGAAGCAGCGGATCTCCGGGTGGCCTCTCTCGATCGGGGGCGTGATGAACTCGGCGCCCCGCGCGGACCAGTCGGCGTACACGGCGTGGATGTCCGAGACCCGCAGGTTCAGGAAGCTGCTGACCCGGTCCGGGTCCTGCGGCGTCTCCAGTACGACGGTCGGCTTGTCGTCGGTGGGGCCGCCGCCTTCGTTGATGATGATCCAGCCGTTGTAGAACTCGACGATCGACGGGACGCCCGAGCGCAGGGCCCGGCCGCCGAGGACCTCGGTGTAGAAGCGACGCGAACGTTCGACGTCGTCGGACACGATGAAGTGCGTCATGGCGACGTCGTAGGCGGGTGCATTCTCGCCTGTCACAGTGCCTCCGGGGGTTCGTTCCGGCGTTCGAGGAATCAGGTCCCTTCCACCGTATCGATTCGCGGTGGTTCTGCCGATGACGCCGAGCGCCTAGTCCGGGGTGCGGCCCAGCCAGGAGAGGATGCGGGTGAGCGCGTCGGCGTCCGGCGCGGCAGGCCGCGGTGCGGCGAAGACCGGCGAGGCGGGCGGTACGGCCAGGGCGATCGGCAGCGCGGCCTCGGTGAGGTCGGCGTCCGGGGTGAAGGGCAGCCCGAGGGCCACCGCGACGTCCCAGGCGTGGACCACGTAGTCCAGGAAGTGGAAGCCGATCGCCAGGCGGGCGGGGAAGTCCGGTCCGGTGCTGAACTCCGGCAGCGTGAAGGGCTGTCCGGGGTCGGCGACCTCGGCGAAGGCGGTGACGACGTCCGCGGCGGCGGCCTCGTACGCGGCCGCCGGGTCGGCCTCCCGCGTGGCAGCCCAGACCGCGGCATCGCCGCCCGCCCCCCGTGCGGCGGCGGCGAAGCCGCGGTGCTGGGCCGTCATGTGCCCGAGCAGATCCGCGAGGTCCCAGCCCTCGCAGGGGGTCGGACGGCGCAGATCGGCTACGGTCGACTGCCGGACGAGCCCGGTGCTCAGGCGCACCGCGCGTGCGTCGAGGACACGGAGCCGTTCCAGTTCGATAGGCATGTGCTTATCGTCTGCGAGCGCTTATCATCTGTCAAGGGAGTTCCTGCGATGTCCGCTGCCCGCCGCCCGCCCCGCAAGGACCTCGCCGCGATGATCGTCCCCGTCGGCCGCGCGCTCGTGGCGGCGGAGCTGCCGTTGCTGCGCGAGCACGGGTTGAGCATGTGGGCGTACTCCGTGCTCCTCGGGCTCGACCCCGAGCCGCTGCGCAGCCAGGCCGCTCTCGCGGAGGCCATCGGCGCGGACAAGACCCGCATCATCGACGTGCTCGCCGAGCTTGAGGCCCGGGGCCTCATCACGCGGACGCCTGACCCGTCCGACCGCCGGGTCCGCCTGCTCGCCCTCACCGCGGAGGGCGTCCGCGTGCGCGATGCCGCGCAGGCCGCGATCCAGTCCCGCGAGGATGCGCTCCTGTCGCGCCACCTGCCGCCCGAGCAGGCCGCTGCGCTGCTGGCCGCGCTCTCCACCCTCTCCGCGCTTCCTGCGGAGGCTTTGGGGGCACCGTGAGCTCCCCTCCTGCGCAGGGGGGGCGCTCTGCGCCCGCGGCGCCGGGCTCTGCGCCCGCGGCGCGGGGAGGTTGCGCTTGCCGCGCCGGGCATCACCAGGGGCGCGGGGAGGCCGCGCTTGCCGCGCCGGGCATCACCAGGGGCGCGTGGAGGTTGCGCTTGCTGCGCCGGGCAACCACCAGGGGCGCGGGGAACTGCGCGCTCAGCCCTCCACCGGCCGGTGGTCCGGTACGGACCGAACTGCCCCTTCGGGCCGGTGACGACGTGACGGCACGTCGTGGCTGGCCGCGCAGTTCCCCGCGCCCCTAAAAACGCTCACCCCGCGCGGCAGCGCAGACGCTCACCCGGTGCAGCCTGAAAACGCTCGCCCGGCGCGGCGCGGGCCCCGGGGGAGGGGCCCGACCGGCGAGGTCAGCTCATCGTGCCCGCCACGTGCAGGTGGGAGCCTGACCTCACTTCGAAGCGGCCGCCGGCCATGGCGTATTGGACCGTCGAGGGCAAAAGCACCGGCGCCCGGAAGTCCGCGTCGAGCGCGTGCGCGTCGGGATCGAGCGACGCGACGCGCGCCGCCGTCCACATGCCGTGGACGATCGCGCGGCGGAAGCCGAAGGGGCGGGCGGTCGGGCCCGAGAGGTGGATCGGGTTGTAGTCGCCGCTCACCCGCGCGTGCCGGCGCCCGAGGTCGCCGGGCAGCTCCCAGGTCCCGACCGGCGGGAGGAGGGGCGCGGGGGCGGCGGCCCCCGGGGTGTCCTGGTCCGGCACCCGGTGCCTGGCCAGGTACGTGCTGACGTCCTGCCACGCCAGCTCACCGGCGAGGTGCGCCTCGGTCACGACGACGACCTCCGTACCGCGCCGGTGCGGCCGCAGCTCCTGCGTACGGACGGTGAGGTCCGGGCGGTCGGCGACCGTCAGCGCGTGCAGGCGGCGCAGCGTGATCGACGTGTGGACGAGCCCCAGCAGCGGCAGCGGGAAGGACCTGGCGGCCATGAGCCGCGCGGCGAGCGGGAAGCCCAGGATGTGCGGGTAGGTCAGGGGCAGCACGGGCCCGGGCGCGTACCCGCACACGCGGGCGTACGCGGCGGCTCGCGCGGGGTCGACGCGGACGGCCTCGCGGGTGAGCCGCGCGGGCGTGAGGCGGGAGTCGGCGGAGGGGCGCTTGGCGAGCCCGGTGAGCGCGCCGCGGCCCAGCGTCAGGATGAGCGGCGCCATGTCAGGCGCCCAGCAGCGACTGGCCGCAGACGCGGACGACCTGCCCGTTGATCCCGCCGGAGGCGGCGCCCGCGAGCCAGCTGACGGTCTCGGCGACGTCGGCGGGGAGGCCGCCCTGGCCGAGGGAGTTCATCCGGCGGCCCGCCTCGCGGATGACCAGCGGGACGGCCGCGGTCATCGCGGTCTCGATGAAGCCGGGCGCCACCGCGTTGGCGGTGATGCCGCGCCCGCGCAGCTCCGGGTCGGCGGCGAGGGCGCGTACCCAGCCGATGATCCCGGCCTTGGAGGCGGCGTAGTTGGTCTGGCCGACGTTCCCCGCGATGCCCGCGATGGAGGCCGTGCCGACGATACGGGCGTGGTCGGCGACCGCGCCCGCGGTGAGGAGCGCGGCGGTGGTGCGCAGGACGCTGCCGAGGTTGACGTCGACGACGGAGTCGAAGCGGTCGGCGGCCATGTTGGCGAGCTTGCGGTCGCGGGTGATGCCCGCGTTGTGGACGAGGACGTCCAGGCCGCCGGGCAGGGCGGCGGCGATGCGCTCGCCCGCGTCGGGGGCGGTGATGTCGAGCGTGAGGGCCTTGCCGCCGAGCCGGGCGGCGACCTGGGCGAGCGCGTCGCCCGCCTGCGGTACGTCGAGCAGGACGACGGCCGCCCCGTCGCGGGCCAGCGTCTCGGCGACGGCCGCGCCGATGCCCCGCGCGGCGCCGGTGACCAGCGCGGTACGCGGGCGCTCCGAAGCAGGAGCCGCGGGCCCCGCCGGGCCGACCTCGACGGCCTGCCCGCTGACGTACGCCGAGCGCGGCGAGAGCAGGAAGTCCAGCGCCGCGTCGGGCTCGGCGCCCGGGGCGAGCCGTACGAGGTTGACGGTGGCGCCCCGGCCGACCTCCTTGCCGAACGACCGGACGAAGCCCTCCAGCGCCTGCTGCGCGGCGGCCCACGCGAAGCCGCCGTCCTGCGGCCGCCCGCCGAGCACGACGACCCGCCCGCAGGGCGCCAGCGCGCGGGCGAGCGGGTGCAGGCTCCGGTGCAGCCCGGCGAGTCCGCCGGGCTCGGTGATCCCGGTGGCGTCGACGACGATCCCGCCGTAGCGCGTCCCGTCGCTCGCGGGCGGGGCCTCGCCCGCCGCCAGGCGCAGGACCGGGCCCGGCAGCTCGGGCGCCTCGGCGGAGTAGCGGCGCAGCGGGACGGGCAGGGGAAGGCCCAGGCGGCGGGCGAGGAAGCGGCCGGGGGCGGTGCCGGTGGCGCGGAGATAGCGGTCGGCCATTGGCCTTCTCCTTACTCTGGAGTAAGTTTACCGGCGGTAAGGCTACTGGTGAGTCACGCAGATCGGAAGATCGGGAGACCGCATGCAGACCGTCCGCCGCGTCGCCGTCGTCGCCGGCAACCGCATCCCCTTCGCCCGCGCCTCCCCCGGAGCTGCGCCCGGGGGTGCCCCCAGCCCCTACGCCACCGCGTCCAACCAGGACATGCTCACGGCGGCGCTGAACGGCCTCGCCGAGCGCACGGGTCTCGCGGGCGAGCGGGTGGGGGAGTTCGCGGCCGGCGCCGTCCTCAAGCACAGCCGGGATTTCAACCTCGCCCGCGAGACCGTCCTCGGCTCCGTCCTCGCCCCCGACACCCCCGCGTACGACGTCCAGCAGGCCTGCGGCACGGGCCTGCAAGCCGTCTTCGCCGTCGCCGCGAAGATCGCCCTCGGCGTCGTCGACAGCGGCATCGCGGGCGGCGCCGACACCACCAGCGACGCGCCGCTCGGCGTCAACGACCAGCTGCGCCGCACCCTCCTCGCCGCCCGCCGCGCCAAGACCCTCGGCGGCCGGGCCCGCGCGCTCGCCGCCGTACGCCCCCGGCACCTCGTCCCCGACATCCCGCGCAACGCCGAGCCGCGCACGGGCCTCTCCATGGGCGAGCACGCCGCGCTCACCGCCGCGCGGTGGGGGATCAGCCGCGAGGCGCAGGACGAGCTGGCCGCCGCCAGCCACCGGCGGCTCGCGGCCGCGTACGACCGGGGCTTCTTCGACCCGCTCGTCACCCCCTTCCGCGGGCTCACCCGCGACCAGAACCTCCGCCCCGACTCCACGCCCGAGAAGCTCGCCCGGCTCCGCCCCGTCTACGGCGGCCCCGACGGCACGATGACCGCGGGCAACTCCACGCCGCTCACCGACGGCGCCGCCGTCGTCCTGCTCGCCTCCGAGGAATGGGCCGCCGCCCGCGGCCTCGAACCCCTCGCCTTCCTCACCGCCTACGAGACGGCCGCGGTCGACTTCGCCTCCGGCGCGGAGGGGCTGCTCATGGCCCCCGCCTACGCGGTGCCGCGCATGCTCTCCCGTGCCGGGCTCGCCCTGGGCGACTTCGACTACTACGAGGTGCACGAGGCCTTCGCCTCGCAGGTGCTCGCCACGCTCGCCGCGTGGGAGGACAAGGACTACTGCGTGTCCCGGCTGGGGTTGGAGGGTCCGCTCGGCGCCGTCGACCGCGCCCGGCTCAACGTCGCCGGGTCCTCCCTCGCGACGGGCCACCCGTTCGCCGCGACGGGTGCGCGCATCGTTGCCACGCTGGCCCACCACCTCGCCGGTGAGGCTGGGCCTGCGCGCGGGCTCATCTCGATCTGCGCGGCGGGCGGCCAGGGCGTCACCGCGGTCCTGACCCGCCCCTGAGCGTGCTGCTGCGCAGGGCGAGCGTTTGGGGGCGCGGGGAACTGCGCGCTCAGCCCTCCACCGGCCGGTGGTCCGGAAACGACAGCAACTGCCCCTTCGGGCCGGTGGCGACGTGACGGTACGTCGTGGCCGGTCGCGCAGTTCCCCGCGCCCCTAAAAACGCTCGCCCGGCGCGGCAGCGCGAAACGCTCGCCCGGCACGGCAAACCCACCCTCAAGGAGCCGTACGTATGCCCATACGCAAAACGCTCCCCCCGCCGGGGGAAAGGCCCGAGGTCCAGGCCCAGGACGGCCGCGCCGTCATCGCCTCGGTCAGACCGTTGGCGGACCCGCCGCAGCGGGGCTCCCTCGCCGACATCCCGTTCACGAACGCCGACGAAGCCCCCGACGACGTCGTCCTCAGCCGTAAAGCGCCGGACGGCACATGGCACGACGTCACGGCGGTGGGCTTCCGCCGCGAGGTGGTGGCGCTCGCGAAGGGGCTGATCGCCGCCGGGCTCAGGCCCGGCGACCGGCTCGCGGTCATGGCGCGGACCTCGTACGCGTGGACGCTGCTGGACTTCGCGGCGTGGGCCGCGGGCCTGATCACCGTGCCCGTCTACCCGACGTCCTCCGCCTCGCAGACGGAGTGGATCCTCGCGGACTCGGGCGCCGCCGCCTGCGCGGTGGAGAGCGTCGACCAGGCGCGTACGGTCAGCGCGGCGCGCGGGCGGCTGCCGGAGCTGCGGGAGCTGTGGCAGCTCGACACCGGCGTGCTGGACCAGATCGCCGCGGACGGCCGTACGCTGCCGGACGCGCTGGTCACCTCGCGGCGGCAGTCGATGGCGCCGGACACGGTCGCGACGCTCATCTACACCTCGGGTACGACGGGCAGGCCCAAGGGCTGCATCCTCACGCACGGCAATTTCTTCGCCGAGGTCGACAACGCGATCGAGCTGCTGCACCCGGTCTTCAAGTCGGTGAGCAGCGAGCCCGCGTCCACCCTGCTGTTCCTGCCGCTGTCGCACGTCTTCGGGCGGATGGTCGCGGTGGGCTGCCTGCGGGCCCGGGTGCGGCTGGGGCACGCGCCGAGCATCGCGACCGAGGACCTGCTCGCCGACCTCGCGGGTTTCCGGCCGACCTTCCTGCTGGCGATCCCGTACGTGCTGGAGAAGGTCTACAACACCGGCCGCGCCACCGCGGAGAAGATCGGCCGGGCCGCGTCCTTCGACCGGGCCGCCCGCATCGCGCAGGCGTACGGGCGGGCGCAGGTCGCCCGGCAGACGGGCACGGGGGAGGGGCCGGGCCTGGGGCTGCGGCTCGCGCACGCGCTGTACGACCCGCTGGTCTACCTGGGGGCACCCCCGCCGAAGGCAGGGGGAGGATCCGGGCGGCGCTGGGCGGCAGGGTGCGGTACGCGATCTGCGGCGGCTCCCCGCTGGGCGCCCGGCTCGCGGCCTTCTACGCGGGCGCCGGGGTGATGGTCTTCGAGGGCTACGGCCTGACGGAGACCACCGCGGCCGCGACCGTCACCCCGCCGCTGCACCCGCGGCTGGGCACGGTCGGCTGGCCGCTGCCCGGTACGGCGGTGAAGATCGCCGGGGACGGCGAGGTGCTGCTGCGCGGCGGGCAGGTCTTCGCCGGGTACTGGAACGACGAGGGGCCTTATCCCGCGGTCGAAGGATGGTTCCCGACCGGGGACGTCGGCGAGCTGGACGCCGAGGGCTATCTGACGATCACCGGACGGAAGAAGGAGATCATCATCACCGCGGGCGGCAAGAACGTCGCCCCGGCCCCGCTGGAGGACCGGCTGCGGGCCCACCCTCCCCCTGCCTTCGACGGGGGGACCCCCAGTCGGCCAGTGCATGGTGGTGGGCGACAACCGCCCGTACGTCGGCGCGCTGCTCACGCTGGAGCCGGACGGGCTCGCGCACTGGCAGCGGATGCGGCACAAGGAGGGCCTGGGCCCGGCGGAGCTGGCCGGGGACGCGGAGCTGCTGGCCGAGCTGCAGAAGGCGGTGGACGACGCCAACGCGACGGTCTCGCGCGCGGAGTCCATCCTCCCCCAGAGCTTCGCCTGGGAGGTGCCCCCTGCTTCCGGGTGCTGGCGGTGGACTTCACCGAGGACGGCGGGCACCTCACACCGTCCATGAAGATCCGCCGCGCGGCGGTCGCCAGGGACTTCGCCGCGGACATCGACGCGCTCTACGCCCGCCGTGCCGAATGAGCCGGACCCGCCCGTAGAGCGGAAGGCAAAGGCAGGGGCCGCCTCACCGGAGTGAGGCGGCCCCTTGGTACTACAGGTTCTGGGCGCGGTGTTGCGCCGCCGGACTGACTAGTAGGTCAGGCGACCGACTAGGCGGGGGTGACGTTCTCCGCCTGCGGGCCCTTCGGGCCCTGGGTGACGTCGAACGACACGGCCTGGTTCTCCTCGAGGGAGCGGAAGCCGGAGGCGTTGATCGCGGAGTAGTGAACGAAGACATCCGGGCCGCCGCCGTCCTGGGCGATGAAGCCGAAGCCCTTTTCAGCGTTGAACCACTTGACGGTTCCGGTAGCCATTTAAAGCCCTCCTTGGGCCAAAGGGTCGCCCTGCTCCAGAACCTGCAACTGCGAAGCCTGAAAACGACAAAAGCCTGCGGGTTACATGCTCCGCAGGCTCTGTACTGCAAGGGAAACCAAACTGCAACTTGCGTTGAGCCTAGCATGACCCCTCCCGGCGGCGGAAGGGATCCATGATCGATTCTCCGGCTCGCGCGGGGGCTCGCGCAGGGGGGCCTGCGCGAGCTGCGGCGACACCAGGAGTAGCGTCCACCAGGTGGACACTTCAGCGCGCACCGACGGCCCCGGACCCCTCCGCCCCAGGGTGGGGCACATCCAGTTCCTCAACTGCGTCCCCCTCTACTGGGGCCTGGCCAGAACCGGCGCGCTGCTGGACCTCCAGCTCACCAAGGACACCCCGGAGAAGCTCAGCGCCCAGCTCGTCGCGGGCGACCTGGACATCGCCCCCGTCACGCTCATGGAGTACCTGCGGCACGCCGACGAGCTGGTCGCCCTCCCGGACATCGCGGTCGGCTGCGACGGCCCGGTCATGTCGTGCGTCATCGTCAGCCAGCTCCCGCTGGACCGCCTCGACGGCGAGCGCGTCGCCCTCGGCTCCACCAGCCGCACCTCCGTGCGCCTGGCCGAACTGCTGCTCACCGAGCGGTACGGGGTGCGGCCGGACTACTACCGCTGCCCGCCCGACCTGTCGCTGATGATGCAGGAGGCGCAGGCCGCCGTCCTGATCGGCGACGCCGCGCTGCGGGCCTCGCTGCACGACGCCCCCCGGCTCGGCCTGGAGGTCCACGACCTCGGCCAGATGTGGAAGGACTGGACGGGGCTGCCCTTCGTCTTCGCGATCTGGGCCGCCCGCCGCGACTACCTCGCCGCGCACCCGGAGACCGTGCACGAGGTCCACCGCGCCTTCCTCGACTCCCGGAACCTCTCGCTGGAGGAGGTCGAGAAGGTCGCCGAGCAGGCCGCCCGCTGGGAGGCCTTCGACGCCGACCTGCTGCGCCGCTACTTCACCACCCTCGACTTCTCGCTGGGCGCCGAGCAGTTGGCGGGCATCGCGGAGTTCGCCCGCAAGGTCGGCTTCCCCCGCGAGGCCGAGGTCACCCTCCTGCCCCCGAACTGACCGCTCGGGCGGCGTACGCTGGCCCGTGTCGTGCCCGTGCCGTCCGCGGCCCCCGCCTGCACCTTTCCGGAAGGGACTCCCTGGTGAGCGACCACGCTGCCGTCCTCGAACGCGCCGCCGCCGGCGGCCGGATCACCGCCGAGGAGGCGCTCGCGCTCTACCGCGACGCCCCCCTGCACGCGCTCGGCGCCGCCGCCGACGCCGTACGCCGCCGCCGCTACGCCGGCACCGAGCACATCGCGACGTACATCATCGAGCGGAACATCAACTACACCAACGTGTGCGTCACGGCGTGCAAGTTCTGCGCCTTCTACGCGGCCCCCAAGGACACCGCCAAGGGCTGGAGCCGGGGCCTCGACGACATCCTGCGGCGCTGCGCCGAGACCGTCGAGCTGGGCGGCACGCAGATCATGTTCCAGGGCGGGCACCACCCGGACTACGGCGTCGAGTACTACGAGGAGCACTTCGCCGCGATCAAGCGGGAATTCCCGCAGCTGGTGATCCACTCGCTGGGCGCCTCCGAGGTCGACCACATGGCCCGTATCTCCGGCGTCACCGCCGAGGAGGCCATCCGCCGCATCCACGCCGCCGGCCTCGACTCCTTCGCCGGCGCCGGCGCCGAACTCCTCCCCGAGCGCCCGCGCAAGGCCATCGCGCCGCTCAAGGAGTCCGGCGAGCGCTGGCTGGAGATCATGGAGACCGCGCACCGCCTGGGCGTGGAGTCCACCACCACGATGCTCATGGGCACCGGCGAGACCAACGCCGAGCGCATCGAGCACCTGCGGATGATCCGCGACGTCCAGGACCGCACCGGCGGCTTCCGCGCGTTCATCCCCTACACCTACCAGCCCGAGAACAACCACCTGAAGGGGCAGACGCAGGCGACCCTCTTCGAGTACCTGCGGATGATCGCCATCGCCCGGCTCTTCCTCGACAACGTCGCCCACATCCAGGGCTCCTGGCTCACCACCGGCAAGGAGGTCGGCCAACTCTCCCTGCACTACGGCGCGGACGACCTCGGCTCGGTCATGCTGGAGGAGAACGTCGTCTCCTCCGCGGGCGCCAAGCACCGCTCCAACCGCATGGAGCTGATCCACCTCATCCGCTCCGCCGGCCGTGTCCCCGCCCAGCGCGCGACGACGTACGAGCACCTCGTCGTCCACGACGACCCGGCCGACGACCCGGTGGACGACCACGTGGTCTCCCACCTGTCCTCCACCGCGATCCCCGGGGGCACCGCGCACCCCGAGCTCCAGATCACCCCCGCGTGACACCCCTTAAGGTGGGATCGTGACGCGAGCATCGCTGGAGAAGCAGCCGCAGGACGTCGCCGGGATGTTCGACGACGTCGCGGCGCGGTACGACCTGACCAACGACGTGCTGTCGCTGGGGCAGAGCCGGCTGTGGCGCAAGGCCGTGGCGCAGGCGCTGGCGGTCGGACCCGGGGAGCGGGTGCTCGACCTGGGCGCCGGGACGGGGACGTCGTCGCTGCCGTTCGCCGCCGCCGGAGCGACCGTCGTGCCCTGCGACTTCTCGCTGGGGATGCTGCGGGAGGGGAAGAAGCGGCATCCCGAACTGCCGCTCACCGCCGGGGACGCGACGCGACTGCCCTTCGCGGACGGGGTCTTCGACGCCGTCACGATCTCCTTCGCGCTGCGCAACGTCCAGGAGACGGACGCCGCGCTGCGCGAGATGCGGCGGGTCGTCAGGCCCGGCGGGCGGCTGGTGATCTGCGAGTTCAGCCAGCCGACCTTCCGGCCCTTCGCCACCGTCTACACCGAGTACCTGATGCGGGCGCTGCCGCCGGTCGCGAAGGCCGTGAGCAGCAACCCCGACGCGTACGTCTACCTCGCCGAGTCGATCCGCGAGTGGCCCGACCAGCGCGCGCTCGCCGGGCGGTTGCAGAAGGCGGGCTGGGGCGGTGTCGCGTGGCGGAACCTGACGGGCGGCATCGTGGCGCTGCACCGCGCGACACGCCCGGCGGTCTGAGCCGTCCAACTGCTTGCGGGAGTGGGCGAATCCGGTGTCCGGAAAGGGAACTGACCCCTAGGCTGCGGTGTCTGTGCTGGGGAGCGCGTATCCCCCCGACCGACGGAGTAGCCCCGTATGCTGTATTGCCCCACGTGTGGGAACCCTGTGTCGGACGCCTCCGCCCGCTTCTGCATGAAGTGCGGCCGCGAACTTCCCGCGGCCGCGCCGCCCGCGGCCGGTCCGGCGCCCGCGTCCCCGCCCCCGGTGCCACCGGCGGCGCCGCCCGTGTCCCCGCCCGCCGCACCGACGCCCACGCAGGTCACGCCCGTACCGCCACCGCCCCCACCGGCGTACGCCGCCCCCACCGCCACCTTCCCGGGGGCCGGGGGACCGCCGCCGGGGATGCCGGGAGTGCCGGGGGCGCCCGTACCGCCGTCGCCGGCCGCGCTGTTCGTCCGCCGGGTCTTCGCCGGTGGCTGGGGCCCGGCGGTGCTCGCCGCGCTCGTCCCTGCGGTGGTGCTGCTCGTCATCGCGGCCGGGCTCGGCACCTGGTCGCAGCACTCGCTGAAGAGCGACGAGGTCAGCTGGCAGACCCGCAGCCGGATAGCCCTGGCGCTGACCGTGCAGGGCCTCGGCGGGCACGCCTCCGTGCCGAATCCGGACGGTTCCCGCTACAGCGACGGCTGCTCGTCCGGCGACGACGACTCCGGCTCCGGCTTCTCGGACGGCGGTGACGACGGCGACGACTACAGCGACGGCGGCAGCGACTACGGCGACAGCAGCGGCGACGACGGTTACGACAACGGCGACGACTTCAGCGACGGCGGCAGCGACTTCGGTGACAGCAGCGGCGACGACGGCAGCGGCGACTACTTCGGTGACAGCAGCGGTGACGACGGCAGCGACTACTACGGCGACGACAGCGACGGCAGTACCTTCGGCAGCTACCGCACCGACAGCTCGCCCCGCCACTACTCCACCTACCTGGCCGCCGACAGCTGCTCCACGAGCGACGGCGCCGTGGCGCACCTGTCCGTCGTCCCGCTGGGCATCACGCTGGTCTGGCTGCTCGCGCTGATCCTCACGCTGCGCTCGGTGCGCGCGCGGTACGCCGGGCCCGAGGCGGCCGTCCGGGTCGCGCTGCTCAGCGGTGTCGCGTCGACGGCCCTGGCCTTCTACGCGCAGCCGTCCCTCAACGGTATCGAGCTGCACTCCGGCCCCTGGCGCGTCCTGCTGTGGTCCTTCCTGCTCAGCCTGGTGACCGCGATGGCGGTCCTCAACGGCCCCGCCCTGCGTACCCGTTTCGGCGCCGTCCACCGCGTGCTGAGCACGGCGCTGCTCGCGCTCGTCGTCACCGTCCTCTTCGCCGGTGTCGTCGTCTACGCGATCGGCCTCGGCTACCCCGACGAGCTGGAGACCCCCGGCTTCATCGCGGCCGCGCTGCTGCTGCCGAACCTCGGGCTGTCCGGCCTCGGCCTCGGCTGGGGCGCGCCCCTCAAGGTCACCGCGAGTGCCGAGGACCGGTCGCAGAGCGTGTCCTTCGGCCTGAGCAAGCTCAACGACTACTGGGACGGCTCGGCCACCCCGCTCGCCGTCCTCGGCGGCGTCCTGTGCGCGCTCGCGATCGGCCTGATCACGGCGCGCCGGATTCCGGACCGGGCCCAGCAGTTCGCGGTGGCGGGCGCCTTCACCGCGATGTTCTGGGTACTGATCATGATCGGTGGACTGGGGATGAGCGGCTTCTACGGCTTCCTCTCCGGCGGCTCCGGCGTCCACGAGCACCTCGGCACCGACGCCGGGCAGGCACTGCTGTTCGCGCTGCTGTGGTCCTTCGGCGGCATCCTGGTCGCGCCGTTCCTGCGGCGCGTCCTCGGCGGCGGCGGACCGGGCACCCCGGGGTACGCGGGCCCGTCACCGTACGCGCCCCCCTCGCCGTACGGTGGCGGGCAGGCGTACGGGCAGCCGCACGGCGGGGCGTACCTGCCGACGCAGCCCGCGCCCGGACCGGCCTCCCCGCCGGCTCCCGCTCCCGCCCCGGCCCCCGCGCCGCAGCCGCCCGCGCCGACGCAGGAGGTGCACGACCTCGGGGTGGTCCAGCCCGACCGGCTGACCAAGCGCGAGGCCACGCAGCGCAACGAGCCGGAGGACACGCCGCCGGAGGCGTGAGGACGGGTTCCCGTCCCCGGTCCCCTTGAGGACCGAAGCTGTCCGCAAGGGCTCCTAGCGTGGGTGTCGCACCCCAAGGAGAGCCCTTGCGGACAGCGGAAGGCGGACCACCATGACCGGGACCGGCACCCACGACCAGCAGCAGACCGGTGACGCGGCGGCCACCGCCCCCGTACCCACCGGGGAGCGCGCCGACCTGCTGGAAGTGCTCGGCAAGCACCGCCACTTCCTGCGCTTCACCGCCCGCGACCTCACCGACGAGCAGGCCGGGCGGCGGACGACCGCGAGCGAGCTGTGCATCGGCGGCCTCATCAAGCACGTGACGGTGTGCGAGCGCAGCTGGGCCGCCTTCGTCGCCGAGGGGCCGTCCGCGATGCCCGACTTCACGGCCATGACGGAGGCGGACTTCGCCCAGCGCGCGGACGAATTCCGCATGCTGCCCGGTGAGACGCTCGCGGGCGTCCTCGCCGCGTACGACGAGGCGGCGCGCCGCACGGACGAGCTGGTCGCGTCGCTGCCGGACCTCGACGCCTCGCACCCGCTGCCGAAGGCGCCGTGGTTCGAGGGCGACGCGCGGTGGAGCGCGCGCCGGACGTTCCTGCACATCGTCGCCGAGACCGCCCAGCACGCCGGGCACGCGGACATCATCCGCGAGGCCCTGGACGGCGCGAAGTCCATGGGCTGAGGCCCCGCGAACGGCGGACTCGCCCGGTCCGTACGCCCCCGCCGCCGCCCGGCCGCGGCGGGGGCTCATAGACTCGTGGGGAACCGGGCCCGCGGCCCGGCACCGTCATGCCGTCCTCGCCGCACTACGGGAGAGCCACCGTGCCCGACACCGCCCTGTCCGAGCGCACCGCCGACGTGATCGTCGTCGGCGCCGGCCCCGCCGGCTCGACGACCGCGTACTACCTGGCGAAGGCCGGGCTCGACGTCCTGCTGCTGGAGAAGACGTCCTTCCCGCGCGAGAAGGTGTGCGGCGACGGCCTCACCCCGCGCGCCACCAAGCAGCTCGTGTCGATGGGCATCGACATCTCCGAGGAGGCGGGCTGGCTGCGCAACAAGGGCCTGCGCATCATCAGCGGCGGCCTGCGCCTGGAGATGGACTGGCCGGACCTGGCCTCCTACCCGGACTACGGCCTTGTGCGCCGCCGCGAGGACTTCGACGAACTCCTCGCCCAGCAGGCCGTGAAGGCGGGCGCGCGGCTGTACGAGCGCTGCAACGTCTCCGGGCCGATCATCGACGAGCGCACCGGCCGTATCACCGGTGTGACGGCCAAACTCGGCGTCGAGAAGACCCCGCTGGCCTTCAACGCCCCGCTCGTCGTGGCCGCCGACGGCAACTCCACCCGGCTCTCCCTCGCGATGGGCCTGCACCGCCGCGAGGACCGCCCGATGGGCGTCGCGGTGCGCACGTACTTCACCTCCCCGCGGCACGAGGACGACTACCTGGAGTCCTGGCTGGAGCTGTGGGACCGGCGAGGCTCCGTCCCGCGCCAACTGCCCGGCTACGGCTGGATCTTCGGCCTCGGCGACGGCACCTCCAACGTCGGGCTCGGCATCCTCAACTCCTCCGCCGCCTTCCGCGAGCTGGACTGGCGCGAGGTGCTCAAGGCGTGGGTCGCCGGCATGCCCGAGGACTGGGGCTACACCGAGGAGAACATGACGCAGCCCATCCGCGGCGCCGCCCTCCCGATGGCCTTCAACCGCCAGCCGCACTACACCCGCGGCCTGCTGCTCGTCGGCGACGCGGGCGGCCTCGTCAACCCGTTCAACGGCGAGGGCATCGCCTACGCGATGGAATCCGGGCAGCTCGCCGCCGACGTCATCACCCAGGCGCACGCCCGCACCACCCCGGCGCAGCGCGAACTCGCCCTCCAGCGCTACCCGAAGATCCTCAAGGACACCTACGGCGGCTACTACACGCTCGGCCGCGCCTTCGTGAAGCTCATCGGCAACCCGAAGGTCCTCCAGCTGTGCACCGAGCGCGGCCTGACCCACCCGATGCTGATGCGCTTCGCGCTCAAGCTGCTCGCCAACCTCACCGACCCGACGGGCGGCGACGCGATGGACCGCATCATCAACGGCCTGACGAAGATCACGCCCCGCGCCTGACGCCCCCGGCGTGAGGCATCCGCGACCCCAACCGCCCCTTCGGCCACCGGCGTTCCACCGCCCGGCCGAAGGGGCGGTGTCCGTACGGAGAACGGCCGGAAAACGGCCACGGGCGACCGTTCCGTGCCCTATCGGTGATGTCGGGTGCTTCCTATCCTGTGCCTACTCGCCGGAGCGCCGCGCAAGCAGAGCCGCGGAAGATCCCGCAGACGCGCCCCGGGCGGGCAGTTCGCCGCACCCTGTACGCACGACCGTACGCATGACGCGCACGCGAGAGCCGCGCACGCGAGCCCCACCGGTCCCGAGTCATGGAGGCAGACGTATGCCCACGCACGCCCTTTTTGTCCCGCTGAGGCGGTTAATGTCCTTACGGTCGGCGGGACTTCTCCTGCTGTCCGTGCTGGCCGCCCTCGCGGCCGCGCTGGTGCCGACCGGCCGGGCCGCGGCCGCGGTGCCCGACCAGTGGGGCTTCGCCTACCTGGACGACGCGACCCCGCCCCCCGGCTACGCCCCGGACCCGACCCGGCAGTGGGGCAGTTGGCCCTCTCCCGCGAGCACCCTGGTCACCGTGGACCAGACCGGCCTGGGCACGTACACCGTGCACTTCCCGCAGATCGCCGGCAAGAACGGCATCGCGCACGCCACGGCGGTGAACTCCTTCGGAGATTCCTGCCAGGTGGCCGGCTGGGTCGTCAACGGACCCAACGAGGACGTCGGCGTGAGCTGCTTCTCCCCGGCGGGCGCCCCCGACAACTCGCAGTTCACCGTGCTGTGGACCACCAGCAGCGGCACCCTCCCGGCCGGCGCCACCGGCTACGGCTACGTCTACTCCGACATCTCGGGGAGCCTGCTGTCCACGTACAACTCGTCGGGCGGCGCCAACGCCGTCTCCAAGGGCGGTGTCGGCCAGTGGAAGGTGTGGCTGCCGAACCTCGGCGCTGCCACCCCGCTCGGCAACCTCCAGGTCACCGCGGTCGACCCGCGGCAGGACGCGCACTGCAAGCCGGTCGGCTGGTCGCCGACCGCCACCGGCCAGATCGTGAGCGTCGTCTGCACCGACGCCAACGGCAAGCCGTACGACACCCGGTGGACGCTCAGCTACGCCGTCCAGCGGGCCGTGCAGGGCCCGGCCTTCCCGCCGAAGTCCTTCGGCTACCTCTGGTACAACGGCTCCGTCCCGCCGGGCACCACGTACAACTCCACCGGCGCCGCCAACGGCCTGGCCACGGTGGGCGGGGCATGGCAGGTCACGCTGCCGAACGTCGCGGTGCCCTCCGACCACGCCCAGGCCACGGCCTACGGCAACGACCCGGGCTACTGCACCTTCCTCGCACCCTGGCTGCGGTCGTCCGGCACCGCCGTCCTCGACATCGCCTGCTGGCTGCCGGGCGGGGCGGCCGCTCCCAAGGAGCAGTTCTTCGCCGCCTTCACCTCGGCCTTCTGACCGCGCTTCCGGGGGCCGTGGGAAGCACCTGCTTCCCGCGGCCCCCTTCCCGCGGCCCCCGGCTACTCGTCGTCGTCGGACGGCGGGAGCGCGTTGCGCCACAGGGTGATGTCCAGCACCACGTACGTGCTCGTCTCGGTGGCCTTCGACGCGCTCTTGTAGGTGACCAGCGCGACCGTGCCCTGCGGGGTGCGGGCGCAGATCTGGCTGCCGGGGGACACCCGGGCGACGCTGATCTCCTGCGTGAAGCGGGTGTCGTGCAGGCACGTGTCGAGCGAGCCCTCCTCGCCGGTGTCGAGCAGCACCAGCTTGGTGTCGTACGCCTTCAGGCTGCACGGGTCGTTCGCGCAGCTGTAGGCGAAGTCGTTGTCGATGTCGTTCTTCGGGGTGATGTCGCTGTCGGCGAAGCTCAGGTGGTAACCGGCGGGCAGCTGGACGCCGTTGTGCGGCTCCGGCTGCGGATTGGGGTCGGCCTGGCTGGTCGGCCCGTCGGTCGGACCGTCCGTCTCCGTCGGGTCGTCCGTGGGCTCCGGCTCGGTCGTCCGCGGCGCGGTGGTGGCGGGGGCGGCGGAGTGCGTCGCCGGCTTGTCGGCCTCGTCGTCGCTCTTCCCGCCGCCGTTCAGCGCGACGGCGGCGCCGACCGCGGCCGCGATGACGACGACGGCGACGCTGACGGCGATCGCGACCCGCTTGCCGCGGCCCATGCGCTGGGGCGGCGGGGCACCCGCGCCGCTGCCGGTCGCGGGGGTGCCCGGGGCGTGCGGGGCGCCGAACTGGCCCTGGGGCGCGTAGGGCGAGCCGCCCTGCGGGTAGCCGTACGCCGGGGCGCCGCCCGGACCCGCGGGGTGCGCGGCCGGGTAGGCGTACGCCGCCGGGACGCCCTGCGCGCCGCCGGGCTGGGGCTGCGGGGAGGCGTACGCCGCGGGCTGCGCGGGCTGGACCGGTTGGGCCGGCTCGACCGGGGGCTGCGCGGGCTGGACCGCGGGCTGCTCGGCGGCGGGGGCCTGCGGCTGGGCCTGCGGTTGCGGCGGGGCCTGGGCCGGGGGCGGGGTCGGCGCGACGTCGGGGCGGGTCGGCGTGGGCACGGGTGCGGGCGTGGGCGTGGGCGCGGGCGTCGGCGGGGCGGCCTCCGCCGGGGTGGCCGCGGGGGTCACCGGAGCCGCCGCGGGCGGCGGGGGAGTGGCCGGGGCGGGCGGCACCGCGGGCGCGGCCGGCGGCGGGGTCGACGGGGCCGGCGGTGCGGCGGGCGACTCGGGCGCGACGTGCCGCGCCGGGATCTCCGCCGCCAGCGCCATCGGCAGCCACTGGTCCGGGCGGCGCAGCTCCGTCTGCTGCGAGGCCGCCCGGCACATCCCCACGACGTCGGCCAGCGACGGCCGTTCGGCCGGGTCCTTCGCCAGGCAGCGGCGCACCAGCGGGCGCAGCTCCTCCGGCAGCGTCGCCAGGTCCGGCTCCTCGTGCACGATCCGGTAGAGCACGGCGTGCGACGGCCCGTCCCCGTACGCGGGCGCGCCGAGGGCCGCGTAGGCGGCGACCTGGCCGAGCGCGAAGATGTCCGTGGCGGGCGTGATCTCCCGCCCGGAGGCCTGCTCGGGCGCCATGAAGGCGGGCGTGCCGATCGTGACGCCGCTGCCGGTCAGCGCGGTGGCGTCGGCGGCGCGGGCGATGCCGAAGTCGATGACGCGCGGGCCGTCGGAGGCCAGCAGCACGTTCGACGGCTTCAGGTCGCGGTGCACGAGCCCGGCGCCGTGCACGGCCTCCAGCGCCTCCGCGATCCCGGCGACCAGCAGCAGCACCGTCGGCACCGGCAGCGGCCCGTGCTCGGCGACCGCGGAGGCCAGCGTCGGACCCGGCACGAAGGCGGTGGCCAGCCACGGCCGCGTACCGTCCGCGTCGCTGTCGATGACCGGCGCGGTGTACAGGCCCTGCACGCGCTGCGCGGCCTGCACCTCCTGCTTGAACCGGCGCCGGAATTCCGCGTCCTCCGCGAATTCCGGCCGGATCACCTTGACGGCGACGGGCCGCCCGGCGGGCGTGTGGGACAGATAGACCTTGCCCATCCCGCCCGCACCCAGCCGCGCCGCGAGCCGGTACGCCCCCACCGACGCCGGATCGTCCGCCTCAAGCGGCTGGAAAACCTCGCCGGACCCTCCGGCCCCGCCCGCCCCGCTCATCCCTTGACCGCCTCGTCCCCGAAGTTGCTGCTGGCGGCATGGAGACTACCGGCCACGGCGCCGGACGCGGTGCGCTGTCTCCCAGTTGTGCCCTGACAGGCACTCACCGGTGACGCACCGCACCAGCCGCGGCCGGCTCCGCTTCACCCCCTGCGGGCGGGCGCGACGCAGAATTCGTTGCCCTCCGGATCTCCGAGGACGCAGTGGTCGTCGTCCTGCCACACCAGCCGGGCGCCGGCGGCGATCAGGCGGGCGGTCTCGGCCTCGATCGCCGGGCGGCCGCCCGATACGCGTATGTCCAGGTGCAGCCGGTTCTTCGCCGTCTTCGGCTCCGGTACGCGCAGGATCGACAGGCGGGGGCCGAGGCCGTCGGGGTCGCACAGCCACGCCCCGTCGTTGGCGGAATCCGCCGGGTCGATGCCGAACGAGGCCAGCCACTCGTCGCGCGTCGCGAACGGCGCGGGCGGCGGCTCGTCCACGTAGCCGAGCGCGGTCTTCCAGAACGCGGCGAGGACGGCGACGTCCCCGGCGTCCAGCGTGAGATCGATACGTGCACCCATGCCGACGACGCTACCCGCCGCCACTGACAGAGCGGCGCCGCCGCCTTCCGCTTCGGCCCCCGCGCCTCACCTTCCGCTCGGGCCCCGCGCCTCCTCGTTCCGGCCCGCGCGGGGCCGCCGCGTGAGTAGGGTTCGCGCCATGCAGCCCATGGAGCTTCCCCGGGTCGACGCGGCGCTGCTCGGCCAGTGGTGCGCGCGCCACCTCGCGTCGCCGGTCGCCGCCGAGCGCTTCCGCGCCGGGCGGCTGTCCCTCGTGGTCGGCGCCCGGCTCGCCGACGGGCGGCAGATCGTCGTGAAGGTCCGCGCGCCCGAGCCGCGGGTCGTGCACTGCTTCGCCGTCCACAGCGCGCTGTACGCCGCCGGCTTCCCGGCGCCCGAGCCGATCCTGCCGCCCACCCCGCTCGGACGGTGGACGGCCACGGTCGAGGCGCTCGTCGAGGGCGGCGGGCAGGCCCCGACCTCGGGCCGCGACCCCCGTCCGTACGCCGCCGCCCTCGCGTCGACGGTACGGCTCGCCGCCCCGCTGGCCGCCCGCGTCGACCTCGACCCGAAACCGTCCTGGAACCGCTGGGATCACGACGAGCCCGGCGTGTGGCCCACCGCCGCGGACGCTTTCCCCACGGCGACCGGCCCCGAATGGCTGGAACGCGCGGGCCGGGCCGCGCGCGAGCGCCTGGCGGCCTGCCGGGAGCCGTACGTCATCGGCCACGGCGAGTGGCTGCCGGAGAATTTCCGCTGGCGGGGCGAGGAGTTGTACGTCGCCTACGACTGGGACAGCCTGATCCTGGCCCCGGAAGCGGTCCTTGCCGGTTTCGCGGCGGCGTACGTGGCCCCGTCCGCCGAGGAGTCCGCCGCCTTCCTCGCGGCGTACGAGGCAGTGGCGGAACGGGAGTTCGGCCCGGACGAGCGCGCGGCCGCGTGGGCGGCGAACCTGTGGGTGCGCGGCGGGAAGGCGCTCCGCGAGGTGGTGGCGGGGGAGCCGGTGCGGGCGCTGGAGGAGGGCGAGGCGCGGCGGCTCGCGAAGCTGGCGGGGGCCTGAACCAGGTCTGCTCCGGCGGGCGTTGCGGTAGCGGAGGCCTGAACCGGGCCTGCTGCGGCGGGTGTTGCGGCGGCGGGTGCCGGGCGGGCCGGTTCTTTCCGCGGCGCCTCCTGGCGCGGTCAGCGGAAGTCCTTCCCGTCGCGCAACTCCCAGCTGTGCGCCCCCGGATGAGCTGCGAATTCGCAGCAGGGCTCGCACGCGGGCGGCGGGCCCGTACCCGTGCAGTCGGGCAGGACGAAGACGGTCGCGGGCCGCCGCCCGCGGATCCAGCGCGTCCACACCGCGCCGTGCGCGCGGCCCGGCAGCTCCATGACGAAGGCGTGGTGGTCGCCCAACGCGTGCCGTTCCAGCGTGCAGCGCAACTGCCGCTCCACGTCGTCCGGCACCGTGCTGGCGAAGGGCGCGAGCCGCCGGGCGGCGCCCACCAGCGCGGCGGGCAGTCCGACCCGCTCCCCGCAGATGACACGGACTTCGGTCGAGGTCATGCGGCGCCGCCCTCCTCGCGTGCTCCCCCCGCTGCCTCCCGCGGGGGACCCCGGCCGCGCGCGGTCGCGGCCGTCACCCTCCCAAACGATCACGCCCCGTCCGGGGGTACCGTCCCTCGCCCCTATGGCCGGTAGCGGACCATACGCGGCGTACGGATCCGGGGCCGGTCCGCGCCCTGCGGCTCCTGCGGCCCCCGCGGCTCCAGGAATTCGAGCCGGTTGCCGAAGGGGTCGGCGGCGTAGAAGCGGTCGTGCCCGGGGAAATCCCCGTCCCACGTCACGGCGTGCCCGCCCGCCTCCAACCGCCGGGCCAGCTCCGCCAGCCCCCGCACGAGGATCCCCGGATGCGCCTTGCGGGCAGGCCCGAAATCCGCCTCCACCCCGAGATGGACCTCCAGCCCCCCACCTCGGAACCAGCACCCGCCCCGCGCGGCGAGCACCGCCGGCTTCTCGACCTCCGCCATCCCGAGGACCCCGCCCCAGAACTCCCGGCACCGCTCCTCACCCCCCGCCGGAATGGCGAGCTGCACATGGTGGAGCCCCGCGAATCCGTACCCGCCGGATCCGGTCCCGTACGCGCTGGTCCCGCCCGTGCCCGTCCCGTCCGTGCCCGCGCCGCCCGTGCCCGTCCCGTCCGTGCCCGTCTCGCTCGCGCCCGTCTCGTCCGCCGTCATGGCCGCCTCCCTCTTCTGCGGGCCTGGCCGTCCAAGCTCGGCGGCATCCTGCCACGCGGGCTCCGCTCCCGGCTCGGCCGGCTGCGCGCCCGGCTCAGCTCCGCGGGCTCAGGCCCGCCACCGCCAGCCGGAACAGGCGGTCCGCCTGGGCGGCGGGGTCGGGGTAGTGCTCCGTGGCCAGGGTGATGCCGACGATCAGGGTGATCAGGTCGGCGCAGGTGATGTCCGCTGCCAGGGCGGCGCTGCGCAGCAGAGGCTCCGCGGCTTCCTCCAGTGCCGCTGAGCAGCCGTTCTCGTGCACCGGGCCGTCGTATGCGATCGCGGCCGCGAGCCCTCGGGCGGAGACGCAGTAGGCGACGACGTCGCCGAGCCACTCCAGGAGCGCGTTCCGGCTGTCGTCCCTGCCGGTCAGCTCGCGGGCGCGGGCGCACAGGGCCTCGATCCGCTCCCGGGAGACCGCCTCCAGCAGCGCGCGGCGGGTGGGGAAGTGGCGGCGCACCGTTGCCGAGCCGACCCCCGCGGTGCGGGCGATCTGCTCCAGGGAGGCGTCGGCGCCGTGGGCGGCGACCTCGTCCTCGGCCACGGCGAGGATGCGCGCGTAGTTGCGTCGGGCGTCCGCCCGTCGGCGCTCGGGCATGGCATCAGCTCCAGGATTGATAAGTGGCGGGCCCCGCCGTATCGTACCCGGAGCATAAACGGCGGGCCCCGCCGTTTAGCCGCCGTGCATCTCGGAGGAGCGTCATGTCCGCACATTCCGCACCCGTCCTGGTCACCGGCGCCACCGGCAGGCAAGGCGGCGCCACCGCCCGCGCACTGCTCGCGGCGGGCGTTCCCGTCCGCGCCCTGGTACGCGACCCGGCCGCCGACCGAGCCGAGGCCGTCCGGGCCGCCGGCGCCGAACTGGTCACCGGCGACCTCCACGACCGCGATTCCGTGACCCGGGCCGCCGAGGGCGCCCGCGCCGTCTTCTCCGTGCAGATGCCCGCCGCCACCGCGGAGGGCTTCGACTTCGAAGGGGAGGTGGCCCAGGCCGTCAACCTCATCGAGGGCGCGAAAGCCGCCGGGGTGCCGCAGTTCGTGCACACCTCCGCCTCCGGCGTCGGCCGGCACACCGAGACCCCCGGCTGGGCCGAAGGACGCTGGGCCTCGATGGAACCCGCGCTGGGCGCCAAGAGCGCGATCCAGGACCGGGTCCGCGCGGCCGGCTTCCCCCACTGGACGCTCCTCAAGCCGGGCTTCTTCATGGAGAACTTCCTCCCGTCCATGGCGTTCCTCTTCCCGCGCGGCATCGCGGGCGGCCTGGTGAGCGTCCTCCACCCGCGGACCCGGCTGTCACTGGTCGCGGTGGACGACATCGGCAGCGCGGCCGCGGCGGCCCTGACCGCCCCGGAGCGATTCGACGGGGTCGAACTGGAGCTGGCGAGCGACTACTTGTCGATGACGGAGATCGCGGACGTCCTCTCCCGCACGCTGGGCACGCCACTGTCCGCGCCGGACATGACCGAGGCCGAGGCCCTCTCCGCCGGAATGCCGCCGATGGGCGCCACCCACGAGTGGCTGAACGTCGCCGGCCAGCCGGGCCGCCCGCAGTACGCGAGGGACCTCGGCATCCCCCTCACCGGCTTCGAGGAATGGACGCGGCGGTACCTGCGCCCCACCCCCTGACGGCCCCGGGCCGTGCGGCGCGTCCGCCGCCCGCGGGCGGGAGCGGGCACCGGGTATCGTCGCTCTCTTCGGCCGGGACGCCGGCCGGAGTGTGACGGGATGCCGTATGACGCTCAGGAACGCCGACCCCGTTGGTACGGCCGTGGCCCGCGTGGCGGACGAGTTCGCGGGGATGACGGCCCGGCGGGACGAGGCCGGTTGCGGCCGGTGCTTCGACGAGGACGAGATCGCCCTGCTGCGGCGGCCCGCCGTTCCGCTGCCCGAGGATCTCGTCCGGCGGGTCGCGCAGAAGGAACCCGGGCACTGGGGCGACCAGGCGGCGGTCGTCCGCCGGGTGCTGCCCCAGCTCGTCGTGATGCTGTCAGACGGCGCGGACGAGCCGGAAACCATGGCCCGCGGACTGGCCGCTGCAGGCTGGCCCCGATGGCCTGCCGGGCAGGCGGACGCGGTAGCCGCATTCCTGGACGCATGGTGGGCGCGAACCCTGCGCACGGCGTCCCCGCCGACCCCGCCGTACGAGGTCTTCGCGACCTGCGCGACCGCGACGTCCACCGTCACCCCCTGGCTCGCCCGCTGGTCGGCCGAGCCGGGCCCGACCGCCCGCCACCACCTGCGGGAGTGCGTGGAGTGGTGGCAGGAGGACCTGGAGTCCGACACCTCGCCATTCTCGTGGTGGTGGGGGGACGAGACGGAACGGCGTGCGGCTTGGGCGGAGTTGATGACGTGGCTCGGCGTTCGGCCGTGAGGGAGCGGGGGTCCGCCTCGGTGCGGTGTCACCGCGCAGGGGGTGGGCCCAGAGGCCGGACGCGTCCGCTTCCAGTGTTTCGGCCCGCTTCGTGAGGCTCGCGGCGATGGCGTCCCATTCCGGGCCGTGCAGCCGCAGGTTCTGCGCGGCCTCGCGCAACAGGGCGGGGTCGTCGGGTTCGCCGTCGGGAACCGCGTCGCCGCGCCGGCGAGGCGCGCTCAGGCCGCCCGCAGGTCCGCCGCCGTCAGCAGGGCGTCGAGGCGGACGCCCTGCGCGGCGAGGGTTTCGGTGCCGCCCTGGGCGCGGTCGATGACGCAGAGGGCAGCGTCCACGCGGGCGTCCAACGCGCGGAGTTCGGCGGTGGACAGGACGATCTGACCGCCGCTCGTCACCACGTCCTCGACGACGAGCACCCGGCGGCCGGCGACCTCCGCTCCCTCGGCGAGACGGCACGTGCCGTACGCCTTCGCCTCCTTGCGGACGAACGCGCAGGGCAGGCCCGTGTGGCGGCCGAGCGCGGTCACGACGGGGATGCCGCCCATCTCCAGCCCGGCCAGCACCTCTGTTCCGGACGGCACGAGCGGGGCCATGCGGGCGGTGATCTCGTCGAGCAGGACGGGGTCGGCCTCGAAGCGGTACTTGTCGAAGTAGTCGGTGGCGGTGCGCCCGGACCGGAGCGTGAACCGCCCCGTGAGATGGGCGGCTTCGCGGATCCGGCGGGCGAGGTCGGCGTGCGTGGGGGGAGTGGTCACGAGCCCCTACCCTTTCAGGCTGCCCCGGGCCGCGCCACGCCGCCGCCGTACGTCCGGGCCGGGGCCGGTCCTGTTCGCGTTCGGGGGCAGGCGAGGGTTCGGCCCGGGGCCAGTGCGGGGCCAGAGCGGGTCCGGCCCGGGGGCCAGCGCGCGACCAACCGCGACTCCCGCCGCCCCCGCCCGGTCCGCGAGGGCGACCGCCTGCCCAGCCCCACCCCCCATAGACCAAGCACCGCGTGCGCGGCCTATTGACGTGGCCCTGCCACGGGGCGACACTCCACGGCAGTCGGGTTCTTGAGAGCGCTCTCAGGGGCCCGTGCGACCACCTCCCCCCACCGCCCGGAGAAAGGTCATCAGGCCATGAGCCCGCTCATGAGAGACCACGCAACACCTCGCCCGCCGCGCAGCGTTCGGGTCCGTGCCCGGCGCGGCCTCACCGCCGGACTCGGCGCGCTGCTGCTGGCGATCGGCGCCGCGCTCGGGGTGTCGCTGACCGGCGGGTCCGCCGCGGCGGCCGTGCCGAATCCGCCGTCCGGCTGGACCACCGTGTTCAGTGACGACTTCAACGGCGCCGCAGGCACCGGCCTCAACCGCGCGAACTGGCTCTACGACACCGGCACCGGCTACAACTACCCCGGCGCTGCCGGGAACTGGGGCACCGGTGAGATCGAGACGGCCACCGACTCGACCACCAACGTCTACCAGGACGGCTCCGGGCACCTCGTGATCAAGCCCGTCAAGGAGGCGTCCGGGCACTGGACGTCGGGCCGGATCGAGACCCAGCGCACCGACTTCGCCGCGCCCGCGGGCGGGCAGTTGGAGATCAGCGCGTCGCTCAAGCAGCCCGCACCGGCGAGCGGCCTGGGCTACTGGCCCGCCTTCTGGGCGATGGGCGCCGACGCCCGGCCGGTCGGGGCGACGAACTGGCCCGGCATCGGCGAGCTGGACATCATGGAGGACGTCAACGCGCTGAGCCAGCACTCGACGACCTTCCACTGCGGGGTGTGGGCCGGGGAATGCCACGACCCGGACGGCATCAGCAGCGGCCTCCAGCCGTGCGGCGGCTGCCAGAGCGGCTTCCACACCTACTCCGTGGTCATCGACCGCACCAACACCTCCGCCGAGCAGCTCCGCTTCTCCCTCGACGGCGCGGTGACGTACACGGTCAACGAGAACCAGGTGTCGACGGCGACCTGGCAAGCGGCCGTCGACCACGGCTTCTTCGCCATCTTCGACGTCGCGATCGGCGGCTCGTACCCGAACAAGGTGTGCGGCTGCACCTCCCCCTCCGCCGACATCAGCTCCGGCGCGGGCATGACGGTCGACTGGATCGCCGTCAACCGCACCACGAGCGGGAGCGGCACCGGCGGTACGTCGACCGGTACGTCCACGGGCACCTCGACGGGAACGAGCACGGGTACGAGTACGGGTACGAGCACGGGAACGAGCACCGGTACGTCCACCGGCACCAGCACCGGCACCTCAACCGGTACGAGCACCGGCACCACCGGCGGCAGCACCACCGCCCCCGACTACACCGCCGGGGCGTCGACCACCGGCACCGGCCAGGTGCGCATCACCTTCACCCCCACCACGCCCGCCGCGTACGTCGACGTCCACTACCTCGTCAACGGCGGGGGCCAGCAGAACTTCCGGATGGCCAACAGCGGCGGCACCTGGACGCAGACGGTCAGCGGCCTGTCGTCCGGCGCGGTGGTCACCTACTGGTTCACCTACGAGAAGAGCGGCCCGCAGTACGACACCCCGCACTTCACGTACACGTACACCGGGTAGCGCGGGGAAGGGGCGGGTGGACGGCGCGGCCACCCGCCCCCGACGCCCGGGGTGCGCTCACGCCTGCGCGTTCGCCCGGCTCAGGGCGGCGTGCACAAGAGGGAGGTCGAGGGCGGGTACGGCCAGGGCCCAGGGCGTGGCGGCGGCGGTGAAGGTCACGAGGGTGAAGGCGCGGCGCGGGGTGCCGGGGGTCACCGCGAGGACGTCGAAGGGGGCGGAGAGAGGGACGGGGGAGGGGCCGGGCCGGGGGCGCATGGTGCGGTGCCAGGTCACGGGGGTGGGGGACGCGGGGTCCAGGACGAGCAGGCCCTGCCGGAGGCGGCGCCCCTCGTGGGCGAACGCCGTCACCACCCGCGCCTCGCCCGCCGCGAAGGCCGCCGCGTCGGCGTCCGCGGCCCGGGCCGCACTGTCGCCCCCGAACCGCCCCAGCAGCCGCCTCGGCTGCCGCAGCAGGTCCGAGAACGTCACCGTCCCCGCTGCCCGCCGTATCGCCTCGCTCATCCGCCCGTCCCCTTCCGTGCAAGCAACTCTGCCCGGAATCATCGCGCCTGGGGCGGGAGGACGGGCCCGTTCCGCCGACGCCGCCACCGGCTACGTGTCGCCGCGCACGATGATCTTCCCGGTGTTCGTGCCGCGCAGCATGCCCAGGAAGGCGTCCACGATGTGGTCGAAGCCGTCCACCACCGTCTCGTCGAGGGCGAGCCGGCCGCTCTGGAGGTGCGGGACCGCGAATTCGTACAACTCCTCTTGGAGATCGCGGTAGTTGCTGACGAGGAAGCCCTCCATGCGGAGGCTCTTCTCCACGATCTGCGCGTGGTCGACGGCGGGCGGAGGTGCGTCCGGGGTGTTGTAGGTGCTGATGGTGCCGACTCGGACGATACGGCCGAACTCGCGCAACGCGCCGACCGCGGCGGCCAGTTGGTCGCCGCCGACGTTGTCGACGAAGACGTCGACGCCGTCCGGCGCGGCCTCGGCGAGCAGGGCGGCGGCGGGGCCTGCGTGGTGGTCGAAGGCCGCGTCGTAGCCCACCTCCCGGGTCAGGTGGGCGACCTTGGCCGCCGTGCCCGCGCTGCCGACGAGCCGGCCGGCGCCCAGCAGGCGGGCGAAGCGGCCGGTGGCCGTACCGACGCCGCCGGCTGCGGCGGACACGAAGAGGTCTTCTCCCGGGCGGAGTTGGGCGATGCGGGTGAGGCCGACGTAGGCGGTCAGCCCGGTGCCGCCGAGGACGCTCAGGAAGGCGGTCAGGGGGACGCCCTCGAAGCGCGGGAGGCGGCGGACCTCCTCGGGGCGGACCACGGAGTGCGTACGCCAGCCGCGCCGGTGGAAGACGATCTCGCCCTCGGTCAACTCCGGTGTCCGCGAGGCGACGACGCGCCCGATGGTCCGGCCTTCGAGCGGGGCGTGCAGCGCGAAGCCGCCGGGCACGTCGTCCATCAGCTCGCGGTGGTAGGGGTCGACGGACCAGTAGAGATTCGCCACGAGCGCCGTGCCGGGCGCGGGGGTGGGGACCGCCGACTCGACGAAGGCGAAATCCCCGGCGGTGGGGAAGCCGTGGGGGCGGGCGGTCTGCTGGACGGTGATCGCGTGCTCGCTCATGGCCGGACGGTAGGCCGGGAATGGCGCCCCGGGGCAGCGGGTTGGGCTCATACGACGGCCCGTTCCATGAGCGGTGCTCATACGTACGGGGAGGGTGCTCGGGCGTACGGCCCCGCGCGCCCGTTCCCCTTCCGCCCGCCCCCCGCACCTCCGAGGTGAGCGACCCGTGTCCCGTACGCCCGGCAACGGCACCCCCGCCCCCACCGGCGGAGCCGACGGCACCGACCTCGCCCCGCGTGAGCTGCGCGTCCTCGTCGCGGTCGCGGACACCGGCGGCTTCTCGGCGGCGGGCGCCGCGCTCGGCCTCACCCAGTCCGCGGTCTCCCACTCGGTGCGCGGCAGCGAGCGCAAGATCGGCGCCGTCCTCTTCGACCGCGGCCGCCGCGGTGCGAGCCCCACCGCGGCGGGGGATAAGGCGGTGGCGCACGCCCGCCGCGTCCTGCGCCTGCTGGACGTGCTCGCCGCCGAGGCGCGAGAGGCCGCCCGGCCGGAGGGCCCGAGCGGCCCGCTGCGGATCGCGGCCTTCCGCAGCACCGCGCTGCACCTGCTGCCGCAGGTCCTGGAGCGGCTGCGCGCGCGGCACCCGGGGATCGAGCCGCGGGTGCGGATCGTCCGCGAGGTGGGGCGCGGCACGGCGGGCGAGGTGGCCGACGGGCGCGCGGACCTCGCCCTCGCCACCCTGGGCGGCGCGCGGCTGCCCGCCGGGCTGGTGGCGGGCGGGCTCTTCGAGGAGGGCTACAGCCTGGTGCACCCGGCCGGACACCCGGCGCCGCGCTCGCTGCCGCTCGTCGACTGGGCCGAGAACTGCGGTTCGTACACCCGCGCCTGGTGGGCGGCGCAGGACTGGATCCCGCGGGCCACGGTCGAGGCCGAGGACGACGGCGCGGTGCTCTCCCTCGTGGGCGCGGGCCACGGGATGGCGATCATGCCGGCCCTCTCCCTGACCGGCGCCCCCGACACGGTCGAGCTCACCGACCTCGGCCCGCGCCGCCCGACCCGCCGGATCGGCTACGTGACCACGCCCGAACTCGCCGCCTCCGCCGCCGTACGCGCCCTGGTCCGCGAGTTGCGGGCGGCAGGTCACGCGGGCGGCCTACGCCCCGCGACCGATGTGCCCGGCGGTCGGCGGGGCTAGCGTCGTCCCGCATGACGACGAACGAGACGACCGGCGCGACCACTTCCACCTCCACCTCCACATCCGGCAACGGCAACGGCCCCCGCTCCCGCGCCGAGCGCAAGGCCAACGCCCTGCGGATCCTGGCGGAGGAGGGGGACGTGTGGGTCGCGACGGCCGACCCGGCGGGCGGTGGGCCGACGTTGATGCCGCTCGCGTTCTGGTGGGACGGCGAGGCCGTGTGGCTCTCGACCCGGCCGACCAACCCCACCGGCGCGAACCTCAGGGCGTCCGGCACCGTCCGGCTGTGCTTCGGGACGACGCGTGACGTCGTGCACGTCGAGGGGGACGTGACCGCCTTCACGGTGGACGCGCTCCCGCCCGGCGTCGGTGATGCCTTCGCCGCCAAGGACGGCTGGGATCCGCGCAAGGACCCGGACCCGTACGACTTCTACCGTGTCGCCCCGCGGCAGTTGCGCGCGTGGGGGACGGTCCCCGAGCTCAGGGACCGCCTCCTCATGAAGGGCGGGCGCTGGCTGCTCTGAACGCCTCCCGGCGTGCCGTTCCGTGGAGATGTGGTGTGTGCGCGGCCAACGAGGCACCTGTATCCGCCATTTGTCCTACAGTGAAAGACCGTCAGATTCCGGGGCCCGGTAGTCGGACCGCAGGGAGCAGGCATGGATCCGCAGTTCGCCGCCTTGTCGGCAGGTGCAAGCAGCACCTTGGTCACGCTCATGGTCACCGACGGGTGGCAGCGGACGCGGGACGGAGCCGTGCGGCTGTGGCGGCAGTTCCGGCCCGAGGGGGCCGAGGACGTCGCGGCGGACCTCGACACGGCGCAAGCCGCCGTCGTACAGGGCCGGGTGGCGGGCACGCCGGTCGACGAGGCGGCGCTGGGCGGTGAATGGGCCCGGCGGATCGGGGAGTTGCTCGCCGCGCGGCCGGACGCCGAGGCGGCGCTGCGGGCGGCCCTCGCCGACTGGGAGGCGGCGGCCCGCGGGCAGGCGGTGAGCGGCGGCATCCACCAGGAGGCGCGCGCGACCGGCAGCGGCCGCGTCTACCAGGCGGGCCGCGACCAGCACATCACCGAGCGGTGACCACGGGGGAGGGGCCGGTCCCGCCCGGCCGCGGACCCGACGGCGGGACGGAGGGCCCGCCGCCGTTCGTCCCGTACGCCCGCGCCTCGGACGAGGCGCGCGTCTACCAGGCGGGCCGCGACCAGTACATCGTCGAGGTACGCGATCTGCGGGCCACCTTCGTCATGGCCGAGGGCCGCCTCCACCGGGTGGGCCGCCCCGCGGAGGACGACGACTGCCCGTACCCCGGCCTGGAGCCTTTCGGACTCGACCAGGCCGACTGGTACTTCGGGCGGGAGGGGCTGGTCGCCGACCTGGTCGTACGGCTGGACGGCAGCGTCGCCGACCGCGCCCCGCTGGTGGTCGTCGCCCCCTCGGGCGCGGGCAAGTCCTCGCTGCTGCGGGCCGGTCTGCTGCCCGCGATCGGGCGCGGCGACCTGCCCGCGGCGGGCTCGCGGCACTGGCGGCGGCTGGTGTTCACCCCGACCCACAGCCCGATGCGCGCGCTGGCCGCCCACTTCGCCGTGCTGACCGGCGAGCCCGCGGCCGCCGCGCCGCCGGACTGGCGGGCGGAGGACCGCGACGCCCGCCGCTCCGCCCTGCGCCGGGCCCTCGGCCGAATCGACCCGCGCACCGATCCGCAGACCGACCCGCACACCGACCCCCGCACCGAGCCGCGGACGGGCCCGCGCCCCCGCCCCCACCCGCGCGTCATCGTCGTCGTCGACCAGCTCGAAGAGATCTTCACGCAGTGCGAGGACGAGGCGGAGCGGCGGGCCTTCGTCGAGGAGCTGGCGTGGCTCGCGGACCCGCGCGACGGGCAGGAGCCGCTCGGCCTCGTCGTGCTGGGCCTGCGGGCCGACTTCTACGCGCAGTGCGCCGCCTACCCGTGGCTGCGCGGCGCGGTGCAGCGCAACCAGGTCTTCCTCGGGCCGATGTCGCGCGCCGAGCTGCGGGACGCCATCGTGCTGCCCGCCCAGCGGGCCGGCCTCATGGTCGAGACGGGCCTGCCCGAGGTGCTGCTGCGGGACCTGGGCGCTCACGGCGCCGAGCCCGGCGGGCGGGCCGGGGCCGCCGAGAAGCCCGGGGATTACGAGGCGGGCCGTCTGCCGCTGCTGGCCCACGCGCTGCGCACCACCTGGACGCAGCGCGACGGCGGCGTGCTGACCGTCCGCGGATACCAGGCGACCCGCGGCATCGAGCACGCGGTGGCCGACACCGCCGAGCGCGCCTTCGCCCGGCTCGGAACGGCGGACGTCGACGACCAGGCGGACCCCGCGAGCCCCGCCTCCGCCCCCGCGAGCCCCGCCCCCGCGGCCCAAGCCCCCGCGCCTCCCGACGCCGGCGGCGCGAGCCCCGCCTCCGACGCGGCCCGCAGCCTCTTCCTCCGGCTGGTCACCGTCACCGAGGGCGCCGAACCCACCCGCCGCCGCGTCCCGCGGGACGACCTGCTGCGCTTCGCGGCCGATCCGCAGGCGGCCCGTACCGTTCTCGACACCTTCACCGCGGCGCGGCTGCTGACGCAGGACCGGGACACCGTCGCGATCACCCACGAGGTGCTGCTGCGGGCGTGGCCGCGGCTCAAGGGCTGGCTCGACGACGACCGGATCGGCACCGTCGTACGGCAGGAGCTGCGCGACGCCGCCTTCGCCTGGGAGCGGGCCGGCCGCCCGGGGGACCTGCTCTACCCGGCGAGCCGGCTGGAGGCCGCGGAGGGCGCGCTCGCCGCCCGCGACCCCGGCGACGACGCGACGACCGGGCCCTTCCTCGCCGCCTCCACCGCCCGCGTCCGGCGCACCGCGCGCGTCCGCCGCGCCGTCACCGCCGTCCTGGTCACCCTCGCCCTGCTGGCCAGCGGGGCCGCGGCGCTCGCGTACGAGCAGCGGGGCAAGGCCCTGGACGAGCGGAACACCGCGATCTTCAGCCAGATCACCGCGGAGGCCGACCGGCTGCGCAGCACCGACACCGCGCTCGCGGCGCAACTCGACCTGGTCGCGTACCGGATGCGCCCCGACGACGACCTGCGCGCGCATCTGGTCAGCAGCGCCGAGCAGCCGATGTCCGAGCCGCTCGCCTCCGGCATCGGGGGCGTCGTCTCGGTGGCGGTCACGCGCGACGGGCGCACGATGGCCACCGGCAGCAGCAGCAACGCGATCCAGCTGTGGGACATCGCCGATTCGCTGCACCCGGCGAAGCTGGGTCCGCCGGTCAAGGTGTTCGCCAACATCGTCGAGTCCCTGGCGTTCAGCCCCGACGGCCGCACGCTGGCGGCGGGCGGCAACGACCGGACGGCCCGGCTCTGGGACGTCACCTCCCCGGCGCACCCGGTCCCGCTGGGCGAGCCGCTGACCGGTTTCGCCAACACCGTGGGAGCGGTGGCGTTCAGCCCGGACGGGCGGGTGCTCGCCACCGGCGACGCCGACGGGAAGATCTGGTTGTGGAGCACGGCCGACCCGGTCCACCCGGCGCCGCTGGGCAAGCCGCTGACCGGCCACACCGACGCGGTCGACTCGGTCGCCTTCCGCCCGGACGGACACACCCTCGCCAGCGGCAGCTTCGACCACTCGGTCCGGTTGTGGAACGTGACCGACCCGGCGCACGCGGCGGCGCTGGGCAAACCTCTGTACGGACACGGCACCGACACCGTGGCGTCGGTGGCGTTCAGCCCGGACGGGCACACCCTGGCCAGCGGCGGCGGCGACTTCCGGGTGCGGCTGTGGAACACGACCGACCCCGCCCATGTCGTCATGCTGGGCGAACTCCTCGGGCAGAAGGGGATCATCACGTCGGTGGCCTTCAGCCCGAGCGGGCAGACCCTGGCCAGTGCCAGCTACGACGGCTCGATCGACCTGTGGAACGTCGCCTACCCCGACAACCCCGTCTCGCGCGGCACGGCCCTGGTCGGCCACACCGCGGCGGTCCTCGGGACGGCCTTCACCCAGGGCGGCAGCACCCTGGTGAGCGGCGGCGCCGACAGCACGGTGCGGGTGTGGACCTTCCCGCAGCGACTCCTCACGTCCGGCAGCCGCTCCCTGGACGGCGCCGTGTTGAGCCCCGACGGCCACACGATGGGCACCGCCGGCAGCGACGGCAAGGTCCGGCTGTGGGACGTGGGCGACCCGGACCGTACGACGGCGCTCGGCGTGCCCCCGGCCGTCGCCGCCCCCGCGTCGGTGCGGTCGCTGGCGTTCAGCGCGGACGGGAAGGTGCTGGCCGGCGGCAGTTTCACCAACGGAGACGTGGAGCTGTGGGACACCGCGAATCCGTCGCGTCCCACCCTGCTGGGCCGCAAACTGGACACGAAGATGAGCCATGTGTCGACCGTGGCTTTCAGCCCGAGCGGCCGGACGCTGGCCGTCGGCGGCCTGGACCTGCGGATCGAGTTGTGGGATCTGACCGACACGGCGGATCCGGTGTACCTGGGCAAGCTGACCGGCTTCGAGAACGCCACCGCCAAACTGGTCTTCAGCCCGGACGGGCGGACGCTCGCGAGTGCGAACGGCGACGGGACGGTGCGGCTGTGGGACGTGAGCGACCCCGCCCATGCGCACGCTCTCGGCAAGCCGCTCACCGGCCACACCGGGCTCGTCCTGTCGGTGGCGTTCAGCCCGGACGGCCGCACGCTGGCCAGCGGCGGCTACGACAGCACCGTCCGGCTGTGGGACGTGAGCGACCCCGCCCACGCGCACGCCCTCGGCGCGCCGCTGACCGGCCACGCCGCCCCCGTGGGCACGCTGGCGTTCAGCAAGGACGGCCGCACGCTGGCCACCGGCGCCATCAGCGACGGCACGATCCGGCTGTGGGACGTCGCCGACCCGGCCCGCGCGCACGCCCGGGGCGGGCCGCTGACCGGGGCGTCCGGCGACGTCGCCGCGGTCGCCTTCCACCGCGACGGCCGCCTGCTCAGCGCCGGGTCGGACGGCGTGATCCGGCTGTGGGACCTGGACCCCGAGCACGCCGCGCGGTGGATCTGCTCCACCACCCGCGACGTGCTCACCACCCAGCAGTGGAAGACGTACATCCCCCAGCTGCCGTACGACCCGCCCTGCGCATGAGCCCTACAGGACGCGGACGGCCCAGTCCGGCTCGGAGTAGGTCAGCGGCTTGATGCCCACCGGGGACGACGGGTTGGCCGCGTCCAGGTACTGGCCGTCGCCGATGTAGACGCCCACGTGGTAGGCGCTGCCCTCGCCGCCCCAGAAGACGAGGTCGCCGGCGCGCAGAGAGCTCATCGAGACGGGGGTGCCCACCGTCGACTGCTCCTGCGAGGTGCGCGGCAGCGAGATGCCGACCGTGGCGTACGCGGTCTGGGTCAGGCCCGAGCAGTCGTACGACGAGGGGCCGGTGGCGCCGTAGACGTACGGCTTGCCGATCTGCGCCTTCAGGAACGCGATGAGCTTGTCGACCTTGGAGGCGGAGGGTGCCGCGGCGCTCGACGAGGAGGACGCGGAAGAGGAGGAGGCGGCGGCCGGGGTCGCGGTGAGCTTCGCGCGCTTGGCGCTGCGCGAGGCGGCCAGCGCGGTCGCGGTGGCCCGCGCCTTCGCGGCCTTCGCGGCGACGGCGGCCTTGTGCCGGGCCGAGGCGGCGGCAGCGGCGGTGGTCGCGGCGTGCTCGCGGGCGGCGGCGAGGGTGTGGGCGAGCGCGTTCTGCGCGACGGCGTCGGCGGCCTGCCGGGAGGTCACCGCGGTCGACAGCGGGGAGGCGTCGAGCGCGGTCGGCTTGGCGGCGTCGGGACGCCCGTGGTTGTCGGCGAGGGCGGGTGCGCCCGCGCCGCCGAGTGCGATGGCGCTGACGACACCGCCGACGAGTCCGGCCCTGCGCGTCCAGTTGGGGCGCGCCGGCGCGGCGTGCCGCCGGCGGCCGCTATGGGACGGCGCGGCCCCGGGCGATATCTGCGGTCTGTTCTGGGACATGCGTCTCTGGCTATCAGGAACGAATGGTTCCGTTCAAGAAAGGTGGGATGCGCCACAGTTGACGTGCTCACGGCTCAAATGCCCGTTTCGCGATCTTGGTCTTCCGCCGGTTTGACGCGCTTTCACATGAGTGGCCCGATTTGCGCTCGTGCACGCTTTCACGCGGCGGATTCCCCGCCGCCGGACGGGCGGACGGCGCCCCTCCCGGTGTCCGTCCGCGCGCTATCACGCGGTCGCGTCCAACTCCAATTTGCCCGTCCCCACTCCCGCTTGATAATGAGCCCACCTCTCTGACCAGCGAGAATTAACAGGGATGTGACATGAAGTGATCGTTTGGGAGTGATCCGCCTCAAGATCACCGCTCATCCGACTTCATGATCATTGGCCGGGTGGTGGAGATCACAAAGGTGAGCCGGTACCCCGTGTCGCAGATCACAGACCGGGAGGCATAGGATGCAGGCGACTTGGGCTTGTGAACTGCCTCACATAGACGCGATCTTGGTCGTAAGGTGAGGCGGCTCACACCGCGAGTCGGTCCGTACATGTCAGTCACTGCCGACTGGAAGGAGCGGGGGACGGTGAACGCCTACGCGCCCATCCTCGTGCTGGGGGGCATCGCGGCCGGCTTCGCGATCTTCTCCGTTTTCATGGCCTCGATCATCGGGCCGAAACGGTACAACCGGGCCAAGTTGGAAGCGTACGAGTGCGGCATCGAGCCCACCCCGCAACCGGCCGGCGGCGGGCGCTTCCCGATCAAGTACTACCTGACGGCGATGCTCTTCATCGTCTTCGACATCGAGATCGTCTTCCTCTACCCCTGGGCCGTCACCTTCGACCGCCTGGGGATGTTCGGGCTCGTGGAGATGCTCCTCTTCGTGCTCACCGTCTTCGTCGCCTACGCCTACGTGTGGCGGCGCGGCGGCCTGGAATGGGACTAGGGACCGAGGGGACAAGGGGAGCCAACCCATGGGTATCGAAGAGAAACTGCCGAGCGGATTCCTGCTCACCACGGTGGAGCAGGCGGCCGGCTGGGTACGCAAGGCGTCGGTCTTCCCGGCCACCTTCGGCCTGGCCTGCTGCGCCATCGAGATGATGACCACCGGCGCGGGCCGCTACGACATGGCCCGCTTCGGCATGGAGGTCTTCCGCGGATCCCCGCGGCAGGCCGACCTGATGATCGTCGCGGGCCGGGTGAGCCAGAAGATGGCGCCGGTGCTGCGGCAGGTCTACGACCAGATGCCGAACCCCAAGTGGGTCATCTCGATGGGCGTGTGCGCGTCCAGCGGCGGGATGTTCAACAACTACGCGATCGTGCAGGGCGTCGACCACATCGTGCCGGTCGACATCTACCTGCCCGGCTGCCCGCCGCGCCCCGAGATGCTGCTCGACGCGATCCTCAAGCTGCACGAGAAGATCCAGGGCGGCAAGCTCGGCGTGAACCGCGAGGAGGCGGCCCGCGAGGCCGAGGAGGCCGCCCGCAAGGCGCTCCCCACCATCGAGATGAAGGGGCTCCTGCGATGAGCGACGCCAGCAACCCGGCCGCCGTTCCCGCGCCCCGCGAGCAGCAGCCCGGCGAGGTCGTCGGGGTGCGCCGCGGCATGTTCGGCGCCAACAACGGCGGTGACACCTCCGGTTACGGCGGCCTGGTCCGCACCGTCCGGCTGCCCGGCGCGAGCACGCGGCCCTACGGCGGCAAGGACGGGGTCTTCGACGAGATCGCCGACGAGCTGGAAGGCGCCCTGGAGGAGACGGGGCTGCCGCCGGCCGACGCGATCGAGAAGGTCGTCGTCGACCGCGGCGAGATGACGCTGCACATCGCCCGCGAGCACCTGGTGCGGGTCGCGCAGACGCTGCGCGACGACCCGGCGCTGCGCTTCGAGCTGTGCACGGGCGTCAGCGGGGTGCACTACCCCGGCGACGAGGGCCGCGAGCTGCACGCCGTCTACCACCTGCGGTCGATCACCCACGGGCGGCTGATCCGGCTGGAGGTGGGCGTGGCCGACGCCGACCCGCACATCCCCTCGCTCGTCGGCGTCTACCCGACGAACGACTGGCACGAGCGCGAGACGTACGACTTCTTCGGCATCGTCTTCGACGGCCACCCCGCGCTCACCCGGATCATGATGCCGGACGACTGGCCCGGCCACCCGCAGCGCAAGGACTACCCGCTCGGCGGCATCCCCGTCGAGTACAAGGGTGCTCAGATCCCGGCTCCCGACCAGCGGAGGTCGTACTCATGACGAACGGATACGCGTCCCCGCAGCAGGCCGAGGAGCGGGAGACCACCGAGGGCCGGGTCTTCACGGTCACCGGCGGCGACTGGGACGAGCTGGCCGAGCAGGTCACCGGCACCGACGACGAGCGCATCATCGTCAACATGGGCCCGCAGCACCCGTCGACCCACGGCGTGCTGCGGCTGATCCTGGAGATCGACGGCGAGACCGTCACCGAGGCGCGCTCCGGCATCGGCTACCTGCACACCGGCATCGAGAAGAACATGGAGTACCGGACCTGGGTCCAGGGCTCCACGTTCGTCACGCGCATGGACTACCTGACGCCGCTGTTCAACGAGACGGCCTACTGCCTCGCCGTCGAGAAGCTGCTCGGCATCGAGGACCAGGTCCCGGACCGCGCCACGGTCCTGCGGGTGCTGCTCATGGAGCTCAACCGGATCTCCTCCCACCTGGTGTGCATCGCCACCGGCGGCATGGAGCTGGGCGCCACCACGATCATGATCTACGGCTTCCGCGACCGCGAGCTGATCCTGGACATCCTGGAGCTGATCACCGGCCTGCGGATGAACCACGCGTACGTCCGCGTCGGCGGTCTCGCGCAGGACCTGCCGCCCGGCGCGGTCGACCAGATCCGCGAGTTCGTGAAGAAGTTCCGCAAGAACCTGCCGGAGTACGACAAGCTCGCGACCGGCAACCCCATCTTCAAGGGCCGTATGCAGGACGTCGGCTACCTCGACCTCACCGGCTGCATGGCGCTCGGCGCGACCGGCCCGATCGTGCGCGCCGCGGGCCTGCCGCACGACCTGCGCAAGTCCGACCCGTACTGCGGCTACGAGAACTACGACTTCGAGATCCCGACGGCCGACTCCTGCGACTCCTACGGGCGCTTCGTCGTCCGGCTCGCGGAGATGCACGAGAGCCTGAAGATCGTCGAGCAGTGCCTGGACCGGCTCGCGCCCGGCCCGGTCATGGTCGAGGACAAGAAGATCGCCTGGCCCGCGCAGCTCGCCCTCGGCCCGGACGGCATGGGCAACAGCCTCGACCACATCAAGAAGATCATGGGCACCTCCATGGAGGCCCTGATCCACCACTTCAAGCTGGTCACCGAGGGCTTCCGGGTGCCGCCGGGGCAGGCCTACGCGGCGGTCGAGTCCGCGAAGGGCGAGCTGGGCGTGCACGCGGTCAGCGACGGCGGGACGCGCCCCTACCGGGTGCACTTCCGCGACCCGTCGTTCACCAACCTGCAGTCCATGGCGGCGATGTGCGAGGGCGGCCAGGTGGCCGACGTCATCGTCGCCGTAGCGTCCATCGACCCCGTGATGGGAGGCGTCGACCGATGACCGACGTGTCACTGGGCATCCCCGAGATGCCCGCGCCCGACTACCCGGCCGACGTGCGCGCCCGGCTGGAGAGCGACGCGAAGGAGGTGATCGCCCGCTACCCCGGCTCGCGCAGCGCGCTGCTGCCGCTGCTGCACCTCGTGCAGTCCGAGGACGGCCATGTCACGCGCACCGGCATCCGCTTCTGCGCCGACATGCTCAACCTGACCACCGCCGAGGTCACCGCGGTCGCGACCTTCTACACGATGTACCGCCGCAAGCCGAGCGGCGACTACCAGGTGGGCGTCTGCACCAACACGCTGTGCGCGGTCATGGGCGGCGACGCGATCTTCGACGAGCTCAAGCAGCACCTCGGCGTCGGCAACGACGAGACCACCGCGGACGGCAAGGTCACGCTGGAGCACATCGAGTGCAACGCGGCCTGCGACTTCGCGCCCGTGGTGATGGTGAACTGGGAGTTCTTCGACAACCAGACGCCGGAATCCGCCAAGGCGCTGGTCGACGACCTGATCGCCGGCCGCGAGGTGCGGCCCACCCGCGGGGCGCCGCTCTGCACGTACAAGGAGACGGCGCGCATCCTGGCCGGCTTCCCCGACCAGCGCGAGGGCGCCGTCGAGGCCGGCGGCGGCGCGGGCCCCGCGTCGCTCGCGGGCCTGCGGCTGCACCGCGGCGAGGCCCCGGCGCACACCGTGCCGCAGCAGGCCGAGCCGCACCGCACCGAGAGCGGCGCCTTCGACACGCCGACCTCGCCCTCGCCCGCCGCGCACCCCAGCTCGCACGACGCCCCGCAGCAGACCGCGGTCTCCGACCCGGACAACCCGGCGGGCGGATCGACCGAATCGACCCGCGGGGAGGACGAGTGATGACCGTGGAATCGGCCGAGAAGCTGCTCGCGCCCGTCCTGTCGGCCTTCTGGGACGACCCGAAGTCATGGACGCTGGACACCTACCGCCGGCACGACGGCTACCAGGGCCTGGCCAAGGCCCTCGCGATGCCGCAGGACGACGTCATCGCGTACGTCAAGGACTCGGGCCTGCGCGGCCGCGGCGGCGCGGGCTTCCCCACCGGCATGAAGTGGCAGTTCATCCCGCAGGGCGACGGCAAGCCGCACTACCTCGTCGTCAACGCCGACGAGTCGGAGCCGGGCACCTGCAAGGACATCCCGCTGCTCTTCGCCAACCCGCACTCCCTCGTCGAGGGCATGATCATCGCGTGCTACGCGATCCGCTCGCATCACGCCTTCATCTACCTCCGCGGTGAGACCGTCCCCGTCCTGCGCCGGCTGCACGAAGCCGTCCGCGAGGCCTACGCGGCCGGCTACCTGGGCAGCAACATCCTCGGCAGCGGCTTCGACCTCGACCTCACCGTGCACGCCGGCGCCGGCGCGTACATCTGCGGTGAGGAGACCGCGCTGCTGGACTCGCTGGAGGGCCGCCGCGGCCAGCCCAGGCTGCGCCCGCCCTTCCCCGCCGTCGAGGGGCTCTACGCCTGCCCCACTGTGGTGAACAACGTCGAATCCATCGCGTCGGTTCCCGCGATCATGCTGCGCGGCAAGGAGTGGTTCCGCTCCATGGGCAGCGAGAAGTCCCCGGGCTTCACGCTCTACTCGCTGTCCGGCCACGTCGCCCGGCCGGGGCAGTACGAGGCCCCGCTCGGCATCACGCTGCGGCAGCTGCTGGACATGGGCGGCGGCATGCGCCCCGGCCACCGGCTGAAGTTCTGGACGCCGGGCGGCTCGTCCACCCCGATGTTCACCGAGGAGCACCTCGATGTGCCCCTGGACTACGAGGGCGTGGGCGCCGCCGGGTCGATGCTCGGCACCAAGGCGCTCCAGTGCTTCGACGAGACCACGTGCGTGGTGCGCGCGGTCACCCGCTGGACGGAGTTCTACGCCCACGAGTCGTGCGGCAAGTGCACGCCGTGCCGCGAGGGCACGTACTGGCTCGTCCAGTTGCTGCGCGACATCGAGGCCGGGAAGGGCTCGATCGGTGACCTGGACAAGCTGAACGACATCGCCGACAACATCAACGGCAAGTCCTTCTGCGCGCTCGGCGACGGCGCCGCCGCGCCGATCTTCTCCTCGCTCAAGTACTTCCGCGCGGAGTACGAGGAGCACATCGAGCGCAAGGGCTGCCCCTTCGACCCGGCCCGCTCCACCGCCTGGGCCGACAAGTACCGTACGGAGGCCCACGCGTGACCGTCACCACAAGCAGTGCGTCCTCCGGCGCGGGGCAGCCCGCGGTGCCGCCGGAGGACCTGGTCTCGCTGACCGTCGACGGCATCCCGGTGTCGGTGCCCAAGGGCACCCTGGTCATCCGGGCCGCGGAGCTGGTCGGCGTCGAGATCCCGCGCTTCTGCGACCACCCGCTGCTGGACCCGGTCGGGGCCTGCCGGCAGTGCATCGTGGAGATCGAGGGGCAGCGCAAGCCCGTCGCGTCCTGCACGATCACCTGCACCGACGGCATGGTGGTGACCACCCAGCTCACCTCGCCCGTCGCCGAGAAGGCGCAGCGCGGCGTGATGGAGCTGCTGCTCATCAACCACCCGCTGGACTGCCCGGTGTGCGACAAGGGCGGCGAGTGCCCGCTGCAGAACCAGTCGATGAGCCACGGCGACTCCGACTCGCGCTTCGACGGCAGGAAGCGCACGTACGAGAAGCCGGTGCCGATCTCCGCGCAGGTGCTGCTGGACCGCGAGCGCTGCGTGCTGTGCGCACGCTGCACGCGCTTCAGCAACCAGGTCGCGGGCGACCCGATGATCGAGCTGCTGGAGCGCGGGGCGCTCCAGCAGGTCGGCATCGGCGCGGGCGACCCCTTCGAGTCGTACTTCTCCGGCAACACCATCCAGATCTGCCCGGTGGGCGCGCTCACCTCGGCCGCGTACCGCTTCCGGTCGCGGCCCTTCGACCTGGTGTCGTCGCCGTCGGTGTGCGAGCACTGCGCGGGCGGCTGCGCCACCCGCACCGACCACCGGCGCGGCAAGGTGCTGCGGCGCCTGGCCTCGAACGACCCGGAGGTCAACGAGGAGTGGCTGTGCGACAAGGGCCGCTTCGGCTTCCGCTACGCGCAGCGGCCCGAGCGCCTCACCCACCCGCTGGTGCGCGGCGCCGACGGTGAACTCGCCCCCGCCTCCTGGCCGGAGGCGCTGGCCGCCGCCGCTGCCGGGCTCGGCGCGGCGCACGGCCGGGCGGCGGTGCTGCCGGGCGGCCGGGTCACGGTCGAGGACGCGTACGCGTACGCGAAATTCGCCCGGGTCGTGCTCGGCACCAACGACGTGGACTTCCGGGCCCGCCCGCACTCCGCCGAGGAGGCCTACTTCCTGGCCTCCGCGGTCGCCGGACGCGGCCTGGACCTGGACAGCACGGGCGTGACCAACCGCGCGCTGGAGGCGGCCCCCGCCGTCCTGCTCGCCGGACTGGAGTCGGAGGAGGAGGCCCCCGGCGTCTTCCTGCGGCTGCGCAAGGCCCACCGCAAGCGCAAGCAGCAGGCGTACGCGCTGGCCACCCACGCCACCCGCGGCCTGGAGAAGGCCGGCGGCATCCTGCTGCCCGCCGCCCCCGGCACGGAACCGGAGTGGATGGACGCGCTCGCCGGCGGCGTCGGCCTCGACGAGGCCGGGCGGGCGGCGGCCGACGCGCTCCGCAAGGAGGGCGCGGTCATCCTGGTCGGCGAGCGGCTCGCGACCGTGTCCGGCGGCTACACCGCCGTCATCCGGCTCGCCGCCGCGACCGGCGCGGCCCTGGCGTGGATCCCGCGCCGGGCCGGCGAGCGCGGCGCGGTCGAGGCGGGCGCGCTGCCCGGGCTGCTGCCCGGCGGCCGCCCGGTGAGCGACCCGCGGGCCCGCGACGAGGTCGCCCGGGTCTGGGGCCTGCCGACGCTGTCCGGCCGCTACGGCCGCGACACCGGCGAGATCCTCCAGGCCACCGCGAGCGGTGAGCTGGGCGCGCTGGTCGTCGGCGGCGTCGAGCTCGCGGACCTGCCCGACCCGGCGGCCGCCCGCGCGGCGCTGGACGCGGCGGGCTTCGTGGTGAGCCTGGAGCAGCGGCCGAGCGAGGTCACCGAGCGCGCCGACGTGGTGCTGCCGGTGGCCGCGGTCGCCGAGAAGGCCGGCACCTTCCTCAACTGGGAGGGCAGGGCGCGGATGTTCGAGACCGCGATCAAGCCCGACCAGGCCACCGCGCGCCACCAGCTCTCCGACGCCCGCGTCCTGACGATGCTCGCCGACCGGATGGACGTGGCGCTCGGCCTGGCCGACGTGCGGTCCGCGCGGATCGAACTGGACCGGCTCGCCGGATGGTCCGGCCCGTACGCGGCCGCGCCGCTGGACTCCTCGGTGCCGCTGCCCCGCCCGGAGCCGGGCCAGGCGGTGCTCGCCGGGCACCGGCTACTGCTCGACCGGGGCCGGCTCCAGGAGGGCGACGACGCGCTCGCCGCCACCCGGCACGCCGCGGTGGCCCGGCTGTCCGCCGCGACGGCCGCCGAACTGGGCGTCGCCGCAGGCGACTTGCTGACGGTGACGGGACCCGCGGGGGCGACCACGCTGCCGCTGGCCGTCACCCCGATGCCCGACCGCGTGGTCTGGCTGCCGCTCAACTCGACGGGCTCCGGCGTCGCTTCCGACGTGGGCGCCCTCCCCGGACAGGTCGTCGCGATCGCCGCTGCCGCGCAGGGCCAGGAGGTCACGTCATGAGCAGCCAACCGGCCGTCAGCCAACTGGCCGCCACCGCCGAGAACCTGTCGTTCTTCGGCGACGACGTGTGGTGGCTGATCCTCCTCAAGGCGGTCTTCTGCTTCGCCTTCGCGATGCTGACCGTGCTCTTCTCCATCGTGTGGGAGCGCAAGGTCGTCGCGTGGATGCAGCTGCGCATCGGCCCCAACCGGCACGGCCCCTGGGGCATGCTCCAGTCGCTCGCCGACGGTGTGAAGCTCATGCTCAAGGAGGACATCACCGTCAAGCGGGCCGACAAGGTGGTGTTCGTCCTCGCGCCGGTCGTGGCGGCGATCCCCGCGTTCATGGCCTTCGCGGTGATCCCCTTCGGCCCGGCCGACAACGAGGTCTCCATCTTCGGCCAGCGCACCGCGCTCCAGCTGACCGACCTGCCGATCGGCATCCTTTACATCCTGGCCACGGCCTCGGTCGGCATCTACGGCATCGTGCTCGCCGGCTGGTCGTCCGGCTCGACCTACCCGCTGCTCGGCGGCCTGCGCGCGTCGGCCCAGATGATCTCCTACGAGATCGCGATGGGCCTGTCCTTCGCCGCGGTCTTCCTCTACTCCGGGTCGATGTCGACGTCGACGATCGTCAACGCCCAGCACGACCGCTGGTACCTGGCGCTGCTGCCGGTGTCCTTCCTGGTCTACATCTGCACGATGATCGGTGAGACCAACCGGGCCCCGTTCGACATGCCCGAGTCCGAGGGCGACCTCGTCGGCGGCTTCAACACCGAGTACAGCTCGATCAAGTTCGCGCTGTTCATGCTCGCCGAGTACGTCAACATGGTGACGGTCTCCGCGGTCGCGACGACCCTCTTCCTCGGCGGCTGGCGCGCCCCGTACCCGATCAGCAGCTTCTGGGAGGGCGCCAACCACGGCTGGTGGCCCATGCTGTGGTTCGTCATCAAGGTGCAGCTGCTGCTCTTCTTCTTCATCTGGCTGCGCGGCACGCTCCCCCGGGTGCGCTACGACCAGCTGATGAAGATCGGCTGGAAGATCCTCATCCCGGTCTCCATGGTGTGGCTGATGCTCGTCGCCGCTGTCCGCGCGATGCGCAACGAGGACTACAGCTCCACCAAGATCGTGCTGTACGTCGGCGGCGCCGTCCTTGTGCTGCTGCTGGTCTCGCTGCTCGCCGACCTCTTCCGCGAACGCGAGGAGCAGAGCCGGCCGCCCGAGGGCGGGCAGCTCGCCCCGCCGGAGCGGTTCGACCCGATGGCCGGCGGCTACCCCGTACCGCCGCTGCCCGGACAGCAGGTGCAGCGGGCGCCGCGGCGACCCAGCCGCGCGGAGCCCCAACTCGTCGGAGCATCCGGCCAGGACGCCCCGGAGCAGGAGAAGCAGGAGGACGGCGATGCCTGAGTTCCTCGGCCCGGTCGCAGGCTTCGGCGTGACCTTCAAGGCCATGTTCAAGAAGCGGCTGACCGAGCAGTACCCGGAGTACAAGAAGCCCACGGCGCCCCGCTTCCACGGCCGTCACCAGCTCAACCGGCATCCGGACGGGCTGGAGAAGTGCGTCGGCTGCGAGCTGTGCGCGTGGGCCTGCCCGGCGGACGCGATCTACGTGGAGGGCGCGGACAACACCGACGAGGAGCGCTACTCGCCCGGTGAGCGCTACGGCCGCGTCTACCAGATCAACTACGCCCGCTGCATCCTGTGCGGGCTGTGCATCGAGGCGTGCCCGACCCGCGCGCTGACGATGACCAACGAGTACGAACTCGCCGACCGCACCCGCGAGTCGCTGATCTTCACCAAGGAGCAGCTGCTCTCCGGCCTCACCGAGGGCATGGTCGAGTCGCCGCACGCGATCTTCCCCGGCATGGACGAGGGCGACTACTACCGCGGCCTGGTCACCGAGGCGGCGCCCGGCACCGAGCGGCAGGTCGCGGTCTCCAAGGGCGAGAAGCCCGACGAGAGCGTGGCCGACGTCAAGGACGCCGAGGTCGCCCCGGCCCCCGGCGGTGCGGCCCCGGCCGGAACGGGGGCGGAGGCATGAGCGCCGCCACCGCTGTGACCCTCGCCGCGGACGCCGCGTCCAAGACCTCCACCGGCGAGGCCGTGCAGTTCTGGATCCTGGGCACGGTCGCCGTGCTCGGGGCCCTGGCCACCGTGCTGATGAAGAAGTCGATCCACAGCGCCCTGTCGCTGGCCGGCACGATGATCGTGCTCGCCGTCTTCTACCTGGCGCAGGGCGCGTACTTCCTCGGCATCGTGCAGATCGTCGTCTACACCGGCGCGATCATGATGCTCTTCCTCTTCGTCGTCATGCTCGTCGGCATCACCGCGGCCGACTCGCTGAAGGAGACGCTCAAGGGCCAGCGCTGGATGGCCGCGCTGTGCGGGATCGGCTTCGGCATCCTGCTCATCGCCGGCATCTCCAACGCCTCCCTCGACACCTTCGAGGGCACGGGCGCGGCGAGCGCCGCGGACGGCGGCAACGTCCAGGGCCTCGCGCACCTGCTCTTCTCGCAGTACGTGTGGGCCTTCGAGCTCACCGGCGCGCTGCTCATCACCGCGGCCGTCGGCGCGATGGTGCTCACCCACCGGGAGCGCACCGAGGAGCGCCGCACCCAGCGGGAGCTGGCCGAGGCCCGCTTCCGCGAGGGCGGCCACGTCACCCCGCTGCCGGCGCCCGGCACGTACGCCCGGCACAACGCGGTCGACATCCCGGCGCTGCTGCCGGACGGCTCGATCTCCGAGCTGTCGGTCAGCGCGACGCTGCGCGAGCGCGGCCAGATCCGCGACGTGTCCGGCGACGCGATGGAGCGGCTGGCCGGTCTCGACCAGAGCGCGACCCGCTGGCTGGAGCGCGAGGTCGACCTGCCGTCCCGGCCCGCGGTCACCTCGGGCGCGAAGGCCAACGGCAGTGACGGGGCGGACAACGACCAGGCCGAGGAGGGTGCCAAGTGAATCCGGCCAACTACCTTTACCTGGCCGCGCTGCTGTTCACCATCGGCGCCGCCGGGGTCCTGATCCGGCGCAACGCGATCGTGGTCTTCATGTGCGTGGAGCTGATGCTGAACGCCTGCAACCTGGCCTTCGTCACCTTCTCCCGGCTGCACGGCAACCTCGACGGGCAGGTCATCGCGTTCTTCACGATGGTGGTCGCCGCGGCCGAGGTCGTGGTGGGGCTCGCGATCATCGTGTCGATCTTCCGTTCGCGCCACTCGGCCTCGGTCGACGACGCCAATCTGATGAAGCTGTAGAGGGGCTGCGACAGTGGAAACCCTGATCGGACTGCTCGTCGCGGCGCCGCTGCTCGGCGCGGGCGTGCTGCTGACCGGAGGCCGGCGGCTGGACCGCACCGGCCACCTGCTCGGCACGCTGCTCGCCCTGCTGTCCTTCGTCCTCGGTGCGGTCCTGTTCGTCAACATGCTGGGCAAGAGCGCGGACGACCGCGCCCTGCACTCCCACCTGTTCACCTGGGTGCCGGTCGACGGCTTCCAGGCCGACGTCGGCTTCCAGCTCGACCAGCTGTCGATGACGTTCGTGCTGCTGATCACCGGCGTGGGCACGCTCATCCACGTCTACTCGATCGGCTACATGGCGCACGACGAGCGCCGCCGCCGCTTCTTCGGCTACCTCAACCTCTTCCTCGCGGCGATGCTGCTGCTGGTCGTCGCCGACAACTACCTGCTGCTGTACGCGGGTTGGGAGGGCGTGGGCCTCGCCTCGTACCTGCTGATCGGCTTCTGGCAGCACAAGCCGAGCGCGGCGACCGCGGCGAAGAAGGCCTTCATCGTCAACCGCGTCGGCGACATCGGCCTGTCGGTCGCGATCATGCTGATGTTCACCACCTTCGGGTCGTTCGCCTTCAACGAGGTGCTGCCCAGGGCGCAGGACGCGTCGGCCACCCAGCACGCGACGATCACCGGTATCGGCTTCATGCTGCTGCTCGCCGCGTGCGGCAAGTCGGCGCAGGTGCCGCTGCAGTCCTGGCTCGGCGACGCGATGGAGGGCCCGACCCCGGTCTCGGCCCTCATCCACGCCGCGACCATGGTGACCGCGGGCGTCTACCTCATCACCCGCTCCGGTGCGATCTTCAACGCCGCGCCCGCCGCGCAGACCGCGGTGGTCACCGTCGGCGCGGTCACGCTGCTGTTCGGTGCGATCGTCGGTTGCGCCAAGGACGACATCAAGAAGGCGCTCGCCGGATCGACGATGTCGCAGATCGGCTACATGATCATGGCCGCGGGCCTCGGCCCGATCGGCTACGTCTTCGCGATCATGCACCTGGTCACGCACGGCTTCTTCAAGGCCGGGCTGTTCCTCGGCGCGGGCTCGGTCATGCACGGTATGAACGACGAGGTCGACATGCGCCGCTACGGCGGCCTGCGCAAGTACATGCCGATCACCTTCTGGACCTTCACCTTCGGCTACCTCGCGATCATCGGCTTCCCGGGCCTGTCCGGCTTCTTCTCCAAGGACAAGATCATCGAGGCCGCCTACGCCAAGGGCGGCACCGAGGGCTGGATCCTGGGCAGCGCGGCCCTGCTGGGCGCGGCGATCACCGCGTTCTACATGACCCGCGTGATGCTCATGACCTTCTTCGGCGAGAAGCGCTGGCAGCCGGACGCGGAGGGCCACGAGCCGCACCCGCACGAGTCGCCGTCCTCGATGACGATCCCGATGATCATCCTGGCCTTCGGTTCGGTCTTCGCCGGTGCGATCTTCAGCCTCAACTCCCGCTTCCTGCACTGGCTGGAGCCGGTCACGGGGCACAACGAGGGCGACTCGCCGCTCAGCACGCTGACGGTGACAGCGGCGACCATGGTGTGCCTGGTCGTCGGCGTCGGCATCGCCTGGCTGATGTACGGGCGCCGGTCCGTCCCCGAGGTCGCGCCGCGCGGCTCGCTGCTGACCCGGGCGGCCCGCAGGGACCTGCTCCAGGACGACTTCAACCACGTCGTACTGGTCCGCGGCGGCGAGCACCTGACCCGCTCGCTCGTCTACCTCGACCACTCGCTGGTCGACGGCGTCGTCAACGGCACCGCCGCCTCCGTCGGCGGCCTGTCGGGACGGCTGCGCAAGCTGCAGAACGGCTACGTGCGCTCGTACGCCGTCTCGATGCTCGGCGGCACCGCGGTGCTGGTGGCCGCGACTCTTCTCATGAGGGCGGTCTGACGATGTCCTTCCCACTCCTGACCGTGACCGCCGTGGTCCCCGCGGCCGGTGCCGTGGTCACCGCGGCGGTGCCGGCGGCGCGGAAGACCGCCGCCAAGTACACGGCGCTGCTCTTCGCACTCGCGACGCTGGTCCTCGCGGCCGTCGTCCTGGTCCGCTTCGACCCGGACGGCGCCCGCTACCAGCTGACCGAGTCGCACGCCTGGATCAAGGACTTCGGGCTCCGCTACGACCTCGGCGTCGACGGCATCGGGGCGGTGATGGTCGCGCTCACCGCGCTGCTCATCCCGTTCGTGATGCTCGCCGGCTGGCACGACGCCGACCCCCTGGAGGAGACCAGCAGGCGCTGGCGGCCCACACAGGGCTTCTTCGCGCTGATCCTGCTCGTCGAGGCCATGGTGGTGCTGTCGTTCGAGGCCACGGACGTCTTCCTCTTCTACATCTTCTTCGAAGCCATGCTCATCCCGATGTACTTCCTCATCGGCGGCTTCGGCGACCGGGCGCACGCGGCTGGCGAGGAGGAGGCGGCCCGCCAACGCTCCTACGCGGCCGTGAAGTTCCTGCTCTACAACCTCGCGGGCGGCCTGATCATGCTCGCCGCGGTGATCGGCCTCTACACCGTCACCGCGCACCAGCTCGGCACCGGCACCTTCTCCCTCCCGGAGATCCTCCAGGCCCGCGCCGACGGCAAGCTCGACATCGCGACCTCCACCGAACGCTGGCTCTTCCTGGGCTTCTTCTTCGCCTTCGCGGTGAAGGCCCCGCTGTGGCCGCTGCACACCTGGCTGCCCAACGCGATGGGGGAGTCCACCGCGCCGGTCGCCGTCCTCATCACCGCGGTCGTCGACAAGGTCGGCACCTTCGCGATGCTGCGCTTCTGCCTCCAGCTCTTCCCGGAGGCGTCCAAGTGGGCCACGCCGGTGATCCTGGTGCTCGCGCTCATCAGCATCGTCTACGGCGCGCTGCTCGCCGTGGGCCAGCGCGACATCAAGCGGCTGATCGCGTACGCGTCCGTGTCGCACTTCGGCTTCATCATCCTGGGCATCTTCGCGATGACCAGCCAGGGCCAGTCCGGCGCGACGCTCTACATGGTCAACCACGGTATTTCCACCGCCGCGTTGATGCTCGTCGCGGGCTTCCTCATCACCCGGCGCGGCTCGCGCCTGATCGCCGACTTCGGCGGGGTGCAGAAGGTCGCCCCGGTGCTCGCCGGCACCTTCCTGATCGGCGGGCTCGCCACCCTCTCGCTGCCGGGGCTCGCGCCCTTCGTGAGCGAATTCCTGGTGCTGGTCGGCACGTTCAGCCGCTACCCGGCGATCGGTATCGTCGCCACGCTGGGCATCGTGCTCGCCGCGCTGTACGTGCTGGTGCTCTACCAGCGCACGATGACCGGCCCGGTCAAGGCCGGCATCGAGGGCATGTCCGACCTCAAGGCACGTGAACTGCTGGTGGTCGCACCGCTGATCGCGCTGCTGCTCTTCCTCGGCGTCTATCCGAAGCCGGTCACCGACATCGTCAACCCGTCGGTGCACCACACGCTCTCCGACGTGCACAAGACCGACCCCAAGCCCGCGCTGGAGGCGAAGAAGTGAGCGCAAGTGCCACGGGCCCCGCTGTCCACAGCCTGTGGACGGCGGCGGCATCCACCGACAAGTTCCCCTCCCCGCACATCGAGTACGCCCAGCTCTCGCCGGTCCTGATCGTCTTCGGGGTCGCGGCGCTCGGCGTCCTGGTCGAGGCCTTCCTGCCGCGCCGCTCCCGCTACACCGCGCAGGTCGGCCTGGCCGCGGTGGGCCTGGCCGCGTCCTTCGCGGCGGTCGTGGCCCTCGCCGAGAAGGGCTACGGCACCACCAAGGCCCACATCGCGGCGATGGGCGCGGTCGCGGTGGACGGCCCCGCGCTGTTCCTCCAGGGCACGATCCTGCTGGTCGGCCTGGTCGCCGTCTTCACCTTCGCCGAACGCCGCCTGGACCCCCGGGCGCACGGCAACCGCGTCGACTCCTTCGCCGCGCAGGGCTCCGCCGTCCCCGGCAGCGACCAGGAGAAGGCCGCCGTCCGGGCCGGGTTCACCAGCACCGAGGTCTTCCCGCTGCTGATGTTCGCCATCGGCGGCATGCTCGTCTTCCCGGCCGCGAACGACCTGCTGACGCTCTTCGTCGCCCTTGAGGTCTTCTCGCTGCCGCTGTACATCCTGTGCGCGCTGGCCCGCCGCAACCGCCTGATGTCGCAGGAAGCCGCCGTCAAGTACTTCCTGCTGGGCGCCTTCTCGTCGGCCTTCTTCCTCTTCGGCATCGCGCTCCTCTACGGCTACTCCGGCACGGTCACGTACAGCGGCATCTCGTCCGTCGTGGACGGCACCGCGCCCATGACCCCGGCGCTGGCCAACACCACCGGCAACGACGCGCTGCTGCTCATCGGCCTCGCGATGGTCGCCATGGGCCTGCTCTTCAAGGTCGGCGCGGTGCCCTTCCACATGTGGACCCCGGACGTCTACCAGGGCGCCCCGACGCCGGTGACCGGCTTCATGGCCTCGGCCACCAAGGTCGCCGCGTTCGGCGCGCTGCTCCGGCTGCTCTACGTCGTCCTGCCCGGCATGCGCTGGGACTGGCGCCCGGTCATGTGGGGCGTCGCGATCCTCACGATGCTGGCCGGCGCGGTCATCGCGGTGACCCAGACCGACGTCAAGCGCCTGCTGGCCTACTCGTCGATCGCCCATGCGGGCTTCATCCTCGCGGGCGTCATCGCGACAACGCCGAACGGCATCTCCTCCGTCCTCTTCTACCTCGCCGCCTACTCCTTCGTGACGCTCGGCGCCTTCGCCGTCGTCACCCTGGTCCGCGACGCGGGCGGCGAGGCCACCCACCTCTCCCGCTGGGCCGGCCTCGGCCGCCGCTCCCCGCTGGTCGCGGCGGTCTTCGCGGTCTTCCTCCTCGCCTTCGCCGGCATCCCCCTGACGTCCGGCTTCGCGGGGAAGTTCGCCGTCTTCAAGGCGGCCTCGGAGGGCGGCGCGATGCCGCTGGTCATCGTCGGCGTGATCTCGTCCGCGATCGCGGCGTTCTTCTACATCCGCGTGATCGTCCTGATGTTCTTCAGCGAGCCCAAGCCGGACGGCCCCACGGTGGCCGTCCCCTCCCCCCTGACGTCCACCGCGATCGCCCTGGGCGTCGCGGTGACCCTGGTCCTGGGCCTCGCCCCGCAGTACTTCCTCGACCTCGCGGACAAGGCGGGGGTGTTCGTCCGGTAGCGGCTGTTCTCCGTCCGCACGGGGCGCGGGTCCTCCGGGACCCGCGCCCCGTCGGCGTTCAGGCGGCCCACTCCCCGAAGGTGAACGCGCCGCCCGCGCGGCGGACTTCTACCGCCCCCGCACCGGCGAAGTGCGCGGGGACGAGCAACGCGCGGGTGTCCGCGGCACGTTCGAGGATGCGGCGGCGGGAGGTGGCGGCCCGGGCCGGGGCCAGGCAGAGGCAGCTGCTGCACTCGGGGGCGAGGATCTGGACGGGGGAGTGCAGCAAGTCGCCTGCGAAGACGGCGCGTTCGCCCGCGGAGTCGAGGTGGAGGACGGACGAGCCGGGGGTGTGGCCGGGGGTGGACTCCAGGGTGAGGCGGGCGTCGATGCGGTGGGTGCCGTGCCACAGCTGGGCCTGTCCGGCCCGGTGGAGCGGGGCGATGCTGTCCTGGTAGAGGAGTCGGTCGTCGAGGCGCCGCCCGCCCCCGTAGGAGTTCGACGGGCCGAAGTGGAAGTCGTCGGCGGCGGGCAGCAGGTAGCGGGCGTTGGGGAAGGCCGGGGTCCAACCGCCCGCGGGGCCGGTGGTGTTGCCGCCGACGTGGTCGGCGTGGAGGTGGGTGTTGACGACGAGGTCGACGTCCGCGGGGCGGATGCCCGCCTGCCGGGTCAGCCGGTCGAGGAGGTCGCTGCGGCGGTGGTGGAACATCGGTGAGCCCGGCCGCTCGCGGTCGTCGCCCACCCCCGGGTCCACCACGATCGTCGTGCCGCCGCTGCGCAGGACCCACGTCTGGAGCGCGACCACCGCCTGGTCGCCGTCCGGCCGCCAGTGGTCCGGGGCGAGTCGGTCCTCGTGCTCCTTCCACAGCCGCGCCGGGGCGTCCGGGACCAGCGTGCGGGCGGGCGCGTACGGCCCCTGCCACTCCACGAGCCGGATGATCTCCACGTCCCCCAGCCGGAGGCGCTGTGCGTTCTCGGTGTCCATGCGAGCGACCCTAGGAAGCGCGGGGTGATGCGCTCAATGCCCGTCCGGCTCATGCGGATACGTGTACGTCTCACGCCTGCGGCGCCTCGGTACGCTGGCGCGATGGATGTCGTGAGCGACGCGATCGCCGCCGTACGCCTCGGGCGTGCGTCCTCGACCCGTGTGGAGGCCGGCGGGAGGTGGGCCACCCGGTTCGCCCCGTACGCCGGGGCGGGCTTCCACGTCGTGCTCAAGGGGGGATGCCGGCTCGTGCCCGAGGACGGCGGGCCCCCGCTGCCGCTCGGCACGGGTGACGTGGTGCTGCTGCCGCACGGTGCGGGGCACGTACTCGCCCACGCCGGTGGCGAGGCCGTCGTACCGGAGGAGGCCGTGCCCTTCGAGCGATGGCGCGAGACGGGTGCCCCGGGCGCCGGGGAGGTGCAGATGCTGTGCGGGAAATACCGGCTCGACCGCAGCCGGATGCACCCGCTCATGGCCGAACTGCCGCAGGTCGTGCACCTCCCGCACAAGGTCGGCGGGCATCCCGCGCTCCGGGCCGCCGTCGACCTGCTGGGGCAGGAGCTGGGGGAGCGGCAGCCCGGGGCGTGCGTCGCGGTGCCGAGCCTGCTGGATCTGCTGCTCGTCTACATGATCCGCGCGTGGCTGGCCGAGGACACGAAGGGCGTCTGGCCCGCGGTGCTCGGCGACCCGGTGGCCGCCGCCGCGCTCCGCGCCCTGCACTCGAACCCGGCCGCCGGATGGACCAACGACCGCCTCGCCGCCGGGATCGGGGTCTCCCGCGCCACCCTCGCGCGCCGCTTCACCGGCCTGGTGGGCCGCCCTCCGATGGGCTACCTGACCTGGTGGCGCCTCACCCTCGCCGCCACCCTCCTGCGCGACACCTCCGACCCGCTGGCCGCGGTCGCCCGCCGGGTCGGCTACGGCACGCCGTACGCCCTCTCGCACGCCTTCAGCCGCGAGTTCGGTACGACGCCGGGGCGCTACCGGGAGGCGGCCCCGGCGGGGTGAACGCTACGTTCAGGGAGCGGCGGGCGGGCTCGCCGGCGGAGGCGTGCCGACCGTCACGTCACCCATGCGCAGGGCGGCCACCGAGCCCGCGCCCTCCGCCCGGACCGTGACGTCGCCGCCGACCGCGATGCCGTCGCCCGACGCGCTGACGGACGTGCCCTGCGCGGCCTTCGCGGCGGCCACCGCCTCCTGAAGGGCCTGGGCGAAGGCGGGGTCGCGCTCGACCTCGTCCTCCAGGGCCAGTTGCAGCCGCTGGCGGGTGCGCGGGGACAACTCCGCGGCGCCGGAGGCGGCTTCCTCCTCCACGCGGGCCAACGTGCCGTCGCCGCAGATGCGTTCGGTCACGAGCCGGTGCACGCGCTCGATGCCCGCGTCCACCGCCTGGTCCACGATCTCGTCGGCCGTACCCGCCGCCCTGCGGGCCTTGCGGACCGCCCACGCGAACACGTACCCGACCGCCAGCTCCAACCCGAACATCCGGCTCCCTCCAACGCCCGCCGCTCCGCCCTTCGTTGAACCGTAGCGCCGTACGGTGGCCCGGCGCGCCCGAAACGCGCACCCGGCGGCGGTCCTCAGCGGCGGACCGCGTACGCGCCCAGCCCGTTCTCCACGAGCGCGAAGACCTCCTGCGCGAGCGCGGCCACGACCGGGTGGATGTCGTCGACGGACTCGCCCTCGCTGCGGCGCCGGTGGATCTCGTCCTGGAGGGAGACGCGGGCCGCGGCGATCTGCATGGCCGCGCAGCGCGCGAGCGCCTCGTCCGCGGGCTCCCCGCCCGCCTCGGCGACGAGTTCGTCCGCGAGCAGGCGCGTGCTCCTGGCGCTCCAGGCGTAGGTGCGGGTCAGCAACGCCGGTGTCGCCAGGATCAGTTCGCGGACGCGGACGTTCAGCGGGTCGGGGCTCATCCCGATCGACGCGTCGCGCTCCGCCAGCTTCTCCAGGAAGTGCCGGTGCACCGCCGCCACCGCGGATTCGCCCGGCGGCCGTTCGCGTACCGCGCGGGCCAGGTCGCCGGTGTGCTCCTCCATGGGCCGGAAGATCAGGTCTTCCTTGGTGCCGAAGTAGTTGAAGACCGTCATCTTCGAGACGTCCGCGGCCTCGGCGATCTCCGCCACCGACACCTTGTCGAAGCCCCGCTCGATGAAGAGGGCGATGGCGGTCCGCCAGATCCGCAGCGCGGTCTCCCGCTTCTTGCGCTCGCGCAGCCCCAGGGGTTCGGTCATGAAGCTCACCTTACCAGGATCAAATTTGAGCCCGGATGAAATATTGACCCGGTACACAAATATCTGCCAGGGTGGCCGCATGGCCCCTTCACCCATGACTCCCGCCCAGCGGACCGTCGCCCTCGTCGCCTGCCTGGCGACCGTGATCCTCGCCGTCCTGGACATGCAGATCGTCTCGGCGGCGACCGTGCCGATCGCCCGCGACCTCGACCCCGTCCACGGGGTGGACCGCATCCCCTGGCTGATCAGCGCGTACAGCCTGGCGGCCACCGCCGTCCTGCCGCTGTACGGCAAGCTCTGCGACGTCATCGGCGCCAAGCGCGTCCTGCTCGGCTCCCTGACGGTCTTCCTCGCCGGTTCCGCCCTCTGCGGCGCGGCCCGGACGATGGGCGAGCTGATCGCCTTCCGGGCGCTGCAGGGCATCGGCGGCGGCGGCCTGATGAGCGTCACCCTGGTCGTTCTGGCCCAGCTCATGGCCGCCGCCGGGAAGAAGGGCTCGAACGGCGGCAACATGGGCGGCGTGATCGCCGGAGCGGGCATGGCGCTCGGCCCGGTCCTCGGCGGCACCCTCGCCGACCACGCCGACTGGCGCTGGATCTTCTACATCAACCTGCCGTTCGGCGTCGCCGTCGTCGTCGCCCTCGCCTGGGCCCTGCGCCTGCCGCGGCAGACCGTCGCCCGCCGCATCGACTTCCTCGGCGCCGCCCTCGCGGCCGCCTTCGCCGCCGCGCTCCTGCTGGTGACGGAGTGGGGCGGCACGCAATACGCCTGGTCCTCGGCCGTGATCCTCGGGCTCATCGGCGCCGCGATCCTGCTCCTCGCGCTCTTCCTCCGGCGGCAGGCGACCGCGCCGGAACCGATCCTGCCGCTGTCGCTCCTCAAGCACCCGGTGCTGCGCAGCTCCTTCGCACTCCAGGGCCTGCTCGGCGTCGCCCTGACCGGCTCGATCGTCTACGTCCTGATGTATCTGCAACTCGCCCGGGGCGTCGCCGCGACCCAGGCGAGCCTGTACCTGATCCCCATGGCGCTCGGCATGGCCGCCGTCGGCCTCACCTCGGGACGGCTGGCCCGCCGGGGCTGGACCACCCGGACCTTCGTGGTGTCGGGCACGGCGACCGCGACGCTCGCCCTGGCCCTGCTGTCGACGAGCGGCGCGAGCACCGGCCTGTGGTTCCTGCGCGGCGAGATGCTGCTGCTCGGCCTCGGCTTCGGGCAACTCCTCGGCCAGCTCGTCCAGCTCGCCCAGGAGACCGCCCCGGCGCACCAGTTGGGCGTGGCCACCACCGCCACCCGCTTCTTCCAGACGCTGGGCAGCGCGCTGGGCACGGCCCTCTTCGGTACGGTGCTGGCCCGGGTGTACGCGGCCCACGTGCCCGGCTCGACGACGGGCGCGATCACCCACCTCACCGGCGCGGCGCGGACCGAGGCCGTACACGGCTTCGTCACCGCCACCCACTGGGTGTTCCTCTGCGCGGCCGGCGTGATGGCGCTCGCCCTGCTCCTGTCCGTCCTGCTGCCGAAGCAGACCGGTCCGGCGCGGCGGGAGCCGGAGCCGCAGCCGCAGTCGGAGCGGGAGCCGCAGTCCGAGCGGGAGCCGCGGTCGGCGTCGCAGTCGGCGCCGGGGCCGGAGCCGGAGCGCGAGCACGCCGGTACGGTCGCGGCCGAGAGGGGCTGAGAGGGGCTGAGGGCGCCCGCCCGTACGCCCCGCCCGTACGCCCCCGGTCGGCGGAGGACCGTCAGCCGGGGGCGAGGAGACCGGCCACCAGGGCCCGGAGCCCGTCCCGGTAGGTGTCCTCGGCGGTCAGCGCGGCCCAGCGGTCCGCGACCTGCGCCAGCCGGGGCAGCTCGTCCGGGTCGATCTCGCCGAAGACCTGCTCCCGGTAGGTCGCGCGGTCGTCGCCCTCGCGCCGCCGGGCCGCCGTCGCCCGGACCACGATCTCTCCGGCGGTGTAGTACCAGATCGCCCGGTAGCCGTGCACGGCCCGCTCGGGGGACAGCCCGCAGCCGACCAGGCCGTCCACGATCTGCTCGACGAACCACAGCGCCGATGTCGACATCAGGTCGTCGGCCGTGAGCACCTCCACGATCCAGGGGCAGGCGGCGAGCGCCTCGTGGATCGCGGCGGCGGCGACGACGACCCGCTCGCGCGGATGGTCGGGCAGTTCGGGACGGCGCAGCGCCCGCGCGGCGTAGTCGTCGAGCAGCAGGACGAGGAGTTCGTCCTTGTCGCGGACGTGGTGGTAGAGGGCCATCGGCGTGCTGCCGACCTCCGTGGCCAGCCGCCGCATGGTCAGCCGGTCCACGCCTTCCTCGGTCACGATCCGGCGGGCCGTCGCGATGACCTCCGCGCGGGAGATGCGGGGAGGTCGGCCGGGGGATCTGCGCGGTACGGACGGCTGCGGCATGCCCCCATCCTTCCCCAGGTGTCGACAGCGGCGGTCACCGGCGCTAGTTTCTATACATGTATAAAAACTCACGGGGGCGACCCGGCGTGGTCCTTGCGGCAGCGGCCGTCGCCCAGTTCGCCTTCGCCCTGGACATGTCGGTGGTCAACGTCGCACTGCCCGCGATCCGCACCGCGCTGGGCTTCGCGCCGCTCGACCTGTCGTGGGTCGTGCACGTCTACGCGCTCACCTTCGGCGGACTCCTGCTCCTGGGAGGCCGCGCCTGCGACCTGTACGGCCACCGCCGGTTGTTCGTGGCGGGCCTGGCCGTCTTCGGACTGTGCTCGCTCGCGGGCGGGCTGGCCCAGGCGCCCTGGCAGCTGATCGCCGCACGCGCCGGTCAGGGGATCGGCGCCGCCGCGGCCGCACCCGCCGCGCTGGGCATGCTCACCACGACCTTCTCCGAGGGGCCCCGGCGGGTCCGGGCGCTCGGCGTGTGGAGCGCAGTGAACGCGGCGGGCGGAGCGCTGGGCGTGCTGGCGGGCGGCCTGCTGACCCAGTACGCCGGGTGGCGCTGGGTCATGCTGATCAACCTGCCCATCGTGGCGGCGGCCCTCGCGCTGGTCCTGGCGGGCGTGCCCGCCGGAGCGCGGCCCGGCCGGCGCGAGCGGCCGGACGTGCTCGGCGCGGTCCTGGCGACCGGCGGAATCGGGCTGCTGGTGTTCGGCGTCGTCCGCACCGACACCCGCGGATGGGGATCCCCGGCCACCGTGGCGACCCTCGCCGCCGCGGCCGCGCTCCTGGCCGCCTTCGTCCTCGCGGAATCCAGAACCTCCGCGCCGCTGCTGCGCCTCGGCCTGCTGCGCAGCCGCTGGGTGGCCGGGGCCAACGTGCTCGTCTTCCTGGCCGCGGCCGGGCAGTTCACGGCGTTCTACTTCGTGTCCCTGTACATGCAGCAGGTCCTGGGCATGGGCGCCGCCGCGACCGGCGCCGCGTTCCTGCCGTTCTCCGCGAGCCTGGTCGCGGGCTCCGTCGTCGCGACCCGCGTCACCACGGCACGCGGCCCCCGGGCCGCCCTGGTGCCCGGCGCCCTGCTGGCCTCCGCCGGTCTGGGCTGGCTGGCCTTCATCAGCCCCGGCGGCGGCTTCCTCACCGACGTGCTCGGCCCCTGCGTCGTCTCCGGTGTCGGCGTCGGGCTGGTGCTGGCCCCGGTCGCCGCGGCCGCGACCACCGGCGTGGCCGCCCGCGAGGCGGGCATGGCCTCCGGCCTCTTCAACAGCGCCCGCCAACTCGGCGCCTGCGTCGGCCTGGCGGCCCTGGCCACCGTCGCCGCACACCGCACCGGCGCGGCCGCCGACCCCAGCACCCCCGCCGCCCTCAACGACGGCTATGCGCTGGGCCTGGCCGTCACCGCCTGCCTTTTCGTGCTCGCGGCGGCCGTGGCGATCGTGGTGCTGCCCCGCCGCCGGGCCGCGCCGCCCGATCCGGCACCCGCCGTCCCCGCGGGGAATCGGCTGGAGGGGACACCGTCATGACGCTCCCGGCGACCTGACGCCGTCAGCCCCCGCGACGGTCCTCGCGGGGGGCCACCGCGCCCTCGCCGAAGGACGCGGTGAGCGCGCGGGCGATGAGGTCGGGCAGCGCTGTCCGCCCGTCGTCCTCGGCCCAGCGGGTGAGCGCCGTGTGCATCGCGGCGAGGCAGGCGCTGGTCGCGGCCTGGGCGCGGAAAGCGGCGTCGGGGTCGGCGGTGGGGTCGGGGTCGGGGCCTGAGCCACGGTCGGCCTCGGGGCCTGAGCCACGGTCGGGGTCGGCGGCGTCGGGGTCGGGGCCGTCGGGGTCGGGGGCGGAGCCCGAGCTGCCGAGGGCGTCGACGATCGCCTGCTGGAGGGCGTACTGGCTGTCCAGGTGGCGGGCCCGCAGTGCAGGGGTCGCGACCATGAGGCGGAGGCAGTCCAGCAGGAAGCGCTCGTCCGCCTCCCGGCTGTCTCCGCCGTCCCCGCCATCCCCGCCGGTGAGGGCCCTCGCCGCCTCGACCAGCGCGCCGCCGACGCGGCGTACCAGCGGCTGCGACGGGGGAGAGGCCGCGACCAGCTCGGCGATGATCCGGGCGGGCCGGTCGACGAGGACGAGGTCCTCCTTGGTGGGGAAGTGCCGGTAGACGGTCATCGCCGAGACACCCGCGGCCTCGGCGACGTCGGCCACCGTCACCTCGTCGTAGCCGCGGTCGGTGAACAGCCTTACCGCGTGCGCCTGGATGAGGCCGCGCGTCTCAAGTCGCCGCCGTTCGCGCAGAGTTGGGTGCCGCTCGCTCATGTGGTAGACACTACCATTATGTTAGTGACTCACATATGGGCGAGGTGGCGACGTGGGTGAACTCATGGGCAGAACAGCCCTGGTGACAGGCGCGTCGCGCGGCATCGGGCAGGCGGTCGCGGTCCGGCTAGCGGCTGAAGGGGCCACGGTCGCCGTGCACTTCGGGACGGACGTGGGCGGGGCGGCGGCGACGGTCGAGGCGATCGAGCGCGAGGGCGGGACCGCGTTCGCCGTCCAGTCCGAACTGGGCCTGGACGGCGACGTGGACAGGCTCTTCGACGGTGTCGAGGCGGGGCTCGCCGGGCGCCCGCTCGACATCCTCGTCAACAACGCGGCGGCCGCGCCCGCCGGTCCGCTCGGCGCGACGACCCGCGAGCAGTTCGACCACCTCTTCGCGGTGAACGTGCGGGCGCCGTACTTCATCGTCGAGCGCGCGCTGCCGCTCATGCGCGAGGGCGGCCGGATCGTCACCGTCTCCTCGGTGGCGACCCGGATGGCCAACCCGACACAGACGTCCTTCGCCATGACGAAGGGCGCGGTCGAGACGATGAGCCGGACCCTCGCCGCCCAACTCGGGCCCCGGGGCATCACGGTGAACGCCGTCGCCCCCGGTGCCACCAGGACGGCGACCAACGGGGTCGTCTTCGACGCGGTGCCGGGCCTGTCCGAGATGATCGTCGGCATGACGGCTCTCGACCGGCTGGGCGGGCCCGACGACGTGGCCGACATCGTCGCCTTCCTCGCCTCCGACGCCTCCCGGTGGGTGACCGGCCAGGTGATCGACGCGAGCGGCGGCCTGTTCCTCGGCCCGCGCGTCTGACCCGCCCCGGCGCGTCCGGTTCTTTGTCGAGCGCGGCGCCCCGGAGGGGGAGGCGTCGCGCTCGACGGGGGGCTACGGGCGGGGCGTCCGCGCGGAGAGGCGGGCGTGCGCCTTGGTCAGCGCCGGGACGAGGACGTACGCGGCGACGGGGACGACGATGCCGGTCAGGATCAGCGTGCGCAGCAGCAGCGGCAGGGTCGCGATCCGCGGCCCGAGCAGGCCCAGGACGAGGGTGATCACGGGGTAGACGGCGAGCCAGGTGATGAGCGCGCGCCGGTGCGCCGAAGGGGCCGGGGCGGCGGCGGGAGCGTTCGCGGACATGGCGGATCTCTCCTCGGGGGTCGTGATCGGAGTCCATCTCCAACCGGACGGTTGGAAGTGTGGCACAGTCGCGCCCAGAATTCCAACCACCCGGTTGGGATTGGGCTAGACTGCCTCCATGGCCTGGGACACAGCACGGACGAAGCAGCTGCTGCTCGACGCCGCCGTGGCGGAATTCGCGGAGTACGGCCCCGAGGGCGCGCGGGTGGCGCGGATCGCCGAGCGGGCGGGCGTCAACAAGGAGCGGATCTACCCCTACTTCGGGGACAAGCAGAAGCTCTTCGAGGCCGTGCTCGCGGCCGAGCTGGAGAAGATCGCGGCGGCCGTCCCGCTGACCCCCGACCACGCCGCCGACCTCGGCGACTACGCGGGCCGCGTGTACGACTACCACCGCGCCCACCCGCACTTCGTCCGCCTCCTGGCGTGGGAGGGCCTCCAGGCCACCCCGCACGTCCCCGCGGAGCCCGCCCGCGCCGCGCACTACGCGCAGAAGGTCGCCTCCGTGGCCGCGGCCCAGCAGTCCGGCGCCCAGGCCCCCGACCTCACCGCGGGCCAGCTCATGCACGCGGTCATCGCCCTCACGGCCTCCTGGTTCACCCTCCCCCAGCTCGCCCGCATGCTCCTCCCCGAGATCACCGCCGCGGGCCCGGCCTCCGAACGCGACTCCCTCGTCACCCTCGTCCGCCGCCTGACGGCTCACTGAGGCGCGCGCGACGGGGGCGGTCCCCTTCCTGTGGGAGCCGGCGGCGACCGGCTCCGTCACCCGCCGCCCGGACGTGATCCAGCTCCTCCGGAGGATCCTCGCCCACGGCAACCCGCCCCGCTTGACCTTGCCCCTGGGGCAGGGGCGAACGTGGCCGTGTCGGTCGCATCAGCGGGAGGAGAGCGGATGACCTGCGTCATTCTCGACATCGGCGGCGTGCTGGAGATCACGCCGGACACCGGCTGGGTCCGGCGCTGGGAGGAACGGCTCGCCCTGCCGCCGGGCGCGGTGGGAGAGCGGCTCGCCGACGTGTGGCGGGCGGGCAGCGTCGGCCGCGTCCGCGAGGACGAGGTCCACGCCGAAGTGGCCGCCCGCCTGGGCCTCGACGCCCCCGGGACGCAGTCCTTCATGGCCGACCTCTGGACGGAGTACCTGGGTACGCCCAACACCGAGCTCATCGCGTACGTCCAAGGTCTCCGCGGACGCTGCCGGTTGGGCATCCTCAGCAACAGCTTCGTCGGCGCCCGGGAACGGGAGACGGCCCGCTACCACTTCGACGAACTGGTCGACCACATCGTCTACTCGCACGAGATCGGCATCGGAAAACCCGACCCCCGGGCCTACGCCGCCGCGTGCGACGCGCTCGAAGTCCCACCGGAAAGCTGCCTGTTCGTGGACGACACCCCGGTCAACGTGGCGGCGGCCCGCGCTGCGGGCCTGTACGCCCACCTCTTCGAGGACACCGCCGGGACGATCCGGCGGATCGCCGCCCACCTGGACCGAGCACTGCTACCGGGAAGTGCCGCGGGTCCCGCGGTGCGCGGGGCCTACGCGTTCAGCACCGCGGACAGCGCCTGCTCCAGGTCCGCGAGGGTGCGGTAGTGCAGGCCCGTCATGCCGAGGGCGGTGGCCGCGGTGACGTTCTCCTCGCGGTCGTCGACGAACAGGCAGCGCGCGGGAGGGACTTCGGCGCGGCGGGCGGCGATGCGGTAGATCTCCGGGTCGGGTTTGACCACGCCGACGCGGGCGCTGCTCACCACGTGGTGGGGGAGGTCGGACAGGCCCAGGGTGTCGAGGTCGGCTTCGAGGGTGAGGTCGGCGTTGGTGACCAGCACCAGGGGCATGTGGGGGCGCAGGCGGCGCAGGAGGGCGACCACCGCGGGGTCGGCGCGGAAGGGGGAGCGCGTCATCGCGGCCGCCAACTCCCTTGCCTGCGCCGGGGATACGTGCGCGGTGAGCCCCGCGGCGATGGCGGTGGCCCACTCCGCCCTGGTGATCCGGCCCAGCAGCAGCGGCCCGTCGACCTCGGGGGCGAAGGCGACCGCGGCGGTGGTGCCCTCGGGCAGGCCCGCCGCCCGCTCCAGGGCGGTGAGCGCGGACGTGTCGAAGAAGCGGATCACGTTGTCCAGGTCGCACAGGACCGCGTCGAAGGGCCTGGCCGGGGTTGCTCCGTGGGGCGTCACGGAGCATGCATAGCACGGCTCAGGAGCCGTTGCCCCGGGTCAGGCGGTACGTACGCGGGTCGGCGATGCCGTGGACGTCCTCGGCGGTGAGGGCGCCGGGGCCGCCGCGGAGCTGGAGGTGGCGCTGCTCCCGTACCGGGTGCAGGCCGAAGGAGGACTCCAGCTCCAGGTCGAGGCGGGACGCGGCGGGGGTCGACCACCAGCGGCCGGTGAGCCTGCCCTCCAGGCCCGCCCGGCGGTGCACGCCGGTGAGGTGGCCGCTCTGCTCGGCGCTGGAGGAGCCGTCGCCGTCGGAGGAGCCCGTCAGCTCGGCCTCCAGCACGTCCCCGTCCCGCGCGTCGCTCTCGATCGTCCAGCGGCCCGGCCCGACCGCCGTACCGTCCTCCGCGGGCGGCGCGTCGGAGGGCTGCCTGTCCAGCAGTTGGTGGACGGCGGCCGCCGCGTCGTCGGCCGAGCTGCCCGGCGGCATCTGCTCGGCCCCCTCGGGCGCGTCCGTGCCGTCGAGCGGCCACACCAGGCACGGCTTGCCGAAGTCGGCCGCGTACGTGCGCTGTTCGGCCACGTGCGCGTCCTCCGCCGCGGCCGACGACCAGACGACGAGCAGCACGTCGCAGGCCCCGAGGTCCTGGAGCACCGGCTCGGCGGGCAGTTCGTCGGACAGGTCACGGGATTCGTCCACGGCGGTGCGGGCGCCCCCGGCGCGCAGCAGCGCGTCCAGCGCGTCGGCCTGCGCGGAATCCGCGGGCGCGTGGGCGAGGAAGACCCCGGGGGGCCGTGGGGTGGCGGGTTCTTCGGGCACGGGTGCCTCAGACCTCCGCGTCGTAGGAGTCGGCGTCGCTGCTGTGGTACCAGGGGGCCGCGGGGTCGTAGGACGCGAGGTAGTAGTCCGCCGCGCAGCTGTACGTCTCGGGGAAGAGCTGGTGCGCCCGCTGCCTGAGGATCGCCATGGCCGCGAGTTCGTTCTTCAGCCCTTCCTGGTCCTGCTGGTTGGCGGGCTTGGCCTTCTCGTCGTCCACGAGCTGCTGCGCCGCCTGGAGGTTGTCCTTCAGGAACTGCGGCCATTGTGCCGGATTGCTGCTGTACGTGTAATTCGGTGTCACCCGGTAGTGGATGAGCTTGGGCCATCTGCCCAGCGGCTTGTTCAGCGGCGCCGCCGGGTCCAGGACGTGCGTGACGGTCGGGTGCGTCTTCTCGTACGGCTTCAGCGCCTTCGCGCTCGTCTCGGCGCCCTGGACGGTCTGGCCCGGCGCGATCCAACCGAGCTTGCCGTCGGGCAGGTTGACCGGCGGGTTGCCGGTGATCCACTGCTCGTAGGAGGCGACGAGACCGTGGGTGCCGCTCTGCATCGCGGCGCGGATGGGGCGTTCGACCTTGTTGTAGTGCTCCTGGGTGTTGGATTTGGCCGAGCCCATGAAGATGTTCCAGGCCGTGTCGTCGGCGCCCGCGGTGAAGGCGCTGTTGATCGCGTGCATCGCGGTGGCCGCGTTCTGCTGGCCGTTGGCGCGGACGAGGTTGACGTCGGCGGCCTTCATCGTCGAGAAGTCGGCGGGCTCGCCGGGCGAGGAGCCGCCGCCGGTGTTGCTGAGCATCCGCTCCAGGTAGAGGGAATTGCCGAGCGTGCCGCCGTTCGGGTAGACGTAGCCCTGCCCGGCGATCGTGTCCGTCGCGAGCGAGCCGAGCGTCGCCGCGGAGGCGGACATGCCAGAGAACGGCTCGAAGACGACGGCCCGTTGCACTGCCCCGCCGCCCGACCACGGCTCCGCGCAGTCGTGCTCGTCCTCCCCGGCATGCTGCTCTCCGCCTGCCGCCGGTGCCGAACTGCGCATCACCCGTACGGCGTTGGCCTCGGCCGCCCGCTCGAAGCGGTCGGCGGGGTCGGAGACGCTGAGGCCCGCGCCGTTGTCGGTGCCCGCGACCGGGCCCTGCCGCTGCTGCAGCACATGCGTCAACTCGTGGGCCAGTGTGTGCCGGTCGCCACCGCCCTTGCCGAGCACGACATGGCTGCCCGAGGTGTACGCGCGGGCGCCGACCTCGGCCGCGGAGACGGCCGCGGCGCTGTCGTCGTGGATCCGCACGTCCCCGAAGTCCGCCCCCATCCGGCCTTCCATGTCCGAGCGGACGGCGGCGGCCAGCGGGCGCCCGGGCCTGCGCAGCACGTCCTGCACGGTGGAGCGCTGCACTGCGCCGCCGCCCTGCCCGCCCGACGCGGCCCGCCGCAGCATCTGCACGACGGCCCGGTTCCCGCTGCCCGCCTGCATCGCCTTCAGCCCGGGCAGGGGCGCCCCGCCGCTGCCGCGCCGGACGGGCGCGGCCGTCCGGGCGTCGCGCTCGGCGGAACGGGACCTGTCATTGTCTCGGGCGTGCACAAGGGGCCCCTTCCCGCTGGGTACGGCAACACCCTCTTCTCTACGCACCCGGCGCACGCCGCACCAGGGACCGGAGGGCAGAACCGGGGGCACGCGGGGGCACCGCGGGGTGCGGGAGTTGCCGCGGCACCCGGGCGCTCGGCGCAGGTGCCGGGCCACACCGTACGGGGCCGGGGCGGCTCGTCGGGGGGAGCAGCAAGCGGGGCCCACCGGGAGCGGTCCTTGCCCCGAACCCCAGCCCTGCGCTGGGGACTTCTGGCACAGTGGGCGTATGGGGGAGTACCCGGCCCGGAGCCACGGAGAGCAGCACCGCCACCCGTACGCCCACCCGGCCCCCGCCGCCCAAGCACCCGCCACCGGCGTGCCGTTGGAGCCCTCCGAAGACGCCCGGACGCTGCCCGGAGCCGCGGTGCCGCCGCCGTACGGCTCCCCGCGGGTGGCGGCCGAGCCGTCCGTCCCGTCGGCACCGGTGAGCCCGGCCCTCGCGGGGCCGCCCGCGCCCGTCGCCGCAACGGGACACGCCGCCGCGAGGCCCGCCGACCCCGACGCGCCCCTGCGCGCCGCCTGGGTCGCGGTGTGCTCGGCCCTGGACGGGACGCTGGTCGGCGCCGGGGTGGTCGTCGCCGAGGGCGTCGTCCTCACCTGCGCCCACGTCGTCAACTCCGCCCTCGGCCGGGACCGGCTGGCCGCCGCGGAGCCCGGGGACGCCGACCTCGCGGCGGTCGCGCTCGTGCTGCCCTCGGCCGGGTCGGGCCGCCACCGGCCCACGCTCGTGCGGTGGGACGCCCCGCGCGCGTCGGCCCGCTCCGGAGTGTGGGACGGCGACCTCGCGCTGCTCAGGCTCCCCGCGGACGCGCCCGCGGTGGCCCCGGTACGCCTCGGCGAAGCGCCCTTCGGCGGCAAGGCGTGGGCCTGGTACGCGAGCGGCGACGGGCGCACCGCGGTCGACGTGCACGTGCAGAAGGCCCTCGGCCCGTGGCTGCTGCTCGACCCGGGAAGCGCCCAACTCGCCGTCCGGCGCGGCTACAGCGGCGGTCCGCTGTGGGATTCGGCGGCGGGCACGCTCGTCGGCGTCATGGTCAGCGCCGAGAGCGAATACCGGCGCTATTACGCGATCGGGCCCGACGCCCTCCGCGCGCTGCTGGCCGGTGCGGGCCTCGGCGAGGCGGGCCCGCGCACCCCGCACGACGCGTGGCTGCACACCCGGCTGACCGGGGCCCTCGGCGCCCTCCCGCCCGAACGCCACGCCCGCGGTGCCGAGTTGCTCGGCTGGGCGCTGCATCTGCCCGGCGGCCCGCCGCGCACCGCGCAGGAGGCCGCGGACGCCGCGCTGGCCCATCCGCGCGGCCTGCCCGCCCTGCGGGACGCGTTCGCCGACCCGGCCGCGTCCGAAGCGGGCCCTTTCGAACGGGAGTTGGCGGACGTCGCCGCCCGGAGCACGCCCGTGCGGCTGCTCGGCCCCGACGACCACGCGCGCCTGGGCGCGCTGCTCGCCGCCGTACCGCTGCCGGAGCTGCTCGCCGCGGCGCGCGCCGCCGTACCGTATCTGCCGCTGTCCGCCGACCGGTTGCCGGACACGGCCGCGCTGCTGGACCACCTGGAGGACCGCGCCGCCGATCCCGGCGTGACGCCGCCGCTGCTCCAGATGGTGGAGGAGACGGCGGCGCGGCGCGCCGACGTGCGCGCGGAGCTGCACGAGTGGAGCGGGCGGGTCGCCGCGCGGCTGCGGGTGCGGCCCGGCGCGCTGGAGCAGGTCAGGGCCGACGCCAGGGCCCGCTCCCGGACCGGGGGCCCGGCCCTGCCCGTGCTGCGGGTGTGGCTGTGGGAGCGCGGCCGGGACGCCTTCGGCTACGTCATCCGGCTCTACGACGGCGACGACCGCCTGCTCGACACCTGGTCCGCGCACGACACCCCGCGCGGGCACGCCGACCTGTGCGCCGAACTCGCCGACGCCGTACGGACGCTGGCCGACCAGGGCCCCAACGCGGGGGTCGAATTCCTGCTGGAGCACGGCTCCTTCGGGCTGCCCTTCGACCGCTGGCCCCTCCCCGTACCGGAGGTGGGGCCGCGCATGCTCGGCACGGACCACGTGGTGGTGCTGCGCGGCCAGCGCCAGCCGTCGCGCGGCCCGTGGGAGCGCCGCTGGGGCAGCCTCGCGTCGGCCGCGAACGTCGTCGGCGACGCGGACGACGCCGACGAGCTGCTGGGCGAGGACCTGGACGCCGCCCTCGTCCTCGCCGCCTGCGCGCCCGCCGACATCGACCAGGTCGTACGGCTGTGCAGGTACTACGGGGTGCCGGTCGTCCTGTGGCACCGGCAGGGCGAGGGCGACGCGGGCGCGCTGCTCGACATCGTCGGCCACGACTGGCGGCGCTCCCTGCGCGAGGCGGTGCGGCGCCACCGCGTCAGGGCCCGCAACGACGACCGCAAGATCGGCGCCCACCTCGCCCTGCTCTGGGAGGACCCGCGCTGGGACCCCCGCCGAGCGGGCCTGGCCGAGCCCGTCCCCCTCAACTGACCCCGCTCTGAGACCTTTTCAGAACCGACCACGTCCCGAAAGGCGGTCCCCGTGACCGGCACCCCCGCAGACCCCGGCGAGCCCGGCACGCCCGCGACGGGCGCCCGTCCCGGCGACGGCGCCGAGCCCGGCGGGGTCGGCAGCGCGGGCCTGCCCGGCGGATTCGGCGCCGCCGACACCTCCGACAGGTCCGTGGGGCCAAGCTTCTTCGGGTCCCCCGCACACATGAACATTCACGCCCCCCTGCCCGTAAGCGGACCCTCCGACGCCCCGCCCCCGCGCGAACGCCTCTTCCGCGGGACCGGCGAGCGCTACGCCGACGACGTCCCGCTGCCCGAGCCGCCGCCCTGGCGGAAGGCCCGCGCGGACGGCACCGCGCGCACCTCCCGGCCGTACCTGATCGGGCCCGAGCAGGTCGAGGTCGTCAACGCGGCGCTGCGGCTGCGCCGGCCGCTGCTGGTCACCGGCAACCCGGGCACCGGCAAGTCCTCGCTCGCCTACGCCGTTGCCGACGAGCTGGGCCTCGGGCCGGTCCTGGTGTGGCCGGTCAACACCCGCTCGACCCTTACCGACGCGCTCTACCGCTACGACGCGATCGGCCGCCTGCGCGGCGACGGCGGGCGGGCCGGTACCGGGGCCGCTGCCGGAGCCGAGTCCGACGCGACGGCGGGCGTGGGCAGTTACGTACGGCTCGGCCCGCTCGGCACCGCGCTCGCCACCCGCCACGAGGGCCGCCCCCGGCTCCTGCTCATCGACGAGCTCGACAAGAGCGACGTCGACCTGCCCAACGACCTCCTCCATGTCCTGGAGGAAGGCGAGTTCACCATCCCCGAGCTGGCCCGGCTGCCCGAGAGCCCGCACGGCGTTCCCGTCCACACCGAGGGCTCGCACGAACGCGTCACCGTCCACCGCGGCAGCGTGCGCTGTGCCGACTTCCCGCTCGTCGTCATGACCAGCAACGGCGAACGCGAATTCCCGCCCGCCTTCCTGCGCCGCTGCGTCCGCCTGGAGCTGCCCGACCCGGGCCCGCGCCAGCTCCAGGACATCGTCCGCGCGCATTTCGCCGAGGCCGGGCCCGGCGCGCTCGCGGCGCAGTGGCCCGCGATCGAGGTCCTGATCGAGAACTTCGTCGCCCGGCGCGACCTCGGGGGCCTCGCCACCGACCAACTCCTGCACGCCGTCCACCTGTTGCGGCAGGGCATCCAGCCCGACGAACGCCACCTGCGGGAGGCGGTGCTGCGTGAACTCCACGACCGGGGAGGGCGGTGACCCGGGGCGCCACCGGCCCGCACCGCCGTTCATCGGTAGCGAGGCGTGGCCGGGAGCGCAGGCGTGGCCGGAGGAGCCCTGGGTGGGAATCGGGACCATCCACGCGGGCGGGTCGGCGCTCGTGGAGCCCCTGCCCGGCGACGGGGGGAGCAGGCGCGTACAGCATCTCCACGACATCCTCGCCGGAGCCGGAGTCGACCTGACACCGGGCGAGTTGGCGGACGCGCTGTGGCTCGCCCTCGCGCAGGGCGCCCCCGAGCCGGTGGCGCCGACCCCACTGCCCACGCCGCCCCCGCAGTTCGAGCGGCCGCCCGAGCCGGGGTACGCCGGGCCCGCCCGCTCCGGCTCCGGCCTCCCGCGCCCGCCGGAGAACGCCCGGATCCTGCCCCCGCCGGTCCGGCCCGCGCCTGCGCCCGTCCCCGAGCCCCCGCCCAAGCCCCTCCCCGAGCCGCTGCCCGCGCTCCCACCCGCCACCGGCCCCGCCGCCCCGCGCCACCACCCCGTCTTCGCCCTCGCCCACGCCCGCCCCGGCCGCGGTGCCGCGCCCGTCCGTGTGCCCGGCGTGCCCGGCCTGCCCAACCCCCTCGATGTCGTACGGGCGTTGCGCCCCCTGGGGCGCCGAGTCTCCTCCCTCCACCGCTTCGAGCTGGACGAGGCCGCGACCGCCGAGGCCATCGCCGACAGCGGCGGCCCCGGTGTCGTCCTGCGCCCGGAGCGGGCCCGCTGGCTCGACCTCGTCCTCGCCGTGGACGACGGGATCGGCCTGCGCGTCTGGCAGGACACCCTCACCGAACTCACCCGCGTGCTCGGCACGTCCGGCATCTTCCGCACGGTCCGCCGTGTCGGCTTCGCCACCACGCCGGTCAACTCCGCCGTGGTGGACGGCAATCGGACGGCCGTGCTCGCCGTGACCGACGGCGTCGGCCCCGCGTGGCGCTCCGGCGCCGCCCACCGCACCCTCGCCGCCTGGGCCCGCAAGGCCCCCACCGCCGTCCTGCACCCGCTCCCGCTGCGCCTCTGGCCGGGCACCGCCCTCCCCGCCGAGCGCCTGCGCGTCCGCAGCGGCCGCCCCGCCCCCGCCAACCACCTGCTGCGCGCGTACGACCCGTGGCTCCCGGCGCATCTCGCCGAGCCTCTCGAACTCCCGGTTCCGGTCCTGGAGTTGGGTGACTGGTCGCTCGCCCCCTGGGCGTCCCTGATCGCCTCCCACGGCGGCACCGCGCAACTCCACGTCGTGGACGCGGCGGCTCCCACCCCGCCCGCCGCCCCCGCGGTCGCGGGCCGGCCCGCCGACCGCCTGCGCGCCTTCCAGGAGACGGTCAGCCCCGAGGCGTACGAACTCGCCGCACACCTCGCCTCCGTGGACCCCCTCACCCTCCCCGTGATGCGCGTCGTCCAGTCCGCCGCCCTCCCCGGCACCAGCCCGTCCTGCCTTGCGGAGGTCCTGCTCAGCGGCCTCCTGCGGGTCGACACCCCACTCGCGGGCTTCGACGTCTACACCTTCGCCCCCGAGGTCCGCGCCCTCCTCCGCATGGCCGTCCCGGCAACCGACGCCCGCCGCACCCTCGACGCCGTCACCGCCTTCATCACCCCGCGCCTGGGCCGCGCCCCCGACTTCCCCGCGCTGATCGCGACCCGCAGCGGCACCCTGGCGCTCCCGCTGGGGGCCACGCCCTTCGCAGAACTGCCCGCGCCCGCGCAGGAGCCGGACCCGTACGCGGGGCTGCCGCCGCACCCGGCGGAGCGGTACGTGGTGGCCGTGTGGAATCCGGACGGCGGCGACCCCCGGGCGGGCTACCTGGTCGCCGACGGCCTTGTCCTCACCACGTCGCGCAGGCTCCCCGGGGAACCCCCCGCCATTGTCGCGGTGGAGATGCCGGGTTGGGAGGACCGCGCCCGTGCGCACCTGGTGACCGGGGGAAACTCCGACGCCCTGCTGTACCGGATCGAGGGCGAGCAGGCGTCCCGTATCCGTGTCCCCCCGGTGGTGTTCAGCTTCGTGACGGAGTCCGGCGCCACCGACGCCTCCTTCCCGGCCTCCGTGGCGTACGGCGCCCTCGTCCGCGGCCTGCCGGGGGAGTCCGGCGAGGAGGCGGACCAGGACGCAACGCACTTCCACCCCTGTCTGGACCCGGTGACCGTCGTTCCGCTGTCGTATCTGCCGGGCCCGGTCGTCTACGGTCTCGGCCCGTTCCGGAACCGTCTGCACACCGCCGTCGCCGTGATGTCCGGCGGCGCGGTCTTCCACGAGAAGGCGCTGTGCGGCATCGCCCTGGGGCCCAAGGTCGAGGACGTCAGCGTGGAGGAACCCACGATGACGCCCGCGCCGTACTTCCTCTTCGACGACGAGTTCTACGCCGCCCTCGGCTCACCGGCGACCGACCTGGACCTGCCGGGCCGCCCCTTCCTGCGCCCGCGCCGCCCGCAGACCGCGGACCCCCGGGCCCCGCAGGCGGAGCCGCCCGCCTCCGCCCCGCCCGCCCCCGCGTCCCCCGGCACCTCCCCGCTGTCGCCCGAGGCGGTGCCGCGCGATCTCGCCCCGCCCCCGGCCCCCGCAGGGCTGACGCTCGACGAGGCGGACGCCCTGCGGGAGTTGAGGAGAGCCGCGCTGCCCGCCGACGGGTACGCCTCGGGCACGCTCGTGCTGCGGGGGGCGGCGGGCGGGCCGCGCGCGGTGGCCGCGGCCTTCGTTGCCGAGCACCGGGCGTACTTCTCCGGCGTCCTCTGGTACACCCGGGTCGCCCACCCGCTGCCCGCGAGATACCCCGCCCTGGGCGAAGCCCCCCTGCTGGCCGTCCTGGAGGATTGCGAGGACCAGCTGTTCCTGCCTCCCGAACGCGGCCTGCTGGTGCTGGCGTTGGGCGACCGGGTGGCGGGACGCGGCTTCCGGGAGATCAGGATCGGTTCGGGTTCCGCCGCCTCCCGGGTCGACCACCCGGTCCACGTCACCCCGGAGGCGCTGCCCAGGCCGCCCGGCGGAGGTCAGCGGGTGAACCCGCCGGTGCGGGTGTCCGGGACCATGCCGGATCAGGTCCTGGACGATCTGCTCCGGATGCTGCCCTGGCTCGCCCCGGAGGTGTCCTTCGACCTCCTCGAAGTGCTCTGGCAGGCAGGCGCGTTGAGCGGGGCCCTCGGCGCGCTGACCGGGAACCGCTCCCTCGGTGTCAGCTGGGGACGCCGCGAGGTGAGCCTGCGGGACGGGCAGCGCAGGGCCCAGGACGCCCGCGGCAGGGCGCTGGCCGAGCGGATGCTGCTGGGCGCGTACGGGGAGGAGTGGTCCGGTCACCGGCCGCGCCGCGCACCGGGCGCGACCGAACTCGCCCGCCATGTGGTCGCCTTGTCCGCGGCCGTCCCGCCCGAGGACGACGACGAGTACAGCGTCCGGCTCTTCGCCCGCGCGGCGAGCCACATGCTCCAGTACGGCGACGGGCCCGTCGGCGTCCGCCTCGCCGAGCGGGCGCTGGAGTACGCCGAGCGGGAGCCCCGGCCCCGTGGGCCGCGCCCGCTCGCGGTGGAATCCCGCGGCGAACTGGCCCGCCTGGCCGTCGAGTCAGGCGTGGACGCCTTCCTGGCCCTGTCCCGCAAGTCAGCCGGTTCGTACGCACTCGAAGCCTCCGGATCCACCGCCCTGCGGTGGAGCATCCAGAGCCGACTGGCCTCCGCCGTCGCGGCGCAGGAGGCGGGCGACCGGACCGGCGCCCTCCGGTCCTACGAGCGGGCGCACGAGTTGGCGGTCGACCTCTTCGGCCGCTCCGACCCGCTGGCGGAGGCCATCAGGTCGGCCACTCCGCTGGGCCCCGCGGACTGAGGGAACGCTGCCCCGCCGGGGTACACACCCGGCGGGGCACGCGCGCCCTACAAACACGCGCCCCGCGGGATCAGTTGGGCACCGCCAAGAGCAGCGCGAACCGCTCGTCCGGGTCCGTCCACCACTGCCTCACCGTGAAGCCCCCTTCGCGCAGCTCCTGCGTGAGCGATTCGCGGCGGAATTTGCACGACAGCTCCGTGCGCAACTCCTCGCCCGCGGCCAGCGAGAGGCCCAGATCCACGCCCGGGATCTTCACGGACTGGGCCGCGCGCGAGCGCAACCGCATCTCGATGCGCTCCTCGTCCGCGTTCCAGAGCGCGACGTGCTCGAAGGCGTCGGGGTCGAAGTCGGCGCCCAACTCCCGGTTCAGCACGTGCAGCACGTTCTTGTTGAACTCCGCGGTGACGCCCTGCGCGTCGTCGTACGCGCGCACGAGCACGTCCGGGTCCTTGACCAGGTCCGCGCCGAGCAGGAGTACGTCGTCGCTGGTGAGGGAGAGCGCGAGGGTGCGGTAGAAGGCCTGGCGTTGGGCCGGGTCGAAGTTGCCGATCGTGCTGCCGAGGAAGGCGAGCAGGCGCGGGCCGGGCTCGTCCGACAGCGGCAGGCCGCCCTCGAAGTCGGCGACGGTCGCGCTGACGGTGAGGCCGGGGTAGTCGCGGCAGATGGCCTCGCCCGCCTCGGCCAGAGCCGCCCCGCTGACGTCCAGCGGGGCGTAGCGCAGCAGCGTGCCACCGGCAGTGAGCGCGTCGAGCAGCAGCCGGGTCTTGCGGGAGGAGCCGGAGCCCAGCTCCACCAGGGTGGCCGCGCGGGTGATCGCGGCGATCTCGGGGGCGCGGCGGACGAGGATCTCCTGCTCGGCCCGGGTCGGGTAGTACTCCGGCAGCCGGGTGATCTCCTCGAAGAGGTCGCTGCCGCGCTTGTCGTAGAACCACTTGGGCGGCAGTGTGCGCGGCGCGTCGGCGAGGCCCGCGCGGACGTCGGCGTGCAGCGATTCGGTGAAGTAGTCGGCGGGCAGCCGGTCGTCGAGGGTGAAGCGGCTCTTCTGCACAGGCATGTGGTCTCGCTCCTTGCGGTCGGCGGCGGCCCCCGGGGGGCGCAGCGGGATGGGACGCAGCGGGATGATCCGTACTCCTGCGGTGGTGGCCAGCAGCAGCGAACGGTCGGGGACTTCCCGCCATTCGCCGAACCCGGCAGCGGCCCCGTACGCGACGGGGCCCGCGGGCTCGTCGTCGGGCTCGGAGGCGACCAGCACCGCACCCGCCCCCGTGCGGTACCAGAGGGTGTCGCCCCACGCGGTGGCCGCGATCGTGCGGCCGTCCGTGGCCAGGAAGTTGAGCCGCGCGCCCGGCCGGACGGCGGCGACCTCCCGGACGACGGACGCGAGCGCCCCGCCCGGCGGCTGGCCCTGCCGCAGCCGGGCGGCGACCATCGCCCACAGCACCCCCGAGTCGCTGCGGGTCTCCAGGCTGAGGAGTTCGGCCTCGCTCAGCCCGGTCGGCAGCCGCGTCCAGTCGGCGACGGCCCCGTTGTGGCTGAAGAGCCAGTGCCGGTCGCGGAAGGGCGCGGCGGCGGTCTCCTCCTGCGTGGTGCCCTCCGTGGCGGAGCGGACGGCCGCGAGGACGGCCGCGCTGCGGATCGCGCCCGCCAGCTCGGCGAAGTTGGCGTCCGCCCATACGGGCAGGGCCCGCCGGTAGCGCGTGGGCTGCGTGAAACCGTCGTCGTCCTGCGCGGCCGGCGGATACCAACCCACGCCGAAACCGTCCGCGTTGACGGTCCCGTGCCGCTGCCTGCGCGGGTGCCACGACTGCTCGTACAGCCCGCCCGCGGGCCGCCGCAGCAGCCGCTCCAACGGCAACGGCTGCCCGACGTATGCCAGATGACGGCACATCAGCCCTGCTCCGCGGGCGGCGTCGCGGTTTCGTCCCGAGCCGTGCGGAAGCCGGAGAAGATCTGCCGGCGGATCGGGTAGTCCCAGTTGCGGAAGGTGCCGCGGGCCGCGACCGGCGAGACGCCGAACGCGCCGCCGCGCAGCACCTTGTAGTCGGGGCCGAAGAAGACCTCGGAGTATTCCTTGTAGGGGAAGGCCGCGAAGCCGGGGTAGGGCGCGAAGTCCGAGGACGTCCACTCCCACACGTCGCCCATGAGCTGCCGGGCGCCGCTGGGGGCCGCGCCCTCGGGGTAGCTGCCGGCGGGGGCCGGGCGCAGGTGCCGCTGGCCGAGGTTGGCGTGCTCCGGGCCGGGGTCGGCGTCGCCCCACGGGTAGCGGCGGGAGCGCCCGGTGGCCGGATCGTGCCGGGCCGCCTTCTCCCACTCGGCTTCCGTCGGCAGCCGCCGCCCGGCCCAGCGGGCGTAGGCGTCGGCCTCGTACCAGCACACGTGCACCACCGGCTCGTCGGCGGCGACCGGCTCGGTGCGGCCGAAGACCCGGCGCGTCCAGCCCTCGCCGTCGCGCTCCCAGAACAGCGGCGCGACGAGATTCGCCTCGCGGACGTGCCGCCAGCCCTCGGGCGACCACCACGCGGGGTCGTCGTAGCCGCCGGCGGCGATGAAGGCGGCGTACGCGCCGTTCGTGACCGGCACCGTGTCCAGCCAGAAGCCCGGCACCTCGACCTGGTGCGCGGGCAGTTCGTTGTCCAGGGCCCACGGCTCGGTGCTGGTGCCCATGGTGAAGGGGCCGCCGGGTATGTGCACCTCGGGCGGGAGCAGGGCCGCGTCGGCGGGCGCGGGCGGCGGCGCGGGCGCGTCGAGCACGGGTGGGCCGCTGCGCAGTTGGTGGGTGGCGAGCATCGTCTCGTCGTGCTGCTGCTCGTGCTGCGCGAGCATGCCGAAGACGAACGCGCCCGCGAGGAGCCGCTCGGGCTGGTCGGGCGAGGTGTCGACGGTCGCGAGGACGTCGGCGGTCTGCTCGCGTACGGCCGCGATGTACGCGCGCGCCGCGTCGGGGCCCAGCAGCGGCAGCGCGGGACGGTCGGCGCGCGGCGTCCTGAACGCGTCGTAGACGTGGTCGAGGTCGGGGCGCAGCCCGGGGCGCCCGCCGGCCTCCCGGACCAGCCACAGGTCCTCCTGGTTGCCGATGTGCGCGAGGTCCCACACCAGGGGGGACATCAGCGGGGAGTGCTGGGCGGCCAGGTCCGCCTCGTCGACGCTGTCGGTCAGCAGCCGGGTGCGGCGGCGCGCCGTCTCCAGGGCGTCGAGGGCCCGCGCGGCCGGGGTCCGCGCGGCCGGTGCCTGTGCGGCAGCCGGGGCGTCAGTGGTGGATGTGCCGGAAGTGGCGGATGGTGCCTCGGTCGAGGCCGTGCCGGTGGTGCGAGGGTTTGTCACGACATACCTTCCGGAAGGTCAGACGCGGGAGAGCGCGTCCAACTGGTCGTGTGCGGGACATCGGCCGCGCTCGGCGTAGCGCTCGGCGAAGTCGGTCACCGCCGTGCGCAGGGCCAGGGGCGCGGCGGAGCGCGCGAGGGCGCTCTCCGCGGCCGAGAAGCAGGCGCGGACGGCCTTGCCGATCTCCGGATCGGCGGGTCCGATACGGGCGGCGCGCCGCCAGATCTCGTCGGAGGGCAGCGGCTGTGCGGGGTCCTGGCACAGCGCCTCGGTGGCCGCGAAGGCGGCGTCGGCGGCGACGGGGTCGTCCAGCAGGGTCGCCGCGAGCGCGGTGGCGACGGTCCAGTCGTCGCCGTCCTGGGCGTCGGTCATCCGCAGCTCCAGCCAGCCGCGCGGTCTGACCGGGGGGAAGAGGGTGCTGAGGTGGTAGTCGAGGTCGGCGAGCGTCGGCCGGCGGAGCCACGGTGCTCCGCCGCGCAGCCAGCCGCGGAAGGTCAGGCCCGGGGGCGCGGTCCAGTCGGCGCCCTTCCCCGGGGCGGGGGCCGTACCGTCACCGGACGTGTCGCGTACGCACAGCAGGCGCGCGTCCAGCGCGTAGCGGGACCAGGCGGCCCGGGGGTCGGAGTGGTGGGCGGGCTGCCGGGTGCGGCCCGGGTCCATCGCGGCCCAGTTCGCCTGCCGGGTGGAGACCCAGCCGGTGGGGCGCCCGTCGCGGAGCGGGGAATTGGCGAAGGCGGCGACCATGACCGGGCCGATGCGGTGCGCCAGCTCCCAGCGCCGCCGGTAGCCGGTGATGCCGTGCGTGTCCTCGCCGCCGTCCAGGTTGACCTGGAGCGACGCCGTACGGCGCATCATGGCCCGGCCGTGCGGGCCGTCGCGGTCGAAGAAGCGCTCCATCGCCGCGTAGCGCGGCTCGTCCAGGATCCTGGGCGGGTCGCGGTAGGGGTCGAGGCCGCGGCCGACGAGGACCAGTCCCGTACGGTCCATCGCCCTGCGGAGGGCCGCGACATCGGCGGCCATCGCCTCGACACAGGCGCTGAGCGAGTCGGCGGGCCGGGAGCTCAGCTCCACCTGCCCACCCGGTTCGCGGGTGATCCTGCTGCCCTGCGGCATACCGCCGGGCACTTCCACCGGGGCGAGCGCGGCCCGCAACCGGTCGGGGGATATCAGCATGTGCGGATCGGAGCCGTCATGGACCAGCCACTCCAGCTCCACCCCGGTCCGCGCGGGCGGCCCGGTCTTGAAGCAGACGCCCTGGACGTGCGCTTCCGCTTCCTCTTCGAGCAGATCCAGCACCTCGGCTGCCATCGATCCACCTCCTCATCGGTGACTCGTGGGTGATTCCGGCGGGAATCGGATCCCGGCGGGGGCCGCCGGGATTTTTCCCGTTGGGGTCTACCCAGATGCGAGGACATGTCACATGGTGCTGCCGTGATTTTAGGTCGTTGTGTGACGAGCCGGTCTTACGGGACAGTGAACGTTCGCCACGGGGCGAGTAGGGGCGAGCAGGGGTGAATGCGGTGATCGCCGTAGTCGCGATGATATGTCGCGCCCCTCCCGGTGGCCCGCGATTTATACCGCCGTCCGGGCGTACGGCGGTCTCCTCCCGCGGGCGTACGGCGATGCGGGCGCCGTCCGTACGCGGGGGCGGGCGCGGGGTGTACGGCGGGGCGGGGGCGCGGGCGTAGGGCGGGCGGGCTCCGCCCGTACGGGGGTTCGGGCAGGCGGGCGTACGGGCGTACGGTGCGCGACCCGGCCCGTATCCGCGCGGTGCCCTGATAAGGCCATGCCCCGGCGGTGATCCACAGCCGACCGGCTAGGCTGCCCGTGTAAGGAAGACCAGCCGAGCACCACGTCAGCGCCAGCGGAGCCGCCCGCGAAGCGCCCCTCAGGACCGGGCCGCAAGCCAGATCAGCGACAGGAGCACCCCTCGTGAACGTCGTCGGGCCACCCTTCGGGCTGAGCGTGTGGGACGCCGCTCTCGATGCCGACCTCAGGGCCGGCCTCGCGGCGGTCGAGGAGGGACTGCTCGACGCCACCAAGAGCGACGTCCCTTTCATCACGGACGCCGCCCGGCATCTGCTCCAGGCGGGCGGTAAGCGCTTCCGGCCACTCCTGGTGATGCTCGGCGCCCAGTTCGGCGACCCGCACTCGCCCGGCGTCGTGCCCGCCGCGGTCGTCGTCGAGCTGACGCACCTGGCCACGCTCTACCACGACGACGTCATGGACGAGGCCGACGCGCGCCGCGGGGTGCGCAGCGCCAACGCCCGCTGGGGCAACTCGGTGGCCGTCCTGACCGGCGACTTCCTCTTCTCCCGCGCCTCGCACATCCTCGCCGACCTCGGACCCGAGGCGGTCCGGGTGCAGGCCGAGGCCTTCGAGCGGCTCGTGACCGGCCAGATCCTGGAGACCGTCGGCCCGCGCGACGGCCGCGACCCGCTGGACCACTACATGGAGGTGCTGGCCGGAAAGACCAGCTCCCTCATGGCGGTGTCCGGGCGCTTCGGCGCGATGATGTCCGGCGCCGACGAGTCGGTGGTGCACACCCTGACCCAGTTCGGCGAGCGCATCGGCATCGCCTTCCAGCTCGCCGACGACGTCCTCGACATCGCCAGCGACCACCACGAGTCCGGCAAGACCCCGGGCACGGACCTGCGCGAGGGCGTCCCGACGCTGCCCGTGCTGCACGTCCGCAAGATGTACGCCCAGGCGCTCGCCACCGGCCAGCACGTCTCGGCCGAGGACCGGCGGCTCAACGAACTGCTCGACGGCGACCTGTCCGCCGACGCCCCGCACGCCGAGGCGCTGGCCCTGCTGCGCGCCCACCCCGCCCTCGACCAGGCCCGCGCCGACTCCCGGCGGTACGCCACCGAGGCGCTCGCCGCGCTGTCGCCGCTGGCGGAGGGCCCGGCGAAGGAGGCGCTGGCGGGGCTGTGCGACGCGGCGGTCGACCGCGCGGGCTGAGCTTTCGCCGGGGCCGGGCCTCCGCGGGGGCTGAGGCTCCGCGCGGGCCGGGCCTCGGTCGGGCTGAGGGCGCGTCAGGGTCGCGGTAATCCTGGGCGCGTACGCCGGACGGGTTCCGTCATCCCGCTGATGTACGCGGAGTTGGCCCCCGGGGCTGATGTGGCGGGACGGCCGAATTGGTGAGATGGATACACACCACTTCGGGGCGGACCGGGCGACAATGGCCGGGGGAGTGGACGAGTGCGACCTGCAAAACCGCCGCTGACAACGGAGGTAGAGACGTCATGGCACTGATCCAGCCGGCGAGGCCCGAGCAGCCGGAAGAGTACGAGCACGGGGGAGGGCGGCGCGGCCGCAAGGCGCTGCGCTATGCCGTACCGGCGGCGCTCGTGGGGGTGACGGCGGCGACGGTGAGCCTGGTCCCCGCGCTCGCGGACAGCGGTGACCCGTCACTGCCCAAGCTCTCGGCGGAGCAGATCCTCACCAAGATCGCCGCGTCCGACACCCGGACGGTGGACGGGACGGTGAAGTTCACCACCGACCTGGGCCTGCCCTCGGCGCTGTCCGCCACGACGGGGAGCAGCCTGTTCGGCGGGGCCATGGCGCCACCGTCGCTGGGCTCGCCGGACGCCTCGCGCGCCGAGCCGCAGCGCCAGTTCGTGCAGCTGCTGGTCGGCAGCCACACCCTGCACGTCTCGGCCGACGGCCCGGACCGGCAGAAGGTCTCGATCATCCAGCCCGCCGCCGAGTACAGCGTGATCCACAACGGCACACAGGTGTGGGCGTACGACAGCTCGTCCAACGAGGCCTACCACGCGACGCTGCCCGCGCACGACGCGTCCGCGGCGCCCGCGGCGAAGGACCGGCAGCTTCCCGAGGATTTCCCGGCCACCCCGCAGGATGCCGCGCGGCAGATCATCGAGGCGGCCGACGGCAATGCCTCGATCACGACGGACGGCACGGCCCGGGTCGCAGGGCACAGCGCGTACGTGCTGGTCGTCCGCCCGCAGCACACGTCCGACACGACGATCGGCGCCGCACGTATCGCGGTCGACGCGACGACGGGCGTACCGCTGAGGTTCACGCTGGACGCGGCGTCGGGCGGCAAGCCGATAGTCGAGGTCGGCTACACCCGGGTGAGCTTCGCCAAGCCCGCGGCCTCCACCTTCGACTTCACGCCGGGCAAGGGCGTCAAGGTCACGGAGGGCGGCGCCGACACCGGCAAGAAGCAGACCCCGGAGCTTGCCCCGGCCTCCGGTGCGCCGACGTTCGTGGGCTCGGGCTGGGACACGGTGGCGGTCTTCCGGACGAAGGACGCCCTGGCGCCGGGAGCCGCGCGCAACGACTCGGCCAAGGCGTGGAAGGACGCGCAGGGCAAGGACGGCAAGCGCGGTGGCCATGACCGCGGCCCGGCGGACGTCGGCTCGATACTGAGCGGCTTCGGCAAGCACGTGACGGGCGACTTCGGCTCCGGCACCCTCTTCCACACCCGGCTGGTCAACGTCCTGCTGACCCAGGACGGCACGGTCTACGCAGGAGCGGTCACCCAGTCCGCGCTGGAGGCGGCGGCGAACGCTGCCGCGGGCTGAGCCCGTACCTTGCCGGTGGCTGGTCCGGGCGGGTAGGTGGAGTGGGGGCCTGCGCGAGCAGCACCCCCTACCGTTGGGTGGTCCGGGCCGGTGGGCGGGGTGAGGCCCAGGAGGTGCCCGGCCAGGGGCGCGGGGAACTGCGCGAGCAACCCCCACCCGCGGCTGGTCCGGCCACGACTGCAACCGCCCCTCCGGGCCGGTGCCGGAGCGGAGCGACGGGTTGGCCGACCGACAACGAAACCGAAGCGAAGCGAGGAGTGCGATGGAAGACCCGCCCACCGCGAAGGTGCCGCCGCAGGGTGAAACCGCGGTCGGCGGGCCGCTCGGCGGGTCGGCCGGCGACGACGAGACGGCGGCGGGTCCGCCGCCCGCGGGATCTCCGCAGCCCCCCGCGGCGCACGCCGCGGACGTCGTGATCGAGACCCGCGGGCTGGCCAAGCAGTACCGGGGCACCCTCGCCGTGGACGGCCTGGATCTCCGGGTGCCGCGCGGCAGCGTCTTCGGCTTCCTCGGGCCCAACGGCTCGGGCAAGACGACAACGATCCGGATGCTCATGGGCCTGATCGAGCCGACCGCGGGCAGCGCGCGGGTGCTGGGGCGGCCGATGCCGCAGTCCACCCGTAGCGTGCTGCCGAAGGTCGGCGCCCTCATCGAGGGCCCCGCGCTCTACGGCTTCCTGTCCGGCCAGGACAATCTGCTGCGGCTCGACGCGGCGGACCCGACCGCGGATCCGCGCACCCGCAAGGCCCGGGTCGCCTCCGCGCTGGACCGGGTGGGCCTGACCGCGGCGGCGGCCAAGAAGGCCAAGGCCTACTCGCTGGGCATGAAGCAGCGGCTCGGCCTCGCGTCCGCCCTGCTCCAGCCGCGCGAACTGCTGGTGCTGGACGAGCCGACCAACGGCCTCGACCCGCAGGGCATGCGGGAGATCCGCGGCCTGGTCAGGGAGCTGGCCGACGACGGCACGACCGTCTTCCTGTCCTCGCACCTGCTGGACGAGATCGAGCAGGTCTGCACGCACGCCGCGGTCATGGCCCGCGGTCGGCTCATCACCCAGGGCCCGGTGGCCGAACTGTCCGCCGGGACCCGCGGCCGCCTCGCGGTCACCACGCCGGACCGGGAGGAGACGATACGGGTCCTGACCGAGCACGGCGTGACCGACATCGCGGCCGATCCGCACACCGCCGAGGTGACCGGCGAGTTGCCCGCGGATCCGCCCGACCTGGCCGAGCTGAATGCCGCGCTGGTGGCGGCGGGCGTCCGGGTCCGCGGCTTCGGCCTGCGCCGCGCCTCGCTGGAGGACGCGTTCGTGGCACTGACGGGGGAGGGTTTCAATGTCGCAGGCTGAGACATCGACGGAGCAGGGCGAGGCGGCGGGCGCCGCGACGGAAGCGGCCCCGCCGTCCGAGAAGAGCCCGGTCCCCGCGGCCCCGGCCGCCCTGACCCCCGAGGCCCCGGCCGCCCTGACCCCCGAGGCCCCGGCCGCCCCGGCCCCCGAGGCGCAAAGCCCCGCGCCCCCCGCCCCGCGGGAAGCCGCGGACCCGGGCGCGGGCTTCGCCGCCACCGCCCCCGCCCCTGCTACGCGGGCGCCGCGCGCGGCCTGGTCGCTGGGCCTCTTCCGCTCCGAGCTGGTGACCGTCTTCCGCCGGGCGCGGACGATGGCGCTGCTCGGCGTGCTGGCCGGGGTCCCCCTGCTGGTGGGCATCGCGATCCGGATCGAGACCCGGGACGGCAGCTCGGTCGGCGGCAGCGACGGCGGCGGCCCCGCCTTCCTGGAGCAGGTCAGCAACAACGGCCTCTTCCTCGCCTTCGCCTCCCTCGCCGCAACGCTCCCCTTCTTCCTCCCGATGGCCATCGGCGTGGTGGGCGGCGACGCCATCGCGGGCGAGGCCGCGACCGGCACCCTGCGCTATCTGCTGGTCGCCCCGGCCGGCCGCACCCGTCTGCTGCTGGCCAAATATGCCTCGGTGCTGGTCTTCTGCGCGGCCGCGACGGTCACGGTCGTCCTGTCCGCCGTGATCGTCGGCTTCAGCCTCTTCCCGGTCGGCGGCGTGACGCTGCTGTCCGGCAACACGGTCTCCCTGACCAACGGCATCCTGCGCGGCCTGCTCATCGCCCTGCTGGTGGCGGCCTCCCTGATCGGCCTGGCCGCCCTGGGCCTGTTCATCTCCACCCTCACCGACAGCGGCATCGGCGCGATGGCGGCGACGGTCGGCCTGCTCATCACCGTCCAGATCGTCAACAGCATCCCCCAGCTGCACGCCCTCCAGCCCTACCTCTTCCCCCACTACTGGCTGAGCTTCGCCGACGTGATGCGCGCCCCCGTCATATGGGACGGCATCCTGAAGAACCTCGCCCTCCAGGCCGTCTACGCGGCGGTCTTCGGCTCGGCCGCCTGGGCCCGCTTCACGACCCGCGACATCACGGCGTAGGCCGGACCCGGGCGGCACACCCGAAGTCGTCCAAGGGGCAACAAACTCCCCCCTTCTGCGGATCGAGCTGTTTACATGCCCCTGATCTGCTGTTAGCTTCACGCAGTGGGAGCGCTCCCATGAGTGCTCCACGTCACAGTTCTCCCCCCACTCCGCCCCTGAGGACCCGGCTGCGGTGGACCACGGCCTCGGGGACGTCGCCGGAAAGGTCACCACTGTGCAAAAGAAGAGGCAGCTCTCTTTACTCGCCGTCCTGGCGACGCTGCTCTCGGCCCTCGGCATCGTCTTCCTGACGCAGGGCCAGGCCCAGGCGCACGGCGTCGCGATGATGCCAGGCTCCAGAACGTACCTGTGCTACCAGGACGCGAAGACCCCCTCGGGCGCGCTCCAGCCGACCAACCCGGCCTGTGCCGCCGCGGTCGCGCAGAGCGGCACCACGCCGCTCTACAACTGGTTCGCCGTCCTGGACTCGAACGCGGGCGGCAAGACCGTGGGCTACGTGCCCGACGGCACGATCTGCAGCGCGGGCAACAAGTCGCCGTACGACTTCTCCGCCTACAGCGCCGCCCGTGACGACTGGCCCAAGACGCACCTGACGTCGGGTTCGACGATCCAGCTCCAGTACAGCAACTGGGCGCAGCACCCGGGCACCTTCCACGTCTACCTCACCAAGCAGGGCTGGTCCCCGACCACCCCGCTGGCGTGGGCGGACATGACCGAGATCAGCACCAGCACCAACCCGCCCGCTGTCGGCTCGCCCGGCACGGACGGCGGCCACTACTACTGGGACCAGGCGCTGCCCGCGGGCCGCTCCGGCAGCGCGATGCTGTTCATCCAGTGGGTGCGCTCCGACAGCAACGAGAACTTCTTCTCCTGCTCCGACATCGTCTTCGACGGTGGCAACGGTGAGGTGACGGGCATCCACAACGGCAGTGGCACGACCGGTGGCAGCACCACCGGTGGCACCACGACCCCGCCCACCACCCCGCCGACGACGCCCCCCACCACCCCGCCCACGACCCCGCCGACCACTCCGCCCACCACGCCTCCGACCACCATGCCGCCGGTCGACGGCGACTGCATGGCGCTCTACTCGGTGACGAACTCCTGGAGCGGCGGATTCCAGGGCTCGGTCGAGGTCATGAACCACGGCACATCCCCGTCCGGCCACTGGACGGTGAACTGGACACTCGGTGACGGCACCACACTCAGCCAGGTGTGGAACGGCACCCTGACCACCAGCGGCAACAAGGTGACCGTGAAGGACGCCGGCTACAACGGCACGATCCCGGCGGACGGCACCACGACATTCGGCTTCACCGCGAATTCGTCGCAGAACATCAACACCCCGAACGGCTCCATCACCTGCTCCTTCTCCTGACCGGCGCGCCCGAGGCGGCCCCCGGGACCCACGTCCCGGGGGCCGCCCCCTACCGCACCTCTGGCGGCGGCAGATCTTCACAACCGGAAGCCGCCGCGGAGTGAACGTCGCGCCGGATTCCTGCATCTGCCATACGTGCGCCCTTCACGAAACACGTCTCCCCGCCCGCCCGTATGGCTGATTCCCGTCCTGTGGACGCTGGCCCTCGGCCTGTGGGGGCTCTCCCGGCAGCACAGCATGTGGCGGGACGAGGCCGCGACCTGGCAGGCGGCCCAGCGCCCGCCCGCCGACCTGTGCCGCATGCTGCGCTCCATCGACGTCGTGCACGGCCTCTACTACCTGCTGATGCACGAGCTGTTCGCGTGCTTCGGGGCGAGTACGACGACGCTGCGGCTGCCCTCGGTGCTGGCCATGGCGGTGGCGGCCGGCTGCGTGGCCGTCCTCGGCCGGCGGCTGGCGGGCCCGCGGGCCGGCCTGGCGGCCGGGACGGTGTTCGGGCTGCTCCCCGCCGTGCAGTTCTACCTCCAGGAGGGCCGCCCGTACGCGCTGGTCACCGCCGGGGTGGCGGTCGCGACCCTGCTGCTGGTGACGCTCCTCCAGGGCCACGGCGGCACGGGCCGCTGGGCGGCGTACGGCGGGACGGTCGCCCTCTGCGGCCTGCTGAACTGGCTCTCCCTGCTGATGCTGCTCGCCCACGCGGCGACCCTGCTGTGGACGCGCGCCGGGCGCGGCCCCGCGAAGCGCTGGGCGGCGGCGTCCGCGGCCGCCACCGCCGCGGTGCTCCCGCTGATCCTCTACAGCCGCACCCAGCAGCACCAGGTGGCCTGGATAGCGCCGCTGACCTGGTCGAAGCTGATCGCCCCGGCGGTGCTCCTGGTGATCGGCGCCCTCGCGGCCGCCGCGCTGCGCCCGGCCGCCGGGCGGCTGTCGGCGGCGACCGTCGGCCTGCCGCTGCTGGCGGCCCCCCAACTCGCCCTCCTGGCGATCTCCCTGTCCCACCCCCTCTATCTCGACCGCTACGTCGTCTTCAGCCTGCTGGGCCTGGCCCTGCTGATCGGCGCGGCCCTGGACGCGGCAGCCCGCGCGACCGCGCGCGGCTGGCTCGTCCCGGCGGCCGTCACCGCCCTGACGCTGGCCCTCCTCCCGCAGTGCGTGGCCGAGCGCTCCCCGTCCAGCCGCGTGGACGACGTCCTGGCGGTCGCGGCCCACGTCCAGCGCCTCAAATCCCCCGACGCGGCGGTGCTCTTCCTCCCGTCCTGGCGCCGCGACACCGCCTACGTCTCCCCGGACGCCTTCGCGGGCCTGCACGACATAGCCCTGTCCGAGGACCCGCTGCAATCCGCGACCCTGGAGGGCGTCGAGGCGCCCCCCGCCCGCATCCGCACCGCGATGCTGGCCCAGCACCGCATCCTCCTGGTGACGGACGCGGATTTCACCGCCGAGGCGAACGCGACGGCCCGCGACCGTACGAAGATGTCCGTCCTCCACTCGCACTTCACGAAGGTGGCCGACATCAGCGCCCGCGGCCGCCGTGTGCTGGTCTTCGAGCGCCGTACGCCAAAGGCCCCCGGAATCCGCCCAGCGGCTTCCAGGGGCCTTCCCCTTGCTCACACAACCGACCTCAGCGGTCGAACTCCCCGTCCCGCGCCCCGGCGAGAAACGCTCCCCACGCCTCGGCGCTGAACCGCAGACTCGGCCCCGCCTGGTCCTTGCTGTCCCGCACGGCCCGGCCCCCGCCCGCCGTGGCGGCGACCTCTACGCAGTTGTTTTCGGCTCCGGAGTAGGAGGATTTGCGGAAACGGCCTTCAACGTCGTCCACTGCGTGCCTTTCTTGCCTTCCCGCAGCGCACTCTGGATCAGCCGCACGCTGTCGTCGGGTGATAGTGCAGCCGATCGTAGCTTGTCGAAAACGTTGGTGTAGGCGGCAAGATCGGCGGGCGCTTCCAGGACGGAGGTGCCGCGGACGTTGTCCATGGTCACCGCCTCGACGATCGGCTCGTCGTCGAAGCTGAAGCTGGAGAAAGCGGAAGCCGCCCCAGCCAGCGCGCCTGCTGCAAAGGGCATGACCTGCACGGTGACGTTCTGCCGTTCCGTCACCGTGAGGATGTGCTGCAACTGTTCGATGTGTGCTTTCGGGTCCACCAAGGGGTGGACGACGACCGGCTCCCAGACGATGGCGGTGTAGTTCGCGGCGCCTGGTGCGATCTTCGCCTGTCGGGTCTGACGCACCCTGATGAGGTGCTCCACTCGCTCGGGAGCAACGAAGGACGGGCTCGCCGTGATGACGGCCTCGGCGTAGGCGGGAGTCTGCAGCAGCCCGGGGACGACTACCGGCTGCCACTCCCGGATGTACGTCGCGTCGTCCTCCAGCGAGATGTGGTCCAGGTAGTCCGGCCGGAGGTACGCGGAGTGCTCCAGCCACCAACCGCGCCGATACGAGGCCCGGGACATGTCCTCCAGCTTCTTGCGGATGTCCAGGTCCGCGACGCCGAAGGCGTCGAGCATCGCGCGGATCTCGATCGGCCGGGCGGTGACGTGCCCGGTCTCTATCCGGCTGACGCGCGTCTGCGATGCGGCGATGACCTCGGCGACCTGGAGCTGTTCGAGTTTGGCGGCGAGGCGGTACTCCCTGAGAGCCGCGCCAAGTCGCCTGCTGCGCACGGTGGGACGTCCTCCAGCGGGCATGACCCCTCCTTTCTCCGGGTTACGCCAAGTGAGTGTACGTCAGATGTCACCGTACGGGACTCGTTAGAACACTTGAGTGATCGCATATATGCGTCGCAGTGAATTCGAGGGGATGGGTTGCGCTAGGCGTGAAGGGCGTCCTACGCTCATGACTGTCAGTCAGCGACCGTGTCGTTGCTGATGATCATTCAGTCATCCCCTCAACTCCCGTGCCGCGTCGGCACCGCCGTCTCAGTCGGCGCGGCGCGGGTGCAGAGGACTCCCGGCCCGGCGCAGCCCCCGCAGCGCACGCGTGCCGGTCGAGCCCTCCGTCAGGGGTCCCCGCGTGGCGACCGCCGGGGACCCCTGACGTCCACTCGTCACCCCCAGTCGAGGAAGGGCACGCACATGCACGAGCAGTCCGAAGGCGACCCGAAGGCCGAAGACGTCCCGCCGAGCGTGACGACGTTCTGGCCCCGGACCCCGCGCACCGTAGGCCGCGCGCGACGCGAACTCGCCGGTGTCCTCGCCGAATGGGGCCTTGCGGAGCTGAACGAGACGGCCGGCCTGGTGCTCTCCGAGCTGCTCACGAACGCCGTCGTCCACACCCGCATCGCGGGCCGCGGCGTCCAGACCTGCTACGCCCGTACCCCCAACGGCGTCCGCATCGAGGTCCACGACGCCGACGCGGCCCACCGCCCGGAACCCCGCGCGGCCACCGACGACGACGAACGCGGCCGCGGCCTCACCCTCGTCGCCGCGCTCACCGGCCCCGAAGGCTGGGGCGTCGCCGACCGCAAGGGCGTCGGCAAGCTGGTGTGGGCGACGCTCGCCTGCGCCGCCCCGCAGGGCTGACCAATCGCGGCGGGGCCGGAGTGATACGGCCCCCCTCACGGAACGAGCAGACTCCATGGACAATCGCGTCGGCTGGGACGAGCTTCCCGACGAGCTTCGCGGCGCGGTGGAAGCCCGCGCCGGGAAGGTGTATTCCGCGCAGCAGGTGGGGGCCGGGCTCAACAGCCCGGCGGCGTTCGTCGTGGCCACGGCCAGGAGTGGCCCGCTGTTCTTCAAGGGCGTGCGCACCGAGGACCCCGAGGGTATGCGCGCGATGCGGACGGAGGAGCGCATCAACAACGCGGTGGCCGGGGTGAGCCCTTCCGTGCGGTACAGCTTCACGGCCGCGGGCTGGTACTGCCTGGCGTTCGCCTACCTCGACGGGCGGCACGTCGACCTGACCCCCGGAACGCAGGACCTCGGCGCGCTGGCTTTCGTGATCAACACAATGCGGCGACTCGCGGTCGACGACGCCTACGTGGCGCGTACCGGCCTGGAAATCCCCCGGCTCGCGGACCGCCTCCGCGGCTTCCTGACGGAGCGGGAGGCCGGTCTGCTCGACGGTCCCCACCTCCTGCACACGGACACCAACCCCCACAACATCCTGATCACCCGCCACGGCGGCAACGCCCACGTCGTCGACTGGGCCATGCCCGCCCTCGGCCCCGCCTGGGTGGACGCGGCGAACACGGCCGTCCGCCTCATGGAGTCCGGCCAGCCCCCCACCGCCGCCCTGACCTGGCTGGACACCACCGACGCCTGGCGCGCGGCCGCCCCCGAAGCCGTCGCGGCGTACGTGCAGGCGACCTGCCGCCAGTGGTCCGCCCGAGTGGGCGAGACGGCCGCGCGCCCGAACAACGCCCGCTTCTCCGCACTACTGCCGCACCCGCGCCCGGCGGCGTGACGCCATGGGCGCGGCGCCCCCGGGGCGTCCTCCCGCTCAGCCAACCGACCTCAGCGGTCGAACTCCCCGTCCCGCGCCACGGCGAGGAACGCGCCCCACGCCTCGGCGCTGAACCGCAGACTCGGCCCCGCCTGGTCCTTGCTGTCCCGCACGGCCCGGCCCCCGCCCGCCGTGGCGGCGACCTCTACGCAGTTGCTCTCGGGCCCGGAGTAGGAGGATTTGCGGTAAGGGCCTGCGATGTCGTCCATGACGCGCCTTCCTTGCCGTTCGGCCGTGCCTTGCCGTCACGCGTGATGGTGCATCAGGCCCGGGTCCGGGCGCCAGACCGCCCCGCGTTCGGCGCTCGTTCGGGCAAACCCCTTGTGCAATGGTCAAGAAACGTTGACCATTGGCCCCATGCCTAGCGACGACGAGCTTCCCGAGACCTTCCGTGTCACCACCGACGAGCAACTGCGGGCCGTTTCCAACCTCACGCGGCATCGGATCATGGCCGTGCTGCGGTTCGAGCCCGCGACGATCACGCAGATCGCCGAGCGGGTGGGGCTCGCCAAGGGGAGCTCCAGCTATCACGTGCGGCTGCTGGAGCGGGCGGGGCTGGTGAAGGTGGTGCGGACGCGGAAGGTGCGGGGGGTCACCGAGCGGTATTACGCGATGGCCGCGCGGTCGATCGAGCTGCCGGATCCGGGGGACGGGGGGCCTGACGTGCTGATGCGGCACGCGGTCGCGGATCTGGAGGCGGCGCCGGAGGAGGGGGAGCGGCATGTGCGGATGGCGCATCTGCGGCTCACCGACGAGCAGTTCGCGGAGCTGGGGGCGCGGCTGGAGGCGCTCGCGGACGAATACCGGGAGCTGTCCGACCCCGCGCTGCCGGACGCGTCGCTCGTCTTCGCGCTGTTCCACCCGGGCAAGGGCCCGCAGGCCGAAGGGAGCGCCAAGTGACCACACGCGTGAGCAAGGCGCCCGCCGGGTTCGGGCGGCTGTGGACGGCGCAGGGGATCTCCTCGCTCGGCGACGGGGTGACGCACGCCGCGCTGCCGCTGCTCGCGCTGGCGCTGACGCGCGATCCGCTGGCGCTCGCCGTCGTCTCGGCCGCCGGGACGCTGCCGTGGCTGCTCTTCGGGGTGCTCGGCGGGGCCCTGGTCGACCGCTGGGACCGGCGGCGCACGATGTGGGTCGCGGACGTGGCGCGTGCGGCGCTGCTCGCGATACCGGCGGGCGCGGCCGCGTACGACGTGCTGAGCATTCCGCTGCTCGCGGCCGTCGCCTTCCTGCTCGGCCTCGGCGGGCTCTTCTTCGACACGGCCGCCACGGCCTACCTGCCGGATCTGCTCGGCCGCGACCCCGCGCTCCTGGAGCACGCCAACTCCCGCCTGCGCGGCACCCAGACCGCCGCGTCCGGCTTCGCGGGCCCGCCCGCGGGCAGCGCCCTGCTCGCGCTCGGGCGGGCGGCGCCGCTGCTCGCCGACGCGGTGTCGTTCGCGCTGTCCGCGCTGCTCGTACGGTCGCTGCCCGCGACACCGCGCCCCGCCGTCGCGGCCCGCGAGTCGCTGCTGCGGCAGGCGCGGGCCGGTGCCTCGTACGTCTTCCGGGACCGGCTGCTGCTCGGGCTCGCGCTGCGCCCGGCGGTCGGCAACATCGCCTTCCTCGCCGTCGAGACCGTCCTCGCCCTCTTCGCGCACGACCGCCTCGGCATCGGAAGCCTCGGCTTCGGCCTGCTCCTCACGGCGGAGGCCACCGGCGGTCTGCTCGGCGCGGGCATCGCCTCCTTCCTCGGCCGCCGGCTCGGCACCGGCACCGCGCTGACCTGCACGGCCACCATCGAGGGCCTTGCCGTCCTGGGCCTCGCCGCCGCCCCGAACGCCTACGCCGCCGGGCTCGCGCTCGCCGTCTGCGGCGCGGGCATGGGCGCCACGATGGTGCTCGCGCCCTCCCTCCGGCAGGCGGTCGTCCCCGCCCACCTGATGGGCCGGGTCGCCTCCACCTCCCGCATGCTCGCCATGTGCGCCGCCCCCTTCGGCGCCTTCCTCGGCGGCTGGCTGGCCACCGCCTACGGCGTCCGCACCCCGCTCTTCGCCGCGGGCGGCCTGCTGCTCGCGATGACCGCCGTCACGGCGACCATGACCGGCAACCACCGGGTGGAGGCGGCGCTGCGTGCGGCGGCACCCAGCAGGGCCGCGGACGCGCTTCGCCCGGAAGTCCGGGAGCCGGTCGCGGAGAACGCCTAGGCGAAGAGCTTCCAGTGCCCCTCGGAGACGACCTCGACGGCTCCGTCGACGACCGTGACCGCCGTCTCGTCGTCGATCGCGTACCCCGGGCAGGGCAGCCGGGCAGCCCAGCCGGTCGCGTCGGCCGTCGAGTTCTCCGGCAGGAGGGGGTGGTCCAGGTGCGGGAAGATCGCGAAATCGACGATTCCCAGGGCCTCGTCGCCGCCCGTCGGCGGGCGCCACTCGACGAACTCCTCGCCGACGTGCGGAGCCATCACCATGCTCCCCGCGCTGACGCCCACGCAGACCCCCTCCCACGAGGGCAGCAGCTCCGGCAGCCCGGACTCGCGCGCCCAGTGGGCGAGGTAGAGCGCGTCGCCGCCGGACAGCAGCAGGGCGTCGGCCTCCTCGACCCACGGGAGCCACGTGTCCCGGCCGAGGCTGGGCAGCGCCGTGAGTTCCAGCACGCCCAGGGACTTCCAGCCGATCTCCGACAGGGGTGTGCGGCTCTGCCCGGTGATCACCCTCCAGGCCGCGGCCGGACCGCTCATCGGATAGACCGCGGTGGGGATGACCAGCGCGTGCGCTTCGGAGACGGGCTTTCCGAGGAGTTCGACCAGGGCGCTGCGGATGCTCGCGTTCGTGACGCCTGCCGAGGTGAGAAGAAGCTTCATGGGGCCCTTTCGCGGTCGGCGCGGTGCTCAACAGCCTTGCGGGGCCGCCACACTAGCCCCCCGCACTGACACCGCGGCGGAGCGGCCGAGGGCCGCCGAAATCGCCAAACCCGCCGGGAGCCCCGCCGATCCCGAAGGCCCCGCCGGGAGCGCCGCTCACGCCGTGAAGAACCTCTTCGCCCGCAGCGCCGCGTCCTCGTCCTCCGTGACCTGCCCGGGACGGGTCGCGCTGGCCAGGAGGGTGCCGCGGAAGTCCATGCCCATGTAGCGGGCGGTCTTCTCCAGGGTGCCCACCAGGGGGTCCGCGTCGGAGTGGTCGGCGCCCGCGAGGGCGGTGACGCCCCACAGGCGGCGGCCCGCCATGCGGGAGCGGAAGTCGACGCCGGGGACGCGGAGCCAGCCCGACCAGTGGTCCAGGTACTGCTTCGTCGGCGTCGAGAGGGAGTACCAGTAGAGCGGCGAGGCGATGACCAGGTCCGTCGCGTCGAGGGTCGCGTCCAGCAGGGTGCGGGCGTCGCCCGTGGGCTCGGGGTAGGAGCCGTCGCCGGAGTGGCGGACGTCGGTGAAGGCCGGGAGCGCCAGCTCCGTGAGCCGCACCCAGTGCTGCTCGGCGTCGGGGGGCAGCGCGGCCGCCGCCTGCTGCGCGAGCGCTTCGGTGTTGCCGCCCGCGCGGGTGCTGCCGAGGAGGAAGAGGAAGCGTCGGCCCGTAGAGTCATGCATGTGCATATATTGCGTCCGCGCATTACTGACGTCAACCGGACCCGGCGGGATCCGCGTCACACCCCGCCGGTGAACGGACCGCGCGGCATCCGCGTCCCACCCGCCCGCGGCGGATACCCGTACGGCCCGGCGTCAGGACCGGGCCGCACGGGTGGTCGAGGGGGAGCTCCTGAGCCCCCTGGGGGGGCGCTCAGGAGCGCGAGGGCTCCAACTCGCGGGTACGGTTCGGCTCCCCGGTGCGCAGCACCCCCGCGCCCGCCGCCGTCACCGCGCACAGCAGCGTCAGCAGCAGGAACGTGTGGTTCAGAGCCGTCACATGGGTCAGCCAGCCGATGACGGCGGGGCCTGCGAGCATGCCGAGGTAGCCCAGGCCCGCGACGCGCGAGACGTTGGCGCCCGCGGCCGCGGGGTCGGCGTGCCCGGCGGCGCTGAAGAGCTGCGGGACGCACCCCGACAGGCCCAGGCCGAACAGCGCCCAGCCCGCGAAGGCCGCCCACAGCCAGGGGGTGAGGGCGGCGACGGTGATTCCGACGGCGGCCAGCGCGGAGCCGTAGCGCAGGATCGCCAGGGAGCCGAAGCGCGCGGAGACGCGGTCCGCGAGCAGCCGCCCGACCGTCATCGCGGCCGCGAAGGTGCCGTAGCCGAAGGCCGCGGTGCTCGACGGGGCGCCGAGGACGTCCTTGAGGTGCAGCGCGCTCCAGTCGTTCGCGGCGCCCTCGCACAGCATGCTCATGAAGGCCAGCGCGGCGAGGACGCGGATGTAGCGCGAGCCGCCCCGGCGTTCGGCCTCCGGCGCGGCAACCTCCGCAGCCTCCGCCTCCTCGTCCTTCGCCACGGCACCCGACGGCAGCAGCAGAGGCGCCGCCGCCAGCGCGACCAGGACGCCCACGCCGCCCGCCACCGCGAGCACCGCCGCCGTGCCCATGCCCGCCGCCGACGCGGCCGCCGCGACGAGCGAGGCCAGCACGCCGCCCACCGAGAAGGTCGCGTGGAAGGCCGACATGACCGGCCGCGCGTACGCCTTCTCCACGTGCACGGCGTGCGCGTTCATGCTCACGTCCAGGGAGCCGTTGCAGAAGCCGAAGACCAGCAGCGCCCCCGCGAGCGTCCACGGACTGCGGGACAGGCCCGGCAGGGCCAGCGCTGCCCCGCACAGCACGCCCGAGGCGGGGACGACGACGCGTGTCCCGAGCCGGTCGGCCAGCGGCCCCGCCACCCGCATGCCGAGGAACGCGCCGAGGCCCAGCAGCACCAGCAGCCCGCCCAGCGTGGCGTGGCTGATCCCCACCCGGTCCTCGATCGCGGGGATGTGCACGACCCAGATGCCCATGAGGGTGCCGTCGAGCACGAAGTAGACGAAGGTCGCCACGCGGGCGGCCCGGAGAGCGCGTTCCATGTCCGCCACCATAACGAACACATCTGATGTGCGAAATAGCCGCCAGCGAACAGCTTGTGTGTGCGCAAGCACGTGGTGTTCAATCACCGTATGAGCAACACCGACCGTCACGGGCTGATCGCCCAGGCCGTACGGGACGCGGGCAGCGCCACGGTGCAGGCGCTCGCCGAGCTGACCGGCGCCTCGGAGATGACCATCCGGCGCGACCTCGACGCGCTCGCCGCGCAGGGCGTTCTCGAACGCGTCCGCGGCGGCGCCCGCACCCTGCTGCTCAGGGGTGACGAGCCGCCCTTCGCGCTGCGCGCGCACGAGGCCGTGGAGTCCAAGCAGCGGATCGCCGCCGCCGTGAACGCGCTGATCGCGGACGGCGAGAGCGTCCTGCTCGACAGCGGCACCACCTGCCTGGAGGTCGCCCGGCTGCTGCGCGGGCGCCCCGTCACGGTCATGCCGCTGTCGCTCCAGGCCGTCCACCTGCTCAGCGACGCACCCGCCCCCACCACGCTCATGGTGCCCGGCGGCAAGCCGCGCGCCGCCGAGGGCGCCCTCACCGGCCCGCTCACCCTCGCCTCGCTCGCCGCCCTGCGCTTCGACACCGCCGTCCTCGGCTGCTGCGGCCTCAGCGCGGCCGAGGGCCTGACCGCGTACGACCTGGACGAGGCCGCGGTGAAGAAGGCGGCGATCACCGCGAGCCGCCGCGTCGTCCTCGCCACGGACGGCAGCAAGTTCGGCCGCACGGCCTACGCGTACGTCGGCCCGACGCCCCTCCTGCACACCCTGGTCACCGACGCCGCCGCCCCGGCGGACGAGCTGGCCGCACTCGAAGCGGCGGGCACGGCGGTCCGCACGGTGTGACGGCCTACGCGCCGGCGGCTTACGCGCTGAAAGCTCACGCGCTGACGGCTCACGCGAGCGCCGCCGTCCAGGCAGTGTGACGGCTCACGCGGGCAGCAGCTCCGCCAGCCGCGCGCCCAGCACCGGGGTCAGCGCCGCCGCGAAGCCCTCCGCGATGTGGCTGTCGTCCCGGTAGACCATCGTGTTGCCGACCAGCACCGGGCACGTCCCGTCCGGCGCACACAGCCACGGGGCAGGGTCGATCAGCGTGGCCCCCTCGTCCCGCGCCGCCTCCGTGAGGGCCAGCCGCCGGGTGTCGTCCAGCGCGCGGTCCCGGGGCTCGGCGCAGTCCGCCAGCTCCAGCGGGTGGTCGGCGGCGCAGTCCACGGCGTCCGACTTCGGCGTGGGCGTGTCCAGTACGGCGGCGATCCGCGCCCCGTCCGCGCGCAGTTGCGCGAAGGTCTTGTCGAAGCCCTCGGCCCACTGCTCGCGCAGATCGCGCTCGGGGTCCACGGGGTCGCCCTCGTCCGAGGCCGAGACCAGGACGAGGTCGGGGTGCAGCGCGGCGATACGGGCCAGCGCGTCCTGCCGCCAGGTGTCGCACGCGGTGTACGGGGCGTGCTGGGCGATGATCGTGACGTCGGCGGCCTTGCAGGAGGCCTTCGTGAACGACACGACCCGCCAGTGCCGTTCGCGCCCCAGCCGGTCGAGCGCCGGGAACCACTGGGCGGCGTGCGAGTCGCCGAAGATCACGACGACCTTGTCCGCGCCCGTGTCGCCGTACGCGCAGCTCTGGTCGGGTACGCGGGTCGCGACGTATTCGACGTGGCAGCCGTCCCGGTAGACCGCCGACCGCTCCGGTTTGACGTCCGTGAGCGGCGGTGCGAGGTTGCTCGGCAGCTTGGCGGCGGACGCCGCGAGCAGCTGGGTGAGCCGCTGCCCCGGGTCGGGCGCGGTCCTCAGCGCCTGCGCGAGGCCGGGCGCGGGCCCGCCCGCGCTGATCGGCGGGGGGAAGAGCGACGCGGTGAGCGCCACCGCCGCGGCCCCCGCCGACAGGGCGCCGCCCAGCCGCAGCGCCCGGCGGGGCCGACCGCGGAAGGCCGCGTGGAAGCGCACCGGATTCTCCACCACCCGCAGCGTCACCCACGCGAGGCCCAGCGCCACCGCGCTCAGCGCCAGCCCGAGCCGTACGCCCGCGGGGCGGCCCAGCGCGGCGGGGCCGATCACCAGCAGCGGCCAGTGCCACAGGTACCACCCGTACGACAGCCCGCCGACCCGTACGGCCGGCCGCCGCGCGAGCAGCAGCCCGGCCCCGTACCGTACGGGCGCGTCCCCGGCCCCGCCCGCGAGGACCAGCACCGTGCCCAGCACCGGCAGCAGTGCGTACCGCCCGGGGAAGGCGGTGCCGTCGTCGAAGCGCACCGCCGCGAGCAGCACGCCCGCGAGCCCCGCCCAGCTCATGGCCGCCGCGGCCCACCCCGGCAGCCGCCCCAGCCGCCGGGCGCCCAGCGCGAGCAGCGCGCCCGCGCCCAGCTCCCAGAAGCGGGCGTGCGTGCCGAAGTAGCCCCAGGAGGGCGACCCGGCCGTCAGCGTGGTGTTCAGCCGGTACGACACCAGGCACAGCGCGGCCAGCACCACTGCGGGGGCCGCCAGCGGGCGCCCGTACCGCCGCCCCAGCCGCCATGCGAGGGCCAGCAGCAGCGGCCACACCACGTAGAACTGCTCCTCCACCGCGAGCGACCAGAAGTGCTGGAAGGGGGAGGGCGGGCTGTCGGCGTTCAGGTAGTCCGTGCCGGCCTTCGCGAGGCGGAAGTTGACGGCGTAGAGCGAGCTGGCCAGCGCGTCGCCCGCGTATTCGGTGAAGCGCACCTTCGACAGCCACAGCCGCGACCCGGCGAGCGTGACCAGGACGACGAGTGTGGCGGCGGGCAGCAGCCGCAGCGCGCGCCGGGCGTAGAAGCCGCGCACGGACACCCGGCCGGAGGCGGCGAGCTCGCGCAGCAGCAGCGAGGTGATGAGGAAGCCGGAGACGACGAAGAAGACGTCCACCCCGACGTAGCCCCCGGCGACCGCGCCCACCCCGCAGTGCGCGAGCACCACGAGGGTGACGGCGACCGCGCGCAGCCCCTGGACGTCGAGCCGGACCGGTGGCCGGTCCTTCCCGGTGGCCGGCGTGACGTGGTGGGCGGGGGAGAGGGTGGTCACGACATGCGTTCCTTGCGTCGGGTGCGGCCGTACGGTTCGGCCCCATTCCGCTCCTGGACAGGAACGACCAGTTCACGCCCCCTGAACGGGAAAATCTTTGGCGAAAGCCTGTTGCCGTTCTCACACCGGCCCGGCGTGCCTCACGCCGTCCCGGCGGTCTCCCCGGGGATGTCCGCGGGCGAGACCTTCGCCGCCGCGGCCTTGGCCTGCGCCAGTTGCGCACGGGAGCGGCGCGCGGTCCGCAGCGCGTCGCCGGTCAGCAGCACGAGCGCCACCCACACCAGCAGGAAGCCCACCCACTGCTCGCCGGACATCGTCTCGTGGAAGTGCAGGATGCCGATCAGGAACTGGAAGACCGGCGCCAGGTACTGGAGCAGGCCCAGGGTGGACAGCGGCAGCCGGTTCGCCGACATGCCGAAGCACACGAGCGGCACCGCGGTCACGAAACCGGCGAGGGCGAGCAGGGTCGCGTGGCCGGCGCCGTGCGAGGCGAAGGTCGCGTCGCCGCGTCCGCCGAGCACCAGCAGGAAGCCCAGCGCGGGCAGGAACTGCACGGACGTCTCGGCGGCCAGCGACTCCAGACCGCCCATCGCGATCTTCTTCTTCACCAGCCCGTAGCCGCCGAAGCTGAAGGCGAGCACGAGCGCGATCCACGGCAGCCGCCCGTAGCCGACCGCGAGCACGCCCACCGCGAGGCAGCCGATGCCGACCGCCGCCCACTGCACCGGCCGCAGCCGCTCGTGCAGCACGAGCACCGCGAGGGCGATCGTGACCAGCGGGTTGATGAAGTAGCCGAGCGAGGTCTCCACGACATGGCCGGCGTTGACGGCCCAGATGTACGTGCCCCAGTTGACCGACACCGTCACCGCGGCGACCGCGACCAGTGCGAGCCGCCGCGGCTGCCGTATCAGCTCGCCGATCCACGCCCAGCGGCGCAGCACCAGCAGCAGCGCCGCGACGACCACCAGCGACCACACCATCCGGTGGGCCAGGATCTCCCCGGCCCCGGCCGGTTCCAGCAGCGGCCAGTACAGCGGGAAGAGGCCCCACATGCCGTACGCCGCGAAGCCGTAGACCAGCCCTGCGCGCTTGTCGCCCATCGCCCCGACCCGTCCTCCCCGCACCCTGGGTGCGCGCCGTGCCGCCGTCGTACGTGCTCTCCGGCGAACGGACGCGGTACGGACCCCGATACGGGTGCGGCCCTTACGACGGTAGCGGTCGACGGCATGCCCACGCCAGGGGCTATTCGCGGATCGGTCCTGACACCCTCGCCGCGGCCTACGCGAGCGCCCCGAGCCCGCGCAGCTCCGTCTCGACGGTCTCCCGCAGCGTCGTCGTCGGGCGGCCGGTGAGCCGGGCCAGGTCGCCGCTCGTGCCCGCGAGGCGGCCGCGCGCGATGGCGTTGTCGACGTCGACCAGCACCTCGGCGAAGGCCGCCGGCACGCCGACGCCCGTCAGGATCTCCAGCCGCTGCTCGCCGCTGATGTCCTGGTACGCCACCGGCCGCCCCGACAGCTCCGCGACCACGGCCGCGTACTCCGGGAAGCTCCACGCGGTGTCGCCGCTCAGCTCGTACGCCCGGTTCTCGTGCCCGTCGGTCGCCAGCACGACCGCGGCCGCCGCCGCGTAGTCCGCGCGGGCCGCCGACGCGACACGGCCCTCGCCGGCGTTGCCGATCACCACGCCGTGCTCCAGCACCGCGGGCAGGTTCGCGGTGTAGACCTCGGTGTACCAGCCGTTGCGCAGCAGCACGTACGGCACGCCCGAGGCCGTGATCAGCTCCTCCGTCGCCCGGTGCTCGTCCGCGAGCGTGAAGTCCGCCGCGGGCCCGCCCAGCACGCTGGTGTACGCCAGCAGGGCCGCGCCGGCCTTGGCCGCCGCGTCGACCACCGCGGTGTGCTGCGGCCTCCGGCGGCCGACCTCGTTGCCCGACACGAGCAACACGCGGTCGCCCGGGGCGAACGCTCCCGCGAGGGAGTCGGGGGCGTCGTAGTCGGCGACGCGGACCTCGACGCCCTGGGCGGCGAGGTCCGCGGCCTTGCCGCTGTCGCGGACCACCGCGGCGATGCTGTCCGGGGCGACGCCCCGGGCCAGCAGGTCCGCGATGACCAGCCGGCCGAGCTGGCCGGTCGCTCCGGTGACGGCGATACTCACGTTTTCCCTCCGGGGGGCTCAGCACAAGGTGGCTCGCCCTCACCGTATCCGGGCTCGCCGCCCGCGGCCCGCCCGCGGGGAGGTGGCGCCTGCGGCGCCGGGCAACCCCCAGGGGTGGTGCTTCCGTTAAACGCAGGTGACTGCGGGGACGGAGCGTCGGATCATGGGCGACATGCTCACGACGGAGTATGACGGGTGCGGGCGGTGCATGGTGGGGGTGCGCCGGTTGAGCCGGAAGACGGATGCGACCAGCAGTCCGGCGCGGCAGGGGGAGCAGGTTCTTGCTGCGGTGGCGGGTATGGGTGGGCATGTGATCGCGTGGGCGGACGACTGGGAGGTGTCGGGGGCGACGAACCCGCTGGAGCGTAAGGGGTTCGGTCCGTGGCTGCGCGGTGAGATGGGGCCGTACGACGGGGTCGCGTCGGCGAGTGTGGACCGGGTGGGGCGCAATGTGCGGGACACGCTGAACACTCAGGAGCTTCTGACGGGTCAGGGCCGGTTGATCGTGACGGCCGACCACACGGGGGTGTGGGACTTCCATGACCCCAACCAGGAGAATGAGTGGATGGCCAAGGCGTGGGGGTCGCAGATGGAGTTGCGGGCGATCCAGAAGCGCAACCGGGATGAGACGCTGCGGGCGCGGGCGGCAGGCCAGCCGCGGCAGATGCCCAGCTACGGGTACCAGTACATCCGGCTGGTTCCCATGGGGAAGGTCGATCACGTGGAGATCGACCCGGTGGCGGCCGGGGTGATCCGGGAGGTTGCCCGCCGGTTGCTGGCGGACGGGACCGGGACGGTCACGGCAGCGTCGGAGGCGGCACGGTTGACGCGTGCGGGGGTTGCGTCGCCGTCGGACCGTCGGGCCGAGCTGTACGGGCGGCCGAGGAAGGGCGGGATGTGGAACCGCAAGACTCTCCACGTGATCTTGACCAGCCCGGCGGCGCTCGGCTACCTCATCCACGACGGACGCCCGGTGATCGGTCCGGACGGAGAGCCGGTCAGGCTCGCGGAACCGCTGTGGGACAGGGCCACGCATGACGCCCTGGTGGAGAAGCTGAGGCCGCGCCGGGACGGGGCGCGAACGCAGAAGGGCACGCATCTGCTGTCGGGGCTGGCGTTCTGCGGGGCGTGCGGGCGGCGCCTGTACATCGTGACCCGCAACACCAGCGCGGGCCCGCACCCGGGGTACGGGTGCAACGGCCGGGTACGCGGTGTCCCCGCCTCGCAGCACTGCAAGCCCGCCCCCACGATGGCCACCACCGCTTTGGATACGGCTGTCGGGGAGTGGTTCCTGGCCCGGTACGGGTCGGGCCAGGTCATGGAGAAGATCTACGACCCGGGCACGGGTTACGCGGCAAGGGTCGCGGAGGCGGAGGCCGCCCGTAAGCGCCTGCGCGACGACCGGGCGGCCGGGCTGTACGTGGACGAGGACGACGCGGAGTGGTTCCGTGCCCAGTACGCCCGGCTCGGGCAGGAGATCCGCGAGCTTCGCGCACTTCCTGAGCGACCGGCGGGCATGCAGCTCGTACCGACCGGCCAGACCATTGCAGACCATTGGGCCACGGCCCCGGACGGTGCCGCCCGCCGAGAACTCCTCCACGGCTACGGGGTACGCGTCACGCTCTGGCCCCGGGGCGCCGGGCAGCGCTGGCAGGCCACCGGGCTGAGCCTGCACGACCTGTTGGCCGACCACGCCGCACCCGCCGAGGCATAGCCCGCGACCCAGCACGGTCTCCGGCCCGGTCCGGCAGACCGCAGCAACCCGCTCGCGCCGACCGCCCCTCGCCCCTCACGCACACGCCCCGGGGGGCGGGTATCGGCGATCGGTCTAAACTTTCTTCACTTACTCAAGGGGTGCGCCCTGCGGGCGCACCCGGGCGGCCCGCCGCCCTCCGGACGGGCGTGCGGCCTGACGGCCGGTCCCGTCCGGAGCGGCAGCCGCCCGGCACCACGAGCACCCCCCGAGGGTGAGCCGTTTCCCGGCAGCCTTCCCCGCGCTCAGGCGAGGGCGTTCGGGCTGGGGCGGGCAGCCTCCCGGGTCTTGAGCCACCTCCCCGGGCGGGGCCCCTCGCCGGGCAAGCCCAGGGGGCCACTCGGACACATTGCGGGCAGGCTCAACGACCTGCCCGAGCTGCCGGGAAGCGTACGGCCCCCTGGCCATGCCCGGCCCCCACCCGGGCAGGACACCGGCCCAACACCCTCCGGCAGCCCGCGAGCCAACACCGCACCCCGGGGGGCACATCCGCTACGGATGCGGGTACGGGTCGCTGACGACGACCAGCGGCACGATCACCAGCGCACAGAACACCACGATCCCGATGCAGAACCACACCTGTCTCATGTGGCACCGCCCGCCCGGCCGGTCCATGCGGTGGCGGCCGTCACCGGATGATCTCCCGGTCGATCACCGCGTCCGCCGCACGGGACGCCGCGTCGTCGCCCGGCGGTACGGGCAGGCGGTCCCCCCGGCAGTTCGCGATCCGCACCAGATCCCGTACCGACTGGCACAGCGACGCGATCATGCCGCGCAACTCCGTCTCCGACACAAACCCTTCCGACAGCACGTCGTCGACGTACTCCAGGAGGTCGGAGGCCATACCGACCTGGACCTCCTCCAGGTTGTCGGCCAACCGGGTCAGAACCGACCCCGCCTCACCGTCCGTGATGAGGTAGGACGGCTTCCCGCCCTCGCCGGACCAGGGCAGCAGTCGCATGCTCATCAGCGCGCCACCTGCCCGCGGGCCCGCATCGGGCCGAAGACGATCATTACCCGCTCGAACCGAAGTCCGATAAAGTCATGCATGTTTGGCGCTCCCAATCAGCGTCGAGCCACGCCCCCGGGCCGACTCCACGGCCGCGGGGGTCTACTGAGGCACACGCTAGGAATTGCCGACCGCCCGTCACAGCGGCGTATTGCCCTACCTTTGTGATCAAGTAGGGCACAGCGTCCTACCCGATGAGTCCGAGGCGATCCGCCAGCGCCAATACCGGCGCATCCCGGCGCCGAACCCGGCCCCGCAGATCCTCCACCAGGCGGCGTGAGGTGGAGTGGTAACGCATCCACTCGGGAGCGTCCTGCTCAGCCAGCAACAACGCCCGCGTCGCAGCCGGGTCGTCATCGAGGTCGGAGTAGGCCAAGGCCCGGTCAACGTGGAAACGGGCCCGCCACGTCGGTGGCAGGGAATCGAGGGCCGGAACCGTACGTGCAGCACGAATTGCCTCGTCGCTGCGCTCCAACTCGACGAGGAAGTTCACCTTGGCCACCCCGGCATTTGTCGGGCCGAAGGGAGTTGCGTACACCATCAGATCCGCACCAATACTCGCGGCCGCACCGGTCGCCATGTTCAGCAGATCATTGACCTGACGCTCCTGCCGCACCGCCGCCGTGGCTGCGCGCAGGAGCAGCACACCCCACAGCGCCAGGTCCTTGGGAGCGGACCGGAAGCCCGGCTCGATCTGCTCAGCACGCAGCACGGCAACGCGCTCGGCGTCTTCGAGCCTGCCCTGTTTGGTGAAGATCCACGACAGAGTGGACGCGGCGAGCGTCTCCAGGTCCGGGTCGTCACAATGCCTTATGGCGGCCCAAGAACGCTCCATCGCCGTGAAGGCCGCATCCTCCTTGCCGAGGGCCGTCAAGGTAGTGGCAGCCACCTGGTAGGCCACGGCCAAGACCGATTGCGCTGCTGCGGCGTCGGCACCGGTGGAGGCGTGAACGACAGCACGCGCGTCACGGATCAGCTGGGGCAGGAGTTTCCCGATCTCGCCCATACGGCCCTCGCGTCGGATGACCTCAGTTGATGCGAGCGACGCTTGCAGTTCAGCAACGGTCGGCGGATCTTCCGGGTCCGCCTCCCCACCCATGAGATCCGAAAGCGGCGACACTGCCTGCCGCAAGGCAAGCACCGAAGGCAGCTCCGATTCCGTGTGGTGGTTACCCTCAAACGTCGAAGGCTGGCCCACGAGAAACGAAGGCTCCGTGTCCAAGGCCCTGGCCAAGGCGTTGATCGTGGTCAACCTCGCCGATGTCCGCCGCCCCTGCTCCAGCTTCCGCACCACATCGACCGAGACCCCGGCCTCATGGGCCAGCTCCTCCTGCGTGAAGTTCCGCCGGAGCCGCAACTCCGCCAGACGGTCGCCGATTCCGGACTCAAATACGCCCACGCTTACCCCCGGGCAAAGGATGGTCCCTCCACGGTACGCCGGTCGGCCCCGACGGCCGAACGACCGCACAGACCAGGGCGGCAGTTCAGAGCCGCCCACTCCGCCAATTCCCCCGGAACACCGGAAGTCACACGCTCCAACCGGCTCCATCCTCACCGGGCCCCTACTCCCTCAGCACCTCCCTCGATAGAGTGTGTGTTTGAGAGAAGCACCAGGGGCGCGGGGAACTGCGCGCTCAGCCCTCCACCGGCCGGTGGTCCGGTACGAACCGAACTGCCCCTTCGGGCCGGTGACGACGTGACGGCACGTCGTGGCTGGTCGCGCAGTTCCCCGCGCCCCTAAAAACGGTCACCGCCCTGCGCAGAGGGCAGCCCCCCGCCCCGGGGGGCGAGGTCAGGACACCGTCCAGGTGTCGCTCCCGGCGAGGAGGCTCGCCAGATCACCCTCACCCGTAGCCGCGACGGCCGAGTCGAGCTGCTCGGCCATCTGCGTGTCGTAGACGGGCCGCGCCACATCGCGGAAGATCCCGATCGGCGTCGGCTCGTCCAGGCGCGACAGCGCGAACGCGGTCGACGGACCGCTCGCGTGCGTGTCGTGGACCAGGGCCTGACCGGCAGGATCGCTCAGCTCGGTGAAGGCCAGCTCACCCGTGGCGGGGTCGCGGACGACCCCGTGGCCCTCGCCGAGGGTGATGGGCTGCCCGTGCTCCAGCCGGATCACCGCGTCGCCGGAGTCCTTGATCGCGTCGAACGCCCCGTCGTTGAAGATGGGGCAGTTCTGGTAGATCTCCACGAGCGCCGTGCCGTGGTGCTGGGCGGCGGCCCGCAGCACGGACTGCAGGTGCTTGCGGTCGGAGTCGATGGTGCGCGCCACGAACGTGGCCTCCGCGCCGAGCGCGAGGGAGACGGGGTTGAAGGGCGCGTCCAGCGAGCCCATCGGGGTGGACTTGGTGATCTTGCCCGTCTCGGACGTCGGGCTGTACTGGCCCTTCGTCAGACCGTAGATCCGGTTGTTGAAGAGCAGGATCTTGAGGTTGACGTTGCGGCGCAGCGCGTGGATGAGGTGGTTGCCGCCGATCGAGAGGGCGTCGCCGTCGCCGGTGACGACCCACACGGACAGGTCGCGGCGCGAGGTCGCCAGGCCCGTCGCGATGGCGGGGGCACGCCCGTGGATGGAGTGCATGCCGTAGGTGTTCATGTAGTACGGGAAGCGCGAGGAGCAGCCGATCCCGGAGATGAACACCACGTTCTCGCGGGCGAGTTCGAGCTCGGGCATGAAGGACTGGACGGCGGCCAGCACGGCGTAGTCACCGCAGCCGGGGCACCAGCGCACTTCCTGGTCGGACTTGAAGTCCTTCATCGTCTGCTTCGCGGTCGCCTTGGGGACCAGCGTCAGCGCCTCAGACATCTGCGTTCTCCTCTGCCTTCGCGATGATCGCCTGCGCGAGCTGTTCGGCCTTGAAGGGCAGGCCGGTCACCTGGGTCAGGGACCGGGCGTCCACCAGGTACTTCGCCCGCAGCAGGTGGGCGAGCTGGCCGAGGTTCATCTCGGGCACCACGACCTTGTCGTAGCCGGCCAGCAGGGTGCCGAGGTTCGCCGGGAAGGGGTTCAGGTGGCGCAGGTGGGCCTGGGCCACCGACAGCCCCGCGGCGCGGATCCGGCGGACGGCCGCGGTGATCGGGCCGTAGGTGGAGCCCCAGCCGATGACGAGCGTGCGGGCGTTGCCCGACGGGTCGTCGACCTCGACGTCCGGCACCTTGATGCCGTCGATCTTGGCCTGCCGGGTGTGGACCATCAGCTCGTGGTTGGCCGGGTCGTACGAGATGTTGCCCGAGCCGTTCTGCTTCTCGATGCCGCCGATGCGGTGCTCCAGGCCCGCGGTGCCGGGGACGGCCCAGGGGCGGGCGAGCGTCTCCTCGTCGCGGACGTACGGCCAGAAGACGCGGGAGCCGTCGGCGGCCGTGTGGTTCGGCTCGGTCGCGAACTCGACCCGCAGGTCCGGGAGTTCGTCGACGGACGGGATGAGCCAGGGCTCGGAGCCGTTGGCCAGGTAGCCGTCCGAGAGGAGGAAGACCGGGGTGCGGTAGGTGAGCGCGATCCGGGCGGCCTCCAGGGCGGCGTTGAAGCAGTCCGCCGCGGTGGCGGGCGCGACGACCGGGACGGGCGCCTCGCCGTTGCGGCCGTACATCGCCTGGAGCAGGTCGGCCTGCTCGGTCTTGGTGGGCAGGCCGGTGGAGGGGCCGCCGCGCTGGATGTCGACGACGAGCAGCGGCAGTTCGAGGGAGACGGCGAGGCCGATCGTCTCGGACTTCAGCGCCACGCCAGGCCCGGAGGTCGTGGTGACGGCGAGCGAGCCGCCGAAGGCCGCGCCCAGGGCCGCGCCGATCGCCGCGATCTCGTCCTCGGCCTGGAAGGTGCGCACACCGAAGTTCTTGTGCCGCGACAGCTCGTGCAGGATGTCGGAGGCCGGGGTGATCGGGTACGAGCCGAGGTAGAGCGGCAGTTGGGCGCGCTGCGAGGCGGCGACGAGGCCGTAGGCGAGCGCCAGGTTGCCGGAGATGTTGCGGTAGGTGCCCTGCGGGAAGGCCGCCGAGGCGGGCGCGACCTCGTAGGAGACCGCGAAGTCCTCGGTGGTCTCGCCGAAGTTCCAGCCCGCGCGGAAGGCGGTGATGTTCGCCCGCGCGATGTCCGGCTTCTTGGCGAACTTCTTGAGCAGGAAGGCCTCGGTGTTCTCCGTCGGGCGGTGGTACATCCACGACAGCAGGCCGAGCGCGAACATGTTCTTGGCCCGCTCGGCGTCCTTGCGCGCCAGGCCGCTCTCCTTGAGGGCCTCCAGCGTCAGCGACGTCAGCGGCACCCGGTGCACCGCGTACGCGGCGAGGGTGTCGTCGTCCAGCGGGTTGGCGGCCCAGCCGACCTTGGCGAGCGCGCGCTTGGTGAACTCGTCGGTGTCCACGATGATCTCGGCGCCGCGCGGCAGGTCGCCCAGGTTCGCCTTCAGTGCCGCCGGGTTCATCGCCACCAGCACGTCCGGCGCGTCGCCGGGGGTGAGGATGTCGTGGTCGGCGAAGTGCAGCTGGAAGGACGAGACACCGGGGAGCGTGCCTGCGGGGGCCCGGATCTCGGCGGGGAAGTTCGGCAGCGTGGACAGGTCGTTGCCGAAGGACGCCGTCTCCGACGTGAAACGGTCACCCGTCAACTGCATGCCGTCGCCCGAGTCGCCGGCGAAGCGGATGATCACGCGGTCGAGCCGCTTGGTCTCCTTGGCCGGGCTGCGCTGTTCGCCGAGTACGTCGACCACTGCGGGTGACTCGTCCGCGGTGGCCGCGGCAATGGGGCTGCTGACCTGGCTGGTCACGGGTTGGGCCCTCCTTCGAGGCTGCGGCTCACCGTCATCGTACGGGCGTTAGGGTGCCCTTCCCGGGACGTCCCGCTATCTGGAAGGGCCACGTAACGCCAATTCTTCCGCATGATGAGACGGTGTCTCATCATGCGGGACGTGCGAGTGGTGGGAGGCCGCGTACCTCAGGAGTTGAGGTACGTGAGCACGGCAAGCACCCGACGGTGATCCCCGTCACTAGGGGCCAGCCCCAGTTTCAGGAAGATGTTGCTGACGTGCTTCTCCACCGCTCCATCACTTACCACGAGCTGCTTGGCGACGGCTGAATTGGTGCGTCCCTCGGCCATGAGGCCCAGTACCTCGCGTTCTCGCGGAGTGAGACGGACCAGGACGTCCTGCTTACGGCTGCGGCCGAGCAGCTGGGCCACCACCTCGGGGTCCAGTGCCGTACCCCCCTCGGCCACCCTGACCACGGCATCCACGAATTCGCGGACGTCCGCTACACGGTCCTTGAGGAGGTATCCGACGCCCCGGCTGCTGCCCGCGATCAGCTCCGTCGCGTACTGCTCTTCCACATACTGAGACAGCACGAGCACGCCGACCTGCGGATGGTCCCGGCGCAGCTGCACCGCCGCCCGGACGCCTTCGTCCGTATGGGTCGGCGGCATCCGCACGTCGGCGACCACCACATCGGGCGCCGCGCCCGCCGCCGCCAGCTCGTCGACCGCCTTGATCAGGCCCACCGCGTCGCCGACACCGGCCACCACCTCGTGGCCCCGGTCGGTCAGCAGCCGCGTCAGGCCCTCCCGCAGCAGTACCGAATCCTCGGCGATGACCACTCGCACCCTGTCCTCCACCGTCGCGTTCCCCCGTGTCCGTCTGACCTGACCAGCATCCCAGCATCCGCGCCCGGATGGGGAATACGGTTTCTCCAGGGCAAGGTTGCGCCCCCGAATGCCGGGTGGCCGCCGCGACCGATGTCGCCGGCGGCCGGGGAGAGGAGTGCGTGTGCACGCGGTGGGATTCGATGTCAACGGCGGCCCCGAGGTACTGCGGCCGCAGGAGGTGCGGACCCCCGCGCCGGGGCCCGGCCAGGTGCTGATCGAGGTCGCCTGGGCGGGCGTCAACTACGGCGAGCTCCAGCACGTCCTGGGCGACTTCGGGCCGCCCGAGGGGCCCGGCGGCGTCGACGTGCCGGGCCTGGAGGTCTCCGGCGAGATCGCCGCGCTCGGCTCCGGCGTCAGCGGGCTCGCGGTCGGCGACCCGGTCGCCGCGTATCTGCCCGACGGCGGCGGCTACGCCGAGTACGCCGTCGCGCCCGCCGAATTCGTCTTCCCGCTGGACGGCATCCCGCTGCGCGAGGGCGGCGGCGCGGCGCTCGTCCTCACCACCGCCTACGGCGTGCTCACCGGCGCGGCCAGGCTGCGGGCCGGCGAGACCGTCCTCATCCACGCCGCCGCCGGCGGGGTCGGCTCGGCCGCCGCGCAGATTTCCCGGGCGCTCGGGGCCGCCGTCGTGCACGGCACGGTCGGCTCCGCCGAGAAGGCCGAATACGCCAAGCGCTTCGGCTACGACGCGGTCCACCTGCGCTCCGACTTCGCCGACCGGCTGCGGGACATCGACGTCGTCCTCGACCCCGTCGGCGGCCAGACCCGGCTCAGCAGCCTGGCACTGCTCGCGCCCTTCGGCCGCCTTGCCGTCTACGGGGAGGCCGCGCGCGAACCCGACCTGACGCTGCCGGTGCTGCCGTTCTGGAAGAGCAACCGGTCGCTGGCCGGCTACAACATCGGCGACCTCGCCCGCCGCGCCCCGCGTACCGTCCGCGGCCACGCGCTGTCCGCGTTCGCGCTGCTCGCCGCCGGGACGATCCGGCTCGACATCTCCGCCGAGCTGCCCCTGGACCGCGCGGCCGAGGCGCACGAGGCGATGCGCGCGGGCCGCAACGTCGGCAAGACCCTGCTGGCGGTGAACCCGCGGCTGGGCTGAGCGGCTTTCCCGCGCGGGCGCCGCGGGGGAAGGGCAGCACCCTCCGCCCAGGGGGATGGGCGGAGGGTGCGGTCTTTACGGGCGCAGCCCCTGCGAGTGCGGCCAGGGCGCGGCCCCGGGTCAGGCGCGCCAGGGGAGTTCGGCGGTGATACGGGTCGGGCCGCCCGCGGGGGAGTCGACGGCGAGGACGCCGTCCACCGAGTCCAGCCGCTCGGCCAGCCCCGCCAGGCCCGAACCGGCGTCCAGGCCCGCGCCGCCGCGGCCGTTGTCCGTGACGTTCACCATCAGCCGGTCCTCGACCTGCCACACGTCGACCGTCGCCCGCGACGCCCCGCTGTGCTTGCTGACGTTCTGCAGCAGCTCCGACACCGTGAAGTACGCGATGCCCTCGATCGCCGGCACCGGCCGCGCCGGCAGGTCCACCGTCACCGCGACCGGCACGGTGCAGCGGGCAGCGACCGCGGACAGCGACGGGCCCAGGCCCCGGTCGGTGAGGATCGCCGGGTGAATGCCGCGGGCCAGGTCGCGCAGCTCCTGGAGGGCGATCTTGACCTCGCCGTGCGCCTCCTCGACCATCACCGCGCCCGCCGCCGGGTCCTCCAGCAGCTTCTCCTTCGCCAGGCCGAGGTCCATCGCGAGCGCCACCAGCCGGGCCTGCGCCCCGTCGTGCAGGTCGCGCTCGATACGCCGCAGGTCCGCCGACGCGGTGTCCACGACCGTCCCGCGGTCCGCCTCCAGCTCCGTGACCCGGTCGTCCAGCCGGGACGGCCCGAGCAGCCCCAGCACCAGCAGCCGGTCGACGTGCGCCATCCCGCGGATCAGCCACGGCGTGAGCAGCACCAGCAGCGCGCCGACCACCACGGCCAGCGCGAGGTCCGCCGGGGTGTGCAGCGACCAGCCGTGCGTGCCGTTGTCGTAGATCTCCAGGCCCTGCTGATCGGTGTACGTCGGGAAGACCCACTGCCACAGCGGGTACGTCAGCAGGCCCCAGCCGTACACCATGAAGTTGACCGAGACGCAGAAGCTGATGACGCCCCACGGGAAGTGCACCAGCGTGTAGACCGCGTGCCGCCAGTTCACGCCGCTGCCGACCTGGGCGCCGACGCGGGCGAGGAAGCCCTTGCCCTTGGTGCGGACGGGGCCCGGCTCGTCCACCTCCAGCCACAGCAGCCGGCGGGCCCGCGCCCGCTCCGTCCGCCCGATCGCCCGGCACCCCAGCAGCGACACGACGAGCAGCGGCAGCCCGACGAACGTGATCATCAGGCCCGCGCTCAGCGCGAGCATCGTGACCGTCCAGACGAAGCCGACGATCGCGACCGGGAGGTTCAGCAGCGAGTAGCCGAACTCGCGCCACGTCCGCGCCTGGAACGGTGCCCTCAGCGGGAGGGGGAGGCGGTGCGTCTCCCTCTCGGGGGATGACTGCGACGCGGGGCCGTACGCCATGATCGGTACCGTCCTCTCGGGGATCGTGCTCATGTCTCCACCTTGGCCTTTCGGCCCGCTCCCGCCCATGCGGCGGCCCGCCCTTTCCGGGGTGGGGCTATCCCCCCACCACCGGGACCACGGGCGTCAGGAAGGCCGCCCGGTCCCCGTGCGTCAGACCGGGCGCCCGCGCCACGGGAGCTCCGCCGTGACGACGGTGGGCCCTCCGGCGGGGGAGTCGACCACGAACAGCCCGTCGACGGAGTCGAGCCGCTCCGTCAGCCCGGAAAGCCCTGAGCCGCCCGCGAGGCTCGCCCCGCCGCGCCCGTCGTCGCGCACCTGGATCATGAGGCGGTCCTGCGACTGCCACACGTCCACCGAGGCCCGCGCGGCGCCGCTGTGCTTGCTCACGTTCTGCAAGAGTTCCGACACCGTGAAGTACGCGATGCCCTCGATCGCCTCCGCCGGCCGCGTCGGCAGGTCCACCGTCACCGCGACCGGCACGGTGCAGCGCCCGGCGACCGACGACAGCGCCGCGTCGAGCCCGCGGTCGGTCAGGATCGCGGGATGGATCCCGCGCGCGAGATCGCGCAGCTCCTGGAGCGCGACCTTGACCTCGCCGTGCGCCTCGTCCACCATGCGCGCCGCGGCCTCCGGGTCCTCGAGCAGCTTCTCCCGCGCGAGACCGAGGTCCATCGCGAGGGCGACGAGCCGGGCCTGCGCCCCGTCGTGCAGGTCGCGCTCGATGCGCCGCAGGTCCGCCGACGCGGTGTCGACGACGACCCCGCGGTCCGCCTCCAGTTCGGCGATGCGCCGCTCCAGCTCGTCGGACGGCTGGAGCAGCCCGCGCACCAGCGCCCGGTCGACCGAGGACATCCCGCGGGCGAGGAAGGGCAGGATCGGCCACGCCACGAACAGCGAGGTCAGCGTCACGCTGAAGGTGAAGACGCCCCACGGCAGCCGGATCGCCAGATAGAGCGCGGTGCGCCAGGCCACCGGGTCCTTGAGCACCATCCACAGCCACTGCAGGAAGCCGAAGGTGCTGGGCCGCAGCGGGCGCGGCGACTCGACGTGGACGCCCAGCAGCGTGCGGGCGAGCGCCCGCTCGACGGAGCCGAGGACGCGGCAGCCGACCAGCCCGAAGGCGAGCAGCGGCAGGCCGACGACCGTGACGGACAGGCCCGCGCCGATCGACAGCGTCGTCACGACGTAGACGAAGCCGACGATCCCCATCGGGAGGTTGAGCAGCAGGTTCAGGATCTCCTTCCACGTCACCGCGTCGAAGGCGAAACGCGGGGGCGGAAGGGGCGCGTCGGCCGCGGCGGGGCGGCCGTACAGGTCGTCGGCGCGGCCGGCTCCGCGCGCGCCGGTCGCGGTGGGTGGCGAGGCGTTCATGTCCCCAGCCTGCCGGGCGGGGGCGGTTTCGCGCCATGGGGTGGGTGGGTGGGCCGGGGTGGGGTTATCCCCAGGTGGCCGGGCCGGGCGGGGGGCACGGGGAGGGACGCGGCGGGGAGCGGCGGAAGGGCCAGGGCCTAGACTCCCTCCGTATAGATCGGCTAAAGATCCCGCTGGATCGGCAAAAGAATGCGCGGAACGCTGGACAGCGCGGGTTTCCGGCCGATCGGTGAACGAGCGTACGAGTCAACGAGGGGCGGACGGACGTGGACTACTTCCACGGCTACGCGGTCGTCGGCCTGGTCGCGGTCGTCGGCGTGCTCTTCGTGTCCGTCGCCTTCGCGTCCGGCCGCCTGCTGCGCCCGGTCGTGCCGACGCCGGAGAAGCTGCTCACGTACGAGTGCGGGGTCGACCCGGTCGGCGGCGACTGGGCCCACACCCAGGTCCGCTACTACGTCTACGCCTACCTCTACGTGATCTTCGCGGTCGACGCGATCTTCCTCTTCCCGTGGGCGACGGTCTTCGCGGCGCCCGGCTTCGGGACGGCGACGCTGGCGGAGATGTTCGTCTTCCTGGGCTTCCTGGCGGTCGGGCTGCTCTACGCGTGGAAGAAGGGCGTGCTGGAATGGACCTGACCCCGGCGGAGAGCGCCCCTGCGGAGCCCGGCCCCGCGCCCGAGCTGCTGCCCGAGCCGCGCCGGCTGGGCCCGCTCGCCCGGCTCGCGCCCGAGCCGCTGAAGGTGGTCCTGAACTGGGGCCGCCGCTACAGCCTGTGGGTCTTCAACTTCGGCCTGGCCTGCTGCGCGATCGAGTTCATCGCGGCCTCCATGGCCAAGCACGACTTCATCCGGCTCGGCGTCATCCCCTTCGCACCCGGCCCCCGGCAGGCCGACCTGATGGTCGTGTCCGGCACGGTGACCGACAAGATGGCCCCGGCCGTCAAGCGGCTCTACGAGCAGATGCCCGAGCCGAAGTACGTGATCTCCTTCGGCGCCTGCTCCAACTGCGGCGGCCCCTACTGGGACTCGTACTCCGTGACGAAGGGCGTCGACCAGATCATCCCCGTCGACGTGTACGTGCCCGGCTGCCCGCCGCGGCCCGAGGCGCTGCTCCAGGGCATCCTCAAGCTCCAGGAGAAGATCGCCCGCGAGTCGACGAGCGAGCGCTACGCCGCGCCCCGCCCGTCCGCGGGCGCGCTGGCCTCCGGCCTGGTCACCCCGCCGACCGCGCCCGGCCCGGCCGAGGGCCCGGCATGACGGGGTGGCTGCCGCGCGAGGCCGCGGAGATCTTCGGCCCGGACGCCGTTGCCGAGGAGGCGTACGACCTGCTCACGGTGGACGTGCCCGCCGCCTCCTGGGTCGCGGCGCTGACCACCGCGCGCGACGAGCTGGGCTGCACCTTCTTCGACTGGCTGAGCGCCGTCGACGAGCCGGGCACCGGCTTCCTGGTGTGCGCGCACCTGGCCGCGCTGAGCGACGGACCCGGCCCCGTACGGCGGCTGCTGCTGCGGACGGCGGTCGGGCACGACGCGCCCGCGCTCGACACCGCGACCGGCGTCTACCCGGGCGCGGACTGGCACGAGCGGGAGACGCACGAGATGTTCGGCGTCGCTTTCACCGGCCACCCCGGGCTCGCCCCGCTGCTGCTCCCGGAGGAGTTCGAGGGGCACCCGCTGCGCAAGGACTTCGTGCTCGCCGCCCGCGTCGCCAAGGCGTGGCCCGGCGCGAAGGAGCCGGGGGAGTCGCACGACGGCGGGCCCAAGCGGCGGCAGATGCAGCCGCCGGGGGTGCCGGACCCGAACGAGTGGGGCCCGCTCAAGGGGCAGCTCCCGGCCGCCCCGGCGCGCCCGGCCCGCACCGCCCGCCCGCCCCGCGCCGCAGGGGCCGCCGGGGCCTCCGGTACGGGTACGGCCGAGCGTCCGCCGCGGCGCAACCGCAGCGCGAGCGACGGCTCCGCGAGCCAGGCCCGCCCGGAGCCCCCCGCGGAGCCGCAGGCCCCGCCCGCGCCCCCGACCCCGGACGCCCCCTGGCAGCGCCCTGTCCGCCCGGAACGCCCGGCCCCGGAACGCCCCGCCCCGGGTGAGCCGCCCGCCCCGGAACGCCCCGCCCCGAACGAACCGCCCGCCGAAGGAGGCGACAGCGCATGAGCGACCCGCTCGACGTCGTCCTGCGCCTCGTCGCCGTCCTCGTCGTCTTCCTGGTCCTCCCGCTGCTGGTCGGCCAGACCGAGCACAAGGTCATGGCGCACATGCAGGGCCGGCTCGGCCCGATGTACGCGGGCGGCTTCCACGGCTGGGCGCAGCTCGTCGCGGACGGCGTGAAATTCGCCCAGAAGGAGGACATCGTCCCGGCCGACGCCGACCGGCGCGTCTTCCAGCTCGCACCCGCGGTGGCGCTGCTGCCGTACCTGCTGGTGCTGATCGCGATCCCGGTGGGCCCGAACGGCTTCGTCGGCGAGGCGGTGGACGCCGGGCTGATCTTCGTCCTGGCCGTGATGGGCATCGGCGTGCTCGGCTCGCTCATGGCGGGCTGGGCGTCGGCCAACAAGTTCTCGCTGCTCGGCGGCCTGCGCACAGCCGCCCAGCTGCTGGCGTACGAGCTGCCGATGCTGCTCGCCGCCGCCTCCGTGGCGATGGCGGCCGGCACCCTGTCGCTGCCCGCGATCCTGGACGGCTACCACTGGTGGTGGACGCCCTGGCAGCTCGTCGGCGCCGTCGTCTTCTTCACCGCGGGCCTCGCCGAGCTGCAGCGCCCGCCGTTCGACATGCCGGTCGCGGACTCGGAGATCATCTTCGGCGCCTACACCGAATACACCGGTCTGCGCTTCGCGCTGTTCCTGCTCGCCGAATACGCCGGGATCGTGGTGCTGTGCGCCCTGACCACGGTGCTCTTCCTCGGCGGCTGGCACGGTCCGGGCCCGGACGCCGTCGGCTGGCTGTGGACGCTGCTCAAGACCGCACTGCTGTCCTTCGTCGTCATCTGGCTGCGGGTCAGCTACCCGCGGCTGCGCGAGGACCAGCTCCAGAAGCTCGCGTGGACCGTGCTCATCCCGCTCGCCCTCGCCCAGATCGCCCTCACCGGCGTCGTGAAGGTGGTGACCGCGTAAGCCATGGCGCCCGCGTCCCGTATCCCCGGATCCGGCCTCGCCAAGGGCCTGGCCGTCACCCTGCGCACCCTGACCCGGCGCACCGTCACCGACCAGTACCCCGACGCGCTGCCCGACCTGCCGCCGCGCAGCCGCGGCGTCATCGCGCTGTTCGAGGAGAACTGCACGGTGTGCATGCTGTGCGCGCGCGAGTGCCCGGACTGGTGCATCTACATCGACTCGCACAAGGAGACCGCGCCGCCGGCCGCCCCCGGCGGGCGCGAGCGCAGCCGGAACGTCCTGGACCGTTTCGCGATCGACTTCTCCCTGTGCATGTACTGCGGTATCTGTATCGAGGTGTGCCCCTTCGACGCGCTGTTCTGGTCACCGGAGTTCGAATACGCGGAAACCGACATCCGGGACCTCACGCATGAGCGCGACAAGCTGCGCGCGTGGATGTGGACGGTGCCCGAACCGCCCGCGCTCGACCCCGCGGCCGAGGAGCCGAAGGAGATCGCCGCCGCCCGCAAGGCCGCGGAGAAGGCCGCGGCCGCGCGGGACACCGGCGACTCCGGCGCCCCCGGAGGCGGCCCCGCGTGAACCACTCCTCCGCCTCCCTCGCCTCCTTCACCGCCGCGGCGTCCCACCCCGGCTTCCTCTCCCCGACCGGCGTCGAGATCACCTTCGTCCTGGTGGGCCTGGCCACTCTGGGCGCGGCCGTGCTGACCGTCAGCACCAAGCAGCTCGTGCACGCCGCGCTGTGGCTGGTCGTCGCGCTCGGCGGCACGGCCGTGGAGTACCTGCTGCTCACCGCGGAGTTCATCGCCTGGGTGCAGGTCCTCATCTACGTCGGCTCCGTCGTCGTCCTCCTGCTCTTCGGCCTGATGCTCACCAAGGCGCCGATCGGCCGCTCGCCCGACGCGGACTCCGAGAACCGGCTCGTCGCCCTCGGTGTCGCGCTCGCCTCCGCCGCCACCCTGGTGTGGGTGGTGCTGGACGGCTTCCGCAGCAGCTGGATCACCCCGCACACCCAGCAGGGCACCGACAGCGAGGGCGAGCCCGTCACCGTCACGATCACCAAGGGCTCCACCCGCCTCACCGGGGAGAGCCTCTTCCGCTACTGGGTGCTGCCCTTCGAGGCCCTGTCGGTGCTGCTGCTGGCCGCGCTGGTCGGCGCGATCGTGCTGTCCCGCCGCGGCAAGGCCGCGCCCGCGCCCCGGCCCGAGGAGCAGCGCTGATGCACGTCGCCTACCCCGCCGTCCTCGCCGTCCTCCTCTTCTGCGTCGGCCTGTACGGGGTGCTCGCCCGGCGCAACGCGATCCTCGTCCTGATGTCCGTCGAGCTCATGCTCAACGCCGTCAACCTCAACCTCGTCGCCTTCGACGCCTGGCTCGGCGACACCCTGCACTCCGGCCAGGCACTCACCCTCTTCACCATCACCATCGCCGCCGCCGAGATCGGCCTGGGCCTGGCCATCGTGCTGCTGGTCTTCCGGCACCGCGGCAGCTCCGACATCGACCGGCTCACCGCCCTCGCCGAACCCCCGCTTCACGGCGGGACCGGCGCCGGACCCCAGCCGCCGGACACGCCGCCCGCGGGAGCCACCGCCACCGCCGGCGACGGGAAGGCAGAGGCCACCGCGTGACCCTGACCGCCACCGCCGCGCTCGTCCCCCTGCTGCCCTTCCTGGGCGCGGCCGCCGGACTGCTGCTCGGCCGGCGCGCACCCGGCTTCGTCCGGCCGCTCGCCGTCCTGCCCACCGCGGCCGCCTTCGTGCTCGCCGCGATCACCGCCGCCCGGCAGGGCACCGGCGCGCCCACCGACGCCGCCCACCGGCTGACCGTCACCGGCTCGGTGCCGATCGACCTCGCCCTGCACCTGGACGGTTTCTCGGTGCTGGTCGCCGTCCTCGTCGGCCTGGTCGCCACCTGCGTGCAGCTCTACTCCGTCTCCTATCTGCGGCACGACGCGCGCTACCCGTCGTACGCCGCGCTCGTCTCGCTCTTCACCGCGGCGATGCTGCTCGTCGTCTACACCGGCGACCTGATGGTGCTGCTCGTCGGCTGGGAGGTCATGGGCATCTGCTCCTACTTCCTGGTCGGGCACTACTGGGAGACCGAGGCCGCGCGCGCCGCCTCGATCAAGGCCTTCCTCGTCACCAAGCTCGGCGACGTCCCCTTCCTCATCGGGGTGTTCGCGCTCGCCGCCGACGCGCACACCTTCCGGATCACCGGCATCCTCGACGCGACCGCGCACGGGCAGCTGCATCACCCGACCGTGATCGCGCTGCTGCTGCTCGCCGGGGTCGCCGGCAAATCCGCGCAATTCCCGCTGCACACCTGGCTGCCCGACGCGATGGCCGGCCCGACCCCCGTCTCGGCGCTCATCCACGCCGCCACGATGGTCGCCGCGGGCATCTACCTGGTGGCCCGGCTGCTGCCGGTCTTCACCGCGTCCGCCGCCGCGCTCGCCGTCCTCGCCGTGATGGCCGCCGTGACGATGGTCGGCTCCGCGCTCGCCGCCCTCGCGCAGGACGACATCAAGCGCGTGCTCGCCTACTCCACGATCGGCCAGCTCGGCTACATGGCCGGCGCGCTCGCCGTCGGCAACCGCGACGCCGCCGTCTTCCACCTCCTGTCCCACGGCGCCTTCAAGGCGCTGCTCTTCCTGGGCGCGGGCGTCGTCATCCACGCCGCCGGCACCAACTCCCTCACCGCCATGTCCCGCATGGGCAAGCTGAGCAAGCGCGTGCCCGACGCGATGTGGACGATGGGCCTGGCGCTGGCCGCGCTCGCCGCCCTGCCGCCGCTGTCCGGCTTCTTCTCCAAGGAGTCCGTGCTGCGCGCCGCCGAGCACGCCGCCTCCGGCGACACCGCGCACGTCCCCTCCGCGGTGGGCTGGACCGTCCTCGTCGCCGGCCTGCTGACCGCGCTGCTCACCGCCGCCTATGCGAGCCGGCTCTTCCTGCTGGCTTTCCGCGGCAGCGGCCCCGACGCCCCCGACCACGGCCGCCAGCCCTTCGTCATGACCGGCGTGCTGTGGGTGCTGGCCATCCCCACCGTCGCCTTCGGCGGCCTGGCCTACCGCGAGCTGCCCGACTGGTTCGGCGGCGCCCCGCTCGGCCCGACCCTGCTCACCTCCCTCCTCGGCACCTTCCTGGCCCTCGCCGGGGTCGCCGTCACCTACGCCGTCTGGTCCCGCGCGGCCGCGACCCGCCGGGCCGTACCCGCCGGGGCCGTCGTCACCGCCGACCCCGACGACGAGCCCGCGCTCGTCGAGGCCGAGGCGATCGCGACGCACAAGGAGATCTACGGCGACATCGCCGCCGCCGACGACCCCGCCGACCCGGGCCGCACGCTGCTCGGCCCGCTGCACCCGCTCGCCGCGCACGGCTTCCGGCTGGACGCCGTCTACGCCGCGCTCTTCGTCCGCCCCGTCCTGGCCGCCGCCTCGCTCGTCCGCTTCCTCGACCGGCAGGTCGTCGAGACCTACGTCCGCGGTGCGGGCGGCGCCCCGGGGCTGCTCGGCGCGGCCGTCCGCAAGGCGCAGAGCGGGAACGTCCAGACCTACCTCAGCGCGCTGCTGGCCGGTGCCGTGGTGCTCGCCGTCCTCGTCGCCGTCGGAGGCTGAGAGAAACCCGTGAACGACACCGCCCTCCAGTACGTCCTCGTGGCGCTCGTGGCGATCCCGCTGCTCGGCGCGGCCGGCGCCCTGCTCCCGCCGCCCCCCGGCCTGAAGGGCCGCGGCCCCGACCAGGCCGTCCTGCGCCACGGTGTGACCGTCACCGGCGCCGTCCTGATCCTCGCGATCGTCCTCGCGGCCGGCTTCGACCACGACCACCCCGCGACGATGCAGGCCAGTACGGACGTCAGCTGGATCCCCGCACTGCGGATCCACTTCCACCTCGGTGTCGACGGCATCTCGCTCCCCCTCCTCGTGCTGACCGCGCTGCTGACCTTCCTGTGCGCGCTCTACTCCTACTTCCACCTGCCGGCCGGCGGCTCGGCGAAATCCTTCGTCGCCCTGCTGCTCCTGCTGGAGACGGGCACGCTGGCCACCTTCGCCGTCCTCGACCTGATGCTCTTCTTCCTGGCCTTCGAGACGGTCCTCATCCCGATGTACTTCCTGATCGCCCGCTGGGGCGGCGGCGACCGCGAACGCTCGGCCCTGCGCTTCATCGTCTACACGCTCCTCGGCTCCGTGATCATGCTGCTCGGCCTGCTCCTGATCGGGATCAAAGCGGGCACATTCGACATGGTGGCACTCGCCACTGACAACGGGTCACACCTCGGTCACTCCACGCAGGTCATCGCCGTTCTGGCCATCGGCACCGGCCTCGCGATCAAGGCCCCGATGTGGCCCCTGCACAGCTGGCTCCCGGACGCCCACACCGCGGCCCCCACCGTCGGCTCCGTGCTGCTCGCGGGCGTGCTGCTCAAGATGGGCACGTACGGCCTCGTCCGCATCGTGCTGCCCGACACGCCGGGCGGCATACAGACGTTCGCCCCCTACCTGGCCGCCTTCGCGGTCGTCGGCATCGTCTACGGCTCGCTCGCCTGCCTCCAGCTCGCCCGCCAGGGCAACGGCGGCGACCTCAAGCGCCTCATCGCCTACTCCTCCGTCGGCCACATGGGCTTCGTGCTGCTCGGCATCGCCTCCCTCAACCCGACCGGCGTCAACGGCGCCCTCTTCGCCAACATCGCCCACGGCCTGATCACCGGCCTGCTCTTCTTCCTCGTCGGCGCGCTCAAGGACCGCTACGGCTCCTCCGACCTCGACCAGCTCGCCGGCCGCACCGGCGCCGCCCTCTACGGCCGCGCCCCGCGCCTGGGCGGCCTGCTCGCCTTCGCCGCCGTCGCCTCGCTCGGACTCCCGGGCCTGGCCGGCTTCTGGGGCGAGATGCTCGCGATGTTCGGCTCCTTCAAGCCCGCCGCCGACCTCAGCCGCCCCGCGTACCTGGTCTTCACCGCCGTCGCCGCCTTCGGGACGCTGCTCACCGCGGCCTACCTGCTGACCGTCGTCCGCCGGGTCTGCATGGGCGACAAGGAGACCACCGAGCTGCGCCCCGCCCTCGCCGACGTCCGCGGCTACGAATTCGCCGCCTGGACGCCGCTGGCCGTCCTCACCGTGCTGGCCGGGCTCTGGCCCGCGGCCCTCCTCGGGCTCACCGACCCGGCCGTACGCTCCCTGCTCGGAGGCCACTGATGGCATTCGCCCACGTCCCGGCGCCCGCGCACCTCCCGGCCCCCGCCGTCACCCAGGCCGCCGGCTTCGCGCAGCACGTCGACTGGAGCCCGCTCGGCCCCGTTCTCATTCCGGCCGCCCTCGCCGTCGCCGTCCTGGTCGCCGACCTCTTCCTGCCGCCCGCCCGCAAGGTGCTGCTCGGCTGGATCACCGCGGCCGGCCTGCTCGCCGCCGGGCTCGCCCTCGTCCCGCTGCGGGGCGGCCCCAGCGCGACCTTCTGCCAGACGCGGAGCCAGAGCCCGCACACCGCCGACTGCTCCTACGTCACCGACCACTTCACGCTGGCGATCCAGGCGCTGGTGCTCGGCGGCGCCCTGCTCACCACGCTGCTGTCGATCAGCACCCTCGACGAGATGCCCGCCGGCGAATACTGGTTCCTGCTGCTGTCGTCCGTCACCGGCGCCGCGCTGCTGCCCGCCGCCCGCGACCTGGCCACGCTCATCGTCGCCCTGGAGGTGACGACGCTGCCCGCCTTCGCGCTCGTCGGCCTGCGCCGCGACGACAGGCACTCCAGCGAGGCCGCGCTCAAGTTCTTCCTGACCTCGGTCACGGCCACCGCGGTCGCGCTGCTCGGCGTCAGCTTCGTCTACGCCTCCTCCGGCACCCTCTTCCTCGCGCAGATCGGCTCCGCCCTCCCGCTCACCGACGCCGGCCCGCTCTACACCGTCGCCCACGTCGGCGTCGCCCTCACCATCGTCGGCTTCGCCTTCAAGCTCGCCGTCGCGCCCTTCCACTTCTGGGTGCCCGACACGTACGCGGGCGCGCCGCTGCCGATCGCCGCGTACCTGTCGGTCGTCGGCAAGGCCGCGGGCTTCTCCGGGCTGATCCTGCTGGTCGTCGTCGGCTTCCGCCCGTACGCGCACGCGTGGGGCCCGGCGATCGGGGTGCTGGCCGCGCTCACCATGACCGTCGGCAACGTCGGCGCCCTGCGGCAGCGCCCCGACGTCTCCCGCGGCGCCGTACGCCTGCTGGCCTGGTCGTCGATCGGGCAGGCCGGGTATCTGCTGGTGCCGATGGCCGCGGCCGCGTCCGCCGACGACCCCGCGCACGAGATCGGCACCACCGTCGCGTACGCGCTCATGTACGCGGTGGTCAACCTCGGCGCCTTCGCCGTCGTCGCCCTCGTCGAGCGCACCGCGCCGCTCAGCCGGCTCGCCGACTACCGCGCCCTGCACGCCCGCCGCCCCGCCGCGGCCCTGGCGCTCGCCTTCTTCCTGCTGTGCCTGGCCGGGCTGCCGCCCGGCGTGATCGGACTGTTCGCGAAGGTCGCGGTCTTCTCCACAGCGGTCGGGACGCAGCACGGCTGGCTCGCGGTGGTCATGGCCGTGAACGTCGTCATCGCGCTCGTCTACTACCTGCGCTGGACGGCCCTGCTCTTCGCCCGCGCCCCGGAGTCCGCACCGGTGGCGGTGGGGGAGGCCGCCGTGGTCCGTACGCCCTTCGCGCTGGGCGCCGCGGTCGCGCTCACCGCGGCCGCGGGCCTCGCGCTGTCCGGCGCCCCGCAGCTCGTCCTGCGCTTCGCGCAGGGCAGCCTGCTCTGAGCCGGGCCCCGTGGCGGGCGCGGCGCGTGCGTGCCGGAACGCACAAGGGAACTAGCGGCTGCCGGGTGGCGTTGAGCAGGGCAGGAGGTTTTCCTTAGGGGGAGGTCCCCCGGGGCACACACCGCAGAATGTGGAGGGCGCACGTGCACCGCCGGCACAACGGGTTGAAGACCGCCGTACTCCTCGGTGGACTGTCCGCACTCATCCTGGTCATCGGCAGCTTCTTCGGCCGCACCGGGCTCATCGTGGCTCTCGTCATCGCCCTCGGTACGAACGCGTACGCGTACTGGAACAGCGACAAGCTGGCGCTGCGCGCGATGCGCGCCCGCCCCGTCAGCGAGATCGAGGCCCCCGCGCTCTACCGGATCGTGCGCGAGCTGTCGACGACCGCCCGGCAGCCCATGCCGCGGCTCTACATCTCGCCGACCGAGGCGCCCAACGCGTTCGCCACCGGCCGCAATCCGCGAAACGCCGCGGTGTGCTGCACGGACGGCATCATGCGCATCCTCGACGAACGCGAGCTGCGCGGTGTCATCGGCCACGAGCTGAGCCACGTCTACAACCGCGACATCCTCATCTCGTCGATCGCGGGCGCGCTCGCCTCCGTGGTGATGTTCCTGGTCAACTTCGCGTGGCTGATCCCGGTCGGCCGCTCCGACGACGACGACGGCCCCGGCATCCTCGGCATGCTGCTCATGATGATCCTCGGCCCGCTCGCCGCGTCCCTCATCCAGCTCGCCGTCTCCCGCTCCCGCGAGTACGAGGCCGACGCGTCCGGCGCCCGCCTCACCGGCGACCCGCTCGCGCTCGCCTCGGCCCTGCGCAAGCTCGACGCGGGCACCAAGCAGCTCCCGCTGCCGCCCGAGCCCCGGCTGGAGACGGCGAGCCACATGATGATCGCCAACCCCTTCCGGCCCGGCGACGCGTCGAAGCTCTTCTCCACCCACCCGCCCATGGCCGAGCGCATCTCCCGGCTGGAGGAGATGGCCGGCCGCCGCTGAGCCCCGGCCCCCGGCCCCTCGGCCGGGGGCGCTCGGCGGGAGTGGCGCTCAGCTGGAGTGGCGCTCAACTGGGGTACGCGAAGGCGCCCTCGTCGGACGGCACGATCTCGCGGCCCAGCGGCATCAGCGAGACGGGGATGAGCTTCAGGTTCGCCCAGCCGAACGGGATGCCGATGATCGACACGAAGAGCGGGATGCTGGTGAGCAGGTGCCCCAGCGCCAGCCACCAGCCCGCGAAGACCAGCCAGATCACGTTCCCGACGCAGGACGGCGCCCCGGCGTCCGGCCGCTCCACCGTCGTCCGCCCGAAGGGCCACAGCACATAGCCCGCTATCCGCAGCGAGGCGATGCCGAACGGGATCGTCACGATGAGGACGAAGCAGATCAGCGCCGCCACGACGTACGCCAGCGCCATCCACAGCCCGCAGAAGACCAGCCAGATCACGTTCAGAACGAGTCGCAACACACTCATGGCCTGCACCTTTCCAGGTCCGTACGGCTCCATGCGCCCCACTGCGTCCAGTATCGGGCCGCGCACTGACAGAGGGAAACGGAAGCGGCGCGCGGCGGTGCGGTACGTGACGGCCGGGATGGCCGGTTCCCGACGGTCGTGCGGGGACAAGCGGGCGGCGCGCGGCGGCGCCCGGCGGGTCGCCCGGGAGGTGCCGTCACCACAGCGTGACCCGCAGGGGCGCTGGTCAGACGGCTGCCCTTTGCTAGTCTCGCGATCGGAGGTGCACGGTGGTGAAGGGTGACGCGCTCGGCAGCGGGACCTCGGCCGCGGTGCTGACCCCAGGGCTCGCCGTCTACACCGCCTACCTCCTGCGTCGCGCCCATGCCCTCGCCGGCGCCTGCGCACCGGAGCGTGACGAGGCCGCGGACGGCGCGTGCAGCGCCCGCGACTTCCAGGTCCTCGACGCCATCGGCGAGCCCGGCGCGGCCTACTCCCAGCAGGATCTCGGCGACCGGCTCGGCATCAACCGCACCACCATGGTCAAGCTCATCGACCGCTTCGAGGCCGCCGGACAGGTCATACGCACGCGCAACCCCGACGACCGCCGCTCCTACGCCCTGGCCCTCACCGGTGAGGGGCGCGCCGCGCTCCAGGCGATGGATCCGGCCATTTCCGCCGCCGATGCCCAGCTCGCCGCGGGCCTGACCGGCGCCGAACGCGACCGGCTCGGCGCCCTGCTCGCCGCGCTGCTGTCCCGCCCCGCCGCCGCGCCCGGCGGCGCCCGCCGCACCGGTGCGCTGATCGCCGAGGCCCACCACCTCACCCGGCACCGCATCGAGGCCGCCCTCGCCGGCAGCGGCCTGCAGGCCCGCCACTTCGGCGCCCTCACCGTGCTCGCCGAGGCGGCCTGCTCGCAGCAGCAGCTCGCCCGGCGGCTGGCGATCAGCGAGCAGGCCGTGCTAGCCGTCGTCGACGACCTGGAGCGCGCGGGCCGCGTCGTCCGCGAGCGCGACCCCGCCGACCGCCGCCGCTACGCCCTGCGCATCACCGACGAGGGCCGCCGCGCGCTGGCCGCCGCCCGCGAGGTCGTGGAGGCCGCGGAGGCGGAGCTGGGCGAGTCGCTCGGGGCCGCGGGCCGGGCGGAGCTGGCGCGGCTGCTGGGCGCGCTCGTGGCGGGGCAGTGCGCGGGGCAGGGCGGGGAGCAAGGCGCGAGGCAGGGAGCTGCGCCCCGGGACGGCGGCTGAACCTCCCGCGGCCCGGGGCCGTACCATCGCCGGACAGGGCAACGCGGCCGAGACGTCGAGGAGATGGCCATGGGCACCTTGCAGGTCGGCGACAAGGCACCGGACTTCACGCTTCCCGATCAGACGGGCAAGCAGGTGACGCTCAGCGGCATCCTGGGCGAGAAGGTCGTGGTGCTGTACTTCTACCCCAAGGACAACACGCGCGGCTGCACCGCCGAGGCGTGCAGCTTCCGTGACAGCTACGAGAGCTTCACCGCCGCGGGCGCCGAGGTCGTCGGCATCAGCTCGGACTCCGTCGCCACCCACGAGGGCTTCGCCGGACGCCACGAACTGCCGTTCGTCCTGCTGTCCGACCGCGGCCGCGAGGTGCGCAAGCTGTACGGCGCCTCGGCGCTCGGCCTGCTCCCCGGCCGGATCACCTTCGTCATCGACAAGGAGGGCGTCATCCGGCACGCGTTCTCGTCGATGACGAACATCGGCGGCCACATCGACGACGCGCTGAAGGTCGTCCGCGAACTCCAGGCGGCGTAGCGGTCGCCGCGGGTACCCGGCGTGCCGCGGCACGCCGGGTACGTTATGCACCTATTTTCGGCTCATGCGCCGATATCTCTCCGACCCTGCCGCGGCCGTACCGCCCCCGGTCGCGGGCTGAGCCGGCATGGGCGTCCTCAAGGACCATCCCGAACTGGTCCTCTTCCTCAGCCTCTCGCTGGGCTACCTGCTCGGGAAGGGCCGGATCGGCCCGATCACGCTGGGCGGCATCTGCGGCACCCTCATCGTCTCGCTGCTCCTCGGTGCCTGGACCAAGGCCACGGTCGCCGACGACGTCAAGACGGTCTTCTTCGCGCTGTTCATCTTCGCGCTCGGCTACATGGCCGGACCCCAGTTCTTCCGCAACCTCAACCGCAAGAGCCTGCGCTTCTTCGCGCTCTGCGCGATCGAGCTGGTGTGCGTCCTGACCATCGCGCTGGTGCTGGCGAAGTGGTTCGACCTCGACGTCGGCACGGCCTCCGGCATCCTCGCCGGCGCGGCCACCGAGTCCGCGGTCGTCGGCACCGCCACCGAATCCATCGGCAAGCTGTCCGGACTCACCCAGGCGCAGATCTCCCACTACCAGGGCAACGTGGCGACCGCCTACACCGTCTGCTACCTCTTCGGCCTGATCACCATCGTGCTCTACGCCAGCCAGATCATGCCGATGATCATGCGGATCAACCTCGCCGACGCCTCCCGCGCACTGTGGCAGCGCAGCCGGGACAAGGGCGACCTGGAGCCGGACGAGCGCGAGGGGCTGCCCGGTGTCGTCGGCCGCACCTACCTGGTGGCGCAGGCCTCCGGCGAGGGCATCGCCCGCCTGCGCGCGCTCAGCGACCGGGTGAGCGTCGAGACCGTGCGCCGGGGCGGCAAGGTCAGCACCCCGGTCCCCGACGACTACGTCGCCACCACCGGCGACGTCCTGCTGCTGGTCGGCCGCCGCGCGGACGTCATCGACGTCGGCCACCAGATCGGCCCCGAGGTGCCGTCCGCCCCCGGCATGGACACCCCGATGGCCACCGAGGAGGTGTCGGTCACCCGCAAGGAGAACGACGGCAAGTCGATCGACCAGCTGCAGCGGGAGAACCCGGAGTTCTACCGCAGCGGCGTCTACGTGACCGAGGTCGTACGGGCCGGCAACGCGATGCCCGCCTCCGGCGAGACCGTGGTGCACCAGGGCGACGTGCTCAGCCTCGTCGGGCTGCGCTCCGGGCTGAAGACCCTGGTCGCCAAGCTCGGCCAGGTCGTCAGGAACGACACCACGGACTTCATCTACCTCGGCCTGGGTATCGCGCTCGGCTCGCTGCTCGGCCAGGTTGAGATCAAGATCGGCTCGGCCCCGCTGTCACTCGGCACCGGCGGCGGCTGCCTCGTCTCCGGCCTGGTCTTCGGCTGGTTCCGCTCCCGCACCCAGACCTTCGGGGCCTTCCCGCCGCAGGCCGCCGCCACCATCAAGGACATGGGCCTCGCGGTCTTCATCGCCTGCACCGGCCTCACCTCCGGACCGCAGGCCTGGCCGCTGCTCAAGAAGTACGGCGCGCTGCTGCCCTGCGCGGGCATCGCCATGGTGCTGGTGCCCGCGACCATCTCCCTCTTCGTGGGCCTCAAACTGCTGAAGATCGAGAAGCCGCTGCTGATCGGCGCGATCGCCGGCCAGCAGTGCTCGACCCCGGCCATCACCGCGGTCACCCAGGTCGCCGACTCCTCCGTCCCCATGCTCGGCTACACGATCACCTACGCGCTCTCCAACTTCCTGCTCCCGCTGACCGGCCCGGTCCTGGTCGGCATCCTGGGCCCCTGACCCGTATTTCCCCGCCCCCCCCGCAACCGTCCTCGCGCCCCACGGAAGGCCGCCCCCGATGCCCGCACGCAGCTTCACCCGTGACGAGATCAAGCGGTACGCGCAGCTCTCCCCGTTCGAGCTCAAGAACGTCTTCATCGACATCGCCCGGCAGGCGCAGGGCGACCAGCCCGGCCACAAGGACACCAGCTCCGTCCAGATGCTCAACGCCGGCCGGGGCAACCCCAACTGGATCGCCACCAGCCCCCGCGAGGCCTTCTACGCGCTCGGCTACTTCGCCCTCACCGAGTCGCGCCGGGTCTGGCACGGCGACGACCTCGGCGGGATGCCGGAGAAGCCCGGCGTCGCCACCCGCTTCGACCGCTGGCTGCGCGAGCACCCGGAACTGCCCGGCACCCTCCTGCTCGCCGACTGCGTCGACCACGCGACCGGCGAACTCGGCCTGGACCGCGAGCACTTCCTCCACGAGCTGACCGACGCCGTGACCGGCGACAACTACCCCGTGCCGGACCGCTCCCTCGCGGACACCGAGCAGGTGGTGCGCGAGTACCTGCGCCGCGAGGTGTACGGCGGCGAGCTGCCGGCCGGCGGCCTCTCGCTCTTCCCGACCGAGGGCGGCACCGCCGCCATGTGCTACGTCTTCGACTCCCTCATGCAGAACGGGATCCTGCACAAGGGCGACCGGATCGCCCTCATGGTGCCGGTCTTCACCCCGTACGTGGAGATCCCGCAGCTGGACACCTACGAGTTCGACGTGGTGTACGTCAAGGCGGACCTGATGGCGGGCAAGGGCGTGCGGGAATGGCGCTACCCGGAGTCGGAGGTCGCCAAGCTCGCCGACCCCTCGATCAAGCTGCTCTGCCTCGTCAACCCGTCCAACCCGCCCTCGCTGGCGCTCAGCCGCCGGGTCGCCGAGCAGATCACGTCCGTCGTGGGGCAGCAGAACCCGAACCTGGTCGTCGTCACCGACGACGTCTACGGCACCTTCGTCGACGGCTTCCGCTCGCTCGCCGCCGACCTGCCCCGCAACACCCTGCTGGTCTACTCGTACTCCAAGCACTACGGCGCCACCGGCTGGCGGCTCGGCGTGATCGGGCTGGCCGACGACAACGTCGTCGACGACATGATCGCCGCGCTTCCGAAGGCCGAGCAGGACCGCCTCGCCCGCCGGTACGGCTCGATCACCCTGGACGTCCCCGGCCTGCGGTTCATCGACCGGCTCGTCGCCGACTCCCGGCAGGTCGCCCTCAACCACACCGCGGGGCTGTCCACGCCGCAGCAGGCGATGATGGCGCTCTTCTCGCTCTTCGCGATGCTCCCCGAGGGCCGGGCCTACAAGGAGCAGCTGCGCGCCATCGTCCACCGCCGCCTCGACCTGCTCGTGGAGGGCGCCGGGATGAAGATCGCGGAGGACCCGGACCGGGCCGCGTACTACGTCGAACTCGACCTGCTCGCCGAGGCGGAGCGGGTGTACGGCAAGGAGTTCGCCGCGTACCTCCAGGCGCAGTACGAACCGGTGGACCCGCTCTTCCGGCTGGCCGCCCAGACCGGGGTGGTGCTCCTCAACGGCGGCGGCTTCGAAGGCCCCGAGTGGTCGGTGCGCGCCTCGCTGGCCAACCTGGACGACCTCGACTACCTCAAGATCGGCCACGGCCTGCACCGCATCTTCGAGGAATACCACCAGGAGTGGCGGAGCACGAAGGACGCCTGAAGCGTGGCGCCGGGCTCGCCCGGCGCCTTCAGGCACCGCCGTACCGACTACCGGTAGTTCACGAACTGCAGGGGCGCCGCGCTGACCTGCGATTTTTCGGCGATCATGGTGCTGACCTGGGAAAACTCTTGTATGGAGCTTTCGCTGGTCAGCGCCGCTTTCCGCCCCCATGTGCCCTGGATGTACCCTCACTTTGCACTGGTCGTCAGTGCTATGTGCCCGCCTCGAAGGGCCAGCCGGTCGACTCGTCCTCGGCGCTGGCGCGGAGGTAGCCCGACCGCCGCGTCGAGCACCAGATCGCCTGGACGGAAGCCGCTTTCACCGCCCGCACCGTCGGTGCCGTGGAGCTCCATGACCCGCTGGCCGAGGTGCAGTTCGCCAACTCCACGCCGCGTGCCGCACGGTGTGGAGCTGGTCGGTGGCCGGGTTGCCGAGAGGGATCTCGTCCGTGACCCGGGTGACGACGGCGTTCGCCTGCGCGAGCCGCTGCCGCTCCAGGACGAGTCGGCCGTCGTGGTACCTGCTGGGAGGCTTCATCATGGCGCCGCCCATGCTGGCAGGGTCCGTCCGACAGCCCGTCACCTCGGCCCACAGCCCGTACCGAGGGAGACCAGCGAGCGGTGCGAGTACCGGCGGCAGCGCTGGTGGCGGGCGTTGCTACAGATCACCGGATGAGGTCTGCGGTGATGTCGCCGGCGTTGACGAGTGCCTCTCGTAGCTCGGTGATCTGCGAGTGCCCTCCGAGACTCGCGGTCGCGGCCGTGAGGAGGGCTCGGGCGTGGTCGCGGATCTCGCGGTCGTCGTAGGGGTCAGCGGGGTGGGCCACGAGGATGGCCATGAGCGAGAAGGCCGCCGGGACGTGCGGAAGGCGGGCGGCGCGCTCGGCGACCTCCACCGCGTGGCGCAGTTGGGGACTGTGCTGGGCGGACGCGAGGGTGAGCGGCAGCCAGTCGGTGGTGTCCAGACCGGTGTCGGTTGCGAACGCTCCGGCACCCGCCATGCTTCCGGCGGGCAGATCGGCGGCGAGGGCCTGGCGCCAGAGGTCGAGGGCCCGGCCGGGCCAGGTGGCGGATGCCGCGGTGCGCTGTTGCTGGACGGCGGTGAGCTCGAGGAGGAGGGCGACGGCGGTGGGCCCGCAGGGGTGGCTGGCGAGGTCGGTGAAGAAGGCCCTCGTGTCGCCGAGCTGGGCGGGGTCGTCCAAGAGGGCGAGCGCGGTGTGGGTGAGGCTGGAGCCGCCGGTGACGCGCAGGTGCTGCAGGAGCTGGGGCCGGTCGAGGTCGGCGAGCAGCGGAGCGTGTGCCGGGCCCCAGTGGAGCCAGGCGGCGGCGGGACTGGGCTGGCCTGCCGGCAGTGTCAGCAGGGTGTCGGCGTGGTCGCGGACCCACTGGGCGGCTGCGCTGTGAAGGAAGGGGAGGTGGGGGGCGAGCGCGTAGGCGGTGCGCTCGTCGGTTCCCGTCGCGGTGAGGACCTCGTGGAGCAGGTCCAGGATCCCGTTCGGGAGCGTACCGGTGATGGTGTGGTGGTGGCTGGCGTGGTTGAGGAGGCAGTTTAGCGCCCGGGCGACCGGGTCGAGGGCGGCCGGGGTGTCCTGGCTGGGGCCGGTGGCCGGGGGTTGGGTGAGGGTGTCGGTGCGCTCGCGCAGGTGGGTGAGGGCGGGGGCGAGCTCGGTGCTGTCGGTGTGTCCGCGGTCCCAGGCGATGTTGAGGAGGTCGATCAGGGTGTGTTCACTGTTCTGCCGCAGCCCGACTTCAGCATCGGCGGCTGCCAGCGCCTGGAGCGTGGTGAGCGTTGCGGCGGCCGCGCTCACCACGGCACCGCCGGGGAGGACGCCAGGCGCACGGTGAGCCTCTGCCGCGGCCGAGAGGTAGACGGTGGCGAGCGCGGGGTTGCCGAGCGCCTGGGTGATGGCGGACGGGTCGGCCGTCCAGGCCGCCGGGTCGGCCTGGACGAGCTGGCGCAGCGTCAGGAAGTAGGGCCGACCGTCCGCCGCGTCGGTGGCGGCGGTGAGCTGGCGGGCGGCGGCAGCCGGACCGTCGACGGCCGCAGTGGCGGCGAGGTCCTCGACGGTGAGGGCAGGCTGCGGAGCTGCGCTGATCGTGACGAAGTCCTCGGCCTGGCGTGGGTCACGAGGGCCGGCCGGAGCGATGCTCCGCAACGTGGCGAGGACATCGGACCAGGGCGCCAGGATCTCGGCCGGCAGCACGGGAGACCAGTCCCAGGCGGTGAGCCAGCTGGCCGGGGGCCGCTCGTCGGCGACCAGGGCTGCGCGCCCGTCGGCGAGCTCTGCGGCGGTGGGAGCGGGGCCGAGCGCTGCGGCCACGCTCCCATGCAGGACCTCGACGTCCTGGGCGGGGCAGGTGCGCAGGACGATCTCGACCAGCTGCGCGTTCTCCGTCGGCGGGCGCTCGGTAACCGCGCGGGGCACGAGGTCGAGCGCGGCCTGCCACCAGTCGCCGTCCCTCGCCGGAGCGTGCTGCTCGTCCATGGTTCGGCACTCGACCAGGTGGGCGGCCAGAATCCGGTTGTGAAGGGCGGCATCTGCGGGGGCGAGCTTGGCGGTCCACATCTTGGTGCGTTCGGCTAGGGGGACGCCTGCCCTCGCGTCGGCTGCGGCGAGGTCGAGCAGGGCGCGGGCCAGGCGCGGCCCCAGGCTGGGCGCCGTGTCGTCCAACCGGACATCGAAGAGGGCTTGGTGGAACCGGATGGGCCGGCTCTCAGGGTCGGTGGCGGCGATCTCGTGTGCAAGCAGTATCCCGGTGACCGTCCGCAGCAGCCGCACGTCCGGGTGTGGCTGGAGCGCTCCGTCGTCAGCGGGCCGGTAGGCGCTTCGGACGAGGGCCTTCAGGAGCTGGCCACCCTGGTGGTCGGGCAGTTGCAGGTCGTGGATCTGCTTGATCACCTGCTCTCGGTCGTCGAAGTGCAACGTGGTGTCGTGGGCCGACCACAGGTGGATGTCCTGCACGTCCCGGTGACCCGCGATCGCGTGCTTGATCAGCTTCTCGACGGTGAGGATCCAGGACCGGTCCCGGTCGGGCAGCCTGACGGTGAGCGCCCAGTCCGCGGCGACGGCCAGCAGGCGCCCCGGGGTGTCGGGCCGCGCGAGGAGCGACTCAACCAGGTCGGCGGTCTCCGTGTTCAGGACCGCGCCGATGCGCCCGGCCAGGGACAGCCAGCTCGCCTGGGCGTCGGGGCCGCACGCGGTGACCCGGGCTACACGCGGGCACAGCCACGCGGCTGCCGCTGCGGGGTCCTCGGTCGTCAGGTGCCACAGGTAGGGCCAGGCTGGCCAGGTGCCGGTGCCCGGGTCGGGGAGCAGCCAGATCTCGTCGAGCAGGTCGAGCCAGGCCGCATGTGGTTGCGCCTGGAAGAAGTACGCCATCGCGCGCGGGTCGGCCCAGCCGTTGACCTCGGCGGCGTCCTCGGCAGTCGGGGTGGCGAGCGCGGTGAGTTCGAGGACACGCTGGGCCCGGGCGGTCAGCGGCACGAACACCTCGCGGACCGCGGCGAGGGCCTGGCGGTAGAGGTCGGCGCACCGCCGGGTCTGCGCTCCGTCGCCTTGGCCGTGGATGAGGGCGGAGGTGTTGTTGTACAGCTGGCCCCACACGTCGACGGCCTCCTCCTGGCCGGGGCCGAGCTGCTGGCCGGTCAGGCGTTCGGCAATCCGCATCGCCTGACGGCGGCGCTGTCCGCCGGGCCGGTCGACTTCCTTCTGGAGGGCGTCGACTGCGGTGAGCAGCTCGGCGGTGTGCTGGGGCAGGGATGCGGGGTCGGCGTTCAGCTGGGCGGAGACTGCACTGATGACGTCCTTCGCCGCCGCCTTGATGCCGAAGGCGTTCGGTTCCTTGGCGAGGTAGAGCAGGGACTCGATCGCGCCTCGTACGCATGCTGCGGCGACCTGCGCTGGGCACTCCAGAGTGGTGTCGCCGAGAATCCTGCGGGCGTCCCGGAACAGGGCGAGGGCAAGCTCGCCCTCGTGCCCTTGCGCGGTGAGGGCCTGAGCGATGGCGTCAGGCACCTCCTCGACCGGCGAGGTGGACTCGGGTGCGGGGGTGGTGGCCTCGGTCACACGCGCCACCGTAGCGGCGCGGGGCGATCCGGCTCCACCTCTCGCGGCTTCTCGGCGACGTCCCAACGTCTACGACGGATCACCGTCCGTGCACCCGATGCCTGGGACTCCGGCATGCTACTGAGGGACTCAACTCCAGCGGGAGGGTGTATTCGGATGGGCGTGGCGCATTGCTACCACTGCTGTCGGTCTAGAGCGGTGATGCCCTCCGCCGACAGGATCTCTTCCCAGCGCTCGGCCAGTGGTGCTGACCAGTCCCTGTCGACGCCCCGCGCATAGCGAAGCAGGCCATCGACGTGTCGGACGAAACCCCCGAGTGAGCTGAAGGCTGCATGTTCGACGTGAGCGGCGAGGCCGAAGGTGGCGACGCCGCGGATGTGGCCCTCGATCCGCTTCCGGGTTGGAATGGGGACCCGCAGCCGGTTGCCGTCCACGAGTAGACCAAGAACAAGCTTCCGCTGGCCGGGCGGCACGATGCGAGTCTTCTTGTGGTGCACCTGGAAGTGGGACTGATAGATCGCTTGGGTGATGTCCGATACACAGCGGCTTATCGTGGCATGGTCGAGCCTGTGAAGCGCCGAGAAGGCCAAGTCGTCTGCGTACCGCGTGTAGGTTAGGCCGTGGTTCTCGGCGATCTCCCATAACCGGTCGTCGAGGGCGCGGGCCGCGAGGTTTGCGATGGCTCCGCTGGTTGGTGAGCCCTGTGGAAGGAAGCCGGGACGGCTCCCGTTGTAGGAACGGATAATCGCATAGCGTCCCCAGGTGGCGCGGGCCAGCTGCTGGGGGAGCCGGGTGCAGACACGCGAGATTTCGAAGGCGACGAGTCTGTTGTAGCCGACTGCCTGCAGGATTCTGTAGACCTCTCGCTCGCTGATGGAGTGAAAGAAGTCGTGCAGGTCGAACTTCAGTAGCCACGTAGCACCCAGGTGGCGCTCAGCGCACTGCACTGCGGAGCGGCCCTGCTGATAGGCGAAGCTGGCCTGATGGGGGCTCATGCGCTCGAAGATATTTGTGAGGAGCCATCTCTGAATGTCCATCAGAACAGGGTTCGGCGAGGAGATGAGCCGGACCTTGCCTGGCTCCCGCTTGGGCCGCGAGAACTCGGTATACGGGTCGAGCTGTCGCTGGACGATCCCACGCAGGTACGGGTACTCCGCGCCCGTCAGGTGCGAAAGGTGGCGCAGCGTCAGGACGGCTGTGACTGAGTAGCTTTCGGACCGCTTGATCTGGCGCAGGGCCTCGTCCAGCACTGCCGGATCGACACCAGCGGCCAAACCGTGCCGTCGATAGGTGGCGGGGGAGTCGATGACGGCCTACCTTCGGTGTATCCCGCGAGGGCTCTTGGAATCCGGTGCCAGTCCCACGTAGGGCACGCCGGCTTCCAGGATCCAGGCGATCGACAGCTTGCTCACAGCTGCAGCCAGGGCCGCAGCCTGGTCCGCACATGAGCGGACTGCTGACTCGGCGATGAACTCGCCGATGCTCTAGGCGTCACCGACTCCCCTTAAGCGCCTGAGGATAGTAGGGGTCGCTGTTGCCCTGCAAACCGCCGGCAATGTGTCGCGGCTTTGCCTTTGCCTTGCGCAGCTCCTGCCAGCCCGAGTCGGTGAGCCGCCGTTCCTCGTCTAGGAGGCCCAGCCGCTGTGCCAGTTCGGTGAGCGTTACAGCGGTTGGGACGGGGACGCGCAGCGCAGGTGCCAACTGTTCGGGGTGCCGTCGTCTTCCGGCCGCGTGCGCGAGCAGGTCGACGAGTAGCTCGAGTTCGGGCCGGCTCATGCTGTGCAGGTTCGTCGCTGCTGCTAGCCGGTGCTGTCGGACGGCCTGGAGCTGTTGCTGCCGGTTGGGGAGCGGTCGGTAGTCAGCCAGGGCATCCATCAGTTCAAGCGGTGCCGTGCGGTGTTTGAAGAAGGGGACCCATTTCCCTGACTGCGCACGGCCCTTCGTCTGCCGCACGATGTTCGGGAGGTTGTTGGGAACGGTATGTTCGAACACGAGCAGGCCCTCGCTGCCGCCCCATCCCAGCCCGCCCGTGTTGGCGGCCGCATACCGTTCGCAGATGAGTCTGATCGCTTTGCGTTGCGCTGGTTCCCATGGGGCGGACTCGAAGTCGATGCCGGCGTGGATCGTATGCACAGAGTCGTACACCGCGCTCGACTTGAGCCGCCTGAGCGCGGCAGTCGACGCAGCGAAAAGCACCAGGTGGAGCCTGATGAGTTTGAGCGAGCGCCAGCTGCGGATGGTGGGGTTCCGAAGCCATGCCTTCGCGTAGTCGATGGCTTCGTCGCCCGAGCCGGCATAGTCGGACACGAACACCAGACTGCGCACGCGCCTGTCCCGTAGGTGTTCCAGCTTCCAACTCTGGCGTGACACCACCTTCGTGTCGAACGCCTGCTCCGTCGAGCGGAGGATGTTCTGGACGATGAGCTCGCTGCCGCCGGTGGCCGGCACCAGGGGCACCTTCTCATCGATGAACATCGTTTCGTTCAGCTCGCAGGAGCGGACGCTATACAAGGCAGCAGGGCCGGGCACGCGCGAGGGGTCCGCGAGCAAGGAGTGCAGGTGCCGCGAGAGCCGCTGACGAAAGGATGTCGACGACACGAAGTGAAGGCTGTCGATGAGGAGTCGTGCATGCGCAGTATCCGATGGGCGGAAGTTTGACAGCCAAGCTTCGCCCTGCTGAGTGGCACTCGGTCGCAACTGATGCACGGCGCTAATACTAGCGCTCGGGTGCGGACTGCCACACAGCGATGAAGGACTGAACTCGTTGCCGCGAGGCCCTTCGCGGCCTGTGGGGAGTTGGCCCTGCCGTCAGGCCATACGGTCGATGGCCCGGTCTGCCAGCCACGTCTCTACCTCCGTCCAGCGGTAGCGCAGGTGTACCGTCCGACCTTGTGGGCGCGCGGGCCCTGTCGATGGTGGTTCCAGGCGTAGACCGTGGCGAGCGGCACGCCGAGGAAGTCGGCCAGTTCCTCGGCAGTCAGCAGCGGACGGCGGCCCTGCACGGTGGCCGGGCGGTTGGTGGGTCGTCCCACAAGCACTCCAGATTCGGTAGGCGGCGAATTCCCGGAACGCCACCGACATGCGGGGCGGGCCAGGCATGAGAGACGATCCACGAAGTCCGGCCGGAAACCTAAAAAGAGCCCAGCTCCCCGTCGGAGAGCTATTGGGCTGTTGTCCGGATTGTCCGAAATGAATGCTCGGCTGGGCGAAGCGGGTGGCACTATTGGGACTCGTGGCAGCCGATTGGGACGAACTGGCATCACCAAATCGTGACCACTGGCTGAGGGTTTGAACTGGGCAGACGTGCCTCCAGGCCACCCTTCGCCCCGCCCTGCTGCGCCTCCAGATGCCCGAAGATGCTCATTTTTTGTTCCCGGCCCGGCGCTGGTTACTGTCGCCGTCGACCTGATCGGTTGCCTTTTACTCGATGTCATCTGGGGTCGCCCCAAGGCCCACCGATGGAATGTTGTACCAAGGTGTTTGACATCCGCCGCGACGGGGATCAACATTCCGGACACCGACACCGCCCATAAATCGGCAGGCCATGCCCCGGCACGCGCCGCTGGGCTGAGCGGTCCGTCTCTGACTCTTTCAATACCCTCGAAATGGAGTGCCTCTTTGGCAAGCGTCTACGACCGATGGCACAAGTCCCGCCCGAAACCGGGCGAGGCGGAGTGCCCTGAGCACAAGGGGAAGGTCCCGTCAGCCGAGCACGCCATCGGCATGCGCTGGCAGGTCCGCTACCGCGACCCTGCCGCCACTCCCCGCAAGGAGCCCTTCGAGCGGAAGGTCGACGCCGAACGGCGCGCGGCCGAACTCCAGTACCACATCACGACCGGAAAGTTCGTCGCCCCGGCGGTCGGCAGGGAGACCTTCCGTGAGGTTGCTGGCGCTGGCGCGAGGGGGCGGTGCACAGCGCTGTCACTGTCGAGCGCGTCGGACGGGCGCTCAGGATCCACATCCTGCCCATCCTCGGGGACTACGCGATCGCCTCCACCCGGACCTCGGGCCTACAGGCGTGGGTGAAGGACCGCAGCGCTCACCTTGAACCCTCGACCTTGAGGGTGACCTGGAGCTACGTCACCGCGACGTTCCGTCTGGCCGAGCTGGACTGGCAGGTGGGGTTCCATCCCTGTCGCGGGGTGAAGCTGCTGGCGGTGCGAAAGAAGGAAATCGTGCCCCTGGGGGTTGACGTGGTCGCTGCGATCGTGTTTGCATCTCCCGGTTGGTACCAGGGCGCTGCTTCTCCTCGCCGCCGCCTCCGGACTGCGTCAAGGCGAACTGTTCGGCCTGGAGGTCGAGAAACTCGACTTCAAGGCGGGGGCGGTGCGCGTGCGGCAGCAGCTCGTCGGACCGGATATCGGTGAGCCTTACCTCGCCGGGCCGAAGACCCACGAGAGCTACCGCACGGTCGGGCCAAGATCGCCATGGACGCAGTGGCGGCTCACCTGGAGCGCTACCCGGCACAACGGGTCGACATCGAGGACCGGACCAACCTGCGGAAGCCCAAGCGCCGCAAGGCGCTGCTCGTCTTCACCAACGAGCGCAGGAAGGCGATACGCCGTGCGGCCTGGGCGTCGGTGTGGGCCAACGTCGAGAAGGTCGCCAACAAGGCGTTCCGGCGTGACCACGAGGCCGCCCTGAAGAAGTGGGAGCGGCGGGGGTGCCCGGAGGACAAGGACCCGGTTCTATAGCTGGTTCCGGCGGACTCGGGAATGCACGACCTCCGACACTTCTACGCCTCGGTGCTGATCAAGCACCGGGAGAGCGTGAAGACCGTGCAGAAGCGGCTCGGCCACTCCAAGGCGTCGATCACCCTCGACACCTATACCCACCTGTGGCCCAACGACGAGGACACAACGAGGGCGGCAGTGGAGTCGGTCCTCGCCGGAGTGCCCTCGTCGTGCCCTGCGGCCGCCTAGCTGACGCGTTTCCGCAAGTCAGTGCGGTGTTCTAGCGGTAGTTGACGAACTGCAGCGCGAAATCGAGGTCCTTGCCCTTGAGTAGCGCCTGCACGGCCTGCAGGTCGTCCCGGCTCTTCGAGGTGACCCGCAGCTCGTCCCCCTGCACCTGGGCCTTGACGCCCTTGGGACCCTCGTCCCGGATGATCTTCGCGACCTTCTTGGCGTTGTCCTGCGAGATGCCGTCCTCGATGGAGGCGAAGATCTTGTACTCCTTGCCGGACAGCTGCGGCTCACCCGCGTCCAGCGCCTTGAGCGAGATCCCCCGCTTGACCAGCTTGGTCTCGAAGACGTCCAGGATCGCCTTGACGCGCTCCTCGGAGTTGGCCTCCATGAGGATCTTCTCGCCCGACCACGCGATCGACGCCCCGACGTTCTTGAAGTCGTAGCGCTGCGAGATCTCCTTGGCGGTCTGGTTGAGGGCGTTGTCGACCTCCTGCCGCTCGACCTTCGAGACGATGTCGAAACTGGAGTCGGCCATCTTCAGTGGGCTCCTTGACTGTGTTCCATCGGCGATCACGTCGACGGCCCGTTCCCCGAACCGTCCGCGACCAGCCTAGCCACCGCCCCCCACCCCCGCACCGACCCGATCCCCTGATCAACCCGGTGGCGAACCACCCCCCTCCATCAGGTATCGTTTACCCCGTCGCCAAGGACCCCGCGCCCCGCGCGGACCCCGTCCCCAGCGACATCCCATGGCGGTATGCCCGAGTGGCCAATGGGAGCGGACTGTAAATCCGTCGGCTTAGCCTACCGTGGTTCGAATCCACGTGCCGCCACATGGTTGAAGGGCCCCTGACCAGCGTTTTGCTGGGTAGGGGCCCTTCGTCATGTGTGAGGTGGAGGCCGGCCTGTCCCGTCGGGACCCGGTCTGTCTCCGTGTTTCCCGTCCTGCGGCACGTCCCGGCTGCTGGGACGACGTCGTGCGGAGGTGCAGGCCGTGTCCTGGCCGACTGTGATCATCCTTGCGCCCACAGGGCGTCGACCGATGCTCGAAGAGCGGTTCCGTTCCTTTGAGCTGGAGCCGGAGCCTCCTACGGGGGACGAGAGGATCTACTGGCAGGGCTACTCGTACTCCGTAGACCTCTCGGGCGGGATCCTGGCGGAGTATGAGTCAGACGAGCTTGAGCTGGTGACGACCCGAATCGGCGAGCCGTATGGGGTCTGTGTCTCGTGCGAGTCCATGGACGCGGCCCGGGCCTTGCTCCGCCATGTTCTTGATGGGTTCGACGGTCTCATCGACACCAACCATGGAGAGATCCTGTGGGCGGACGAGTTTCTTGCGCTGCTGGACGAGCACCCGGCATGGGATTGGCGTCGTCAGCCCAGTGCAGCCCTGCGCTAGTGGGTCTTCCGCCCGCCGACCGGACGAGGACGGCGGAAGAGGCGGCTGTCGGGCGCGTAGCCGTAGACGGTCACGTGCCAGCGGAGGACGGCAACCAGGTCGGGTGGGATGGGCACCCAGCGCACGGCCTGCACGCCCCGTCGTCGCCGTACCTCGCGGACGCGTACAAGCTGGACGCAGACGACCAGCTGACCCCCGGCGCCCTCGCCCGCGGCGTGGCCCTCCTCGAAGGGTCAGGCCACAGCCCAGGCCAGCCACACCGACGCGGCTGAGCGCGACGCCCGCATGGTGGTCATCGAGGCCCGAACACTCGCCCTGACACCTCTTACCTGGAATCCACCGCATTGAGCTGAGCGCCTTTTGCCGCGGTCTGTGTGGCGTTCAGCTTCCTGCCTCAGGACCAGACGAGGACGTCGATGGTCAGGACACCGTCGCTTCCACCGAACTGACCGGTGTTGGAAACGATGGTGACCAGTGCTTCAAATCCCCCGGGAAAGACGCAGAAGCGATCACCGGGATTGAGGCCGTTGAGGCTCGGGTCACCGCCTCTGGTGGCGCTCTTGCAGGCCTGGTGCGTGTTCGGCGCGGAGGTGCCAAGAACGGCGACGCTGTCCGCCCCACCCGAGATGCCGAAGCTGTCGCCGCCGTGGTCGTCCTTGCCGCCCCACGAGAAGTTCTGCGTGGTCCACGACCCCGTCGTCGCCTCGTGGGAGGCGCTTGTCGAGCCCAGGTTGATCGCATAGCCCTGGTGAAGCGCGTATCGGTAGTGGGCTGCACCGTCGTTCGGCGGAGCCGGCTTGGGGGCTACGGAGTGCTGGTGGCGCGTGGAGGTCGGTAGCGGCGGTGGTGCCACCGTGGTTGCTGGCGCGGTCGGGTCCTCGGAGACGGAGGAGGTGCTGGAGGGCGTCGCGGGATCTGCCGAGTCCGTGTCGGTGCTGGTGACGGTGCCGCCGGATTCTGTGGCGGTGGGCCCTGTCGTGAGAGGTACGGTCGCTGAGGGCTTGGCGCCGTCTCCGGCCCCTGTGGCGGATCCGGAGTCGGAGTGCGACGCGAAGACGGTGATGACCGTCCCCAGAAGGGCGATGAGGGCCGCCCATATGGCCGCGTCCAACCGGAGCCTTAAGCGGAATCGCGGCCCGGCTGCCGTTGTCTGACCCGCAGGGTCGGTGTCTCCAGGCGTCGCGCTACCAGTCTCGGTCTCCGGCGTCGCGGTCGCGGCCAGCGTCCTGGCGTCGTCCGTCGGAGGATGCTCAGTGAGGTCGGCCCCGTCACCGCCACCTGTTTCGGCATTGACGTTTCCAGGACCCGCGGTCATGTTTCCTCCAGCAGAGTGCCTCGCGCGGCCAGTGGGCGCGGCACGAACGTGAATGAGGCGGAGAGCGGGACGAGCCCAGATAATTGTGGACTCTCACCCGGGGCGCGCATGGTGGAACGCCCGATGTTTCCAATTCGATACCCGAACCACATGCCTGGTCCGGGCATATCCACAGGAGCGTCATTTCGCCCCGTAGAGCTTCTGGAGTCTCATTGCGACGCAGTATTGCCTGCGCGGCCGCCGACCTCAGGTCGTCGCTGGCGTCAACCGCCTCGACCGGTCAGGGCGAGCATCGGCATCCAGGCCAGCAGGGTCCAGGGCGAGCTGGACGATCTCCAGCCAGACCTTGTTACTCGCGGCGTGGTGCAGGAGGAGGTTGCGCAGTCCGGCGTCTCGGGCGCCTCGGATGCTGTCCTCTGCGCAGGCGCGTTGGCGGTACCGCAGTTCGAGTGCCGCGATCGGAGTGCTGGTGGTGTTGGTGGCGAAGCAGGTCAGCCGCATGCCGCCGGCGGAGTCGGTGCGGATCAGCGTCGAGCGGCCCCGCCGATGGGTTTGGGCAGCTGGGCCAGGGCCGGTTTGGTGGGGGTGATGTGGTCGGCGGCGGTGTTGCTGCCTGCGTTGCATCGAACGCATGGCAGCGATCAATGGCGATGGCTGCTGTGTCAGGTTTTCGTCCGTGGAGAATTTGACGGTCCGTGGACTGCCTCTGCCCGGGCGGTTGACGTCGCTACTCGCCCAGGATCGGTGGCGCCAACCCGACCCGGCCGCACTCGCAAGGGTCATTCCGTGGTTCCAGGACCCGCTCAACTTCCTGACCAGTACGGCGGCGATGGAGCAGCAGTCAGGTTCGATGGACATGTTCGCCGATGACCCCTACTGCGCCTTCTTTCGTGAGACGCGGGGAAGTGGTAGTAGCACGCCGGTGGAGTTGCCGTGGCGAACCCGAGTCTGTGCGAGTGGCGCACAGTGGCCCCTGCATTCTCCGTCTTCGCCGCCGACCTGGGCCTCTAGGGGCGGCAGGGGATCCGCCATCGATGCCTGCCGCACCCAGCAGGTGCAGAACCAGAACCCACTGACGCGGTGAAGTGGGTGGGTGGTGGGGGCGTTGGGGCTTGGGGGAACGGGTGGGGACGGATAGTGATCATGCTGTGATCTCGCGGCTGGAGCGCTCGGCGTTCGGGGGCCACTAGGTTTCGTCCGTGCCGACGAATGACGATATGCCTGCAGGTCAGGGTCGTGTGAGTGACGACGAGTGGAACGACTTCGTCGAGCGCTTCGCCAGGGAGACCGCCACCGCCGCCGTTCCTGATCCTGTGTCGGCGGGGAGGCGGAGGCGGCGGTGGCCGTGGGCTGTCGGGGCGGCGACGGTGGTGGCGGCAGCGGTGGTGGCCTCCGTCGTACTGAGGCATGCGAGTCCTTCGCGGGGGGACGTCGTTGCGACCGGGGCGCCCGCCGCGCCCGCGTCCGCTTCCGCTTCGGCGGCTCCCGCCGCGGAGCGGGCGATGGTGCCGTTGGCGGAGGCGTTCCCGGAGCAGGTCGGGAGTGGTAGCGGCGCGTACACCAAGGTGGCCGCGGCCACGTTGGAGTCCTGCACCGAACCCGACCTGGTCGGGCCGCGGCTGATCGGCATGATCGAGGCGAGTGCGGGGTGTGTCGGCGAGGAGACCGCCCTCTACAAGGACGCGCACGACAACCAGTTCAGCCTGGCCGCCTTCACGATGAAGGACCCGGTGGACACGGTGAAGCTGGTGACCGAGCTGGGCATGGCCTTTGACGACTACGAGGTGGGCACACAGGCCCCGCCGCCGGGTTCCGGTCTGCGCACCCTTCCCGCGGACAGCGGCCTGGTGCAGTCCTTCACCGGGCAGGGCCGGACGATGGTGGTCGGGCTGGCCCAGTGGTCGGACGGCCGGGTCGGCGATTACCAGACGCTTGAGAACACCCTGCAGCCGCTGCTCAAAGCGGTCTCGGCGAACGTCGCGGACTACGAGACCGCGCGGTAGGCCGCGGGCACGGGCGAAGGCCCACGGACGCGCGCCGCGGATTCAAACAGCCGTTTGGGGGCACCGGATCGGCAAGGGCGTCCGGTACGGCCGAGCGAGGGCTCGGCTGCCCGCCGGGGCCGACCGTTCGTCGTCAAGGAGGGCATCCGATGCTGGCAGCCGTGGGCGCCGTCATTCTCGCCATCGCCTATCTCATCAATGTCACCAGCACGCACACGGACGCGGCGTTCACGCCGTTCAGCCTGCTGATCGCCGGGGTGTTCTTCGTCGCCCTGCACCTGGCCGGGTTCGGCGGTGTCCGATCCACCTCCGGCAGACGCCGCTGGCGGCGCTGAACCGGCCGCCGCGCCCGCGGTCCCGTCAGGGGGCGTCCACCAGGCGGTGGCCGTGGGCGGTGGACAGGGCCTGGACGTCGGGGTCGCCGAAGATGCGGCGGAGGTCGGTGAAGGCGTCGGCCTTGGCGTCGCCGAAGCGGCGGACGGCGGTGGTGTACGCGGCGGGGGTCAGGAACTTGGGGGACGAGCTCTTGCTGTGGAATTTGTCGGCGTACATCACGAGCTGCTCCTCCGGGGACTCCGCCAGGTAGTCGGCGGGCGGGAGGGGGAGGTTCTGCCGGGTGACGTCGTCCTTCGTGAGGCCCACGCCGGTGTGGTGGGAGCAGAAGCGGCACAGGGCCTCGGGGAGGCCCTCGGCGGCGAGGATCTCGTGGCCGAGGAGGCCGTGGCGGATGTAGCCGGCCCTGTCGAAGCCGCCGTCGGCGGTGTGGAGGCGGTAGACGCCGATGTCGTGGACGAGGCAGCCCGCGCGGACGAGGTCGCGGTCGACGGCGGCGGGGGTGCCGCGGGCGGCGAGGGCGTCGAGGAGCTGCTCGGCGATGCGCCAGACGATGACGCAGTGGCCGTGGACGGACTCGAAGGCCTGGGGCGAGGGGGCGTACCGCTCGTGCAGGCGGCGGATGTCCTCGGGAGTGGGGAGGGGCGTGAGGTCGGTCATCGTCCGTCGATTCTCCCGCAGCCGGTGGGCCGCGACTGCCTAGGCTGGGCTGACGGCCGTCGAGCAGGCAGCCGGGCAGGCAGCTGGGCAGGCGGGCAGGCAGGCGGGCGGAGGGGGAGCGGTGGCGGATTCCGAGCGGCGGCGCGAGCTGGCGGAGTTCATCAGGAGCAGGCGGGAGCGGCGCAGCCCCGAGGACGCGGGGCTGCGGGTGGTCGGGCAGCGGCGGACCCCGGGGCTGCGGCGGGAGGAGGTCGCGACCCTCGCGGGCCTCAGCATCACCTGGTACACGTGGCTGGAGCAGGGACGCGAGATCAAGGTCTCGCGGCAGGTGCTCGGCAGCCTCGTCCCCGCGCTCGGGCTCGACACCGTGGAGCGCGACCACCTCTACCGGCTCGCCGGCGAGGTGCCGCCCGCGGACCCGCCCGCCGATCCGCCCGCACCCTCCGGGATACCCCGGCCGTACGAGCTGCTGCTCGCGCACCTGGACCCGAACCCGTCCTTCGTCGTCAACCGCCGCTTCGACGTCCTCGCCTGGAACGCCGGCTGCGAGCTGATCCTCGGCGACCTCGCCGCCCTGCCCGCCGAGCGGCGCAACATCCTGTGGCTCCACTTCACCTCCCCCGAGGCGCGCGCCATGTCCCTGGACTGGGAGGAGGAGGCGGCCCACACCCTCGGCCTCTTCCGCGCCCAGGTCGGCGAGCACATCCTGGACCCCGACGTCGTCGCCCTGCTGCGCGGCCTGGAGCGCGCCAGCCCCGACTTCGGCCGGCTGTGGCGGCGCAAGGACCTGACGCCGTACGTCCCGCAGCCGCGCACCCTCGCCCATCCGCTGCTCGGCCGGGTCACGTTCGAGTACGCCAAGATGCACATCGCGAACGACGACAAGACCGTGGTGTCCTACCTGACCCCGCCCGGCTCCGACCTCGACCGCCGACTGCGCGAGGTGCTCGCGGCACGCGGGCAGGGCGGCTGAGGGGGCGTCAGGACGCGGCGTCCCGGGTGCCCGCCGCCCACCCGGCCAGCGTCTCGAAATCCGCGGAGCGCAGCCCGACCCGCGGGTTGACGTGGTGGAGCAGCGCGGGAGCCGGGTGGTGCCCGGTGACGTACTCCCCGTCCAGGGCGCTCTGTTCGTCGTCGACCCACGCGAAGGGGCGGCCGTCCGCGTGGTCGACGAGCGCGGCCGTCTTCCAGTGGACGCCGTCGGGGCGGTCGGCCAGCAGCGCGTCGCCGAAGTCGACGTACGGCAGCTCGGGCAGGCCCAGGACGGGGGCGATCCACCGGTTGGCGTCGGCCATCCACGTGGTGGCCCACCACAGCTCGTAGTCGAGGTCGAGCAGGGCGGGACCGTGCCAGGGGGCGAGCCATACGCGCAGGGTGCGCCCGGCCAGGGCGGTCCCGTTCGGGCCGACCGTGACCCGGAGGGTGGTGTAGCCGGGCGGGCGGCGCTCGGGCTGCGCGGCGTACGGGTTGAGGGGGCCGTCGACGTCGAGGTAGAGCAGCGGTCGGCTCACGTACGTCATCGTGCCACGGGGGTCGGACAGCGGCGGGGGGGCGCGGGACCCCCCACGCGCCGGGGGCCGGGCCCCGGTTGCGCACCCGGCCCCCGACCCCCGTTCCCGCCGGGCCCCCGTTCCAGTCGACGGCCCCCGTTCCCGCCGCTCAGGCGACCGTGGCGCCGCCGTCCACCGGCAGCACCGTGCCGGTCACGTACGTCGCCCCGATGACGTACGCGATCGCCTCCGCCACGTCCTGCGGCGTACCCACCCGCTTGGCGGGCGTGTCCTTCACGAACTCGGCGAGGGTCGCCTCCCGCGACTCGGCGGGCAGGAAGGACCACCAGGCGGTGTCCACCACACCCGGCGAGACGGCGTTCACCCGTACCGGCGACAGCTCGGCCGCCAGCGGGGAGACGATCCGCTCGATCGCCCCGTTGACCGCCGCCAGCGCCACTGTGCCGGGCAGCGCCGCGCGCGCGGACACGGCGGACACCATCGTCACCGAACCCGTCACCCGCGCCTTCTGCACGGCGTGCAGATAGCCGAAGAGCTTGCCCTCGAACGCGCCCCTGACGTCGGCGAGATCCACCTCCGCCAGCGGCCCGAGGCCCAGCGCGCCCGGGCTGAACGCCAGGACCAGGTGGTCGAAGTCGCCCACCCGCTCGAAGAAGGCGGTCACCGCGCCCGCATCGGTGCCGTCCACCTGCTCGGCCGCGGCCACACGGTCCTTCACCGCCGCGAGGCGCGCCTCGTCGCGCCCGGTGACGATCACCTCCGCGCCCGCCGCCGTCAGCTTCTCCGCTGTCGCCAGCCCTATGCCGGACGTGCCGCCCATGATCACCACACGCATTTTCCGCGCCTTCCGTCGTTCCTCCGTTTGCTCCTCGATCTTCGAAGGCATGGCGGCGGACAACCAGTTGGGAGTTCTGCTGGTGGTCCTGACACCAGGAAGGGCGGGGTCGGGCGGTGTGACGTCAGCGCAGGGCGGCGACCGCCGCGGGGATCTGGGTGGAACCGCCGATCAGCTCCAGCGTCTTCCCGGCGGCCTGCGGTGCGTCCAGCAGCTCGACGAGGACGGCGGCCACGTCGTCGCGCGGCACCGAGCCGCGGCCGGTGCTCGCGGTGAGGGCGACCCGGCCGGTGCCGGGGTCGTCGGTGAGCGAGCCGGGGCGCAGGATCGTCCAGTCCAGGGACGTACGCGACCGGACCGCGTCGTCCGCGGCGCCCTTGGCCCGCAGATACGCCTGGAAGCCCGGGTCCTCGTACGTGGACTGCGCGTCCGCGCCCATCGAGGAGACCACCAGGAAGCGGCGTACGCCGGCGCGTTCGGCGGCGTCGGCGAGCAGGACGGCGGCGTCGCGGTCGACGGTCTGCTTGCGGTCCACGCCGCTGCCCGGGCCCGCGCCCGCAGCGAAGACGGCGGCGTCCGCGCCCGCGAGGGCTGTCGCCACGGATTCGGCGGGCGTGGCCTCCAGGTCCAGCACGACGGGCTGGGCGCCGGCCGCACGCAGGTCGTCGGCCTGGTCGGGATTGCGGATCAGGCCGACCGCGTGGTCGCCCCGGTCGGCTAGCAGGCGTTCCACGCGGCGGGCGATCTGGCCGTGGCCTCCGGCGATGACGATTCGCATGCCTGCGACGGTACGGGGTGGGGCCCCGTCGCGCCGCCGGGCGCGCCGGGGCCCGGCGGCGGCTTGGTCCCTGTCCCCCCGGACGGGGGGCGCGCTTGCGGGGGCCGCGGGTTGCCGCTTGCGGTGGGTTGCGCGGCCTTCTGGCGGTGGGGGTTGTTCGCGCGGTTCCTCGTGCCCCTTGCGCTGCGGGGTGCCTCTCGCGGTGGGTTGCGCGGCCTTCTGGCGGTGGGGGCTTGTCGCGCAGTTCCTCGCGCCCCTTCGCTCCGGGTTGCCGCTTGCGGTGGGTTGCGCGATCTTCTGGCGGTGGGGGTTGTTCGCGCGGTTCCTCGTGCCCCTTGCGCTGCGGGGTGCCTCTCGCGGTGGGTTGCGCGATCTTCTGGCGGTGGGGGTTGTTCGCGCGGTTCCTCGCGCCCCTTGCGCCGCGGGGCGGCTCTCGCGGTGGGGTGCGCGCCTTCTCGCCGTCGGGGCGGACGCGGCCCCTTCGAGCCCCCCGCAGGGGATTGCTCAGGGTTCGCGGTGGGACTGGCGGGGGAGGTCCAGGGCGGGGTCGGTGGAGGTGTCGCAGAATTCGCGGACCGCGCTGGTGCGGGAGACGACGCGGCCGTGGTGGATGACGACGCGGCTGTAGGCGAGGGCGAGCACGCCCTCGACGGATTCGCCGCGCACCGCGAGGAGTTCCGCCGGGAAGCCCGCCTCGACGCGGACCTCGGGGAGTGCGAGGACGGCGCGGGCCCGCGTGCTGATGAGCTCGTACGCGCGCAGCGGCTCGCACTCGCCGTACGAGGCGAGCAGGAACGCCGCTTCCAGCGGGTCGCCGCGGCCGACCGGGTTGGCCAGGTCGGCGAGGGCGCCGCTTCCCGCGGCGACCGGCACTCCCGCGCGGCGCAGCAGCCGTACGGGCGTGTGGAGGCCCGCGGCGCCGCGGCGTACCGTCTCCAGGCCGCCGCAGCCGCCCTGCGGGAGGGCCACGACGGAGACGCCCGCGGCGGCGAGGCGTTCGGCGGCGCGCATTGCCGCGTCACGCGGCAATGTACCGAGCCCGTGGCAAGGGCCGAGCGTGACGCCCGGACGCAGGCCGCCGGCCATCGCGGCGAGGCGCGCGAGGCGGGCGGGGTCGTCGGCGGCGGTGTGCAGGTCGACCGGCACCCCGAACTCCGCCGCGAGCGCGACGACCGCCTCGGCGTGCCCGCTCGGGTCCGGGTCGAGGTCGGGGCAGCCGCCGACCGCGGAGGCGCCCATCTTCAGCGCGTCCCGCAGCACGTCGAGGCCGTCGGCGCCCGCCGCGCCGGTCAGCAACCGGGGGACGGCCACCACCTGGACGTCGATCAGGCCGCGCAGCGCCCGCCGGGCCTGGAGCACCGCTTCGAGGGCGCGCAGCCCGTGCACGTCACCGACCCGCACATGGCTGCGGACGGCGGTCGCGCCGTGCCCGAGCTGGAGGAGCGCTGCCTCGGTGGCGCGGCGCTGGACATCGGCGACGTCGTCGGCGGGCGGGCCCGCGCAGCCCGCGGTGAGGGCGAGGTCCAGATGGGCGTGCGGCTCGGCGGGCGCGGGCAGCAGCAGATAGCCGCGCAGGTCGATACGCGTGCCCGCGCCGGAGCCCTGCCGTGCGGCGGCGCCGGGCGGCCCGGCGAGGCTGCCCGCGGTGCCGACCGCCTCGATCCGCGGGCCGCTCAGCCGTACGTCCACGGTCCGGCCGTCGGTGAGGCGGGCGCCGCACAGCAGCAGGGTGGCGGTCTCGGCGGCGGTGCCGCGCGGGCTGTCGCTCATCGGGCTCCTCCGGTGCCTGGTGCCTCCCGCGGGCCCGCCGGCGCCGCCGGGGACGGAAGAGCGGGGGAAGCAGTGGAGCGGGCGCGGACCACCGGGGCGTCGGGACGACCGGGAAAGGCCGGTCGGAAACGGCCGGTCGGGACGCCCGAGCCGCCGGGACGATCACGCATGGTCGAGCCTAGGGCCACGCCGCGCGCCCGTCCGGTAAGCGGCGTCGGGACACCCGGCACGAGTGCATTACTCGTACTGTCGTACGCATCTTGGGCCGCTCGCCCGTTGGGAGTCGCGGCGCCCTCCTCCACCACTGCCACGCCCCGACAATGTCCGGTGGGGAGGCCGCCGAGGGGGCGCCGAGGGCCCGCCCGGCGCGCCCGGGAGCCGCTGCGCACGCGGTGTCCGCTGAGCCCGATGTGCCCCGCCGGATACGGATTTCACGTATCGCAGCGGACCGTGTAATGTCTTCCTCGCTCGCCCCAATAGCTCAGTCGGTAGAGCGTCTCCATGGTAAGGAGAAGGTCTACGGTTCGATTCCGTATTGGGGCTCTGATGGATCGGTTCCCCGCCCTCGTGGCGGGGGTCGGTTCGTCGAAGCGGCGTAGCTCAGTCGGTAGAGCAAGCGGCTCATAATCGCTGTGTCACCGGTTCAAGTCCGGTCGCCGCTACTCTGCGTAGCCGATTGCGGGATCGGTCCCTCAATCGGCTACTCTTCCTATGTTCAGATACCCGTTCGTCAAGGAGCACTCACGTGGCCGCCACCGACGTCCGCCCGAAGATCACGCTGGCCTGCGTGGAGTGCAAGGAGCGGAACTACATCACCAAGAAGAACCGGCGTAACGACCCGGACCGTCTTGAGATGAAGAAACACTGCCCGCGTTGCAACGCGCACACCGCGCACCGCGAAACGCGCTGACTTCGCCGCCTCTGCGCCGCACCACCAGCAGCACCATCAGGCCGTAACACCGCGAGGCCGTCCCCCGTCGCAGAACAGGGGACGGCCTCGCGGTGCGTCCGGCCCCGGTCGGCAGCGGCGGCGGGGGCGGGGCGTGCGCCCCGGCGTGCACCGGGCCGCGTACGCTGCGGCGCACACCCGTACACCCACACACCGCGCAGCCGCCCGTGCACCCGCGCGCCCCGCGCCCGCCGCGCACCCGCGCGCCCCTCCCGAACACCCGTGATCTGCCGCACACTCCGAGGTGACGATGGCTCTCGACCAGTCCTACGTCGGGCGGACCTACCCGCCCACCCCCGCCTACGAGGTCGGCCGGGAGAAGATCCGCGAATTCGCCGAGGCGATCGGCGACCCCAATCCGGCCTACGTGGACCCGGAGGCTGCCAAGGCCCTCGGCCACCCGGACGTCATCGCGCCGCCCACCTTCGCCTTCGCGATCACCTACAAGGCGGCCGGCGTCGTGATCTCCGACCCGGAGCTGGGCCTGGACTACAGCCGGGTCGTGCACGGCGACCAGAAGTTCGCCTACACCCGCCCGCTGCGGGCCGGTGACCGGCTGACCGTCACGTCCACGATCGAGGCCGTGAAGTCGATGGCCGGCAACGACATCCTGGACGTCCGCGGCGAGGTCCACGACGAGTCGGGCGAGCACATCGTCACCGCCTGGACGAAGCTGGTCGCCCGCGCGGCGGACCCCGAGCAGGGCACCCCCCAGGACGGAGGCGCGTGATGGCCGCGGCCGTGGCGTACGACGAGGTCGAGGTCGGCACCGAGCTGCCCGCACAGAGCTTCCCGGTCACCCGGGCGACGCTCGTGCGGTACGCGGGCGCGTCCGGCGACTTCAACCCGATCCACTGGAACGAGAAGTTCGCCCGCGAGGTCGGGCTGCCGGACGTCATCGCGCACGGCATGTTCACCATGGCCTCGGCGGCCCGTGTGGTCACCGACTGGGCCGGCGACCCGGCCGCGGTCGTCGAGTACGGGGTGCGCTTCACCAAGCCGGTCGTGGTCCCCAACGACGGCGAGGGCGCGCTGATCGAGGTCACGGCCAAGGTCGCCGCCAAGCTGGACGACAACCGGGTGCGCGTGGACCTGACCGCGATGTCGGCCGGCCAGAAGGTGCTGGGCATGGCCCGCGCGGTGGTCCGCCTCGCCTGAGCGTACGGCGGCGCATATTGCCGCGCTGGGGAGCACGCCGGGGAGCGCGCCGGAAGCACGTGTAAGGACCGCCTGCCCATGGCAGGCGGTCCTTACGTTTCGGCCCAACTGCCCCCGCCGTCCTCCCGCGTTGACAAGGTAGTGATTGGCCACTAACTTATGGCCCATGGTCAGGATGAGCGCAGAGGAGCGGCGCGAGAGCGTCGTCCGCGCGGCAATGAGCGAGTTCGCCCACGGCGGCTACCACGGCACGTCGACCCAGGCGATCGCCGACCGGGTGGGCGTGTCGCAGCCGTACCTCTTCCGGCTCTTCCCGAACAAGCAGGCCATCTTCCTCGCCGCCTCCCGCCACTGCATCGAGACGACCACGAAGGTCTTCTCGGACGCGGCGGTCGGCGTGCCCGTCGAAGGGCGGCTGGAAGCGATGGGCAAGGCGTACCAGGCGATGATCCACGCCGACCCCGAGCGCCTGCTGATGCAGATGCAGACGTACGTGGCGGTCGCCGCGGCGGAGGCCGCCGGGGACCGCGCGTTCGGCGAGGAGATCCGCGCGACCTGGATGCAGCTGTGGGAGGCCGTGCGGATCGCGCTCGGCGCCGACGTCAACGAGACCACCCAGTTCTTCGCCTACGGGATGCTCGTCAACACCCTGGTGTCGCTGGGGTTTTCCTCGGGGGACCCGATCTGGGAGGGCTTCTACGAATCCGCCCGTCCGGAGGGTGCGGAGGGGGCGGAGGGCTCGGAGGCTTCTGCGGCCCCGGAGGCTCCGAAGGGCCCGCAGGTCCTGGACTGCCTGGAGGCCCCGTGGCGCCCGGGCTCATCGCAGCACCCGGAGCGCCCGGAGGATTCCGAGTAGCGGCGGCCCGGTCGGGGCCAGGCGCCCCGGGCGGGTTTTTTTCGGCTCTCAAAAGTTAGTCATCGATAACTAACCCATCGGTACCGGTCCATCGGTACCCGTACAGCCCGTACGACATCTCGACAGGGGACGAAGGAGATCAGGGCAATGACCACCGCAGACAGCGCGCGTCCCGCGGACAGCGCACCCACCACGGACAGCACGCCGCCCCGCGGCAAGGCCACGGCAGGCTGGGCCCTGCTGATCACCAGCATCGCGGGCTTCATGGCGTCCCTCGACAACCTCGTCGTCACCACCGCGCTGCCGTCCATCCGCAAGGACCTGGGCGGCGCGCTGTCCGACCTCGAATGGACGGTGAACGCCTACACGCTCACCTTCGCCGTCCTGCTCATGTTCGGCGCGGCGCTCGGCGACCGCTTCGGCCGCCGCAAGCTCTTCGTCACCGGTCTGACGATCTTCACGGTGGCGTCCGCCGCCGCGGCCATGGCGCCCGGCATCAACGAGCTGATCGCGGCCCGCGCGATCCAGGGCGTGGGCGCGGCCATCATGATGCCGCTGACGCTCACGCTGCTGACCGCGGCGATACCGCCCGAGCGCCGCGGCGCCGCCTACGGCATATGGGGCGCGGTCAACGGCATGGCCGTGGTGTCCGGGCCGCTCATCGGCGGCAGCCTGACCGAGCACATCTCGTGGCAGTGGATCTTCTGGCTGAACGTCCCGCTCGGCATACTGCTGCTCCCGCTGGCCCGGCTGCGCCTGGCCGAGTCCACCGCACCCGGCGCCCGGCTGGACGGCCGCGGCACCGCGCTCATCAGCCTCGGCCTGTTCGGCATCGTCTTCGCCCTGGTCAACGCGACCGAGCACGGCTGGACCAGCGCCCGCGTGCTCACCGGCCTGATCGTGGGCGGCGCCCTCGTCCTGGCCTTCGTCCGGCACGGCATGACGGCGCGCCAGCCCATGCTGCCGATGCGCTTCTTCCGCCGCCGCGCCTTCAGCGCGATCAACGCCGCGACCATGCTCATGTTCGTCGGGATGTTCGGCTCGATCTTCCTGCTCAGCCAGTTCCTGCAGACGGTGCTCGGCTACTCGCCCACCGAGGCGGGGCTGCGGATGCTGCCCTGGACGGGCATGCCGATGATCGTCGCGCCCATCGCCGGCTACCTCTCCGACCGCATCGGCGGCCGCCCCGTCGTGGCCGCGGGCCTGGCGCTCCAGGCGATCGGCCTCGGCTGGTTCGCGGTCGTCGCGTCGCCGGACGTCTCGTACGCCACCCAGCTGCCCTCGCTGATCATCTCCGGCATCGGCATGGCCCTGTACTTCCCGGCCTCCACCAGCCTGGGCATGTCCAGCGTCGAGCCGCACGAGCAGGGCGTCGCCTCCGGCGCCAGCAACGCCCTCCGCGAGGTCGGCGGCGCCCTCGGCGTGGCCCTGCTGGGCTCGATCTTCGCCGCGCACGGCGGCTACGCGTCCGGCTCGGCCTTCGTCGACGGCCTCGTCCCCGCCCTGTGGGTCGGCGCCTCCATCCTGGTCGTCGCCTTCCTCGCCGCCCTCGCCCTCCCCCGCCGCCGCTCGACCGCCACCCCCCTCGCGCAGGGCGCCCCCACCCCCGCCTCCCTCCAGAAGGTCGGCTGACCTCCACCCCTCCCCGCACGCGGGCGGCCGGGATCCCCCCGGCCGCCCGCGCGCGTACCGGAGCGAAAGGCCGTGTACGCAGGTCAGCCCGACGGGATACGATCCGCGCACCGTCGGCCCGCACGTTGGCCGGCTCGTGTCCTGTGGGGGGACCATGAGTTTCCGGCTCCGGGCCGCCGGCGTCTTCGCGCTGCTGATCGGCTTCTTCCTGATGGGCATCGCCCTCCTCGCCGCGATGGCGGCACTCGACTGGGTGCTGGCGGCCCACCGCGAGGACGGCCAGGGCTCCGCCTACAAGGGCGCCTTCATGGTCATGACCGTGCTCGCGGCCGCCGGGATCCTGCGCGGCATGTACGCCTTCCTGCGGGCCGGCCGGCTCGGCACCCCGGACGGCGTGGCTGTCACCCAGCAGGACGAGCCCGAACTGTGGGCGGAGGTGCGGGCCGTCGCGGACGGGCTCGGCGAGCGGCCGCCGCAGGAGCTGTACCTGACCTTCGACGTCAACGCGTCCGTGGCCGAGCAGAGCAGGCTGCTCGGGCTGCTGCCCGGACGGCGCCGGCTGACGGTGGGCGTGCCGCTGCTCGTCGGCCTGGACCGGGCGGAGCTGCGGTCGGTGCTCGCCCACGAGTTCGGCCACTACACCAACGGCGACACCCGGCTCGGCGCGGCCGCGCTGCGCGGGCGGGCCGCGATGGTGCACACCGTGCGGATCTTCAGCCGCGACCTGGTGTGGTTCGACCGCGTCGTCGGAGCGATCTACCTCGGCTATGCGCGGATGTACCTGCGCAGGTCCTTCGCCCTCTCCCGCGAGCAGGAACTCGCCGCCGACCGTGTCGCCGCCGGGCTCGCAGGAGGCGCCGCCACGGCCGCGGCGCTGCGTGCGGTGCCCGTACTCGACGCTGCCCACACGTACTACCTGGAGACGTACGCGACCATGGGCGCTCCCCTCCGCGCGCTGCCGCCTGCCGGGGAGCTCTACGGGGGCTTCCGGCGGATGGCCGCCGCCCGGCCCGGCGAGCGGCTGGCCGCACTCGCCGAGGGGCGGCGCCCGAAGCCGCCGCACACGTACGACACGCACCCCCCGGTCGCCGAGCGCCTCGCCCGCCTCGAAGCGCTGCCCGCACCGGACGCGGCCCCCGCTACGGCCGAACCCGGGCCCGCGGCCGTGCTGCTGCGCGACCCCGAGCGCGTCCTCGCCGCGCTCGAACCGCCCGTGCCCGCCGACGTGCCCCGCCTGAGCTGGGACGACCTCGTCCTGGCCCGGGCCGCCCACGACGCCGAGGACTTCTCCCGCCCGCTGCGCCGGGCCGTCGCCCGGATGCGGCGCACCGGGCCGGACGCGGAGCTGCCCGGCCTCGAAGAGGTGCTGGACGCCTTCGACGAGGGGCTGCTGTGGGCGGGGATCTCCGACCGCATGCCGCGCCCCGAGTCGGCCGCCCGGCTCGCCGGCCCGTCCGCCCGCAACTACCTGCGCCCCGCGGTCTTCGACGCCCTCGCGGGCATGGTCCAGCTCCGGCTGCTGGCCGCGGGACAGGCCGTCCCGCACATCGCCTGGGCCGGCACTCCCGGCATAGGCCTCCCCGGCGCGTGGGAGAAGGGCTTGGACGCGGCCCTCGACGCGGCGACCTCCGACACCCCCGACACCAAGCCCCTGCGCGCCCTCCTCGCCGAGCCCGCGCCGGCGCCCGCGTCGGCGTAGCGGACCGGCCGGGCGGCCCCACGCGGGGGGCGGTCATAAGCTGGGGGCGTGACATCTGACGTTCTCGCCCCGTACACGACCCTTCGGCTCGGGGGGCCCGCTCGGCGGCTGGTTGCCGCGGTGACGGATGACGAGTTGGTCGGTGCCGTGCGGGAGGCGGACGCGCGGGGGGAGCCGGTGCTGCTGCTGGGCGGGGGGAGCAACCTGGTCGTGTCGGACGACGGGTTTCCCGGGACGGCCGTGCGGATCGCCACGCAGGGGGTCGAGCTGCGGGGGAATGTGCTGGAGCTGGCCGCGGGTGAGGTGTGGAGCGACGCGGTGGCCGCGACCGTGCGGGCGGGGCTGGCCGGGGTGGAGTGCCTGGCCGGGATCCCGGGGTCCGCGGGGGCCACGCCGATCCAGAACGTCGGGGCGTACGGGCAGGAGGTCTCCAGCACGATCACGCAGGTCGTGGCCTACGACCGGCGGGCCGGGGAGACGGTCACGCTCGACAACCGGGAGTGCGGGTTCTCCTACCGCAGCAGCCGCTTCAAGGAGGAGCCCGAGCGCTTCGTCGTCCTGCGGGTGCGCTTCGCGCTGGAGGCCGCCGCGGGAATGTCCGCGCCGCTGAAATACGCCGAGACCGCCCGCGCGCTGGGCGTGGCCGTCGGGGAGCGGGTGCCGCTGGAGAAGGCCAGCGCGACCGTGCTGGCGCTGCGGGCCGGCAAGGGCATGGTCCTCGACGCGGCCGACCACGACACCTGGTCGGCCGGCTCGTTCTTCACCAACCCGGTGCTGACCGCCGCCGCCTTCGCCGCCTTCCTGGACCGCGTGCACGACCGCCTCGGCCCCGACGCGGCCCCGCCCGCCTACCCGGCGGGCGAGGGCACCAAGACCAGCGCGGCCTGGCTCATCGACAAGGCGGGCTTCACCAAGGGCTACGGCACCGGCCCGGCCCGCATCTCCGGCAAGCACACCCTGGCCCTCACCAACCGGGGCTCGGCCACCACCGCGGACCTGCTGGCGCTGGCCCGCGAGGTGCGCGACGGCGTGCACGCCGCCTTCGGCGTGACGCTCGTCAACGAGCCCGTCATGGTCGGGGTCGCGCTCTGACCCCCGGAATCCGCCCTAACCCCCGGGAGGCGGCTCCGCCAGCCACGCGTCGATGCCCTCCAGAAGCCCCTGACGGACCTCCTGCGGGGCGCGCGAGGCACGGACGGACTGGCGGGCCAGTTCGGCCAACTCCGCGTCCGTGAAGGCGTGCACGTCGCGCGCGATCTCGTACTGCGCCGCGAGCCGCGAGCCGAAGAGCAGCGGGTCGTCGGCGCCGAGGGCGAGCGGCACACCCGCGTCGTACAGCGTGCGCAGCGGGACGTCCTCGGGCTTGTCGTAGACGCCGAGGGCGACGTTGGAGGCCGGGCAGACCTCGCACGTGACGCCCGTGTCGGCGAGCCGGCGCACCAGGTGCGGGTCCTCGGCGGCGCGCACGCCGTGGCCGACGCGCTGCGCGTGCAGGTCGTCCAGGCAGTCGCGGACGCTCGCGGGCCCGGCCAGCTCGCCGCCGTGCGGGGCCGCGAGCAGCCCGCCCTCCCGGGCGATGGCGAAGGCGCGGTCGAAGTCGCGGGCCAGGCCCCGGCGTTCGTCGTTGGACAGGCCGAAGCCGACGACCCCCTGGTCGGTGTAGCGGACCGCGAGCCGGGCCAGCGTACGGGCGTCCAACGGGTGCTTCATGCGGTTGGCGGCGACGACCACCGCCATGCCCACGCCGGTGTCCCGCGAGGCGGTGTGCACCGCGTCGAGGATCACCTCAAGAGTGGGGATCAGGCCGCCGAGCCGGGGCGCGTACGACGTCGGGTCGACCTGGATCTCCAGCCAGCCGGAGCCGTCCGCGGCGTCCTCCTGGGCCGCCTCGCGCACCAGCCGGTGGATGTCGTCGGGGGTGCGCAGGCAGCTGCGGGCGGCGTCGTAGAGCCGCTGGAAGCGGAACCAGCCGCGCTCGTCGGTGGCCCGCAGCTTGGGCGGCTCGCCCGAGGTCAGTGCGTCGGGCAGCCGGACGCCGTCCCGGTCGGCCAGCTCCAGCAGGGTCGCGGGGCGCATGGAGCCGGTGAAATGCAGGTGCAGGTGGGCTTTGGGGAGCTTGCGGACATCCCGGCGGCCGGGACCGCCCCCCGACGTACGTACATCGCGTGCCATCCCAAGATCCTGCCAAACGCGAGCCCCCGCTCGGAACCGGATTCTCCGAACGGGGGCTTGCCCGAATGCATCATCGGGCCGGATCGCGGGTACGGGCGGGCGGGTACGGGCGGACGCGGGCGCGTCAGTCCCGCGCTTCGCCCAGCAGCTTCTGCAGCCGCGAGATGCCCTCGACCAGGTCGTCGTCGCCCAGCGCGTAGCTGAGCCGCAGGTAGCCCGGAGTGCCGAAGGCCTCGCCCGGGACGACGGCGACCTCGGCCTCGTCCAGGATCAGGGCGGCCAGCTCCACGCTGCTCGCGGGCCGCTTGCCGCGGATCTCCTTGCCGAGCAGGCCCTTGACCGACGGGTAGACGTAGAAGGCACCCTCGGGCGTCGGGCACACCAGGCCGTCGATCTCGTTGAGCATCCGCACGATCGTGCCGCGGCGCCGGTCGAAGGCGGTGCGCATGTCGGCGACGGCGTCCAGGTCGCCGCTGACGGCGGTCAGGGCGGCGGCCTGCGCCACGTTGTTGACGTTCGAGGTGGCGTGCGACTGGAGGTTCGTCGCGGCCTTGACGATGTCCTTGGGGCCGATGATCCACCCCACCCGCCAGCCGGTCATGGCGTACGTCTTGGCCACGCCGTTGACGACGATGCACTTCTCCCGCAGCTGCGGTACGACCTGCGGCATCGAGGTGAAGACGGTGTCGCCGTAGACCAGGTGCTCGTAGATCTCGTCGGTGAGCACCCACAGGCCGTGCTCGACGGCCCAGCGGCCGATCGCCTCGGTCTCGGCCGGGCTGTAGACCGCGCCGGTCGGGTTGGACGGCGACACGAAGAGCACCACCTTGGTGCGCGCGGTGCGGGCCGCCTCCAACTGCTCCACCGTGACCCGGTAGCCCGTCGTCTCGTCCGCGACGACCTCGACCGGCACGCCGCCCGCGAGCCGGATCGACTCGGGGTAGGTGGTCCAGTACGGAGCGGGCACGATGACCTCGTCGCCCGGGTCGAGCACCGCGGCGAAGGCCTCGTAGATCGCCTGCTTGCCGCCGTTGGTGACCAGCACCTGCGAGGCGTCGACCTCGTAGCCGGAGTCGCGCAGCGTCTTCGCGGCGATGGCGGCCTTGAGCTCGGGCAGCCCGCCGGCGGGCGTGTACCGGTGGAACTTCGGATTGCGGCAGGCCTCGACGGCGGCGTCGACGATGTAGCCGGGCGTCGGGAAGTCCGGCTCTCCTGCGCCGAAGCCGATCACCGGGCGCCCGGCGGCCTTGAGGGCCTTGGCCTTGGCATCGACGGCGAGGGTGGCGGACTCGGAGATCGCACCGACACGGACCGACACGCGCCGGTCGGTCGCCGGTGGTACTGGGGGAGTGGCTGCGCTCATACCTGCATCGTCCCAGACACCAACCGCCCCCGGCACCGGGGTTTGGGGGCCGGAAAACGCGTTCGGAGGCAATCCGAGGCAAGGCGTTCGACGAGATGCCTCCGAGCACGTACACTCAACGCTCGATGGCCTCCCGGCGATGTCGCCTGCGGTACGTTGGGAGTGTCTGTCGAAGGGTCGTAGCTCAATTGGTAGAGCACTGGTCTCCAAAACCAGCGGTTGGGGGTTCAAGTCCCTCCGGCCCTGCTCCACACGTCCTCCCCGGACGTGGGCAGGCAGATGCAGGCAATAGGCACTCGCCGTACCGCGCGACGGGCGCGGCACGGCCACGACCCGGAGTCAGGTGAGGACGAGTGACTGAGATCACGGACTCCATCGAGGTCCCTGAGCCTGACGCGTCTCAGGACGACAGCGACGCCGAGAAGAAGCCCCGCCGCGGTGGCAAGCGCGCGAAGAAGGGGCCGCTCGGCCGCCTCGCGCTCTTCTACCGCCAGATCGTCGCGGAGCTCCGCAAGGTCGTCTGGCCCACGCGCGGCGATCTGACCACGTACACCACTGTGGTGATTGTCTTCGTTGTGGTCGTCATCGCGTTCGTGAGCGTGGTTGACTGGGGTTTCAGCAAGCTCGTTTCCGCCGTTTTCGGCTGAGCCGTCCGCTCTTGCCGGGCCGGTTTCGGGCCGGGTTCCGCGTCCCGCCTGTCCGCGCGGAGGGCGCCGGGCGCTGGTCGCCCCGCCCGCAGTGCCACCCTTGAAGTCAGGAAGAAGCTGTCACCGTGTCTGACCCGAACGTGTACGACGCCGACGAGTCCGTCGAGGGCGAGGAAGCCGCACTCGACGCCGTCGAGGCCGCCGAGGAGCCCGCCGACGCGCAGGACCCGGCCGAGTCCGAGTCGGCGGAGGACGCGGCGGACGCGGACGCCGAGGGCGAGGACGAGGCGGAGGACGCCGAGGAGTCGGACGCCGAAGAGGCCGAGGACGCTGCCGAAGAGGACGCTTCCGACGAGGCCGAGGCCGAGGCCGACGAGGCGGGCGACACCGAGGAGCCGGCCGCTCCGGTCGACCCCGTGGCCGCCTTCCGCGAGGAGCTGCGCACGCTCCCCGGCGAGTGGTACGTGATCCACACCTACGCCGGGTACGAGAACCGGGTGAAGTCCAACCTGGAGCAGCGTGCCGTCTCGCTGAACGTCGAGGAGTACATCTACCAGGCGGAGGTCCCGCAGGAGGAAGTCGTTCAGATCAAGAACGGCGACCGCAAGACCATCCGGCAGAACAAGCTCCCCGGCTACGTCCTGGTCCGCATGGACCTGACGAACGAGTCCTGGGGCGTTGTCCGCAACACCCCCGGCGTCACGGGCTTCGTCGGCAACGCCTACGACCCCTACCCGCTGACCCTGGACGAGATCGTCAAGATGCTCGCCCCCGAGGTCGAGGCGGCCGCCGAGGCCGCGGCCATCGCCGAGGGCACCGCGGTCCCGCGCAAGATCGAGGTCCAGGTCCTGGACTTCGAGGTCGGCGACTCCGTCACCGTCACCGACGGCCCCTTCGCCACCCTCCAGGCCACGATCAACGAGATCAACCCCGACTCGAAGAAGGTCAAGGGCCTCGTCGAGATCTTCGGCCGCGAGACCCCGGTCGAGCTCAGCTTCGACCAGATCCAGAAGAACTAGCTTCTCGTACGACCGAGCCCCTGCCCCCGCTCAAGGGGGGCAGGGGCTCGGTCGTGTGCGGAAAGCGCCGCCGGTCAGTCGTTGGCGTTCAGAAGGGGGAGGTAGCCGGCGGAGTGGCCGGTGGCGGTGGGGTGGTAGGACTCCCAGCTCGGGGAGATGACGAGGGAGTGCAGGTAGTCGTCACCCGAGCAGAGCTCGTGGCCCTTGAAGGTGCTGCGCACGTCGCCGAAGGCGAAGCCGTGGGAGGCCGCGACCGAGGCGATCGTGGTGTCCAGGACGTCCGCGGCCTCGTTTATCTTCTGGTGCTTGGTGTCGCTGAGGCCGACGCAGATCCACGCCGACAGGTCGTACATGTCCGGGTAGCCGAGGACGACGACCTTCGCGTTGGGCGCCTTGGCGCGGATCGCGTTGTAGGTGGTGTTCAGGCGGCCGGGCAGGGTGTTGCGGATGTACGTCTCGGCCGTGTTGATCCGGCTGACGCACGTGCTGTCGGAGCCGGTCACGCAGGTGGTCATGGCGTCGGCGAAGCCCGCGTCGTTGCCGCCGATGGTGAGGGAGACCAGGCCGGTGGAGGAGTTCAGCCCGCCGAGCTGGCTGTTGGTCACATCCGTGGTGACCGCGCCGGAACAGGCGGCGAAGGTGAACGAGGACGGGCTGTGGGCGGCGGCCCACAGCGCGGGGTAGGCGCTGTTGCTGCGGTGGCAGTCGCCACTGGAGCTGATGTAGTTTCCGGCGCCGTTCCCGGCGGAGTACGAGTCCCCGAGCGCGACGTAGGCGGGCCCGGCCGCCTGTGCCGGGCCGGAGAAGACCAGCGCCGCCGTCAGGGCGGACGCCAGCGCGGTAAGAGCGGTGAGGGGCCTGCTCAGCTTCACGGAACCTCCTGGGTGAGGGCTTCCTGCAGCACTTTGGTACCAGCCGGTAGGTAGCCACGGGAAGTGTCCATGCCAAAAATTCTTCCCGCGTAGACCAGAACTTCAGGTTCCGCTACGGCGGTTGACGGTGACACGGGTGCAACTCGTGCTTCTCGGGGGCAATCTGAGGCAGCGACAGCAAGCGTACCGCTCGTGACCGCGCGGCTACCCGGAGTGGCGCCCGGAGGCAGCGGAAAGGGCGGACCCCGCGGTGTGCGGAGTCCGCCCGTCGTGCTCGCTCAGGAAGGGGAGGTGGTGGCTACTGGGGGGCGCTGACCGTGGCCCTGCCCGTGCCGTAGTCGGTCGCGGTCTTGCTCGCCCGGACGGTGACGTACCCGCCGACCGTCGCGGTGGAGGGGATGTGCAGGTCGATGTGGAATTGCCCGGCGGTCGGTGTGCACATGAGGAATTCGACGTCGAAAACGCACGACGAAGGGTCCCAGGTGAGGGTGTCGAATTTCGCGCCGAAACCCGCGGTCACGGTGGTGAGGCTGATTTGCAGCGGGGTGTCGTCCGGTGCAGTGACATTGATGGTGGCGAACGAACCCGCGGGAATTACCGTGTCCTCCACGGTGATCCCCGCGGTGGTCGGCGCGGTGGAAGCCGAGGCCGGACTGGTGCTGGAGAGCTGGGTGGCCGCCACGGCCACGCCTGCGGCGGCGAGCGCGACAAGGCGGCTCTTCGAGGGGCTCAGGAGAATACGACGCATACCAAACCCTTTTTTCCGGGAATGTTGGAACGAGCCTATCGGATTTCGCCGGTGCGGCCCACCGGTTTTTCCGGGGAACCGGAATCCGGAATTTCGCTCGGGGAGGGCCGGCAATTCTCCGGCGACATCCGGGCGTACGGTGGCAGGGCCCGGCTCGCGCGGGTGCCGGGGGCGCGGGTCGCCCCGGCGCGACCTGCGCCGCACCCGCCCGCCGGGGGCCGTCGGGGGCGGTGGCGCGGAACGGATTTCGGGGCCGGGGGCTGTACCCGCTATCGTGGTGCGGTATGCCTGCTCGCAGGCATGGAAAAAACTCTCAACAGGACCCGGAGAGAGCAATGCCTCCCAAGAAGAAGAAGATCACGGGGCTGATCAAGCTCCAGATCAACGCCGGTGCGGCCAACCCGGCGCCGCCGGTCGGCCCCGCGCTGGGCCAGCACGGCGTCAACATCATGGAGTTCTGCAAGGCCTACAACGCGGCGACCGAGTCGCAGCGCGGCATGGTGATCCCGGTGGAGATCACGGTCTACGAGGACCGCTCCTTCACCTTCGTCACCAAGACCCCGCCGGCCGCCAAGCTGATCCTCAAGGCCGCGGGCGTCGACAAGGGATCCGGCACCCCGCACACCAAGAAGGTCGCCAAGCTCACCCGCGACCAGGTGCGCGAGATCGCCACGACCAAGATGCCCGACCTGAACGCGAACGACCTGGACGCGGCGGAGAAGATCATCGCCGGTACGGCGCGCTCCATGGGCATCACGGTCGAGGGCTGACGCACGAGCTCGCGCAGTGGCCGGCCGAGGTACGAGGCCGTCCGCGGAGCGAGTGAGCAGGAAGCCCGAGCGGCAGGACGAGGGCTGACCGCCGCTCACGCAGCAGCACCTGTGGAAGGGCCTGCTCGGTCCGCACCACGAACTCCATCGAAACAGCTACAGGAGTAGTTCCATGAGCAAGCGCAGCAAGTCTCTCCGCGCTGCGGACGCGAAGATCGACCGGGAGCGGCTGTACGCGCCCCTGGAGGCCGTCCGTATCGCCAAGGAGACCGCGTCGACCAAGTTCGACTCGACCGTCGAGGTCGCCTTCCGCCTGGGTGTGGACCCGCGCAAGGCCGACCAGATGGTCCGTGGCACCGTGAACCTTCCGCACGGCACCGGCAAGACCGCCCGGGTCCTGGTCTTCGCGACCGGTGACCGTGCTGCGGCCGCGGAAGCCGCGGGCGCCGACATCGTCGGCTCCGACGAACTGATCGACGAGGTCGCGAAGGGCCGGCTGGACTTCGACGCCGTCGTCGCCACCCCGGACCTCATGGGCAAGGTCGGCCGCCTCGGCCGTGTCCTCGGCCCGCGTGGTCTGATGCCGAACCCGAAGACCGGCACCGTGACGCCCGACGTGGCCAAGGCCGTGACGGACATCAAGGGCGGCAAGATCGAATTCCGCGTCGACAAGCACTCCAACCTGCACTTCATCATCGGCAAGGTGTCCTTCGACGACGCCCAGCTGGTGGAGAACTACGCGGCGGCGCTGGACGAGGTCCTGCGTCTGAAGCCGTCCGCGGCGAAGGGCCGCTACCTGAAGAAGGCGGCCTTCTCCACGACGATGGGCCCCGGCATCCTGGTCGACCCCAACCGCACCCGCAACCTCCTCACCGAGGAGGACCCGGCCGCGGTCTGACCCGAGCCGACATCCTGCGGACGCCCCGCATCCCCCGAATTCCCGGGGGATGCGGGGCGTTCCGCGTCTACGATGCCCCGTGGCGCGCTGGGGAGCGCGCCCGACAGGGGGGCACATCATGCGTACGACGACGGCTGCCGCGGCGGTCATCGCGCTCGCGCTCGCGTTCGCAGCCGCGGGCTGCGGCGGCTCGCACCACGCGGACGCGAAGGCGACGCGGACCGGGACGGCGAAGCCGCCCGCGGCCGATCCCGACCCCGACAGCGCGGCGGCCAAGGCGGTCGTGGCGATGGTCGACCGGGCCGAGACGATGCACTCCGTCCACATCGCCTCCGTGCAGCGGCGCGGCAGCTCGACGCTCACGGAGACCGGGTTCAGCTCCTGGGGCGGCCCGGACCCGGGGACGGTCCTCACCGCGGCGCCCGCAGCGTTCGGCATGCAGGGGGTGAACCACCACGACCGCATGGAGACGCGCATGCTGCACGGGTTCGAGTACGTCCAGATCGATTCGCCGGCCGGGGGCCCGAACAAGGGGAAGAGCTGGCTGCGCTTCACCGTGACCGCCGTCATGGGCGAGGAGGTGGCGGCGGCGATGTCGGAGCAGATGGACCACAGCCCGGTCCACCGGCTGCTCCTGATGCCGTCCAGCGGCCCGGTCACGTTGGTCGGGCACGAGACGGTGGACGGTCGTGCGACGGCGCACTACCGGGGGACCGTCCCGGCGGACGCCCGGATCGTGGCGGCGCGCAAGGTGCCGGAGTCGGCGCGCGTCGATGTGTGGGTGGGCGCGGACGGCCTGCCGGTGCGGATGGTCAGCGACGACGGGAAGCAGCGCACCACCGACGATTTCAGCGACTTCGGCGGCGTCGTCCACATCCAGGTGCCGCCGGCCGCGCAGACCGTCGTTCCCGTAGCGCCCACGCCCGCCGCGGTCTGACCTGGGGCGGGGCGCCCGCCGGGGTGTCGGCGGGGTCGCCTAGGATTCCGCTGATTCGCCAGGGGCACGCGGCCCCCGCGAGGGGGGTAGGGGAACATGAACGGCTCCACCGCACGACGCTCCAGGCACGTCGCGACCGCGGTGCTCGCAGCCGCCTCGCTGGTGGCCCTCGCGGGCTGCGGGGGGTCGGGGGACGACAAGGCCGCGGGGAAGCGCGACAAGGGCGCCACGGCCGCGCCGACGGCCACCGCGACGGCCACCGCCGGAGGGTCGCCGCTCAGCGGGGCGGTGAACGCGCTCACGGCGCTGGACCTGGTCAGGAAGACCACCGACGGCGCGCACTCGGCGCGGGTCGAGACCACGCTCTCGGTCGGCACCACCATGTCCATGCACCTCAAGGGCTCCCTGGACTGGGCCGACGGCCTGCAGGGCGCGATGACGATCGACTACTCCGGCGGCGCGGTGGACCAGGCACCGCAGGGCGGCCTGCCGACGAGCATCCAGGCCCGCTACCTCAAGGACGCCTACTACGCCAACATGGGCGACGAGATGGCCGGGTACCTCGGCGGCAAGCACTGGATCCGGTACGACTACGACGACCTGGCCTCGCTCGCCGGCAGCGCCGGCGCGAGCATGAAGGACACGATCCAGAACGGCAACCCGGTCAAGGGCCTCGACGTCGTCCTCGCGTCGCCCGACATCAAGAAGGTCGGCACGGCCACGGTCCGCGGTGTGACGGCCACGCATTACCACGGCACGCTCGACCTGGCCGGCATCGGCAAGGCGGTCGCCCTGAGCGCGCAGAGCCGCAAGACGCTGCTGGACTCGTTCACCCGGACCGGCATCTCCTCGGAGACCGTCGACCTGTGGGTGTCGCAGGACAACCTGCCGGTGGAGGCGGCCACCACGGCGAACAGCAAGTCCGGTGCGGTGCGGTCGACCACCTACTACACGGACTACGGGACGCCGGTGCACGTGTCGGCCCCGAGCCCGTTCGACACCGTCGACTTCTCCGAGGCGATGAACGGCCTGACGAACAGCTGAACCGGCCGGGCCGGCCAGGCCCCCGCGGGCGATTTGCCCCGCGGGGGCGCGGTCCCGTACGCTGCCGGGGAAGCCAAAGACCGCTGGTTGCCGTCGTGTCCGGATCTCCGGGCGGGGCGGCCGAAGGATCCGCTGATGCGGACGGCCCGCGCAGGTGATCGTGGATGGACTCCGAGGCCGTTGGGGAAACCCAGAGGGCAGCGTCGAGTCACGCCCCGTGCGCCTGCGCCGGGGCGTTTGTTTTGCCCGGGGCACACCCGCCTCGTCCTTCGTTCCGTGCGGTCCATCACCCCGGAAGGAGGCCGAGACTCAATGGCGACGCCTGACAAGGCTGCCGCGGTTGCCGAGTTGACGGACCAGTTCCGCGCCTCGAACGCCGCTGTGCTGACCGAGTACCGCGGTCTCACCGTCGCGCAGCTCAAGACGCTGCGCCGCTCGCTCGGTGAGAACGCCCAGTACGCCGTGGTGAAGAACACGCTGACCAAGATCGCGGCCAACGAGGCCGGGATCACCCAGCTCGACGACCTGTTCGCGGGTCCGTCGGCTGTCGCCTTCGTCACCGGTGACCCGGTGGAGGCGGCGAAGGGTCTGCGCGACTTCGCCAAGGACAACCCCGCTCTCGTCATCAAGGGCGGTGTCCTTGACGGCAAGGCGCTGTCCGCCGACGAGATCAAGAAGCTTGCGGACCTCGAGTCCCGCGAGGTTCTGCTCGCCAAGCTGGCGGGTGCCATGAAGGCCAAGCAGTCGCAGGCTGCCGCGCTCTTCCAGGCGCTCCCCTCGAAGTTCGTCCGCACCGCGGAGGCGCTTCGTGCCAAGAAGGCAGAGGCCGAGCAGGGCGGTGCCGAGTAATTCGGCTCGCACGATGACCGGGGCCTGACGGCTCCGGTCGGGGCCGGCGCGCGACCGCACCACGCACCAGCGCACCGGCTTACGCGGGCCGACCGTACGCCCGCCGACTTGTACGACATTCCGGCACCAGCCGATTTAGTGGAAGGACCGCCATCATGGCGAAGCTCAGCCAGGAAGACCTGCTCGCCCAGTTCGAGGAGCTCACCCTCATCGAGCTCTCCGAGTTCGTGAAGGCGTTCGAGGAGAAGTTCGACGTCACCGCCGCCGCCCCGGTTGCCGTCGCCGCCGGTGGCGCGGGTGTCGCCGCTCCGGCCGAGGCCGCTGAGGAGCAGGACGAGTTCGACGTCATCCTCACCGCCGCGGGCGACAAGAAGATCCAGGTCATCAAGGTCGTGCGTGAGCTGACCTCGCTGGGTCTGAAGGAGGCCAAGGACCTCGTGGACGGCGCCCCGAAGCCCGTCCTGGAGAAGGTCGCCAAGGAGGCCGCGGACAAGGCTGCCGAGTCCCTCAAGGCCGCCGGCGCCTCGGTCGAGGTCAAGTAACACCTCACCCGTCACACACCGTGACATAGGAGCACTCGCTGCTCCACCTACCGCAGGGCGGTCACCCGGAAGGGTGGCCGCCCTCGGTCGTTCGTACGCCCCTCGGCGGGCCGCGCCGGGGGTTGTCGTACCCGCCGGGTAGGGTGATCCCTCCTGCTGGGAACGGGTGTCCGCGCATGTGTGCGGGGCCGGGGCCTTGACGTTTGGCACGCGGCGCGCAATTCTCAGGACGCGCCACGACGTTGGTCGCGATCCCGGCGGGGCGGGGCGCGGTCCACCGCCGATCCGATGCATGATCCGATGCATGGATCGTCGGCGAGGCGGGAATGCATGGCTATGCAGCAGGACGCAGGACGACGGCAGCGTTGACGGAGGCGGTTCCAGGTTCCGAGGCTTGGGGTCGCGAGACGGGCAGAGGGGGCGACGATTCGGTACTCCGAATCTCAGCCTGGACATCAGTGTGCCAAGTGGCTACACTGACCCTTTGCGCTGCCTGTTAGCTGCTGCCTGGCCCGTCACCAGGAGCATGCCCACGTCTGAGAGCTGCTGAGAAGGCCCTTCCATCAGGGCTTTCCCTCTGGTCCTCAGGGGCGGACCGGTACGCGCGTAGTGAGTCCGAGCCCTCGGAAGGACCCCCTCTTGGCCGCCTCGCGCAACGCCTCGACTGCCAATTCGAACAACGGCGCCAGCACTGCCCCGCTGCGCATCTCTTTCGCGAAGATCCGTGAACCGCTCGAAGTTCCGAACCTCCTCGCGCTCCAGACCGAGAGCTTTGACTGGCTGCTCGGCAATGCGGCGTGGAAGGCTCGGGTCGAGGCGGCGCTGGACAGTGGGCAGGACGTCCCCAGGAAGTCCGGTCTGGAGGAGATCTTCGAGGAGATCTCCCCGATCGAGGACTTCTCCGGGTCGATGTCCCTCACGTTCCGTGACCACCGGTTCGAGCCCCCGAAGAACTCGCTGGACGAGTGCAAGGAGCGCGACTTCACGTACGGCGCCCCGCTCTTCGTCACCGCCGAGTTCACCAACAACGAGACCGGCGAGATCAAGTCCCAGACGGTCTTCATGGGCGACTTCCCGCTGATGACCTCGAAGGGCACCTTCTGCATCAACGGCACCGAGCGTGTCGTCGTCTCGCAGCTGGTCCGCTCGCCGGGCGTGTACTTCGACTCCAGCATCGACAAGACGTCCGACAAGGACATCTTCTCGGCCAAGATCATCCCGTCCCGGGGTGCCTGGCTGGAGATGGAGATCGACAAGCGCGACATGGTCGGTGTCCGCATCGACCGCAAGCGCAAGCAGTCGGTCACGGTGCTGCTCAAGGCGCTCGGCTGGAGCACCGAGCAGATCCTGGAGGAGTTCGGCGACTACGAGTCGATGCGCGCCACCCTGGAGAAGGACCACACCCAGGGCCAGGACGACGCGCTGCTCGACATCTACCGCAAGCTGCGCCCGGGCGAGCCGCCGACCAAGGAGGCCGCCCAGACGCTGCTGGAGAACCTGTACTTCAACCCCAAGCGCTACGACCTCGCGAAGGTCGGCCGCTACAAGGTCAACAAGAAGCTCGGCAGCGACGCGCCGCTGGACGCCGGTGTGCTCACCACCGAGGACATCATCGCGACCATCAAGTACCTGGTGAAGCTGCACGCCGGCGAGACCGAGACGACCGGGGAGAACGGCTCCTCCATCGTGGTCGAGGTCGACGACATCGACCACTTCGGCAACCGCCGCCTGCGCAACGTCGGCGAGCTGATCCAGAACCAGGTCCGTACCGGCCTCGCGCGTATGGAGCGCGTGGTCCGCGAGCGCATGACCACCCAGGACGTCGAGGCGATCACGCCGCAGACCCTGATCAACATCCGGCCGGTCGTCGCCTCCATCAAGGAGTTCTTCGGCACCAGCCAGCTGTCGCAGTTCATGGACCAGACCAACCCGCTGTCCGGTCTGACCCACAAGCGCCGCCTGTCGGCGCTCGGCCCCGGCGGTCTGTCCCGTGAGCGGGCCGGCTTCGAGGTCCGTGACGTGCACCCGTCGCACTACGGCCGGATGTGCCCGATCGAGACGCCGGAAGGCCCGAACATCGGTCTGATCGGCTCGCTGGCCTCCTACGGCCGGGTCAACGCGTTCGGCTTCGTCGAGACGCCGTACCGCAAGGTCGTCGGCGGTGTCGTGACCGACGACGTCGACTACCTGACCGCCGACGAGGAGGACCGCTTCGTCATCGCGCAGGCCAACGCGCCGCTGACCGACGACCTGCGGTTCGCCGAGTCCCGCGTGCTGGTCCGCCGCCGTGGCGGCGAGATCGACTACATCCCCGGCGACGACGTCGACTACATGGACGTCTCGCCGCGCCAGATGGTGTCGGTCGCGACCGCGATGATCCCCTTCCTGGAGCACGACGACGCCAACCGCGCGCTCATGGGGTCGAACATGATGCGCCAGGCCGTGCCGCTCATCAAGGCGGAGGCCCCGCTGGTCGGCACCGGCATGGAGTACCGCTGCGCGGTCGACGCCGGCGACGTCATCAAGGCCGAGAAGGACGGCGTGGTCCAGGAGGTCTCCGCCGACTACGTCACGGTGACCAACGACGACGGCACGTACAACACGTACCGCATCGCCAAGTTCTCCCGCTCCAACCAGGGCACGTCCTTCAACCAGAAGGTCGTCGTCAACGAGGGCGACCGCGTCGTGGTCGGCCAGGTGCTCGCCGACGGTCCGTCGACCCAGGAAGGGGAGATGGCGCTCGGCAAGAACCTGCTGGTGGCGTTCATGCCGTGGGAGGGCCACAACTACGAGGACGCGATCATCCTGTCGCAGCGCCTCGTGCAGGACGACGTCCTGTCCTCGATCCACATCGAGGAGCACGAGGTCGACGCCCGCGACACCAAGCTGGGCCCCGAGGAGATCACCCGGGACATCCCGAACGTCTCCGAGGAGGTGCTCGCCGACCTCGACGAGCGCGGCATCATCCGGATCGGCGCCGACGTGGTCGCCGGCGACATCCTGGTCGGCAAGGTCACCCCGAAGGGCGAGACCGAGCTGACGCCGGAGGAGCGGCTGCTGCGCGCGATCTTCGGTGAGAAGGCCCGCGAGGTCCGCGACACCTCGCTGAAGGTCCCGCACGGCGAGGTCGGCAAGATCATCGGCGTCCGGGTCTTCGACCGCGAGGAGGGCGACGAGCTGCCGCCCGGCGTGAACCAGCTGGTCCGCGTCTACGTCGCGCAGAAGCGCAAGATCACCGACGGCGACAAGCTCGCCGGCCGGCACGGCAACAAGGGCGTCATCTCGAAGATCCTGCCGGTCGAGGACATGCCGTTCCTGGAGGACGGCACCCCGGTCGACATCATCCTCAACCCGCTCGGTGTGCCGTCCCGGATGAACCCCGGCCAGGTGCTGGAGATCCACCTCGGGTGGCTCGCCAAGCAGGGCTGGGACGTCTCGGGCATCGCCGACGAGTGGGCGCGCCGGCTGGAGGCCATCGACGCGCACCGCGTCGAGCCCGGCACCAACGTCGCCACCCCGGTGTTCGACGGCGCGCGCGAGGACGAGATCCGCGGGCTCTTCGAGTCCACGATCCCCAACCGCGACGGCGACCGGCTGGTCCTGCCGTCCGGCAAGGCCCGGCTCTTCGACGGCCGCTCCGGCGAGCCGTTCCCGGACCCGATCTCGATCGGCTACATGTACATCCTCAAGCTGCACCACCTGGTGGACGACAAGCTGCACGCCCGCTCCACCGGTCCGTACTCGATGATCACCCAGCAGCCGCTGGGTGGTAAGGCGCAGTTCGGCGGGCAGCGATTCGGCGAGATGGAGGTGTGGGCGCTGGAGGCGTACGGCGCCGCTTACGCCCTCCAGGAGCTGCTGACCATCAAGTCCGACGACGTCCTCGGCCGCGTGAAGGTCTACGAGGCCATCGTCAAGGGCGAGAACATCCCCGAGCCGGGCATTCCCGAGTCCTTCAAGGTGCTCATCAAGGAAATGCAGTCGCTGTGCCTCAACGTGGAGGTGCTGTCCTCGGACGGCATGTCCATCGAGATGCGCGACACCGACGAGGACGTTTTCCGCGCCGCCGAGGAGCTCGGTATCGACCTGTCCCGGCGCGAGCCGAGCAGCGTCGAAGAGGTCTGACGGGTTCCGCCGGGCCCCGGCCGTACAGCTCGTACGGCCGGGCCCGGCGGCCCCCACGACCCGTTCAGACCATTTGAGAATCAACCCTGAGAGGGATTGACGACACAGTGCTCGACGTCAACTTCTTCGACGAGCTGCGGATCGGCCTGGCCACCGCGGACGACATCCGGACCTGGTCGCACGGCGAGGTCAAGAAGCCCGAGACCATCAACTACCGCACCCTCAAGCCGGAAAAGGACGGGCTCTTCTGCGAGAAGATCTTCGGCCCCACCCGGGACTGGGAGTGCTACTGCGGCAAGTACAAGCGCGTGCGCTTCAAGGGCATCATCTGCGAGCGCTGCGGCGTCGAGGTCACCCGCGCCAAGGTGCGCCGCGAGCGGATGGGCCACATCGAGCTGGCCGCGCCCGTCACGCACATCTGGTACTTCAAGGGTGTCCCGTCGCGCCTGGGCTACCTGCTCGACCTCGCCCCGAAGGACCTGGAGAAGGTCATCTACTTCGCGGCGTACATGATCACCTGGGTCGACGACGAGCGCCGCACCCGCGACCTGCCGTCGCTGGAGGCCCAGGTCTCCGTCGAGCGCCAGCAGGTCGAGCAGCGCCGTGACTCCGACGTCGAGGCCCGGCAGAAGAAGCTGGAGGCCGACCTCGGCGAGCTGGAGAACGAGGGCGCCAAGGCCGACGTCCGCCGCAAGGTCCGTGAGGGTGCCGAGCGCGAGATGAAGCAGCTGCGCGACCGCGCGCAGCGCGAGATCGACCGCCTCGACGAGGTGTGGGCCCGCTTCAAGAACCTCAAGGTCCAGGACCTGGAGGGCGACGAGCTGCTCTACCGCGAGCTGCGCGACCGCTTCGGCACGTACTTCCAGGGCTCGATGGGTGCCGCGGCGCTGCAGAAGCGCCTGGAGTCCTTCGACCTGGACGAGGAGGCCGAGCGCCTCCGCGAGATCATCCGCACCGGCAAGGGCCAGAAGAAGACCCGCGCGCTCAAGCGCCTCAAGGTCGTCTCCGCCTTCCTGCAGACCACCAACAAGCCCAACGGCATGGTGCTGGACTGCGTCCCGGTGATCCCGCCGGACCTGCGTCCGATGGTGCAGCTGGACGGTGGCCGCTTCGCGACCTCCGACCTGAACGACCTGTACCGCCGCGTCATCAACCGCAACAACCGCCTGAAGCGGCTTCTCGACCTCGGCGCGCCCGAGATCATCGTGAACAACGAGAAGCGCATGCTCCAGGAGGCCGTGGACGCGCTCTTCGACAACGGCCGCCGCGGCCGCCCGGTCACGGGCCCCGGCAACCGCCCGCTGAAGTCGCTGTCCGACATGCTCAAGGGCAAGCAGGGCCGCTTCCGGCAGAACCTGCTCGGCAAGCGCGTCGACTACTCCGCCCGTTCGGTGATCGTCGTCGGCCCGCAGCTCAAGCTGCACCAGTGCGGCCTGCCCAAGGCCATGGCGCTGGAGCTCTTCAAGCCGTTCGTGATGAAGCGCCTGGTGGACCTGAACCACGCGCAGAACATCAAGTCGGCCAAGCGCATGGTCGAGCGCGGCCGTACGGTCGTGTACGACGTGCTGGAAGAGGTCATCGCCGAGCACCCGGTGCTGCTCAACCGCGCGCCGACCCTGCACCGCCTGGGCATCCAGGCCTTCGAGCCGCAGCTGGTCGAGGGCAAGGCGATCCAGATCCACCCGCTGGTCTGCACCGCCTTCAACGCGGACTTCGACGGCGACCAGATGGCCGTGCACCTGCCGCTGTCCGCGGAGGCGCAGGCCGAGGCCCGCATCCTGATGCTGTCCTCGAACAACATCCTCAAGCCCGCCGACGGCCGCCCGGTCACCATGCCGACCCAGGACATGGTGCTCGGTCTGTTCTTCCTGACCACGGACTCCGAAGAGCGCACGATCATCGGGGAGGGCCGCGCCTTCGGTGCGACCGCCGAGGCGATCATGGCCTTCGACAACCGTGAGCTGTCGATGCAGGCGCCGGTCGACATCCGCTTCCCGGTGGGCACCGTCCCGCCGCGCGGCTGGACGCCGCCGGAGCCCGTCGAGGGCGAGCAGCCGTACCAGGTCGGTGACAGCTTCCGGCTGCGCACCACGCTGGGCCGGGCGCTCTTCAACGAGCTGCTGCCCGAGGACTACCCGTTCGTGGACTACGCGGTCGGCAAGAAGCAGCTCTCGGAGATCGTCAACGACCTCGCCGAGCGCTACCCGAAGGTCATCGTGGCGGCGACGCTCGACAACCTGAAGGCGGCCGGCTTCCACTGGGCCACCCGTTCCGGCGTCACCGTCTCCGTCACCGACATCGTCGTGCCGGAGGCCAAGAAGGCGATCATCGCCGCCTACGAGGCGCAGGACGAGAAGGTCCAGAAGCAGTACGAGCGCGGCCTGATCACCAAGCAGGAGCGGTCGGACGAGCTGATCGGGATCTGGAACAAGGCGACCAACGAGGTCGCCGTGGCGATGAACGCCAACTTCCCGAAGACGAACCCGATCTTCATGATGGTCGACTCCGGCGCCCGCGGAAACATGATGCAGATGCGTCAGATCGCGGGTATGCGAGGCCTGGTCTCCAACGCCAAGAACGAGACCATCCCGCGGCCGATCAAGGCGTCCTTCCGTGAGGGCCTGTCCGTGCTGGAGTACTTCATCTCCACCCACGGTGCCCGTAAGGGTCTGGCCGACACCGCGCTGCGTACCGCCGACTCGGGTTACCTGACCCGTCGTCTGGTGGACGTCTCGCAGGACGTCATCATCCGCGAGGAGGACTGCGGCACCGAGCGCGGTCTGAAGCTGCGGATCGCCGAGCGCGGCACCGACGGCGTACTGCGCAAGGCCGAGGACGTCGAGACCAGCGTGTACGCGCGCATGCTCTCCGAGGACGTGGTGGTGGACGGCAAGGTCGTCGCGCCCGCCAACGTCGACCTCGGCGACGTGCTCATCGACCAGCTGGTGCGGCTCGGCGTCGAAGAGGTCAAGGTCCGCTCGATCCTGACCTGCGAGTCGGCCGTCGGCACCTGCGCCTACTGCTACGGGCGCTCGCTGGCCACCGGCAAGCTGGTGGACATCGGCGAGGCGGTCGGCATCATCGCCGCCCAGTCGATCGGTGAGCCCGGCACCCAGCTGACGATGCGTACCTTCCACACCGGTGGTGTGGCCGGTGACGACATCACCCAGGGTCTGCCGCGTGTCGTCGAGCTCTTCGAGGCCCGGGTGCCCAAGGGTGTCGCCCCGATCTCCGAGGCGGCCGGCCGGGTGCGGGTCGACGAGACGGAGAAGACCAAGAAGCTGGTCGTCACTCCGGACGACGGCTCCGAGGAGCTGGCGTACCCGATCTCCAAGCGCGTCAAGCTCATGGTGGGCGAGGGCGACCACGTCGAGGTCGGCCAGAAGCTCACCTACGGTGCCACCAACCCGCACGACGTGCTGCGGATCCTGGGCCAGCGCCAGGTGCAGATCCACCTGGTGGCCGAGGTCCAGAAGGTCTACAACTCGCAGGGTGTGTCGATCCACGACAAGCACATCGAGATCATCATCCGGCAGATGCTGCGCCGGGTGACGATCATCGAGTCCGGCGACGCCGAGCTGCTGCCCGGCGAGCTGGTCGAGCGCGGCCGGTTCGAGACCGAGAACCGGCGGGTCGTGTCCGAGGGCGGTCACCCGGCCTCGGGTCGTCCGCAGCTCATGGGTATCACCAAGGCGTCGCTGGCCACCGAGTCGTGGCTGTCGGCGGCGTCCTTCCAGGAGACGACCCGGGTGCTGACGGACGCGGCGATCCACGCGAAGTCGGACTCGCTGCTGGGTCTGAAGGAGAACGTCATCATCGGCAAGCTCATCCCGGCCGGTACGGGTCTGTCCCGCTACCGCAACATCCGGGTGGAGCCGACCGAGGAGGCCAAGGCCGCGATGTACTCGGCCGTCGGCTACGACGACATCGACTACAGCCCCTTCGGCTCCGGCTCCGGCCAGGCCGTCCCGCTGGAGGACTACGACTACGGCCCGTACAACGGCTGAGGCGTAGCCCGCGCACAGCGCAGAGCGGCCGTCCCCCGCGCGGGGGCGGCCGCTCTGCGGCATCCTGGGACAGGGTCGCTGAGCTGGCGGAATCCGGCCGGTATGCATGTGTTTTGACCGCGGCCGATGCGGTAGGTACGCTCTGACCTTGTGCCTGGGGTGTGCCCGGGTTCTTGCGCGTGCCATGCGACCGCGCGGGAAGCCCGAGGCCGCGGCATCCGACGATACGCACGTCCCGCTGTTCCGGGGGATGTGCGGGGTCCGCGACACACCCGACCGCGTGGGTCGGAGCCCAGGTTAGTTTTATCGAGATCGGCACAGAGAAACCGGAGATACGGTGCCTACGATCCAGCAGCTGGTCCGGAAGGGCCGGCAGGACAAGGTCGACAAGAACAAGACGCCCGCGCTGAAGGGTTCCCCCCAGCGTCGCGGCGTCTGCACGCGTGTGTACACGACCACCCCGAAGAAGCCGAACTCGGCCCTCCGTAAGGTCGCCCGTGTGCGCCTTACCAGTGGCATCGAGGTCACCGCTTACATCCCGGGTGAGGGCCACAACCTGCAGGAGCACTCGATCGTGCTCGTGCGTGGCGGTCGTGTGAAGGACCTGCCGGGTGTTCGCTACAAGATCATCCGCGGCTCCCTCGACACGCAGGGCGTCAAGAACCGTAAGCAGGCCCGCAGCCGCTACGGCGCCAAGAAGGAGAAGTAAGAATGCCTCGTAAGGGCCCCGCCCCGAAGCGCCCGGTCATCATCGACCCGGTTTACGGCTCCCCGCTGGTGACGTCCCTCGTCAACAAGATCCTCCTGCACGGCAAGCGCTCCACCGCCGAGCGCATCGTGTACGGCGCTCTGGAGGGCCTGCGCGAGAAGGCCGGGGTCGACCCGGTCATCACGCTCAAGCGCGCTCTGGAGAACATCAAGCCGACCCTGGAGGTCAAGTCCCGCCGTGTCGGTGGCGCGACCTACCAGGTCCCGGTCGAGGTCCGCCCGGGCCGGCAGAACACCCTGGCGCTGCGCTGGCTGGTCGGGTACTCCCGCGCCCGCCGCGAGAAGACCATGACCGAGCGGCTCATGAACGAGATCCTCGACGCCAGCAACGGCCTCGGGGCTTCCGTGAAGCGCCGTGAGGACACGCACAAGATGGCCGAGTCCAACAAGGCCTTCGCGCACTACCGCTGGTAGTCGCTACCCCCATCGAGACCGAGAGAAGACTGAGCCACATGGCCACCACTTCACTTGACCTGGCCAGGGTCCGCAACATTGGGATCATGGCCCACATCGACGCGGGCAAGACGACCACCACCGAGCGGATCCTGTTCTACACCGGTGTCTCCTACAAGATCGGTGAGGTCCACGACGGCGCTGCCACGATGGACTGGATGGAGCAGGAGCAGGAGCGCGGCATCACCATCACGTCCGCCGCGACGACCTGCCACTGGCCGCTCGACGAGGTCGACCACACCATCAACATCATCGACACCCCCGGGCACGTCGACTTCACGGTCGAGGTGGAGCGTTCGCTCCGCGTCCTCGACGGTGCCGTCACCGTGTTCGACGGTGTCGCCGGTGTGGAGCCCCAGTCCGAGACGGTGTGGCGGCAGGCCGACCGCTACGGCGTTCCCCGCATCTGCTTCGTCAACAAGCTCGACCGCACCGGCGCCGAGTTCCACCGCTGCGTCGACATGATCGTGGACCGCCTCGGCGCGACCCCGATCGTGATGCAGCTGCCGATCGGCGCCGAGGCCGACTTCAAGGGCGTGGTCGACCTCGTCCAGATGAAGGCCCTGGTGTGGTCCGCCGAGGCGACCAAGGGCGAGATGTACGACACCGTCGACATCCCGGCCACGCACACCGAGGCCGCGGCCGAGTGGCACGGCAAGCTGCTGGAGACCGTCGCCGAGAACGACGAAGAGATGATGGAGCTGTACCTGGAGGGCGTCGAGCCCACCGTGGAGCAGCTGTACGCGGCGATCCGCCGTATCACCATCCACTCCGGCAAGGGCGGCGCCACCACCGTCACCCCGGTGTTCTGCGGTACCGCGTTCAAGAACAAGGGTGTGCAGCCGCTGCTCGACGCCGTCGTGCGCTACCTGCCCTCCCCGCTGGACGTCGAGGCCATCGAGGGCCACGACGTCAAGGACGCCGAGGTCGTCGTCAGCCGCAAGCCGTCCGACGACGAGCCGCTGGCCGCCCTGGCGTTCAAGATCATGAGCGACCCGCACCTGGGCAAGCTCACCTTCGTCCGGGTCTACTCGGGCCGCCTGGAATCCGGTTCGGCCGTGCTGAACCCGGTGAAGGGCAAGAAGGAGCGCATCGGCAAGATCTACCGGATGCACGCGAACAAGCGTGAGGAGATCGAGGCGGTGGGCGCCGGCGACATCGTCGCCGTCATGGGTCTGAAGCAGACCACCACCGGCGAGACGCTGTGCGACGACAAGGCGCCGGTGATCCTGGAGTCCATGGACTTCCCGGCGCCGGTCATCCAGGTCGCGATCGAGCCCAAGTCCAAGGGCGACCAGGAGAAGCTGGGTATCGCCATCCAGCGGCTCGCGGAGGAGGACCCCTCCTTCCAGGTCCACTCGGACGAGGAGACCGGTCAGACGATCATCGGCGGTATGGGCGAGCTGCACCTCGAGGTGCTGGTCGACCGTATGCGGCGCGAGTTCCGCGTCGAGGCCAACGTCGGCAAGCCGCAGGTCGCGTACCGCGAGACCATCCGCAAGACGGTCGAGCGGGTCGACTACACCCACAAGAAGCAGACCGGTGGTACCGGTCAGTTCGCGAAGGTGCAGATCGGCATCGAGCCGATCGAGGGCGGCGACGCGTCGTACGAGTTCGTCAACAAGGTCACCGGTGGCCGCATCCCCCGGGAGTACATCCCGTCGGTGGACGCGGGTGCGCAGGAGGCCATGAAGTTCGGCATCCTCGCCGGCTACGAGATGGTGGGCGTCCGCGTCATCCTGATCGACGGCGGCTACCACGAGGTCGACTCCTCCGAACTCGCGTTCAAGATCGCCGGTTCGCAGGCCTTCAAGGAGGCCGCGCGCAAGGCGAGCCCTGTGCTCCTCGAACCGATGATGGCCGTCGAGGTCACCACCCCCGAGGACTACATGGGCGACGTGATCGGCGACCTCAACTCCCGCCGTGGCCAGATCCAGGCCATGGAGGAGCGCAGCGGCGCCCGGGTCGTCAAGGGCCTGGTTCCGCTGTCGGAGATGTTCGGCTACGTCGGTGACCTGCGGTCGAAGACCTCGGGCCGGGCCAGCTACTCCATGCAGTTCGACTCCTACGCCGAGGTTCCGCGGAACGTCGCCGAGGAGATCATCGCGAAGGCCAAGGGCGAATAACTCGCTCTAGGCTTGAAATCCAGCAAAGATCACCTGGCGCCGATGAAGCAAGGCGTACAGATCCATCCCCAGGAGGAACCCAGTGGCGAAGGCGAAGTTCGAGCGGACTAAGCCGCACGTCAACATCGGCACCATCGGTCACATCGACCACGGTAAGACGACCCTTACCGCGGCGATCACCAAGGTGCTGCACGACGCGTACCCGAACCTCAACGAGGCCTCGGCGTTCGACCAGATCGACAAGGCTCCCGAGGAGCGCCAGCGCGGTATCACCATCTCCATCGCGCACGTCGAGTACCAGACCGAGTCGCGCCACTACGCCCACGTCGACTGCCCCGGTCACGCGGACTACATCAAGAACATGATCACCGGTGCCGCGCAGATGGACGGCGCGATCCTGGTGGTCGCCGCGACCGACGGCCCGATGCCGCAGACCAAGGAGCACGTGCTCCTGGCCCGCCAGGTCGGCGTTCCGTACATCGTCGTCGCCCTGAACAAGGCCGACATGGTGGACGACGAGGAGATCCTCGAGCTCGTCGAGCTGGAGGTCCGTGAGCTGCTGTCGGAGTACGAGTTCCCGGGTGACGACCTTCCGGTCGTCCGGGTCTCCGCGCTCAAGGCCCTCGAGGGCGACAAGGAGTGGGGCGAGAAGCTTCTCGGTCTGATGAAGGCCGTCGACGAGGCGATCCCGACCCCCGAGCGCGACGTCGACAAGCCGTTCCTGATGCCGATCGAGGACGTCTTCACGATCACCGGTCGTGGCACCGTCGTCACCGGTCGTATCGAGCGCGGTATCCTCAAGGTCAACGAGACCGTGGACATCATCGGTATCAAGACCGAGAAGACCACCACCACGGTCACCGGCATCGAGATGTTCCGCAAGCTGCTCGACGAGGGCCAGGCCGGTGAGAACGTCGGTCTGCTGCTCCGCGGCATCAAGCGCGAGGACGTCGAGCGCGGCCAGGTCATCATCAAGCCGGGTTCGGTCACGCCGCACACCGACTTCGAGGCCCAGGCCTACATCCTGTCGAAGGACGAGGGTGGCCGCCACACCCCGTTCTTCAACAACTACCGTCCGCAGTTCTACTTCCGGACGACCGACGTGACCGGCGTCGTGACCCTCCCCGAGGGCACCGAGATGGTCATGCCGGGCGACAACACCTCCATGAGCGTTCAGCTGATCCAGCCGATCGCCATGGAGGAGGGCCTGAAGTTCGCCATCCGCGAGGGTGGCCGGACGGTCGGCGCCGGCCAGGTCACGAAGATCGTCAAGTAGTCCTTGACGTGACACCGTGAGCTGAGGCTCTGCGAGCCGGGCTTTACGCGGAAGGTCCCGCATCCCCTCGGGGGTGCGGGACCTTCTGTGCGTGGGGGCTGCGCCCGACGTCTTTAGGGGCGCGGGGAACTGCGCGAGCAACCACCCACCGGCTGGTGGTCCGGATCGGACCGAAGAGACCCTTTGGGTCGGTGGCGACCCGCGCCCCGGTGGGGGCTGAGCGCGCAGTTCCCCGCGCCCCCAAAACGCTCGCCGCCCCCGCAGAGGGGAGGCTCTAGCGGAAGAGGCGGTCCGAGGCGCGACCCGCGAGCAGCGCGAGCCCCGCCGCGAGGGCGAGGGCGACGACCACGGCCTGGGCGGGCGGCCCGGCGAGGGCCAGGGCGAGGCCTCCGCACGCGAGGAGGGGCCCCGCGGCGTACCAGGCCAGATAGATGAGCGGGCCCGGATCGCCCGCGGGCGTGGCCAGCCCCAGGAAGAGCAGCTGCGTCCGGGCCGGCCCGCGGGCCGCGGCGACCAGCGACCCCGCGGCGAGGGCGGGCGCGCACGCGGGCAGCAGCACCAGCGCCACCGGATGCCCCGCGGCGGCGTACGGTACGGCCGCGAGCAGCCCCAGCCCCGCCCCCAGGACCGCCGGCACCACGCCGTGCAGGAGCATCAGCCGGCGGAAGCGGTACGGCGCCCAGGCGGCCCGCCGTACGTCGTCGGTCTCCAGCCGCGCGGGCTCCGCGAGCGTCCCCACGGCCAGATACCCGGCGAGCAGCCCGATCACGAGCCCGACCCAGCGCCGCTCGCCGCCCAGATCCGCCCCGGCGCCCGCGGCGAGCGCGCTGACCGCCGTCCAGACGGCGGCCTTGCCGAGCCGCCCCGGGGTGCGCAGCAGCGTCAGCAGATCGCGCCACGGCACGAGGAGATGCCGCCCGAGGCGGCCGCGCGGCGGGCGGAAGCGCAGCGTGCGGACGGCCGGGCCGCCCCCGTCCGCGGCCATGATCGCGAGCTTGGCGGCGCGCAGTTCGAGGGACCAGGCCACGGCGGAGACGGCCGCGGCGGTCGCGGCCCGCTCCCGCAGCCGGGCGGTGGGCACCCGCCCGGCGTCCCGGTGGGCGGCGAGCAGCGCCGCGGCGGTCGCGACCGCGAGCAGCGCGACCGCGGCGGGCCAGCCCGGCGCGCGCCCCCCGACGGCGTGCACGACCGGCTGCCCGGCCCAGCCCCACGGCCCGCTCCACAGCTCGGCCTGCTCGACCGCGGGGGAGCGGTGGCCCTTGGCGGCGAGCGCGGCCTGCGCGGCGAGCGCGGCGAGCAGCAGCACCGCGGGCGCGGTCCAGCGCCGTACGGCCCGGCCCCACGCGGGCCGCCGCTCCACCGCCATCCCCAGCGCGACCGCGAGCAGCGGCAGGCACACCGCGCCGGGCAGGACGGCGAGCAGCGCGCCGCCGAGCGAGGCGAGCCGTGTGACGTCCAGGACGGCCGCGAAACCGAGTCCGGCGAGCAGCCCGGCGAGCGGCGCGAGCCCCGCGGTGAGCCAGAACCACGGGCGTAGTACGCGCTCGCGCCGGACCGGCTGCGCCAGCAGCCACCCGGCGGTCGGCCCCGGCACGACGACGGGCCCGCGCCACAGCGCGTCCCGCGCGGCGAGCACCCCGAGCGCGAGCGCCCCGAAGGCGGCGAGCGCGGGCATCGCCGCCCGCAGCTCCCGGGCGACGGCGCCGTGCGCGCCCCCGTCGTCGAGCCCGCGCAGGAAGCTCACGACGAAGCTGCTGCCGTACCCGGCGAGCGCGATGACCACGGTGTACGCGGCGACCGCCATCTCCCGCCCCTTGGCCCGCCGCCGCGCCCGCCGCTTGTTCCGCAGCCACGCCATGACCTCGCCGGTCCGGTCGTCCTCCTCCTCGGACCAGGGGGCGTCGTCGGGGTCGTCGGGGTCTTGGAGGCTGTCGGGCCCTTCGCACTCGGCGAGGTCGGGCTCGCCCGGCTCGTCCAGCGGCTCGGTGCGGGGCTCGTCGACGTTGGGGTGCGTGTCGCCGCTCATGCCCGTACGCCCAGCTCGCGCAGGACGTCCGCGGGCGGGCCGTCCGCGATGACGCGGCCGTCCTCCAGGGCGACGAGCCGGTCGGCGACGGCCTCGGCGAGGTCGGGCTGGTGCGTCGCGAGCAGGACGGCGGTCCCGTCCTCCTTCTCCGCGACCAGCAGCTCCGCGAGCCGGACGCGTGCGGCGGGGTCGAGCCGCTGCTCGGGCTCGTCGAGGATGAGCAGCTCGCGCGGCCGTACCAGGGCGGCGGCCAGCATGAGGGACTGGAGCTGCCCGGAGGACAGGGAGCCGGGCAGCGCGCGGGCGTGGTCGGCGAGGCGCCGGTCGGCCAGCACCTGGTCGATCCAGGCGTCGGCGTCGTCCACGGCGTGCGCGATCGTGACCAGCTCCAGGTGCTCGCGCACGGTCAGATCCGGGTAGCAGGCGGCGGCGTCCCCGACGACCGCGACCCTGGCCCGTACCTCCGGGTCGTCCTCCCGCACCGTCCGCCCCGCGAACAGCGCGTCCCCGCTCGTGGGCGTGTCCCGCCCGGCCGCGATCCGCAGCAGCGTCGACTTGCCGGAGCCGTTGCGCCCGTAGAGCGCCACGCACTCCCCGCGCCCGACCTCCAGGTCCACCGGCTCCAGCGCCCGCCGCTCCCCGTACGTCCGGCCGACCTTCCGCAGCCGCAGCAGCGCACCGCCGCCACCGCCCGTCGCGCGCATGGGGCCTCCGTACGGGTGAAGTGATTCGTGTCCGCCCGACCTTAATACGGGCGGGTCGCCCGCCCCGCCCCCAGCTGCGTCAGCGCGGATCCAGCAGGCCCTCGGCCCGGGCCCAGTCCAGGAACTCCTCCCCGCCGCACGGCAGGTACGCTTCGGCATCACGCAGAGCGTCCACCACGGCGCACGCATGCTCCTCGGCTATGAGCCCGCCGCGCAGCCCGTGGCACAGCAGATGCAGCGAGCTGGACAGTGGGACGCCGTGTGCCGCACCAAGATTCCGCCCGGCCTTGTCATCGATGACGGCGGTGCAATGGTGCAGGACCGCGTAAGCGAGCGTCGTGGCCTCGCCGATGTCCTTCCCCTCGCGTTCGCTGCCACCCAGGCGGTTGTGGAAGGAGGAGAAGAGGCTCAGGAAAGGCAGTGAGTCGTCGTTGACCTCGCTGAGCCAGGGCTGGAAGCCGATCGCGTGCAGGCGGCTGTGCCGCGAGGCGCCGCGCCGCAGCTCGTGAGCGACCGCGTTGGTCATGAGGCACGTACGACCGTCCACGATCTTCTCCAGGACGTCGAGGTGGCCGATGCGGGCGAAGTAGTTCAGTGGCGAGCTGTCGAACACCAGCCGGGCACGCAGGTCCGCGGCCGTCACGGCAGGTCCTCACCCAATTCGCCGCGCAGTGACTCCAGGGGCAGCGGGTCCGGCTGCCCCAGGTCCTCGGCACGCAACCGGTCGTCGCGGATGATCTCCAGCGCGCGGGTGGCCGAGATCTTGTACGTGCGGTACGCGCGGACCGCCGCCGCCCTGAGACCTGTGGGCGTGTGTCCCTCGCGCAACTCCTCGACCACCCTGACGCCGGCTTCCATGTAGTCGGCGCGCGTCGGTGAGGCCCGGTCGAGTCGGCGCCACTCGTCCTCGCTGATCGCCTCGTACGTGCGGAGCTGCCGAAGCGCGGTCGACCAGCTCACCCGGTATTCGACGGCGAGAACGATGGCCGCGGTGCGCAGCGGGTGCTCGCCGCGCAGCTGCCGGTATGTCTCCGCCGCGCCCGGGGGGAGGAGGAAGGCTGCCGCGAAGGCCTGGAGGGCACGCTCGTGGGCGCTCGTGTCCGCTCCCCAGTCGGCGGAATACGCGTCGGCCAGGATGTGGTGCCCGAACTCGTGGGCGAGCGTGGAGCGCCTGCGCCCGGCGTCCATCGTGCTGTCGATCACGGCGGCGCCGAGGTCGCCCACGGCGACGTAACCGCCGTCGAACCCTCCCGGTCCGAGAGGAGCCGACCACGTGAAGAGCCCCGCGCTCTCCAGCATGTCCGCGAGGCCCGGCAGCGGTCGGCGGGCGTCGGCGCCCACGAGACGGCGGGCATCCACGGCAGCCCGGACGACGGCCGCAGTGTCCTCCGCGGCGAACGGCCGCACGGGAGTACGCGGGCCGGTGGGTCTGAGAACGCCCGCCTCGACGAGTGTGCGCAGGTCGCGCGCGCGGTCCTCCAGCGCGTGCTCACTGGCCTTGTCGCCGCGCTGCCCCGGCTCGGCCCGCCGACTGGCCACGGCGGCTTCCGGCGGCCTGACGAACCAGGAGAGCGGCCGGCCCAGGGCCGTACCGAGGGTGGCGAGTTCCAGCGAGTTGAGCTGCCGGCCGCCCGTCTCGATCTTCGCCAGCGCCGTCCGGGCGATGCCCGTCAGCTCGGCCAGCTGTTCCTGGCTCAGCCCCCGGACCGCGCGCGCCTCCGCGACACGGGCGCCCACGTCACTCCATGTCCACTGATCGTCCACTGTGCCAATATCGCACAATGCCCGAGAGGTGGGCCAGCAGTGCGGCGTCCGAAGCCGGAGACTCGGGCCGTCACTCGCCCCTGGCGAGCAGCGGTGGGTCGCGCTGTCGATGTCGTTCGCTGCACGCACGTGTCTTGACGTGCGGGCGGCGGCGTCGTTTCGTCTATGGGAGCGCTCCCATAGATGTGGGGGCGCCCGATCCCCCCTCCCGGAAGGACACCGGACATGTCCCGTGGAATCCCTCTCGCCCGGCCCGTGTGGCGGGCGCCGAGATTACTGCTCGCGCTGCTTCTGCTCGCCCTCGGCGCGGTCGCAGCGGTGGGCGGCGCGCGCTCGGCGTCGGCCACCGTGCCCGCCGTTGCGGGCGCGCCCGTCAAGGTCATGCCGCTCGGCGACTCGATCACCGGCTCGCCCGGCTGCTGGCGGGCCCTGCTCTGGAACCAGCTCCAGACCGCGGGCTACACGAACGTCGACTTCGTCGGCACCCTCCCGCCGCAGGGCTGCGGGGTCGCGTACGACGGCGACAACGAGGGCCACGGCGGCATCCTCGCCACCAACATCGCCAACCAGAACCAGCTCCCGGCGTGGCTCGCCGCCACCACCCCGGATGTCGTGCTCATGCACCTGGGCACCAACGACGTCTGGAGCAACATCCCGCCCGCGCAGATCCTCGCCGCGTTCACGACGATGCTCGGGCAGATGCGCGACAGCAACCCCGACATGCAGGTGCTCGTCGCGCAGATCCTGCCGATGAACCCCAGCAACTGCGCGGAGTGCGCGCAGCGCGTCGTCGCCTTCGACGCGGCGATCCCGGCGTGGGCGCAGTCCGTCAGCACGGCGCGCTCGCCGGTGACCGTCGTCGACCAGTGGACCGGCTTCGACGACGCGACGGACACGGCGGACGGCGTCCACCCGAACGACGCGGGCATCGCGAAGATGGCCGCGCGCTGGTACCCGCCGCTGGCGGCGCTGCTGGCGAAGGACGGCGGGACGTCGGGCGGTACGTCGGCGGGTACGTCCGCGGGAACGTCGTCCGGTACGTCGTCCGGTACGTCCGCGGGCACCTCGGCGGGCACCTCCGCCGGTACGTCGACAGGGACGTCCACGGGTACGTCCGCGGGCACCTCCAGCGGCTCCACCGGGGGCACCGGGGGCGCCGACTGCTCCGCCGCGCTCACCGTCAGCAACTCCTGGCAGGGCGGCTACCAGGCGTCCGTCACCGTCACCGCGGTGCGCGCGATCACCAGCTGGACGGTCACGCTCACCGGCGTCACCGTCAGCCAGGGCTGGAGCGGGGTCTTCACGACCAACCCGGACGGCTCGGTGACCGTCCACAGCGAGTCGTGGAACGGCACCCTCGGCGCGGGCGCGTCCACCACCTTCGGCTTCCTCGCGACGAGCAGCCCGAGCCCGGCGCCGACCGTCACCTGCTCCACGCCCTGACACCGCCCCTGCGTGCGGGGGCGTTGGCGGGCTGTTGGCAGCGCGTTGGCGGCCTCGCACAGGATCGGGTCCGACGCCGGTCACGGGGGCCGGCGTCGGATTCGGGAAGCGGGGAGACATGACGAAAGCGAAGAGCGTACTGCGCAGGGCCGCCGTGGTGGCGGGCGCGGTGGCCGGTGCGGGCGTGCTGGTGCTCGGCGGCAGCGGGGTCGCGTCCGCCGAGACCGCGCGGTACGGGGTATGGAGCGCGAGCTGCCACGGCACGATGATGACCGAGAACAACTCTGTCGTCGGCTGGCAGGTGCGCAACCAGGTCGACAACTACGGCGACGCGGAGTGCTCCGGCTGGATGGACTGGGCCCCCGAGGGCAACACCAGCCACTTCTACGGCCTCCAGGCCCGCATCTGGGTCCCCGGGCACAACTCCCTGGAGAGCGGCTTCGTGCCCGACAACAGCCCGGCCCTGACCCGGGTGTGCGTCCAGGCGGCCAACGACGGGACGGCGCGCTGCTCGTCCTGGTGGTAGCCGGACCGTGGTAGCCGGACCACCACCGGGGCGGCGCTGACCGTTCCGGTGGGGCGGCGGGGGAGTACGTGGGTGGGCCGCGGCGAATCGACCATTCGCCGCGGCCCTTTGCCGTGCCCGGGGCCGGAGCCCGTAGGCAACCCCGCCCCGCACCGCGCCTCGCGCTCAGACGGGCTTGTGCGCGAACAGGTCCAGGTGGCCGCAGGAGGTGCAGCGGAAGGCCTCGATCTGCCAGCGCTGCTTGCCCATCCGCCGCGCACCGCCGAATATGCCGCGTTCCAGCGGGCCCGCGATCCAGCGGGCGTAGCCCTTCGCGCCTTCGCCGGAGTCCTCGATGAAGCCGGGCTCCAGCGCATTCCCCCCGCAACTGCTGCACTTCGGTGACCGGCCCGCGGCCGGAACGTCCCCCGTATAGCTGTCCATGACGCCCGATCGTGGCGGATCGCCCGCCGCTCCGGCAAGACGCACACGCGGTTGACAGCGAGAGTCGGCACGTGCAAATAATTTCTTGCACGTGCAGGAGGAGCTTATGGAAACCACGGATCTGACGGGCGAGGACCTGGTGAAGGTGCTGGCGACGCTCGCCAGCCCGCACCGGGTGCGCGTCCTCGCGGCCCTGTCGGCCGGTCCCACCTACGTGAGCCAGCTGGCCCGCGACCTCGGGATCAGCAGGGCGCTGCTGCAGGTGCACCTCAAGCGTCTGGAGGCGGCCGGGCTGGTCGCGGCGCGGATCGAGGTGTCCGACGACGGCAAGGCGATGAAGTTCTACGAGGTCGCGCCGTTCGACCTGCACCTCACCCCGCGGACGCTGACGGCCGCGGCCCGCACGCTCCCGGACATCGCAGAGCGCGGCGAGGCCGCGCAGAAGGAGTTGTGACGCACATGCCCAACTGGCTCATCGAAGAAGTCGTCGTCCTCGCGATATTCGGCGCCGTGCTCGTCACGGTCATCCGGCAGCTCGGCGCGCACCTGCGGGCGAGGGCCCAGCTGACGCAGGAGAACGCGTTCCGCACGCTCGGCGAGCGGTCGGTCGCGACGCAGGAGGCGACGCAGCGCAGCCTGGCGGAGATCTCGGTGCGGATGGCGAAGATCGAGCGCGTCCTCCAGGAGGTGGAATAGGCCGCCCGTCCACCGGCGGCGGCGCTTTATCGGTGGCGGGCAGTGCGCGCGGCTGCGAGCATCCCGGCATGCTCAGCCTGCCGCCCGGGAAGGGCGCTCTCCGCTATGTCGTCGAGGGCCGGGAGGCCGGGGGAGTGCCCCTCGTCCTCGTCCACGACGGCCTGACCGACCACCACGTGTGGGACGAGGTCGCGCCCGCGCTGGCCGCGGACCGTACGGTCGTCCGCTACGACCTGCGCGGCTTCGGCCAGTCCCCGCCGCCGGACGGCCCCTTCGAGGAGGTCGCCGACCTTGCGGCGCTGCTCGACCACCTCGGGTTCGCCCGGGTGAAGCTCGCGGGCCTGTCGTGGGGCGGGCGGATCGCCGTCGAGTTCGCGCTGACCCACCCGGAGCGGGTGAGCGCCCTCGCCGCCTTCTCCCCGCCCTGGCCCGGCTTCGACCGCTCGCCCGCGCTGCGCGCCTACGACGCGGCGGAGGCGGCGGCGCTGGCGGCGGGCGATCTCGACGCGGCGGTCGCGCTCAACCTCGACATGTGGCTGCGCGGCCCCGCCCGCCCCTGGTCCGCGGTCCCGCCCGCGCTGACCGCGCGCGTCCGCGCCCCCCTCCGTACGGCCCTCGCCCACCAGCCCGCGGTGGAGACCCACTCCCAGCCGGGCACCTCCCTCCCCGCGACGGCCCTGACCATCCCCACCCTGATCGGCGTCGGAGATCTTGACACCCCCGACTTCGTCGCGATGGCCCACCGCTACGCCTCCGCGATCCCGAACGCGACCCTCGTCCTCTTCCCGACCGCGGGCCACCTCGTCGCCCTCGAAGCCCCGGCTGCCGTCGTCACCGCGCTGCGCGGGGCGGGTTTCTAGCGGGTGTGTCGGACCACGCCGCTACGATGGCCGCCGCTGGGGGGAGAGGCTGGGGGGCCGGGGTGGGAATACTGTCGTGGGGCGGTCGGCGGCGGCCGCCGGGCGCGGACGCCGAGCTGAAGGAAGCGACGGCGCTGCTCCGTACGGGCGAACTGGCCGCCGCGGAGCAGCGGTTGCGTGAGCTGCTGGCGGTGCGGGAAGGCGCGCGGAAGCCGGATCCCGGCACGGTGGTGCCGGTGCAGACGGTGCTCTGGCTGGTCGAACTGGCCCTGGGCCGCCCCGAGGAGGCGCTGCGGCTCGCCGAGGCGGCAAGCTCCCTGGTGGAGTCGGACCGGCGGCCGCCGCTCAACAAGGTGCTGGCCCTGCGCACCATGGCCGCGACCACGCACATGCTGTGCGGCCGGTTCGCCCTGGCTGAAGCCGGGCTGGCGGACGTCGCGCAGCGCTACGGCGCGTGCTCCGCGCCGACGCCGTCGACCGTGAAGGCGTATTTCGCCAGCCGGATCGTGCACTGCCGGCTGCTGAGCGTCCAGGCTCGCTTCGGCGAGGTCGTCGCTGCCGTGGACGAGCTGATGCCGCGGCTGGTCATGGTGCTGGGCGCCGCGGACAAGCTGGTCTACCGCGCCCTGCTGCTGCGTGCCGAGGTCCTGGCCATGCTCGGCCGCTACGAGCAGGCCGCATCGGAGTGCGGGGCCCTGCTGGCGGTGCGGCCCGACTCCGTCCCCGAGAAGGAGCGCGCCGGTGCCGCCCGCGGCCTGGCCTACTGCCTCGTCGAGACCGGCCGCGCCGCCGAGGCGGAAACGGTCCTGCGCGACGTGCTGGCCTCGTCCGAGCGCAGCAGCCCGACCGGCTCCGTCACGTGGGCCCTACGCCGCGAGCTGGCCAACGCACTGTCGCGGCAAGGCCGTTACGACGAGGCGCTGGCACTCGTGGAGGGCCCGCCGACCAGGGCGCTGGACGCCCCGGGGGAGCACCAGCTCCAGCGGGCGACGGCCCTGCTCGGCCTCGGCCGCCGCGCGAAGGCCGAGGCCGCGGCCGAGGAGGCACTCGCGGCCGCGGCCGCCGTCCTGGCACCCGCCCACGTCAACGTCCTGGAGATCCGTACGGTCCTGGCCCGTGTCCGCGACACCCCCGAGGAGTGGGCCGCCCTCACCGCCGACTGGAACACCCACTACGGCCCCGACCACCCCCGCGCCCGCGCCGCCGCGGACCACTGACGCGGTCAGCCCGCCGCGAGCAACCGGCGGGACAGCTCGCGGAGTTGGGCGTCCGGGTGCGGCTCCTCTGCCGTGGACGGGCCCAGGAGGCGGTGCGGGGAGGTCGCGAACTCATGCAGCTGAGCGCGGAGTTCGGCGGGGGCGGGGCCCATCGTGGCGAGGGTCTTGAGTGCGTGGAGGCCGGTCGGGGTGGGGGCGACGGCCGCGGTCAGGACGGGGGTTGCGCGGGTCGGGTCGCCGGTGAGGTGGAAGGCGGCCGCGGCCGCGGCGACGCGGGTGGGCTCGTAGGAGTCCGTGAGCAGGGATTCGACGCGGGGGAGGAGCCGGGAGGCCGCCGGGCCCAGGGCCTGGAGGAGGGGCAGGAGTACGGGGGCCTCGCCGGGGGAGGCCAGCAGCGGGGCCAGGACGTTCACGGCGGCGGTGGGCTCGCCGGTGAGCTGGGAGTACGCCACGGCCGCGGTCGCCCGCGCGCGGGTGTCCCGATGGTGCAGGGCCATCCGCAGCAGGCCCAGGATCTCCGGCGAGCCCACGCCCGCGGCGCCCAGGGCCCGCGCCGCCGTGAGCCCGGCGCGGTCCGCGCGCAGGCACTCCGTCAGCTCCTCCTGGGCCTCGCGCACCGCGGCCGGGCCGAGCGCGGCCAGCGCCTCGACGAGGGTGACGGCGTCGCCGCCCCAGAGCTGCGGCGCCGCCAGCTCCCGGCGCAGCAGCGGCACGAGCCGCGCGGACTGCGCGGGGAAGTGCACGGCCGCCGCCCGCAGCGCCGCGGGGCCTGGCCGGTCCGCGAGCAGGTCGAGGGCGCGCGGGTCGCGGGCGCGGACGAGGGCGAGCAGCGCCTCCTTCGCGGGCTGCGCCTCCGTACCGGACGCGTGGGCGTGGAGCGTGTCGCGCAGCCGCGCCCCGGGCGCGGGGTCCAGCGCGACCCACCGGGTGATCGCGCCGATCCGGTTCGCCAGCTCGCCAGGGCTCTCCGCGTGCGGCAGCGCGTCGAGGGCGAGCGCGAGGAAGGCGGGTTCGCGGTCCCGCCACTCGTGCAGGACGCTCTCGGCGAGGGCGCTGCCGCGCCGCTCCTCGTCGCCGTCCGCGATCCAGCGGGCCGCGACCTGGAAGGCGGCGTCCGGGTCCGCCGCGAGGACATCGACGAGGGCGCTGAGCCCGGTCCCGGGCAGGTTCGTGCCGGGCCAGGGGAAGTCCACCGCGGGCCGGTCGTACGTGTCCTGCGCGGCCCGGGCGCCGCCGTCCTCCCACGATCCGTCCGTCGCCTCTTCCCACAGGTCGGCGAGGGCCGACAGTTCCGCCTCCTCGTCCCCGTCGTCCTCCGGCTCCCCCTCCGGCTCGGCCTCCGCGAAGACCCGCACCACCTCCGGGGCGTACGGCGGGCCCGAGGTCAGCGCCGTCAGGATGGCCGCCGCCAGGCGTATCGGGGGCCGCGGGCTGTCCAGCGGCAGTGCGCCGCCGCCGCCCAGCAGCACGCGGAGCGCCAGCGCGTCGGCCCGGACGGCGACCGAGGGGTCGTCGGCGTGCAGCGCGTCGGCCGCGGCGAGGGCCAACTGCCGTACGTCCGGGGCCAGCAGGTCGGCCGCCGCCGCGGGCAGCCGCAGGGCCGCGCAACGGACGGCGGGAGCCGCGTCGCGCAGGCAGGGCAGCAGCCCCTCGACCTCCCGGGCGACCGCGGCCCGTACCGCGGCGTCCTCGTTCGGCTCGGCGAAAAGGGCCAACAGCATCAGCGCGCCGTCCCGCTTGCGGGTCGGCGAGTGGAGCGCGGCGTGCGCGAGGAAGGGCACGGTCTGGAGGGCGGACGACGCGTAGACGGGCGCGTCCCCGTGGAAGGCCCCGTCCAGCTCGAACAGCGCCCCGCTCACGGCCTCGTCGTCCCCGTACAACCGCCTGAGTATCCCCGGCAGATCCTCGGCGGAGCCGTACGCATGTGTGAGGTCCTGCCACCGGACCCGGTCCAACTCGTTCGGCGGTCGCATGGCACGGCTCCTCTCGTGGCCTCTCCGGCGGCACCGACCCTAGCGTTCGCGGCGGATGCCCGCGCCCCCTCCCTCAGCGTGACCCGGCGGCCCCAACCACCTTCCAGGAGACGGCACTTCCCTCATCACGTGTCCGCCAGCAGCGCCGCCACGAAGCGGTCGCGGTTGGCGGTCAGCCAGGACTGGAGGCGGTCCCAACGCTGCCAGCCGCCCAGTTCTGCGTGGGCGCGGGTGTACACCGGGTCGTTCGAGGCGAGGCGGCGGGTGACGAAGGCGCGGCCCGCGGCGGTGGTCTGCTCGACGAGGGTGGGGAGGGCGGGGCGGTCTTCCCGGGAGAGGCCGTACGCGTCGGCGAGGATGCGGAGGCGGGGGAACGGGTCGGGGGCGGTGGGGTATTGGGTGGTGGCGGTGGTGGGGTCGAGGGTGGGGACCCAGTAGCGGGCGGTCATCGCAAGGTCCCAGAGGGGGCGGCCGGGGGCGGCGAGGTCGAAGTCGATGAAGGCGGCGGCGCGGCCGTCGCGGAAGACGACGTTCTCCGGGCAGATGTCGTTGTGGCACAGCAGCGGGCCGCCCGCCGGGTCGGAGAGTTCGCGCGGCCAGTCGGCGCCGCGGTCGACGGGGATCTGTGCGGCCGCGTCGTGGAGTTGGCGCAGCAGCCGCCCCACGGACGCGAGCGCGTCGTCCGTCATCACCCACGCGGGGAAGGGCGGCAGCGCCACGTCGCCGGGCACGAAGGTCAGCTGCTCGCGGCCGTCCCCCGTGAGCCGTACGGGAGTCGGCGCCCCCGTGAAGCCGCGCGCGGGCAGCGCCCGCAGATGCGCGTGCAGCGCGGCGGCGGTCCGCGGCGCGGGCCGGTCGACGACCTCCCCGCGCCGGAAGACCGCGCCCGCGTTGGCCAGCCCCCCGGCCAGCGCCTCGCCCGTACCGCCGCCGTCCGCGCGCCCCGTCGTCATGTCGGCCAGGCTATCCGCGTGCCGTGCGGGTGGGTTACGTGTAACGGGGGAGATTCTCCGTGGAGATCGTCCACTCCCCGATCGTCACGTCCTCGCCGTAGACGAAGTCCGTACGCGTCGCGTAGCGCGGGCCGTTCGGCGTCGGGTGGATGTCGCTCAGCACCGCGCCCTCGCCGGTGCGCGGGTCGAACAGGACGTAGACCGGAATGCCGAGAAGCGGGTAGTCGCGCATCTTGCCGACCCAGTCGTTGTCCGGGTTCGACCGTGAGACCACCTCGATCGCCGCGAGCAGGGTGCCGGGGTCGAAGGACCCTTCGACCTCCATGTCCGCCTCGGCGATGACCATGACGTCCGGGTGGCGCATGACGCCCTCGTGGACGTCCTCCACGTCCGGCGTGCCGGTGTGCGCGAGCAGGCCCTCCGGCATGACCTTCTCCAGCCTGCGGCTGACCCGCGCGGCGGTCAGCTCGTGCGGGCCGCCGGGGGCGGACGCGTCGTGGACGATCCCTTCCCTGGTGATCTCCAGCTTGCCGGGTACGGCGTGCTGCGTCTGCTCGACGATGTCCCGCATGGCCAGGTACGGGAGCGCGTTGCGCTGCGGGTCGCCGGGGACGATGGTCATGGCGTCCGCTCCTTCCGCAGGGGTGACCCGCTGGTCGCGCTCCCCTCACTCCTCCGCCGCGGGCTCCTCCGGCGGGGTGGGCGGCTGCGGCGGGGTCGGGGGCATGGGCGGGGTCGCGGGGGGCGGCGGGGTTGTCGGGGCGGGGGGCTCCGCGGGCGGCGGGGGAGGTGTCGCGGGCTTGGTGGGCGGCGCGGGCTCCTCCGGTGACTCCGGGCTCGGCTCTTCCGTAGCCGCCACCGGCGCGGGCTCCTCCGGCGCGGGCGGCGCCGCGGGCAGTGGGTCCTCCGGCGCTGGGAGCGGCCGCGCCGCTCGCAGCATTGCGTCCACCAGGCGTTCCGCCGCGTCCGGGCGGCCGTGCGTGCGGGCCGCCTCCGCCATCGCGGCGCGGCGCGCGGGGTCGGCCAGGAGCGGGGCCACCGCCGTCGAGAGCGTGTCGGGGGTCACCGTGTGGACGAGGGCCACCGCCGCGCCCGCGTCCGCGAGGTGCTGCGCGTTGTGGACCTGCTCGTTGCCCGCCGACGAGGCCAGCGGCACCAGGACCGACGGCTTGCCCAGCGCGGTGAGTTCGGCGAGCATGCCCGCGCCGCTGCGCGAGATCACCACGTCCGCGAGCGCCAGCACGTCCGGCAACTCCGCGCTCACGTACGGCGTCAGCAGATACCGCCCCGCCAACTCCCGTGGCAGCAGCGCCGCGGTGGACCGCAGCGACGCGAAGTTGCCCGGCCCGCACTGGTGGATGACGTTCGCCTGCGCCAGCAGCCACGGCAGGACGGTCACGATCACGTCGTTGATCTGCTGCGAGCCCTGCGCGCCGCCGGTCACGTACACGGTCGGCAGCGAACGGTCGAAGCCGCCGAGCCCCAGCGACTCCACCGCCTTGTCGGCGCGCCCGGCCAGCACCTCGGGCCGTACCGGGTTGCCGGTCACGGCCGCCGCCGCCCGCGCCCGCCTCGGCAGCAGCGGCAGCGTCGACTCCGACGACACCGCGAAAGCCGTCGCCACCCGCGCCAGCAGCCGGTTCGCGAGCCCCAGCCGTACGGTCTGCTCGTGCACCACCAGCGGCCGCCGGTTGGCCTTCGCCGCGAGCCCCAGCGGCACCGCCACGTAACCGCCCGTCGCGAGCACCACGTCCGGCCGGAAGTCGGCGACCACGCGCCGCGCCTGGAGCACGCCGAGCGGCACGCGCCCCATGTCCCGCAGGTTCGCGAACGACAGGAGCATCAGGGGATTGGCCGAGCGGCGCACCTTGCCGGTCGCGACCGCCCGGAAGGGTATCGCCTCGCCGGTCGCGACCCGCTCCTCCAGGCTGTCCCTGGTGCCGACCCACAGCACCTCCAACGCCCGCCCCTCGCCCGCGAGTCGGGCCCGCAGCGTGCGTATCGCGGTGAGCGCGGGATACGTGTGCCCGCCGGTCCCGCCACCGGTGACGATGAGGCGGAAGGGCCGGGTGTCCGCCGGACGCGGCGCGACGAGGTCAGGGTCACTGTGCACGAGGTGGCTCCCCTTCTGGCGGGGCCCGCGCCCCGGTGGTGCTGGTCACACTAACCGCAGGCCCGGCGCACAGCCGAGGGGGACGGCGACAGGCTCGGATACCCTTCCACCGCACGCGACCTGTAGGACGTACCAAGGGGGACAAGTGCCGCGTATTTCAAGGCCGTTGGCAGCCGTGCTGCTTCCGCTGACCATCGTCACCGCGCTGAGCGCCTGCTCGTCGTCGAAGGACAAGGACGACGACAGCAAGCCGACCTCCACCGCACCCGCGTCGAGCGCGCCCGCCGCGACGACCAGCGCGAGCGCCGCCTCCGACGGCGGCACCCACGGCCGCCTCGACTACACCGGCTCGGCCACCGGCGGCTTCGACGTCACCATGAGCGTGTCCTGCGCGACCGCGAGCGGCAAGGTCATCGCCGTCACCGCCCCCGCGCCCGACAGCGGCGAGTCCACGACGCCCTCCTTCGTCGCCACCATCGGCGACCAGGCCATGGCGACCCTCGTCACCGCCGACAAGAAGACCTTCGTCAAGCTCGGCGCGGACGGCATCTCCGCCACCGAGCAGTCCGGCACCTACACCGTCAAGGTCTCCGGCACCGAACTCGGCGCCGTCGACACCTCCGGCGGCTCCGTCACCGTCAACGGCACCCTCACCTGCACGAAGGTCTCCGGCACCTAGCCCCTCGCGGGCGTACCACCGGCCCACGGCGGTACGCCCGCGCGCCGGGCCCCTACGCGAAATCCACCTCCGCCCACACCGTCTTCGTCGGGAACGGCCCCGACGTCACCCCCCACCGCGCCGCCAGCACCGTCACGAGCAGCAGCCCCCGCCCGGACTCCGAATCCGCCGCCCCCGCGTCCCGCGCGATCACGGGCAACCGCTCCGCCCGCGCGTCCGTCACCTCGATCCGCAGCGTCCCCGGACTCTTGTCGGCGTCGAGCATCAGCCGGAAGTCCCGCCCGGGCACCCGCCCGTGAACCGCCGCGTTCGCCGCGAGCTCCGCTACTACGTGCGCCGCCGGATCCGGCGGCAGCCCCCACCGGTCGAGCTCCGCCGTCGCGAGCAGACGCGCGCGGTGCGCACCGCGCCGGGTGGAGGGCAACTGGACGCTGAACCGCCGCGCGGACGCGTCCACTTCTTCTTCGGGGGGAGTGTCATTCGTCACGTCTACGAGATTGGCGCTCCCGCCTACCACCTGACCAGCGCGTTCGACCGCCAGGGCGCGGGCTGTGCGGGTCGCTGTCCGGGCGGGGACGTCTCTTGTACGGGTCCGCGCCGTGCCCGGCGCTCGCTTGTACGGGTTGTACGGGTCGGTGTGCGCCCCCTGCGCTCCGGAGCCTCCTCCCGGACAGGTGACTTTCAGTCAGTTTTCCGGACACGCGAACCTGCGGGCGCTTAGCGTGCGCAGTACGAACCGACAGTAATGGTGGTGGTCACGATGGCATCAGGCTCAGGCCCCAACTACACAATGGACGGCTCCGACACCCCTGACTGGGACTCGGGCGCCGAGGACGACTCCGCAGGCGTCCTGCGCGCCCTCGGGCGCCAGATCAAGCTGTGGCGCGAGTCGACGGGTCTCACGCAGACGGATTTCGGCGCTGCGATCGGCTACAGCGAGGAGATGGTCTCCAAGGTCGAGCGCGGCGTGCGTGCGCCGAAACCTGCCTACCTGGACAACGCGGACCGGATCGCGAAAGCGGGAGGCAAGATCTCCGCCATGAAGCCGGACCTCGGGGAAGTCCGGTACCCGAAGAAGGTTAATGACCTGGCCAAGCTTGAGGCTGAGGCGGTCGAGCTGGGCGCCTACTGCAATCACAACATCCACGGGCTGTTGCAGACCGAGGAGTACACGCGGTCCCTCTACGGCATGCGGCGCCCCTCGTACACCGAGGACCAGATCGAGCGGCTCATCGAAGGGCGTATGGCCCGGCAAGCGATCTTCGAGCGCACGCCGTTCGCGCTGCTGACGTTCGTTCTGGAGGAGGTGACGCTGACTCGCCCGCTCGGCGGCAGGGCGGTTCTGCGTCGCCAGCTCGAACGCATCCTGGAAGTTGGCCGGTTGCGACACGTGGAGATCCAGGTGATGCCGACTGACCGCGAAGATCATGCGGGGATGGGCGGTCAGTTGCAGGTGCTCAAGCTCAAAGACGGCTCAACGGCGGGTCACTGGGAGGGGCAGCTCTACAATCGTGTGATCACCGAACCGCGTGAGGTTCAGATCCTAGAGATGAGGTATGGGATCATCCGATCGCAAGCTCTCACGCCACGCGAGTCGCTGGCCTTCGTCGAGAAACTGCGGGAACAGACATGAGCCTCAAGCCCATCGCAGGAGCCGCTTCCGTGCTGGAGTGGACCAAGAGCAGTTACAGCAGCAACGACGGTCCCGAGTGCGTCGAGGTCGCCTGGATCAAGAGCAGCTACAGCGCTGGCAACAACAACGACTGCGTCGAGGTCGGCTGGACCAAGAGCAGTCACAGCACCAACGACGGACCGGAGTGCGTCGAGGTGAAGGTCAGCGACGAGGAAATCCTCGTCCGGGACTCCAAGGACCCGGAAGGCCCCCGCCTCAGCGTCACGCCCCACGCTTGGGCGGCGTTCCTGATGTACGCGGCGGCGTACGAGGTCTGACGGGGGCGGCGTCGCGGAGGGAGCGCCGGTAGCGGACTTCGGGGACGGGGACGGGGACGCCGTCGTAGTCCTCCCTTGGGGGGTGGGGCAAGCCCTACCTCTGTCGGCCAGCTAGCAGGTTGGGCGGGGCCGTGCGAAACCGGCACCGTGGTGCCATGACTTCGATCGCCTCGCTCACCGTGCCGCAAGCGTCCACCGAGAACGGGCCCGTTGCCCACCGGTTCCGCCGGGAGTTGGGCTATCTACTGTCCGGACTGCCTCTCGGGGTGGCGGCGTTCACCGTCGCGGTCACCGGCTTCGCCCTGGGAGTGTCCACCCTCGTGGTCTGGATCGGACTGCCGATCCTGGCCGGGACCCTGCACGCGGCACGGGCCCTGGCCAACAGGGAACGGCAGCGGGTGACGGCCGTTACGGGCCGCCCGTTGCCGGTGCAGCACCCCCGGCCGACCGGCACGGGATGGGGCAGGGCGCTGCGCGCGGTGCGAGAACCACAGCCCTGGCGCGACCTGGCCCATCTGGTCGTCGCCTTCCCGCTCCAGGTCACCACCTTCAGCGTGGCGCTGACGTGGACCCTCGGCGGTGTCGGCGAGCTGCTCTACGGCACCTGGTCGTGGTCCCTGCCACAGGGACCGGATGACCACGGACTGGTGGAGCTGGTATTCGACAACGCCTCGCGGACGGCGGACATCGGCGTCAACACCGCCCTGGGGGTGCTCATGCTGGCCACCGCGGTTCCGGTGGTCCGCGGGCTGGTCGCGGTACAGACCCGGCTTGCCCGCGCCCTGCTGACTGACCGGGCCGTGTAGCCATGGGCCGGGCCCGTACCCAGCTGCTCGTGGAGGATGCCAGCCCCCGTCCTCTCGTCTCCTGCCACGGCCGGGATGAGAGCTGCCGTGGTCGGTGCCGTCGACCACCCCCTCGGCGACCAGGAAGTCGGCCGGCCTGATCAGGCGCGTCCCGGACCCGGTCCGCGCTGGTGAAGGTGACCTCGGCGATCTTCGGCGATCTTCGTCGCCGACATGCCCGGTGCCGACAGCAAGACCATCCGGGCCCGGCGCCAGGTCACGACCGACCCCGTGCCCCGGCGGACGATCCGCACCCGGCGTCGCGGTTTGCGGGCTGTCGTTCCGGTTAGCCGACTCTTGTGGCTTTGGCGGCGATTTCGTCGGCGCCAGGAGCGAAGGAGGCTGCCGTGACCACGATGCACAAGCCCCCGGCGGAGGAGACCGAGCGGGCCACGTCCGGCCCGGCCCACGCCCGGCCCCGGGACCCCCGGGTGCGGATGGCGCTGATCATGGCGCCCCTCTACCTGATCACGTCCGCGCTGCTCGCGTGGTGGGCGTCGGACTCGATCACCGACCACAAGTGGTTCCTGGAGATACTCGCCGGGGTCGCGCTGCTGCTCTTCGTGATCCAGGTGGTGCGCGGCTACGCGGCGTGGCGCAGGTCGCGCCACTGAGACGCCCTGCTCCCCGCACGGGAAGCCGCCCGACCGGCCTGAAGGGGACGATCCGGGGGTGCCCCCGGAGGACCGCGCACGACAGTCCGGCACCGGATACGTCGTGAGGTCATGGTGCGCGGTCCGAGGAGGTGCCCCCGGAGTGGCCCCGACCCACCCACCGCGCGTACGCGCCGCACTCCGCCGGTTACCGGTTACCGGTGGCCGCTTCCGCCGAAAAGAGCTTCCAGCAGCGCCGCGCCCTCCGCCGGGGCGCGGACCTCCAGGTGGAGGACGGGGCCGTCGAGGTGGAGCCGGAAGTCGAAGAAGGGGCAGCAGTGCTGCTCGGCGGACGCGAGAGCCGCGATCCGCGCGGTGCGGTCGGCGGGGAGGGTGAGCCGCAGGCCGTCCGGGATCGCCACCGGAGGCGCAGCCCCGTCGAGAGCCGCGCGCCAGTCCGCGCCCCGCCGGGCGAGGCCGTCCCCGCCGAGGGAGCACGCGACGGGAGCGGTACGCCACCGCTCACCTCGGGGCCGGGCCCCGTCCCCCGGACCCGACTCCGGAGCCCCCGCCCCCGCCCCGCGAGGGAACCCGCACTCCGCCCCGCACCGCCCCTCCCGCTCGGGTAGCGCCTCCAGCCGCGCGAGCGCCCCGCGCAGCACCGCCGCGAACGCCGCCGCCCGCGCCGCGCGCCCCTCCGCCTCCGCGAGCCGCGCGGCCACCCGGGGCCGCAGCTCCGCCCTGACCTCGGCGCACACCCCGCCCGCCCAGGCCGCGCACACCGCCCCGACCTCCTCCAGCGCGAGCCCCAGCCCCTTCGCGGCCCCGATGACGGCCAGCCGCTCGACCGCGTCCTCCCCGTACACCCGGTATCCGCTCCCCGTCCGCCCGGCGGCGGGCAGCAGCCCGAGCCCCTCGTAGTAGCGCAAGGTGCTCGCGGCCACCCCGCTCCGCCCGGCCAGCTCCCCGATCCGCATCCCGCTCGCCCTCCTCCGATCGACGGCCCCCGCTCCCGCCCAGTCAAGACCTTCAACCCGGCTCGAAGGTCAAGCACTTCGCGGACCGGTAGCGTCCCGGCATGAGCTTTCCCACGGTGATCTTCGACTTCTACGGCACCCTCACCCCGAGCACGCCCACCGCCGTCTGGGACGGGCACGCGGCGCGGGGCGCGGTCCCGCTGGGGATTCCCGCGGAGCGGTGGCGGGAGGCGCTGAACGCGTCCTTCCCGGAGCGGGCGGTCGGCGCGCTCGGCGACCTGCCGGAGACCATCCGTACGCTCGCCCGGCGCTGCGGGGTCGAACCCGGCGAGGACGCGGTCGCGGCGGCCGCCGAGGTCAGGCTCGCCTGCCAGCGTGAGCTGTTCGTCCTGCGCGAGGACGCGGTCGGGACGCTGGAACGCCTGCGCGGCGCGGGCGTACGCATCGGCGTCCTGAGCGACTGCACGGTCGAACTCGCCGACACCTGGCCGGAGTTGCCGCTGTCCGGCCTGGTGGACGCGGCCGTCCTGTCGTGCAGCGAGGGCCACCGCAAGCCCGCCCCGGAACTCTTCCGGCGGATAGCCTCGGCCCTGGACACCGCCCCCACCTCCTGCCTCTACATCGGCGACGGCGGCGGCGGCGAGCTGACCGGCGCGACGGCCCACGGCATGACCGCGGTGATGCTCCGCGCCGACGACTGGGCGGCGAACGACGCCCACGCCCGCGAGGACGACTGGCCGGGCCCGTACGTCAGCTCCCTCTCCGACGTGGTCGCCGCCGCCACCGGCCCCTCGACGGCAGGCGCCTGACGCGGAGCGCGCGACCGGTGACCCGCTGTTGTTTTCATTGGGCGCACGATATACTGCGCCCAATGAAAACGTCGCCCAGCCTGCTCCCGCTGCTCCGCTCCCGCGCCCAGGGCGAGGTGCTGGCGCTGCTGCTCCTGCACCCTGAGCGGGAGTACAGCCTCAGCGAGCTGGCCGAGGAGATGGGGGTGACCCCCACGACCGTGCTGCGCGAGGTGGAAAGGCTGACCGTCGCCGGTATTCTGGCCGACCGCAGGGTGGGGCGCAGCCGGTTGGTGCGCGCACGGACGGACACGGTCCTCTACCAGCCGCTCAGCGACCTCATCGCCGCCTCCTTCGGACCCCTGCCCGTCCTGACCGACGCGCTCGCGGCTCTGGGCGGGGTGCGGAGGGCGTTCATCTACGGATCCTGGGCGGCCCGCTACACGGGACAGCCGGGGCCACCACCCGCCGACGTCGACGTGCTCGTCATCGGCGAGCCGGACGCGGACGAACTGTTCGACCTCGCGGAGGAGGCGTCCCGGCGGCTTCACAGGGCCGTCAACGTCCACCGGCTGTCGGACGAGGCGTGGCAGTCGCCCAGCGACGACCCGTTTCTCACCAGCGTGCGCGAACGCCCGCTGGTCGAACTGAAGCTTGCCCGGGAGACAGCGTGAGCCGGTGGAATCAGGGACGGTCGACGATCGACGCCCTCGTCGTCAGCCGCGAACTCGAACGGGTCCCCGCGTCCCGGCAGGCGGCCGAGGCCGAGCTGAGCCGGGCGCGCACCCACGTCGAGTCCGCGCGGCAGCTGCTCGGGACGGACCCCGAGGGCGCCTACACCCTCGCCTACGACGCCGGCCGCCGGGCCCTCGCGGCGGTCCTTCAGAACCAGGGCTTGCGGGCCACCAGCCGCGGTGGCCACACGGTGGTCTACGAGGCCGTGCGTGCTCAGCTCGACCCTCCGCTCGGTTCGATCCTGCGGCCGTTCAACCGCATGCGGGCACGGCGCAACGAGATCGAGTACCGCTCCTCGGAAGGCCCCGCGATGACGTCCGACGAGGTCGCGGCCGACCTGGTGAAGGTGGAATCGCTCATCGAACTGGCGGAGAAGGCCGTCCCGAACATGCCGCCCTACTGACGTCGCCGACCGGTCGCCGTCATTGCTTGAACCTCACGTCGCGTGAGGGGCGACAGTGGGGGCATGGACGGGAAAAGGGACGACGGCGGCGCGGTGACGTGGAAGGTGGGGCGGCTGGCCGAGGCCAGTGGGCTCACTGTCAGGACGCTGCACCACTGGGACGAGATCGGGCTGCTCAGCCCCTCCTCGCGGAGTGCGGGCGGGCACCGGGAGTACACCGGGGACGACCTCGGGCGGCTCTACGCGGTGCTGGCGTTGCGCAGCCTCGGGCTGGGGCTGGAGACGATCGCGGTGTGCCTGGACGCCGGGGTGGAGCCGGGGCGGCTCGTGCGGGACCACCTTGCCGGGGTGGACGCGGAGATCGCCGCGCTCGGGGCGCTGCGGGAGCGGCTGGTGCGGCTGGGGGAGGAGCTGGCCGCCGAACGGGAGCCGGACGCCGCGGATCTGCTCGGGGCGCTGCGGGCGATCGGCTCGGCGGGGCCGGAGGGGCGGGAGGTGCTGGGGCGGCACCTGGACGCCGACCAGCTGACGGTGCTGCGCGCGCGGGGAGCCGCGCTCGGGCCCGCCGCGCACTACCTGCTCGACGTCGAATGGCCCGAGCTCTACCGGCGGGCCGAGGCGCTGCGGGCGGGCGGCGTCCCGCCGGGGGATTCGCGGGTGCGGCGGATCGCGGCCCGCATGGACGAGCTGAGCGCGCTCTTCAGCGGCGGCGACGCCGGGATCTCCGCGGGGGTGCGGGCCGCGTGGCGGGACGACCCCGCCGCGATGTCCGGCGAGCCCGCCGCTCCCGTCGGCGAGTGGCGCGACCTCGCCGACTACCTCGACCGGGCCCGGTCCTGAGCACCCCTACCGCTACCGAAGGAGTACGCCGTGAACCGCACCGCCCGTACCCGTATCGCCCTCGCCCAGACCCTGCCGCTGCTCCTCACCCTCCCGCTGCTGAGCCTGCTCGCCGCTTTCGGCGCGGTGCCGTGGGATGTGCTGGTCGCGGTGCCGATCGCGCTCGCCGTGCAGGCCGCGACCGCGTACGTACGGCTGCGGCCCCGCCGCGTCACGGCCCGAGGCGGGCGATGACCTCGCTCATCTCGGGGGCGTCGGCCTCGTAGACGGTCGCGCCCATGCGCGGGTCGCGCGCGTGCAGGGTGTGCAGGAGCGGGCCGTACGGGGCCGCGAGGTCGACGAGGGTCGCGGACGGGCCGTGGACCGCGCGCTCGGTGCCGGGCGGGGCGGTGAGGTCGATACGGGTCACGACGCCGGGTGTGACCCACACGGTCGCCTGCGCGAGGCGGCCCGTGAGCTGGAGGTGGAAGTGGCCGCACAGGATCAGCCGGACGTCCGTCCCGTCGATCGCGTCGGCCAGCTCCGCGGCGTTGTGCAGCCCGAAGACGCGCTGCACCTCGACGCCGGGCAGCGCGAGGGGCGGGTGGTGGAAGGCCAGCACCGTGCCGTGCGGGGCGGGCGTGGTGAGCACGCCGCGCAGCCAGCCGAGCTGGCCCGCGGACAGGTGGCCGTAGCCCTTGCCGGGCACGAGCGAGTCGAGGGTGACCAGCCGGTGCCCGTCCACCGTGCTGGCCGCCGCGCGCTCGCCCGCCGGGCCGTCGTACACCGCGTCGGGCGCGGTGTGCCCGCTGCCCAGCACGTCCGCGAAGGCGGCGCGGTCGTCGTGGTTGCCCGTCGCGTAGAACACCCGCGCCCCGCGCGGCGCCGCGTACGCGCCGAGCAGCTCGTGCGTGCGCGCGTACGCCTCGCGCGACCCGTCGTCCGCGATGTCGCCCGTGACGACGACCGCGCCGACCCCGTCCAGGTGCTCCACCTCGCGGAGCAGCAGCCGCAACGCGGCCGTCCCGTCGGCCCCGTCGTCATCGGGGGCGCCGTGCCGGTCCAGGTGGGTGTCCGAGAGGTGCAGTATCCGCATGACGCGACGGTAGCCACGCGGGACCCCGGGCGGCGAGGGGAATTCCCGCCGCGCGGCACCCGCCGGGAGGCCGGGACCCGCGGGCGCCCGGACCCGCCGAGCGGTACACCCCCGGCGCCCCCGCGCAGCCCCGGCACGGCCCCTTCCCGGGCGCCGGCCGGGGTGGGAATTGCGCCAACTGCGCCCGTCGGCGCCTCAGTTGTCCTCCAGCAGACTCCGCAGCCGCTCCAGGTCCGCGGTCACCGTGGCGGCGTCGCGCGCGAACTCCGGCTCCGGGATGCCGGGGAGGCGGCGGAGGGTGAAGACGACCTCGCTCGCGGTGTCGCCGTCGGGGAGGACGCGGACGGGGTTGTGGACGGTCTCGCCGGAGGGGAGGGTCACGTCGTGGTCGAGGACGCCGAAGTCGTTGCGGGGGGCGAAGGCGACGGTCACCCGGCCCATGGGGGAGTCGGCGACCCACACCTCGCCCTCGCGGTGGATCGCGCCGCTGAGGCCGTGGGCCCAGGCGGGCAGGTGGGTGGGGTCGGCGGCGTACGCGTAGACGTCCGCGGCGGGGCGGGCGATGCGGACGGCGATGTGGCGGGACTCGTGCGAAGGGCTGCTCATACCGGCGACGCTAGTGCGGGCCGCCCGCGCCGGGCTTGAACGCAACGGACGTCGTCACGCCGTGCGGGCGCGGACGGCGGTGAAGAGGGTCCAGCCGTCGAGGAGCAGCGGGGACGGGGCGTCGGGGTCCCAGCCGCGGGACAGGGCCTCGTCGAGGAGGGCGCGGGCGGTGCCGGGCTCGTGGAGGTTGAGGAAGCCCTCGTCCGTGCCGACGGCGCCGGAGTGCACGATGCCGTCCGGGACGTAGCGGCCGGGGCCGCCCGCGAAGCTGACGCACGCCGCGCCGCGGGCGCCGTCGCGGCGCAGCATCACGGCCTCCGTGCAGCCCTCGTAGCCGCCCGCGTCCGGGACGCGGTGCCGGTGCCGTACCGACCAGCGGTACGCCGTCCCGCCGACCAGCAGGCGGCGGGACTTCCCGCTCCTGCGTGACATGCCTCTCCTTACGCTCCGCGCCCGGCCGCGTGCTCCGCGACGGCGCGGGCGCACTCCGCCGGGGAGGCGGACGTCGTGTCGACCTCCAGGTCGTACGGCACGCCCTCGTGGACGAGCGCGGCCTGCTTCGCCGCCATGCCGGGGACGCGGTCGCCGCGGGCGGCCTCGCGGGCGACCGCGGCCTCGGGGGAGCAGCGGACGCCGACCCACAGGACGTCGAGGCCGGTGAGGGCGCGGGACCAGCGGGAGCGGGAGCGGGGGCCGCCGAGGAAGACGTCGTCGACGACGACGTGGGCGCCCGCGCGGGCCATCGCGGCGATCCCGGCGAGCCAGGCCCCGTCCAGCTCGTCGAAGGCGGGGCCGGTGGCCACCTCGCCGTCCGGGCCGATGACCAGCCCGTCCCCGCCCTCCCGCAGCCGCGGCGGCAGCGCGTCCACGAACGTGTCGACGCTCACCCCCAGCCACGCCTCGGGCAGGATCTCCTGAAGGCACCGGGCGATGCTGGACTTCCCGGAACTGGACCCGCCGTTGAGCACGATGACCTGGGGCATGGGCCGCTTCCTCCGGTACGACACGGGCGAACCCGGCGACCCTACGACGGGGCCCGCGCACCGGCGACGGGATTTCCGCCGATGACGGCCCGTCCAGGTCCGGTCAGCGCGCGAGGTCCGCGGGGACGATGTCCACGGGGAAGGGCACGCGTGCTTTCAGCTGCTCGCGGTGGACGCCCGTGGGGACGTAGGCGCCGGTCGTGTCGTCGCGCTCGTAGGTGTGGATCACCGGCAGCCCCTGCTCGTCCTCGATACGCCACAGGTGCCGGATGCCGGCCTCGGCGTAGAGCGTGGGCTTGTAGCGCCGGTCGCGGTCCTCGGACTCGGCGGAGACCACCTCGACGACGAGTGCGACGTCCGCCGGGAGGAAGCTGGTGCGATCCGGGTCGTACGGAACGAGCGCCGCGACCACATCGGGCTCGGGGCGGGTCCTGCGGCCCAGCGTGACGGTCATCTGGGCCTCGACCGTCCATCCCGCGGGCCCGCAACGAAGCACCCTGCACATTGCAGGGTGGCCTGCCCGCCGGGGAGCGGCGTCCGCACCCGCGTTTGCGTACCGGTCACCGAGGGGTAAGCTACCCGGCCCGATTGGCGCCCCTTGTGGGGCGTATGGCAGACTACTCAAGTTGCTCGGTCGAGCGCCGATGCTGCGCGCCTCCCGTCGGGGGGACCGGAAGCGAGTCCCACGGTACTCGTCGCTCCAACTGCCCAGGTGGCAGCGCTGGGGCGGACGTACGGGAATCTTCCGGGAAGTGTCAGTGCGGAGCAGACCAGGCATCCGGTGGGTGACTTCTCCCACGCAAACCCCTTGATCAGGGATTCCGCTTGCGGAAAACCCTGTGCGAGGGGCGCGACACGCCCGACCGCGTGGGTCGGAGCAAGCGGATGCCGGAGCTGAGAAGAGACAAGGACTACGGAGTAGCCATGGCGGGACAGAAGATCCGCATTCGGCTCAAGGCCTACGACCACGAGGTCATCGACTCCTCGGCGAAGAAGATCGTCGAGACGGTGACCCGTACCGGTGCGCAGGTCGCGGGCCCGGTGCCGCTGCCCACTGAGAAGAACGTGTACTGCGTCATCAAGTCGCCGCACAAGTACAAGGACGCGCGCGAGCACTTCGAGATGCGCACGCACAAGCGCCTGATCGACATCCTCGACCCGACGCCCAAGACCGTTGACTCGTTGATGCGCCTGGACCTGCCGGCCGGCGTCGACATCGAGATCAAGCTCTGAGAGGCGCGGAGAAGATGACCAAGCAGATCAAGGGCATCCTGGGCGAAAAGCTCGGCATGACTCAGGTCTGGGACGAGAACAACCGTGTCGTCCCGGTGACCGTCGTCAAGGCCGGCCCGAACGTCGTGACCCAGGTCCGCACCAACGACACCGACGGCTACGAGTCGGTGCAGATCGCCTTCGGCGAGATCGACCCGCGCAAGGTGAACAAGCCCCTCAAGGGCCACTTCGCCAAGGCGGACGTCACCCCGCGCCGTCACCTCGTCGAGCTGCGCACGTCCGACGCCGCCGAGTACACGCTCGGCCAGGAGATCACCGCCACGGTGTTCGAGGCCGGTGTCAAGGTCGACGTGACCGGCAAGAGCAAGGGCAAGGGCTTCGCCGGTGTCATGAAGCGCCACAACTTCAAGGGCCTCGGCGCCGGCCACGGTGTGCAGCGCAAGCACCGCTCCCCGGGCTCCATCGGCGGCTGCGCCACCCCGGGTCGCGTGTTCAAGGGCCTGCGCATGGCGGGCCGCATGGGCAACGAGCGGGTCACCACCCAGAACCTGACCGTCCACGCCGTTGACGCGGAGAAGGGCCTGCTCCTGATCAAGGGCGCGGTTCCTGGTCCGAACGGCGGCCTCGTCCTGGTCCGCACCGCGGCCAAGGGGGCCTGAGGTAACCGATGAGCACCATTGACATTCTGTCGCCGTCCGGCGACACCGCCGGGACCGTAGAGCTCCCGGCCGAGATCTTCGAGGCCAAGATCAGCATCCCGCTGATCCACCAGGTCGTCGTCGCGCAGCTGGCCGCCGCCCGTCAGGGCACGCACAAGGTCAAGACGCGTGGCGAGGTCCGCGGTGGTGGCAAGAAGCCGTACCGCCAGAAGGGCACCGGCCGCGCCCGTCAGGGCTCGACCCGCGCGCCGCAGTTCGCCGGCGGTGGCGTCGTCCACGGCCCCGTGCCGCGTGACTACTCGCAGCGCACGCCCAAGAAGATGATCAAGGCCGCGCTGCGCGGGGCCCTGAGCGACCGGGCGCAGCACAACCGGATCCACGTCGTCTCCGGCGTGGTCGAGGGCGAGGCGCCGTCCACCAAGGCCGCCAGGACGCTGCTCGGCAAGATCAGCGAGCGCAAGAACGTGCTCCTGGTCATCGAGCGTTCGGACGAGGCCGCCTGGCTGTCCGCCCGCAACCTGCCCCAGGTGCACATCCTGGAGGCCGGCCAGCTGAACACGTACGACGTGCTCGTCTCGGACGACGTGGTCTTCACCAAGGGCGCGTTCGACCGCTTCACCGGTGCCGGTGCCGCGGACGAGGCCGAGCTGGAAGGGAGCGACGCCTGATGGCCGAGCAGACCGTGATCACCAGCAAGACCTTCACGGACCCCCGTGACCTGCTGATCAAGCCCGTGGTCTCCGAGAAGAGCTACGCGCTGCTGGACGACAACAAGTACACCTTCGTCGTCGACCCGCGCGCCAACAAGACCCAGATCAAGCAGGCCGTCGAGACGGTCTTCCAGGTCAAGGTCACCGGGGTCAACACGATCAACCGGCAGGGCAAGCGCAAGCGCACCCGCACCGGTTTCGGCAAGCGCGCGAACACCAAGCGCGCCATCGTGACCCTCGCCGAGGGCGACCGTATCGACATCTTCGGCGGCCCGGTCTCCTAACGGGGACCGGCCGATTGAAGTCCGGAATATTCCGAGGACTGAGAAATGGGTATCCGCAAGTACAAGCCGACGACCCCGGGCCGTCGTGGCTCCAGCGTCGCCGACTTCGTCGAGATCACGCGGTCCACGCCGGAGAAGTCGCTGGTCCGCCCGCTGCACAGCAAGGGCGGCCGTAACAACGCCGGTCGTGTGACCGTCCGCCACCAGGGCGGTGGCCACAAGCGCGCCTACCGTGTCATCGACTTCCGTCGGCACGACAAGGACGGCGTGCCCGCCAAGGTCGCGCACATCGAGTACGACCCCAACCGCACCGCGCGCATCGCGCTGCTGCACTACGCGGACGGCGAGAAGCGCTACATCCTCGCCCCCGCGAAGCTCCAGCAGGGTGACCGGGTGGAGAACGGCGCCAACGCCGACATCAAGCCCGGCAACAACCTGCCGCTGCGCAACATCCCGGTCGGTACCACGATCCACGCGATCGAGCTGCGTCCCGGTGGCGGCGCGAAGATCTCCCGCTCCGCGGGCGCTTCGGTCCAGCTGCTGGCGAAGGAGGGCACCATGGCCACCCTTCGCATGCCCTCCGGCGAGGTCCGGATGGTCGACGTCCGCTGCCGCGCCACGATCGGCGAGGTCGGCAACGCCGAGCAGTCGAACATCAACTGGGGCAAGGCCGGCCGTATGCGCTGGAAGGGCGTCCGCCCGACCGTCCGCGGTGTCGCCATGAACCCGGTGGACCACCCGCACGGTGGTGGTGAGGGCAAGACCTCCGGTGGCCGCCACCCGGTCTCGCCGTGGGGTCAGAAGGAAGGACGTACGCGTTCGCCGAAGAAGGCGAGCAGCAAGTACATCGTCCGCCGCCGCAAGACGAACAAGAAGCGCTAGGAGCGGGTTTAGATGCCGCGCAGTCTCAAGAAGGGGCCCTTCGTCGACGACCACCTGATCAAGAAGGTGGACGTCCAGAACGAAGCAGGCACCAAGAACGTCATCAAGACCTGGTCCCGCCGCTCGATGATCGTCCCGGCGATGCTGGGCCACACGATCGCGGTGCACGACGGCCGCAAGCACGTCCCGGTGTTCGTCACCGAGTCGATGGTCGGCCACAAGCTCGGCGAGTTCGCCCCGACCCGCACCTTCCGCGGGCACGAGAAGGACGACCGCAAGTCGCGGCGTCGCTGAGCGGGCTGAATCGTGACGACGAAGACAGACACTGAAGGGACGACCATGGAAGCCAGGGCCCAGGCACGGTACATCCGTGTCACGCCCATGAAGGCCCGCCGGGTGGTGGACCTGATCCGTGGCATGGATGCCACGGAGGCTCAGGCGGTCCTGCGATTCACCCCGCAGGCCGCCAGCGTGCCGGTCGGCAAGGTGCTGGACAGCGCCATCGCCAACGCCGCGCACAACTACGACCACACGGACGCGGGCTCGCTGTACATCAGCGAGGCGTATGTCGACGAGGGTCCGACCCTGAAGCGGTTCCGGCCGCGCGCCCAGGGCCGTGCCTACCGGATCCGCAAGCGCACCAGCCACATCACCGTGGTCGTCGCCAGCAAGGAAGGTTCCCGGTAATGGGCCAGAAGGTTAACCCGTACGGGTTCCGGCTCGGCATCACCACGGACTTCAAGTCCCGGTGGTACGCCGACAAGCTGTACAAGGACTACGTCAAGGAAGACGTCGCCATCCGCCGGATGATGACGCAGGGCATGGAGCGGGCCGGCATCTCCAAGGTGGAGATCGAGCGCACCCGCGACCGCGTCCGCGTCGACATCCACACCGCCCGCCCGGGCATCGTCATCGGGCGCCGCGGCGCGGAGGCCGACCGTATCCGCGGCGACCTGGAGAAGCTGACCGGCAAGCAGGTCCAGCTGAACATCCTCGAGGTCAAGAACCCGGAGATGGACGCTCAGCTGGTGGCCCAGGCCGTCGCCGAGCAGCTGTCCTCCCGCGTCTCCTTCCGCCGTGCCATGCGCAAGAGCATGCAGGGCACGCTGAAGGCCGGCGCCAAGGGCATCAAGATCCAGTGCGGTGGCCGTCTCGGCGGCGCCGAGATGTCCCGGTCCGAGTTCTACCGCGAGGGCCGTGTGCCGCTGCACACCCTGCGCGCGAACGTGGACTACGGCTTCTTCGAGGCCAAGACCACCTTCGGCCGTATCGGTGTGAAGGTCTGGATCTACAAGGGCGACGTCAAGAACATCGCCGAGGTCCGCGCCGACAACGCGGCCGCCCGTGCGGGCAACCGCCCGGCGCGCGGTGGCGGCAACGAGCGTCCGCAGCGTCGCGGTGGCGAGCGCGGTGGCCGCGGCCGTCGTCCTCAGACGGAAGGCGCCCAGTCGGCCCCCAAGGCCGCCGAGGCTCCCGTCGCTGAGGCTCCGGCGGCGGAGACCCCCGGAACGGAAGGCTGAGTAACAATGCTGATCCCCCGCAGGGTCAAGCACCGCAAGCAGCACCACCCCAAGCGTGACGGCATGGCCAAGGGCGGCACCGAGCTGGCCTTCGGCGAGTACGGCCTGCAGGCCGTGACCCCGGCCTACGTGACCAACCGGCAGATCGAGTCCGCTCGTATCTCCATCACGCGCCACATCAAGCGCGGCGGCAAGGTCTGGATCAACATCTACCCGGACCGCCCGCTGACCAAGAAGCCCGCCGAGACCCGCATGGGTTCCGGCAAGGGCTCGCCCGAGTGGTGGGTGGCGAACGTCAAGCCCGGTCGGGTGATGTTCGAGCTGTCTTTCCCGAACGAGAAGACTGCGCGCGAGGCGCTCACCCGCGCCGCGCACAAGCTTCCGATGAAGTGCCGCATCGTGCGGCGCGAGGCAGGTGAGGCGTGATGGCCGCCGGTACCAAGGTGACCGAGCTGCGCCAGCTCGGCGACGAGGAGCTCGTCGCGAAGCTGCGTGAGGCCAAGGAGGAGCTGTTCAACCTCCGCTTCCAGGCGGCCACCGGGCAGCTTGAGAACAACAGCCGGCTCAGGGTCGTTCGCAAGGACATCGCCCGGATCTACACCCTCATGCGTGAGCGCGAGCTGGGCATCGAGACGGTGGAGACGGTGGAGAGCGCCTGATGAGCGAGAAGAATGTGACTGAGAGCAGCGAGCAGCGGGGCTTCCGCAAGACCCGTGAGGGTCTGGTCGTCAGCGACAAGATGGACAAGACCGTCGTCGTCGCCGTCGAGGACCGCGTCAAGCACGCCCTGTACGGCAAGGTCATCCGCCGCACCAACAAGCTGAAGGCCCACGACGAGCAGAACGCCGCAGGCGTCGGCGACCGCGTCCTCCTGATGGAGACCCGGCCGCTGTCCGCCACCAAGCGGTGGCGCGTCGTGGAGATCCTTGAGAAGGCCAAGTAAGGCCGAGTAATCCCTGAGCGGGCGCACCCGCTCAGGACCGTTCCGTCAGGCTCGGCGGCGCCGCACGAGGCAACTCGTGCGGCCCGCCGGGAACCGACGCGACACTTCAGGAGTAAGACGTGATCCAGCAGGAGTCGCGACTGCGTGTCGCCGACAACACTGGTGCCAAGGAGATCCTTTGCATCCGTGTTCTCGGTGGCTCGGGTCGCCGCTACGCGGGAATCGGTGACGTCATCGTCGCCACCGTCAAGGACGCGATCCCCGGTGGCAACGTGAAGAAGGGCGAGGTCGTCAAGGCGGTCATCGTCCGGACCGTCAAGGAGCGCCGTCGCGCCGACGGCTCGTACATCCGGTTCGACGAGAACGCCGCCGTCATCCTCAAGAACGACGGCGACCCCCGCGGCACCCGTATCTTCGGCCCCGTCGGCCGTGAGCTGCGCGAGAAGAAGTTCATGAAGATCGTCTCGCTCGCGCCGGAGGTGCTGTAACCGATGAAGATCAAGAAGGGCGACCTGGTCCAGGTCATCACCGGTAAGGACAAGGGCAAGCAGGGCAAGGTCATCGTGGCCTACCCCGCTCAGGACCGGGTCCTCGTCGAGGGTGTCAACCGGGTCAAGAAGCACACCAAGGCCGGCCAGACCGACCGTGGTTCGCAGACCGGCGGCATCATCACCACCGAGGCCCCCATCCACGTCAGCAACGTGTCGCTGGTGGTGGAGAAGGACGGCAAGAAGGTCGTGACCCGCGTCGGCTACCGCTTCGACGACGAGGGCAACAAGATCCGCGTTGCCAAGCGGACCGGTGAGGACATCTGATGACTGCCACCACTGCGCCGCGTCTCAAGACGCGCTACCGCGAGGAGATCGCGGGCAAGCTGCGTGACGAGTTCACCTACGAGAACGTCATGCAGATCCCCGGCCTGACCAAGATCGTGGTCAACATGGGTGTGGGCGACGCCGCCCGCGACTCCAAGCTGATCGAGGGCGCCATCCGCGACCTCGCCACGATCACCGGCCAGAAGCCGCAGGTCACCAAGGCCCGCAAGTCCATCGCGCAGTTCAAGCTGCGTGAGGGCCAGCCGATCGGCGCGCACGTCACGCTGCGCGGCGACCGCATGTGGGAGTTCCTGGACCGGCTGCTGTCGCTCGCGCTGCCGCGTATCCGCGACTTCCGCGGTCTGTCGCCCAAGCAGTTCGACGGCCGCGGCAACTACACCTTCGGTCTCACGGAGCAGGTCATGTTCCACGAGATCGACCAGGACAAGATCGACCGGGTCCGGGGTATGGACATCACCGTGGTCACCACGGCGGTCAACGACGCCGAGGGCCGTGCCCTGCTGCGTCACCTCGGCTTCCCGTTCAAGGAGAACTGACCGTGGCTAAGAAGGCACTGATCTCCAAGGCCTCGCGCAAGCCCAAGTTCGCGGTGCGCGCGTACAACCGCTGCCAGCGCTGCGGCCGGCCGCACTCCGTCTACCGCAAGTTCGGCCTGTGCCGCGTGTGCCTTCGTGAGATGGCCCACCGTGGCGAGCTGCCGGGCGTGACCAAGAGCTCCTGGTAGATCCGGTTCCCCGGATCACCAGGAACTCTCGGTAAGCAGTTGGGCCGGTGAGCGCCCCGCTCTTCTTCCCGTAAGGTAGAAGGGTTGGGCGTTCGCCGCCCGCATCGACTTACTACGCCGTAGGTCCACCGCATCGCACCCGTCCCCGCACAGCCGGGGGAGAGGGACGTCGCACCAGGAAACCCCGGCGAGAGAGGCCCAGGGCCACTTCATGACCATGACCGACCCCATCGCAGACATGCTGACCCGTCTGCGTAACGCGAACTCGGCGTACCACGACGACGTCGTGATGCCGCACAGCAAGATCAAGTCGCACATCGCGGAGATCCTCCAGCAGGAGGGCTACATCACCGGCTGGAAGGTCGAGGACGCCGAGGTCGGCAAGAACCTCGTCCTGGAGCTGAAGTTCGGCCCCAACCGCGAGCGCTCGATCGCCGGCATCAAGCGGATCAGCAAGCCGGGTCTGCGGGTCTACGCAAAGTCCACCAATCTGCCGAAGGTGCTCGGCGGTCTCGGCGTGGCGATCATCTCCACGTCGCACGGGCTGCTCACCGGCCAGCAGGCTCAGAAGAAGGGCGTGGGTGGGGAAGTCCTCGCCTACGTCTGGTAACCGGGAAAGCGAGGTATAGCAATGTCGCGCATCGGCAAGCTGCCCATCTCGGTTCCCGCCGGAGTGGACGTCACCATCGACGGCCGCACGGTGCAGGTGAAGGGCCCCAAGGGCACGCTCACCCACACCGTCGCATCGCCGATCGACATCGCCAAGGGCGAGGACGGCACTCTGCTGGTCACCCGCCCCAACGACGAGCGTGTCTCGAAGGCCCTGCACGGCCTGTCCCGCACGCTGGTGGCGAACATGATCACCGGCGTGACCGCGGGCTACAGCAAGCAGCTCGAAATCAGCGGTGTCGGCTACCGCGTCCAGGCGAAGGGCTCCAACCTGGAGTTCGCGCTGGGCTACAGCCACCCGATTCTCGTCGAGGCCCCCGAGGGCATCGCCTTCAAGGTCGAGTCCCCGGTGAAGTTCTCCGTCGAGGGCATCGACAAGCAGAAGGTGGGCGAGGTCGCGGCGAACATCCGCAAGCTGCGCAAGCCCGACCCGTACAAGGCCAAGGGCGTCAAGTACGCCGGCGAGGTCATCCGCCGCAAGGTCGGAAAGGCTGGTAAGTAGCCATGGCATACGGTGTGAAGATCGCCAAGGGCAAGGCGTACAAGGGCGCTGCGATCAAGCGTCGCCACATCCGGGTCCGCAAGCGCATCTCGGGTACGCCCGAGCGCCCGCGCCTGGTGGTGACGCGTTCCAACCGCGGCATCGTCGCCCAGGTCATCGACGACCTCGCGGGCCACACGCTCGCGTCGGCGTCGACCCTCGACGCGTCCATCCGCGGCGGCGACGGCGACAAGAGCGCCAAGGCGAAGCAGGTCGGCCAGCTCGTGGCCGAGCGTGCGAAGGCCCAGGGCGTCGAGGCTGTCGTGTTCGACCGTGGCGGCAACCAGTACGCGGGGCGCATCGCCGCCCTCGCGGACGCCGCCCGTGAAGCCGGCCTGAAGTTCTAGCCGTCCGTCACCAGCGGAGAAACGCTAAAAGGATCGAGAGGTAATACCAATGGCTGGACCCCAGCGCCGCGGAAGCGGTGCCGGTGGCGGCGAGCGGCGGGACCGTAAGGACAGGCGGGACGGCGGCCAGCAGGCCGAGAAGACCGCTTACGTCGAGCGGGTCGTCGCGATCAACCGCGTCGCCAAGGTTGTGAAGGGTGGTCGTCGCTTCAGCTTCACCGCGCTGGTCGTGGTGGGCGACGGTGACGGCACCGTCGGTGTCGGCTACGGCAAGGCCAAGGAGGTGCCGGCCGCCATCGCCAAGGGTGTGGAGGAGGCCAAGAAGCACTTCTTCAAGGTCCCCCGTATCCAGGGCACCATCCCGCACCCCATCCAGGGCGAGAAGGCCGCGGGCGTCGTCCTGCTCAAGCCGGCTTCCCCCGGTACCGGTGTGATCGCCGGTGGCCCGGTGCGCGCCGTGCTGGAGTGCGCGGGCATCCACGACGTGCTGTCCAAGAGCCTCGGCTCGGACAACGCGATCAACATCGTGCACGCCACGGTGGCCGCGCTCCAGGGGCTGCAGCGCCCCGAGGAGATCGCCGCCCGCCGCGGTCTGCCGATCGAGGACGTCGCGCCCGCCGCCCTGCTGCGGGCTCGTGCCGGGGTGGGTGTCTGATGGCGCGCCTCAAGGTCACGCAGACCAAGTCCTACATCGGCAGCAAGCAGAACCACCGTGACACCCTGCGTTCGCTCGGGCTCAAGCGCCTGCACGACGTCGTGGTCAAGGAGGACCGCCCGGAGATCCGCGGCATGGTCCACACCGTCCGCCACCTCGTCACGGTCGAGGAGGTCGACTGATCATGGGTGACAACCCGATCAAGATCCACAACCTCCGTCCGGCTCCGGGCGCCAAGACCGCGAAGACCCGTGTGGGTCGCGGTGAGGCGTCCAAGGGCAAGACGGCCGGTCGTGGCACCAAGGGCACCAAGGCCCGCTACCAGGTTCCGGAGCGCTTCGAGGGCGGGCAGATGCCCCTCCACATGCGCCTCCCGAAGCTCAAGGGCTTCAAGAACCCGTTCCGTACCGAGTACCAGGTCGTCAACCTGGACAAGCTCGCGGCCCTCTACCCCGAGGGTGGCGAGGTGACGGTGGCCGGCCTGGTCGCCAAGGGTGCGGTGCGCAAGAACGAACTCGTCAAGGTGCTCGGCACCGGCGAGGTCTCCGTGGCGCTGCAGGTGACCGTGGACGCGGTCTCCGGCTCCGCCAAGGAGAAGATCGCCGCTGCCGGCGGCACGGTCACCGAGCTCGTCTGAGCCCGATGCCCACCACGACCGGGGACGCTCTGACACACCAGAGCGTCCCCGGTCGTGCGTTCCTGTGATTTTCCTTCCCCGGTTGGTCATTCCTTGCGGGGCTACGTCGCCGGTAGGCTGACCGACGCTGCTGTCATCTTCGTGCTACCGCCAGACCCCGTCAGAGTCGTCAGATACCTCAAAACCGTCCGCCCGCGCTGTCGCGGGGGGTGCAGGAGGCACCGTGCTCACCGCGTTCGCACGGGCGTTCAGGACGCCCGACCTGCGCAAGAAGCTGCTGTTCACGTTGGGCATCGTGGTGATCTATCGCCTCGGGGCACACATCCCGGTACCAGGCGTCGACTACACGATCGTCAACAAGTGTGTGAGCGAGACGAAGGGCAACAACAGCCTCTTCGGTCTCGTGAACATGTTCAGCGGTGGGGCGCTGCTCCAGCTGACGATCTTCGCGCTCGGGATCATGCCGTACATCACGGCGAGCATCATCCTGCAGCTGCTGACCGTCGTCATCCCGCGCCTTGAGGCCCTGAAGAAGGAGGGCCAGGCCGGTACCACGAAGATCACGCAGTACACGCGGTACCTGACCGTCGCCCTCGCGGTGCTCCAGGGCACCGGCCTGGTCGCCACCGCCCGCTCCGGCAGCCTGTTCTCCGGCTGCAACGAGGCCGGCGGCATCGTGCCCAACCAGTCGATCTTCACCACCATCACCATGGTCACGACGATGACCGCGGGCACCGTGGTGATCATGTGGCTGGGCGAGATGGTGACCGACCGCGGCATCGGCAACGGCATGTCGATCCTGATGTTCGTCTCCATCGCGGCGGGCTTCCCCGGCAACCTGTGGGCGATCAAGGTCTCCGGCACCATCGCCGGCGGCTGGGTCGAGTTCCTCGCCGTCATCGCGGTCGGACTGGCGATCGTCGGCCTGGTGGTCTTCGTCGAACAGGCCCAGCGCCGTATCCCGGTGCAGTACGCCAAGCGCATGATCGGCCGGCGGTCGTACGGCGGCACGTCCACGTACATCCCCCTGAAGGTCAACCAGGCCGGTGTCATCCCGGTCATCTTCGCCTCGTCGCTGCTGTACATCCCGGCGCTGATCGTGCAGTTCTCCGGATCCACGGCCGGGTGGGCGCAGTGGATCAGCCGGAACTTCACCAAGGGCGACCACCCGATCTACATGGCGGCCTACTTCCTGCTGATCGTGTTCTTCGCCTTCTTCTACGTCGCGATCTCCTTCAACCCCGAGGAAGTCGCCGACAACATGAAGAAGTATGGTGGGTTCATTCCGGGCATCCGGGCCGGTCGCCCCACCGCCGAATACCTGAGCTACGTGCTGAACCGCATCACGTGGCCGGGGTCGCTGTACCTGGGTCTCATCGCACTCGTGCCGACGGTCGCCATCGCGATCTTCAACGGGAGCAACGGCAACTTCCCCCTGGGTGGCACCAGCATCCTGATCATCGTGGGTGTGGGTCTGGAAACCGTGAAGCAGATCGAGAGCCAGCTCCAGCAGCGTAACTACGAAGGGTTCCTCCGCTGATGCGTATCGTCCTGGTCGGGCCGCCCGGCGCGGGCAAGGGGACACAGGCTGAGGTCCTCACCAAGAACCTGTCGATCCCGCACATCTCCACGGGCGACCTCTTCCGCGCCAACATCAGCCAGGGCACCGACCTCGGCAAGCAGGCGAAGGCCTACATGGACGCGGGCGACCTGGTCCCGGACGAGGTCACCATCGGCATGGCCGAGGACCGCATGGACGCGCCCGACGCCGCCGAGGGCTTCCTGCTCGACGGCTTCCCGCGCAACGAGCACCAGGCGCAGGCGCTCGACGCCTACCTCGCCGGGCACGGACTCGCGCTGGACGGCGTGCTCGACCTGGAGGTCCCCGAGGACGAGGTGGTCAAGCGCATCGCCGGCCGCCGGGTGTGCCGCAACAACAGCGCGCACGTCTTCCACGTCGAGTACAAGAAGCCCCAGGCCGAGGGCGTGTGCGACGTGTGCGGCGGCGAGCTGTACCAGCGCAGCGACGACGCCGAGGACAAGGTGCGCAACCGCCTCGACGTCTACCACCGCGAGACCGAGCCGATCATCGACTACTACAAGCGGCAGAACCTGGTGGTCACGATCTCCGCGCTCGGCTCCGTCGAGGAGGTCACCGCCCGCGCGATGGCCGCCCTGAAGGACCGCAGGACGGACGGCGCCGCCTAGGCGCGAGTCGGCAGCAGTGTGACGTACGGCCGTGGTGCCCGCCCGGGCACCACGGCCGTATCGTTGATGGAGCCCCTTTTACGCAACCGGCCCCGACGGGCCCCAGCACCCCCCACGACCCGAGGAAGGCGTCAGCCGCATGGTGGAGATCAAGACCCCCGAGCAGATCGCCACGATGCGGCGGGCCGGACTGGTCGTCGCGGCGATCCATGAGGCGACCCGCGCCGCGGCCGTGCCCGGCGCGACCACCAAGGACCTCGACGAGGTCGCGGCCAAGGTCATCGCCGACCACGGCGCCAAGCCGAACTTCCTCGGCTACGGCGGCTTCCCCGGCAACATCTGCACCTCGGTCAACGACGTCGTCGTCCACGGCATCCCGGACCGCGCGACCGTGCTCAAGGACGGCGACATCATCGCCATCGACGCCGGCGCGATCGTCGACGGCTGGCACGGCGACGCCGCCTTCACCACCCTCGTCGGCACCGGCCACGCCCCCGAGCTCGCCGAGCTGAGCCGGGTGACGGAGGAGTCGATGTGGGCCGGCATCGCGGCCTTCCGCAAGGGCAACCGGCTGGAGGACATCTCCAAGGCCGTCGAGGGCTACATCCGCCGCCAGCCGCGTCCGGCCTCCGGCAAGTACGGCATCGTCGAGGAGTACGGCGGCCACGGCATCGGCACCGCCATGCACATGGAGCCGCACGTGCTGAACTACGTGACGAAGAAGCGCGGCCGCGGCATCAAGCTCGTCCCCGGGCTGTGCCTGGCGATCGAGCCCATGGTGACGCTCGGCACACCGCGCACCCATGTGCTGGAGGACGAGTGGACGGTGAAGTCCGACGACGGCTCGTGGTCCTCGCACTGGGAGCACACCATCGCCCTCACCGAGGAGGGCCCGCTGGTGCTGACCGCCCCGGACTGCGGCCGCGCCAAGCTCGCCGAGTACGGCATCACGACCGCTCCCGACCCCGTGGCGTAATGATCACCGTGTCCGGGCATACACAGTGGATTCGTCTTTCTTCGAACCGTGTCGTAGACTGACACGTCGGCTCGCGCATGCCTTCCGGCATGCCCGCAGTCGACCAAGGTAGCCGATCCCGAAAGCAGGACATGGCCAAAAAGCAAGGCGCCATCGAAATCGAGGGCACCGTGATCGAGTCTCTGCCGAACGCGATGTTCAAGGTGGAGCTGCAGAACGGTCACAAGGTCCTCGCGCACATCAGCGGCAAGATGCGGATGCACTACATCCGTATCCTCCCGGATGACCGGGTCGTCGTGGAGCTGTCTCCCTACGACCTGACGCGCGGACGGATCGTCTACCGCTACAAGTAGATCTCACGACCCGGAGAACCTGATCCCATGAAGGTCAAGCCGAGCGTCAAGAAGATCTGCGACAAGTGCAAGGTGATCCGCCGCCACGGTCGGGTCATGGTCATCTGCGACAACCTGCGCCACAAGCAGCGCCAGGGCTGACGCACGACCTCCACCTTCTGCACCCCGCAGAAATTCGCGCGACGCACATCCGTACATACGCAGTGCCCGTCCCCTGCTCCAAGGGCGACGACACCCCCGGCGGAGGCCGGGGACCCGGTCGGTACCTGACACGGCCGCCGGGAACAGGCCCTGCGGAAGACCTCCGAATCACCAGGAGCCAGACACATGGCACGCCTTTCAGGCGTTGACCTCCCGCGCGAGAAGCGCGTGGAGATCGCCCTCACCTACGTCTTCGGCGTCGGGCGCTCCCGCGCCCAGGAGATCCTGAAGAACACCGGTGTGAGCCCCGACATCCGCGTGCGCGACCTTCCCGAGGAAGACCTCGTCAAGATCGCCAAGTACGTGGACGACAACTACACGACCGAGGGTGACCTCCGTCGTTCCATCCAGGCCGACATCCGCCGCAAGGTCGAGATCGGCTGCTACCAGGGTCTGCGCCACCGCCGCGGCCTTCCGGTCCACGGCCAGCGCACTCACACCAACGCCCGCACCCGCAAGGGCCCGCGTCGCGCGATCGCCGGCAAGAAGAAGCCGGGCAAGAAGTAGTCCGCAAGCAGGACCCCATCCGCGGTCTTCGCTTCGTAGGACCGACCACCTCACCGGAAAGATGACACATGCCTCCTAAGGGCCGTCAGGGTGCAGCCAAGAAGGTGCGCCGCAAGGAAAAGAAGAACGTCGCTCACGGTCACGCGCACATCAAGAGCACGTTCAACAACACGATCGTCTCGATCACCGACCCCGCGGGCAACGTGATCTCCTGGGCCTCCGCCGGCCACGTCGGCTTCAAGGGCTCGCGCAAGTCCACCCCCTTCGCCGCGCAGATGGCCGCCGAGTCGGCCGCGCGTCGGGCGCAGGAGCACGGCATGCGCAAGGTGGACGTCTTCGTGAAGGGTCCCGGCTCCGGCCGCGAGACCGCGATCCGCTCCCTCCAGGCCACCGGCCTCGAGGTCGGCTCGATCCAGGACGTCACCCCGACCCCGCACAACGGCTGCCGCCCGCCGAAGCGCCGCCGCGTCTGACCAGCTGACTCAGGAGATACAAGACAATGGCGCGTTACACCGGGGCCGACTGCAAGCGTTGCCGTCGGGAAAAGCAGAAGCTCTTCCTCAAGGGAGCTAAGTGCGAGAGCGCGAAGTGCCCGATCGAGATCCGTCCTTACCCCCCGGGTGAGCACGGACGCGGGCGCACCAAGGACAGCGAGTACCTGCTTCAGCTGCGTGAGAAGCAGAAGTGCGCGCGTATCTACGGTGTCCTCGAGAAGCAGTTCGTGAACTACTACAAGGAGGCGAACCAGAAGTCCGGCAAGACCGGTGAGAACCTTCTGCGCATCCTTGAGACCCGCCTCGACAACGTGGTCTACCGGGCCGGCTTCGCCAAGTCCCGCGACCACGCCCGTCAGCTGGTCCGTCACGGACACATCACCGTCAACGGCCGCAAGAACGACATCCCGTCGGCGCGCGTGGCCGTGAACGACATCGTCGAGGTCCGTGAGTCGTCCCGCTCCCTCACCCCCTTCCAGGTGGCGCAGGGCGAGGCCGGCGACAAGACCGTGCCGGCGTGGCTCCAGGCCAACGCGGGCCGGCTGCGGATCCTCGTGCACAGCCTGCCCGAGCGCCAGGTGATCGACACCCAGGTGCAGGAGCAGCTGATCGTCGAGCTGTACTCGAAGTAGTCGCCGGCTCTCACAGCCGCTCTACTTTCTTCGGGAAAGCTTGCGGTCACGGGCGGTGCGGCCGCCGTCACCCGACGGTTTCGCCGCGCCGCCCGTACCCTCGTAGTACAGGGGGCGTCAAATAGCGGGCGCCCACGACAGAAGGACCTCAGAACATGCTGATCGCTCAGCGACCCTCGTTGACCGAAGAGGTCGTCGACGAATTCCGCTCCCGGTTCGTGATCGAGCCGCTGGAGCCGGGCTTCGGCTACACCCTCGGCAACTCCCTGCGCCGTACGCTCCTCTCCTCGATCCCGGGTGCCGCGGTCACCTCGATCCGGGTCGACGGCGTCCTGCACGAGTTCACCACCGTGCCGGGTGTCAAGGAGGACGTCACCGACCTCATCCTCAACATCAAGCAGCTCGTCGTCTCCTCGGAGCACGACGAGCCCGTCGTGATGTACCTGCGCAAGCAGGGCCCGGGTGTCGTCACCGCCGCCGACATCGCGCCGCCGGCCGGTGTCGAGGTGCACAACCCGGACCTCGTCCTGGCGACGCTCAACGCCAAGGGCAAGCTGGAGATGGAGCTGACCGTCGAGCGCGGTCGCGGTTACGTCTCCGCGGTCCAGAACAAGCAGCAGGGCCAGGAGATCGGCCGTATCCCGGTCGACTCCATCTACAGCCCGGTGCTCAAGGTCACCTACAAGGTCGAGGCGACCCGAGTCGAGCAGCGCACCGACTTCGACAAGCTCATCGTCGACGTCGAGACCAAGCAGGCCATGCGCCCGCGCGACGCCATGGCGTCCGCCGGCAAGACCCTGGTCGAGCTGTTCGGCCTGGCCCGCGAGCTGAACGTCGACGCCGAGGGCATCGACATGGGCCCGTCCCCCACGGACGCCGCCCTGGCCGCGGACCTCGCCCTGCCGATCGAGGAGCTGGAACTCACCGTCCGCTCCTACAACTGCCTCAAGCGCGAGGGCATCCACTCGGTGGGCGAGCTCGTCGCCCGCTCCGAGGCGGACCTGCTCGACATCCGCAACTTCGGCGCGAAGTCGATCGACGAGGTCAAGGCGAAGCTGGCCGGCATGGGCCTGGCCCTCAAGGACAGCCCGCCCGGATTCGACCCCACCGCTGCGGCTGACGCGTTCGGCGCGGACGACGACGTGGACGCGGGCTTCGTCGAGACCGAGCAGTACTAGCCCCTGCGGGGTGCGTTTTCCGCGCCCCGTTCCGGGCGGGCGTTTCCCTGCCGCGCAGGGTGAGCGTTTCTGCCGCTGCCGCGGCGGGGCGTTCCCGCTGCCGCGGGGGGTGAGCGTTTTTGGGGGCGCGGGGAACTGCGCGCGCAACCGGCCACCGGCCGGTGGTCCGGTACGGACCGGACTGCCCCTTTGGGGCGGTGGCGACCTGCCGGGTGCGCTGTGGCTGAGCGCGCAGTTCCCCGCGCCCCTGGTGGTTGCCCCTCGGGGCAGAATGGAACCTCCCAGGGCGGCAGCCCTGGGGACTCCGGGGCTCGGCCCCGGGACATACGAGCCGGCGGCCAGCCGGTTCGCACTGACATCGGTACCTGATACGGCCGGTGCAGCGGAGAAGGAGAAAGACCCATGCCTCAGCCCGCCAAGGGTGCCCGTCTGGGCGGCAGCGCCGCGCACGAGAAGCTGCTCCTCGCGAACCTCGCGAAGTCGCTCTTCGAGCACGGCCGCATCACCACCACCGAGGCCAAGGCGCGCCGGCTGCGCCCGGTCGCGGAGCGCCTGATCACCAAGGCGAAGAAGGGCGACATCCACAACCGTCGCCAGGTCCTGCAGGTCATCACGGACAAGAGCATCGTGCACACGCTCTTCACCGAGATCGGCCCGCGGTACGAGAACCGCCCGGGTGGTTACACCCGCATCACCAAGATCGGTCCCCGTCGCGGCGACAACGCCCCGATGGCGGTCATCGAGCTGGTCGAGGCCCTGACCGTCCAGCAGTCCGCCGTGGGCGAGGCCGAGGCCGCGACCAAGCGTTCCGCGAAGGACAAGGCCAAGGACGCGGCCGGCGACGCCGCCCTCGCCGAGGTCAAGAACGACACGGTCGAGGACACCGAGGACGCGAAGCCGTCCGAGGAGTCGGACGACACCAAGGACGCCTGAGGCGTCCGGTAGGTCGACGGAACGGACCCGCACCCTCCCGGGGGTGCGGGTCCGTTCCCCGTTTCGAGGAGGACTGATCGTGAGCGACGAGCCCGCACCCGGCTTCGTACGGGTCCGGCTGGACCTGGCGTACGACGGGGCCGACTTCTCCGGGTGGGCCAAGCAGCGGGAGCGGCGGACCGTCCAGGGGGAGCTGGAGGACGCGATCCGCACGGTGCTGCGGCTCGCGGAGCCCGTCGAGCTGACCGTCGCCGGGCGGACGGACGCGGGCGTGCACGCGCGGGGGCAGGTCGCGCACGTCGACCTGCCGGGCGAGGTGTGGGACGCCGAGCGCGACAAGCTGCGGCGCCGCCTCGCCGGACGGCTCCCGTGGGACGTCCGGGTCTTCGGCGTCGAGCAGGCCCCCGCGGGCTTCGACGCGCGCTTCTCGGCGATCTGGCGGCGGTACGCCTACCGGGTGGGGGACCACCCCGGCGGGGTGGACCCGCTGCTGCGCGGGCACGTCCTGTGGCACGACCGGCCCGTCGACGTCGCCGCCATGAACGAGGCCGGGCAGCTGCTGCTTGGCGAGCACGACTTCGCCGCGTACTGCAAGAAGCGCGAGGGCGCGACGACGATCCGCCGGCTGCTCCAGGTCAGCTGGGAGCGGCGGGAGGACGACGGGGTGGCCGTCGCCACGGTGAAGGCCGACGCCTTCTGCCACAACATGGTGCGGGCGCTCGTCGGGGCGATGATCCTCGTCGGCGACGGGCACAAGCACGTCGGCTTCCCCGCGGAGGTCCTTGCCGGACGGGTCCGCCACTCCGCCGTCAACGTCGTCCGCCCGCACGGCCTCACCCTGGAGGAGGTCGGCTACCCCCCGGCCCACCTCCTGGCCCAGCGCAACGCCGAATCCCGCAACCTCAGGACCCTCACCCCGCGGGGTACCTGCGCGTAAGGGGGAGCGGTTTTAGGGGCGCGGGGAACTGCGCGATCAGCCCACCACCGGCGGACGGTCGCGATGCCCACCGCAAGGGGCAGCCCGGGGCGTGCGCCGCCGGGCCACCCCCCGCCGCGGGGGCTACTGGCGAGAGGGATCCGCAGCGGCAGCGTCCTTGCCGCGCTGGACGATGCGCGTGAACGCGAAATCACTCGCATCGTTCGCCGCCTGCTTGCCCACCGTGTCGTTCGCGGCCAGCGTCGTGCCGTTCCTGAAGCCGGAGATCGCGAAGTAGGCGTAGCGGCCGACCGCGTTGGAGGTCATCTGGCAGCGGACGGCGCGGCAGAAGGAGGGGGCGGCGCCGCCGTTGAGGGGGGCGACGTACTGCGAGACGGCCTGGACCTTCTTCGCGTGGGCGGCGTCCTGGAAGACGGCCACGCCGACGGTGACGGCGAGGTCGCCGTTCGTGTACGTCGCGCGGATCAGCTTCTGGCAGCCGTTGGCGTGCAGCGCCGTCGCGAGGGCGGCGCGGGCGTTCGCGGCGCAGGAGGTCGTGACGTCGGTCTTCTGCTTGGCGTACGTACGGCCCTCCCACACGAACTGCTTGCCGGGGAAGAGGCTGTCCGGGGTGAGCGGCGCCTTGTCCTTCGCGGCGGTGCCGATGTAGTCGAGCGGGTTCGCGGGGGGCGGCGGGGCGACGGAGGAGAAGGAGGGGGCGGGCGGCAGCGGCTCCTGGCTCGCGGACGTGCTGCCGGACGCGGACGGGGACGCGACGGGCTTGTCGTCGCCGCTCTTGCCGGACATCACCACGGCCGTGGCGACACCTCCGGCGATCACGGCGACGGCGACGATCCCGCCGGTGAGCATCATGACCCGCTTGCGGCGGGCGCCGGAAGCTTCCTGCTGCTCGGCGAGCGCGGTCCAGTCGGGGGTGCTCCCGCTGTCGCCGCCGCGGTCCGCCCGCGAGGCGGGGGCTGGGGCGGGGGAGGGCGCGGGAGCGGGCGCCGGGGCCTGCTGCTGACGCGGGACGGCCGGCTGCTGCGGGGCGGGTGCGGGGGCAGGTGCGGGCGCCGGGGCCGGTGCGGGGGCCTGCTGCTGGGGCTGGGCCCCGTACGGCTGCGTCGGGACGTAGTGCGACGGCGGCTGCTGCGCGGCGGGCGCGGGCGCGGGAGCCGGGGCCTGCCCTTGCGCCGCGTACGGCTGCTGCTGCGGGCCCGCGTACGGCGGCGGCTCGACCGGCGTCTGCTGCGTCGCCGCGTACGCCTGCTGCGGCTGCGCGGGAGCGGGTCCGGGCGCCGGGGCGGGCGCGGGCTCACCGGCGTACGCGGGGCGCTCGACGGGCGCCGGGCCCTGCTGCTGCTCGGGGCCGCGGTGGCGCGGCACCGGGCGGATGACTTGCGTCGACGGGTCCGTGTCGCGCGGCGGCGCGTCCTGCGCGGGCGGCTGCTGTCCGCCCGCGCCGGGGCCGGGGGCCCAGGGCGTGCCCGGCTGCGGCTCGGCGGGCGGCGCGGCCTGCGCACCGGCGTCGGGCTGCGGGGACCACGCCGGGCCGGGCTCGGGAGCCTGCGGGGGCGGGGTCTGCTGCTGCCGGAACTGCGCGCGCGGGTCCGCGGTGTTCTGGCGGGAGGGGATGACGCGTCCCTCCAGGACTTCGCGCTCGCCGTCTGCGGCGTTGCGGCGCGGTTCCTGCGGTGGCTGCTGCCCGGGGCCATCGGTCATGTCGCGCATCATATTGCCGCGCCGCCCACCGGCCTACCGCCGCCCGCCCCGCTCCCGCCTTGCCCCGCCCCGCCCCCGCGGCCGTACCCGGGGCTGTGTACGCGGCGGTGTCCGCGGCCCGCGCGCCGGGCTCCTGTGAGCGGCAAAAACGGGTTGGGAGGCATCCGGCCGGGCAGGGACAATCGGCTGCATGGGACATGTGGAAGCAGCGCACCTGGAGTATTACCTGCCGGACGGGCGGGCGCTGCTCGGCGACGTCTCCTTCCGCGTCGGGGAGGGCGCGGCCGTCGCGCTCGTCGGGGCGAACGGCGCGGGGAAGACCACCTTGCTGCGGCTGATCTCCGGCGAGATCGCCCCGCACGGCGGCGCCGTCACGTTCAGCGGCGGGCTCGGCGTGATGCGGCAGTTCGTCGGCAGCGTGCGCGACGACTCGACCGTCCGCGACCTGCTGGTCTCCGTCGCCCACCCGCGTATCCGGGCCGCCGCCGCGGCCGTCGACGCGGCCGAGCTGGCGATCATGGCGCAGGACGACGAGCCCGCGCAGATGGCGTACGCGCACGCGCTCGGCGACTGGGCGGAGGCGCGCGGCTACGAGGCCGAGACGCTGTGGGACATGTGCACGACGGCCGCGCTCGGTGTCCCGTACGAGCGGGCCCAGTGGCGCGAGGTGCGGACGCTGTCCGGCGGTGAGCAGAAGCGGCTGGTGCTCGAAGCGCTGCTGCGCGGCCCCGACGAGGTGCTGCTGCTGGACGAGCCGGACAACTATCTGGACGTGCCGGGCAAGCGCTGGCTGGAGGAGCAGATCGCGCAGACCCGCAAGACGGTCCTGTTCGTCAGCCACGACCGCGAGCTGCTGTCGCGTACCGCCGAGAAGATCGTCAGCGTCGAGACCGGCCCGACCGGCGCCACCGCGTGGGTGCACGGCGGCGGCTTCGACACCTTCCACGCCGCCCGCAAGGAGCGCTTCGCCCGCTTCGAGGAGCTGCGCCGCCGCTGGGACGAGGAGCACGCCAAGCTCAAGGCGCTCGTGCTGCGGCTGCGGCAGCAGGCGGCGATCAGCCCCGACATGGCCTCCCGCTACCACGCGGCCCAGACCCGGCTGAAGCGCTTCGAGGACGCGGGCGCCCCGCAGGAGCCGCCGCGCGAGCAGGAGATCAGCATGCGGCTCAAGGGCGGCCGCACCGGGGTCCGCGCGGTCACCTGCGCGCAGCTCGGCCTCACGGGCCTGATGAAACCCTTCGACCTGGAGGTCTTCTACGGCGAGCGGGTCGCGGTGCTCGGCTCCAACGGCTCCGGCAAGTCGCACTTCCTGCGGCTGCTCGCGGGGGACGACGGCGTGGCGCACACCGGCGACTTCAGGCTCGGCGCGCGCGTCGTGCCCGGCCACTTCGCCCAGACGCACGCCCACCCCGAGCTGGCCGGCCGCACCCTCGTCGACATCCTGTGGAGCGAGCACGCGCGCGACCGCGGCCGCGCGATGTCGGTGCTGCGCCGCTACGAGCTGGAGCGGCAGGGCGACCAGCCCTTCGACAAGCTGTCCGGCGGGCAGCAGGCCCGCTTCCAGATCCTGCTCATGGAGCTCCAGGGCACCACGGCCCTGCTGCTGGACGAGCCCACCGACAACCTGGACCTGGAATCCGCCGAGGCCCTCCAGGAGGGCCTGGAGTCCTACGACGGCACGGTGCTCGCGGTGACGCACGACCGCTGGTTCGCCCGCACCTTCGACCGCTTCCTGCTCTTCGCGGCGGACGGCACCGTACGCGAGACGAGGGAGCCGGTGTGGGACGAGCCGCGGGTCGTGCGGGAGCGATGAGGGGCCCGTCACCCGAAGGGGCGCGTTTTGACCCTGCCGGGGGCGCCCGGGTATCCTCTTGCTTTGTTATGCGTATTGGCTTGCTCTATCTCACGTGAGGGGCCCTTACGCCGGTCCGCCGGGCCGATGACCAGCGGCAGGGACACGGTTGCGTCGCCGTGTGCCGCCATGGCTGTCGTGATCGTCCGGGTGGCCTTGTCAGGACCCTTCTTCCGCGGCCTGCGGGCGAGCGGGAGAAACCACTACTGAGAAGAAGCGAAGGCTACGACCGTGCGTACGTACAGCCCCAAGCCCGGCGACGTTCAGCGCCAGTGGCACGTCATCGACGCGCAGGATGTTGTCCTGGGCCGTCTGGCGACCCAGGCCGCGACCCTCCTGCGGGGCAAGCACAAGCCCATTTACGCGCCCCACGTGGACACCGGCGACTTCGTCATCGTCATCAACGCCGACAAGATCCACCTCTCGGGCAACAAGCGCACCCAGAAGATGGCCTACCGCCACTCCGGTTACCCGGGCGGTCTGCGGTCGGTGCGCTACGACGAGCTGCTTGCCAAGGCTCCGGAGAAGGCGATCGAGAAGGCCGTCAAGGGCATGCTCCCCAAGAACACCCTGGGCCGTCAGATGCTCTCCAAGCTCAAGGTCTACTCGGGCGACCAGCACCCGCACGCTGCCCAGCAGCCGGTGCCGTTCGAGATCACCCAGGTCGCGCAGTAGTTCCGGCCACCAGCTACCAGAAGGAATCAGAGGAGAGTCGTGGCTGAGACCACTGCCGAGAACGTCGTCGAGGGCGAAGAGTCCTACGAGGAGATCACCACCTTCGAGTCCGAGGCCGTCGAGGGGGAGTACACCTCCGAGTCCCTCGCCTCGCGTTTCGGCGACCCGCAGCCGGCTGCCGGCACCGGCCGCCGCAAGCGTTCCATCGCCCGCGTCCGGATCGTCCCGGGCAGCGGCAAGTGGAAGATCAACGGTCGCACCCTTGAGGGCTACTTCCCGAACAAGGTGCACCAGCAGGAAGTCAACGAGCCCTTCAAGGTGCTCGAACTCGACAACCGCTACGACGTGATCGCCCGCATCGGCGGCGGCGGCATCTCCGGCCAGGCCGGTGCGCTGCGCCTGGGCGTCGCCCGCGCGCTCAACGAGGCGGACGTCGACAACAACCGCGGCCCGCTCAAGAAGGCCGGCTTCCTGACCCGTGACGACCGCGCGGTCGAGCGGAAGAAGGCCGGTCTGAAGAAGGCCCGCAAGGCGCCGCAGTTCAGCAAGCGCTGATCGCCGGCCCCTCGGCTGGGCCATACGCGCGGGTCGCCGTCACCGGCGGCACGCCGCAGCCGTATCGCAACGCCCCGGAGGCACACCATGGCCTCCGGGGCGTTCGCATGGGGCGCCGCACGCGTATAAATCGGGTTGTAGGACGTCCGCTTGTGCGACATCGGGTTGTACGACTGATACAACCAAAGACAGGGCGTCGGGCGTCAAAGAGCTGCCAGACCTGTACCGGGACGGCACAGGCGGCACCGGACGGCGCGCAGGGCCCGTCCAGCACGACGCGCCGCGGGCGCGCCGCAGGCGCAGCACACCGCCGAGACGGCAGCGCAGCTGCAACACATCGGAGGACACAACAGTGGGACGACTCTTCGGTACCGACGGGGTGCGGGGCATCGCCAACGCGGATCTCACCGCCGAGATGGCTCTCGGCCTGTCGGTCGCCGCGGCGCACGTACTCGCCGAGGCCGGCAGCTTCGCCGGGCACCGGCCCGTCGCGGTGGTCGGGCGCGATCCACGCGCCTCCGGCGAATTCCTGGAGGCCGCCGTCGTCGCGGGCCTCGCGAGCGCGGGTGTGGACGTCCTGCGGGTCGGTGTGCTGCCCACCCCGGCGGTGGCGTATCTCACCGGCGCGCTGGGCGCCGACCTCGGCGTCATGCTGTCCGCGAGCCACAACGCCATGCCCGACAACGGGGTGAAGTTCCTCGCCCGCGGTGGCCACAAGCTCGACGACGACCTCGAAGAGCGCATCGAGACGATGTACGAGGAGCACCGCACCGGCGCGCCCTGGGTGCGCCCCACCGGCGCCGGCGTCGGCCGCGTCCGCGACTACGACGAGGGCTTCGACCAGTACGTCGCCCACCTCATCGGCGTCCTGCCCAACCGCCTCGACGGCCTCAAGGTCGTCCTCGACGAGGCGCACGGCGCCGCGTCCCGCGTGTCGCCCGAGGCCTTCTCCCGGGCCGGCGCCGAGGTCGTCACGATCGGCGCCCGCCCCGACGGCCTCAACATCAACGACGGCTGCGGCTCCACCCACCTGGAGCCGCTCAAGGCCGCCGTCCTCGAACACGGCGCGCACTTCGGCATCGCGCACGACGGCGACGCCGACCGCTGCCTCGCCGTCGACGGCAACGGCGAGGAGGTCGACGGCGACCAGATCCTCTCCATCCTCGCGCTCGCGCTGCGCGAGCACGGCCGGCTGCGGCACGACACCGTCGTCGGCACGGTCATGTCCAACCTGGGCTTCAAACTCGCCATGGAGCGCGAGGGCATCACCCTCGTGCAGACCGCGGTCGGCGACCGCTACGTCCTGGAGTCCATGAAGGAGCACGGCTTCGCGCTCGGCGGCGAGCAGTCCGGCCACGTCATCGTCCTCGACCACGCCACGACCGGCGACGGCACGCTGACCGGCCTGCTGCTCGCCGCCCGCGTCGTCGAGACCGGCCGCTCGCTGGCCGACCTCGCGTCCGCCATGCAGCGCCTGCCGCAGGTGCTCGTGAACGTCCCCGACGTCGACAAGAGCCGCGTCGCCACCTCCCCGGACCTCGCCGCCGCCGTCGCCGAGGCGGAGGCCGAGCTCGGCGACACCGGGCGCGTGCTGCTGCGCTCGTCCGGCACGGAGCCGCTGGTGCGCGTCATGGTCGAGGCCGCGGACATCGACCACGCGCGCGCGGTGGCCGGGCGGCTCGCGGACGCGGTGAAGTCGGCGCTCGGCTAGCCGCGGGGGCTTTTCCGGGGGGCTTCCCCGGGTTCGGGCGGGCCGCGCCCGGCGGGGGCTTTCACCCTCGCCGGGCGCGGCTGCTTCTCCGCCGGGCGCGGCCGCTTCTGGGGCCGGGGCCGGCCTCCGGGGCCCGCACTGCTCCCTAGAGCTTGCGCAGCGACAGGCGCTGGACCTTGTGGACCTCGTTCTTGCGCAGCACCAGGGTCGCGCGGCCGCGGGTGGGGAGGACGTTCTCCTCCAGGTTCGGGCGGTTGATCGTGCGCCAGATCATCCGCGCGTAGTCCATCGCCTCGGGCTCCGCCACCCGGGTGTACTTCGTGAAGTAGGAGTCCGGGTTCTGGAACGCCGTCTCCCGCAGCTTCCGGAAGCGGCCGAGATACCACTGCTCGATGTCCTCGGTGCGGGCATCGACGTACACGCTGAAGTCGAAGTAGTCCGCGAGGCCCGCGCGGGTGCGGCCGTCCCTGCCGGGCAGCGCGGGCTGCAGCACGTTCAGCCCCTCGACGATCAGGATGTCCGGGCGGCGCACCACCAGCCGCTCGCCGGGCACGATGTCGTACGACAGGTGCGAGTACACCGGGGCGGTGACCTCCGACGCGCCGGACTTCACGTCCGCGACGAACCGGGTCAGCGCGCGCCGGTCGTACGACTCCGGGAAGCCCTTGCGCGACATCAGCCCGCGGCGCTCCAGCTCGGCGTTCGGGTGGAGGAAGCCGTCGGTCGTGACCAGCTCCACCCGCGGGTGCTCCGGCCACCGGGCGAGCAGCGCCTGCAGGAGGCGGGCCGTCGTCGACTTCCCGACCGCGACGCTGCCGGCCACCCCTATCACGAAGGGCGTCCCCGGCTGCGGCGCGCCGCCGTCCCCCGCGGTGCCCGCGAGGAAGGTGTTGAGGGCGCCGCGCAGGCCGCTGTGGGCGGCGATGTACAGATTGAGCAGGCGGGAGAGCGGGAGGTAGACCTCCTCGACCTCCGCGAGGTCGATGACGTCGCCGAGGCCGCGCAGCTTCTCCACTTCCGTGGCGGTGAGCGGAAGCGGGGTGCGGTCGCGCAGGGCGCTCCACTGCTGCCGGGTGAGGTCGACGAATGGCCCTGCGGCCTGCTGGGTGGGTGAGGGGGTGGGCACGTACGCATTTTCGCAGCGGCGTGCGGTGCGGGTTCCCCCCGGGGGGGGCTGGTCCCGTCCGTGCCGGGACGTTGCGGTGGGTGGGTGGTTGCTCGCGCAGTTCCTCGCGCCCCTGGTGTACCCGGCGGGGCATCGCGCGCTGCGTGCGGGGATGGGGTCGGGTGCCGGCACGGGGCACCTCCTCGGAATGCGCGTGTGACCTCGTGCCGTGGGTGGCGGGTCTTGCGTGCGCATTCCTGCGGGGGCACCCCGCACCGTCCCCCTCCCGGCCGGAATGGCGGCTGCCTGCCGGTGGGGGAGATGTCCCAGGGACTGCGGTTCGCCGCCGATGGTGAGTCACCCCCACAGGGGGGCGTGCACCCGCCCACTATCTGCACGGGTGGTGCGGGTGGGAAACACCCCGCGCCGTTAGGCGCGGGCACCCTCCCGCGGCGGGAAGCCGCTAAGCGGCCCCCGCCGGGGTCAGGCCTCGGCGATGACCACCGCGGAGGCGACGCCCGCGTCGTGGCTGAGGGAGAGGTGCCAGGCGCGGACGCCGAGCGTGGCGGCGCGAGCGGCGACGGTGCCCTGGACGGTGAGGCGAGGACGGCCCGAGTCCTCGGTGACTACTTCCGCGTCGAGCCAGCTCAGGCCCGCAGGGGCCCCGAGGGATTTCGCAAGCGCTTCCTTCGCGGCGAAGCGGGCGGCGAGGGAGGCGATGCCGCGGTCCTCCCCGGAGGGGAGCTTGAGCTCGTTCGGGGTGAAGAGGCGTTCGGCGAGCCCGGGGGTGCGGTCGAGAGCCGCGCCGAAGCGTTCGATCTCCGCGACGTCGATGCCCACTCCGATGATCACGGGCAGCAGTTTAGAGGTGCTGGGGGCGGGCGGCGTCCGTATGGTCGGAGGAAAGGCGGACGGGAGGGTTTCCGGATGAGGTACGCGCATACGGTGCAGGCCGTGCGGGACGCCGAGGCAGTGCTCATGGCGCGGTTGCCGGAGGGGGCGCTCATGCAGCGGGCCGCCGCCGGGCTCGCGGCGGTGGGGGCGGACGTACTGGGGCGGGTGTACGGGCGGCGGGTCGCGGTGCTCGCCGGGAGCGGCAGCAACGGGGGTGACGCCCTCTTCGCCGCGGCCCGGCTGGCCCGGCGGGGGGCGGGGGTGACGGCGGTGCTGCTCGCGCCGGAGCGGGCGCACGCGGAGGGGCTGGCCGCGCTGCTCGCCGCGGGCGGGCGGGTGGCGGAGGGCGCGGGCGCGTTGCGGCGGGCCGACCTCGTGTTCGACGGGATCGTCGGGATCGGGGGCAAGGGCGCGCTGCGGGAGAACGCCGCCGAGCTGATGGACGCGGTGCGGGGCGCGGTGGTGGCGGTCGACCTGCCCAGCGGGGTCGACGCGGACACGGGCGAGGTCGCGGGTGCGGCCGTACGGGCCGATGCGACGGTGACCTTCGGGACGTACAAGCCCGGTCTGCTCGTCGACCCGGGAGCCGGACACGCCGGGGCGCTGCGGCTCGTCGACATCGGGCTGGAGCTCGGCGCGCCGGAGCTGGAGGCGCTGCAGCACGCCGACCTCGCGCGGCTGCTGCCGCGGCCGGGCGGGGAGAGCGACAAGTACCGGCGCGGGGTGGTCGGTGTGGTGGCCGGGTCCGACCGGTATCCCGGGGCGGCCGTGCTCGCCGTCTCGGGGGCGCTGCGGGGCGGGGCCGGGGCTGTGCGGTACGTCGGCGGGGGTGGCGCGGCGGTGCTGGCGCGGCACCCGGAGGTACTGGTGTCGACCGGTTCGCCGCACGCCGCGGGGCGGGTGCAGGCGTGGGTCGTCGGGCCGGGGCTGGGGGACGACGCGGAGGCGCGGGCGGCGGTGGCGGAGGTGCTGGCCGCGGACGTACCCGTGCTCGTCGACGCGGACGGGTTGCGGCTGATGGACCGGGAGACGGTACGGGCGCGTAGCGCCCCCACGCTGCTCACCCCGCACGCGGGGGAGGCGGCGGCGCTGCTCGGGCGGGCCCGGGAGGACGTCGAGGCGTCGCGGCTGGCCGCGGTGCGGGAGCTGGCCGGGCACTTCGGGGCGACCGTGCTGCTCAAGGGCTCGACCACGCTGGTGGCGGCGCCCGGCAGGGGAGCGGTGCGGGTGAACGCCACCGGGACGGCGTGGCTGGCCACCGCCGGGAGCGGTGACGTCCTCTCCGGCCTCGCCGGCTCCCTGCTGGCCGGCGGTCTCCCGGCCCTCGACGCGGCCTCCGCCGCCGCCTATCTGCACGGCCTCGCCGCGCGCCTGGCGGGCGGGCCGCTCTCGGCGATGGACGTTGCCGACACCTTGCCCACCGCGTGGCGCTCCACAACGTCCTGACCTGCGGTTTCAGCTCCTCCGGGGGAAGTGGGCGGGTGCCGCGCGGAATGTCGTACTCCTGCCCTATTCTTCACTCACCGGCCACCTGGCCGACACAGGCCGCACACAGCGGCCGCATGTTTTGGGGGGTTCAAAAACATCGTGCGTAAGCGCACACTTCCGGCTGCCATCGTCACGGCGGCCCTCTTCGGCTCCGTGGTGCTCACCGCCGTCCCGGCGGCGGCCGACGCCAACGCGACCCTTTTCGCCATCGGCACCGTGACCGACACCGTCGTCGACGGCGCCCACCAGCACATCTACCTCAGCACCGACGGCGCGATCTGCGTCACCGACACCACCGGCAGGATTCTCAGCAGGCTCACCGGCCTGCCGGGGGTGACCGACCTCCAGCTGAGCCCGGACGGCGGCACGCTGTACGCCGCCGTCACCGGCGCGGACAAGATCGTCGCCTTCGACACCGCGACGCTCGCGCAGACCGCCGAGTACCCGACCGGCGCCGGCACAGCGCCGCGCCGGATCGCCCTCACCGAGGGGCGGATCTGGTTCGGCTACGGCGACCAGTGGGATTCCGGGCTCGGCGAGGTGGACCTGACCGCCGCCCCGGCGACGGTGACGCTCGACCTCGCGGGCGACCACGACTTCGCCAGCACGCCGATGCTCTACGCCGACCCGGCGAACCCGGACACCCTGGTCGCCCTGGACGGCGGCATCAGCACCGGGCCGATCGTCGTCTACGACGTGTCGTCCGGCACCCCGGTCATCCGCGTCACCGCGAACGAGGGCGGCTTCTACCGGGACGCCGATTTCACACCGGACGGGCAGTCGATCGTCGTCGCCGGGCCGCGGCGGGACGCGGTCACCGAATTCCGGCTCTCCGACCTCCAGGCGGTGCACCAGTACCCGGTCGCCGAGGAGGCCGAGTCGGTCAGCGTCGCCCCGGACGGCACGGTCGCGGCGACCACCTTCGACAGCGCCGACACCGGCGACACGTACGTCTTCCCCGGCGGCGCCGACGCCCCGGCGAGCGTGCGCAACCTGTCGGCGGAGACCATGCCGCGCTTCGGGCACGAGCTGTCCTGGTCGGCGGACGGTGCGCAGCTCTACGTGCTGACCGGCAATTCCGTCCCCATGCGGTTCCAGACCCTGACCAGCCCGCGGACGTACGTCACCAAGCTCACCGTCGACGCCCCGGCGTCGGCGACGCGCGCCAAGACGCTCACGGTCAAGGGCACCCTCACCGCCGGTCTGGTGCCGCCCGCGGGCACGCCGCTGACCGTGGTGCGCACCGACATGCTGTCCCCGGGCGGCAAGTCCCTCGGCACCAGGCCGCTGGGCGCCAACGGCACCTTCTCCTTCACCGACGTGCCCCCGGCGGGCAGCACCGTGCGCTACACGGTGACGTACGCCGGGGACGCCGCGCACAACGCGGTGTCCGCGTCGGACACCGTCGCCGTCTCGCGTGCCACGCCCGCCCTGACGCTCAGCAACGCGGGCAAGACGTACGACTACGGCAAGAACGTCTCCTTCACCGCCCACCTCGGCAGCACGTACACCAACCGCACGGTGGAGATCTGGGCCGACCCGTACGGCTCGGACAAGCCGAACAAGCTGGTGCGGACGGCCAAGGTCGACTCCAAGGGCAACGTGTACGGCACCGTCGGCCTCACCCGCGACACCGATGTGACGGTCGTCTTCCGCGGTGACGCGCAGTACGCGCCGCGGACGGTCAAGTCCCGCGTCTACACCCGGGTGAAGATCACCAGCTGGATGACCAAGTACTACAAGACGGGCAAGATCGGCAAGACCAAGTACTACTACTTCCACAAGAACAAGGACGCCGTCGTGAACACCGCGATGACGTACTACAAGGGCCGCAAGGAGCGGCTCGACCTCCAGATCTACTACAAGGGCAAGTGGTACACGACCGCGTCGGAGTACTTCCCGCTCAGCACCAGCGGCAGGTGCAACGTCGACCTGGGGCACCCGGGGAAGTCCGGCGTCCGCGCCCGGGTGCGCGCCGCGTACCTCGACACCAGGTCGGGCGACATCATGAACACCACGACGTACGGCGCCTGGCAGTACATCTACTTCACCAACTGACCGGCTCCGTACGACGGTCACACCCTGCGCCCGGCGGCTCAGCCCGCCGGGCGCAGGGCGCGCAGGGCCCGCGTGAAGGCGGGGGCCGCCGCCGCGAGCGGCGCGAAGAAGGCGGCGTCGCACGCCTCGGCGGCGGCGACCGCCGCGTTCGCGAGGGAGCGCCCCTCCGGGGTGACGGAGAGGGTGCGGGCGCGGGCGTCGTGCGGGTGGGGCCCGCGGGTGAGCAGGCCGCGGGCCTCCAGGGCGCGCAGGACCTGCGAGGTCATCATGGGGTCCGTCGCCGCGTGGTCGGCGAGGCGGCGCTGCGTCACGGGCGCGGGCGCCTCCGCAGCCTGGAGGTAGGTCAGCGACGCGAGCAGTACGAACTGCACGTGCGTGAGCCCGTACGGCTTGAGCGCGGCGCGCTGCGCGGCCTGCCACCGGTTGGTGACCTGCCACAGCAGCAGCCCGGTGCTCTCCTCGGCGGACGCGTGCCCGGTGGCGAGCCCCTCGCTCGGCTCGGCGGCGCCCGAGGTCACGCGCCCTCCGCGGCGGCGCGGAGACGGTCCAGGTCGGGCTGGAGGGAGGCGGCGATCCCCTTCCCCAGCGCGAGGTTCCAGATCCGCGCCAGCGGCCCCCGCATCGTCACGGTGACGTCCACCCGGGTGGACCCCTCACCCGTGACGGAGACGAGGTGGCGGAAGGTGAGCCGCGCGCCGAGCAGCTTGGAGACGTCCGTGAACTCCCGGCCGGGCACGAGCGCCGTGACGACGAACGGCACCTTCGGCGCGCCCTTGGGCTTCAGTTCGCCCTTGGCGCCCTTGACGAAGGGGCCCTTGAGCCGCACCCACTCGGTGTCGGTGTTCCACTCGGGCCAGGTCTCCATGTCGGCCCAGCGGGCGAAGAAGGCCTCGGGGGACGCGGAGGACGTGATCTGTGCGGTAGCCAGCGTGATCATGCGATTAGTATGCGCGCATACTAATCTCCCGTCAAGGGCAGCCGGCGTGCGCGCCTGACACACTGACCTGGATGAACGACATGGTGAACCAGCGCGCATGGGCCCGCATCGACCTCGCCGCCCTGCGGGCGAACGTCGCCGCGCTGCGGGCGAAGGCCCCCGGCGCGGCCTTCATGGCGGTCGTGAAGGCCGACGCGTACGGCCACGGCGCGGTGCCGTGCGCGCGCGCCGCGCTGGAGGCGGGCGCGGGCTGGCTGGGCGTGGCGACACCCGAGGAGGCGCTCGCGCTGCGCGCCGCGGGCATCGGGCCGGAGCAGGCCCGCGTGCTGTGCTGGCTGTGGACGCCCGGCGGGCCGTGGCGCGCGTGCGTCGAGGCCGACGTCGACGTGACCGTCAGCGCGCAGTGGGCGCTCGCCGAGGCCGTGGCGGCGGCGCAGGCCGCGGGCCGCCCCGCGCGCGTCCAGCTCAAGATCGACGCGGGGCTCGGCCGCAACGGGGCGCAGCCCGCCCAGTGGCCCGCGCTGACCGCGGCGGCGCGGGCGGCGGAGAAGGCCGGGCTCGTCCAGGTCACGGGCGTGTGGGCGCATTTCAGCTGCGCGGACGAGCCGGGGCACCCGTCGATCGCCCGGGAGCTCGCGGTCTTCCGGCGGGCCGTCGAGCAGGCCGCGGACGCCGGTCTCGAGCCCGAGGTGCGGCACATGGCGAACTCGCCGGCCACCCTGACGCTGCCCGAGTCGCACTTCGACCTCGTCCGGCTGGGCGTCGCGATGTACGGGATCTCGCCGGTGCCGCAGGTGGGCGGCCCCGCCGACTTCGGGCTGCGGCCGGTGATGACGCTGGCCGCGCGGCTGGCGAACGTCAAGGACGTGCCGGGCGGCCACGGCGTCAGCTACGGCCACCACTACGTCACACCGGGCCCGACGACGCTTGCGCTGGTCCCCGTGGGGTACGGGGACGGTGTGCCGCGGCACGCGTCCGGCGCCGGGCCGGTCCTGGTGGCGGGTAAGTGGCGGACGGTGGCCGGGCGGGTGGCGATGGACCAGTTCGTGGTGGACCTCGGCGGAGACGCCGCGTCCGCGGGCGACGAGGCGCTGCTGTTCGGCCCCGGCGACCGGGGCGAGCCCACCGCGGAGGACTGGGCGCGCGCGTGCGGCACGATCGCGTACGAGATCGTCACACGCATCGGCCCGCGCGTCCCGCGGGTGTACGACGGGTGTGCCTGAGCCGGTGGGAGACGGCGTGAAGTGGGAGCGGGCCGGGCTGGTCGGCGCGGCCATCGGCGTGGTGGCCGCGGGCGCGGCCGCCGGGGTGGCCATCGAGCGGGTCACGGTCGGGCGCAGCGTCCGCCGCAAGGCGCAGCTGGCGCTGGACGCCGCGGGCCCGTACGGCAGCCTGCGCGGGCAGCCGGGCACGGCCGTCGCCGAGGACGGCACCGAGCTGTACTACGAGACGGACGAGCCGGCCGAGCCCGTGCCCGAGCCCGCCCGGCGCGGCTGGCGCAGGCGGCGCGAGGCCGCGGCGGAGCCCGCGCCGCTCACCGTGGTCTTCTGCCACGGCTACTGCCTCAACCAGGACGCCTGGCACTTCCAGCGGGCCGTGCTGCGCGGCACCGTACGGGCCGTCTACTGGGACCAGCGCAGCCACGGCCGCAGCGAGCGCGGCCGCGACCAGGCCGCGGGCGGCCCGGTCACCATCGACCAGCTCGGCCGCGACCTGAAGGCGGTGCTGGACGCGGCTGTGCCGCAGGGCCCGGTCGTGCTCGTCGGGCACTCGATGGGCGGCATGACGGTGATGGCCTTCGCCGACCAGTACCCGGAGTACGTGCGCGAGCGCGTCGCGGGCGCCGGCTTCCTCTCGACCTCGTCCGGCAAGCTCGCCGCCGTCACCCTCGGGCTGCCCGCGGTCGGCGCGCGGGCCTTCCGGGCGGTCGCGCCGGGCCTGCTGAGGATCATGGGCAGCCAGGCCGAGCTGGTGGAGCGCGCCCGGAAGGCGACCGCCGAGCTGTTCGCGGGCGTCATCAAGCGCTACTCGTTCGGCTCGGACGTCGAGCCCGGCGTCGAGCGCTTCGCCGAGCGGCTCATCGAGTCCACGCCGATCGACGTCGTCGCCGAGTTCTACCCCGCCTTCACCGAGCACGAGAAGGGCGAGGCGCTCGCCGTCCTCGACGGGCTGCCCGCGCTCGTGCTCGCCGGTGACAAGGACCTGCTCACGCCGAGCGCCCACAGCACCGAGATCGCCGAGCGGCTGCCGGCGGCCGAGGTCCTGATCGTCCCCGGCGCGGGCCACCTGGTGACCTTCGAGCGCCCCGACGTCGTCAACCCGGCGCTCGCCCGGCTCATAGCGCACGCCGCCGACTCCGTCCGCGCGCCGGTCGGCGACGGGTTGCGCGAACTGGCCGCAGCGGGTGATGCACAGCCCGTGTACGGCGGGTGACGTGCGGCGGATCGGGGGCGTACGGCGCGTAGGCTTCCCGTACATGGGCACACCGCACGACGACCGCCACCCGACGGGCACGCAGGACCGCCTCCCCCCCGCGGTCCGCGTCACCGTACGCACCCCCGAGCGCATGCGCGACCTGGGCCGGCGGCTCGCCGCCCTGCTCGGGCCCGGCGACCTGGTCCTGCTCAACGGGGAGTTGGGCGCGGGCAAGACCACGCTGACCCGCGGGCTCGGCGAGGGCCTCGGCGTCCGCGGCGCCGTCACGTCCCCGACCTTCGTCATCGCCCGCGTCCACCCCTCGCTGACCGGCGGCCCCGCGCTGGTCCACGTCGACGCGTACCGCCTGGGCGGCGGGCTCGACGAGATGGAGGACCTCGATCTCGACGTCTCGCTGCCGGAGTCGGTGGTGGTCGTCGAATGGGGCGAGGGCAAGGTCGAGGAGCTGTCGGAGGCGCGGCTCCAGGTCGTCATCGAGCGCACGGTCGGCTCCGCGCCGGACGCGGACGACGACGCGCGCATCGTGACGGTGAGCGGCATCGGGCCGCGCTGGGCGGCTGTGGAGCTTTCGCCGCTCGTCCCGTAGCGCGTGACGCTCCGTGGCCGCGGTGTCGCGGGGCGCGGGCGTACGGGAGCACGGGGCGGCGTGCGCCGCGGGGGGCGTGTGCGCCGGGCGCGCTCGCGTGCGCCGGGGCGCCCGGGGGGCATGAACCGACAGGCTGTCGGGAAGTTGTTGCGTACGGGGCCGGACCGTGATGTCCTGGTTCCGGTACCCTTTGTTAGGGCTGCCTAACTTCCACCGTTCGGGGAGGTCACGATGCCTGTGCCTGCGGCGCCTGAGTTCAAGGACGTGCTGGCCTCGGCGGAGGCCGCGCGCCTCGTCTCCACGCCGCCCCCACCCCCGCCGGCCGCGCCCGCGGAGCCCGCGCCCGCGGAGGTCCCCCCGTCCCGGGACGCGGCGTAACCCTTCCGGGTTCGGGTGAGCCCTCCAGGCTGCCACTTGCGCCTGTACCGGGACCTTCCCCCGGTGGTGGGTTGCGCGCGCAGTTCCCCGCGCCCCTAAAAACGCTCACCCTGCGCGGTAAGAGTTCGCGTCTGCCGCGCAGGGCAACAAACCAGGGGCGCGAGGAACTGCGCGACAAGCCACGACGGCGGGAAGATCGCGGACTCCACCGCAAGGGGCAGCCCCGCGCGAAAAGGGGCGCGGGGAACTGCGCGCTCAGCCCCCACCGGCAGAAGGTCGCGCGGGCCACCGCGAGGGGCAGCCCGGCGCGTCACGCCATCACATTGATCGCAAGACCCATCGTCGCGAACTGCCAGAGCGCCGTCGTGTCGGCGCGTCCCGCGCGGATCGCGGAGCTGTGGGCGCCCGGCTTCGGGAGGGAACCGTCCACCGCGGCGCTGAAGCCGATGTTCGCCACCCCGCGGGTAGCGAACAGCACGGTGTGCTCGACCTGCTTGCCGTCGCCGCCCGTACCGAGGTCGCGGCGGAAGAAGACGTGGTGGATGCCCTTCGTGGGCTTCACGTCACCCGCGACGACCGCGTACGTGCGCTGCACCTTGTTGCCGTCGTCGACGAGCCACACCCGCTGCTGGCCGATGCTGTAGACGACCCGCTTGCCTATGCCCGAGTGCGGCGGCAGCGGGTACGACTTCGGGGTCGGCTTGACGGTCGCGGACTTCTTCGGCGGCGGAGCCGAGTGCGCCGCGGGCGTCTTGGGGGCGGAGCCCGACGCCTGGGCCGCGAGGACCGCGATGATCGCGATCGCGCCCGCGGTCAACCCGGAGACCAGGGTGCCGGCCTTGACTGCCACGGGTGTCCTCCACTCCGGTTGCGCGCTCGCTCCCCGTTGACGGTAGCAGCCGCGGTGACCGGCGGAACGGGGCCGCGGGCGCTGCCCGTACCCTGGGGGGCGTGCTGCTGCTTGCCTTCGACACCGCCACGCCCGCCGTGACCGCCGCCCTGCACGACGGGGAGCGGGTGCTCGCCGAGTCCACGGTCGTCGACGCGCGCCGGCACGGCGAGCTGCTCGTGCCCGCCGTCGACCGGGTGCTGACCGCCGCGGGGCGCGCGCTGGACGAGGTCACCGGCCTGGTCGTCGGCGTCGGCCCGGGCCCGTACACGGGTCTGCGCGTCGGCCTGGTCACCGCCGCCTCCTTCGGCGACGCCCTCGGCGTACCCGTGCACGGCGTGTGCACGCTCGACGGGCTCGCGTGGGCCGCGGGGGAGGCCGGGCTCGAAGGGCCCTTCACCGTCGCGACCGACGCGCGCCGCAAAGAGGTGTACTGGGCGCGCTACGACGGCCCCGCCGCGCGCGTCACGGAGCCCGCCGTGGACCGCGCCGCCGACCTGCCGGAGGACGTCCGCGCGCTGCCCGCGGTCGGCGCGGGCGCCGCGCTCTACCCCGACGCCTTCCCGGACCGCCGCCCCGACCCCGCGCACCAGTCCGCCGGCGCGCTCGCGGCGCTCGCCGCGCACCGGCTCGCGACCGGCGCGGACTTCCTGCCGCCGCTGCCGCTCTACCTGCGCCGCCCGGACGCGCAGGTGCCGGCCGGCTACAAGGCGGTCCTGCCGACGTGAGCACGGCCCCTCGTACGGCTCCCGACGCGGCGGCGGTGCTGCTGCGGGACATGCGCTGGTGGGACCTGGACCGCGTCATCGGCCTCGAACACGACCTCTTCCCCGACGACGCCTGGTCGCGCGGCATGTTCTGGTCCGAGCTGGCCGACGCCCGGCACCCGGCGGCCACCCGCACGTACCTCGTCGCGGAGACGTCCGAGGGACGTGTCGTCGGCTACGCGGGGCTCGCCGCGGTCGCCGGGACGGGTGACGTGCAGACCATCGCCGTCGCCCGCGACCACTGGGGCACCGGGCTCGGCGCCCGGCTGCTCGGGGCGCTGCTCCAGGCCGCGACGGACGCGGAATGCCACGAGGTGCTGCTGGAGGTGCGGGTCGACAACCCGCGCGCGCAGCGGCTCTACGAGCGGTTCGGCTTCGAGCCGATCGGCTTCCGCAAGGGCTACTACCAGCCGGGCAACATCGACGCGCTCGTGATGCGCCGCGCCGACCCGGCAATGAACATCGACAACGGCTGAGGAACGAACCCATGGCTGACGAACCCCTCGTACTCGGCATCGAGACCTCGTGCGACGAGACCGGCGTCGGAATCGTGCGCGGGCACACGCTGCTCGCCGACGCGGTCGCCTCCAGCGTGGACGAGCACGCCCGCTACGGCGGCGTCGTCCCCGAGGTCGCCAGCCGCGCCCACCTGGAGGCGATGGTTCCGACGATCCAGCGGGCCCTGAAGCAGGCCGGGATCAGCGCCCGCGACCTCGACGGCATCGCGGTGACCGCCGGACCCGGCCTCGCGGGCGCGCTGCTCGTCGGCGTGTCGGCGGCGAAGGCGTACGCGTACGCGCTCGGCAAGCCGCTCTACGGCGTCAACCACCTCGCGTCGCACATCTGCGTCGACCAGCTCGAACACGGCGCGCTGCCCGAGCCGACGATGGCCCTGCTGGTCTCCGGCGGCCACTCCTCGCTGCTGCTCGCCCCGGACATCACCTCCGACGTGCGGCCGCTGGGCTCGACCATCGACGACGCGGCCGGCGAGGCCTTCGACAAGGTCGCCCGCGTCCTCGGCCTCGGCTTCCCCGGCGGCCCCGCGATCGACCGGCACGCCCGCGAGGGCGACCCCGCCGCGATCGCCTTCCCCCGCGGCCTCACCGGCGGCCGCGACCCGCTCTACGACTTCTCCTTCTCCGGCCTGAAGACCGCCGTGGCCCGCTGGGTCGAGGCCCGCCGCCGCGACGGCCAGGACGTGCCGGTCGCGGACGTGGCCGCGTCCTTCCAGGAGGCCGTCGTGGACGTCCTGACCCGCAAGGCGATCCGCGCGTGCCGGGACAACGGCGTCGACCATCTGATGATCGGCGGCGGTGTCGCCGCGAACTCCCGGCTGCGCTCGCTCGCCATGGAGCGCTGCGAGGCCGCCGGGATCCGGCTGCGCGTCCCCCGCCCCGGCCTGTGCACGGACAACGGCGCGATGGTCGCCGCCCTCGGCGCCGAGATGGTCGCCCGCGGCCGCGCCGCCTCCACCCTCGACCTCCCGGCCGACTCCTCCCTCCCCGTCACGGAGGTCTCCGTCCCCGGCCACACCCACGAGCACGTCCACGAGGTCTCCGCCGAGAACCTCTACGGCTGAGCATGCCTTTGACGTCGATGTGGGAGGCCGCCGCCGCCCCCGGCGCCGGCCCCGCCCTCCTGGCCTGGGCCCGCGCCGCCGCCCCGCCCGGCCCGTACCTGCGCCGCGAGTTCTTCACCGCGCCGGGCGACCGCGTCCTCGTCCTGACCTGGTGGCCGTCCGCGGACGACGCGGTGGAGCTGCCCTCCCCGCCGGAGGAGCTGACCCGCCGCGAGGTCCACCGCTGGCGCTTCACGTCGGTGGCGGTGGAGGAGCCGTAACCCGGTGGTGGCCGCGCCGGGCGGTGTGCGAGCCTGCTGCTCCCAGCCGCCGACCGGGGGACCTCGGATGACCCGCGACGAAGCGCTCAAGCAGCTCGACACGATAGGCCGCGAGCAGGCGTTCGGCCGGTACACCGGCTCCGACCGGCTCATCCAGGCAGGTCTGGACGCCCTCCTCGCCGACGTCGACGCCCCGTCCCTCGCCCTGCTGGCCGGCCTCCTGAAGCGGGAGGAGCCCGAGGCCCACGCGCTCTTCGACGACGTCCTGGACGAGCTGGGCCTCCGCTTCCACCCGCCCGCCGACCCCGTCGCCGCGCAGTGGGCGCTGGCCACCTGGACCGCCGCCCGCATCGCCGAGGGCTCGCTCGACCCCGCCGCCGGTGCGTACGACATCTGGACCGTCGCCACGGAACTCGGCTACCCCGAGGAGCTGCAAGAGCTGGTGATCTGCGCGAACAACCTCGACGACTGGAGCGACAGCTGGGACGTCTCCCACGACCACTTCCTCGCGGAGGCGGTCGAGGCGGCCCGCCGCTACCTGGCCGGACGGCCCCCGGAGGAGCTGAGGGAGGCGACGGGGTGCTGATCGTCGAGCCCGTGCTGGAGACCCCGGAGGTCCGCGACTTCCCCTTCTGGCCGGTGGCCGGCTTCCCGCCGTACCAGTTCGCGCCGCTGTCGGGCCGGATGACGGCGGAGGAGGTGGGCAGCGCGCTGGCGATGCTCGCCGACTACAACGCGCGGGCGGGCGACGGCGACTACCCCACGGACGCGGAGGGCCTGATACGCGGCCTGGCGGAGGCGGAGAAGATCCTCGCCCCGGGCGGCCTGCGCTTCCACGACACCGCGACCGGCACCACCGTCACCCCCGGCTGCTGCTGCGGCCTGGAAGACTGGCGCGAATGGCTCGACGTCCCGGCCGGCGAATCCCTGTGGCTCGGCCACGCCCCGTCCCCCCGCTTCGAACACCACCCCGGCGCCGTCCACCTCTGGCCCGACGGCGCCGAAGCCCCCGAGCCCCCCTCATGCCCCCCGGTGCGGATCCCCCTGCCCACCCTCCCCTCGATCCTCCACACCGCCCAGCAAGACCTCCTCGCCTTCCTCACCCTGACCCACGAGTGGGCCACCCCCCGCTTCCCGCCCCTCGCGGACGCCCTGGTGACGGCCCTGGACAAGGGCCTGACCGTCAGCGAGCCGCTGCCGCGCGGCTAACCCGCCGGGTGCCCCAGGAGCATCGTGGGGGCCCCCGCCACCCGCGTCAGGAAGACGGTCGCCGCGTTCGGGCCCTGGGGGCGGATGCGGCGGCGGAGGTCTTCGGGGTCGACCGCGGAGCCGCGCTTCTTCACCGTCAGGGTTCCGACCTCGCGTTCGCGGAGGAGGGCCTTGAGGCGCTTGAGGTGGAAGGGGAGGACGTCGGTGATCTCGTACGCGGTGGCGTACGGGGTCGGGCGCAGCTCGTCCGCGGTGATGTAGGCGATGGTCGGATCGACGAGGCCGCCGTCCAGCTCCTCCGCGGCCTCGGCGACGAGGTGGGCGCGGATGACGGCGCCGTCCGGCTCGTACAGGTAGCGGGCGACGGGGCGGACCTGCGGGTCGGGGAGGCCGCGGCCGGTGAGGGTGGCGCCGGAGGGGAGCAGGGTCGCCCGCCTGGAGACGCCGGGGGCGCCGAACCACAGCACCGCCTCCTTGACGTCGCCGCCGTCCGAGATCCATTCGGCCTCCGCGCCCGGCGGCACCGCCTCGTGCGGGATGCCCGGCGCGACCTTCACCGCGCCCGGCGCGCCCTTCGCGGCGGCCTCCAGCGCCCAGGACAGGGGCGGTGAATACGCCTCGGGGTCGAAGACGCGGCCGCGGGCGGTGCGGCGGGCGGGGTCGACGAAGACGCCGTCGTGGTCGCCGGGGCCGACGTCCGCGACGTCCGCGCACACGACCTCCAGCCGCTCGCCGAGCCCCAGCGCGTCGGCGTTCGCCCGTACGACGGCGCAGGTCAGCGGGTCGCGGTCGACCGCGGTGACCGCCAGGCCCGCGCGCAGCAGGGCGAGCGCGTCCCCGCCCACCCCGCAGCACAGGTCGAGGACGCCGCCGGCGCCGGACGCGGCGAACCGCCGGGCGCGGTGGTCGGCGACGGCCGCGCGCGTGGACTGCTCCAGGCCGTGCGGCGTGAAGTACATGCGCTCGGCGTCGGCCCCGAACTTCGCGGCGCCGCGCTGCCGCAGCCGCGTCTGCGTGAGGGCCGCGGCGACGAGCGGGGCCTCGTACGTCCGCCGCAGCCGGGTCGCGACGGCGAGGTCGTCGGCGGGGTCGTGCCCGCGCAGGGCCGCAAGCAGCTCCTGTCCGCCGGGCGCCAGCAGTATGTCCAGGTCCTCGGGCGTCACCCGCCCATTCTCCCCCGCCGTCAGCCGGAGGCGGCGCCGCGCTGGGCGTACGCGCGGGCGGCGCGGGCGCGGTCGCCGCAGCGGGTGGAGCACCAGTGGCGGCGGCCGTGGGTGCGCAGCAGGAAGCGGTCGCAGGGGGCGGAGCCGCAGGCGGCGAGGATGCCGGCGTCGGGGCCGGTGAGCAGGTCGGCGGCGTCGGCGGCGAGGGCGGCCAGCACGTGGTTGACGGCCTCGTCGGTGGGGTGCTCCTGGACGCGGTGCGGGCCCTCGGCCTCGCCCCAGGCGAGCAGGGGCGCGGTGGGGACGGCCGTGAGCGCCGTGTTGAGCGCGTGCAGGGACGCCTCGGGCGGGGCGGTGCCCTCGACGCGGGCGGCGAAGAGGGCGCGTACGTGCGTGCGCAGCGTGCGCATCCGCTGCGTGCAGATCTCGTAGACCCGCACGTCCGGGCCGATCAGGTCGTGCGCGGTGAGCCAGATCGTGGCGGACGCGGGGGTCGCGAGCTGGTCGTAGCTCTGCCCGGCGGGCAGGTGCGCGGCGGTGTCGGCGAAGTCCAGGGAGCGGTACCGGTCGGCGCCGGGCGCCGGGGGCAGGGCGGGCTGCGCGGTGCCGGTGGCCGGGGTGTCGTCCATGCCTCTCATGGTAGCGCTTGCGTTTTTCCGTGATGCTTGCCTAGGCTGACTTCACGGAAAACGAGGCGTTTTCACGTGAGAAACGAGGGAGACGTGATGTCCCAGCCCACCGCCGACCAGTTCCCCGTCCGTACGTTCGGCGGCCCGACCGCCGCGTTCGAGTACGGCGGCCTGCGGTTCCTGACCGACCCGACGTTCGACGGCCCCGGCGACTACAGCCGCCCCGGCCGCCCGGTCCTGACCAAGACCGCCCCCGCCAGCGGCACCCCCGCCGACCTCGGCCGCGTCGACGTCGTCCTGCTCTCCCACGACGAGCACGCCGACAACCTCGACGACTCCGGCCGCGCCCTGCTCGCCGACGTCCCCCTCACCCTGACCACCCCCGGTGGCGGCGAGCGCCTCGGCGGGAGCGCCAGGGGCCTGGCCGACTGGGAGACGGTCGAGCTGGAGCGCCCGGACGGCGGCGCCGTCACCGTCACGGCCGTGCCCGCCATCCACGGCCCCGGCCCGCGCGAGCAGGTCGAGCCGTCCACCGGCCAGGTCGTCGGCTTCGTCCTGACCGGGGAGGGCCTGCCCACGGTCTACGTCAGCGGCGACAACGCCTCCCTGGACGCCGTCCGGGAGATCGCCGCGCGCTTCGCCCCGGTGGACACCGCCGTCCTCTTCGCGGGAGCCCCCCGCTTCCCCGCGCTCTTCGACGGCGCCCCCCTCGTCCTGGACAGCGCCCAGGCCGCCGAAGCCACCCGCATCCTCGCCGCCCGCCGCGTCGTCCCGGCCCACCACGACAGCTGGGCCCACTTCACCGAGGGCCGCGCCGACCTGCTCACCGCCTTCGCGGCGGCGGGCCTGACCGACCGCCTGGACAAGGACTGGTCGCGCCGCGCCTGAGCCCGCGGGCCGCTCCGGTCGTAAGAGTCAGCAGGCCGCCCCCGGCCCGGGCCGGGGGACGAGGCTGTCCGAGACCCGCTGCGTGAAGTCCCGGAGGTCGGCCAGGACGACGTCCGCTCCGGCCGCGCGCAGTTCCTCCACCGTGCTGCCGCCGGTCGCGACCGCCACGGCCAGCGCGTCGGCGTCCCGCGCCCCGCGGACGTCGTGCGGGGTGTCGCCGACGACGACGGTCAGGTGGCCGGAGAAGTCCTGGCCGTACTTCGCGGAGGCCCGTCCGCGGGCCAGGCGCACCAGGTCGGCGCGGTCGCTGCCGTCGTCGCCGTAGCCGCCCACCGTGAAGTCGAGGGCGTCGCCGAGGCCGAACGCGCCGAGTTTGATGACGGCGATCGGCCGTATGTTGCCGGTGACGGCGCTCTGGACCGCGTGGTGCGCGGCGCAGGTGAACAGCGCTTCCCGGGCGCCGGGCAGAACGGTACCGACCTCCCGCATCCGGTCCACCCGGTGCTCGGCGGCCACCGCGAGGGCGGCATAGAAGTCAGGGGCGAGGGTTTCCGGTTCGGGCACGCCGTTGAGCCGCAGGGTCTCCGCGGTGATCGCCCGATCAGTACGGCCGGCCATGTCGGCCAGCGGACCGAGCGGGCGCCCCGTCACGCGCTCGAACGCCTCGGCGTAGACAGCCCGGCTGAAGCCGTCGCCGATGCTGACCAGGGTGTGGTCCACGTCCCAGAGGACGAGGCGTCGAGCGACAGGAACCTGGCCGGGAGCGGGACCGTCGGCAGACATGGCGGAAGGGTACGGCGCGGGCTCCCGCGCGTGCCAGGTGCGCAGACGGCTACGACTTGCGCGGCTACGGCCGCTCCATGAGCGTCGCGAGGAGGCAGCGCGGACGGCGCTGTCGGTGGCTGGGCCACGTAGCCCTGGGCGGAAGGCTGCGGGTGCGGGATCTTCTGCGACGGGCCGGAACGGCGGACGCCCGCCACCCCGGTGAAGGGGGTGGCGGGCGTCAGGGCCCGGAAGGGGTCAGTGGGAGTGGCCGTGGCTGTGGCCGCCCGCGGCCTCGGGCTCCTCTTCCTTCTTCTCGACGACCAGGGTCTCGGTCGTCAGGAGGAGGGAGGCGATCGACGCGGCGTTCTCCAGCGCGGAGCGGGTGACCTTGACCGGGTCGATGACGCCGGCCTTGACCAGGTCGCCGTACTCGCCGGTCGCGGCGTTGAAGCCGTGGCCCTTGTCGAGCTCGGCGACCTTGGAGGTGATGACGTAGCCCTCCAGGCCGGCGTTCTCGGCGATCCAGCGCAGCGGCTCGACGGCGGCGCGGCGGACGACGGCGACGCCGGTGGCCTCGTCGCCCTCCTTGCCCAGGTTCTCGCCGAGCACCTTGACGGCGTGGACGAGCGCGGAGCCACCGCCGGAGACGATGCCCTCCTCGACGGCCGCGCGGGTCGCGGAGATCGCGTCCTCCAGGCGGTGCTTCTTCTCCTTCAGCTCGACCTCGGTGGCCGCGCCGACACGGATGACGCACACGCCGCCCGCGAGCTTCGCCAGGCGCTCCTGGAGCTTCTCGCGGTCCCAGTCGGAGTCGGTGGTGGCGATCTCCGCCTTGATCTGGGAGACGCGGCCCTCGATCTCGGACTTGTCGCCGGCACCGTCGACGATGGTGGTCTCGTCCTTGGTGATGGTGGCGCGGCGCGCGGAGCCGAGCAGGTCCAGACCGGCCTGGTCGAGCTTGAGGCCGACCTCCTCGGCGATGACGGTCGCACCGGTGAGGGTCGCGATGTCGCCGAGCATGGCCTTGCGGCGGTCACCGAAGCCGGGCGCCTTGACCGCGACGGCGTTGAACGTGCCGCGGATCTTGTTGACGACCAGGGTGGAGAGCGCCTCGCCCTCGACGTCCTCGGCGATGATCAGCAGCGGCTTGGAGCCACCCGCCTGGATGACCTTCTCCAGCAGCGGCAGCAGGTCCTGGATCGAGGAGATCTTGCCCTGGTGGATGAGGATGTACGGGTCGTCGAGGACGGCCTCCATCCGCTCCTGGTCGGTGACGAAGTACGGCGAGAGGTAGCCCTTGTCGAAGGCCATGCCCTCGGTGAACTCCAGGTCCAGCCCGAAGGTGTTGGACTCCTCGACGGTGATGACACCGTCCTTGCCGACCTTGTCCATCGCCTCGGCGATCAGCTCGCCGACCTGCTTGTCCTGCGCCGACAGCGCGGCGACGGCGGCGATGTCGTCCTTGCCCTCGATCGCGCGCGCGGTGGCCAGCAGCTCGTCGGAGACGGCCTTGACCGCGGCGTCGATGCCCTTCTTCAGGGAGGCGGGGGACGCGCCGGCGGCGACGTTGCGCAGGCCCTCGCGGACCAGCGCCTGGGCCAGCACGGTCGCGGTGGTGGTGCCGTCACCCGCGATGTCGTTGGTCTTGGTCGCCACCTCCTTGACGAGCTGGGCGCCCAGGTTCTCGTACGGGTCCTCCAGCTCGACCTCACGGGCGATCGTCACGCCGTCGTTGGTGATGGTCGGCGCACCGAACTTCTTGTCGATGACGACATTGCGGCCCTTGGGGCCGATGGTCACCTTCACGGTGTCGGCGAGCTTGTTGACGCCGCGCTCCAGGGCGCGACGGGCGTCCTCGTCGAACTTCAGAATCTTGGCCATGCCTGCGAACTACCTCGTCTACTCGTCTAACACGTCGTCACGGACGATCAGGACGGCGGAACAACCCCGCCCCGGGGACCCTGCCGCAAGGCTGGGACACCCGGGGCGGGATCAAGGGCTTGTGCAGCCGGGGACTTACTTCTCGACGATCGCGAGAACGTCGCGCGCCGAGAGGACGAGGTACTCCTCGCCGTTGTACTTCACCTCGGTGCCGCCGTACTTGCTGTACAGCACGACGTCGCCGACGGCGACGTCGAGGGGCAGCCGCTGGCCGTCCTCGAAGCGGCCCGGACCCACGGCCAGGACGACGCCCTCCTGGGGCTTCTCCTTGGCGGTGTCCGGAATGACCAGGCCCGAGGCCGTGGTCTGCTCGGCGTCGAGCGGCTGGACCACGATGCGGTCCTCAAGCGGCTTGATGGCAACCTTGGTGCTGGCGGTCGTCACGATCCGACCTCCCCCTTCAAAGGGCTCACGGGAGTGTCTGTCAGGGTCGGCGACCTGGTAGGCCCGTCGTCGCGGGTGCCGGACCTGCCTCGTCGCTGAGTTCTGGCACTCAGGCTCGCTGAGTGCCAGAAGTGAGCGTAGGCCGCTCTTAGCACTCGGTCAAGCGGAGTGCCAGCCGTGAGCGTGGCGGAGGAACGTACGACCGAGCGCCGTTCACCCGCGCTTGGGGTCGTAGCGGCGTCCCGCGGTCGTCGAGGCGGCGCCGAAAAGGCGGGAGGGGACGTGCCGGGCCAGCGCCACCGCGGCCTTGTAGCGGACGTCGGGGACGCTCACGACGCGGCCGCGGGCCAGGTCGCGCAGCGCCGCGGAGACCACCGCGTCCGCGTCCAGCCAGGCGAAGCGCGGCAGGCGGGTCGCGTCCATGCCCGCCCGCTCGTGGAATTCGGTACGCACGAAGCCCGGGCACAGCGCGAGGAGGCGGATGCCGGAGCCGCGCAGGTCGAGGGCGGCGCCCTCGGTGAAGCGGACGACCCACGCCTTGCTCGCCGCGTACGTGCCGCGCGGCATGAACGCCGCGACCGACGCCACGTTGACGACGAAGCCGCGCTCGCGCTCGCGCATGCCCTCGGCCGCGGCCGCGGTGAGCCGCAGCACCGCCTCGCAGTGCAGCCTGAGCATGCGCAGCTCGTCGGCCATCGGGGCGTCGGGGAAGCGGCCGCTCTGGCCGAAGCCCGCGTTGTTGACCAGGACGTCCACCGGCGGCAGGACGGGGCTGCGCAGCCGCTCCTCGACCGCCGCGATGCCGCCGTCCGCGGCGAGGTCGGCCTGCAGCACCTCGACGTCGACGCCGTACCGCCCGCGCAGCTCCTCGGCGCGCTCGGTGAGCCGTACGGCGTCGCGCGCGACCAGCACCAGGCCGTGCCCGTCGGCGGCGAGGCGCCGGGCGAAGGCCGCGCCGATGCCGGCCGTCGCGCCCGTGATGAGGGAAGTCGTCATACGGGGCAGCGTACGGGGCGCCCGCCCCGCTCAGCCCAGGCGTTTGCGGACCGCCGCCAGGTCCTCCGGCGGCAGCGCGTCCGCGTCCAGCAGGCGGGGCAGCAGCTCGGGTTCCGTGGTGAAGGCGCGGAAGGAGACGCTCACCGTCACCTCGTGGTCCGGGCGCCGGACGACCTCCAGCCTGTCGCCCGCGGCCAGCTCGCCCGGCTCGACGACCCGCAGGTACGGGCCGGGCCGCGCGTCCTGCGTGAAGCGCTTCATCCAGCCCCGCTCGCCGAGCCACCCGGCGAAGGTCACGCACGGGATGCGCGGGCAGGACACCTCCGGGAGCGGGCCGCCGGGCCCGCCGATGCGCCAGCGCTCGCCGATCAGGGCCTCGTTGACGTCGTAGCCCGCGGTCGTCAGGTTCTCCCCGAAGGAGCCGCTGGGCAGGTCGCGGCCGAACACGTCCGCCCAGCGGTCCAGGTCCTCGCGCGCGAAGGCGTAGACGGCCTGGTGGGTGCCCCCGTGGTGCTTGACGTCGTACACCCGGTCCCCGGCCAGGCCCACCGCGCCCGTGCCCTTGGGACCGGGCGCGGTGACGGCGACCGGCCCGGCGACCGGCTGCTTGTCGATGCCGGTGGCCTCCAGCCCCTTCCACGGATTCGGCTGCGGCCGCCCGACGTTGACGCTCAGTACGTGCACGGGCTGTGCCTCCTGGTGGGGGGACGGAGAGGGGTACGCGGGCGGGCCGGGCGCGCCTACGCGGGGGGCGCCCTACGCGGGAGCCGTGATCAGGTACGGCGTCGTGACGCTCAGCGCCGCGAAGCCGAGGCGCTGGAGGATCGGGCGGCTCTGGTCGGACGCGTCGACCTGGAGGTAGCCGTAGCCCGCGGCCTGCGCGAGGCGCGCGCGGTGGGCGACCAGGGCGCGGTAGATGCCCTTGCCACGCCAGCGCTCGACGGTGCCGCCGCCCCACAGCCCGGCGAATTCCGTGCCGGGGCAGAACTCCATGCGGGCCGCGCACACCGGCTCGTCGCCGGCCATCGCGACCACGATGCTGACGGTGTCGCCGCGCTCGGCGATCTGGTCGAGCATGCGCGCCCGCAGCCGCTCCGCGCTCGTACCGAAGGCCTGCTCGTGGACGGCCGCCGCGAGGTCGACGCCCGCGGCGTCGGTGACCGGCTCCAGCCGGACGCCCGCGGGGAGCGCCGCGCCCTCGGTGCGGGCGATGACCTCGGCGATGTCGCCGACCATGAGCGTCTCGGCGGGCTCGGGCGTGAAACCGGCCGCGCGCAGCCGCTCGCCGAGGTCGGCGGGGCGGTCGTGCGCGTAGGTCTTCCACTCGAACTCCCGCTCCGCCGCCTCGGCGGTGCCCAGCCACTCCAGCTGCGCGCCGATGGCCGCGTCCGCGGTCGTCTCGTCCAGGTCGGACCACAGGACGCCGCACCATTCGTGGGGCCCGGTGCCGACCTGCCGTACGACCCCGTCGAGGCGGTCGACGCGGGTGGTGGGGCTCTCCGGCGGGGCGTCGCGGCGCATCTGGCGGTCGAAGAGCGCGAGTACGTGGTTGTTGTCCATTGACGGCATTCCACCACCGGCCACTGCCCCGGCCAACCGTATTTCCGCAGGCCTGGCACCGGCCTGGCACCGGCCTGGCACCGGCCGGGCGCTGGCCGGGAGCGGCCCGGTCAGCCCGTGTCGGAGGTGCGGCGGGTGCGGGTGGTGTGCCTGCGCTTGTCGGCGCGCGCCGCGGCGCGGGGCCGGCGGGCGGTACGCGGGCCCCGCGCGGAGGAGCCGGAGCCCCGCCGGCCGCGGGACCGGCGGCCGCGCCGGGACGAGGTGCCGGCGTCGGCGGGCTCCGCGCCGGGTGCGGGATCGGGCGTGCGGCCGGCGCGCGGGGCGCGTTCGGCGTCTTCCGTGACCTCGGCGTCTTCCGCCTCCGGCGCGTCCTGGTCCGTCGCGTCGCTCGTCATGTGCGAGGTGCCCTCCACCGTGTCGTCCACGGCGTCCTCGACCGCGCCGGTGGCCGCGCCGGTGGCCGTACCGGCCGCGTCGCCCGCCGCCTCGCCCGTGTCCTGCACGGCCTTCCCCGCGGCCTCGCCGGTGCTCTCGACGGCCTTCCCCGCGGCCTCGCCCGTGTTCTCCACGGCCTTCCCCGCCGCCGGGGCGAGTTCCCCGGCCGCGCGGCCGGTCTCGCGGCCGACCGCGGCCACGGCCTCGCCCGCGGGGGCGGTGATGCGCTCCACGAGTTCCGGGTTCCGGTCGAGGGTGCGCAGGACGTCGGACAGGATCGCGGCGACGTTGTCCAGCCGGACGTCCAGCAGCGCCTGCGCGTCGACGCCCGACAGGTCGAGCTCGACGTCGCCGAGGTGCGCCTCCGCGCCGACCTCCAGCTTGAGCACGTCCAGGACCTCGGCGTGCAGCGCCACCCGCGCGTGCAGGTCCTGCACATGCAGGTTGAGCCCGTCGACGTGCAGCGTGGGCACATCCAGGTGGACGTCGGGCTGCGCGCCGGGATCCCGGGAGTCCGGGCGCCCGGCGGAGGGGGCGGGGCTCCGCTCGTCAGTCATCGTCCTCGCCCTCGTCCGTCCCGTCGTCGTCCTCGTCGTCCTCGGTCTCGTCCTGGTCCCCGTCCTCCAGCTCCCCCTCCTCCGCCATGGCCTCCTCGTGCGTGCGCACCACCTGGCCCTCGCGGATCTCGCCGCGCCAGCCCTCGGCCTCCTCGTCGGCGAAGGTCACGTACCGCTGGAAGTTCTTGAAGTCCAGCCGGGCCCGGCGGCCCTGGGCGCGCCAGAGGTTGCCGGTCTTCTCGACGAAGCCGGTCGGGGAGTAGACCAGGACGAGGATGATCCTGGTCAGGGTCGGGGTGATCTCGTGGAAGCTGACGGCTCCCTGCGTGGTGCCGGACGAGCCCTCGGTCGTCCACACGATCCGGTCGTCCGGCAGCTGCTCCTGGACGGTGGCCTTCCACGTCCGGGTGGACGGGCCGATCTTGACCATCCACTCGCTCGTGGTGTCGTCGCCGCGCTCCGCGCTCTGGACGGCCTTCGCGAAGCCGCTGAAGGACTCGTACTCGGTCCAGTGGTCGTAGGCGGTGCGCAGCGGCACACCGACGTCGATCACCTCGACGATGTTGGTCGCCTTGGTGTCGGTCGTCCCGTCGCCGCCGCCGCCTCCGGAGTCGTCGTCCTCGGAGTCGTCCCCCGGCGTCACCGCGTTCTTGATCTTCCCGGCGACCCCGCTCGCCGTACCACCGACGGTCTCCTCCGCGAGGGCCTTCGCGGGGGATTCGCCGTGCAGGACGCGCGAGCCGACCTTCGGGAGCGTGCCGCCGTCCTCCTCCTGCGCGACGCGGTCGGTCGCGTCCCGCAGCCTCGTGCCGACCGTGCGGGCGGCGCGGCGGGTCCGGGCGGACATGTACTGGCCCAGCTCGTGGCGCAGCATCGCCAGGGGGCCCTGGTCCGTTTCCGCGTTCTTCTGTCCGGTTGCCATCGGATCACCTGTCCCGTTGCGTTCGTGAGCCGGACGCGGCCCGCGGCTGGGCCTTCTTCGCGGTCCCCGCGGCCTTGCCCGCCTTCGGTGCCGTCTTCCGCGCGGTCTTCCCGGCCGCCTTCCCGGGGGCCTTCGCGCCGCCGGTCTGCTTGCCGCCGCGCGCGGCCGTCCCGGACGGCTTCCCGGCCGGTGCCTTCTTCCGGGCCGTGGACCGGGTGGACTGGGCGGCCTTCTTCGCCGGACGGGAGGAGCCGCGGGTCGGTGACGCGCTCCGCGTGTCCTTCTTCCGCGAGTCGCCGCCACCGCCCGTGGGCTCGTCGTCCTCGTCCTCGCCGCCCTTGTCCTCCTCCTCGGCGGTGTCCTCCTCCGCCGGGGGCTCGTCCAGTCCGGCGAGCGCGGCGGTGCGTTCCCGCAGGGTGTCGCCCAGGGCGGAAGCGCCCCGGTCGGCGACCCCGCGGACGGCCCTGCCGAGCGGCCCGCCGCGCCGGGGCTTCTTCCCGTCGCCCTCGGCCTCGTCCTCGTCCGTCCCGCCCGGGGCGCCCGGGATCCCGGGGACCTTGCGGACGGCGCCGGCCAGGGCGCTGCCAGGACGCAGCCCCCGACCGGCCAGGAGCGCGGCGGCTGTCAGCGCCACCTGGCCCCGTTTGGTACGGCCGAGCACATAGCCACTGGCGATGGCGGCTGCCAGGCCGATGTTCCGCGGTTCGTCCATCACGGTGCGCCTTCTCCCGATGGATGCGCATGGTGACGGGGCGCGCCGGGCCTCCGGCGTGCGAGGCACGGCACAGCGCTCCCGTCCTCTCCCCCCAGTCTCGTCGAATCGGCCGAAAGCGCATCTCAGGGAGCCGGGCGGGCCTGCTACGAGGCCGCCGCCAGCACGAGGTCGACGTCGGCGGCGGTGGTGTAGAAGTGCGGCGCCAGCCGCAGATTCCCCGCGCGGGCGGCGAAGGAGGCGCCCGCGGCGCGCAGCCGGTCGGTCACCGCGGTCGGCACGCCGGGGACGGCGACGATCGCGGACGGGCCCGGCACGGGGGAGTAGCCCAGGGCGGTGAAGCCGTCGCGCAGGCGCTGCGCGAGCGCGGTGTCGTGGGCGTGGACGCGGTCGACGCCCAGCTCCTCGACGAGGGAGAAGGACGCGGCGGCGGCGATGTGCGGCAGATAGGCCGGGCGGGTGTCGAAGCGGTGTGCGCCCGGCGCGAGTTCGGCGATGGGGCCGTAGATGGAGTCGCGGTCGGCGGCGGCGTACCAGCCGGCGAAGGTCGGCGCGAGGGTGTCCTCGGCGCCGGGCCGTACGGTGAGGAAGGCGGCGCCGTGCGGGGCGCACAGCCACTTGTAGGTGTGGCAGACCACGTAGTCGTCGAGCGACGCGTCCAGCGGCAGCCAGCCCGCGGACTGCGTGGCGTCCACGAGCGTACGGGCGCCGTGCACGGCGGCCGCGGCGCGGATCGCGGGCAGGTCGGCGACCCGGCCGTCCGACGACTGCGCGGAGCTGACGGCGACCAGCGCGGTCCCCGGCCGTACGGCAGCCGCCAGCTCCTCCAGCGGGACGAGCCGCAGCGTGATGTCGGGGCGGGCGGCGAAGGGGTGCACGAGCGCGCTGAAATCCCGCTCGTACGCGACGACGTCGGCGCCCGGCGGCAGGGCGGTGGCGATCAGGCCGACGCTGCCCGCGACCGACCCGGCCAGCGCGACCTGCTCGGCGGGCACGTGCGCGAGCCGGGCGAAGGCGGCGCGGGCGGAGGTGACCGCGGCCTCGAAGGCGTCGCCGCCGGTGTGCCCGGCGGCCCAGGGGCCGAGCGCGTCGTGCAGGGCGGCGAGGGCGCGGGCCGGGGGGATGCCGACGGTCGCGGTGTTGAGGTAGCCGGGGGCCAACGACGGGTATTCGGCGGGGGCGAGGGGGCTGGTGAGGTCAAGGGGAGCGGTGGTGTCGGAGCTCATGGCACCTCAGCCTGGACCGGGAGCAGGGCAAAGTCTATTGCTGATCTCTTGGGCTCACCCCTAAGCAATGCTTATGGTGGGGAGATGATGGAGGCACGGCACCTGCGCGTGCTGCGGGCCGTGGCGCGCGGCGGCTCCTTCTCGGCCGCCGCCCGCGCGCTGGGCTGCACCCAGCCCGCGGTCAGCCAGCAGATGAAGGCCCTGGAGCAGTCGGCGGGCACCCCGCTGCTGGTGCGCGGCCCGCGCGAGATGCGGCTCACGCAGGCGGGCGAGGCACTGGTCCGGCACGCCGACGGCATCCTGGCCGGGCTGACCGCCGCCGAGGAGGAGATCGCCGCGATCGCCGGGCTGCGCGCCGGGCGGGTGCGGCTGGCGTCCTTCCCGTCGGGGACGGCGACGCTGGTGCCGGGCGCGGTCGCGGAGATGCGGGCGGCGCACCCGGGCACGGAGATCTCGCTCGTGGAGGCCGAGCCGCCGCGCTCCGTGGAGATGCTGCGCGCCGGGGACTGCGACATCGCGCTGGCCTTCCGCTACGCCGACCTGCCGACGCCCGCGGAGGAGTCGTGGGACGACCTGGTGGTGCGCCCGCTGCTGAGCGACCCGCTGGTGTGCGTCGTCCCTCCCGGGCACCGGCTCGCGGACGGCGGCGGCCCCGCCGAGCTGGCCCAACTCGCGGGCGAGCGCTGGATCGCGGGCTGCCCGCGCTGCCGGGGGCATCTGGTCGAGCTGTGCGAGCGGGCGGGCTTAACGCCCCGGATCGACTTCGCGACCGACGACTACCCGGCGGTGGTCGGCCTGGTCGCGGCGGGGCTCGGTGTGACGGTGCTGCCGCGGCTGGCGCTGGAGTCGGTACGCGCGCGGGGCGTCGCGGTGGTGGGCCTGGGGCCGGGGGTGCGGCGCGAGGTCGTGGCGCTGACGCTGCCCGACCTCGCGCAGGTACCGGCGGTGGACGTGATGCTGGGGCGGCTGGCGCGCGCGGGGCTGCGGCGGCGCGTCGGGTGAGGGGGGCGGACCTCGGGGCGTATCGGTTCTGCTCAGTTCTGCGCGACGGGCGTCCGGTTGCGGGAGCGGCCCATCATCTCCTCGCGCTCGTCCTCGGTGAGCCCGCCCCACACGCCGTACGGCTCGCGGACGGTGAGGGCGTGCGTGGCGCACTCCGCGCGCACCGGGCAGCGGCTGCACACCTCCTTGGCGGCGGTCTCGCGCGCACTGCGAGCGGCACCGCGCTCACCCTCGGGGTGGAAGAACAGCGAGCTGTCGACGCCGCGGCAGGCTGCCACGAGCTGCCAGTCCCAGAGATCGGCGTTAGGGCCGGGTAGGCGGGAGAAGTCTGCCATTGCTCATCCCCTCGACGGGTGCGTGACGGCCAAGACGACCTCGGTGTCTCCGACCGTACATCTACTGTCGTAGTAGATGTAAATATGACTCTTCGCCAATCTAACGGCGATTAGCGCACGCATCAGAAAAGAGCGGCCAAAGGGTGCAAAGCGGCCGCAAAGGCCGCATCACCGCCCGTTCAGCAGTATTCGCCGCGCCGCCCGCGCCCCCTCCCGCACGGAACGACGCGCGGAATTTTCCCGGCTCACCCGTTCTGACCTGCGGCGTGGCGGATCCGTATGCGCATGATCACGTAGAGTGCCGATCGCGACGACCAAACCTCGTAACTCTTTCGGGTGAGGGTCGTTGAGTGTGGCGGAAGTGGTTACTTCGTACAGCCTGGAGGCACAACGTGACGCGGTTCAGCTGCGGGGGGCGGTCATGACTTCCGTCCTCGTCTGCGACGACTCCCCGCTCGCCCGAGAGGCCCTGCGCCGCGCGGTCGCGACCGTACCCGGCGTCGAGCGCGTAACGACCGCGGCCAACGGTGAGGAAGTGCTCCGCCGTTGGGGGGCCGACCGGTCCGACCTGATCCTCATGGACGTCCGGATGCCCGGCCTCGGCGGGGTGGAGACGGTCCGGCGGCTGCTGTCCGCCGACCCCGGCGCCCGCATCATCATGCTCACCGTCGCCGAGGATCTGGACGGCGTCGCGCTCGCGGTCGCCGCCGGCGCCCGCGGCTACCTGCACAAGGACGCCTCGCGCGCCGAACTGCGGGCCACCGTCACCCAGGCGCTCGCCGACCCCACCTGGCGGCTCGCACCGCGCCGGCTGCGGTCCGCCGAGATGGGCGCCGCGCCCACCCTCACGGCCCGCGAGATCCAGGTCCTGGAGGGCATGAGCCACGGGCGGTCCAACGCCGAGATCGGCCGCGAGCTGTTCCTGTCGGAGGACACCGTCAAGACGCACGCCCGGCGGCTGTTCAAGAAGCTGGGCGCGTCCGACCGCGCGCACGCCGTCGCCCTCGGCTTCCGCTGGGGCCTGGTCCGCTGAGGCCGGCCGAGCCCGCGGGGGCCGGCGGGTCCGGCGCGCCCGCCGGGTCCGCGGCGCGGGCCGCCCGATGCGCCGGGCGGGTCGTCCGACGCACCGCGCCGTACGCCGTACGCATTACGCCGTACGGTGAAGCCCCGCACGAGTCCACGCTTTCCCGGGGGAGGACGCATGCTTGACGTATGGACTTCCTCGGGGATCGGCGGGGGCACCAGATGGCAGACCACACAGCGCAGGACGCGGCGGAAGACCCGGCGGGGCACGCGGCGGACCGGACCGTGCAGATGACGGCCCCGGCCGCCGAGCGGGCTGCCGGCCCCGCCGCGGAGCCGGGTGCCGATTCGGGCCCGGCGGCTCATAACGCTTCGGTGCAGAACTACCCCCGCGATGCGGCGGAAGCTCCTGCGGCGAGGCACCATGGGTGGATGCGCGACGACGACACTCCGGCCGGCACGGCCATCGGTGCCCTCGTCCGCCGCGCCGTCGCGGGCGACCAGCGGGCGACGCACGAGCTGCTCGCGCTCGTCCACCCGCTCGCCGAGCGCTACTGCCGCACCCGGCTCAGCCGGCTGCCCGGCGACGCGAGGCACTTCGTGGACGACCTCGCCCAGGAGGTCTGCCTCGCGGTGCTGTGCGCGCTGCCGCGCTACCGCGACCTCGGGCGGCCCTTCGAGGCCTTCGTGGTGTCGATCGCCGCCCACAAGGTCGCCGACCTGCAACGCGCCGCGATGCGCCACCCCGGCAGCACCGCCGTACCGTCCGACGAGATGCCGGAGAAGCCCGACGACTCGCTCGGGCCCGAGGAGCGCGCGCTGCTCAACAGCGACGCCGCCTGGGCCCGCGGCCTGCTCGACCGGCTGCCCGGCCACCTGCGCGAGCTGGTGCTGCTGCGGGTCGCGGTCGGGCTGAGCGCCGAGGAGACCGGCCAGGTGCTGGGCATGTCGCCGGGCGCCGTACGCGTCGCGCAGCACCGTGCGCTGAGCCGGCTGCGGGCGATCGCCGAGGAGTCGGCCGCCGCGCACCCGACGAGCGCGCGCGGCCTCAGCGCCTGACCCGTACGGGTGACGGCCCGGTCGCACCGCGTGCGTTCTGGCCGGTGAGCGCCCCGCACGGGTGACGTGGGGGCGGGTGGTCCGGGGAATACCGGCGATGCCACTACCATTGAACAACTCGCCGGGCAAGACCATTCGAGAAGGTGTCATGACGCTGAACGCCGACGGAGTAGCCGAGAAGTTCGCCGCCCTGGGGCTGACCTACGACGATGTGCTGCTGCTGCCGGGCGCGTCCGACGTACTGCCCAACCAGGTCGACACCTCCTCGCTCGTCTCCCGCAATGTCAGGGTGAACATCCCGCTGCTGTCCGCGGCCATGGACAAGGTCACCGAGGCGCGGATGGCCATCGCCATGGCCCGTCAGGGCGGCGTCGGCGTGCTGCACCGCAACCTGTCCATCGAGGACCAGGCCAACCAGGTCGACCTGGTCAAGCGGTCCGAGTCCGGCATGGTCACCGACCCGATCACCGTCCGCCCGGACGCGACGCTCGCCGAGGCCGACGGCCTGTGCGCGAAGTTCCGCATCAGCGGTGTCCCGGTCACCGACGAGGCGGGCAAGCTGCTCGGCATCGTCACCAACCGCGACATGGCCTTCGAGACCGACCGCAGCCGCCAGGTGCGCGAGGTCATGACCCCGATGCCGCTGGTCACCGGCAAGGTCGGCATCTCCGGTGTGGACGCGATGGCGCTGCTGCGCCGCCACAAGATCGAGAAGCTGCCGCTGGTCGACGAGGACGGCCGGCTGCGCGGCCTCATCACCGTCAAGGACTTCGTCAAGGCCGAGCAGTACCCGAACGCGGCCAAGGACTCCGAGGGCCGGCTCGTCGTCGGCGCCGCCGTCGGCGCCGGGCCCGAGGCGCTGGACCGCGCGCAGGCGCTGGTCGGCGCGGGCGTGGACTTCCTCGTCGTCGACACCTCGCACGGCCACAACAGCAACGCGCTGAACTGGATGGCCAAGATCAAGTCCGCGGTCGGCATCGACGTCGTCGGCGGCAACGTCGCGACCCGCGACGGCGCCCGCGCGCTCATCGACGCGGGCGTGGACGGCGTCAAGGTCGGCGTCGGCCCCGGCTCCATCTGCACCACCCGCGTCGTCGCCGGCATCGGCGTCCCGCAGGTCACCGCGATCTACGAGGCCGCGGTCGCGTGCCAGGACGCGGGCATCCCCGTCATCGGCGACGGCGGCCTCCAGTACTCCGGCGACATCGGCAAGGCGCTGGCCGCGGGCGCGCAGAGCGTCATGCTCGGCAGCCTGCTCGCGGGCTGCGAGGAGTCGCCCGGCGAACTGCTCTTCATCAACGGCAAGCAGTTCAAGTCCTACCGCGGCATGGGCTCGCTCGGCGCGATGCAGTCGCGCGGCCAGGGCCGCTCGTACTCCAAGGACCGCTACTTCCAGGCGGAGGTCTCCTCCGACGACAAGCTCGTCCCCGAGGGCGTCGAGGGCCAGGTCGCCTACCGCGGCCCCCTCTCCGCGGTCCTCCACCAGCTCGTCGGCGGCCTGCGCCAGACCATGGGCTACGTCGGCGCGGCGAACGTCGCCGAGATGGCGACGAAGGGCCGCTTCGTCCGCATCACCGCGGCGGGCCTCAAGGAGTCCCACCCCCACGACATCCAGATGACCGTCGAGGCCCCCAACTACCACAGCTGAGGCTCCCTACAGCGCAGGGCGGTGCCATGCGCCCCGCAGGGGCGCGGGAAACTGCGCGCTCAGCCACGACGGTGGCGCGCGTCGTCACCGACCCGAAGGGGCAGTTCGGTCCGTACCGGACCACCGGCCGGTGGTGGGTTGCTCGCGCAGTTCCCCGCGCCCCTGGTGGTTGCCCGGCGCGGCATGCGCGACCCCCGGCGGGGGCGCGCCGCTGTGCGCGGGGTGCGGGATACTGGGGCCGCAGGCCAATGAGAGAGGCACAGGACGTGACAGAGATCGAGATCGGGCGGGGCAAGCGCGGGCGCAGGGCGTATTCCTTCGACGACATCGCCGTGGTGCCGAGCCGCCGGACGCGTGACCCCAAGGAAGTCTCGATCGCCTGGCAGATCGACGCCTACCGCTTCGAGCTGCCGTTCCTGGCCGCGCCGATGGATTCCGTCGTGTCGCCGGAGACGGCGATCCGGATCGGCAACCTCGGCGGGCTCGGGGTGCTGAACCTCGAAGGGCTGTGGACGCGCTACGACGACCCGGAGCCGCTGCTCGCGGAGATCGCGGAGCTGGACGACGGGCGGGCGACCGCGCGGCTCCAGGAGATCTACGCCGCGCCGATCCGCGAGGAGCTGATCGGGCAGCGCATCAAGGAGGTCAGGGACGCCGGGGTCGTGACGGCGGCGGCGCTGTCGCCGCAGCGCACCGCGCAGTTCTCGAAGACGGTCGTGGACGCGGGCGTGGACCTGTTCGTGATCCGCGGCACCACCGTGTCCGCGGAGCACGTGAGCGGGTCGCACGAGCCGCTGAACCTGAAGCAGTTCATCTACGAGCTGGACGTCCCGGTCATCGTCGGCGGCTGCGCGACGTACACCGCGGCGCTGCACCTGATGCGTACGGGTGCGGCCGGCGTGCTGGTGGGCTTCGGCGGCGGCGCCGCGCACACCACGCGCAACGTGCTGGGCATCCAGGTGCCGATGGCGACCGCGGTCGCGGACGTGGCGGCGGCCCGCCGGGACTACATGGACGAGTCCGGCGGCCGGTACGTGCACGTCATCGCGGACGGCGGCTTCGGCTCCAGCGGCGACCTGCCGAAGGCCGTGGCCTGCGGCGCGGACGCGGTGATGATGGGCTCGCCGCTGGCGCGCGCGACCGACGCGCCGGGCCGCGGCTTCCACTGGGGCATGGAGGCGGTCAACACCGAGCTGCCGCGCGGCAAGCGGATGAACCTGGGCACGGCGGGCACCACCGAGGAGATCCTGCTCGGCCCCTCGCACGCCCCCGACGGCTCGATGAACCTCTTCGGCGCGCTGCGCCGCTCGATGGCGACGACCGGCTACTCGGACCTGAAGGAATTCCAGCGCGTCGAGGTGACGGTCTCCCCGACCCACCACCGCTGAGGATGTGAACGACGACGGAGGGGCGGCCCCGCGGGGCCGCCCCTCCGTCGTCGTTCGCGTACGGCTCGTTCAGCCGTTTGCCACGCGCTTGGTGATCACGAAGCCCTCGATGCCGGCGACGGCGTAGAAGACGAAGTCCATGCCGCCCATCGCTTCCTTCCAGGCCTCGTTCACGATGCCGTAGTGGTCGGTGAGGATGGTCATCACGCCGGGGGCGCCGGGGTAGGTCGCCAGGAGCAGGGCGATACCGAAGATCTGGCCGGCGTACACGCCGAGGAGGGCGAGCGGGATGCCGATGAACGGCAGTGCGGGGTTCCGGCCGCCGGCCTTGGCGAGGGCGAAGCCGACCAGCACGCCGACGGCGACCGCCGCGTAGGTGATCTCGTGCTTGGTGCCGCGGATGATGAGGCCGTAGAGCACGGCGGCAACCAGGGCCGCTGCGATGCCGGCGGCCACACCCGCGCCGAGGTTGTCGCGCCCGGTCCCACCGACCGGCGCGGGCGGGGCGTAGGCGCCCGCGTTGAAACCGCCGGGTGCCGGAGCGCCGGGCTGGCCGCCGGCGTACGGCGACGCGGCGTAGGGCGACTGCGGCTGGCCGGGCTGCGGCTGACCGTACGGGTTCTGGCCACCGGCCGGCGGCGGACCGTACGGGTTCTGGCCGCCGGGCTGCTGCGGCGGCGGGTAGTTGGAGCTCATGACTCTTCCCCCGGGGGACGGACGTGCTGCGGGTGTCGTGGTGCGGACGCGATGTGGGCTTGATGCGCACATGCCCGCGCACGAGTGGTGACGAGGAAATCTAGCAGGGGGAGGTGACAATCGGACAAGACGATTCGTCCGGTCGTTACATGACCCGTACGTATGGCCCGACCTGGACGGTTGTCCGGGAGTGTCCCGAACCGGGATCCGGGCGCGTCGCGGCGTCGGCGCGGGTGGCGGGGTCGTGCCGTACCGGGTAAGGGAGTTGACGGTACCTCAGAGCCGGGCGGCGGCGCCCGCGGGGGTCGCCCCCCGGGTGTCGAGCAGCAGCTGGGCCTTGACGGCGAGTCCTTGCAGGTCGTACGTGCGGTGGTGCTGGAGCAGCAGCGTGAGGTCGGCCTCGGCGGCGGCCTCCCACAGCGAGTCCGTGCGCGGGACGGGGCGGTCCATGACGCGCCACTGGGGTACGTAGGGGTCGTGGTAGCAGAGCTGGGCGCCGAGTTCGAGCAGCCGGGTGGCGATCTCGCGGGCGGGCGCGCCCTGCTGGTCGGCGAGGTCCGCCTTGTACGTCACGCCGAGCAGCAGGACGCGGGCGCCGCGCAGCGACTTGCCGTGCTCGTTGAGCAGGGCGGCGGCGCGCTGCACGACGTAGCGCGGCATACGGCCGTTGACCTCGGCGGCGAGTTCGACCATCCGCAGGGGGTGTCCGGGCAGCCGCGGGTGGGCAGGCGGGGTGAAGTGCGGAGCAGCGTTGGGATCCAGCGGGTGGGCCGGGCCTCCGACGCCGGGGCCGGGCCGGAAGGCCTGGAAGCCGAAGGGCTTGGTCTCGGCGCAGCGGATGACGTCCCACAGGTCGACGCCGAGGTCGTGGCAGAAGACCGCCATCTCGTTGGCGAAGGCGATGTTGACGTGCCGGTAGTTGGTCTCCAGCAGCTTGACCGTCTCGGCCTCGCGGATGCCGCGGGCGCGCACCACGCGCTCGGTGAGCCGGCCGTAGAAGGCGGCGGCGGCCTCGGTGCAGGCGGGGGTGGCGCCGCCGACGACCTTGGGGGTGGTGGCGAAGTGGACGGCGCGGTTGCCCGGGTCGAGACGGCCGGGGGAGTAGGCGAGGTGGAAGTCGCGGCCCGCGCGCAGGCCGTGCGCTTCGAGCAGCGGGCGCAGGAAGCCGTCGGTGGTGCCGGGGTAGACCGGCGATTCGAGGACGACGGTGGTGTGCGGCCGCAGGTGCGGGGCGAGCGCGCGGGCGGCGGCGGCGACCGCGGACAGGTCCAGCGCGTGGTCCTCGCCGGGCGGGGTGGGCGCGCAGATCACCGCGGTGCGCACCCGGCCGAGCACCGCGGGGTCGGAGGTCGCGCGGAAGCCGCAGGAGAGCATGCGGCGCAGGTCGGCGGCGGCCAGCGAGCCGGGCGGCACCCGGCCGGCGGCGATGTCGGCGACCGCCTCGGGGTCCGGGTCGTAGCCGATGACGCCGATGCCCGTGGCGGTCGCCGCCTGGGCGAGCGACAGCCCGGTGTGTCCGAGGCCGAGCACGGCGAGGTCTGCGGGCATGGGTGTCCTCCCTGGCGACCACCACGAACCACCTCGAACGGGCTCATGCACGGCGCCAAATCAGGCTAACCAGACAAATGACTGATATGACCACTCGCCGCGCCGGTCGGCGCCAGGACGCGCCCCGCCTCAGCCGTACGGGCTGCCCTGGCAGCGCCCCGCCCGGCCGGTCACTATCGAAGGGGACGGGCCCGCCCGCCGGCGCCCGCGCCACGCCCCGCACGACCCGCAAGCCCGACGAGCGCCGGAAGGCACGGAGGCAGGATGCGTACGACGACACTCGGACCCGACCAGCGGGCCGCGGCCATCGCCCGGATGGCCGAGCAGGAGCTGGACATCCTGGTGGTGGGCGGCGGCGTCGTCGGCGCCGGGACCGCGCTGGACGCCGTGACCCGCGGGCTGTCGACCGGCCTGGTCGAGGCCCGCGACTGGGCCGCGGGCACCTCCAGCCGCTCCAGCAAGCTCATCCACGGCGGCCTGCGCTACCTGGAGATGCTGGACTTCGCGCTGGTCCGCGAGGCCCTCAAGGAGCGCGGGCTGCTGCTGGAACGCCTCGCCCCGCACCTGGTGCGCCCGGTGCCCTTCCTCTACCCGCTCCAGCACAAGGGCTGGGAGCGGCTCTACGCGGGCACCGGTGTGGCCCTCTACGACACCATGTCGGTCTCCTCCGGCCACGGCCGCGGGCTGCCCGTGCACCGCCACCTGACCCGCCGCCATGCGCTGCGGGTGGCCCCCGCGCTGCGCAAGGACGCGCTGGTCGGCGCGCTCCAGTACTACGACGCCCAGGTCGACGACGCGCGTTTCGTCGCGACCCTCGCGCGGACCGCCGCCTCCTACGGCGCGCACGTCGCCAACGGGGTGCGGGTGACCGGCTTCCTCCGGGAGGGGGAACGCGTTGTCGGTGCCCGGGTGCACGATGGTGAGGCGGGCGGCGAGTACGAGATCCGCGCGCGGCAGGTCGTCAACGCGACCGGGGTGTGGACGGACGACACCCAGGCGCTGATCGGGGAGCGGGGGCAGTTCCATGTACGGGCGTCGAAGGGCATCCACCTGGTGGTGCCCAAGGACCGGATCCACTCGAATACCGGGCTGATCCTGCGGACCGAGAAGTCCGTGCTGTTCGTCATCCCGTGGGGGCGGCACTGGATCGTCGGCACCACCGACACCGACTGGGATCTCGACAAGGCCCACCCGGCGGCCTCCAGCGCCGATATCGACTATGTGCTCGACCATGTCAACTCCGTGCTGGCCACCCCGCTCACGCGGGACGACGTGCAGGGCGTCTACGCGGGCCTGCGGCCGCTGCTGGCGGGCGAGTCGGACGCGACCAGCAAGCTGTCGCGCGAGCACACCGTCGCCCACCCGCTGCCCGGCCTGGTGGTGGTCGCGGGCGGCAAGTACACGACCTACCGGGTCATGGCCAAGGACGCCGTGGACGAGGCGGTGCACGGCCTGGACCACCGGGTGGCGCCGTGCTGCACCGAGGAGATCCCGCTCGCCGGGGCCGAGGGCTACCAGGCGCAGTGGAACGCCCGCGCCAGGACGGCGGCCCGCACCGGGGTGCACGTCGCGCGCGTCGAGCACCTGCTGGGCCGCTACGGCGGGCTGACCGAGGAGCTGCTGGAGCTGATCGCCGCCGACCCCTCGCTCGCGGCCCCGCTCGGCGGCGCCGACGACTACCTGCGCGCCGAGGTCGTCTACGCGGCCTCGGCCGAGGGAGCACGGCACCTGGACGACGTGCTGGCCCGCAGGACGCGTATCTCGATCGAGACCTTCGACCGCGGCACCCGCTGCGCGCGCGAGGCGGCCGAGCTGATGGCACCCGTGCTGGGCTGGGACGCCGCGCAGATCGACAAGGAGGTGGCGTACTACGAGAAGCGCGTCGAGGCGGAGCGCGAATCGCAGCGCCAGCCCGACGACTTGACCGCGGATGCCGCACGGCTGGGGGCGCCGGATATCGTGCCACTCTAGGCGCGGGACGTCTGGGCGCGGCAAATCCGCGCAAAACGGGGGACGGTGGAGGGGCGCGAGATGGTGGGACCGGCGGACCAGGGGCGATTGGTCGCGGGCCGCTACCGGCTGCTCGAACGCATCGGCCGCGGCGGCATGGGCACGGTGTGGCGCGCGCAGGACGAACTGCTCGACCGTCAGGTCGCCGTCAAGAAGCTGCACCCGCCGCAGCCGGACATGGATGACGACGAGCTGGCCACGCTCTTCGAGCGCACCCGGCGGGAGGCCCGCGCCGCCGCCCGCATCAGCCACCCCAACGTCATCGTCGTGCACGACGTGGTCGACGACGCGGGCCTGCCGTCGATCGTCATGGAGTACGTCCCCTCCGTGACCCTCGGCGACCTGGTCAAGGAGCACGGCCCGCTGGCCCCCGGCGAGGCCGCCCGGATCGGCCGCGGCATGGTCGCCGCGCTCATCGCCGCCCACCGCGCCGGGGTGCTGCACCGCGACGTCAAACCCGGCAACGTCCTGCTCGGCCACCCCGCGGGCGGCCCGCACCCCGGCGAGGACACCGGCACCGGGCGCGTGCCGCTCGGCAGCCGCATCGTGCTCACCGACTTCGGCATCGCCCAGTCCTCCGGCACCTCCACCCTCACCCGCACCGGCGAGATCATCGGCTCCATCGACTTCCTGTCGCCCGAACGGCTGCGCGGCGCCCCGCCCGGCCCCGAGGCCGACCTGTGGTCGCTGGGCGCCACGCTCTACCAGGCCGTCGACGGCCGCTCGCCCTTCCGCCGCCCCACCGCGATCGAGACCGCCTACGCCATCGCCGAGGAGACGATCGAGCCGCCGCCGAGCGCCGGCGCGCTCACCGAGGTGATCGCCGGGCTGCTGGCCAAGGAGCCCGCCGAGCGGCTGTCCGCCGAGGACGCCGAGCGGATGCTCCGCATACCCGCCGCCGAGCCGGACACCGCGTACGTCGCGCACACCGGTCTGACCCGGCCCCTGCCGCCGCCCGCCGCCGGGCCCGTACGGCCGGTCACCATGGGCCCGCCGCCCGGGGCCGAGTCGCCCGCGTACACCGGCAGCGTGCCCCCGCCGCGCGCCCCGCACCAGGAGCCGCCGCACACCCCGCAGCACGGGCCGCTGCACGGGTCGCAGCACGGGCCGCTGCACGGGTCGCCGCCCGGCCCGCAGCGCCGCCGCGGGCGCTGGATCGCCGCCGCCGTCGCGGTCGCCGTCGTGGCCGCGGGTGTCGCGGTGGCCGTCGACCGGGCGCACAGCTCCGACGCCGCGAGCCCCGACCCGTCCCCGACCGCGACCGCCACCGGCACCTCGGCGGCCCCCACGAGCGACGCCCCGACGCAGGACCCGACGACGCGGCCGGCGCCCACCACCGAGGCCCCGACGTACGAGCCGCCGCCCGTCCCCGACGGCTACCACCTGGCCGAGCAGGCCAACCGCGGCTACCAGGTCCCGGTGCCCGACGGCTGGCACAAGAAGGTCTACGACGGCGGCGACCAGGTCAGTTACGTCGACCCGACCGACACCGTCGCCCTCAAGATCAGCGCCCTGGACTTCGCGGGCCTCGACCCGTACCAGCACTGGATCGACCTGGAGCCGCAGACCGAGGGCCAGGTCAAGGACTACCACCGCGAGCGCATGGAGCGGACGAAGACGGCGGACGGCCAGGAGGCCGCGCTGTGGCAGTTCACCTTCCAGGGCACCACCAAGCCCTTCCGCGCGCTCGACCTCGGCTTCGGCAAGCCGGGCGGCCGGGAGTACGCGGTGTACCTGTCGGCGCCCAAGGACCAGTGGTCCGACTACAAGCCGGTGTTCGACACCGCCGTCGCGGGCTTCCGCGGGACCGGCTGACCCCGGCCGGCCGGATCGCACCGCCGTTCGCCGAACCACCGGGCCCTCTCCTGCGTATTGGCCTGTGAGTGCCCGCTTCGGGGATGATGGGGTTTCACCCGAACGACCACAGAGGGAAGCCATGAGCGAGGTCGAAGGTACCGACGGACGCCTGCTCGCCGACCGGTACCGGCTCGACGGCGTGCTCGGCAAGGGCGGCATGGGCACGGTCTGGCGCGCGACCGACGAGACCCTGGGCCGTACCGTCGCCGTCAAGGAGCTGCGCTTCCCGGGAAACGTCGACGAGGAGGAGAAGCGCCGCCTCGTCACCCGCACCCTGCGCGAGGCCAAGGCGACCGCGCGGATACGCGGCACCGGCGCCATCACCGTCTACGACGTCGTCAAGGAGGACGACCGGCCGTGGATCGTGATGGAACTCATCGAGGGCCGCTCGCTGTCGGACCGGATCCGCGACGACGGCCCGCTCACCCCGCGCCGCGCCGCCGAGGTCGGCCTGGTCGTCCTGGACGTGCTGTCCGCCGCGCACCGCGAGGGCATCCTGCACCGCGACGTCAAACCCTCCAACGTCCTCATCGGCGACGACGCGCGCGTCGTGCTCAGCGACTTCGGCATCGCCCAGATCGACGGCGACCCGTCCGTCACCTCCACCGGCATGCTCGTCGGCGCGCCTTCGTACATCTCGCCCGAACGCGCCCGCGGCCAGAAGCCCGGCCCGCCCGCCGACCTGTGGTCGCTCGGCGCGCTGCTCTTCGCCGCCGTCGAGGGCCACCCGCCGTACGACAAGGGGTCGGCCATCGCGACCCTCACCGCGGTGATGACCGAGCCGGTCGGCCCGATGCCCAACGCCGGTCCGCTCGCCCGCGTCATCTCCGGGCTGCTCACCAAGGATCCCGACAAGCGGCTCGACGAGCACGCGGCCCGCACCCTGCTCCAGCAGGTCGTCAACGCGCCGGAGCCGCCCGCGGGCGCCCCGCGCATATCGGGTGGCGAGACCCGCACCAGCGTGCTCCCGCCCGTCCCGGAGCAGCCCGCCGCTCCCGCGGACGAACCCGCCGCCGCCCCGGCCTCCGCCGGGGCGCCCGACCTCGACCGGGCCCGCGAGGCGCTCGCCGCCGTCCGCCGGGCCGCCGCCAAGCCCAAGTCCAAGCCCGCCGCCGCGCACCCCGCGGCCGGACCCGGCGCGCCCGCCGACGCCGCCCCGCGCCCCGCGCGCGCCCCGCTCACCGATGTCGTGCCGCGCCGCACGCTCTTCATCGTGGTCGTCGCCGTCCTCGCGGTGATCGCCGCGATCATCGGCGTCCTGGCCGCCAACACCGGCGGCGGCAGCGGCGACAAGGACGGCGGTACGAAGGGCGGCACCACCGCGGGGGCCACCGGCAAGGCCGCGGACGGCAAGGACACGGCGCAGACGTCCGCCCCCACCACCCGGCCCGGGGACGACGACCAGGGCGACGACCACGGCGGCAACAAGGGCAAGGGGAAGGGGAAGGGCGGCGACGACGACGCGGACGGCGCGGACGACGACGCGGCGCCCGCCCCCGGTGTCGCCCCGAAGGACTTCCAGCTCGTCACCGCCAACGGCGGCGCCGTCGTCGCCCTCCCGAAGGGCTGGAAGCGCCTGCCGGACCGGGCCAGTTACCGCACGGGCACGTACTACAGCGGTCCGAACGGCGCGCGCCTGATGGTCGACCACACCGACTCGCCCAAGCCCAGCGCCCTCGCCGAGTGGCAGAAGGACGCCGCCCGCACCACGATCCCCGGCTACCAGCAGATCAGGATCGAGAGCGCCTCGTATCGCACGTACGACGCGGCGGACTGGGAGTACAAGCGCACCTCCGGGGGTAAGCAAGAGCACGTCCTGAACCGCGGGTTCGTGGTGGACAAGAAGCACGGCTACGCGCTGCTCTTCACGACCCCCGTGGACGACTGGAACAGCCCGGAGAACCGGCAGATGCGCGAGGTCGCCTTCGCCACCTTCAAACCGGCCGGATGAGCGCGGGACAGCACGTATGGTAAGGGTGCACGAACCGTCCGCAGCCGGATGAGGGCCGGACGCGACCGGTTCGGCGCGCGGAAGGACCGCAGTCGACCGGGCCAGGGAGGGGGCACCGTGGACGAATACGCGGGGCGGGTGCTCGCCGACCGCTACCGGCTGCCCAGGCCGCCCGCGGACGAGTTCGAGCTCGTCGAGACGCGCGCCTTCGACACGTACAGCGGCCAGGAGGTCCTGGTCCGCCAGGTGCTGCTGCCCGAGGTCGTCGGCGACGACGACGGCGCCTACGGCGGTTACGGCTACGGCTTCGGCGAAGGGGGCGGCGCGCTCGGCGAGAGCGCCCGGCGCGCCCTGGAGGCCGCCCGCGCCGCCGCCGCGATCCCCGACCACCCGCGCCTGGTGCAGGTCTTCGACATCTTCGTCGAGGGCGGCAGCCTCTGGATCGCGAGCGAACTGGTGTCCGGCCGGCCGCTCGCCGCGTTACTCGCCGAACGCCCCATCGACGCCTACCGCGCCGCCGAGATCGCCTCCGACGTCCTCACCGCGCTGCGCGCGCTGCACGCCGACGGCTGGACGCACCGCAACGTCACCGCCAGCACGGTGCTGGTGTGCGACGACGGCCGCGCCATGCTCGGCGGCCTCGCCGCGGGCGCCGCTCAGGAGGCGCTGTGCGGCTACGACACGCTGCCCGAGGCCGACGCCGAGCCCGTCCCGGCTATGACTGGCGGCCCCGCGGAGGAGGGCTCCGACGGGCCCGACGCCGGGACGGATCCCGCTCCCGACGCCGCCGCCTGGCACGGGCCGCGCTCCGCGCTGGAGGCCGAACGGGCGCGGCAGAACCGCATCACCGTCGTCGGCGCCGTCACCGAGCGCTGGGCGCCTGAACAGGCCCACCCCGTCCACGAGAAGTGGCAGCTCTCGCCGCCCGTCGGCCCGCCCGCCGACCTGTGGGCGCTCGGCGCGCTCCTCTTCCGCTCCGTCCAGGGCCACCCGCCCTACCCGGAGGAGAACGCCGCCGAACTCGTCCAGATGGTCTGCTCCGAGCCGCCCGCCTTCGCCGAGGAGTGCGGGGCGCTGCGCCCGCTCGTCGAATCGCTGCTCCGGCCCGATCCCGAGGAGCGCCCCGAGGCCGAGGAGCTGGGCGGCTGGCTGCGCTCCCTCATCCGCTCCGCGCCCGAGCCCGACCTCGGCGAGCACACCGTCTTCGTCCCGGCCGACCCCGCGAAGCTGCCCGTCAAACGCCGCAAGGGCGAACTGGTACGGCGCCGCCGCCGCGAATCCGCCGACCCCGGCGGGCTCCAGCACCGCCGCCACGCCCGCGGCAAGCAGGCGAAGGCGGCGCGGCCGGTGCGCCCGCCCCGCCGCGAGCGCGCGCCGCGCGCGGAGCAGGCGCACTTCCTGCACGAGCAGGTCGTCTCCTCCCGCCCCGCCGCCGACGGGGCTTCCTCGCCGCGCCGCCTCGGGCTGCGGCTGCTGGTCGTCCTGCTCGCGCTGATCGTCGTGGCCGCCGTCGCCGTCGTGCTGCTGATGCCGCACCGCGACACGTCCTCCGACGGCTCGAACGGCGACCGGACGGTGCCGGCGCAGATGCCCGGTTCCGGGTCCGGCGGCTCGGGGGGGAAGAAGCCTTCCGCGTCCGCGTCTGCTTCTGCCTCTGCCTCGCACTCCGCTCCCGCCTCCAAGGCGCCCACCAGCGCGGCCCCGCCGCCCGCCGCGCCCCCCGACCTCGGGCCCGACTTCGCCCTGCGCACCGACCCCGCGGGCTTCACCGTCGCCGTCCACACCGGCTGGCAGCGCGCCGGCAAGAACGGCAAGGACCAGGTCCGCTACACCGGCAGCGACCTCACGATGACCGTCGTGCCCGGCCGCGACAAAGCCACCGGCGACGCGCAGGATCCGCTGGCCTACCAGCTCGTCGAGCCCGAGCTCGCGGACTTCCGCGCATCGTCCTGGTCCTCGGCGTCGGGCCTTCAGACCGTGAACGTCCACGGTCACACTGCCGCCGAGGGCGAGTACACGTGGCGGGACGCGAACCAGCAGTCCGTCTACGCGCGGAATCTGGCGATCCAGATCGCGGGGCGGTATCACGTGGTGCTCGTCTACGGGCCCGATGCGCAGCGGGCCGCTGTGCAGCGGGCTTTCGACAAGGTCGTCGAAACGTACACTGCGGGCTAGCGCCCCGCCGGGTGCCCATGCTTTGGGCGGTGCCGCTCCGGGGTGCCTCTTGCGGTGGTCCGCGCGACCTTCTGCCGGTGGTGGGTTGCTCGCGCAGTTCCTCGCGCCCCTTCGCGGCGGCCCGGCGGTGGGGTCGGGGGACGGCACGGGGCACCTCCTCGGAATGCGCGTTCGCCCTCTTACGTGTTGGTGAGGTACGGGGAAGCGCATTCCTGCGGGGGCACCCCGCACCGTCCCCCTCCAGGTTGTACGGCGGGCTCGCCGCCGACGGTGGTTGAGCCCCACAGGAGGACCGTCAGACGACGTCTTACCTGCACGGGTCATGGGGGCACCCCCGGACGGAGTCTGGGGGAGGGTGGGAGAACCCCGCGCCGTTAGGCGCGGGCACCCCCGCGGCGGGAAGCCGATAGGGTCCGGAGGTTGGGGGCGGGGGAGCGTCCGGAGGGGGCATGGGAACGGACCGGGTCGTCGCGGAGAGGTATCGGCTGGGCGCGCGCCTGGGCCGCGGCGGCATGGGCACCGTCTGGGCGGCGACAGACGAACTGCTCCACCGCACGGTGGCCGTCAAGGAACTGCACCTTGCCGACGGCGAGCAGCGCGCGCTGCGCGAGGCGCGGGGCCTCGCCCGGATCCGGCATCCGAACGTGGTCCTCGTGTACGACGTCGTGGAGCAGGACGGCCGCCCGTGGATCGTGATGGAGCTGGTCGACGGCCGCTCGCTCGCGGAGGTCCTGCGGGAGGACGGCCCGCTCCCGCCGCGCGAGGCCGCGCGGGTGGGCGCGGCGGTCGCGGGCGCGCTGCTCGCGGCACACGAGCACGGCATCCAGCACCGTGACGTGAAGCCCGCGAACGTGCTGCTCGACCGTACGACCGGCCGCGTCGTGCTCACGGACTTCGGTATCGCCCGGGTGCCGGGCAGCGACACGGTCAGCGAGACGGGCGCCTTCGTGGGCTCGCCCGAGTACACCGCGCCGGAGCGGATGGATCCGAACCAGGCGGCGGGGCCGGAGTCGGACCTGTGGTCGCTGGGGGCGCTGCTGTGCGCGGCGGTGGAGGGGCATTCGCCCTTCCGGGGCGAGTCGGTGGCGGAGATCGTGCACGCCGTGGCGTTCGCGGACATCCGCCCGCCGGAGGCGGTGGGCCCGCTGCTGCCGGTCGTACGGGGGCTGCTGGAGCGGGATCCGGCGCGCCGGATGGCGGCCGCGGACGTGCGGACGGTGCTGGTGGCGTACGCGGAGGCGGGCATCGAGCCGCCGACCCCGCCCACCGTGCCGGCCGTGCCGAAGGCCCGGGCGGGCGGCGGCGAGCGCGCGCAGCGCGGGGCCGGGCGGCGCCGCCGGATACTGGCGGGGCTCGCGGTGGTGGTGCTGGTCGCCGTGGTGGCGGGCGGCACCGCCGCGCTCGTCGTCCTGCGGGGGAGCGACGGCGACCGCGGCGGCCAGGCCGCCACCGCGCCCCCGGCCACCACGGCGTCGCCGTCACCGGCCGCCACGACGCCGACGCCGACCGCCTCCCCGCTCCCGGCGGGCTTCCGCACCGTGACCGACAAGCACGGCTGGTCGGTCGCCCTCCCGGACGGGTGGGTCCGGCAGGAGGTCCCGCCGCGCGTCTACTACTGGTCCGCGGACCACGCCTTCCGCTTCGGGCAGCGCATACAGCCGCCGGGCAAGGGCACGGCGTACGACGTGATGCACGGTCAGGACGTCGCGGCCCGCGGGCCGAAGCCCCCGTACCAGGGCTACCGGGACGGCGTGGTGACGCGTACCACGCAGAACGGCGCGGACGCCGCGCTGTGGGAGTTCACCTACGACGGTTTCGCCGACGGGAAGGGCGCGAGGCGCACCTTCGACCTGTGCTGGGTGCAGGACGGGCGGATGTACGACGTGTGGCTCTCCGGTCCGCTGGACCGGACCGAGGAGACCAGGTCGCTCTTCGACACCGCCCGCCGGACGTTCACGCCGTGACGGGCGCGCCGCGGCGCAATGCGGCGATGCCCTCGTCGAGCGCGGCCTCCAGGTGCCCGATGCTGCCGGTCGACATGAGGATCAGCACCCCGCCCTGGATCGCGGCGAGCAGCGCGGCGGCGACGCGCTCCGGGTCGAGGTCGGGCGCGGTGCGGCCGGCCGCCCGCATGTGGGCGACGCCCACCGCGAGCGCGGACTGCCAGTGCTGCATCAGCTCGGCGACGACCGCCTGCGTGGCGGGCGTGGAGCGGCCCGCCTGCGAGACGGCGATGCTCAGCGGGCAGTCCTGGCCCTGCGTCCGGTAGTGGCCGACGACCTTGTCCCGCCAGGCCTGCCACGCCTCCCAGGAGGTGAGCGTGCTCAGCTCCGGCTGCTGGTCGGCGAGCACGCGGTCGGCCTCGTACCGGGCGACGGCGAGGAACAGCTCCTCCTTGCCGCCGGGGAAGTAGTGGAAGAGCTGGCTCTTGCTGGTGGCGGTGGCGGCGAGCACGTCGTCCAGCGTCACCGAGAAGACGCCCTGGCGGCGGATCTCGGCGGCGGCGCCCTCCAGGATGCGGTCGCGGGTGGCCGCACCCCTGCTGGTCAGCTTCACACGGGCCTCCTACGGGATCAGCAGCAGCTTGCCGGTGGTGCGGCGCGACTCCAGGTCGGTGTGCGCGGCCGCGGCCTCGGCGAGCGCGTACCGCCCGCCGACACGTACCCCGATCTTGCCCTCCGCGAGCATCGCGAAGACCTCCGCGCTGCGGCGCCGCAGCGCCTCGGGGGTGCGGACGTGGTGCTGCACCATGGGGTAGCTGAGCAGGATGCTGTTGGGCAGGTCCGTCACGGCGAAGGACGGGACGCCCATGAAGGGCCCGTAGTAGGCGTGCACGCCGTGCGGGCGCAGGGCGAGCTGGGAGGAGCGGAAGGTCGCGGTGCCGGAGCCGTCGTAGACGACGTGCGCGCCCTCGCCACCGGTCAGCTCGCGGACGCGGTCCTCGAAGCCGCCGCCGGACCACACCAGGACGTGGTCGGCGCCGGCCTCCTTCGCGACGGGGGCCTTGTCCTCGCGGGAGACCAGGCCGATGACGCTGCCGCCGCGGGCCTTGACCATCTGGGTGAGCAGGCGCCCGACGCCGCCGGCCGCCGCGTGCACGACGGCGGTGTCGCCGGGGCGTACGGCGTAGGTCTCGGTCGTGAAGTGGTTGGCGGTCAGGCCCTGCATCATGACGGCGGCGGCGGTCTCGTCGTCGACGCCGTCCGGCACCCGGACGAGGGACGTGACGGGGATCGCGGCGAGCTGGGCGTAGCTGCCGGGGTGGTAGAACCAGGCGACCCGGTCGCCGACCGCGAGGCCCTCGGGCCCGTCGGCGGTGGCGGCGCCTTCGCCGAGCGCGACGACCTCGCCCGCGCCCTCGACGCCGAGCAGGAAGGGCGGCGCCCAGCCGGGCCCGCCGACCTGCCGGGCGCCGACGTCCATGTAGTTCACGCCCGCCACGGCGACCTTGACCAGGGCCTGGCCGGGGCCGGGGACGGGCTCGGGGATGTCGGCGACGTCCATGACCTCGGGGCCGCCGTGCTGCTCGACGCGGATCGCGCGCATGGGCTGATTCCTTTCCGGAGGGGCCCGGGGGATGTCCGGGGGCCCGCTTGCGGGGATGTCTTCGACGGTAGGAAGTGAAAAATGGACCGGCAAGTCCAGTTCTGTGCGGGCCGCCGCCGGGGGCGGCCAGGCGTCCGCCAAAGGTGTTACCGCCGGTAGAAAGTGGCTACTCATGGGTAGCCACACCGGGCCCCGCGCCGTAACCTCACCGGCATGACGGAAAAGCCGCAGCCGACCCCGAGCAGCGCGGACGCCGCCGCGTCCGGGGCCCCCACCGCCACCGCGACCGCCGAAGCCCCCGAGAGCGGCAACCCGGTGCTGCCCCGCGGCACCCGCGGCCCCGCGGACGTCGTCACGCCCGACCTCGTCGCCCGCCTCACCCGCGGCCTGCCCGGCGCCGGGCGCACCGCGAGCCACACCCCGCTCACCGGCGAGGAGCTGGCCTTGCTCCCCGAGGCCACGCCCGACGACGTCGCCGAGGCCTTCCGCCGGGCGCGCGCGGCCCAGCCGCAGTGGGCGGCCCTTCCGGCGAAGCGCCGGGCCGCGGTCCTGCTGCGCTTCCACGACCTCGTCCTCGCCCGCCAGGCCGAGGCGCTGGACCTGATCCAGGTCGAGACCGGCAAGGCCCGGCTGCACGCGCACGAGGAGGTGCAGGTCGTCGCGATGGCGGCGCGGCACTACGGGCTCAAGGCCCCGTCCTACCTCGCCGCCCGGCGCCACCAGGGCGCGATCCCGGTGCTGACCCGCACGGTCGAGCTGCGCCAGCCGCGCGGGGTCGTCGGGCAGATCTCGCCCTGGAACTACCCGCTGGAGCTGTCGGTCGGCGACGCGCTGCCCGCCCTCGTCGCGGGCAACGCGCTCGTCACCAAGCCGGACACCGAGACCGCGCTGACCGCCCTGTGGGCGCGCGAGCAGCTGATCGAGGCGGGCCTGCCCGAGGGCGTGTGGCAGATCGTGATCGGGGAGGGCCCGGTCGTCGGGCCCGCCGTCGTCGAGCACGCCGACTACGTGTCCTTCACCGGTTCCACCCGCACCGGCCGCGAGGTCGCCCGGCGCGCCGCCGACCGGCTGGTCGGCGCGAGCCTCGAACTCGGCGGCAAGAACGCCCTGCTGGTGCTGCGCGACGCCGACCTCGACAAGGCCGCCGAGGGCGCGGTACGCGCGTGCTTCGCCTCCGCGGGCCAGCTGTGCATCTCCATCGAGCGGCTGTACGTGGACAGTTCGGTCGCCGACGCCTTCCTGGAGCGCTTCGCCGCCCGCACGAAGGCACTGAAGCTCGGCACCGCGCTCGCGTACGGCGCGGGCATGGGCTCGCTCGCCGGACCGGCCCAACTCGACGTCGTCACGCGGCACGTGGAGGAGGCCCGGGAGAAGGGCGCCCGTGTGCTGGCCGGCGGCCGCGCCCGGCCGGACGTCGGCCCGTACGTCTACGAGCCGACGATCCTGGACGGCGTCGAGGCGCCGATGGCCGTCTGCACCGAGGAGACCTTCGGGCCCGTCGTGTCCGTCTACCGCTTCCGGGACGAGGACGAGGCGGTCGAGCGCGCCAACGCCACGCCGTACGGCCTCAATTCGAGCGTCTGGACCAAGGACGTACGGCGCGGCGCCCGGATCGCCGCGCGGCTGCGTTCCGGCACGGTCAACGTCAACGAGGCCTACGCCGCCGCCTACGGCAGCGTGCGCGCCCCGATGGGCGGCATGAAGGACTCCGGGCTGGGCCGCCGGCACGGCTCGGAGGGCATCCTCAAATACACCGAGGCGCAGACCGTCGCCACCCAGCGGCTGCTGCCGCTCGGTCCTGCCCTCGGCATGGACGACGAGAAGTACGCGGCTTTCCTGAGCCGTTCGCTGCGGCTGATGAAGACGCTCCGGATGCGCTGAGGAGGCGCTTGTGACAGCGGAAGGCGAGCCCCGCGGCTACCGCGAGGCGGACGACGGCTTCGACTACGACGTCGTCGTGATCGGCTCCGGTTTCGGCGGTTCCGTCGCCGCGCTGCGGCTGACGGAGAAGGGCTACTCGGTCGGCGTGCTGGAGGCCGGCCGCCGCTTCGCACGCGGCGAACTGCCCAGGAATTCCTGGGACCTGCGCAACTACCTGTGGGCGCCCGCGCTCGGCCTCTACGGCATCCAGCGCATCCACGTCCTCGGCAACGTCCTGGTCCTCGCGGGCGCGGGCGTCGGCGGCGGCTCGCTCAACTACGCCAACACCCTCTACGTGCCGCCCGCCGCCTTCTTCCAGGACCGCCAGTGGGGCCGCATCACCGACTGGCAGCGGGAGTTGGAGCCGTACTACGACCAGGCGAGGCGCATGCTCGGGGTGCGGCTCAACCCCACCATGACGCCCTCCGACGAGCATCTGAAGGCCGCGGCCCAGGAGATGGGCGTCGGCGACACCTTCCACCTCGCCCCGGTCGGCGTCTTCTTCGGCGACGGCGCCGACGCCGACGGCGCCGCCAAGGCCGCCCCCGGCGAGGAGGTGCCCGACCCGTACTTCGGCGGCGCGGGGCCCTCCCGGCGCGCCTGCACCGAGTGCGGGGAGTGCATGACCGGCTGCCGGCACGGCGCGAAGAACACCCTCAACGAGAACTACCTGCACCTGGCCGAGCGGGCCGGCGCCACCGTCCACCCCATGACCACCGTCGTCGGCCTCACCGAGGAGGCGGCCGGGGGCTACCGGGTCACGACCGTGCCCACCGACCGCCGCCGCAAGGGCGCCCGCACCACCCTGCGCGCCCGCCAGGTCGTCGTCGCGGCGGGCACGTACGGGACGCAGACGCTGCTGCACACCATGCGCGACACCGGCCGGCTGCCCGCCCTGTCGCCGCGGCTCGGAGAGCTGACCCGCACCAACTCCGAGGCCCTGGTGGGCGCGCAGACCTCGCCGCGCCGCTACCGGAAGAAGAACCCGGGCCGCGCACCGGACTTCACCCGCGGCGTGGCGATCACCTCGTCCGTCCACCCCAACGACCACACCCACATCGAGCCGGTCCGCTACGGCCGCGGCTCCAACTCCATGGGCTCCTTCTCGATCCTGGCCGCGCCGCACCGCGGAAAGCTGCCGCGCTGGGCGGAGTTCGCCGGCGCGTACCTGCGGCACCCGCTGCTCGCGGTGCGGTCGCTGTCCAACCGGCGCTGGTCGGAGCGCACCATCATCGGCCTGGTCATGCAGACCAGCGACAACTCCCTTGCCACGTACCGCAAGAAGCGCGGCCCGGGCAAGGGCCTGCTGACCGCCCGGCAGGGCCACGGCGAGCCCAACCCCGTGCACATCCCCGAGGGCGCGCGGGCCGCGGGGCTCATCGCCGAGCAGATCAACGGCTTCGCGGGCAGCAACATCGGCGAGGCCGTCAACCGCCCGATGACCGCGCACTTCCTCGGCGGCTGCCCGATCGGCGAGGACGCCGAGCACGGTGTCATCGACCCCTACCACCGGCTGTTCGGCCACCCGGGCATCCATGTCGTGGACGGCGCCGCGGTGTCGGCGAACCTCGGCGTCAACCCGTCGCTGACCATCACCGCGCAGGCCGAGCGCGCGATGTCGCTGTGGCCCAACAAGGGCGAGCCGGACCCGCGTCCGGCGCAGGGCGAGACCTACCGCGAGATCCCGGCCGTGCCGCCGGCCGCCCCGGCGGTGCCGGACGGCGCCTTCGGCGCGCTGCGGCTGCCGCTGCTGCCCGTCCCGGTGGTGCCGCGCAGGGACACCGGGAGCACGGCTCCGGGGGACGAGGGGGCTCCCGGAGCCGCCGCGGACGACGCGGAAGGCCCCTCTTCCCGGTGAAGAGCACCGAACGCGCCTGTACGCACGGTAATGTGTGCGTTACGGTGCTCTCGGTGCAAAGCTCGCAGAGCGGCCGGTCCCGGGCGTCCCCGGAGCCGACCGCCTCCTTGGAGTCGTGACCGGGCTGCTGTCCCCTGCCGTCCGGTCACTCGCTGCCGGTGCGAGGTCCCACGGCGGCGCATCCCTGCGCCGCCTCATCGCACCGGCCACACCCCGCCCAGCTGCGTCTGGGCGGTGTCCACTTCCACGCGTGGTGCTGGTGACCGCCCCTGGCTGGCACGGACACCACCTCCAACGAAGGCGCCGCGGGGCGGTCACGTGCCGTTCGGGTGATGCCCCCCGAAAGGGTCGCGGCCGCCCGCGCGTTGTCCCGGCGCGCCCGGCCGTCTCACACCGTGCCGCGGCACAGCTCCAGCAGCGTCATCGCGACCGAGGTGCCGGGCCGGCCGAGCGCGTCGCCGTACGTGCGCAGGATCTCCATCTCGCGCGCCAGGTGCACGCGCCGCCCCCCGGCGCCCATCCGCGCCTGCTGGACGGCGCGCGACGCCGCCACGCGCTCCTCGACCAGGGCGATAATGCGCGCGTCCAGGTCGTCGATACGCGCCCGGTTCGCCGCGATCACCTCGTCGGGTGTGGGGGCGTCCTGCTGCTGCGGTGCCGGTGTGGTCATGTCTGCTCCTCGGGTCCGGTCGGTGGTGGACCTCCGGGAGCCGCGGTGCCGTCCCGCCCGGGAAACGGCAGACGCCCCGGGCGGTGAGCCCGGGGCGCCTGGATGTCGCGGTGTCAGCGGCACACGCGACGCGACCATGGCAGCCGGCCGGGCCGGTTGCCATAGGTAAACGCGAAGGTGTGCGCGGTCATGGGGGTGAGTGTAGCGGCGGTAGAATCGGAGATCGACCCCCCCTCGCAGACCGCCGGAAGGCAGCACGTGGCACCAGCGACCCCCGCGAACACCGAGACGCCCAGGACCGACGAACTGACGCCCGAGAACGACACGGTCCTCGTCGTCGACTTCGGGGCGCAGTACGCCCAGCTCATCGCCCGCCGGGTGCGCGAGGCCAGGGTCTACAGCGAGATCGTCCCGTCGACCATGCCGGTCGAGGAGATGCTCGCCAAGCGCCCCAAGGCCGTCATACTCTCCGGCGGCCCCTCGTCCGTCTACGAGCCGGGCGCGCCCACGCTGGATCCGGCGCTGTTCGAGGCCGGTGTCCCGGTCTTCGGCATGTGCTACGGCTTCCAGATCATGGCCACCACGCTGGGCGGCACGGTCGACAACACCGGGGCGCGCGAGTACGGGCGCACCGCGCTGAGCGTGTCGCGGCCCGGTTCGACGCTCTTCGAGGGCACCCCCGCCGAGCAGTCGGTGTGGATGTCGCACGGCGACGCGTGCTCGGCCGCGCCCGAGGGCTTCACCGTCACCGCGTCCACCGACTTCGTGCCGGTCGCGGCGTTCGAGAACGACGAGAAGCGGCTCTACGGCGTCCAGTACCACCCCGAGGTGCTGCACAGTACGCACGGCCAGCAGATCCTGGAGCACTTCCTCTACCGCGGCGCGGGCCTGGCCCCGACGTGGACGGCGGAGAACGTCGTCGAGGAGCAGGTCGCCGCGATCCGCGCGCAGGTCGGCAGCAGCCGCGCCATCTGCGGCCTGTCCGGCGGCGTGGACTCCGCGGTCGCCGCGGCCCTCGTCCAGCGCGCCATCGGCAGCCAGCTGACCTGCGTCTACGTCGACCACGGCCTCATGCGCAAGGGTGAGACGGAGCAGGTCGAGAAGGACTTCGTCGCCGCGACGGGCGTGCAGCTGCGGGTCGTCGACGCCTCCGAGCGCTTCCTGAACGCGCTCGCCGGGGTGTCCGACCCCGAGCAGAAGCGCAAGATCATCGGCCGGGAGTTCATCCGGGTCTTCGAGCAGGCGCAGGCCGAGATCGTCGCCGAGGCGCCGGACGACCACCCGGTGGAGTTCCTGGTCCAGGGCACCCTCTACCCCGACATCGTCGAGTCCGGCGGCGGCACGGGCACCGCCAACATCAAGTCGCACCACAACGTCGGCGGCCTCCCCGAGGATCTGGAGTTCCGGCTCGTCGAGCCGCTGCGGCAGCTCTTCAAGGACGAGGTCCGGATGGTCGGCCAGGAGCTGGGCCTGCCCGAGGAGATCGTCCAGCGCCAGCCCTTCCCCGGCCCCGGCCTGGGCATCCGCATCGTCGGCGAGGTCACCCGGGAGCGGCTGGAGCTGCTGCGCGAGGCCGACGCGATCGCCCGCGAGGAGCTGACCGCGGCGGGCCTGGACCGCGAGATCTGGCAGTGCCCCGTCGTCCTCCTCGCCGACGTCCGCTCCGTCGGCGTCCAGGGCGACGGCCGCACGTACGGCCACCCGATTGTGCTGCGCCCGGTCTCCTCCGAGGACGCGATGACGGCGGACTGGTCGCGCCTGCCGTACGACGTGCTGTCCCGTATCTCCACCCGCATCACCAACGAGGTCCGCGACGTCAACCGCGTCGTCCTGGACATCACGAGCAAGCCGCCGGGCACCATCGAGTGGGAGTGACCTCCCGCACACTCCGGAGGATCCCGGCGGCCGCACGGCCGCCGGGATCTTTTTGTGCCCTCCGCGGTGAGACACAGCGGGCTGGTGTACGTATGACTGTCTGACGCAGACAGGGCGGAAGAAACGCTTCCGCGGTACGTGGTGTGTGGCGGGAGAGGCGGAGGACCATGCGGGAGACGGTCGAGAGGTGGCGGGAGGTCGCCGGGCGGTACGCGCTGTTGCCGCTGCGGGTGTTCCTCGGGGTGACGTTCGTGTACGCCGGGCTGGACAAGCTGACCAGCGACAGCTTCTTCACCGACAGCGCCAACGGGTCGCTGCTGCAGATCCTGCACTCCTCGCACGACACCGCCGCGATCCCCGGCCTGGTCGACCTCGCGCTCAAGGCGCCGCACGGCTTCGGGTACGCCATCGCGCTGGGGGAGATCGCCGTGGGGCTCGGGACGCTCGCCGGGCTGTTCGGGCGGGTCGCCGCCGCGGGCGGGGCGCTCATCTCGCTGAGCCTGTGGCTCACCGTGAGCTGGCCCACCACGCCGTACTACTACGGCAACGACCTCGCCTACCTCATGGCCTGGCTGCCGCTGGTGCTCGCCGGGGCGCCCGTGCTGTCGGCCGACCGGCTGCTCGCCGTACGCCGGGGGCGCGCGGCGGATGCGCCGGGCGCCCCCGAGGTCACGCGCGCCCCCGGCGCGAGCGGGCCCGTACGGTCCGCACCGCCTGCGTGAGGACGCCGGTGGCGGCGGCCAGCACCAGGCCGCCGGCCGCCAGGAAGGCGGCGGTGTGCCACGTCAGGTGCCACACGCCGCCCGCGTCCAGCAGGAAGAAGACCGCGAGGGTGCAGAGCGCCAGGCCCAACACCAGGGCCGCGGGTTCGAACCGGTGCCTTCTCACCTGACCACCTTCAGCTGGCCCACGCCCACCTCGACGTGGAGATCGACCGTTCCGTGCGCGGGGACGCCCGCCGCCGGGCGCAGCGTCAGCGTGCCGTGCTCGTCCGACTGGATGCGCACCCCGTGGTTGACCTTGTCCGGCACGACCAGCTCGGCCAGGCCCAGGTCGTAGTCGAGCACCACCGTCGCGTCCTTCGGCAGATGCACCTCCGCCTGGCCCGCGCCCACCTTGACGTGCATGGCGACCGTCGTGCCCGCGGGCAGCGCCAGGCCCGACAGGTCCAGCAGGCCGCGGCCGGTGCCGCGCTCGTACAGCGGCCGCACCTGGGCGGCGTCCGCGGGGCGCCAGGTCGTCGTGCCGACGCCGGGGCCGCCCGCGGTGGGCAGCGCCGTCACGCCGACGAGCGCGCCGAGCGTCAGCACCGACCAGACGACGGTGCCGCCCCGGGCGCGTCCCGCGAAGGACGCGACGACGAAGGCCGTGCCCAGCACGGCGAGCGCCGACGCCAGGCCGATCTCCGCGCTGACCGCCGCGGGCTGGTAAGGCCACGACACGCCCGTGCCGACGCCGAGCGCGGTCACCGCCAGCAGGAAGACCGCGAGCGAGAAGGGCCACGACCGGTGGGCCGCCCGTACCGCCTTCTTGCGGTCCCGCCACGCCGCGCGGTCCTCGTCGCCGTACGGCCCGTCGTCCGGGCCCCACAGATACCGCGGCGGCTCCTTCGTCAGCGGGTCCCGCCACCACGAGGGCCGGCCCGGCTCGGGCGGCGGCGCCACCGCGGGCGGCGCGTCCACCACCGCCGCCGCGGCCGCCGGGGACACCGGCGGGGCGGGGGACTGGCGGCGCTGCGACCAGTACACCGCGCCCGCGGTCGCGAAGAGCAGCACGAGCGAGAAGGCCTGGTTGGTGGCGTTGCCGAGCATCGAGGCGTAGAGGCCGCAGCCGACGAGGGTCATGAGCACGGCGGTGAGCGGCGCTCCCTCGATCCGCCCCGACATCAGCCGGTGCGCCTCGCTCTGCTCCTCGTCCTCCTGCGGGATGACGAGCCAGCCCATCCCGTACACGATCAGGCCGATGCCGCCGGTGAGGGCGAGCACGGCGAGGACGATCCGGAAGATCACCGGGTCGAGCCCGAAATAGCGCCCGGCCCCGTCGCACACCCCCGCGACGACGCGGTGCTCACGGCTGCGCGTGATGCGCGGGCGGGCGGGCCGCCCGGCGCCGTCCGGGCCGCCGCCCGGCTGCCCGGCGGGGCCGTGGGGGTCGCTGTCCGCGGCGGTGCTGTCTGCGCGGGTGCTGCCGTGGCGGTCGCCGTCCGGGGCGGTGCTGTCTGCGCGGGTGCTGCCGTGGGGGTCGCCGTCCGAGGCGGTGCTGTCTGCGCGGGTGCTGCCGTGGGGGTCGCTGTCTGCGGCGGTGCTGTCTGCGCGGGTGCTGCCGTGGGGGTCGCCGTCCGGGGCGGTGCCGGCCGTCGCGCCGCCCGCAGCGGCGCTGTCCGCGCGGGTCGCGCCGGCGCGCGGCTCGGCGCCCCGCGCGGGGGAGGGCGGGGGGGCGTCGGTCGGCTCGTCCGTCATAGGCACCATGGTGGCCGCTCGTGGCGCGGCCCGGCACCCGGCTCGACCCTGGTAGGACCCTGATCCGACCCTGGGGCCCGCCCCGGGGCAAGCCCCGGTGGTCCGGCCGACCCTTGGGGGGTCAACCCTGATGCCCGGCGGGGGCCGGACGTGTGACGATCGGGGGTATGTCAGCGAGCAGCGCCCCGGCCGGGGCGCACACCGGACCGCCGGGCGGCGCGGCGCGCAGCACGGGCGCCGGGGCCGCGGGGGCGGGGACGACCGGGGGCGCCACGGGCAAGGGGCCCGGCGCGCGCTCCGGCGCGGGCGGCGGCCCCTCGGGCGCGTCCTTCCTCAACCCGCCCGACCCCGCCGCCGCCCCGCGCCGCCTCTACCGCAGCTCCGAGGGCCGCTGGGTCGGCGGCGTCGCGCGCGGCCTGGCCGGGCACCTCGGGCTGCCGGTCCTGTGGGTCCGCGTGCTCTTCCTGACCCTCTCCTCCTTCAACGGCATCGGCGTGCTGCTCTACGCCGTGTTCTGGTTCTTCGTCCCGCTCGGTGTCGGCGGCGTCGCGGAGGCCAAGGAGCCGCGCGACGCCCGCTCCTGGCTGGCCGGCCGCCGCCCCGACAAGGGCCAGGTCATCGCGCTGATCGCGCTCGCGGTCGGCACGGTCGTGCTGATCGACAACCTCAACCTCGGTGTCGCCAACCGCGCGGTGTGGCCGCTGCTGGTCATCGGCCTGGGCGCCGCCCTGGTGTGGCGGCAGGCGGACAACGCGCGCAAGGCCCGCTGGGTCGAGATGAGCCACGGCAAGCGCTTCTGGCCGCTGGTACGGGCCGCGGGCGGCATCGTCCTGGTCGTCGCGGGCGTGACCGGCTTCATCGTGGTGCGCGGCTCCGGCAGCCACCTCGGCGCGATCCTGCAGGCCGCGCTCGCCGTGCTGGTCGGCGTCGCGCTGATCGCGGGCCCGTACCTGGTGCGGATGACGCAGGATCTGTCGGCGGAGCGGCTGGCCCGTATCCGGGCGCAGGAGCGCGCCGAGGTCGCCGCGCACGTCCACGACTCGGTGCTGCACACGCTGACGCTGATCCAGCGCAACGCGGACGACCCGCGCGAGGTGTCCCGGCTGGCCCGCGCGCAGGAGCGCGAGCTGCGGGCGTGGCTCTACCGCCCCGAGGGCACCGGCCGCGACGACGAGCCGACGACGCTCGCCGACGCCGTACGCGCCGCCGCGGCCGAGGTCGAGGACGCGCACGGGGTGCCGGTCGAGGTGGTGTGCGTCGGCGACTGCCCGCTCGACGACCGCCTCGTGGCGACGATGCAGGCCGCGCGCGAGGCCATGGTCAACGCGGCCAAGTACGGTGGCGGCGGGGCCGTGCAGGTCTACGCGGAGGTCGAGGACGGCAGGGTCTTCGTGTCGGTGCGCGACCACGGGCCGGGTTTCGACATCGACGCGGTGCCGGAGGACCGGATGGGCGTCAGGGAATCGATCATCGGCCGGATGCGGCGCAACGGGGGCGAGGCGCGGCTGCGCCCCGCGCCGGGCGGCGGCACGGAAGTCGAACTGGAGATGGAGAGGGCCACGACATGACGGACACCGAGGGCGGCGCGCGCCGCCACGTACGGGTGGTGCTGGTGGACGACCACCGGATGTTCCGCACCGGCGTGCAGGCGGAGATCGGCGCGACCGACGAGACGGGCGTGGAGGTCGTCGGCGAGGCGGCCGACGTCGACCAGGCGGTCGCCGTCGTCACCGCGACCCGCCCGGAGGTCGTCCTGCTCGACGTCCACCTCCCCGGCGGCGGCGGCGTCGAGGTCCTGCGCCGCTGCGCGACCCTCGCCGCGGATCCCGACCAGCCCGTGCGCTTCCTCGCGCTGTCCGTCTCCGACGCGGCCGAGGACGTCATCGGCGTCATCCGCGGCGGCGCCCGCGGCTACGTCACCAAGACCATCACCGGCCCCGACCTCATCGACTCCATCTTCCGCGTCCGCGACGGCGACGCCGTCTTCTCCCCCCGCCTGGCCGGCTTCGTCCTCGACGCCTTCGCCTCCACCGACGCCCCACCCGTCGACGAGGACCTCGACCGCCTCACCCAGCGCGAACGCGAGGTCCTCCGCCTCATCGCCCGCGGCTACGCGTACAAGGAGATCGCCAAGCAGCTCTTCATCTCGGTGAAGACCGTCGAATCCCACGTCTCCGCGGTCCTGCGCAAACTCCAGCTCTCCAACCGCCACGAACTCACCCGCTGGGCAACGGCCCGCCGGCTGGTCTGAACGCGGGCGCACTCGGGGGTCCTGAGGTAAAGGATTTGCTACACTCTCGGCGTGGACGAGTGGGAAATCCGGGTCACCAATGAGCTGTTGGCCTGGATCAAGTCGCTGGACGAGGCGTCCCGTGCGCAGGTCGTCGATGCGGTGGACCGCCTTGCCGAAGCCGGGCCCGGCCTGGGGCGTCCGCTGGTCGATCGCGTGACGGGCTCCGACGTCCACAACATGAAGGAGTTACGCCCGGGCTCGGCCGGGCGGTCGGAGATCCGGGTCCTCTTCGTCTTCGATCCGTGGCGGTCGGCGATCCTGTTGGTGGGCGGCGACAAGTCGGGCGAATGGGCGAGGTGGTACCGCCACGCGATTCCGCGAGCCGAAGAACTGTACGAGGATTACCTCAAGGAGCGGCTGGCCGAGGAGGAGTCATCATGACGGACTTTCCCAAGTGGAGCGACGTCCGCGCCGGGGTCGTCGCCGACGCGGGGGGTGAGGAGGCCGTGGCCGAGGCCCGGCGGCGGAACCAGGCGTATGTCGACGGTCACCGCCTCGCCGAGCGCCGCACCGCCCTGGGGCTTTCGCAGAGCGACGTCGCAGCCCGGATGGCGGTCACGAAGAGCCGTGTGTCGCAGATCGAGCGCGGGGAGGTGTCGACCGTCGAGGTCATCGCCCGCTACGTCGAGGCGCTCGGCGGCACGCTCCAGGTGGCCGCGGTCTTCGGGGACGACCACTACATCCTGCGCGGCGCGGACACGCACGCCGCCTGAGCCGCGCCGGCGCAGGCGGCGAACGGCAGCCCGGAGGGCGCGCCCTCCGGGTCGGGGGCGCTACAGGCCGGAGCCGCCCGTTGCGTCGATGACGCGGCCGGTGACCCAGCGGGCGTCGTCGGAGGCGAGGAAGGCGACGACGTCGGCGACGTCCTCGGGTTGGCCGACGCGGCCGAGGGCGGAGAGGGCGGCGGCTTCGGCCTCGGCTTGCGGATTGCCGCGGAGCCAGGACGCGTTGATGTCGGTGTGGATGATGCCGGGGGCCACGGAGTTGGCGGTGATGCCGCGCGGGCCGAGTTCCTTGGCGAGGTTGAGGGTGAAGGTGTCGAGGGCGCCCTTCGTGGCCGCGTAGGCGATGATGCGCGGCAGGGCGATGCGGGAGGCGCCGCTGGAGACGTTGACGATCCGGCCGCCGTCGCGCAGCCGCGACAGCGCCTCCTTGACGATGAAGAAGGGCGCGCGGACGTTCACCGCGTAGACCTTGTCGAAGGTCTCCTCGTCGATGCCGGCCAGCTCGCTGTCGTAGCCGACCCCCGCGTTGTTGACGATGATGTCGACCGCGGAGCTGTCCGCGTACGCGCGTATCCCCTCGTCGAACGCCGCCCACAGCCGGGCCGCGTCGCCGTGCGTGCCCAGCTCCGCGTGCAGCGCGAACGCCCGGCCGCCGTCCTTCGCGATGCGCGCGACGACCTCGCGCGCGGCCGTCTCGTCGCGTGCGTAGCCGACCGCGACGGTCGCGCCGTCCCGGCCGAGCCGCTCCGCGATGGCCCGGCCGATTCCCCTGCTGCCGCCCGTGACCAGCGCGATCTTGCCTTCGACCGTCATGGGACCCCTCCTGGTGCTCGGTATTTGTTGAGCGATGACTCAACAAATGGACGACGCCGACGCTAGCACGCTTTTTGAGCGAACGCTCTAGAATGAGGGGCGTGAGCGACACGACACCCCCCAGGCGCGGCCGCCCCCGCGGCTTCGACCGCGACGAGGCGCTCGCCGCGGCGACCCGGCTGTTCTGGGAGCGCGGCTACGAGGCCACCTCCATCGGCGACCTGACGGAGGCCATGGGCATCAGGCCGGGCAGCCTCTACGCCGCCTTCGGCGACAAGAAGGCCCTCTTCCGCGAGGTCGTCCGGGTGTACGGAAGCACCCCCACCGGCGCCTTCCTCGGCCGCGCGCTCGCCGAGGAGCCCACCGGCCGCGCCGCCGTCGCCCGCATGCTGCGCGAGGCGGCCGCCAACTACGCGTGCTCCAGCCACCCCGCGGGCTGTCTGACGATCAGCGCCGCCACCAACGTCAGCCCGCAGGACGCCGAGGTGCAGGACTTCCTGTGCGGGCTGCGCACCGCCAACATCGATGCCTTCGAGGCCCGGCTGCGCGACGCCGGGCAGGCCGGGGAGCTGCCCGCGGGGGCCGACGCCCGGTCGCTCGCCGCCTACTTCGCCGCCGTCCTCCAGGGCATGTCGCAGCGCGCCCGCGACGGCGCCACCGCGCAGGAGCTGGCCGCGACGGCCGAACTGGCCCTGGCCGCCTGGCCGGAGCCCGTCTCGTCCCGGAAGACGGGTGCAGCGGGCGGGAGTTAATGCCCTGGACATTTCCGGGCGAAATTTGGCACGGTGGGCGGCGGTCGGCCGCGTCCGAGCGCGTCGGTGGGCCGCCGCACCCTTCCGCCGTACCCCTGCGCCTTTCGGAGGCCCACCGTGCCCGTTCCCCGTCTCACCCCCGAGGCTGCCGCGTACTACTCGACGCAGAGCCCGACGTCCGACCCCGGCGCGTACGCCGGGCTCCTCGCAGACCTGCCGCGCGACGTCGGCGGGCTCGCCCGGGTCGTACGGGGGCTGATGATCCACCGCGCCGAGGGCGGGCAGTGGGGCGTACCCATCGCCGACGACCGGATGCGCGACGACGCCGAGACGCGCTACGTCGACGACATCCTCGGGCTCGTCGCCGCCCGCGACCCCGGGCCGCTCACCGGCCGCCGCGCGTGGTCGGACCGCTTCGTCGGCATCTGCCGGGATTTCACGCTGCTGCACGTCGCCCTGCTGCGCCACTTCGGCATACCCGCCCGGCTGCGCTCGGGCTTCGCCACGTACTTTTCCGACAAGGGCTTCCACTGGGACCACGTCGCCACCGAGTACTGGGACGCCGAGCGCGGCTGGCTGCTGGCCGACGCGCAGATCACCGACCCCGAGCACTACGCGTACGGCTTCGACCCGATGGACATCCCGCGCGACCGCTTCATCGTCGCCGGCCAGGCCTGGCAGGCGATCCGCGCGGGCGACGCCGACCCGCTGAGCTTCGGCCTCGACCTGGAGGACACCCCGATGCTCGGCAAGCGCTTCGTCGCGGGCAACATCCGCTACGACCTCTCGGCGCTCAACAAGGTCGAGACGCTGCTGTGGGACGTCTGGGGCGCGGGCTCCGGGACGAGCGCCGAGACGTTCATGGACGAGGAATTCCCCGCGGAGCTGGACCCGCTCTACGACCGCGCCGCCGCCGTGACGGCCGGCCCCGACCCGGATTTCGCGGCCGTCCGCGACCTCTTCGCCACGGAGGACGGGCTCCGCACCCCGCAGACCGTGCGCTCGCTCGCCCCGCTGCGCGGCCCCGCCACGGTCACCCTGCGCTGAAAGCCGGCGGATTTCTCCGCAGCGTCCCCTTCCCGGCGGATCCCACCCTTTGCCGCCTTCGCCGGGAAGGGTATTCGAGAGCGCTCGAAGTCCCTGCGCATGCGGGATGAAACTTTTCCCGGACGATCACCCTGTTTCGGGCGTGGGCCAGGGTGATCGCCCCTCTCCAGCACCTTTCTTCCCTCAGTGCTCCATAGTTTCAGCGCATGGAATTAAGGCTTCCATCTTCTTTTGTTAATGTGGAATGAACCCTACCGGGGGTGTTTCTCGCGGCTAATTGCAAACGGCAAAGTTTGTATTGACGGTGCCTCGTCGGCGGTGTTTCCCTTGCTCCGTTTGTAAATTCGCAGCGCTCATTGGGTGGGTATTGTGAAACGGAGTGCAACAGGCCGCCGCCGGCCGGTGGCGGGCAGGCTCGGACCGGTGGTCGCGGTGCTCGCCGCGGCCGGGCTGCTGTCGGTGCTGCCGGCGGTCGGCGGCGCGCCCGCCGTGGCCGACAGCGGGCAGAAGGCCGCGGCCGGGAGCGGCGCGGCGGCGAGGACCGCGTCGCAGCGGGCCGCGCAGAGCGGCAAGCGCGTCGAGGTCACCGAGGACAGAACCGAGTTCGCCACCGTCTACGCGAATCCGGACGGCTACACGTACACCCAGGAGACCTCCGCCGTACCGGTGCGGGTGCACACCGCGTCCGGCGGCTGGACGCGGCCGGACGCCACGCTGGTACGGCGCCCGGACGGCAGCGTCGGGCCCAAGGCCGCGATGGTGGACCTGGCCTTCTCCGGCGGCGGTTCGGCGCGGATGGTGACGATCGGCAGCCAGGGCAAGGACATCTCCCTGACCTGGCCCGGTACGCTCCCGAAGCCCGTGCTCGACGGCGACAGCGCCGTCTACCCGGAGGTGCTGCCGGGGGTGGACCTGCGGCTGACGGCGTCGGTGCAGGGCTACCGCGAGGTGCTGGTGGTCAAGACCCCGCAGGCCGCCGCGAACGCCGACCTCAAGCGGCTCGCCTTCGGCGTGCGCAGCAGCGGCCTGAACGTCGCCCCGCTGGCGGGCGGCGGCCTCGCGGGCGTGGACGACAACGGCACGCAGCTCTTCACCGCGCCGCCCGCCCAGATGTGGGACTCCCACGGCACCGGGCCCGCCGCGCAGGCCGGGACGCCGCAGGCGGCCGCCCGGACCCTGTCCGCCACCCCGGCGACGCAGAAAGCCGCGCCGCAAGCCACGCAAGAGGCCACGCAGCAAGCCGCCCCCGCCGACCCGCCGCCCGACTCCGCCGTGGACGGCCCGGCGCCCGGCGCGGGCGCGGTCGACCTCCCCGTCACCGTGTCCGCCGGCGCGCTGGCCCTCACGCCCGACGCGCACCTGCTCGCGCAGACCGACCCGGCCGCGTACCCGCTCTACATCGACCCCAACATCAGCCTCTCCTCCGGCTCGCCCGAGCGCACCCTGCTGCGCAGCGACGGCTACGACGACTACGCCTGGGCCAACGGCACCAACGGCGAGGGCGACGGCAAGTGCGGCAGCTGGAACGGCTACTACTGCGGGCCCGGCTACGTGCAGAAGCTGTACTTCCAGTTCACGCCCGGCAATCTCAAGGGCAAGCAGGTGCTGTCGGCGACCTTCCGGGTGACGTCCCCGTGGGCCTTCCAGTGCGCGGCCCGGCAGACCGACCTGGTGCGCACCAACAACATCTCGTCCTCCACGACCTGGGCCACCCGCCCCAAGGAACTGGACTGGATGGTCGACGAGTCCTTCTCGGCGGGCCGCGGCTCGTCCTGCGACCCGGACACCCCGGACGCGCCGATCGAGTTCAAGGACAACCCGGCGGAGTCGGACGAGAACCTCACCCCGACGGTGCGGGACTTCGCGGCGGGCAAGTTCGCCAAGCTCACCCTGGAGCTGCGGGCGCACGACGAGGGCGACACCTCGGCGTGGAAGCGCTTCAAGAACGACGCGACGCTCACCGTCACGTACGTGGGCCTGCCCGTGCCGCCCACCTACGCGGGCATCCAGGAGGGCAGCGGCATCTCCTGCGAGCCCAGCGCCTCCGCGCCGGACGTCGTCGCCGACCCGCACCCGCAGCTGACCGCGCGGCCCCAGGTCGCGTCGGGCGGCACCTCGGCGGGCGCGCCCGCCAAGCTGCGGGTGGACTTCCAGATGCAGGCGCAGTCGGCGTCCGGCACCTGGTCGGTGGTCACCGAACCGATCAGACCCATGGCACCGGACTTCGCGGGCGCGAACTCCACCGTCTCGACCCCGACCCCGGTCACCCTCACCGAGGGCACGCTCTACCGGCTGGCGGCCTCCACCTGGTCCTACGAGGACAACCAGAGCACGCACATCAACTCCCACAGCACCGTGACCACGCACGGCTGGTGCTACTTCAAGGTCGACACCACCGCGCCGAAGCCGCCGCAGGTGACCTTCGGCGGCCCGTACACCCCGTGCACCACCAACGACTGCCAGGCGGCGGGCGGTCCCGGCCAGGCGGGCGCCTTCACCTTCGCCGCGGCCTCCGGTGACAAGGTGTCGGGCTTCCAGTACAAGCTGGCCAGCGGCGGCTGGTCGTCGACGATCAGCGGCGCGGGCCCGGTGACGGTGCACATCACCCCGCAGCTCACCGGCACCCAGCAGCTCCAGGTGCGCGCCAAGGACGACGTGGGCACCGGCCGGTGGGGCGCGCAGACCATCGTGTCGTTCAAGGTCGCCGAGGGCGCCGACGCGATCGGCCGCTGGCACTTCGACGACGGGGCCCCGGGCAGCGGCACGGTGGTCGCCGCCGACAGCGCGATGGAGGCCGGTGCCCGGCACCCGGCGACGCTGCGCAACGCGGGCGCCGGCTGGTCGAGCCTGGCCCGGCGCGGCGACGCCGACCGGTCGCTGTGGCTCAACGACACCACCGCGGCCGCCCAGCAGACCGGCTACGCCGACACCGCGGGCCCGGTGGTGAACACGCAGGACTCCTTCACCGTCTCCGCGTGGGTGCGGCTCTCCGACACCGACAACTACCACACCGTGCTGTCGCAGACCTCCAGCGACAAGAGCAGCTTCACGCTGCGCTACTCGCCGGGCGTGCACCGCTGGGTCTTCCTGTGGACCTGGCCGTCCGGCGGCAAGGTGACCTGGCTCGGCGCGAACGGCCTCACCGACGTCGTGCCGAACGAGTGGACCTCCGTGGCCGCGTCGTACGACGCGACCGCGGGCACCATCGCGCTGTACGTCAACGGGGTGCCGCAGGGCGCGCCGGTCGCGCTGCCCGCCGGGGCGAAGGCGGGCGCGAGCGACGGGCCGCTGGAGTTCGGCCGCTACAACGACCCCAACAAGGCGGCCTGGACGGAATATTGGAAGGGCCGGATCGACGAGGTCGAGGTGTGGCAGCGCGCGCTCACGCCCGAGGAGATCGCGCTGGACGCGCGGCTGCTGGACGAGAACGGCAAACCCGCCGTGGAGAACGTCGGCTACTGGTCGCCCGACCCCGCGGCCACCGGCACCGCCGACCTGGCCGACGCGGGCAGCGGCTACGGCCGGGCGCTGGCCCTGCAGAACGGTGCCTCCGTCGCCGACGGCGCGCTCGTGCTGGACGGTGTCAACGACGCGGCCGCCACGCCGCAGCCGCTGGTGGACGAGACCGGCTCGTTCACCGTCACCACCAGCGTCCAGATCGACCAGGACGCGATGCTCGCCAAGCCGGACGGCTACACCGCGCAGGTCGTCGGCCAGCGGTCGGCGGACGGCTCGTCGTGGGGCGTGTGGTACCAGCTCACCGGGCGGACCACGGCACTGGACGACGACCTGAACGTCATCACCGTGCCGACCAGCCGGTGGCTGTTCGGCCGGATCAACGCGGACGGCAGCTTCTCCGGCGCCGCCTCGGCCGTCGAGGTCGGGGCCGGCGACATCGGCGACACCTCCAACGGCGAGGGCGCGGTCCGGGTGACCGGTGTGTACGACGCGCAGGACGGCACCGGCACCGCGACCCTCTACCTCGGGGAGAGCGGCCAGGAGACCCAGGCGTACACCGCGCAGCCCGGCATCGCGAGCTTCACGGTCGGCGACGGCTACGTGGCCGGCGTCTGGGGCCACTACCTGCCCGCCCGCGTCGGGGAGGTCCGGGTCTGGACGGGCGCGATGAGCGACCCCGACCAGATCGGCTCCGTCATCGGCGACTGACCGCACGCGCGGCGACCGGGCGGCCCGCACCCGCGTCCCGCCCGGTTCGTCCGCTCCACCTGATCCACCTCTCGTCCGCACCACCGCTCCACCCCACCGCGGCCGGCACCGGCTTCTCCCCGTGCCGGCCGCGGTCAGGTCCGCGTGCCCGCACGCGGTTCGTCCAGGAAGGGATTCCGTGAGATCACCGAATGGCCCCCGGGGGCCGCGCCGTTCGGCGTGGTGGCGGGGCAGCACGATATGCGCGGTGCTCGCCGCGGCCGTCGTCGTGCCGATGCTGGGGCTGAACGCCGCCCCCGCGGCGGCGGACGCCGGACCGCTCGGCCGCAGCGCGGTGCCGAAGCCGCACAGCACGAAGACCCACCCCGTCGCGCTGGGCGCCCAGCAGCAGCGCGACGCCTTCGCCCGGCAGCGCAAGGCCGACGACACGCAGGCCGCCCGCGCCCTGACCCAGCAGCACGCGTCCTGGCCCGCGGGCGGTACGGGCACGGTCGCGGTCCGCGCGGCCGGCGGGCACGCCGCCGCCGCGGCGGCCGGCGGACTGCCCGTCGCCGTCACCGCCGCGGGGGCCGCCGCCGGCGCCCCGCAGGCGGCCACCGTCACGGTCGCCGACCGGGCGGCCACCCGGGCCGCGGGCGTCACCGGCGTCCTGCTCTCGGTCACCGGGCAGGGGACCACCCGGCCGGACGGGGTCCAGGTCGGCTACGGGGGCTTCGCCTCCGCGTACGGCGGCGGCTGGTCCGGACGGCTGCGGCTCGTGCGGCTGCCGGCCTGCGCGCTGACCACCCCGCAGCAGCCGCAGTGCCGTACGCAGACGCCGCTGGACGACACCAACGACGTGGCCGCGCAGACCGTCTCGGCGGCGCTGCCGCGGACCGCCGCCGCGGCCGCGCCGACCGTGCTCGCGCTCACGGCGGACGGCACCGGCGGCGAGGCCACCGACGGGGCGGGCGACTACTCCGCCACGAAGCTGGAGCCGTCCGCGACCTGGACAGCGGGCGACTCGTCCGGGTCCTACTCCTGGTCGTACGCCATGGACGTGCCCTCCGCGCCCGCAGGACCGGCGCCCTCGCTGTCGCTGGCCTACGACTCGGGCAGCATCGACGGGCAGATCGCGACCAGCAACAACCAGGGCTCCCAGGTCGGCGCGGGCTTCACCGACACCGCCGAGTCCTACATCGGCCGCAACTACGGCTCCTGCGACGAGGACGGCCAGAGCAAGGTCTACGACCTGTGCTGGAAGTACGACAACGCCTCGCTCGTCCTCAACGGCCGGGCCACCGAGCTGGTCAAGGACGACACGACCGGCACCTGGCGGCTCGCCGACGACGACGCCTCCACCGTCACCCACTCCACCGGCGCCGACAACGGCGACCAGGGCGACAGTGTGGACGGCGCGGGCGAGTACTGGACGGTGACGACCGGCGACGGCACGAAGTACGTCTTCGGCCAGAACAAGCTGCCCGGCGCCGGCACCCAGCGCACCAACTCGGTCTGGACGGTGCCGGTCTTCGGCGACGACTCCGGCGAGCCCGGCTACGCCAAGGGCAGCGCGTTCGCCGACCGCTGGTACCAGCAGGCCTGGCGGTGGAACCTGGACTACGTCGTGGACACGCACGGCAACGCCGAGACGTACTGGTACACCCCGGAGACCAACTCCTACAAGAAGGACAAGGCCACCACCGCCAACGCCACCTACACCCGCGGCGGCTACCTCGACCACATCCTCTACGGGCAGCGGTCCGACACCCTCTTCACCGCCACCGCCCCCTACCAGGTGCACTTCGGCTACGCCGAGCGCTGCCTGGCCGCCGACTGCTCCAGCCTGACCGAGAAGACCGCGCAGAGCTGGCCCGACGTGCCCTTCGACCAGATCTGCGCCGCGAACGCCTCCGACACCGCGTGCAAGGCGGTCGCCCCGTCCTTCTTCACCCGCAAGCGGCTGACGCAGGTGCAGACGTCGGTGTGGTCGGGCAGCGGCACCACCTACACGCCCGTCGACACCTGGGCGCTCACGCACAAGTACCTGGACCCGGGCGACATCGGCGACAGCTCCGACCAGTCGCTCGTCCTCGACACCCTCACCCGTACCGGCAACAGCGCGGGCAACGTCGCCCTCAAGCCGGTGTCCTTCACCTACCAGCAGCTGCCCAACCGGGTGGACGCCACCGACAACGTCCTGCCGCTGTCGCGTCCGCGGCTGGAGGGCATCACCTCGGAGACGGGCGCGGTCACCACCGTCACCATGTCCACGGCGGACGACTGCGTCCGCGGGTCGAAGATGCCGGCCGCCGAGGACGACGACACCATGGCGTGCTACCCGGTCTACTGGCACGTCAACGGCGCCACGGACGCCTCGGTGGACTGGTTCCACAAATACCGTGTGCTGTCGGTCAGCACCGCGGACCCGACCGGCAACAACGAGCCGGAGGAGCACTCCTACGAATACGCCGACCCCGCGTGGCACCACGACGACAGCCCGCTGACCCCCGAGGACGAGCGCACCTGGTCGATCTGGCGCGGCTACCGCACCGTCACCGACTACCTCGGCACGGGGGCGGGCCGGGAGAAGACCGTCACCACCTACTTCCAGGGCATGGACGGCGACAAGCGGAAGTCCGGCGCCGCCCGCTCGGCCACGGTCACGGGCCAGCCGGTCGCCGGCCTGAGCATCCCCGCGGTCACCGACGCCGACCAGTACGCGGGCTTCACCCGTGAGTCCGTCACCTACGACGGCGCCACCGCGATCTCCGCGACCGTCAACGACCCGTGGTCGGCGCGGACGGCGACGCAGCACAAGTCGTACGCCGACACCGAGGCCTACTACGTCCGCACCGGCAAGACGTACGACTACACCTGGCTCACCGCACGGTCGGCGTGGCGCTCCACCTCCACCGCGACCACGTACGACTCCTACGGCATGGCCGTCAGCGAGGACGACGCGGGCGACACCGCCAAGAGCGGCGACGAGACCTGCACCCGCACCTGGTACGCCCGCAACCCCGGCGCCGGCCTGACGGCGCTGGTGTCCAGGACCCGTACCGTCGGCAAGCCGTGCGGCACCGCCGACAGCGCCCTGGCGCTGCCCGCGAACAGCAGCACGCCCGGCGACGTGCTCTCCGACACCGCCACCGTCTACGACACCCCGTCCGCCACCACCTGGACCTCCGCCCAGACCCCCACCAAGGGCGACGGCACCTGGACCGGCCGCGCCTCGGCGTATCCGGCGACCGCCGACAGCAACGGCGACCGCAAGCCCACGAGCTGGCAGACCGTCACCAAGACCGCCTTCGACACGCTGGGCCGCGCCACGTCCTCGACCGACGCCGCCGGGCACACCGACACCACCGCCTACACGCCGTCAGGCGCGGGGGTCCCGACCCAGACCGTCGAGACCAACGCGGCCAAGCAGTCCACCGTCACCGTCCTGGAGCGGCTGCGCGGCCAGAAGACGCAAATCTACGACGCCAACGGCAAGCTCACCGAGCTGACCTACGACGGCCTCGGCCGGCTCACCGGCGTCTGGCTGCCCAACCGCAGCAAGGGCGGCGGCGAGAGCGCCAACACCACCTACACCTACCACGTCGACAACGCGACCCAGTCGTACGTCGCCACCTCCACCCTGGGGCTCAACAACACCCGCAGCACCAGCTACGACATCTACGACGCGCTGCTGCGGCCGGTCCAGAAGCAGACCCCGACGCCGATCGGCGGCCGGCTGCTCACCGACACCCGCTACGACTCGCGCGGCCTGGTCACCGCCACCTACGCCGACACCTACGACAGCTCCACGGCGCCCACCGGCACCTACGACCGGGGCGAGTACGGCGGCACGCCCACCCAGCACCAGTTCACCTTCGACGCGGCCGGCCGCACCACGGCCGACCAGCTGCTGGTCTACGGCGTGCCGAAGTGGACCACCACCACCAGCTACACCGGTGACTCCACGGCCGTCAGCGCGCCCGCCGGCGGCTCGGCCACCCGTACCGTGACCGACGCGCTCGGGCGGACCACGCAGCTGCGCGAATACTCCGGCGGCTCCTACTCCGACGCCGACTACGGCGGCACCGCGCCGCTGCCCGCGCACACCACGACCGCGTACACCTACGGCGCCGACGACCGCAAGCTCACCGTGACCGGGCCCGACAAGGCCGTGTGGTCGTGGGGCTACGACCTCTTCGGCCGCCAGACGTCGGCGACCGACCCGGACGCCGGGACCACCACGACGACCTACACCGCGGTCGACAACGTCGACACGGACACCGACGCCGAGGGCCGTACGCAGCTGTTCGGCTACGACGCGATCGGCCGCAGGACCGGCCTGTGGCAGACCGACCGCAGCGACGCCAACCGGCTGGCGAGCTGGACCTACGACACCGTCGCCAAGGGCCAGCCGGCGACCTCGACCCGCTACGACGGCGGCAGGCAGTACACCGACGCGGTCACGTCGTACGACAGCCTCTACCACGTCACCGGCAGCACCGTGAGCCTGGACCCGACCGATCCCCTGGTCACCTCCGGGGCGGCGCAGGCCGCCTACAGCTTCGCCGCGAGCTACAACGTCGACGGCAGCCTCGCCTGGAGCCGCGAACCGGCCGTCGCCGGGCTCCCGCAGGAGGACGTCAGCTACACCTACACCCCGACCGGGAACGTCGACACGGTGGTCGGCAAGTCCGGCTACGTGCTGGACACCGCCTACTCGCAGACCGCCCGGCCGGAGCAGCTGACCCTCGGGGTCTCCCCCTCGCCGACCGTCAAGCAGGCGTACCTCGACAACGAGTGGGAGGAGGGCACCGGCAGGCTGCTGCGCAGCTACGTCACCGACGACACGCACGCGTGGATGCCGATGGACCTGCACTACAGCTACGACGCCGCCGGCGACGTCACGAAGATCAGCAACCCCGCCACCCTCGGCGGCACCACCACCGCCGACACCCAGTGCTTCGGCTACGACGGCTACCAGCGGCTGACCAGCGCCTGGACCCCGGCCGGCGGCGACTGCACCTCGGGCACGGCCGCCACCGCCGGACTCGGCGGACCGGCGCCGTACAGCAGCAGCTACGCCTACACCGACGGCGGGCTGCGCACCAGCGACACCGAGCGCACCGCGGCGGGCAGCACCGGCACCACCACCTACTGCTACGGCAAGCCGAGCCAGCCGCACACCCTGACCAGCACCGTCACCAGCGGCAGCTGCACGGGCGCGGCCGACACGTACACCTACGACAAGGACGGCAACACCCTCACCCGCCCTGTCGCGGGCACCGCCGGGCAGTCGCTCACCTGGAACACCGAGGGCGACCTCGCCACCTCCGCCGAGGGCACCGACGCGGCGGGCTACCTCTACGACGCCGACGACGACCTGCTCGTCCGCCACGCCACCAGCGGTGACGGGGAGAGCGTGCTCTACCTCGGCGCCACCGAACTGCACTCCCGCAAGGGCGCCGACGGCAAGGCCACGACCTGGGGCGTACGGCAGTACACCGAGGGCGCGGACGGCCAGGTCGTCGCGGAGCGCACCACCGAGCCGGGGGTGCCGCAGCTGAGCTGGATCGCCTCCGACGACCACGGCACCGCGGGCATCGCCCTGGACGGCACCACCCAGGCCGTCAGCACGCGCTACACCACGCCGTTCGGCTCCTCGCGCGGCAGCAGCCCCGCGAACTGGCCGGACGACAAGGGCTTCCTCGGCGCCCCGGCCGACCCCGGCAGCGGCCTCACCCAGGTCGGCGACCGGCAGTACGACCCGCTCACCGGCCGCTTCCTGAGCACCGACCCGAAACTGGAGACGGACAAACCCCAGACCCTCAACGGCTACGCGTACGGCGCGGACAACCCCGTCACCTTCGCCGACCCCACCGGCGACGGCCTGGCCTGCGGCTTCGGCGACGAGCCGGCCTGCCCGCACACCCCGAGCAAGGGCAAGGGCGACGGCGGCGACCACCGCACCCAGAAGGAGAAGGAGCAGGACGCCCGGAGCCACAAGGGCGCGACCCACACCGCCACCAGCGCCTCCTACCACACCAAGGGCAGCAACAGCGGCGGCAGTTCCGTCGACAGCAAGACGCAGGACTGGCTGCGCAAGAACCTCGGGTACACCGGCGGCGGCAACCTGGACGACAAGACGTTCCGGAACTGGATGGACAGCGCGGGCGGCAAGTATTCGGCGCAGATCCAGCAGTTCGGCAAGTGCCTGGACGGCGGCAGTTCGGCGGCGCAGTGCAAGGACGCCGTCAAGATGCCGCACAAGAACGACGTCGCGGACAAGCTCAACGCGGCGTCCAACGCGGCCATCGCGGTGGCCGCCGGAGGGCTGCTCTTCTGCTCGATCGTGGGCCCCGAGGGCGGCGCGGCGTGCGGCGCGACGGCCATCGCCGTCTACACCGGCATCCAGATCGTGGCCAACGGCTACCAGGCGTACTACAACTGCCGTAACGGATTCGGCACCGCGTGTGTGAAGTCCTCCGTGCAGGCGCTGCTCATCTTCACCGGCATCGGATTCGCCCCCAAACTGGCGGCGACACCCGTCGGGAAGGTGGCGAACAAGATAGGGACCTCGGTGGCCGGCGGCGTCGTCAAGGGGGTCGGCGGGGTCGCGAAGGGACTCAAGAAACTCGGTGGGCTCTTCGGATGAGCGCGGTGAGGACGAAGGAGAACACGGAATGTCCGGCGACAGCGCAGGAGGTGGACCGGTGACGGCCGCGGCGGCAGAACTGCCGCACGGGCGGCAGCGGTTCCTGGTGCCGCTGGTGGCGCACGCCCGGTGGATGACCGCCGGGTGCGTGGCCGGCACCGCGGCGGGCCTCGCCGTGGCACTGTCGGTCGGCAGCCAGGAGCAGGACTGGGAGACCTTCAACCTGACCGGCCAGCTGGTCCTGCTGGGCGTCTTCCTGGTCGTCGTGCCGTGGGCGCAGCTCAGGCAGAAGACCCGGCGTTCGCTGGCCGAGGGCTACGCGGCGGCGGTACCGCTCCAGGCGCCGCCGGCCGTGCGGCGCGACCACGAGGGGCGGGACGCCGTCCGGCGCCGGCTCGCCCTCGACGCCGCCGTGACGGGGCTGGTCGGCGTGCTGCTCGCGCTGTTCGGCGTCTGGCGGCTGCATGTGCCGCTCCTCGTGCTGCTGCTGCCGCTGCTCTTCGCGGTGTTCGCGGTCGGGACGCGCAGCACCCGGCGGTGGGAGCGGGAGCACGGCGTCGTCCTGTGGCGGCCGGCGCTCGGCCGGGCCGTCGGGACGAAGGGCCCCGGGCTGTACGTGACGCCCGCGGAGGTGAGGCCGCCCGTGTAGCGCGGTGGGCCCCGCGGTGCCGCGGGGCCCACCTGTCACGGCCGCACCCCGGTTCAGCTGGGGCGGACCGCGCCCGCGAAAGGCATTTCGCTGATCGGCGCGATCCGCACCGTCGAGCCGGGGTGCGGTGCGTGGATCATCTTCCCGCCGCCGATGTAGATGCCGACGTGGCTCACACCCGAGTAGAAGAAGACCAGGTCGCCGGGCTGGAGCTGGTCGCGCGAGATGCGCGGGCCCGCGTTGATCTGGGTGTACGTGGTGCGCGGCAGCGACACACCCGCCGCCTTCCACGCCGCCTGCGTCAGGCCGGAGCAGTCGTACGCGCGCGGGCCCGTCGCGCCCCACACGTACGGCAGGCCGAGCGCCTGGTAGGCGAACGCCACGGCGCGGGCGGCGCGCGGCGAGGGGGCCGCGACCGCGGGCAGCGGCGCGGGGGCGGTGCCGTGCGCGGGGGCGGTGTCCTGCGCCGGGGGGCCGTCGTCCGCCGCGAGGGCCGCGCGCTGGGCGGCGGTCAGCCGGGCCAGCAGCGCCTGGGCGGCGGCGAGCTTGCCGGTGACGGTGCGGCGGTGGGCGGCGACGGCGGCCTGCGCGGTGCGCAGGGCGGCGAGCTTGTCGGTGGCCTGCGCGCGGGTGCTCGCGATGTCGCGCTGCTGGGAGGCGAGTTGGCGCAGCGTCACGGACTGGCGGGTGCCGGCCTGGTCGAGGAAGGCGGCGCGCTCCAGGTAGGTGCTCGGGGAGGAGCTGAGGGCGAGCTGCAGCAGCGGGTCGATGCCGCCGGTGCGGTACTGGGCGGCGGCGAGGCTGCCGAGCGCGTCCCGCGTGGTGTTGAGGGCGGCGGTCTTGCGGGCCAGCTCGTCCTGGAGGGCGGTGACCGCGGAGTTCGCCCGGTCGGCCTGCTCCGTGGCGCCGTCGTACTCCTGCGTGGCCTGCTCCGCCTGCTGGTAGAGCGTCGCGACCTGGGCGCGTACCTGGTCGGGGGTGAGCTGTGGCTCGGCGTGCGCGGCCTCGCCGAGCAGGGTCACGGAGGCGGCCGAGGCGAGGGCCAGGGTGACACCGACCCGTTTGGTGGCCGCGGAGGGACCGCCGGCTAAAGGAGGGCGCCTGCGGTGCGCGGCGGGGCCGGTGGGACTGCCGGCGGGACTGTGTGAGGCCATCGCGGCCGTCACTCCTTCCAGGGAACGGCCCGGCGGCGCCTGCACGGGGGGTCAGGGCGCCGCCGGGCCTTCGGCGGGGGTGGCCGAGTGCCGTCCACGAGCCGGGACGGCAGTGGGGTGTCGGCCACCTGAGGAGCGACGCTAGACCCGCCGGGGGCGGGAAAGGGGCGCGTTGACCGGGATTGGCCTCATCCGGTCACCTCTGCGCGCTTTCGACCGCCGTTCGACGGGTGACCCGCCCGCATATGCCCGCAGCCTGACCGGATGCCCCGGATCCGTACGACCGACGTACGGGCAGGGGCGCGGTCAGGCTGCGGAGGAGAGGCCGCGCGGGCGCCGGGGTCAGGCGACCCGGCGCGCCTGGGAGAAGGGCATCCAGCTCATCGGGGCGACCTCGACGACCGCGCCGGTGTGCGGGGCGTGCACGATCTGGCCGTTGCCGAGGTAGATGCCGACATGCGAGTTGCCGGAGTAGAAGAAGACCAGGTCGCCGGGCCGCAGATCGGCCTTCGAGACGGCCACCCCGTCGTGGATCTGGTCCTGAGTGGTGCGCCCGAGGGTCACGCCCGCCGCGCGGAAGGCGGCCTGGGTGAGCCCGGAGCAGTCGTACGAGCCGGGGCCGGTCGCGCCGCGCACGTACGGCTTGCCGCGCTGCGCGAGGGCGAACTGGATCGCGGCGGCGGCACGGCCGCTCGCGGGGCCGGAGTAGGTGTAGTCGCTCTTGGACGACGAGCCCTTGTGGATGTTCGCGACCTGGGCGCGCTGCTGGGCGGTGAGGCTGTTGAGCAGCTTCTGCGCCGCGGCGAGCTTGGTCTCCATCGTCTTCTTCTGCGTCGCGAGCTGCTGCTGCGCGGTGGTGAGCTGGGCGAGGCTCGCGGTGGCCTGCGCCCGCTTGATGGAGGCCTGCTCCTGCTGGATCTGGAAGTTCTTCAGCGCCGCGGTCTGGCTCGCCGACAGCTGGTTGAGCGTGTGCGACTGCTCCAGGAAGGCGGTCGGGTCGCTGGACAGCAGCAGCTGGACGGTCGGGTCGATGCCGCCGTCGCGGTACTGCGCGCTCGCGAACTGGCCCAGCAGCTGCCGGGTGGCGTTCATCTGCTCGGTCTTCCGGGCGACCTCGCCCAGCAGCGTGTTGGTCTTGTCGCGCTGCGTCTTGGTGTTCTCCACCGCCTGGTTGTAGGCCTCCGTCGCCACCTCGGCCTGCTCGTTGAGGGTGTCGATCTGCTGCTTGACCTCGGCGATGGTGGGCTTCGGTTTGGCGGGCGTGGCACTGGCGCTCTCGCTGAGCAGGGTGACGGAGGCAAGAGCCGCGGCCGTGACCCCGACCGCCGCGCGCGGGGCGGTGACGGCCAGCAGGCTCTGACGCGGCTTGCGGTGCGACGCCACGAAGGCGACTCCTTCCGTGAACCGCCGACCGGGTTAGCTGACGGGTTCGGGCCGGGAAGGTTGGCCCTACGGTCCGGCGCCTCGCGGCACCGTGTCCGATTCACCCCAACTGTGCTTGGTGGGTCCCCGGTTCCGGCCTGGGCCGGATTGAGCGGAGGTGAGACGCTGCCGGTGCGGTCACCGGCGGAGAACGTATCGCCTAGCGGGCTACCGTAGCCAAACTCTCCCGGGTCTGGGAAGTTTGGATCGGAACGTGACCGAAATCGCTTTGTGATCTTACGGTTCGTGACCGTGCGCCATGACGCCGGTCAACGTTCCCCGACGTCGGTCAGTACGGGCGGACCACGCCGTAGATGGGCATCTCGGTGATCGGCGCGATCTTCACGACGGTGCCGGTGTGCGGCGCGTGGATCATGTTCCCGCCGCCGATGTAGATGCCGACGTGGCTGTGGTCGCTGTAGAAGAAGACCAGGTCGCCCGGCTCCATGTCGGACTGCGACACCCGGGTGCCGACGTTGACCTGCTCGCCGGTGGTACGCGGCAGCGTCACGCCCGCCGCCTTGTACGCCGCCTGCGTCAGGCCCGAGCAGTCCCACGAGCCGGGGCCGGTCGCGCCCCACACGTACGGCTCGCCGATCTGGGCGCGGGCGAACGCGATGGCCTTGTCGGCGAGCGAGCTGTTCGCGGCGGAGGAGGTCGAGGTGGTGGAGCCGGCCTGCTGGGCCTGCTTGGCCGCCGCGTCCTTCTTCGCCTGCTCCTGCTTCGCGATCGCGGCGGCCTTGCGCGCCGCCTCCTCCTCCTGCTTCTTCTCCAGGGCCGCGAGCCGCGCCTTCTCCTGCGCGGTCAGGCTGTTGAGGAGCTGCTGCGCGGCGCCCAGCTTCTTCGCGACATCGGCCTTGGCGGTCTTGAGCTGCGCCTGCTTCGCGGTGAGCGTCTGGAGGGCCTGCGCGGCCTGGATGCGCTTCTGGGTCGCGTCGGCCTGCTGCACCCGGAAGTCCTCGACGGCGGCCTTCTGCCGCTTGCCGAACAGGTCGGTCAGGTGCCGCTGGTCCAGCAGGTCCTGCGGGCTGGCGGCGAGCAGGTAGGTGGCGGTGGAGTCGTCGCCGCCGCTGCGGTACTGCGCGGCGGCGTAGATGCCCAGCTGCCGGCGGGACTCGTTCAGCGTCTGCGTCTTCTGGGCGGCCTGCGTCAGCAGCGTGTTGACCTTGGTGTTCTGCTGGCTGGTGGCTTCCTTGATCCCGTTGTAGTTCTCGGTGGCCACCTCCGCGTCGTGCTGGAGGGCGTCCACCTTCGCCTTCACCTCGGCGATCGAGGGCTGCGGCGACGGGGCCTCGGGCGCGGCGCTCGCCGCCTCCGCGAAGATGGTCATCGTGGCCAGCGCGGCGGTCGTCAGCCCCACGGCCGTACGCGGCCCCGGGCTGCTGAGTATCGCGGTGCGGGACTTGCGGTGTGTCGCCATGCCCGACGGACTCCTTTCGGACGCTGCCTGGTGCGGCACCGTAACCAAGTGCCGCAGCGAGGGGAAGGCCGGTGTCCGGTTGGCCCCGATACCTTTTCGTAATCAATTCTGATTCTCACCGAGTGTGATTCGCGCGCTACGGGGAAAGGGGCCGAACCGGACGTCGCTGTCAGTACGGGCCTCTAGACTCGGGAGGCGATGAGCAGCCTCTTTGACGACGACTTCCTCGCCGGCCTCCAGTCCGGTCTGCACGTGGCCCCCGAGCCCGCCGACCCGGACGCCCCGCCGCCCCCGGAGGACCTGGAATCCGGCGGCGGCGCCCCGGCCGGCGAGCGCGACGCGTACTACCGCAACGGCGCCCCGCGCCCCGCCACCGACCCCGCGCAACTCCTCGAAGGGCTCAACGAGCAGCAGCGCGCCGCCGTCGAGCACGCCGGCGGGCCGCTGCTCATCGTCGCCGGCGCGGGCTCCGGCAAGACCCGGGTGCTCACCCACCGCATCGCCCACCTGCTCGCCGCGCGGCACGTCCACCCCGGCGAGATCCTCGCGATCACCTTCACCAACAAGGCCGCGGGCGAGATGAAGGAGCGGGTGGAGGAGCTGGTCGGCCCGCGCGCCAAGGCGATGTGGGTGTCCACCTTCCACAGCGCGTGCGTGCGCATCCTGCGCCGCGAGTCCAAGGTGCTCGGCTTCACGTCGTCCTTCTCCATCTACGACGCGGCCGACTCCAAGCGCCTGATGGCCCTCGTCTGCCGCGACCTGGACCTGGACCCGAAGCAATTCCCGCCGAAGTCCTTCAGCGCGAAGATCTCGAACCTCAAGAACGAACTGGTCGACGAGGAGACCTTCGCCGGGCAGGCCGAGAACGGTTTTGAGAAGAAGCTCGCGGAGGCGTACGCGCTCTACCAGGCGCGGCTGCGCGAGGCCAACGCGCTCGACTTCGACGACATCATCATGACGACGGTCAACCTGCTCCAGGCATTCCCCGACGTCGCCGACCACTACCGGCGGCGCTTCCGGCACGTCCTCGTCGACGAGTACCAGGACACCAACCACGCGCAGTACACGCTGGTGCGCGAGCTGGTCGGGACGGGCGAGGAGGCGGGGGAGCTGTGCGTCGTCGGTGACGCGGACCAGTCGATCTACGCCTTCCGCGGCGCGACGATCCGCAACATCCTCCAGTTCGAGGAGGACTACCCGCAGGCCCGCACGATCCTGCTGGAGCAGAACTACCGTTCCACCCAGACGATCCTGTCGGCCGCGAACGCCGTCATCGAGCGCAACGCCGGCCGCCGCGCCAAGAACCTGTGGACGGAGGCCGGCGACGGCCCCGTCATCACCGGCTACACCGCCGACCAGGAGCACGACGAAGCGCAGTTCGTCGCCGACGAGATAGACCGCCTCACCGACGCCGGCGACGCCCGCCCCGGCGACGTCGCCGTCTTCTACCGCACCAACGCGCAGTCCCGTGTCTTCGAAGAGGTCTTCATCCGCGTCGGCCTGCCCTACAAGGTCGTCGGCGGCGTGCGCTTCTACGAGCGGCGCGAGGTCCGTGACGTCCTTGCGTACCTACGCGTGCTGGCCAACCCCGAGGACGGCGTCCCGCTGCGGCGGATCCTCAACGTGCCCAAGCGCGGCATCGGCGAGCGCGCCGAGGCGATGGTCGAGGCGCTCGCGGCCCGCGAGAAGATCTCCTTCGCCGCCGCGCTGCGCCGGGTCGACGAGGCGTACGGCATGGCGGCGCGCTCGTCCAACGCCGTCAAGCGCTTCACGACGCTGATGGACGAGCTGCGCACCGTCGTCGAGTCCGGCGCGGGCCCCGCCGTCGTCCTGGAGGCGGTGCTGGAGCGCACGGGCTATCTCGCCGAACTGCAGGCCTCCACCGACCCGCAGGACGAGACCCGGGTGGAGAACCTCCAGGAGCTGGCCGCGGTCGCCCTGGAGTTCGAGCAGGAGCGCGGCGAGGAGGAGCCCGGCTCGCTGGCGGAGTTCCTGGAGCGCGTCGCCCTCGTCGCCGACTCCGACCAGATCCCGGACGACGACGAGTCCGGCGGCGTCATCACCCTCATGACGCTGCACACCGCCAAGGGCCTGGAATTCCCGGTCGTCTTCCTCACCGGCATGGAGGACGGCGTCTTCCCGCACATGCGGGCGCTGGGCCAGGTCAAGGAGCTGGAGGAGGAGCGGCGGCTCGCGTACGTCGGCATCACACGGGCCCGCGAGCGGCTCTACCTGACCCGGTCGATGATGCGCAGCGCCTGGGGACAGCCCGCCTACAACCCGCCCTCGCGCTTCCTGGAGGAGATCCCGGACGCCCTCATCCAGTGGCGGCGCACCGGCTCCGACGCCAAGGGCCCCGGCGGCGGGGGCGGCAGCCCGGCCTCCAAGGCGGCCGCGTCCCTCTCCTCGACCCTCGGCTCCGGCACGGGCGCGGGGCGGCGCGGCGCGGGCGGCTTCGCGACCCGGCGCGGTGCGGCCGACCGCCCGGTCATCTCGCTCGCGGTCGGCGACCGTGTCACGCACGACCAGTTCGGGCTCGGCACGGTCATCGCGGTGACCGGCCGGCCGGGTGACGAGAAGGCGACGATCGACTTCGGCGACGAGCGGCCCAAGCAGCTGCTGCTGCGGTACGCGCCGGTGGAGAAGCTGTAGCCGTTGTCGTTGCCGCAGGGATCGGGGTCCGCGGGGCTTGCGCTTCGCGGGCCTGCGGGTCCTGCGGGCTCGCGGGCCTCAGCGCGGGTCGAGGCCGTGCTTCAGGAGCCACGCCAGCGGGTCGATGGGGGAGCCGCCGTTCGGGCGGACCTCCAGGTGCAGGTGCGGGCCCGTGGTGTTGCCGGTGTTGCCGGAGTAGGCGATCACCGTGCCCGCCTTCACCTTGCCGCTGCGGATCTTCGTGCTGCTCAGGTGGCAGTACCAGGTCTCGGTGCCGTCCGGCGCGGTGACGATGGCCATGTTGCCGTAGGAGCTGTTCCACTGGGTGCGGACCGTGCCGTCGGTCACCGCCATCACCGGGGTGCCGACCATGACCGGGAAGTCGATGCCGGTGTGCACCGACATCCAGTTCACACCCGACTGCCCGAAGTACGCGCTGAGCCCGTGCTGCTTGACCGGCAGCAGGAACTTCGGCCGCAGCGCTTCCTTGCGGGCCGCCTCGGCCTCGGCCGCCTTCTTGGCCGCGGCCTGCCGGTCCTTGAGGTCGATGCGCTCCTGGGTGCGGCTCGCGCGGTCGGCGAAGTCGCTGGCGTCCGCGCTCACCCCGGCGAGCTGCCGGTCGAGCTGGGTGGTGGGCGCCTTGCCGCCGCTCGCGTCGGCGTCCGCCTTGCCGCTGTCCTGCGCCACGCCCACGCCGGTCACGGCCGCGGCGCCGACCGCCGCGACGCCCATCACGGCGACCGACGGCACCGCCACGGTGAGCAGCGCGGAGCGCCGCGCGGGCTTGCGGCGGCGGCTGCGGGCGGCGGGCGCGGCGGGGTCGGGGCCGTCGGCGGCGAAGTCGTGCCGCTCGTCGGGGGAGGGGGCGGTGGGCGCGCCGAGGTCGTCGAGCCCGTCGAGGTCGAGGTCGCTGAGGTCGGGGCCGAGGCCGGAGCCGGGGTCCGCGGCGGGCTGCGCGGCTTCGGGCGCGGCGTATCCGTACGGGTCGGGGGCCGGCGCGTCGTAGCCGTAGTGCTGCTGCGGGCCGGGCTGCGGGGCGTAGGCGTCGTAGCCGCTCGCCGCCGCGTACGGGTCATGGGGCTGGGCCTGCGGCTGCTGGGGCTGCGGCGGGAACTGCTCGTAGATCCCGGTGTCGCCGCCCGCGTCGTAGCCGTAGCCGTAGCCGTACGCGGGGTAGCCGCCCGAATCCCAGTCCTGCGACGGGTGGCCGGGCTGGGCCTGCGGCTGCGCCTGGGGCTGCTCGTACGACGCGAACTGGGTGGCGTCGAAGGTGCCCGTGTCGTAGTACGTCGTCCCGGAGGGGTACGCGTACGGGTCGTAGCTCTGCTGCTGGGCGTTCGGGTCGTAGCCGTACCCGTAGCCGGTGCCGTAGCTCACGTCCTGGGCTGCCTGCGGCTGGTCGTAGCCGTAGCCGGGGGCCTGCTGCGGGATGTAGCCGTACGTCCCGGTCGCGGTGTCGTCCGCGAAGGCGGTGCCGACAGCCTGGTAGGCGCCCGTGGAGTAGGCGTCGTACGGGTAGGCGTCGTGGTCGGGGGTGTGGCCCGACGGGTGACGTTCGTTCACCGCCAGCTTCTCTTTCGCCTCGGCAGCAGGAGAATCAGCGGTGACTGTAGCCGCCGGTAGGGGACGGGGACAATCTCTGCCCGGAGCGTGACGTCCGCCTTGCCCGGTGTTCGGTCGATATTCGACCGTTATGTGTCCGTTATGCGGCCTCGATCGCCGGACGCAGCGGACCGGCGCCCAGCAGCGCCCTGCGGATCTCCGCCACCACGGTGCCGTGCACCGGCAGGGCCAGATGGCCCACGCCGCTGACCTTGACGTTTTCCGCCGGCAGATCCGGATGGACCAGCCGGGCCGCCTCCGCCGGGATCATCAGTTGGTCCAGATCGCTCCAGAAGGCCACGAACCGCGTCCGGCACCCGGGTGACGGCGCGGCGAGTTCCTGGAGCACCTCGGAGCCCGGCCGCAACTGCCGGATGATCGGGTGCGGCGCGAGCACCGGCACCGCGCGCGTGCCCGCGTGCGGTGTCCCCAGCGTGACCAGCGTGCGGACGCGGTGGTCGCCGCCGAGCCGCTGGACGTAGTAGCGGGCGATCAGACCGCCCAGGCTGTGCCCCACCACGTCCACCCGGCGGCGGTGGCTCCGCGCGCACACCTCCTCCACATGGCGGCCCAGCATCTCCGCGGCCGTGCGGATGTCGCCGATCAGCGGCGAGTAGTTCAGCCCCTGGACCTGCGGCCAGCCGTGCTCGTGCAGCGAGCGGCGCAGGACGGAGAAGGTGGAGCGGTTGTCGACGAAGCCGTGCAGGAGGAGGACGGGCGGGCGCCCCCTCGCCGCCGCCGTACCGCGGACGTGGCCGTGCGTGCTCGCGGGGTCGCTCTCCCGGGCGGACGGGAGCTCGTGCCCGTGCTGGTTCTCGGCCTCGTGCTCGTGCTCGTGCTCGGGGAGCATGCCGGTGGGGTAGAGCACCAGGTGGCGGGCCAGCACCGCGAGGTCGGCGGCGGTGGCCCTGGCCAGGCCCACGCTGTGCCACAGGCGGCTTGCCGGGTGGTCGGGGTGGTCGGGGTCGTTCGTGGGGTCGGGGTAGGGGTCGGGGTCGTTCGGGCTGTTCGGGCGGTCGGAACTGTCCGTGCCGTCGGGGCCGGCCATGGCCCACCTCCCGTCGCGGCCCGGATCCGCACCGACCCGGGCACGCACCGGAGAAACCGCCGCTCGGGCGGGCGTCCGCGGGGTGCCCGCGGGCGATTCCGCGGATGCCGCACCGCCGCGCCCTGCGGCTGGGAGCGCGGCAATGCGGCGTCCTGACAGCGGCTCCTCAGAACCAGACGAGTCGGCGTACCGCCCGGGCGCGTCCCGTGCCCGCTCGCGGCCCCACCGGCCCGACCTTGCGGGGAATGTGTCCCACTGTGTGATTTCCCCCTCGGTGCCGTCCGTAAAACTGACGCCCGGCGGAGGGTGGAGATAACGTTCGTTCACACGGTTCGCGCACAGTGCGGTCCACGGGCGGCCGGACGGGTCGGCGCGGGGGCCGCGTACGCATGGAGGCAGAGATGGGTGTGTCCGGTCCGATCCGCGTGGTGGTCGCCAAGCCGGGGCTCGACGGCCATGACCGCGGGGCCAAGGTCATCGCCCGCGCCCTCCGGGACGCCGGCATGGAGGTCATCTACACCGGCCTCCACCAGACGCCCGAGCAGGTCGTCGACACCGCCATCCAGGAGGACGCCGACGCGATCGGCCTGTCCATCCTCTCCGGCGCCCACATGACCCTCTTCGCCAAGGTCGTCGAACTCCTCAAGGAGCGCGACGCCGCGGACATCACCGTCTTCGGCGGCGGCATCATCCCCGAGGCCGACATCGCCCCGCTCAAGGCGCTCGGCGTCGCCGCGATCTTCACTCCCGGGACGCCGACCGGCGACGTCGTCGAATGGGTCACCGCGAACGTCGCGACCGCGGCGTAGGCGCTGCGCTGCCTGCCGTAGGTGTGCGGGGCGCGCCGGCCGCGCCCCATTGCCCGTCCCGGAATGCCGCGGGGCGGGCAAAAAAATAGCGGCAAGGACGTCGTACTTTCCTTGCCACTCTTAACTTATAGCGCACAGGGGGGCTTGCGGCAAGGCCCGTCCGATACCGCACAATGACCGGCCCGAGGTGCTGTGGGCTGCGGAAACGCGGATTTCCCGGCCGGCGCGCCGCGGATCGGAATGCACCCTCGGCGAACGGGCAATACCGAATGACTGACGTGATCGTGATCGGCGCCGGGCCCACCGGCCTCATGCTGGCCGGCGAGCTGCGGCTGTACGGCGTACGCGTGCTCGTCCTGGAGCGGACACCCGGACCGGTCGACCAGCCCCGCGGGCAGGGGCTGCACACCCGCAGCGTCGAGATCATGGACCAGCGCGGCCTGCTCGACCGCTTTCTCGCCATCAGCGAGAAATTCCAGGTCGGCGGCTTCTTCGGCGGCATCCACAAGGACTGGCCCGCGACCCTCGACACCGCCCACCCCTACGGCCTGGCCGTCTCGCAGCCCGCCACCGAGCGGCTGCTGCGCGAACACGCGGAGCGCCTCGGCGCGGAGATCCGCTTCGGCAGCGAGGTCACCGGCGTGGAGCAGGACGAGGACGGTGTCGCGGTGGGGCTCGCGGACGGTACGCGGGTGCGGGCGCGGTACGCCGTCGGCTGCGACGGCGGGCGCAGCGCCGTCCGCAAGGCCGTCGGCGTCGGTTTCCCCGGCGAGCCCGCGACCGTCGAGACACTGCTCGGGCACATGACGCTCACGGAGGAGCCCGAGACGATCGCCGCCGTCGTCGCGGAGGTCCGCAAGACGCAGCTGCGCTTCGGCGCGCACCCGCTCGGGGGCGGGGAATACCGCATCATCGTGCCCGCCGAGTCCGTCTCGGAGGACCGGGCGGCCCCCACCCTCGACGAATTCCGCGCCCGGCTGCGCGCGTACGCGGGCACGGACTTCGGGGCGCACTCCCCGACCTTCCTCTCCCGCTTCACCGACGCCACCCGGCAGGCCGAGCGCTACCGGGTCGGCCGCGTCCTCCTCGCCGGCGACGCCGCGCACATCCACCCGCCGACCGGCGGGCAGGGCCTCAACGTCGGCGTGCAGGACGCGTTCAACCTCGGCTGGAAGCTCGCCGCGCAGGTCGCGGGCCGGGCGCCCGAGGGCCTGCTCGACTCCTACGAGGCCGAGCGGCACCCGGTGGGCGCGGCCCTCCTCGACAACACCCGCGCCCAGATCATGCTCCTCGGCACCGAGCCGGGCGCGGTCGCGCTGCGGGGGCTGCTGTCGCGGCTCATGGACTTCGAGGACGTCAACGCGTATATGACGGGCCTCGCTACGGCGGTGGGGGTCCGGTACGACCTCGGCGACGACGAGGCGGGCCTGCTCGGCCGGAGGATGCGGGACCTCCCGCTTCCCGGCGGCCGGCTCTACGAGCGCATGAGGTCGGGGCGCGGTGTCCTCCTCGACTCCACGGCTTCCCTCTCGGTGACCGGCTGGTCCGACCGCGTCGACCTCGTCCCCACGGAGCGCGCCCTCCTCCCGTCCCCGGCGCTGCTCCTACGCCCCGACGGCCACGTGGCGTGGCTCGGCACCGAGCAATCCGCGCTGCGCGCGCCGCTGGAACGGTGGTTCGGCGCGCCGACGCTGTGAGGGGTTACCCGGCGGGGCATCGCGCACTCCGTGCGTGGGTGGGGTCGGGTGCCACTCCGGGGGTACCTCCTCGGAATGCGCGTCTGACGTCATGGGGTAGGTGGCGGGTCTTGCGTGCGCATTCCTCCGGGGGCACCCCCGGATCGTCCCCCTCTGGGTTGTACGGCGGGCTCGCCGCCGATGGTGGTGCGGTCCCACTGGTGGACGGATAGCCGACGTCTTACCCGCACGGGTGGTGCGGGTGGGCAAACCCCGCGCCGTTAGGCGCGGGTACCCCCCGAGGCGGGAAGCCGCACGCGCAACTCAAGCCCCGAGCGGTCGGAGCTCAGAGAGCATGGCGGCGCGCAAGCGAAGTGTGCCGGCGAGGCGCTGGAAGGCCTCGGCCCAGTACGCGGAGGCACCCGGCGCGCCGTCAACCGCTTCCTCGCCGGCCGCGGCGAGGAGAGCGACCTGCTCGGCCCCCGCCGGGTCGAGGCAGCGCTCAGCGAGGCCCATGACACCGCTGAAGCTCCAGGGATAGCTGCCCGCGTCCCGCGCGATGTCGAGCGCGTCGACCACCGCGCGGCCGAGGGGCGCGGCCCACGGGACGGCGCACACCCCGAGCATCTGGAAGGCCTCGGAGAGGCCGTGCGCGGCGACGAAGGACGCGACCCAGTCCGCTCGTTCGGCGGCGGGGAGTATGGAGAGGAGCTTGGCCGGGTCGCCGATGGCGACGGCGGGTGCGGCGGGCGCGGGCGGCGGTCCGAGAAGGGCCCGCGCCCAGACGGCGTTGCGCTGCCGGACGGCGGCCCGGCACCAGGCGGCATGCAGGTCGGGCTGCCAGTCGTCCAGCACGGGCAGGGCGACGATCTGTTCGGCGCGGCGGCCGCCGAACCGTGCGGACCACAGGGACAGCGGCGCCGCGTCGACCAGTTGTCCGAGCCACCACGCGCGTTCGCCGCGGCCGTTCGGGGGCCGGGGGGCGACGCCGTCCCGCTCCATCGCGGCGTCGCACTCGTAGGGTGCCTCCACGACGATGCCCTCGGGGCCGAGCGACACGCAGGTGCGGGCGCGTACGGCCATGCGTGCGGCGAGCGCGGACTCCGGGAGCGCGGAGAGCAGTTCCGCCGCTGTCGCCCGTACGTTGCGGCTGCGGTCGGACAGCGCCTGTTCGAGGAAGGTCTCGTCCGCCGCGGAGAGCCCGGTGCGCAGCGAGTCGAGGAACATCAGCCGGTCCTCGGCGCGCTCGCTCTTCCAGGTCGCCGCGAGGAGTGCGAGCCCGGTGTCGGGGGCGGTCGTCCGCAGCCGGGCGAGCAGCGCGACCCGCTCGGCGAACAGCCCCTCCTCCCACAGCCGCGCGGCCTCCTCCTGGTCCTGCTCCGTCGCCGCGGGCACCGCTGCCGCGCCCGCGCGCAGCGCGTACGCCCAATCCGGGTTGAGCTGCGCGAGCCACCGGCCGCGGGGCCCGGCGAAGGCGAGTGCGTCGGCCCGCAGGTCCGTACGGGCCCGGGCCACGTCCAGCAGCGCGGGCAGCAGCTCGGGCGGTACGGCGTAGCCCTCGCGGCAGGCGGCCGCGAGCCACTGGGGGAGCAGCTCGGCGAGGTTGGGGGCGGCGCCGCGCCGGTTGCCGCCACCGCCGCCGGAGCGGTCGGTGAGGAGCGTGGCGAGCCGCCGGCGGGCGGCGGGCGGCAGTTCGGGCCGCCGGTCCGGGGCGGCGGGCCTGGGCCGCGGACCGGACGTACCCGGCAGCAGTCCGGCGCGCCGCCGTACGACACCGGCCGCGGCGGCGTCCAGCAGGCTCGACGCGGCCTCGGCCGCGTCACCTACGACCCCGGCCGGGCGGCGCCGCTCGGTGCCGAGCAGTGCGATGCCGATGAGGTCGTCCCACGCCATCTCCATGCGCTTGCCTCCTCGCGGTGGGCGGTCGTCCTTGTCGGTGCGGTTGCCCCGTGCCCTCTCACACGGGGAGGGGGAGGGGCGACTCCGGTGGCCAGGCCGCGAGCGGGCGCAGGCCGGTGGGGGTGGCCTCGGCGAAGAGGGTGACGGGGTGGCCGCCGGATATGGAGGCCAGGCGCCACAGCGGGGCGGGGCTCGTGAGGGGGGCCGCCGCCTCGGACGTCGCGTCGGCCACCTGCCAGTGGTCCTGGCCCGGGAGGGGCACGACGTCGGCGAGGACGACGGGGAAGGCGTCCAGCCAGGGGTCGTCGGCCAGCGCCGTGCCGTACGCGTCGAGGGCGGCGGCCACCGAGGTGCCCGGCGGGGTGCGGTCGGGGGCGCCCGTCGCGAAGACCTCGCCGAGCACCGCGCGCAGCGGCACCGCGGCCGGGTGGTAGGCCAGCTCCGCGTCGAGGACCGAGCCGACGGGCAGCGTCAGTTCGGGGGCGCGGCCCGCGGCGCCGAAGGAGAGGAGCAGGGCGAAACGGCCCGACGCGGTGTCATGGAGCCATGTCCGGCGGGTGGTCAGCCGCTCGTCCGGCGTGTCGTACTGCGCGAGGACCAGCCACTGCCCGCGGATCCGCGGCCCCGCCAGGACCTCCGCGGATTCGACGGTGAAACCGATGCGCGTGCGTACCGTCTCCGCGAGGGGGCCGGGCAGGCGCTCGCGGCCGAGGTAGCCGCGGGCCAGCAGATGCAGGAGCCCCGTCTCCTCCAGCATCCGGGAGGGCCAGTCGCCGCCCGCCGTGGCGGCGGCCCCCAGCGTGCGGACCCGGGAGGCGAGACCGGGGGCCTGGGCGTCGACCATCCGGGCCGCCATCTCGTCCCACTGCTGGTGGCCCGCGCGCTCCGCGCCCGCGAGGCCGCCCCGCAGCAGGTCGGTGAGGCGCTGCTCCAGCTCGGCGGCGCCGCCCTCGACCCGCACCGCGCGCCGCTCGGCCCGCTTCCGCGCCGCGTCCGCGGCGGACGGGCCGGGCGCGGGCTCGTCCTCCTCGGTGACGGCGGCGGCCGCCTCCGCCTTCTTGCGGCGGGCCGTGAGCCACTGCTCGGCCCACTCCGGCGCGACCGCCCCCGCGGCGACCGCCCCTTCGTCACCGGCCCACAGTAAAAGCAGCCCCAGCGCGTGCTTGCACGGGAACTTCCGGCTCGGGCACGAGCACGCGTACGCGGGCCCGCGCAGATCGACGGCCGTCTGGTACGGACGGCTGCCGCTGCCCGCGCACAGGCCCCACACCGCGTCGTGCGACGCGCCCGCGCCGGACCACGGCGCGCGCGTCGCGAGCCGCGCGCCCGCGGTGCGTGACGCCGCGTCAGGCGCGAGTCCGAGCACCTGGTCGGCTGTCCACCGAGCTTCCGTTTCGTCCATGCCCACCACGCTAGGGCCACCCACTGACAATCGCCCTGACCTGCGCGGACAGCGGACGGTGACGGATTGTCAGTGGTGGGGTGCACAGTGGGATCAGCACGGACCGAGGGGGTCCGTTCGAACGAGTGGGGGAGAGCCATGAGCGCTTCGACGAGCGTCGCGGCCGGCACCGAGGAGGCCCTGCGGCCGCACGCGGAGGAGACCTTCGCGGCCGAGCTGGCCGCCCTCGCCGCCGCCGACGACCGCCCGCGCCCGGCGCGCTGGAAGCTCTCGCCCTGGGCGGTGGCCACCTACCTGCTCGGCGGGAGCCTCCCGGACGGCACGGTGGTGACCCCTAAATACGTGGGCCCGCGCCGGATCGTCGAGGTCGCGGTGACGACACTCGCGACGGACCGGGCGCTGCTGCTGCTCGGTGTGCCCGGCACGGCGAAGACCTGGGTGTCGGAGCATCTGGCGGCCGCGGTCAGCGGCGATTCGACGCTGCTGGTGCAGGGCACCGCGGGCACCCCGGAGGAGGCCATCCGCTACGGATGGAATTACGCACAGCTGCTCACGCACGGCCCGAGCCCGCAGGCGCTCGTGCACAGCCCGGTGATGCGGGCGATGGCGGAGGGCCGCATCGCGCGCGTGGAGGAGCTGACGCGCATCCCGGCCGACGTGCAGGACACCCTCATCACGATCCTGTCCGAGAAGACGCTGCCGATCCCCGAGTTGGGGAGGGAGCAGCAGGCCGTCCGCGGCTTCAACCTCATCGCGACGGCCAACGACCGCGACCGCGGGGTCAACGAGCTGTCGAGCGCGCTGCGCCGCCGCTTCAACACGGTGGTGCTGCCGCTGCCCGCGAGCGCGGAGGACGAGGTGGAGATCGTCGCCCGCCGCGTCGCCCAGATAGGACGCGGCCTCGACCTGCCCGCCGCCCCGCGCGGCGCCGACGAGATCCGCCGCGTCGTCACCGTCTTCCGCGAGCTGCGCTCCGGCGTCACGGAGGACGGGCGCACCAAGCTCAAGTCCCCGTCCGGCACGCTCTCCACGGCCGAGGCGATCTCCGTCGTGACGAGCGGCCTCGCCCTGGCGGCCCACTTCGGCGACGGTGTGCTGCGCGCCCCCGACATCGCCGCGGGCCTCCTCGGCGCCGTGGTCCGCGACCCGGCGGCGGACCGCCTGATCTGGCAGGAGTATCTGGAGACGATCGTCCGCGAGCGCGACGGCTGGAAGGACTTCTACCGCGCCTGCCGTGAGGTGTCGTCATGAGGCCGCCCCGCGCGGCGGGCGTACGGGCAGGTGCGGCCTCGCCCGCCAGGGCGTTCGGGAAGGGGGAGCGTGTGACGGGATCCGCGGTGCGGGAGCCGTTCGCCGGGGCGGGATCCGTCCGGGGGCAGGCGGTCCCTGGGGCCGGGACCGGCCCCAGGGCGGAGGGGCAGCGGTCGGAGGAGGTCGACGACATGGGCGGGGTGTCCGGGCCGCGGGGGAAGGCGCGGGATGTGCTGGCCGCGACCGTGGTGGCGCGCGGGACGGGGGATGCGGTGCTGCTCGGGGTGCGGCACCACGGACCCGGGTCCGCGCGGGCGGTGCTCGCCGCGCTGGAGGCGTATCGGCCGCAGGCGGTGCTGATCGAGGGCCCGCCGGAGGCCGACGCGCTGGTGGCGCTCGCCGCCGATCCGGCGATGCGCCCTCCGGTCGCACTGCTGTCGCACGTGCTCGACGATCCGGCGCGGGCCGCCTTCTGGCCCTTCGCGGAGTTCTCCCCCGAATGGGTGGCCTTGCGCTGGGCGGCCGCCGCAGGCGCGGAAGTCCACTTCATCGACCTCCCCGCCGCCGTCACCCTGGCCCTGCGCCCCTCCCCGGAGGAGCTGGCCCTGACCGAGGGCGCTGACGACGCAGACGGGGCCGGGCCTGGGCCCGGGATGGCGCCGGATGCGCCAGCGCCCGTGCCGCGGGAGGCGTCTGCCCGGACGGGGGGTCCTGGCGGCCCGGACGGAGAGCTCCCGGACGCCCCCGGACCTGCACTCGGGGTGGCGCCGGGCGCGACCGCGCCGGTGCCGCCGGGGGAGTCGGCCCAGGCCGAGGGGCCTGGCGGGGCGACGCCGGGTGGCCCCGGGCCTGCACTCGGCGTGGCGCCGGGCGCGACCGCGCCCGTGCCGCGGGAGGTGTCTGCCCGGACCGGGGGTCCTGGCAGCGCGGGCGGCTCGGGTGGCGCCGGGCCCGTGCCCGACGCGGCGCCGGACGGGGCCGCGCGGGTGCCGTCCGGGGGGTCGGCCCAGGCTGAGGGGCCTGGCGGGGCGGCGCCGGGCGCCCCTGGCCCCGGGCCCGAGCCCGGGGTGGTGCCGGGCAGCCCTGGGCCGGGGGGCGGCGGGGGTGCCGCGCCTGCGGGGGAGGCGGACGTACGGATCGATCCGCTCGCGGTCCTCGCGGAGACGGCCGGGTACGACGACCCGGAGCGGTGGTGGGAGGACGCGGTCGAGCACCGCGGAGACGGCACGGGCGGCGGGGAGGCCGACCCGCTCGCACCGTTCGCCGCGCTCGCCGAGGCGATGGGCGCGATCCGCGCCGTGCACGGCGACGGTGGCCACCCCCACGACGCCGTGCGCGAGGCACACATGAGGCTGCGGCTGCGCGAGGCCCGCCGGGCGCACGCGCGGACTGCCGTGGTGTGCGGCGCCTGGCATGTGCCCGCGCTCGCCGAGCGGACGGCGGTCGCCGCGGACCGGCAGCTGCTCAAGGGCCTGCCCAAGGCCCGGGTGGAGACGACCTGGGTGCCCTGGACGCACCGCAGGCTCGCCCGCGCGAGCGGCTACGGCGCGGGTATCGACTCGCCGGGCTGGTACCGCCATCTGTTCACCGCGCCCGACCGGCCGGTCACCCGCTGGATGACGAAGGTCGCCGGGCTGCTGCGGGAGGAGGACATCCCGGTCTCGTCCGCGCATGTCATCGAGGCGGTGCGGCTGGCCGAGACGCTCGCCGCGCTGCGCGGTCGGCCGCTCGCCGGGCTCAGCGAGGCGACGGACGCGGTGCGCGCGGTCATGTGCGACGGCTCCGACGTGCCGCTCGCCCTGATCCGCGACCGCCTGGTGGTCGGGGACGCACTCGGCGAGGTGCCGCCGGACGCCCCCGCGGTGCCGCTGGCCCGCGACCTGGCCCGGCAGCAGCGCACGCTGCGGCTCAAGCCCGAGGCGCTGGAGCGCCCCCTCGATCTGGACCTGCGCAAGGACACCGACGCGGCCCGCAGCAGGCTGCTGCACCGGCTGGCGCTGCTCGACGTCGGCTGGGGAGAGCCGGCTGGCGGCCGGGGGAGCACGGGCACCTTCCGGGAGCAGTGGCGGCTGCGCTGGGAGCCCGAGCTGGCGGTGCGGGTCGCGGAGGCGGGGATCTGGGGGACGACGGTCGCGTCCGCCGCGGCGGCGAAGGCGGCGGACGCGGCGGCGCACGCAGGGACGCTCGCCGAGGTCACGGCGCTCGCCGAGACGTGCCTGCTGGCCGGCCTCGGGGACGCGCTGCCCGTGGTGATGCGGGTGCTGGCGGATCGCGCGGCGCTGGACACGGACGTGGCGCATCTGGCGGCGGCGCTGCCCGCGCTGGTGCGGGCGGTCCGCTACGGGGACGTGCGGGGGACGGACGCGGGGGCGCTCGGCGAGGTCGCCGAGGGCCTGGCCCTGCGGATCTGCGTCGGGCTGCCGCCCGCCTGCGCGGGACTGGACGCAGACGGGGCGACCGCGATGCGCGAGCACCTCGACGGGGTGCACCGCGCGGTCGCGCTGCTGCCCGACCCGGCGCTCCGGGACCGCTGGGCCGCGGCCCTGCGCGGGCTCGCCGAGCGCGCCGACCGGCCCGGCGGGGCGCCGGGCGGCATACCCGGGCTGCTGCGCGGGGCGGCGGCCCGGCTGCTGCTCGACGACGGGCGGCTGACATCCGAGGAAGCCGCCCGGCTGATGGGCCTGACGCTCTCCCCGGGCACCGCCCCGGCGGAGGCGGCCGGCTGGATCGAGGGCTTCCTCGCGGGCGGCGGCATGCTGCTCGTGCACGACGAGCGGCTGCTCGCCCTGCTGGACACGTGGATATGCGCGGTGCCGCCCGCGGCCTTCACGGATGTGCTGCCGCTGCTGCGGCGGACGTTCGCGGAGTTCGAGCCGGGCGTACGCCGCACGGTCGGCGAGCTGGTGCGCCGCGGCCCGGCCACGGCCCGCCGCCCCGCCCCTGCTTCCGCGGAACCCGGCCTGCCCGGCTTCGCCCCGACCCTCGACCCCACCCGCGCGGCCGCCGCGGCCCACACCGTCCGCCTGCTGCTCGGCACGACCACGACCACCGACCTGGGAACCCACCCCACCGGGGGAGCCTGACGATGACGAATCCCCCCCACCACACCGAAGCGCCCGCCTCTGCCGGGCAGCCCGCCGCCTCGCCGCCCCCCGCCCCCGGGCGGCCCGACGCCACGACCTCCCCTGCCCCCACGGCGGCCGCCGCCGCCACACCGCCCGCCCCCGCGCCGCTCGGCGGCAGCGCCGCCCTCCGCCCCACCGGCGCGGCAGCTGCTCCCGCCGGGGAGAGCGGCGCCCCTGCCCCAGCCCCCGCGCCCGGCCCCGCGGCGCCCGGCACCCCCGCCCCCGCACCCACCGCCCCCGCGCCCGGCACCACCCCCGCCCCCGCCGGAGGCGAGGAGCGGTTGCGGCGGTGGCGGATGGTGCTTGGTGGAGGGGCTGGGGCGGAGGGGACGGGGTATGTGCCGGCGGGGCGGGATGCGGGGATGGACCGGACGCTCGGGGCGCTCTACGGGGGGAGCGGGGCGGCGGGCGGGGAGCGGGGGGCCGGGCTGGGCGGGTCGGCGCCGCAGGTCGCGCGCTGGCTCGGGGACATCCGCCGGTATTTCCCGACCTCCGTCGTGCAGGTGATGCAGCGGGACGCGATCGGCCGGCTCGGCCTGTCCGCGCTGCTGCTGGAGCCGGAGATGCTGGAGGCGGTGGAGGCCGACGTCCACCTCGTCGGCACGCTGCTGTCGCTCAACAAGGCGATGCCCGAGACGACGAAGGAGACCGCGCGGGCCGTGGTCCGCAAGGTCGTCGCGGACCTGGAGGCCCGGCTCGCGACGCGTACCCGCGCCACGCTGACCGGCGCGCTGGACCGGTCGGCCCGCGTCGGCCGGCCGCGCCACCGCGACATCGACTGGGACCGTACGATCCGCGCCAACCTGCGCCACTACCTGCCGGAGCACGGCACGGTCGTGCCGGAGCGGCTGATCGGCTACGGGCGCGCCGACCGCGCGGTGCGCAAGGACGTCGTGCTGTGCATCGACCAGTCGGGTTCGATGGCGGCCTCCGTCGTCTACGCCTCCGTCTTCGGCGCGGTGCTCGCCTCGATGCGCGCGATCGCGACCTGCCTGGTGGTGTTCGACACCGCGGTGGTCGACCTCACCGACCAGCTGGCCGACCCGGTGGACGTGCTGTTCGGCACGCAGCTCGGCGGCGGTACGGACATCAACCGCGCGCTGGCGTACTGCGCCTCGCAGATCACCCGTCCGGCGGACACCGTGGTCGTCCTGATCAGCGACCTCTACGAGGGCGGCATCCGCGACGAGATGCTGAAGCGGGTCGCGGCGATGAAGGCGTCCGGCGTGCAGTTCGTGGCGCTGCTCGCGCTGTCGGACGAGGGTGCGCCGGCGTACGACCGGGAGCACGCGGCGGCATTGGCAGCACTCGGCGCGCCCGCGTTCGCCTGCACGCCCGACCATTTCCCCGATGTCATGGCGGCGGCCATCGAGAAGCGCCCGATCCCGATACCCGAGGCCTGAGGCCCCACCGCGCCCGCTGGGCCCCGCCCCCCAGGGGCGCCGTCGGGGCTGGCCCGAACGGGCGTGTTGTGACCGTTCTCACCGCTCACGGGCATGCCCGGATTTCGGCAGCGCCGCCGCGCGGCGATAACCTGCAAGACGGACATGCCGCGTACTCGGACACCGCGTGCGCTTATCTGGTGACAGCTGGTGGTGCAGTCGCCCTGCCCGTGCGGCACGCCCAGCCGGCAGGCGGCGCTGTACGTGTTCACGACGGCAGCCTCCCGCCGACGCCGTACACCATCCGGGCTTAACTACCAGCCGATTCCATGGAAAAGGGAGACGGACGCGCGTGGACCTGTTCGAGTACCAGGCGAGGGATATCTTCGCCAAGCACGGGGTACCGGTGCTGGCCGGTGAAGTTATCGAGACGCCTGAGGCGGCGCGCGAGATCACCGAGCGGCTCGGCGGCAAGTCGGTCGTCAAGGCCCAGGTCAAGGTCGGTGGCCGTGGCAAGGCGGGCGGCGTGAAGCTGGCCGCGACTCCGGACGAGGCCGTCGCCCGCGCGACGGACATCCTCGGCATGGACATCAAGGGCCACACGGTCCACAAGGTGATGATCGCCGAGACGGCCCCGGAGATCGTCGAGGAGTACTACGTCTCCTTCCTCCTGGACCGCGCGAACCGCACCTTCCTCTCCATCGCCTCCGTCGAGGGCGGCATGGAGATCGAGGAGGTCGCGGCGAACCGCCCCGAGGCCGTGGCGAAGACCCCGATCGACGCGATCGACGGTGTCGACAAGGCCAAGGCCCAGGAGATCGTGGCCGCCGCGAAGTTCCCGGCCGAGGTCGCCGACCAGGTCGCGGACGTGCTGGTGGGCCTGTGGGAGGTCTTCGTCAAGGAGGACGCCCTCCTCGTCGAGGTCAACCCGCTGGCCAAGGTCGCCTCCGGCAAGGTCATCGCGCTGGACGGCAAGGTGTCGCTGGACGACAACGCGGAGTTCCGCCACCCGGACTTCGAGGAGCTGCACGACAAGGCCGCGGCCAACCCGCTGGAGGCCGCCGCCAAGGCCAAGGGCCTGAACTACGTCAAGCTCGACGGCCAGGTCGGCATCATCGGCAACGGCGCGGGCCTCGTCATGAGCACCCTCGACGTCGTCGCGTACGCCGGTGAGGCGCACGGCGGCGTGAAGCCCGCCAACTTCCTGGACATCGGCGGCGGCGCCTCCGCCCAGGTCATGGCCAACGGCCTGGAGATCATCCTCGGCGACCCGGACGTCCGCTCCGTCTTCGTCAACGTCTTCGGCGGCATCACCGCGTGCGACGAGGTCGCCAACGGCATCGTCCAGGCGCTGAAGCTCCTGGAGGACCGCGGCGAGCAGGTCACCAAGCCGCTCGTCGTCCGCCTCGACGGCAACAACGCCGAGCTGGGCCGGAAGATCCTCACCGACGCCGCGCACCCGCTGGTGCAGCGCGTCGACACCATGGACGGCGCGGCCGACAAGGCCGCCGAGCTGGCCGCCGCGAAGTAAGCAGAGGACGAGGACACACACCACCATGGCTATCTGGCTCACCAAGGACAGCAAGGTCATCGTCCAGGGCATGACCGGCGCGACCGGCGTCAAGCACACCAAGCTGATGCTGGGCGACGGCACCAACGTCGTCGGCGGCGTCAACCCGCGCAAGGCCGGGCAGAAGGTCGACTTCGACGGCACCGAGGTACCGGTCTTCGGCAGCGTCAAGGAGGCCATCGAGGCCACCGGCGCGAACGTCTCGGTCATCTTCGTGCCGGAGAAGTTCACCAAGGACGCCGTCGTCGAGGCGATCGACGCGGAGATCCCGCTCGCCGTCGTCATCACCGAGGGCATCGCCGTGCACGACTCGGCCTCCTTCTGGGCGTACGCCGGCAAGAAGGGCAACAAGACCCGCATCATCGGCCCGAACTGCCCCGGCATCATCACCCCGGGCCAGTCCAACGTCGGCATCATCCCGGGCGACATCACCAAGCCGGGCCGCATCGGCCTGGTGTCGAAGTCCGGCACGCTGACGTACCAGATGATGTACGAGCTGCGTGACATCGGCTTCTCGACCGCGGTCGGCATCGGCGGCGACCCGATCATCGGCACGACGCACATCGACGCGCTCGCCGCCTTCGAGGCCGACCCCGACACCGACCTGATCGTCATGATCGGCGAGATCGGCGGCGACGCCGAGGAGCGGGCCGCGGACTACATCGCGAAGAACGTGACGAAGCCGGTCGTCGGTTACGTCGCGGGCTTCACCGCGCCCGAGGGCAAGACCATGGGCCACGCCGGCGCCATCGTCTCCGGCTCCTCCGGCACCGCGCAGGCCAAGAAGGAGGCCCTGGAGGCCGCGGGCGTCAAGGTCGGCAAGACGCCGTCCGAGACCGCGCGGCTCGCCCGGGAGATCCTGGTCGGCTGACGCCCCGCGTCCACCGCGGACGGCCCGCTCCCCGCTCGGGGGGCGGGCCGTCCGCCGTTCCAGGACCGGACCGGACCCGTTCCCGTTCCCGGACTCGGACTCGGACTCGGACCGGATCGCTCAGCGTGCGGGCTGCGCCGCCTGCCCGTGCGGGGGTACGGGGTCGTGCCGGTGGGATTCGCCCGGCCGCTGCGGTCCGACGATCATTCCGACGGTCGTGACCAGCAGCACCGTCCCGGCCGCGGCGAAGGACGCGAGCGTACGGCGCCGGGTCCCGCGCTCGCTGGCCTCGCGTACGCCCGCGGGCCGCGCGGGCACCGCCGCGGCGCCGTCCGGCACGGGAGGCGGTTCGGGTACGGCCGCGAGCAGCCCGGCCAGCTGCTCGGCCGCGTCGCCCCCGTCGTACGCGTCCGGCACCGCCGCGGCCAGCTCGCGGCGGGCCCCGATGATGCGGGACGCGGCCGTGGCCGGGCTCGACTCGACCTCGGCGGCGGTGCGCACCAGGCTCATCCCGAGCCCGTCGTGCAGCAGCAGCGCCCGCCGCCGCTCCGGGTGCAGCCCCACCAGCGCGCGCCACAGGCCGTCCTCGGGGGCGGGCACCGGCGGGCGCCTGCGCACCCGCTTCCAGTGCCGCTGCCAGGGCGCGAGCGCGTACGTGTGCGCGGCGGCCCGCAGCCAGCCCGCCGGGTCGCTGTCCCGCGCGATCTCCGGCCAGCGCTGCCAGGCCTGGTCGAACGCCCGCCGCACCGCCTCCGCGGCCAGCTCCGCGTCTCCCGTGAGGACGACCACCTGCCGCCGCAGCGGCCCCGCGCACCGCAGGTAGAGAGCGTCGAACGAGGCTTCGGGGTCGAGGGTGTCGGCCGGGTCGAGCAGGGTGGCGCCCGGGTCCGCGACCGCCGGACCGGGCTCCCGCGACCCGCGCAGCGGCAGGATCTCGGCGGCCACCGCGGGATAGACGGTGACCGCCCGCACCGGAAGGGCCCCCGCCGGGGCGGCGACGGACCGGGACGCGGAAGCGGCGGAAGCAGCGGAGAACGCGGGAGCGGTACGGGCCCGGCCGGCGGGCCGGGGCCGGGACTTGTGGGGCCGCTTGCCCCTGCTCACGGGGTACGCCTGCTCACGGGGAGACCTCTCATCTCATCCGACTCGTCATACACATCAGACGGTCTGAAAAAAGCACGTATATGCCTCACCATGGGCGACACGACGACCAACCGCCCGCTGCGCGGGCGAAACGGGTGTTGTTGGCACCATGGGACGCCGTGACCCATATGACGCAACCGGCTGCCCGCTCCGGCTCCGGCTCCGGGCCGGCGGCCGAGCCCGACCCCGACACCCCCCGCCCCCTCCCCGCGCTGCGCGCGTCCGCCGCCGTCGCGGGGATGGCCGCGGCCGGGCTCGCGCTGCTCGGGCTCGCGGCGGCCGTGCTGCTGCTCTGGGTCGTCTCGCCCTTCCCCGACAGCGGCCTCGGCGGGGCCCTGCACATCGCCGCCGACCTGTGGCTGATGGCGCACGGCGCGGACCTGGTGCGCGACACGACCCTCTCCGGGGTCCCGGCGCCCGTGGGCGTGACACCGCTGCTGCTGAGCGTGCTTCCCGCGTGGCTGCTCCACCGGGGCACGGCGTCGGTGGTCGCGAACGGCACGCGGGCCTGCGCGGGCTGGGTGCTCGGCGGCTACCTCGCCGTCGCCGTGCCCGTCACGGCGTACGCGGCCGCCGGGTCGCTGCACACCGACGTGCTGTCGGCGCTGCTGCACGTGCCGCTGCTGGCCGCTGCCGCGACCGCCACCGGGGCGTGGACGGGCTGCGGGCGGCCCCCGCTGTCGGACTACCGGGCATGGGGCGGCGACGTGGCGCTCGCGCTGCGGGCCGGCGGCGTCGGGGCGGGCGTCCTGGTCGGCGGCGGGGCAGTCGTGGGCGGGGTCGCGCTCGGATGGCACGCCGGCGCGGCGGGGCGGACGTTCGGGCAGCTCAGCGCGCCGTTCACGGGGCAGGTCGCGGTGTTCCTGCTGTGCGTGTTGCTGGTGCCGAACCTCGCAGTGTGGTCGGCGGCGTACGCGCTCGGGCCCGGCTTCTCCGTCGGCGCGGGCAGCACGGTCGCGCCGACGGGAGCCTCCGGCTATCCGCTGCTGCCGCGCTTCCCGCTGCTGGCGGCGCTGCCCGGCCAGGGCGGACCGCACCCGGCGGGCTGGGCGACCCTCGCGGTGCCCGTCCTGGCGGCCGCGGCGCTGTGCTGGGTCTGCGTACGCGCCCGGCTGCGGCCCGCCCGTACGGCCCTGGTCACGGCGGGTGCCGCAACAACGTGCGGGCTCGCACTCGGCGTGCTCGCGGCAGCCGCGGGCGGCCCCCTGGGCGTCGGCACGCTCGCGCACGTCGGCCCGGTGTGGTGGCTCACCGCCGCCGCGGCCGCAGCCTGGCCCCTGGCCCTCGCACTCCCCCCCGCCGCGGCGGTGTCCTGGCTCCGCACCCGCACCCCCCGCCCCCGACCAGCACCCCAGCCACCCGCGCATCCGATGCCGGCCAAGTCGCAGCAGCCGCTCACGCCGCCGGTTCCGGCCAAGCCGTCGCAGGCGCCCGGGCCGCCGGTGTCACCTCGGCCACCGCAGCCGTCCGCGCATCCGATGCCGGCCAAGCCGGCGCAGTCGCCCGGGTCATCGCAGCCGCCTGCACGGCCGCAGCCGCGTCAGGCTCCGCAGTCGGTCAAGCCACCGGTGCCGCCGGTGCCGCCGGTGTCGGCCCAGCGGCTGCAGGCGCTCGCGCCGGTCGAACCCTCCGCGCCGTCCGCGCAACCGGCGCCGCCCAAGCCGCAGCAACCGCTCACGCCGCCGGTATCGCCCCGGCCACCGCAGCCGTCCGAGCCGCCGCAGGCGCCCGCCGCGCCGCCGCAGCCGGCCCGGCCGCCCGCAGGGCCGTCCGCCGAAGCCTGAGAAGACTTACGCGCGCATCGACGGCAGGTCGCGCAGCGGCTTCGGGAGGAGCTTTTGGCAGGCGTGGGCGGCCGGGGTGGTGAGGGCGTCCTGGCGGCAGGTGTAGTAGTCGCGGTAGGCGAGGTGGAAGGCGTACGTGCCGGCGACGATGGCGAGGGCGAGGCCGCTGACGACGATGCCCGTCCAGGCTGCCGTGACGAACGAGCGCTGGGCGTCCGGGCCCGGCGCGGGCGGGGCGGGGCGGGGGGACTGCGTGGCGTCGGCCAGCGCGGCGGCGGCCGCGGCGCGGGCCTGGGCGCGCTCCTCGGCCGGCATCCGCAGTGCGCTGATGCCCCAGTAGAGCGCGAGCGCCCCGAGCAGCAGGCCGACCGGCGTCCAGCCGAGCAGGGCGAAGAGCAGGCCGCAGCTGCCGGAGAAGAGGGCGTAGCGGGAGCGCCGGTGGGCCGGGTCGGTGGGGTCGAAGCGCGGTCCCGTGCCCTGCGGGCCGGTGGGGCCCTGCATGGGGTCGGGCCGCCGCCCGTACGGGTCGGGCCGTCCGCCCTGCGGCTGCCGGCTGCTCCACTGGCTACCCCACGGCTGCGGCGCGCCCTGCGGCGGGCCGGGCGGCGTGGAGTCGGGACCGTCCGAGGAGCCCGAGCCCGAGTCGGAGCCGCCCGAGCCGCCGGAGCCCCCGGACCCGCCCGAGCCCGACGGCTGCCGCGGCTGCCAGGGCCGGTCCGGCGTCCCCTCGGGCGGCGGCGCGAACGGGTTCTCCTGGTCCTGGTCGCCCTCGGGCGCGCGCAGCGCAAGACGAATACGGCCGCTGCTCATGATGTGATGCGCCATCCCCTGGGCTCGACTCCTCGTGCGGGCATTGCGGTCTGGTGAAATCCTCCGGCCTGTGTGCCGTATGTACGTCATACGTGACACAGGTGTCGGATACATCACGTTCACCCTCGCGCAGGGCGCGCGAAGTCCGTGTTCCCGGCAGACGCTACCCTCCGCGCGCTCCCCCGTCCCGCGGGGGCCGTCCGGAGTGCCGGTATCGTTGCTGACGGTCGGGGGTCTCGTAGGGTTCCCCGGAATCCGGCCAATCCCCCGCTCGTACGATCATCCTAAGGCTGCCGGGTGCCTGCCCGGCGGCCGCGAGAGAGAGCCTCCCGCCAGTGGCCGCCCGTACCCCCGCCGCGTCCGGCGACCCGTTCGTCGTCCCGCCCGCCGCCGACTCCGCCGGAGCCACCGCCCGTGTGGTCGTGCTCGTCTCCGGCTCCGGCACCAACCTGCAGGCGCTGCTCGACGCCATCGCGGCCGACCCCGGCCATGGCGCCCGGATCGTCGCCGTCGGCGCCGACCGTCACGCGATCGCCGGCCTGGAGCGCGCCGAGCGCGCCGGGATCCCCACCTTCGTCGTACGGGTCGAGGACCACCCCGACCGCGCCGCCTGGGACGCCGCCCTCACCGCGGCGACCGCGGCGTACGCACCGGACCTGGTCGTCTCCGCCGGCTTCATGAAGATCGTCGGCAAGGACTTCCTCGCCGCCTTCGGGGGCCGCATCGTCAACACCCACCCGGCACTGCTGCCGAGCTTCCCCGGGGCCCACGGCGTACGCGACGCGCTCGCGTACGGCGCCAAGGTCACCGGGTGCACCGTCCACTTCGTCGACGACGGCGTCGACACCGGCCCGGTCATCGCCCAGGGCGTGGTCGAGGTCCGCGAGGACGACACGGAGGACGCGCTCCACGAGCGCATCAAGGACGTCGAGCGGCGGCTGCTCGTCGACGTCGTAGGGCGGCTGTCGCGCGACGGCTACCGCATCGAAGGACGAAAGGTACGGATTCCGGCATGAGCGCCGACACCACCGAAGGCCAGGACAAGCGCCCGCTGCGCCGCGCACTGATCAGCGTCTACGACAAGACCGGCCTGGAGGAGCTGGCCCGCGGGCTGCACGAGGCGGGTGTGGAGCTGGTCTCGACCGGCTCGACCGCCGGCCGGATCGCCGCCGCCGGGGTGCCCGTCACGCCCGTCGAGGAGCTGACCGGCTTCCCCGAGTGCCTGGACGGCCGGGTCAAGACGCTGCATCCGCGGGTGCACGCCGGGATCCTCGCCGACCTGCGCCTGGAGGACCACCGGCGGCAGCTGGAGGAGCTGGACGTCAAGCCGTTCGAGCTGGTCGTCGTCAACCTCTACCCCTTCCGTGAGACCGTCGCCTCCGGCGCGTCCGACGACGAGTGCGTCGAGCAGATCGACATCGGCGGCCCCTCGATGGTGCGCGCCGCCGCCAAGAACCACCCCTCCGTCGCCGTCGTCACCAGCCCCACGCGGTACGCCGACGTGCTCGCCGCCGCGCAGACCGGCGGCTTCGACCTGGCCGCCCGCAAGGGGCTCGCCGCCGAGGCCTTCCGGCACACCGCCGCCTACGACGTGGCCGTGGCCTCGTGGTTCGCCGACGGCTACGCGGCCGACGGGGAGAGCGACTTCCCCGCCTTCGCGGGCGAGGTCTTCACCCGCCGCCAGACCCTGCGCTACGGCGAGAACCCGCACCAGGCCGCCGCCCTGTACGTCAGCGCCGACGCCCCCGCGAGCGGCCTGGCCGGCGCGGAGCAGCTGCACGGCAAGGAGATGTCCTACAACAACTACGTGGACACCGAGGCCGCCCGGCGCGCCGCCCACGACCACGACGAGCCGTGCGTGGCGATCATCAAGCACGCCAACCCGTGCGGCATCGCGGTCGGCGCGGACGTCGCCGAGGCGCACCGCAAGGCGCACGCGTGCGACCCGCTGTCCGCGTACGGCGGCGTCATCGCCGTCAACCGCCCGGTGTCGGTCGCGATGGCCGAGCAGGTCGCGGAGATCTTCACCGAGGTCATCGTCGCCCCGGGGTACGAGGACGGCGCCGTGGAGGTGCTCGCGCGCAAGAAGAACATCCGGGTGCTCAAGGTCGAGGGCGCCCCGGCCGCGGTCACCGAGCGGCGCCCGATCGAGGGCGGCGTCCTCATCCAGGCCAAGGACCGCTTCCAGGCCGAGGGCGACGACCCCGCCACCTGGCGGCTGGTCAGCGGCGAGCCGCTGGCGCCCGCCGAGCTGGCCGACCTGGCCTTCGCGTGGCGCGCCTCGCGCGCGGTGAAGTCCAACGCGATCCTGCTGGGCAAGGACGGCGCCACGGTCGGCGTCGGCATGGGCCAGGTCAACCGGGTCGACTCGGCCAAGCTCGCGGTCGCCCGCGCCGGCGCCGAGCGCGCCACCGGCTCGTACGCCGCGTCCGACGCCTTCTTCCCCTTCCCCGACGGCTTCGAGGTGCTCGCCGAGGCGGGCGTCAAGGCCGTGGCGCAGCCCGGCGGCTCGGTCCGCGACGACGCGGTGGTCGAGGCCGCGCAGAAGGCCGGCGTGACCATGTACCTGACGGGCACCCGGCACTTCTTCCACTGACCGGACGGTGAAGCGGCCGCGGCCGCACCCCCAGCGGAACGGGGGGTGCGGCCGCGGCCGTCGTACGTGCCGATTCGGTACCGGTGCAGCAGATCCGGCGTATCGGAAACGGCGTATCAGAACTGGTCTCTGACCACCACGCTGTGGGTCATCTTGTCGGCCCACGTCTGGTTCTTGGAGTCCCACAGCGGCCACAGGTAGCCCAGGAAGCACGGGATACGGTCCAGGATGTGCGCCATCTGCCGGCCGAAGCCGCGGCCGAAGCCGAGCGCCGAGCCGTCGTACTCGCGCAGCACCCGGATGCCGACGATCTTCTTGCCCGGGCTCTGGCCGGTCAGGCCCTCCCGGTAGCTGATGAAGATCAGCGCGCCGAGCGCCAGGATGCCGCCGACGACCATCAGCGTCACCTCGTTGTCCGTGGCGCCGGGCAGGTCGCAGTAACGCTCCTTGAGGCCGTTGTCGAGACACGCGTCCAGCGCGTCCTGCCGCCTTTTCAGGTCGGGGATCATGCCGGCCAGGTAGATGCCGACCGGCACCAGGTAGACGATCAGGAAGTCCAGCAGCAGCGCCCCGAGCCGGGCGCCCCAGCTCGCGAGCGGCGGCATCCCCGGCGGCAGACCGCCCGGCTGCGGATAGCCGTACGGCTGCTGGTAGCCGTAGCCGGCCGGCTGCTGCCCGTACGGGACCTGCGGCGGAACACCGGGCGGCTGCTGGCCGTACGGCTGCTGCTGGGGCTGGCCGCCGTACGGGTACGGGGGGCCGGGAGGCTGGCTCACGTGCGGTTTCCTTCACGGGGACGGGGACGGCGTACAGCGAACCGCCACATAGTCCGACCGGGTGACATCACCGCGCAAGGGCTGTCCGCGTAGGGAACCGCACGGATTTGCTGACCGGCACCCCCCATCGACGACAATGGGGGCCATGAGCGCCCAGATTCTCGATGGCAAGGCCACCGCAGCCGCGATCAAGTCCGAACTGACCGAGCGTGTCCAGGCGCTCAAGGCCCGCGGTGTCGCCCCCGGGCTCGGCACTCTGCTGGTCGGCGACGACCCCGGCAGCAAGTGGTACGTCGCCGGCAAGCACCGCGACTGCGCCCAGGTGGGCATCGGCTCCCTCCAGCGCGAGCTGCCCGGCACCGCCACCCAGGAGGACATCGAGGCGGTCGTCCGCGAGCTCAACGAGGACCCCGCCTGCACCGGCTACATCGTGCAGCTCCCGCTGCCCAAGGGCATCGACACCAACCGCGTCCTGGAACTCATGGACCCCGCCAAGGACGCGGACGGGCTGCACCCCACCAACCTCGGCCGGCTCGTCCTCGGCGTGCCCGCGCCGCTGCCCTGCACGCCCAACGGCATCGTCGAACTGCTGCGCCGGCACGGCGTCGCGATCAACGGCGCGCACGTCGTCGTGGTCGGCCGCGGCATCACCGTCGGGCGCTCCATCGGGCTGCTACTCACCCGCAAGTCCGAGAACGCGACGGTGACGCTGTGCCACACCGGCACGCGCGACCTGTCCGCGCAGCTGCGGCAGGCCGACATCGTCGTCGCCGCGGCCGGTGTGCCGCACATCGTCAAGCCCGAGGACGTCAAGCCGGGCGCGGCCGTGCTCGACGTCGGCGTCAGCCGCGACGAGGCCGGCAAGATCGTCGGCGACGTGCACCCCGCCGTCGCCGAGACCGCCGGCTGGCTCTCCCCGAACCCGGGCGGTGTCGGCCCCATGACCCGGGCGCTGCTGCTCCAGAACGTCGTGGAGGCGGCCGAGCGGCAGGCGGCGGGCGATGTCGGCTGAGTTCGGCCCCGGAGGCCGCCCCGCCGTCACGACCTCCACCGCGCGCCCCGAGGGCGGCGGCCGCGCCGCCCCGGGCAACGCGCCCGCGCCCGCGCGGCAGTGGCCCATCCTGCTCGTCGTCGCCGGTACGGTCGCGGGCCTCGTCACCACCGCGTCCGGCGCGTTTCGCGCGGGCGCGATCACGGTGGGGGTCGCGCTGCTGCTCGGGGGCGTGCTCCGGTGGACCCTCACGTCCGTCGGCATGCTCGCCGTCCGCAGCAGGTTCACTGACGTGATCACCTACGCGATCCTGGGGCTGGCGATCGTGCTTCTGGCTCTCATGGCCCAGCCGGACCCGATCCTCCGGATCCCGTTCCTGGAGGACATCATCCACTTCTCGGTGCGCTGACCTGGCGCTCCGGGCTGCCTCTTGCGGCGGGCGCCGCGACCTTCTGCCGGTGGGTGGTTGCGCGCGCAGTTCCCCGCGCCCCTGAAAAACGCTCGCCCTCGCTCGCAAGGCCGGCCCCCGCAGGGGCTCGCGCATGCCGCGCAGGGCGACAAACCAGGGGCGCGGGGAACTGCGCGCTCAGCCCCCACCGGGCGGAAAGGCGCCATGCCACGCCAAGTGGCAATCACCGCAGGGGCGCGTGGGGGTACCTCCCAGGCGAAGCTCTGGGGGAGAACTGCGCGCGTAACCCACCACCGCGGATGGTCGCGGCGCCCGCCGCAAGAGGCGACCCGGGGCGTCGCGAGGGTGTGCGTTAGCACAAAGGCGGGCCCCGTGTGGGGGTTGAGCGGAAAGAACATGCGTGCGGCACGGGTGTTCTATCGTTGCCCTCGGTATCCGCCGGGACACGAAGGGTGCGGCATGGGGCAATGGGAGCCGCTCACGGACCACATCCCCGTGGACATGCGGCGGCTCGCGACGCAGCTGCGGCGCATGAAGGACCGCAGCGGGCTCACCGTGCCCGCGCTCGCCGCGCGTACCGCGGAGTCCGCGGAGGCGTGGGCCTCCTACCTCGCGGCGCGCCGCGTGCCGCCGCTCGCCGCCGTGGAGGTGCTGGCGCAGGCGAGCGGCGCGGACTACGCGCGGGCCGGCGCCCTGTGGCGGCTCGCGGACAAGGCGGCGGACGGCACGGGCGAGCGCGGCCGCGGCCGGCCCGTACCCGATCCGGACCCGCTGGATCCGCTGAGCGCCGAGGAGGGCCTGCCGCCCGGGCGCCGGCGGGCCGTCCTGCTGGGGGCGGCCGGCGTGTGCGCGGTGGCCGCGCTCCTCGCGGTCGTCCTCCTCGCGAGTACGGGCAGCAGCAGCGCCCCCGGTCACGGCGCCGCCCCGACGGCGACGGCCACGACGGCGCCCGCGTCCCGTCCCCCCGCCACCTCCCCGCCGCACACCCACGCGCAGGCCTCGGCGCGCCCGCCCGCCGGCACGACCGCGCCGCCCGTGCCCGGCAGCACACCGCAGACCCTGGCCCCGACGCCCGCTGCCCCGCCCACGACGGCGGACCCGGCGCCGTCGCCCCCCGCGTCCTCGCCGCCCCCCACGCCGAGCCCCTCGGACGGGCCGCCGACCACCGCCCCGGCCCCGAGCCCGACGTCCACCGGCCTGTGCCTGGGCCTCGTCGTCCTCGGCATCTGCATAGGGTGAGGCAGGTCACGCCGGTGCGGGACACGCACGCCGGGGCGGGGCCGGGTCGGTGCGGCCGCGGCCCCGCGATAGCCTGGCGGGTGGTTCTCCCGACGACGGGGAGATCCGCGATCTGGGCCGCCGCCCAGCCATAGCCGAGCGGCCGCGCACAGGCCGCACCCCCGACCCCGCAGCACGCGCGGCCACCGCGCACAGGCCAGGAGAAGGCAATGACTCGCACTCCCGTCAACGTCACCGTCACCGGAGCGGCCGGCCAGATCGGCTACGCCCTCCTCTTCCGCATCGCCTCGGGCCACCTGCTCGGCGCGGACGTACCGGTGAAGCTCCGGCTGCTGGAGATCCCGCAGGGGCTCAAGGCCGCCGAGGGCACGGCCATGGAGCTGGACGACGCGGCCTTCCCGCTGCTGCGCGGCATCGACATCACCGACGACCCGAACGTCGCCTTCGACGGCGCCAACGTCGCGCTCCTCGTGGGCGCCCGCCCGCGCACCAAGGGCATGGAGCGCGGCGACCTGCTCTCGGCCAACGGCGGCATCTTCAAGCCGCAGGGCAAGGCCATCAACGACCACGCCGCCGACGACATCAAGGTCCTGGTCGTCGGCAACCCGGCGAACACGAACGCGCTGATCGCGCAGTCCGCCGCTCCCGACGTCCCGGCCGAGCGCTTCACCGCGATGACGCGGCTGGACCACAACCGGGCGATCGCGCAGCTCGCGAAGAAGACCGGCGCGGCCGTGGCCGACATCAAGCGCGTCACGATCTGGGGCAACCACTCCGCGACGCAGTACCCGGACATCTTCCACGCGGAGGTCGCCGGCAAGAACGCGGCGGAGGTCGTGAACGACGAGCAGTGGCTCGCCGACACGTTCATCCCGACGGTCGCCAAGCGCGGCGCCGCGATCATCGAGGCGCGCGGCGCCTCCTCCGCGGCGTCGGCCGCGTCCGCGGCGCTGGACCACGTCCACACGTGGGTGAACGGCACGGCCGAGGGTGACTGGACGTCGATGGGCATCGTCTCCGACGGCTCCTACGGCGTGCCCGCCGGCCTCATCTCGTCCTTCCCCGTCACGACGAAGAACGGCACGTTCGAGATCGTCCAAGGCCTGGAGATCAACGAGTTCTCGCGCCCGCGGATTGACGCGTCCGTCAAGGAGCTGGAGGAAGAGCGCGCCGCCGTGCGCGAACTCGGCCTCATCTGAGCTCGACCTTTCCTCGCCGCGACGCCCCGGGCTGCCCCTTGCCCGGGGCGTCGCGATCTTCCCGCCGGTGGGGGCTGAGCGCGCAGTTCCCCGCGCCCCTGGTTTGTTGCCCTGCGCCGCAGAAGCGAGCTCTCACCGCGCAGGGTGAGCGTTTCTAGGGGCGCGGGGAACTGCGCGCGCAACCACCCGCCGGCGGACGGTCGCGCGACTCAGCTCAGGACGCATCCCGGAGCGCCGTGCACAGCAAGCTCAGCGCATGCGTGAACGCGTGGTCCGGCGGGGTGCCGTAGCCCACGACGAGGGCGGGCGGGCGGGTGGGGGAAGCTCCGAAGGCCGTGAGCCCGGGCACGGACAGCCCCAGCCGGTGGGCCCGGCCCACCACCGCGTCGGCCGGCCCCGCGTCGGCGGGCAGCTCCACCACCGCGTGGAGCCCGGCGGCGATGCCGGACACCGCAACGCCCGGCGCGCAGCCGCGCAGCACCTCCACCACCCGGTCCCGCCGCGCGCGGTAGCGCGACCGCATCCGGCGCACGTGCCGGTCGTACGCCCCGGAGCGCAGGAATTCCGCCAGCGTCAGCTGGTCGAGCACGGCCGACTGGTGGTCGGCGATCCGCTTCTCGCGCACGACCGCGTCGAGCAGATGCGGCGGCACCGCGAGCCAGGCGAGCCGCAGCGCAGGGGCGAGGCTCTTGCTGGCGGTGCCGGCGTAGACGACGTGGTCGGGCGCGAGCGCCTGGAGCGCGGCGACGGGCTGCCGGTCGTAGCGGAATTCGCCGTCGTAGTCGTCCTCCAGGACGATGCCGCCGGTGGAGCGGGCCCAGGCGACGACCGCGGTGCGCCGCGCGGGCGACAGGCTGACGCCGAGCGGGAACTGGTGCGCGGGCGTGAGCAGCACCGCGGCGACGTCGCCGCCCAGCTCCGCCACGCGGGCCCCGTCGGCGTCGACGGGCAGCGGGCGCGCGTCGAGGCCCGCGGCGCGCAGCACGGTCGGCACGTCGGGCAGCCCGACGCTCTCGTACGCCGCCCGGCGTGCGCCCCGCGCGTGCAGGGCGCGGGCGAGCAGGCCCACGCCCTGCGTGTAGCCGGTGCAGACCACCAGGTGCTCGGGGTCCGTGCGCACCCCGCGCACGCGCGCGAGGTAGTCGGCGAGGGCGGCGCGCAGCTCGGGGCGGCCGCGCGGGTCGGCGTAGCCGAAGGCCTCGTTGGGCGCGGCGGTCAGCGCGCGGCGGGCGGCGCGCAGCCAGCCGGTGCGGGGGAAGGACCCGAGGTCGGGCGAGCCGGGCCACAGGACGTACGGCAGCCCCGAGTGGTGCGGTGCCAGCTCCGCGGGGCCGCAGCGGGGCGCCTCGGGGGTGTGCTGTGCCGTACGGTGCGCGGGGACGGCGGGGCGCGGGGCGACCGTGGTGCCCGAGCCCTGCCGGGCGGTGAGCCAGCCCTCCGCGACGAGCTGCCCGTACGCGTCGGCGACGGTGTTGCGGGCGAGGCCGAGGTCGCGGGCCAGGACCCGGCTGGACGGCAGCCGGGTGCCGGGGGCGAGCCGCCCGTCGCGTACGGCCGCGCGCAGCGCCTCCTCCAGGCCCGCCCGGGTGCGCTGGCCCGCGAGGTCGAGCAGGAGGTCGTAGTCGCCGCCGCCGCGCGTCGGTGTCCCGGAGCCGGACGGATTGGCCCATGTGGTCATGCCTCTAGTGGACCATGGGGCGGTGCCACTTGGCGGCTACGGTGAGGTCATGACCACCAACGAAGCAGCCGCCCCGACCGTCCCCGCCCCCGTCCGCCGCATCAACCTCATGGACCGCGCCCCGGATTTCTACGAAGCCATGTTCGCCCTCGACAAGGCCGCCGCCCACGGTCTGGACCCGGTGGTGCGCGAGCTGGTCCGGGTCCGCGTCTCGCAGCTCAACGGCTGCGCCTTCTGCGTCGACAAGCACAGCCACGCGGCGCTCGCCGAGGGGATGACGCAGCAGAAGCTCCTCGGTGTCACGGTGTGGCGCGAGACCCCCTTCTTCACCGCCCGCGAGCGGGCCGCCCTGGCGCTGGCCGAGGCCGTGACGGAGCTGGGCCCGCACGGTGTCGCGGACGACGTCTACGACGAGGCGGCGAAGCTCTTCGACGAGGACGAGATGCCCAGGCTCGTCGCGATGTGCGTGACGATGAACGCCTGGAACCGCATCGGCGTGACCTGCCGCCTCTCGCCCGCGACCCGCAGGTAGCGGCCTCAGGCCGCCGTCGGCTCCCCGAAGCGGGTCAGGGCCAGGGCGGCGAGGACGGCGAGGGCGAAGCCGGTGACGGCGACGGGCGCCCAGCCGGGACGGGTGCGGTCGTCGAGGGCCAGGACGCCGACCAGCGCGGGGGCGACGGTCTCGCCGATGACCATCGCGGCGGTCGCGGTCGTCACGGAGCCCTGGCCGAGGGCCGAGGTCAGCAGCAGGAAGGCGGCGCCGCCGCCGAGGAGCAGGGCGTAGAGCGCCGGGCCGGTCACGCCGTCGACCAGCCGGACGGCCACCTCGACGACGCCGAAGCCGAGCCCCGCCCCCAGCCCCAGGACGGCCGCGCGGGCCCTCCCGGGCAGCCGCCCGGCGGCCGCGCCGATCAGCAGGACGCCCCCGGCGGCGACCAGCGTGCCCCAGCGCAGCGCCGTACTGCCGTGCGCGGCCCCCTCGTCGCCGGAGGCCAGCCCCAGCAGGGCGAGGCCCCCGCAGACGGCGCCCACCGCGGTCCACTCGGCGCGGCGCAGCCGCATGCCGAGCAGCCGCCCCGCGGCGACCGCGGTGACGGCCAGGCTCGCGGCGAGCGCGGCCCCCACGGCGTAGATGGGCAGCCTGCGGAGCGCGACCAGCTCCATGCCGAAGCCGACCGCGTCCAGGGCGAGCCCGGCGAGGTAGACGCGCTGGGCCAGGGCGCGGGCGAGCAGCCGGGTGTCGACGCCCGAGCCGCTGCCGGGCTCGGCGGCCCGCGCGCCCTTCGCCTGGAGCACCGAGGCCACACCGAAGCACACGGCCGCGCACAGCGCCGCCACCATCCCGAGGATCACCCGCGTGACCCTACGCGAGCAGCTCCTCCGCCCAGTGCTTGCCCGCGGCGGCCGGAGCGGGCGGGCAGGCGAAGAGGCCGGAACCGACGTGCTGGATGTACTCGTTGAGCGCGTCGTGCGCGCCCAGCTTGGTCTGGAGCGGCACGAACTGCTTGCGCGGGTCCTTCTGGTAGGCGATGAAGAACAGCCCGGCGTCCAGTTCGCCGGTGGCGGGCACGATGCCGTCGGTGAAGGAGTAGCCGCGGCGCAGGATGCGCAGCCCCGCGTTGTTCTCGTGCGCGGCGAGCCGGATGTGCGCGCCCGCGGGGATGACGGGCTCGCCGCCGCCCGCCTTCTTCGCGGCGAAGTCCGGCTGGTCGGTCTCCTTCTTGCCGGTCAGCGGCGCGCCGGTGTATTTCGCCCGGCCGAAGACGTCCTCCTGGTCGGACAGGAAGTCGCGGTCCCACGCCTCGATGCGCATCCGGATGCGGCGCGCGACGAGGTAGCTGCCGCCGCGCATCCACGGCTGGTCGGTCTCGGCGCCGACCCACACGTTCCCGTCCATGAGGCTCTTGTCGTTACCGGCGATGTTGCGGGTGCCGTCCTTGAAGCCCATGAGGTTGCGCGGGGTCTCCTTGCCGCCGCCGTTGCCGGTGGCGTTGCCGAAGCCGAGCTGCGACCAGCGCATGACGACCGTGCCGCGGCCGATACGGGCCAGGTTGCGGATGACGTGGAAGGCCACGATCGGGTCGTCGGCGCAGGCCTGGATGGCGAGGTCGCCGCCCGAGCGCTCGGGGTCCAGGTTCTCCGGCGGCAGCTTGGGCAGGTCGGCGAGGGCGGCGGGGCGGCGCCCGGCCAGGCCGAAGCGCTCGTCGAAGAGGGACGGGCCCAGGCCCAGGGTGATCGTCAGGTTGGCGGGGGAGAGGCCGTACGCCTCGCCGGTGTCGGCGGGCGGCGCGGCCGGGTTGTCGTTGTCGCCGGGCACCGTCTTGCCCTGCGCCATCGCGGCGGCCGCGGCCGTCCACTGCTGGAGCAGGGTGCGCAGGGCCGCGCGGTTCTCTTCCACGGAGCCGCTGACCGTCAGGTCGTAGGTCGCGAAGGCCAGCCGGTCCTGGGCGGGCGTGGCGATGCCCGCCTGGTGGGTGCCGTAGAAGGGCACGGTGGCGGAATCGGCCTTGGACGCGGACTTGTCGTCGTCGCTGCATCCGGCGAGCGCCGCCCCGGCGGAGCCCGCCAGGGCCGCGCCACCGAGGGTGGCGAGCAGGCCCCGGCGGGTGGTGCCCGGCGAACCCATCAGCCGTTGACCTTTCCGGCGACCTGGGACAGCGGCTCGGCCAGCGCGTCGACCTTCTGCGTCAGCTCGCGGCGCTTGTCGTCGCCGACCGTGGAGTAGTCGACGTAGGCGGCGCCCTGCTTGTACGGCTTGAGGGCGTCGAGCACGGCGGTGAACTGCGTGCTGACGTTGCTCGACAGGCTCGCGTCGATCTTGTCCAGCGCGGGCTTGAGCAGGTCGAACGCCTTCTGCGCGCCGATGACGTTGGCCTCGAAGTCCGACAGGTCGGTGTGGCTGTAGCGGTCCTCCTCGCCGGTGACCTTGCTGGCCGCGACCTCGTCGAGCAGCCCGGTGGCGCCGTTGGCGAGCTGGGCGGGCTGGTAGGTGGTGGTCGCCACGAGCGTCTTGAGCTTGGCGACGTCCGCGTCCAGCTTGTCGGCGATCGGCTTCATGCCGGTCAGCGACTTGTCCTGCCACAGGGCCTTCTCCAGCCGGTGGAAGCCCGTCCACTTCGTGGCGTCGGTGACGTCGTCCTCGCGCGCGTCGAGGTCCGGGTCGAGGTCGCCGAAGCTCTCCGCGACCGGCTCGACCTCCTCGTAGTAGTAGCGCGCCTGCGCGAAGGACGCCTTGGCCTTCTCGACGTCCCCGGCGCGCACCGCGTCGGTGAAGGTCTTCGTGGCGGGCAGCAGCTTGTCGACCTCGGCGATGACGTACGCCTGGTAGCCGGTGGTGGCCTGGGTCAGCAGGGCCTTGACGGCCGGGTCCTGGGAGGGCGCGGCGGCCGTGCCGGTCACCGTGAAGGCGCTCTTCTCGGTCTTCGCGTTGGGGCAGTACATCTCGTACTTGCCGCCTTTGAGGGTGAGCGAGAAGCTGCCGGACAGGCCCGGGGTGAGGTTCTCCTTCTCGCCCATGATGGTGTCGCCGCTGAGCAGTTCGGCCTCGGTGACCTTGTTCGCGCTGACGTTCTTGACCTGGAAGGTCACCGGGCCCGCGGGCACGGAGGCGGGGGAGGGCTTGCAGCCGTCGTCGGTCAGGTTGACGGTGACCTTCGGGGAGCCCTTGGGCGCGCTGTCGTCCTTGCTCTTCGCACATCCGGTGGCGACCAGCCCGGCGATGGCCAGCAGGCCGGTGGCCCGCAGCACGCGGGGGGTGGTGGTGGACATGGACATGGGCGGGCGCTCCTAGGACGTGTTCAGCGAAGAAGGGGATTCAGCGAAGTGGGGGACGGGCAGGTCAGCTGCCCGAGGCGGTGGCCGGGGCGGGCTTGGGCGCCGGGCGCCCGCCGCCGCGCGGCCAGGCGACGAACGCGAGCATGGGCAGCGCGTAGACCAGCCACACGGTGACCTCGGCGGCGGTCGGCTCGGGCTGGATCCCGAGCACACCCGTCAGCAGCGAGGACAGCACCGTGCCGGGCCGGACCAGCCAGCTCAGGTCGAGCGCCTGGGACTGGCCCGCGTCGATCCAGCCCGCCTCGTGCGCGGTGTGGGCCACCGTCATCACGAGCCCGGCCGCGACGAGCACCAGCACCAGGCCGGTGATCTTGAAGAAGCGGCCCATGTTGAACTTCACGCCGCCGCGGTAGATGCCGTAGCCGATGACGACCGCGATGGCGACGCCGACCAGGGCGCCGGTGGTGCCCGTGGCGACGCTCGTGCTGTTCTGGATGACCGAGACCAGGAAGACCGCCGTCTCGAACCCCTCGCGCAGCACCGCGAGGAAGGCCATCAGCACCAGCGCCCGCGCCGAGCCCTGGGCCAGCGCGCTCGCCGCCTGGCCCTCCAGCTCGCGCTTCATGCCGCGGGCGTGCTTGTTCATCCACAGGATCATGCCGGTGACCATGACGACGGCGAGCGCGCCGATGACCGTCTCCATCGCCTCCTGCTGCTGCTGCGGCAGCTCGCGGGAGAGCGTGACGAGGCCGATCCCGATGGCCAGGCACAGGGTGACCGCGATGGCCACGCCGATCCAGACCTGGCGCAGCGCGTCGCGGCGTCCGTTGCGGCCCAGGAAGGCGGCGATGATGCCCACGATCAGGGACGCCTCGATGCCTTCTCGCAAGCCGATGACGAGAGTGGGGATCACCTGCGTAGTCCTTCCGGGGCAGCCTTCATGCGTTGGTTAGGCTAGCCTAAGTTTTGGACTCCGCTCCCCGCGGTGGCTAACGATCGGGCAAAATATCCGGCCGTGCCCGTGTCGCGTCCTCGAAAGTGCTAACGCACGGCCAGCGACTCCCGCAGCCGGTCCAGCGACCAGTCCAGGTCGTCCTTCGAGATGACCAGCGGCGGCGCCAGCCGGATCGTCTCGGTGTGGGTGTCCTTGACGAGGACCCCGCGCGTCAGCAGATCCTCCGAGACGGCCCGGCCCGTACCGCGCTCCGGCGGGATGTCCAGGCCCGCCCACAGCCCGCGGCCGCGCACCTGCGTCAGCAGGCCCGCGCCCAGCAGCCCGGCCAGCTCGGTGTGCAGATGGTCGCCCAGCTCCGCGGCCCGCTCCTGGTATTCGCCGCTGCGCAGCATCGCGACGACCTCCAGGCCGACCGCGCAGGCCAGCGGGTTGCCGCCGAAGGTCGAGCCGTGCTCGCCGGGCCGGAAGACGCCGAGGATCTCGCGGGAGGACACCACCGCCGAGACCGGCACCACGCCGCCGCCGAGCGCCTTGCCCAGCACGTACACGTCCGGCACGACGCCCTCGTGCTCGCACGCGAACGTCCGCCCGGTGCGGCCCAGGCCCGACTGGATCTCGTCGGCGACGAAGAGCACCCCGCGCTCGGCGGTGATCCGCCGCACCCCGGCGAGGTAGCCCGGCGGCGGCACGAGCACGCCCGCCTCGCCCTGGATCGGCTCCAGCAGCACCGCCACCGTCGCGTCGTCGACGGCCGCCTCCAGCGCCGCCAGGTCGCCGTAGGGCACGACCTCGAAGCCGGGGGTGTACGGGCCGAAGTCCGCGCGGGCCTCGGGGTCGGTGGAGAAGCTGATGATCGTGGTCGTCCGGCCGTGGAAATTGCCGTCCGCCACGACGATCTTCGCCTGTCCGTCCGGCACGCCCTTGACGCGGTAGCCCCACTTGCGGGCGGTCTTGACGGCGGTCTCCACCGCCTCCGCGCCCGTGTTCATGGGCAGCACCATCTCCATGCCGCACAGCTCGGCCAGCTCGGCGCAGAACTGCCCGAAGCGGTCGTGGTGGAAGGCCCGCGAGGTCAGCGTCACCCGCTCCAGCTGCGCCTTCGCGGCGGCAATGAGCCGCGGATGGGCGTGCCCGAAGTTCAGTGCCGAGTAACCGGCGAGCATGTCCACGTAACGGCGGCCCTCGACGTCGGTGACCCACGCGCCCTGCGCCCCGGCGATCACCACGGGCAGCGGGTGGTAGTTGTGCGCGCCGTACGTCTCGGCCTCGGCGATCTGCCGCTCGGTGGCCGTCCGTGGCTCCGGACCCGGTGTGCTGCTGCTCGGCTGCGTCACTGCGTACTCCGTTCGTCGTGCGTCGGGAGCCAGGCGGCGGGCGTAGGGCCCGGGGTCGGGCCGCGGCGCGGGCCTGGAGGGGGGCGGGGTGGTGCCCCCAGCGCATTCCTCTGGTGTTTCTATCGTCGCTCACCGGGGCCCGCACGAAACCTTCCCGCGCCCGCGCGATTCCACCGCAGATCCGCCCGCCGCGATCGGGGGTACGGCTCCGCGGCCCGACCTGAGAGAATGGTGGACATGGCCTCTCGTCCCCGCGCCCTCTCGGGCATCCAGCCCACCGCCGGTTCCTTCCACCTGGGCAATTACCTCGGTGCGATCCGGCAGTACGTGGCGCTCCAGGAATCCCACGACGCCTTTTACATGGTCGTGGACCTGCACGCGATCACGGTGCCGCAGGATCCCGCGGAGCTGCGCGCGAACACCCGGCTGGCCGCCGCGCAACTGCTGGCGGCGGGGCTCGACCCGGACCGCTGCACGCTCTTCGTCCAGAGCCATGTGCCCGAGCACGCGCAGCTCGGCTGGGTCATGAACTGCATCACGGGCTTCGGTGAGGCATCCCGGATGACGCAGTTCAAGGACAAGTCCGCGCGGCACGGCGCCGACCGCGCCACCGTGGGCCTGTTCACGTACCCGATCCTCCAGGTCGCCGACATCCTGCTCTACCAGGCGGACGCGGTGCCGGTGGGCGAGGACCAGCGCCAGCACATCGAGCTGACGCGGGACCTGGCCGAGCGCTTCAACGGCCGCTTCGGGCAGACCTTCACCATCCCGGCGCCGCACATCGTCCGGGAGACGGCGAAGATCTACGACCTCCAGGACCCGAGCGCCAAGATGAGCAAGTCCGCGGCCACCGCCAAGGGCCTGGTCAACCTGCTCGACGACCCGAAGGTCTCGGCGAAGAAGTTCCGCAGCGCCGTCACGGACACCGACACGGTCATCCGGTACGACGAAAAGGAAAAGCCGGGCGTCAGCAATCTGCTCACCATTCACTCCGCCCTCACCGGTACCGGAATTCCGGAACTGGAACGACAGTACGAGGGCAAGGGCTACGGTGCGCTCAAGACCGACCTCGCGGAGATCTTCGTGGAGTGGGTCACGCCCTTCCACGAGCGCACGAAGGAGTATCTGGGAGACCCGGAGACACTGGACTCGGTCCTCGCCAAGGGCGCCGAGAAGGCCCGGGCCGTGGCGGCGGAGACGCTGGCCGCGGCGTACGACCGGATCGGTTTCGTGCCCGCCAAGCACTGACCGCGGCGGAGGGCCGGAGGGCGGGCCGGGCGAACGGGGGATTTCGGGGGAAGGGCACGCACCCGCGCGCTCGCGGGCAGGGCACCGACCTGGGGGAAAAGGGGTGAACGCATGGAGACCACCACGACGATCGGCGTGTCCCTCGCGGTCCCGGAGCCGTACGGGCGGCTGCTCCAGCAGCGGCGCGCCGGATTCGGCGACCCGGCGGCGTACGCCATCCCCACCCATGTGACGCTGCTGCCGCCCACCGAGGTCCGCCCCGCCGAGCTGCCGCCCTTCCGCCGCCACCTCGCGCGGGTCGCCGCCGAGGGCCGCCCCTTCGCGATGCGGCTGCACGGCACGGACACCTTCCGCCCGCTGTCCCCGGTGGTCTACGTCCGGCTCGCCGAGGGCGCCGCGGACTGCGCGGATCTCCAGGAGCGGCTGCGCTCCGGCCCCGTCGAGCGGGAGCTGCAATTCCCCTACCACCCGCACGTCACCGTCGCCCACGCGATCCCCGAGCCCGCGCTGGACCGCGCCCAGCGCGAGCTGGCCGACTTCGCCGCCGCCTGGACCGCGACCGGCTTCGCCCTCTACGAGCAGGGCGGTGACGGCGTATGGCGCAAGATGCGGGAATTCCCTTTCGGCGCTGAGCCCCCGTCCCCCGCCGTCCCCCACCAGGGCGCGGTGCGTACGGCGGCGGGCCCTTTCTAGCCGGGGGTGCCGGGGCCGGGCGGCCGGGGGTAGGTTGCCGCGCGTGTCCTCCTCCCTCAGCCGCATCACCCTCACCTCCCGGCGCGGCATCTACCTGAGCGACCTGCGGATGTCCGCCACGTACGGCGGGCTGCTCGAAGGCGTGCCGACCGCGCACGTCAACGACCACATCGTCGACTACCGGCTGCGCCACGCCCGCGAGACGTACCCGGACCGCCCGGTGCACCTCATACCGCCCGAGCGCACCGAGACCGGCCGCACCGGCTTCCGGGGCCGGCCGGTCGAGTACCTGCCGCCCGTCGTGTGCCTGGGCAGCTTCGACTCCACCGAGATCGACCCGGCCCACAACGACGGCTGGTGGACGTCGCTGCTGGTCGTCGTGTGGTTCCAGCAGGTCGCGGAGGTGCCGTCGGACACCGCCGGGCTCCCGGCGCTGCGGGAGCTGGCGTGGGAGGAGCTGGCACGGGACTTCGAGGACTGACCCGCTCACCGTAGCCCCGCCCCACCGGCGCGGTGCCTTGACACGCCCGCGGGCGGATGCCACTTTTGTATCGATCCAATGTAGCGATACAAATCCGGGAGTCCACCGTGCCCGCCACCTCAGCGGCCACCGCCGCCACCGCCGTGATCAACCTCGATCTCGAAGGCCCCCGTATCAGCCGCCACCTGTACGGGCATTTCGCCGAGCACCTGGGCCGCTGCATCTACGGCGGCTTCTGGGTCGGCGAGGATGCGGCCGTCCCGAACGAGGGCGGGATACGGCTCGACGTCGTCGAGGCGCTGCGCGCGCTGGACATCCCCAACCTGCGCTGGCCCGGCGGCTGCTTCGCCGACGAATACCACTGGAAGGACGGCGTCGGGCCGCGCGCGGACCGCCCCCGCATGGTCAACACCCACTGGGGCAACGTCGAGGAGAACAACCACTTCGGCACGCACGAGTTCATGGCCCTGTGCGAGCTGCTGGGCGCCGAGCCGTACATCAACGGCAACGTCGGCAGCGGCACCGTGCAGGAGATGAGCGAGTGGGTCGAGTACCTGACGCGCGACGGCGACAGCCCCATGGTGCGGATGCGCAAGGCCAACGGGCGCGACGAGCCGTGGAAGGTCCCCTTCTGGGGCATCGGCAACGAGACATGGGGCTGCGGCGGCAACATGCGCGCCGAATACTCCGCCGACCTCGCCCGGCAGTACGCCACCTACTGCCGCGACCACGGCGGCAACACCCTCTACCGCGTCGCGTCCGGTGCCAACGGCGACGACTACCGGTGGACGGAGACGCTCATGCGGCAGATCAGCTGCTTCGGCTGCGAGGCCACCCCGCGCACCTTCTTCCAGGGCCTGTCCGTCCACCACTACACCCTGGCCGGGCCGTGGGAGGCGAAGGGCAGCGCGACCGGCTTCGACACCGCCGACTACTACCGCACGATGGCCTCGGCCCGCCGCATCGACCGCATCCTCAGCGGCCACAGCGCCGTCATGGACGTCTACGACCCGGGCCGCGCGGTCGGCCTCGTCCTCGACGAGTGGGGCACATGGTGGGACGTCGAGCCCGGCACCAACCCCGGCTTCCTCTTCCAGCAGAACACGATGCGCGATGCCCTCGTCGCCTCCACCCACTTCGACATCTTCCACCGGCACGCCGCCCGGCTGGTCATGGCGAACATCGCGCAGACCGTCAACGTCCTCCAGGCGATGCTGCTGACGGACGGCGACGCGCTCGTGCGCACCCCGACCTACCATGTCTTCGAGATGAACAAGGGACACCACGACGCCGCCTCGCTCGCCGTCCACCTGCGCACCACCGCGGGCACCGCGCGCCGCACGGTGGGGGACACCGAGCTGGACACGCTGTCGGCGTCCGCGAGCGTCAAGGACGGCGCCCTGCTGGTCTCGCTCAGCAACCTCGACGCCGAGCAGAGCGCCGGGATCACCCTCGACCTGCGCGGCGGCCGCGTCGGCACACCGACCGCCCGGCTGCTGACCGCGGCCCGGGTGCAGGCCCACAACACCCCCGCCGAGCCGGACGCGGTCGCGCCGCGCGCCTTCGACGAGGTCGCGGTGACGGACCGCGGGATCACCCTCACGCTGCCCCCGCACTCCTTCGCCACGCTCAGCGCGCCGCTGGAGGCCTGACGGGATGGAGGACATGACGGGATGACGGGTATGACGGCATGACGACGATCCAGGACGTCGCGAAGGCGGCCGGAGTCTCGCCGATGACGGTCTCCAACGTCATCAACGGCCACCCCAACGTCCGCCCCGCGACCGCCGCGAAGGTCCGCGACGCGATGGCCGCGCTCGGCTACCGGGTCAACGTCGCCGCCCGCAACCTGCGCAGGGGCCGCACCGGCACCATCGGCCTGGCCGTCCCGGAGATCAACCGCCCCTACTACGGGCGGCTGGCCGCCGCCGTCATCACCGCCGCCGCGCGGCACGGGCTGCGGGTCGGCATCGAGCAGACCGGCGCGGTGCGGGAGAACGAGGTCGCGGCCCTGGAGCTGTCCCGCACCCGGCTCTACGACGGGCTCATCCTCAGCGCGGTCGGCATGGGCGCGGCCGACACGGAGTGGCTGAAGGTCGACCACCCGGTGGTGCTGCTGGGCGAGCGCATCTTCGGCGGGCCCGTCGACCACGTCGCCATGCCCAACGCGGAGGCCGCGCACGCCGCGACCGCGCATCTGGCCGCGCGGGGCTGCCGCCGGATCGCGATCGTGTGCGGGCCGGTCGGCCCGGGGCCCGGCGTGTCCGCGCTGCGGCTGGCCGGCTACCGGCAGGCCCTCGCGGACGCGGGCCTGCCCGCCGACCCGGCCCTCGTCCGTACCGCGCCCGAGCTGACGATGGCGGCGGGCGCGGCCTGCGCGCGGGAGCTGGCGGACGCGGGGGCCGGTGTGGACGGGGTCTTCTGCGTGACGGACACCGTCGCGATGGGCGTGCTGCGCGGGCTCGCCGACCGCGGGGTGCGGGTGCCGGGCGACGTCAAGGTCATCGGCTTCGACGACATCGACGAGGCGGCCTTCCTCGTCCCGTCCCTGTCGACGGTGGACCCGGACCACAACGCGATGGCCCGCCGCACGGTGGAGCTGCTGGTGCGGCGGCTGGAGGCGGCCGGGCCCGCGGCGCCGCCGGAGGAGGTCGTGGGGCCGTTCTCGCTGGTCGTGCGGGAGTCGACGGGCGGCCCGTAGCAGGCGTGAAGGTGCCCCGCCGGGATCACCGGCGGGGCACCTTTCACGTCAGGGCCGGTCAGCGGTGGCTGTGGCCCCAGGACTCGGTGTCGACGACGTGCCCGCGGGCGTCGCGCAGGGTCGCGCGGTCGTTGCTGCCCCACACCGAACGGGTGCCGCCCTGGTAGAGGTCGCGGTAGGTGTTGTGCCCGCGGCCGCTGTGGACGCGCAGCGACTGGTGCGCGCGCAGGGTGACGTGACCGAAGCGGTAGACGTGGTGGTCGGCGTCGGTGAGCGTCCAGTGGTCGAGGCTGACGGTGCGGCGGCCCTCGTTGGTGACCGTGATCCACTCGTCGTTCAGCCCGCGGGCCGAGCGCGTGTCGCGCGTGTGGTGGACGCTGCCGAGGACGACCTGCGCGCCCATCTGCTGGTGCCGCCCGTGCTGGGCGGGCGCGGCGGACGCCGGGAGCGCGGCGACGGTGACGAGCGCGCCCGCCGCGAGGACGGTCGCGGCCAGGCGGGATGCGATACGGGACACGTGCGGTCCCCTTCCGTGTTGGTGCTGTTCTTCGTGGTCCGGTGCGGGATGGCCGCGCCGGGGATCACACGGTCGCCCCGCCGCCCCGGCGGTGCGGCGAAGGGCGGCACGGTGTTACCGATTCCGGACAATTCCGTAATCGTCGGCTGCGTGGCGCATGAAACGACCGGTTCGGTGTGTCGTTCGTACGATCCGCATAAACCCGCGGACGCTCGGCGTGCGGCGCCGGGCGGCGGCCGGTCCGCCACCCCGCGGGCCACCCCGAACGCCCGCCCGGACGGCGGGCGGGTGAGGGCCGGAACAGGTAACAGGTCAGCGGCGGTGGGAGACGGCCAGCTCGGTGAGGTAACGCTTCGTCACCCTGCCCCCGTACCGCCCGTCGATGAGGTCACCGAGGCAGCCCAGCAGGCCGCTGCGGGCGGGCTCGGGGAGGGCGCGGTGGCCGGAGTACGTCAGGAGCAGGTCCAGGTACTCCGCCGTGGTGTACGTCAGGTCGCGCTCGTAGCGGCGGAAGAGCGTCGGGCCGAAGCGGCGGCTGCGGGCGACCTCCACGGCGTGGTCCGACCCGTCGACGTCGGCCGCCGCGGGCAGCCGCAGGCCCGGCTCGGTGGCCGGGTCGAAGCGCTCGTAGCACCCTTGGGCCTCGGCGAAGAAGTCCTCGGTGCCGCCCCGCACATGCTGCGTACGGACGACGGCGAGCGCCCCGCCCGGCCGCAGCGCGTCCGCGGCCCTGGCCACCCGCACCGCCGGGTCGATCCAGTGGAAGGCCGTCGCGGCGAGCACCGTGTCGTACGGCTCCGCGGGCAGCTCCCACCCCTCGAACGCCGCCGTCACGACCTCGGCGTCCGCCCCCAGCTTGCCGCGCGCGACCGCGGCCATCCGCGCCCCCGCCTCCACCGCCGTGACCCGGCACCCGCGCGCGGCCAGCGGCACGGTCGCCTGCCCCGTCCCGCACCCCACCTCCAGCACCCGGCTCCCGGGCACCGCGCCGGCGAGCCGCGCGAGATCCCCGTACATCCGCTCCGGATAGCCGGGCCGGGCCCGGTCGTAGCGCGCCGCGTCCTCGTCGTCACCGTCGAACGTCCGCGCCAGCTCGACCCGTCGCGCCTCGGCGGGCCGGTCGTCGCGGACCACTTACGGCGTCCAGCGCAGCGTCATGTCGGGCAGCTTCTCCATGTTGCGCTCCCCGTCGTTCGTGTCGAGCACGGTGAAGCCGTGCCGCGCGTAGAAGGCCCGCGCGTCGGTGTTCTGCTGGAAGACGTGCAGCGACAGCCCGCCGGGGCTGTGCCGCCTGACCTCCTCCAGCAGCAGCGTCCCGATCCCCTGCCGGCGCGCCTCGGGCCGCAGGTACAGCGCGTCGAGCAGATCGCCCTCAAGAGCCGCGTACCCCACGACCTCGCCGCCGCTGCCGCGCTCCGCGACCCACACGCGGCACTCCTTGAGCACGATCTCCCGTACCCACCAGGTCACTTCGTCGTGCGTCCGCTTCTGCGGCGGCAGATACGGCATCGCGGCGGCCCGCGAGTCCATGTGCACCCGCGCGATGACGTCGGCGTCCGCGGCTCCCGCCGCGCGCACGATGACGCTGCCTTCCCCCGAATCCTTCACGCGCGCGACCGTACTCTTCCGAGTGCCTCGGGCTCCACCGGTTAACCCGCCGGGGTGCCGCTTTCCGCCGCCGCGGGACCGTTCCCTTCCGCTGTGGCTGGTCGCGCAGTTCCCCGCGCCCCTGAAAAACGCTCACCCCGCGGGGTGAGGGCACCCACCAGGGGCGCGGGGAACTGCGCGACCAGCCCCCACCGGGCGGAAAGGCGGCATGCCACGCCAAGTGGCAATCACCCAGGGGCGCGGGGAACTGCGCGCGCAACCACCCACCGGCGGAAGATCGCGGCGCCTGCCGTCAGAGGCAGCTCGGAGCGCCCCCCCGCTAGAGATCAGCCGCGTGGATGTGCACCGGCAACTCCTGGCGGGAGATCGCCGTCCGCTCGAAGGGCAGGCCGATCTTCTCCGCGACGCGCCGCGACGGCGCGTTCTCGGGGCGGATGATCGCGATCAGCCGCTTCGCGTCGAGCACGTCACGGGCGAAATCCCGGCAGGCGGCCGCCGCTTCCGTGGCGTATCCCTGCCCCTGGAGGGCGGCGCGGACGTGGTAGCCGACCTCGATCTCGGTGACGCCTTCGATGAGCTGCGGGGTGAGCCCGCAGTCGCCGACGAAGGCGCCGGTGTCGCGGAGGGTGACGATCCACAGGCCGTGACCCTCCTCGCGGTAGAGGCGGCGATTCCACGCGATCCAGTCGGCGGCCTCCTCCCGCGACTTGGGCTGCGGGTAGTGCCGCATGACGTCCGGGTCGCCGAGCAGCGCGGCCATCGGGTCGAGGTCGGCCTCGGTCATCTGCCGGAAGGCGAGCCGTGCGGTGGGGAGCGGCACCAGGTCCAGGGACAGCAAGAAGGCCTCCTACCGGCGGATGAGCAGCGACACTACACGCTCCGTGTACGGCGAACCGTTTTGCCCGGCGCGTCGGGGTGTGCCTAATGTCCCTCGTCATGACCGCCACGCACCCCGTCCCCGTGACCCTCACCGGCCGCACCGTCCGGCTCGAACCGCTCACGCCCGCACACCTGCCCGACCTCTTCGCCGCGGGCGGCGGGGACGAGGAGGTGTGGCGCTGGCAGGGCGGCCCCGCCCCGCGCACCCAGGACGAGCTGGCGCAGCGCCTGCGGATCGTCCTGGAGGGCCCGTACGTGCCCTTCGCCGTCGTCCACCTGCCCTCGGGCCGGGCGATCGGCTGGACGACGTACATGGACGTCGACGTCCCCAACGAGCGCCTGGAGATCGGCTGGACGTGGTACGGCCGCGCGTACTGGCGCAGCTCCGTCAACACCGAGGCCAAGCTCCTGCTGCTGACGCACGCCTTCGAGGAGCTGGGCATGGGCCGCGTCCAGCTCAAGACCGACCACCTCAACCTCCGCTCCCAGGCGGCCATCGCCCGCCTCGGCGCCCAGCGCGAGGGCGTCCTGCGCCGCCACCGCCGCCGCCCGGACGGCACGTGGCGCGACACCGTCTACTTCTCGGTCCTGGCCGACGAGTGGCCTGCGGCAAAGGCGGTCCTCCAGGCCCGCCTGGCCGCGCACGCGGGCTGAGGCTCAGCCCGCGGCCACCCCGATGTCGAGGACGTAGGAGCGCTGCCCGGCCAGGTAGACGTGGCCCGCGCGGTAGGCGATGCCCTCCGGGAAGTAGCAGGGGAAGCCGCGCGCGGCCACGAGCTTGTGGACGTCGCAGGTGTCGGAGGTGGCCGTGGCCGTGCTGGACGCGGCGACGTCGATCCGGCCGTCGTGGACGTGGACGACGTAGAGGCCGCGGCCCTTGCGCCGGAAGGTGTTCGCGTAGACGCCGCCGGCCCCGTCGCTCGCGAGGTAGGTGGCCGCGAGGTCGGCGGTCGGCACGTCCGTGCCCGCCGGCCGGGCCGGGACGGCGAGCTTGTGCGGCGCCCGCCCGTCGCCGGGCACGACGACGATGTCGGCGAGCGAGGCCGTGTCGTTGCCGGGGACCAGGAAGGCGGTGCCGTCGGGGCCGGCGGCCGACATCTGCCCGACGAAGGGTGACATGTAGTCGGCCGCGGGCTTCACCGCGGCCTGCCGGTAGCGCTGCGTCAACCGCCCGCCGCTCAGCGCCCATACGGCGGTGCCGTCCGCGATGACGACCGTGCCGTCCTTCTCCACCGCCAGCGGTGTCACCTCGCGGGTGAAGCGGAAGCCCGCCGCGGCGGCGCTCCGCGGCACCGGATCGGTGAGGGAGCGGAACGTGCCCGCCGTGCCCGCCAGTTCGGTGACCTGGCCGTCGTCCGGGTCGATCGCCACCACCTGGCCGTCCTCACCGGCGAGCATGCTGCCGTCACCGCGGAGCACGAGCCCGCTCATCCCGCGGTCCTGACGCGCCGGCCGGCCCGACTGCCGCCCGGAGACATCGGTGTACACCCCGTCCTCGCCGAGCCGGACCAGCCGCTCACCGGTGTCCACGTACACCGTCCCGTCCGCGCCGACGGCCACACCACGCGTCGCGCCGGAGTCCTCCGGCCCGATGCCCCCGTCCGCAGGCGTACGCGCGACCACCCGCGCCTGCCCGGCCTCCGGCGCCGCCGGCGGCCCGGAGTGCCCGCCGCACGCGGTCACGGCGAGCAGTACGCAGCAGGCGGCCAACGCCGCGGCGCCCCGCGTCAGCGGTGTGCCGGACGCCCTCACCGGTGGCTCACCAGGAGCCGTACCGCGTACGGTTTCTCGCCGGCGAGGACGAGTTGGCCGGCGTGGTAGGTCAGGGCTCTCGGCAGCGGGCAGGGGAAGCGAGTGGCGTCGACCGGGTCGTGGACGTTGCACGTACCGGGCTCGGCGTCGCTCGTGGAGGGCTTGGCGGACATGACCAGTGTGGTGGTGCCGTCGTGGAGGTGGAGGACGTAGTCGCCGTGGCCGGGGGAGGCCTGTGCGGCGTGGATGTAGAGGCCGTTCGCGCCGTCGGAGGTGAGCCAGGCGGGGACGAGGTCGGCGGGGCGGCCGCTGACGCCGGGGATCGAGGGAGGCAGGGGCAGGGCGGTCGGCTTGCCGTGCGGGGGGATGACGAGGACGTCGGCCAGGGTTGCGTAGTTTTCCCGCGTGCCCTGTACGTAGGCCGTGCCGTCGGCGGTCACGGAGCCGCCCGCCCCGATGAGGGTGTCGTCCTCGCCCTTGGCAGGTGCGGGCTGCTGGTAGACGCGGGTGAGGTGGCCGGCGGCCAGCGACCACAGGGCCCGGCCGTCGACGATCATGACGGTGCCGGTTGCGGACACACCGATCGGGGTGACGTCCTTGGTGAACCGGATGTCGGCGGGCGTGGCGGTGGCCGGCGCGGGCGCGGTGTAGTCGCGTGTCCGGGCGGCGTCGCCGACCAGGACCGAGGTGTCCCCGGTTCTCAGATCGAGGCGGACCACCTCGGCGCCGTGGCCGAACAGCACCGAGCCGTCCGGCATCGCCACGAGGCCCTGCGGCCCGAACGCGTCGAAGTAGGAACCGGTCGCGACGAAGGTGCTTCCCTTGCCCGCGGCGCTCAGCCCCACCATCAGCGGGCTGTTGAGCAGGTAGGTGGTCCCGGCGCTGTCGCTCGTCGCACCGAGCGGGTGGAGGGAGTCCAGGACCTGGCCGACCGTGGTGCTGCTGTCGTACGTCCCGAGCAGCACGGCCTGCCCCGGCCCGGGCGCGGACGACCCGCCGCATCCCGCCGCCGCGGCGAGACCGACCGCGAGGGCGGCCGCGACCGCCCCGCGTCGCGCCCGGCCCGTGCGCTTGAGTGCTGTGAGTCCGCCTGCGGCACCGGTGATGCCCGAGAAATCCCCCATGACGTCCCCCCGGACGGTTCGCGGCGCGGTTCGGCGTCCGTGGGTCAGCCTGCACCACGGACGGCTGTGTCCGCCGGTCCGCGGGGGGATATTTGACGTCTTCTTGTTCTTCCACCGGCTGCGGCATACGCCGGTCCCCGTATCCGCACGGAATCCGTGCATGCGGAATCCGTGCGTCCGGGATTCCCGGCCGGGTGCCTGTCCGGTGGATTGCGGTTACGGCTGCCGCAGCTCGAATTCCGGTGCGGGCTCGTGGCCGGTGTGCGCCTCCGGCGACGGCTCGCGGCGCAGGGCGCGCAGGCCGCGGATGCCGAGGACGCCGATCGCGGTGCCGAGGACCGTGGAGACCACCGCGAGGGTGAGGTGGATCCAGAAGTAGGCGGTGGGCGACCCGTGGTCGCCGTGGTGGAAGGCCAGGCCGCTGGTGTCCTTCCACAAATTCTTGACAAAGGTGGTCCAGACGATCCAGGACCAGACCCCGAAGGCGGCGAGGAACCAGGAGACCGGGCGACTGAGCTTCATACGTCCCAGTATGTGCCGCCCGCCCCACGCGGCTTGCGGCGGGGGAGGGGGGCGGTCCGGGACCTGAGGGGCGCGCGGACATCTTCGCCCTGTACGTTCGGGCGGGTGCTGACGTCACTCACCGGACCTGTCCGCCCCGCGAGGCCGCGCCCCGCCCGGCGCCGCCGCGTCACGGGGGCCCTCGCGAGCCTCGCTGCCGCCGCACTGCTGGGCGGCACCGTCGGCGCGGGAACGGCGGGCGCCGCGCCCGTCCGCGCGCCCAAGACCCCGCAGCCACCGGCGCAGATGTCGACGGTCGGCGGGGACCGGCTGGGGGTGCCCGGGACCCAGGTGGACCTGTCGGGCGGCGCCCCGGCGCTGCCCGCGAAGCTGACCGCCCGCTCGTGGCTGGTCGCGGACGCCGAGACCGGCGACATCCTCGCGGAGCACAACGCGCACTGGCAGCTGGCCCCGGCCAGCACCCTGAAGATGCTCTTCGCGGACACGGTGCTGCCGAAGTTCCCGAAGACGCAGACCCACGTCGTGGCCGCGAGCGACCTCAAGGGCATGGGCGAGGGCAGCAGCCTGGTCGGTATACAGGAGAACCACCCGTATACGGTCAAGGACCTGTGGCTCGGCGTCTTCCTGCGCTCGGGCAACGACGCGGTGCACGTCCTGGCGGCGATGAACGGCGGCGTGCCGAAGACGGTGGCCGACATGAACGCCATGGCCAAGGAGCTGCAGGCGGGCGACACCAATGTCGTCACGCCGGACGGCTACGACGAACCGGGCCAGCACAGCAGTGCTTACGACCTGACGCTCTTCGCCCGCCAGGGCCTGCTGAACGCCGACTTCCGCGCGTACTGCTCGACGGTCGTCGCGCAGTTCCCCGGTGACTTCACCAAGGACAAGAAGACCGGCAAGAAGGTCCGCGGGTCCTTCCAGATCCAGAACACCGACCGCCTGCTGAGCGGCGACTACGACCTGAAGCGCTACGCGGGCATCGCCGGTGTGAAGAACGGCAACACCACGAACGCGGGCGCCACCTACACCGGTGTCGCGCAGCGCAACGGCCGGACGCTGCTGGTCACGGTCATGAACCCGGCCCCCGGCCACAACAACGTCTACCGCGAGGCCGCCTCGCTGCTGGACTGGGGCTTCAAGAGCGGCGCCACGGCCAAGCCGGTCGGCACGCTGGTGCCGCCGCTGAGCCAGGTCAGGGCGTCGCAGGAGGCCGCGGCCTCGGCCAGCGCGGCCGCGAAGGCGCCGGGCAAGCACGTGGACGCCTCGGCGAGCGCGACCTCGTCCTCCGGCGGCGGCGTCTGGACGGCCGCGGGCATCGCGCTCGGCACGGTCGTGGTGCTGGGCGCGATCGTGGCCGTCATCCGCCGCAGGCGCCCGCTGCCGGGAACGGCGGGCGGGTCCGGCATCGGGTCGGGCGAGCCGCGCACCCCGGGCGGCGCGGGCGGCGGGCGGCGCCGCAGCCACCGCAGACGCTGAGCCCCGCGGGGCCGGAGAGGGGCTGACGGCCCGGCCGTCAGCCCAGCTCGCGGGTCATGAAGGTGCTGTACGGGTCGGGCCGGTAGTCGCCGAAGGGCGGGCATTCGGTGAAGCCGAACTTGGCGTAGAGGCGGCGCGCGGGCAGGAACGGCTCGTCGCTGCCCGTCTCCAGGCTCAGCCGGGTGAAACCCATTCCGGCGGCCTCGTCGAGGATGTGCGTGAGCAGCAGCGACGCGATGCCGCCGCGCTGCCGCGCGGGCCGGGTGCGCATCGACTTCAGCTCGGCGTGCCGCGCGTCGAGCGCCTTGAGGGCGCCGCAGCCGACGAGCGGGCCGCTGCCGCCCTCGCCGTCCCGTACCGACCAGAAGGTGACGCCGGGCGCGCGCAGGGCGTCCAGGTCGAGGGCGTGGGTGCTCTCGGGCGGCGAGAGGGAGCGCATGTGCGCCAGGTGCTCGTGGAGGAAGGCGGCTATCTCGGGGCCCGAGAGGTCGTCGGTCGCGATGTGCATGCGGTGCGGGTCTTTCGTCCGTCGTTCGTCTGCCGCGTCGTGCGGGCGGACCGGCCCGGGGCGCGGGCGGCCTGCCTGAATTCTCCCCTCCGTTTGTTACGGGCGGATCTCGCGGGCTTCCCCCGGCGGCGGCGACTTCTTCCAGCGGGTCGCCCCGCCGCCCTCCTCGGGGAGCGGCGGGTGGGGGCCGAGCGGCTCGGGCGGGTAGCGCGGGGTGACGGTCCAGGCGGCGCAGAACAGCAGCAGCTTGGCCATGAAGTTGAACCACAGCAGCAGCGCGATGGGCGTGCCGAAGGCCCCGTAGATGTTGCGCCCGGCGACGCGCTGGAGGTAGCCGGACAGGGCGACCTTCAGGATCTCCAGCCCGGCCGCCCCGATCGTCGCGGCCACCACCACGGCCTGCCGGGGCGGGTCCACGCCGGGTGTGAGGGTGAGCAGGTAGACCAGGATGAGGAAGTCGGCGACCACCGCCAGCAGGTAGCCGACGACGGTCAGCGCGATGCGCCCGGCGCCGTGCTCCGACAGGCCGATGTGGTCGGCGGACCAGTTGACCGCGGCCGTCGCGAAGCCGGACGCGCCGAGCGAGACGAGCACCGCGACGCCGAGCCCGACCAGGATCACCCCGTCGGTGAGCTTGGCCTTCACCGGGTTCGGGTGCACGTCGTCCTTGCGCCACACCGCGCGCAGGCAGTCCCGCAGCGAGCTGACCCAGCCGATACCGGTGAAGAGCAGCACGCCGGACGCGATGAGGCCGACCGTGCCGGCGTTGGCGACCAGGCCGTGGATGTCGATCTGGTCGGCGATGCCGGGGATCTGGTCGATGAGCTTGTTCTCCAGCCGGTTCAGCTGCCCCTGCGACAGCAGGGCCGCGCCCACCGCGGCCGCGACCGTGATCAGCGGGAAGAGCGCCAGGAAGCTCGTGAAGGTCATCGCGGCCGCCAGCCGCGTCCAGTGCACGTCCTGGAGGTGGTCGAAGGCGCGGTAGGCGTGGGTGCGCATCGCGCGCTCGACGCGCGACTTGAGGTGGCGGTCGTACCACGGCCCGAGCCGCGGACCGATCCACGGGATACGGGTCAGCCAGTCCATGTCGGTCGGCTACCCTCGTCGGCCCGCCGCACGCCGCGACTGCGCCGGGTGGCGGTACGGAAGACCAGCGTGCGGGTGCCCCAGAAGCGCAGCGCGGTCGCCAGCGCCATGCCGACGACCCCGCCCGAGACGACGTCGGCGCGCGCACCGGTGAGGCCCAGCGCGTAGTGCGACACGGCCAGGCAGAGCAGCTGCACGCCCGCGCCCGCCGCGTTGACGGCGAAGAAGACGCCGTAGCGGCGCACCCGCGGAGTGGCCAGGACGCGGCGCCGGTACGTACCCAGCGCGTTGCCGTTGTACGCCACGCCGCATCCGGCGAGGAAGGACAGCGCCTTGGCGGAGAGCGGGCCGAGCCCGGCGTGGCCGCGCAGCCAGATGAAGAGGGCCAGGTCCGCGGCATAGGCGGCGCCCCCGGAGAGGGCGAATCCGGCGATCTCCGGGAGCATGGCGCGCAGCCGCGCGGGGAAGAGGACGGCGATTCCCCCGGCGGGGCGGCGCGGGCGCCCGCGCGAACGGCGCGGCAATGTACGCCGGGTGAGCCGGAATCCGGTGCCGTGGCGCCGCAGGTCCGGCAGGTGGCGCCGGTGGGCCCGCCGCGTGGCGATACGCGGCGGGCGGCGCAATGTGCGCCGGGTTTGTACGCCGCGCCCGCTCACCTGTTGACCGCGGCGAGCACGTACAGCGCCCCCCATGCCAGTCCGATCACCACCAGGGCGCGGTCGCGCAGCAGTACGTCCTCGGGCGCCCCGGCCGACCCGGCGTCGGCGAAGACGGCGTAGCGCAGCACCGCGAGGATGAAGGGCACCATGGACAGCTGGCGCCAGGGCAGCAGCCCCGACGGCCGCGCCCCGGTCTCCATCGCCCACAGGCAGTAGGCCAGCACCCCGACGCCCGCCGCGAGCTGCCACACGAAACGCAGGTAGCCCGAGGTGTACGCGCCGAGCAGCGCGCGGGAGGCGGCCACGTCGCCGTCCTGACCGGACATCAGCACCAGCTCCGAATACCGCTTGGCGGCGACGACGAAGAGGGCGCAGAAGCCGGACGTGATCAGGAACCAGCGCGACAGCCCGATGCCGAGGGCGATGCCGCCCGCCATGGCGCGCATCAGGAAGCCGGTGGTGACGATCACCAGGTCGACGACCAGCATGTGCTTGAGCCACACGCAGTAGGCCAGCTGCATCAGCACGTAGCCCGCGAGCAGCCCGGCGGTGTCGGCGCCGCAGGTGAGGGCGGCGGTCACGGGCGCGGCCACGGCGAGCGCGCCGCCCGTGGCGTATGCGGCGCCGACCGGCACCTGCCCGCAGGCCACCGGGCGGCGGCGCTTGACCGGGTGGGCCCGGTCGGCCTCGGCGTCCCGGGCGTCGTTGATCAGGTAGACGGCGGACGCGCACGCGGTGAACAGCACCAGGACGACGCCGAGCCGCACGCACTCGCCCGCGGTCAGCAGCCGCCCGGCGGCGAAGGGCGCGGCCAGGACCAGCCCGTTCTTGACCCACTGCCGCGGCCGGGCAGTCCGCACCAGCCCCGCGGACAGCCCCCCCGGCACCCGCCCCACCCCGAGCCCCGCAACCCCCGCACCCCCCGTCGTCTCCTCGACCAGCACAGCGGACGGCTCACCCACGCCCCCCACCCCCTCGCCCACGCATGCCTGCGGCGCTGGGCAATATGCGGGCGATTCGCGGCAGTACGTGCCGGGCCGCGTCGCGCAGGGCGTCCGGGACGCCCGGGCGCTCACCGGCGACCCACGCCCGGGCCGCCCGCGCGGCGACCGCGCCCAGCAGCGCGCCGCCCGCGACGTCGCTCGGGTAGTGGACCCCGGCGACGAGCCGCGACACGCATATGGCGGCGGCGAGCACGGGCACGGTGGCTGCTCCCGGCAGCAGCGCCCCGAAGGCGACGGCCGCGGCGGCCGAACTCGCGGCGTGCGAGCTGGGGAAGGAGTGGCGCCCGGCGGTCCGCACCAGCGGCGCCTCGCCGACCAGCGGCCGGGGCCGCCGTACGACCCGCTTGACGCCCATGCTCGCGAGGTGCGCCCCCGCGACCAGGGCCGTGGCCCGCGCCCAGGCAGCGCGCCGCTCCGGGTCGGCGACCGCGCCCGCCGCCCCCGCGGCGAGCCAGACGGCGCCGTGCTCCCCGGCGAGCCCGAGGACGCGTACGGCGGCGGCGACCCGCGGGTCCCGCCCACCGGCCCGCAGGCCCACCAGCAGCCGCCGTTCGGCCCGCACGGCGTCGCGCACGACCCGCCGGGCACGCCCGGCAGGCGCGTCGTCCCGCCCGGCGGACCAGACAAGCGCGAGGTGCGGCCGAGCGGCCGCGGGCTGCCAGGCGTCCGGCGCCGCTGGAAGTGGCGCGTCCGCGCGCAGCGGTGGCCGTCCCGTTCCGCCGGGGGGCTGCGGCGCGGGCCCTGACGGGGCCTCCGACGGCCGGGCGGTCGGCGCGGGCGGGGCGACAGCGCTCGGGTCGGGGTGTCGAGCGGGCGGCGCGGGCGGCGCCGCAGCTCCCGGCGTCGGCTCGGGCTCCGGGCTGGATATCGAGGTGCTGCCGCGGGGTGCGGCGGAGTCGGACGGGCGCATCGGCGGTCTCTCCCTCCGCAGGGGGTGGGGCGGGCGGCGGTGCCACCTCGGCCCGGTCCCGCAGGAGGTCCGCGGGGCCGTTCGTGCGCGCCGGGCGCCCGCGGCAGGCGAATCGTCGCCGCGTGGTGCGTCCAGCCCCGAGTGATTACCGTGCGGGGCCACCGCTCACGCCGGACCGCTCGCCCTTTACGGTGAGAAGCCTGTGCATAACCCCCTTTTGGTATCTTCCGGGCGATACGGTCAGCGATATGCCCGTACCCTTGGCCGCCGAGGCCGTCCCCGTCACCGGCTGGGGCCGCACCGCTCCCACCTCCGCCCAGGTGCTGCGCCCCGGGTCGTACGAGGAGGCGGTGCGCGCCGTGCGCGAGTGCGGCGGGCGCGGCGCGATCGCCCGCGGGCTCGGCCGGGCGTACGGGGACGCCGCGCAGAACGCGGGCGGCGCGGTCCTGGACATGACGGGCCTGGACCGCATCCACGAGATCGACGCCGTCGGCGGCCTGGTCACGTGCGACGCGGGCGTGTCGCTGCACCGCCTGATGCAGGTGCTGCTGCCGCTCGGCTGGTTCGTGCCGGTCACCCCCGGCACGCGGTACGTGACGGTCGGCGGCGCGATCGGCGCCGACATCCACGGCAAGAACCACCACCTGTCCGGCTCCTTCACCCGCCATGTCCGCGCGTTCGAACTGCTCACCGGCGACGGCGAGACCCGGGTCGTGACCCCGGACGACGAGCCCGACCTCTTCTGGGCCACCGCGGGCGGCATGGGCCTGACGGGCGTGATCCTCGCGGCCACGATCGCGCTGCTGCCGGTCGCGACCGCGTTCATGTCCGTCGACACCGAGCGCGCCACCGACCTCGACGACCTGATGGCCCGGCTCGCCGCCGACGACCACCGCTACCGCTACTCCGTCGCCTGGATCGACCTGCTCGCCCGCGGCGCGAAGACCGGCCGCGCGGTCCTGACCCGCGGTGACCACGCCCCGCTCGACGCGCTGCCGCCCCGGCTGCGCCGCGAACCGCTCGCCTTCCGCCCCGCCACCCGGCTCCCCGCCGCCCCCCGCTTCACCCCCGGCGGGCTGCTGGGCCGCCGCAGCGTGGGCCTGTTCAACGAGTTCTGGTACCGCAGGGCGCCCCGCGAGCAGCGCGGCCGGATCCAGAAGCTCTCCGCCTTCTTCCACCCGCTGGACGGCCTGCCCGAGTGGAACCGCGTCTACGGGCCCGGCGGCTTCGTCCAGTACCAGTTCGTCGTGGGCTACGGCGAGGAGGACGCGCTGCGCCGTATCGTGCGGCGGATCGGCTCGCGCCGCTGCCCGTCCTTCCTCGCCGTCCTCAAGCGCTTCGGCGAGGCCGACTCCGGGTGGCTGTCCTTCCCGGTGCCCGGCTGGACGCTCGCCCTCGACATCCCGGCGGGTCTTCCGGGCCTGGCCGCCTTCCTCGACGAGCTGGACGACGAGGTCGCCGCGGCCGGCGGCCGGGTCTACCTCGCCAAGGACGCCCGGCTGCGCCCCGACGTCCTGGCCCGCATGTACCCGCGGCTCGACGACTTCCGCGAGCTGCGCGCCCGTGTCGACCCGCGCCGCGCCATCACCTCCGACCTCGCCCGCCGGCTGGGCGTATGAGGCCGGGAACCACCGCGAAGCCCACCGTGTTGAGGGAGAAGCCATGAAGGACGCCTTCGGTGCCCCGCAGTCCCTGCTGGTGCTGGGCGGCACGTCGGAGATCGGCCTGGCGACCGCGCGCCGGCTGATCGCCCGCCGTACGCGCACGGTCTTCCTCGCCGGGCGCCCGTCCGAGCAGCTGGAGGCGGCGGCGCAGTCGCTGCGCGCGCTCGGCGCGGGCGTCACGACGGTGGAGTTCGACGCGCTCGACCCGGCCTCGCACGAGGTGACGCTCGGCAAGGTCTTCGCCGAGGGCGACATCGACATGGTGCTGCTCGCCTTCGGCGTGCTCGGCGACCAGGCGCGCGACGAGCAGGAGCCGCTCGCGGCCGTGCACGTCGCGCAGGTCAACTACACCGGCGCGATCTCCGCCGCCCTCGTCGGCGCGGCCGCCCTCCAGGCGCAGGGCCACGGCTCGCTCGTCGTGCTCTCCTCCGTCGCGGGCGAGCGCGCCCGCCGCGTCAACTTCATCTACGGCAGCAGCAAGGCGGGCCTGGACGCCTTCTGCCAGGGCCTGGCCGACGCGATGCACGGCTCGGGGGTGCACGTCATGGCGGTGCGGCCCGGCTACGTCCACACCCGGATGACCGCGGGTCTGCCGCCCGCCCCGCTGGCCACCACCCCGGAGGCGGTGGCCGCCGCGATCGAGACGGGCCTGCGCCGCCGCAGCACGACGATCTGGGTCCCGGGCACCCTGCGCGCGGTCATGACGGCCGTCCGCCACCTCCCGCGCCCGCTCTTCCGCCGACTGCCCGTCTGAGACGGCGTTCGAGAGCCGCCCGTCCGGGGGCTTTCCGTCCGAGAGCTTCCCCCGTTTCCGGAATTGCCGATATTTCGGACCGCCGGAATCCGGCCACGGAACGGCCTGAATTCGTCGTGCCGACGGGCCGTCAGCAGCGCCAGGATGAGGGCTGTTTGTGCCGGGCTTTCCGTAGTTTTGGTGCGCCGGTGCTTTGCCGCATTCGCTATTCCCGAAATCGCCGATCGCCGATCGGCCGGTGGTATCGTGCACGGCGTCGTGCGCACCGGGTTACGGATGGGATGCACGCGTTCAAAGGTTCACGTGTCAACGCTCCCCAGGTTTGGGCCTCCACAGTGCAGTCTCGGTCATGAAGCGGCGCCCGTTATCACCGCGCCCACCGGCACGAACTCCCTCTGACCGGCAGCGCAATCCCGGCGCCGACCGCGGATTCGCCCCCCACGGCGTGAACAGCTCCCATCGGCCCGACCGGCCCGGCCGACCCGCGCGGAATTCCCGGGCGGCCGCGACCTTCCCGTTCACCTGACCACGCCGTACAAGGACCCCCCATGATCGAGCCACTGGTGACCACCGCCGCGCTGCTGGGCGGCGGTTTCGCCGCCTCGGCGGCCGGCCTCGTCGCGCAGACGCGCGCCAAAAGGGCCGCCAACACCCGTGCGGGACAGCTTCAGGAGCGCCTGCGGGCGTCCGAACAGGCCGTCACCCTGAAGACCGGCGAGTTGGAGGAGCGCGCCCGCGCCGCCGAGCAGGCCGCGGGCAGACGGGCCGACGACCTGGCGGAGCGGCTGCGCGAGGCCGAGCGGCACGCCGCCGCGCTCTCCGCGGAGATCGAGCACCTGGCCAAGGTCAGGCTGCCCGCGCTGGTCGACACCCAGGCCCGCGGCCACCGCGGCATCACCCTCCCCGGGCTGCTCGACGACTCCCTCGAGGGGATGCCGGTCGACGGCCACCACCGCACCGTCCTCGACCTGTGCTCCGAGGCGATAGGCCTGACCCGCGAGTCCATAGGCCTCGCGGCCCGCGCCTCGGTGCGCGACCTCGTCGACGAGGCGCAGACGTACCTCGTGCGCTGCCAGATGGCGGTCATCGACGAGATGAACAAGGTCCCCGAGGCGACCGCCTTCCAGCAGGGGCTGATGAACATCGACCACCCGCTCACCCGCTCCGTGCACACCCTCCAGCGGCTGCGCATCCTCGCCGGGTCCTGGCCCGGACTCCAGCGCGCCGACTGCACGTTCGCCGAGATCGTGGAGTCCGCCCGCGGCCGTATCGACGCCTACCAGCGCGTCCACTACACCCACGAGCCGATCAGCGGCGGGGTGTGGGTGGAGGGCCGGGTCGTCGAGCCCGTCACCATCGCGCTCACCGAGCTGCTGTCCAACGCCGCCTCCTACTCCGACGGCAAGGTGCTCGTCGAGGTGCAGCAGACGCAGACCGGCTGGGTCGTCGTCGTCGACGACAGCGGCCTGAACATGAGCCCCCAGCAGCGCACCGAGGCCGAGCGGCTGCTGGCGCAGCAGACCGTGCTGGACGTCACGACCGTCCCCGACACCCTCAGCCTCGGCTTCCCGGTGATCGGCCGGCTCATGGCCGCGTACGGCTTCCGCGTCGACGTCAGCTCCACCTCCCCGTACGGCGGTGTCCGCGCGGTGCTGAACGTGCCCCGTGAACTGCTGGGCAGCGGGCCGACGGAGGAGGAGCAGCGGGCCGAACGGCGCGAGGCCCGCGCCGCGATGGGCGTGCCCGTGCTCGATGAGGCCCCCGCGGGCGGCGGCCGCACGGAGAGCAGCGTCGGCCTGCCGCAGCGCCGCAGGCGCCGGCCCCGGGCCGCGGACCCCGCCGCCGGGCGCGTCGCCGAACCGGCCCCGCAACAGGACCCCGAGGCGTTCAGCGAGGGCTTCGCCGGTCTGGCGGCGGCCATCCGCGACGGCGAGGACCAGCACACCGAAGGAGAGCGCAGCGATGACTGAGCAGCAGCCCACCGCCGACACCCACGACATGAGCTGGGTGCTGGAGCACCTCAGGAAGGAGAAGGGCGTCCTGCACGCGGTGCTCTTCTCCGCCGACGGCCTGGTCCTCGCGGCCACCTCGGACATCGAGCGCCCCGTCGCCGAGCGGACCGCCGCCAACGCGTGCGCCGCCTTCGCGCTGGGCCGCAGCATCAGCGAATTCGCCGAGATCGAGGGCACCTCGCCGCACCGCATCATCATCGACCTGCCCGACCACTGCATCCTGGTCTTCAGCGCCGGCCACGGCACCGCCCTCGCGGTCGCCGTGGACGCCGAGATGACCAGCCCCGAGGTGGCCGTGGCCTCCGCGGCGACCATCAAGGCGATCAACGGGCTGCGCGACGCCCTCTCGGCCCGCGAGCGCAGGCGGGCCGCGGACGCGCCGGGGGCGGCCACGTCATGACGCCGCGAGGCCGCCGCCGCACCGGGATGGTGCGCCCGTACACACCGGCGGAGGGGCATGCCGCGCCCACCCGCCGGTCGCTGGACCTGGCGACGATCCTGATCGCCGACCGCGAGATGCCCCTGCGCGGCCTGGGCCCGCACGCCTACCGCGTCATGCAGCACTGCCTGCCGGGGGCGCTGTCGGTGGCCGAGGTCAGCGCCGACCTCCAGTTGCCCGGGGCCGTCACGAAGGTGATCGCCGCGCATCTGGTCGACAGCGGCCACCTCATCGCCCGCAACCCGGCGCCCGCGGCTCAGAAGCACGACAGGGCGCTGCTGGAGAGGATGCTCAATGCACTCCAAGAGCTCTGACGGCCACTACCTCGACGCCGGGGTGACCCCGGTCAAGCTGGTCGTGATGGGGCCCTTCGCCGTCGGCAAGACGACCTTCGTCGGGGCGGTCTCGGAGATCGCCCCGGCGTCGACGGAGGAGAGGCTCACCCGGGCGGGCGAACTCGTCGACGACCTGCGCGGCCTGGAGGACAAGGACACCACCACCGTCGCCCACGACTTCGGCCGCCTCACCCTCACCGACGACATCGTGCTCTACCTGTTCGGCACCCCCGGCCAGCCGAGGTTCGCCTCGATGATCGAGGACCTGATGTACGGGGCGCTCGGCGGCGTCGTCCTGGTCGACACCCGGCGCGTCGCCGAGTCCTGGGACGCCATGGAGCGCCTGGAGGAGGCCGGGATCTCCTACGTCCTGGCCGTCAACGAATTCCCGAACGCCCCGCGCTACACCGAGGCCGAGCTGCGCACCGCGCTCGACCTGGACCCCTGGACGCCGCTGGTGACGTGCGACGTCCGCGAGCGCGACTCGGCCAAGTCCGTGCTCGTCGCGCTCGTCTCCCACCTGCTGTCCCGTTCCAGCCTGGAGCCCGCCTCATGACCAGCGCTCCCGAAGCGACCAGCGTTCCCCAAACGACCGGCGCCCCCGAAGCGACCGGCGCCCCCGAACTGCCGCTGTCCGCGAAGGGGTGCCCCGTGCTGCACGGCGAGTCGTTCGCCACGCGCTCGGCCGAGGTCTACGCGCAGTTGCGCGCGCAGGGCGCGGGCGCCTGGGCGGAGATCGCCCCCGGGGTGCACGCGCTCGTCGTCACCGGCCGCCGCGCCGCCGTCGACATGCTCAACGACCCGGCCGTCTACGCCAAGGACTCCCGGCTGTGGGCCGACCTCAACGCCGGGAAGGTCCCGCAGGACAGCCCCGTCCTGCCGCTCATGGCCTGGCGGGCCTCCGTGCTGTACGCCGACGCCGAGGACCACACCCGGCTGCGCTGGGCGCTGGACGACTGCATCGCCCGGATCAGCCCGCACCGGCTGCGCGAGGTCACCCGGCGCAGCGCGCTGACCCTGGTCTCGCGGGTCGCGGAGCAGGGCGCGGCCGACATGATGGCCGACTTCGCCGACACCCTGCCGCTCATGGTCTTCGCCGACCTGCTGGGCTGCACCTCCGAGATGGCCACCCGCATGGTGCGCCTCGCCCAGCAGATGATCAGCGCGGGCCCGGAGGCCGCGCAGGGCGCCGTCGACTACGCCGGGCTGCTGTACGAGCTGATCCAGCTGCGCCGCGTCCAGCCGGGCGACGACCTCACGTCCTGGCTGCTCGGCCACGACGCGAAGCTCAGCGACGAGGAGACCCTCAACCAGCTCTACACGACCGTCGGCGCGGGCGTCATCCCCACCGCCGCGTGGATGGGCTGGGCGCTGCACCTGCTGCTGGGCGACGACTCCTACGCGGGCACGCTCGCGGCCGGCACGGTGACGGTGCGCCGCGCGCTGGAGAAGGCGCTGTGGGTGCGCAGCCCGATGGCGAACTTCTCCGTCCACTTCGCCCGCAAGGACACCACCCTGCACGGGATCGCGGTGCCCGGCGGCGTACCGATCCTCGTCAGCCACGCCGCGGCGAACACCGACCCCGGGCTGCCCGCCGACCTCGGCTACGAGAACCGGTCCCACCTCGCGTGGTCGGCCGGACCCCACCGCTGCCCGGCCATCAGCCAGGCCACCGTGATCGCCCAGACCGGCATCGAGACGGCACTCGACCAGCTGTGGGACATGCAACTGGCCGTGACGGACGACGAGATCCAGCTCCGCCACGGCCCCTTCCACCAGTGCCCGGTCGCGATGCCCGTGACGTTCCGCCCGAAGTCCGCAGCGGCCATCCGGGCCGCCGCAACCGATGGAGGTACACCGTGACCAGCAGCACCACCGGTACCGACGTGACGCTCGACGCGAGCGGCGGGACCCGCCTCTACGCGCAGGCGGACGAACTCCGCGCGGCCGGACCCGCCGTGCGCGTGGCGCTCCCCGAGGGTGTGACGGCCTGGTCCGTCACCCGCGGCGACGTCATACGCAGGCTGCTCAGCGGCGACCAGCTCTCCAAGGACGCCCGCAGGAGCTGGCCCGGCTACGTCCCCGGCGCCATCCCGTGGCTCTACTCCTGGGTCGACGTCAAGAGCATGTTCACCTCCGACGACCCCGACCACCAGCGGCTCAAGCAGCTCATCAGCCGCGCCTTCACCCCGCGCCGCATCGAGGCGATGCGCCCGGTGCTCCAGGGCATCGTCACCGACCTGCTGGACGGCCTGGAGCGGCGCGAGCGCGAGGCCCCCGGCTCCCTGTACGACCTGCGCGCCGACTTCGCCTACCAGGTGCCGACCCGGCTGATCTGCGACCTCTTCGGCGTCCCCGACGACCAGCGCCCCGCGATGCTGGACGTCATCGACCGCGTCCTGACGATGAGCGGCGCCACCCAGGAGGAGGGCCAGGCCATCAACCGGGACATGGGCGCCGCCATGTACCGGCTGCTGGAGACCAAGCGGCAGGCGCCGGGCGACGACATGACCAGCCTGCTGCTGGGCGCCCACGAGGAGGACGGCGACCGGCTCGACGAGAACGAGCTGATCTCGACCCTCATCCTGATGATCGGCGCGGGCAGCGAGACCGCCGTGGCGATGATCAGCCACGCGATACGGATGATGATCGCCCACCCCGAGCAGCTCGCCGCCGTCCGCCGCGACCCGGCCCGCTGGACGGACGTGATCGAGGAGACGCTGCGGCTGCACCCGCCGATCATGCACATGCCCCTGCGGTACGCGACCGCCGACATCGACCTCGGCGAGGGCGCCGTCATCCGCACCGGCGACGCGGTCATCATCGGCTTCGGCGCCCACGGCCGCGACCCGGGCGTGCACGCGTCCGCGGACAGCTTCGACATCGACCGCGAGGACAAGAGCCACCTCACCTTCGGCTACGGCATGCACTACTGCATGGGTGCGCCGCTGGCCAAGCTGGAGGGCGAGGTCGCCCTCCCCGCCTTCTTCGCGCGCTTCCCGGACGCCTCGGTCGAGGCGGACGCCGCCGCGCTGGTGCCGCAGCCGTCGTTCATCGGCAACGACATGTCCCGCGTCCCGATCCGCCTCGGCGCCCCCGCCGCTTCGCGGAGCTGAATCCCGCGCCGGGCCCTCCCGAGTCCTCGGGCGGGCCCGGTGTGACATTCTCTGACGTGACGTCAATCTCATTTCTGCGTAAGTCGATTACTTACGTACGCCGCACAGGTCGTTGCTAAGTCGGAGTTTCGTTCTTCCGGATATCGGACGCCCGGCGGCGGAATTCTTCACGGAACCTTGACAACCGGGCGGGAAACCGTACGCATTGGGCCTGCGTGTATAGTGACGCGTCGTCGCCGACGACTCGCACGAACGGATCGGTGCACGGACCAGTCGGTCCGGCCCGATTCCCGTACTCGTATTTCCGCAACCGGGGGGCATTGCCTTGCGCGTCCGTATCACCACCACCCTCACCGTCGCCGCCGCGGTCATAGCCGGCAGCGCGCTCCTCACCGCGTGCAACGACGACGACTCGTCGTCCGACGCGCCCTCCAGCCCGTCCGCGACCGCCCCGGCCACGACGGACGCGCCCACCACGGACGCCCCCGCCCCGACCGACTCCGCCACCGACGCAGGCGGCGACACCGCGGCCCAGGGCAAGCCCGTCACCGTCAACAAGTCCTTCACGGACGACGTGATGGGCGAGAAGGCGACGGTCATCAGCTACATCTCGGGCTTCCAGCCCTCCGCCGCCTCGAAGGGCAAGTTCTCCGCGCTGGAGGACGAGAACGTCGTCCTGGTCAACGTCAAGGTCACCGCGAGCTCCAAGTATTACGACAGCTTCGGCGCCACGTCCTTCTACCTGACGAACCAGTCGAACGGCATCGACCAGGCCAGCACCACAATCCTCGACGACGACATCAAGGCGGCGGGTTACACCCCCCTGGAGGACGCGTCGACGGGCAAGACGACGACCGGCTGGGTCGTCTTCACCCCGAAGAAGACCGAGACCTCTCTCGTCCTGCGCTACAAGCGCCTCGCGGCGAACGCGTCGGACGGCACGAAGATCACGGCGAAGAACTTCGACATCCCGATGAAGTAACCGCCCCCGCACGCGCTGCGGCCCCGCTCCCCGGAATCGCCCGGGCGGCGGGGCCGTGGCCTTTTCCGGCGGAGGCTGTCAGACGTCCCCGAAGTCGCCCTGCCGGACGGCGCTGACGAAGGCGTGCCAGGCGGAGGTGCCGAAGGTGAGGGCGGGGCCCTCGGGGTCCTTGGAGTCGCGCACGGGCACGATGCCGGGGAACCCCGGGGCTACTTCGACGCACGCGCCGCCGTTGCCGGCGCTGTAGCTGCTCTTGATCCACGCGGCGGTGGTGAGGTCGGAAGCGGTGTTCATTGCGTGCCCCCTTGGCGGTTCGAGCTGAGGCTGTCAGACGTCCCCGAAGTCGCCCTGGCGGACGGCGGCAACGAAGGTGTGCCAGGCGGAGGTGCCGAAGGTGAGGGCGGGGCCCTCGGGGTCCTTGGAGTCACGCACCGGGACGACGCCGGGGAAGCCGGGGGCTACTTCGACGCACGCACCGCCGTTGCCGTCGCTGTAGCTGCTCTTGATCCATGTCGCGCCGGCGAGGTCAGGGGTGGTGCTCATTGTTCGTACTCCTCCATCACTTGACGGATGAACGCCAGCGACTCCTCGGGAGGTAGCGCGGCGGCTCGCAGCCGATCGTACCGGTCCTGAGCCTCCGCGACCGTAGCCGCAGAGTCGTCAACGTGCCCCGTGGTCATGGTTTCCGTGTAGAGCAGGGTCGGGCCCTTCTCCGGCGTCACCAGGATGAAGAGTGAGGCCCCTGCGGGCAGTCCCTGCGCAAAGGGCAGCACCTGGATAGTGACGTGCGGGCTGGCGGCTTCGTCGGCCAGCAAGCTGGCGAGTTGGGAGGCCATGATCTCCTTGCTCCCCATGACCATGCGCAGCGCCGCCTCGTGAATGACAACCCACAACAGCGGCGGATTCGGGCGGGTGAGCACCGCTCGGCGCGCGAGACGAGCCTCGACGCGTTCCGCAATGGATTCGGCGTTCTCCCGCGGGTGAGCTTGGCGGAAGATCGCCGTGGCGTACTCCCGGGTCTGGAGGATGCCGGGGATGACGACCGGTGAGGAGTCGAGGATGCACTTGGCCTCCTGCTCGATGGTGGCGTACCGGATGAACCAGCCCGGGTGCCCGCGCTCGGCCACGCGCTGCCGCAGCCGTGCGAACATTTCCGGCGTACCGAAGACGCGGTCGCAGGCCTCGGCGAAGTGCATCGACGCCAGCAGGGTGCCGCCTTCCACCCTCGTGACGTACGGGCGCTCGTAGCCCGCATCGGTGGCCAGTTCTTGCTGCGTCATCCCCCTCTGCTTGCGGAACTTCAAGACCTCGTGCCCGAAGTACGCAGCGCCGTCCCGGGCTGTGTCCGGCTCTTGATGGGGCATCAGTTACCTCAACTCCCTGATGTTCCAACGCGCCTGGAACCACGTTTCCTCTGGTCAGGGAGGTGCGGCGGGCGCGACTCTTGTGAGGCGTTACCAGGCTCACAAGCAGAGCCGACGACGGCGGGTGAGGTGACGCTCACCCACCGTTGGACCTTCCACGCTACGAGCCGCGCAGCGCCTGCGCAGCGGAAACGGCAAGAAAGGCCCCCCACGATGGAGACTCCCGGGCGGACGCTGGAGCAACCGGCGGTGTTCCGCTGGCCCTCGATGCATCGGTGCGTGCCGGAGGCCCGGCACGCGTTACGGGCGACGCTCAGCCGCTGGGGCCTGCTCGGGCTGGCGGACGACGCGTGCGTGGTGCTCTCGGAGCTGATGACGAACTCGATCGAGCACACCGTCCCGCGCGGCCACCGCGTCGAGACACGCTTCGTGCGTCTTCGCCCCGCGGAGGGCGGCCGCCCGACCGGCCTGCGGATCGAGGTCCACGACGCGGAGGAGTCCGTCCCCGTCCTCCGTATCCCCGCCCCGGACGCGGAGCACGGCCGCGGCCTCCCCGTGGTCGACGCCCTGACGGCGGGCCACTGGGGCATCGCCCCGCGCGAGGGCATCGGCAAGCTCACGTGGGCCGAACTCTGACGCTGTGCGGGTGGCCGGGCACATCCGGCCACCCGCACAGCGGATGTGAGGGACCATGCGTGAGCGGGTGAGCTGGGAGGAGTTGCCGTCGGCGCTCCGCGGAGCGATCGAGCAGCGCGCGGGTGCGGTGACGCGCTCGGCCGAGGTGACGTCGGGACTCACCTGCTCCGCGGCCCTCGTCGTGGACACCGAGCGGTACGGTCGCCTCCTCCTCAAGGGAGCCCGCGACGCGGACCGCGCGGCCGTCGCAGGACTGCGGACCGAGGGGATGGTGAACCGGGCGGTGCGAGGCTGCACCCCGGCGATCCGCCTCACGGTCGGGGCGGCCGGGTGGTACTGCCTGGCCTTCGACCACATCGCCGGGCGGCACGCGGACCTGAGCCCGGGAACGGCGGACCTGCCTGCCGTGCGGCGGACCCTGACGCGGATGGGCCGCATCACCGGCCCGAGACCCGACCTGCTGGGGAGTTACGGCCTGCCCCGGATCTCCGACCGCCTGGCCGGATTCCTGGAGCCCGGGGAGGAGCGGCTGCTCAACGGGACGAGCCTCCTGCACACGGACACCAACCCCCACACCATCATGATCGCCCGGCACGGCGGAGCCGCCTACGTGGTGGACTGGGCGATGCCCGCGCTCGGACCCGCGTGGGTGGACCCGGCGAACACGGCGGTCCGCCTCATGGAATCCGACCAGGACCCGGCCACGGCTCTCGCCTGGCTCAGCGGTCTCCCCGCATGGCGGACGGCCGCCCCGAACGCGATCGCGGCCTACGTGAACGCGACCTGCCGCCAATGGACCGCCAGAATCGGTGAGAAGCAGTCCCGTCCGAGCAACGACCGCTTCCGCCACCTGCTCCAGGAGAAGTAATGGCCCGCACCGAGTTCTCCGAGACCCGGACGCCCCGACCCCGCCAGGTCCACCGCGACGAACGCGGGTACTACTTCGACCCCACCGCCCGGACATGGACCGCGCTGGAGCCGCCCACCATCACCTGGGCACCGGCGCCGCGCGACGTCGCCGCGCTCCTGGGTGTGCCGGTCGACGAGGACGTCCTTGTCCGCGACCGGCTCATGGGAGACCCCGCCACCCGCGTCCCCATGCAACTGGCCACGAGTTACCTGCCGGCCTCCGTCGCACGGGGAACCCGGCTCGCCCAACGGGACACCGGCCCCGGCGGCATCTACGACCGGCTCGAAGAAGGCGGCCACCTGCTCTCCTGGGAAGAGGCCGTGAGCGCCCGCATGCCCACCCCCGACGAGGGCGCGCGCCTTCGCCTGCCCAAGGGCGTCCCGCTCCTGCGGATCGTGCGGACCGCCACCCGCGACGGCCTGACGGTCGAGGTCAACGACACGCGCATGAGCGCGGACGCCTTCGAAGTCGGCTACCGGATCACCCGGCACCCATCCGCCCAGCCGAAGGCATAGCTCACCCACCGACGCGATCGAGCACACCGTCCCGCGCCGGGGGTTATCCCCCGTTCCGATCCTGGGGTTGATCGGATCGCGACCCGTCCGGGGGCGAAACTAGCGTCCCGGACATGACTTTGACGCTGCGAAAGTACCTTGCTGTGGCACTCGGTGTCGCTACGTTGCTTGCCGCAGAGGCGGCCACCGCCGCCGCCCAGCCTGCCCGGCCGTCTCTTGCGAAGCAGCTGCGCCAGGACACCGAGGCGATCCACGCCCTCGGTGTCAGCGGCGTGCAGGCCCGCGTGATCGGGCCTGACGGACGGCAGTCGGTCGCCACCAGCGGCACCGCGGACCTGAACACCGGCCGCCCGGTCTCTCCCGACGGCTACTTCCGTATGGCCAGCACGGCCAAGACGCTGACCGCCACCGTCGTCCTCCAACTGGAGGCCCAGCACAGGCTGTCCCTGGACGACACGGTCGACCGCTGGCTGCCGGGAGTGGTGCGCGGCAACGGCAACGACGGCAGCCGGATCACCGTCCGCCAACTGCTCCAGCACACCAGCGGCATCCACGACGACCTGCCCGGATACTCCACGCCGGAGGAGTATTACCAGCAGCGCTACGACGTCTACAGCGCCGCGCAGTTGGTCGCCCGTGCCATGACCCACGCGCCGGACTTCCCGCCCGGCGAGGGCTGGGGGTATTCCAACACCGACTACATCCTGCTCGACATGATCATCCAGAAGGCCACCGGCCGGCCCGCCCACCAGGAGATCGAAGCCCGCATCCTGCGCCCTCTCGGCCTCGACCAGACCCGGTGGGGCGGCACCTCCGCCACCCTGCCCCGGCCCCATGCCCAGGCCTACCAGCTCTTCGGCCCCGACTCCGTGGTGGACGTCACCGAGCAGATACCGGTGGAGCACGAGAGCCTTTCCTTCGTCACGACCACACGGGACCAGAACCGCTTCTTCCGCGCGCTGCTCGCGGGCCACCTGCTCCCGACGCGACAACTGGCCGAGATGAAGCAGACCGTCCCCGTGAGCGGTCAGGTCGCCCAGTCCTGGCCCGGCGGCCGATACGGGCTCGGCCTGGTCCAACGCCCGCTGAGCTGCGGGGGAACCTACTGGAGCCACGAGGGCGGCGACGCCGGCTACATCACCCTCAACGGCGTCACCGCCGACGGCCGGCGCAGCGCCGTGGTCTCCATGTCCGAGGCCCGCGGCGACACCCTGGAGCACATCCTGGCCCAGGAGAAGGCCGGCAGCACCCTGATCGACCACGCCCTGTGCGCCAAGGGCACCACCACCCTGTAGGCCGGGGCGTCATCCACCGTCCCGGCCGTCGAGGACGCGCAGCTTGCGGGACAGGGCCCGGTCTGTCACGGCGTAGGTGACGAGGGCCGCGAGGTGGAGGGGCCAGAGGACGGCGAGCACCAGGCCGGCGAACGCGGCGAGCATCTTGCGTACGGTGTGGGCGGGACGGCGAAGGGCGAGCACGAGGGTTGTGACGGACGCGGCCACGCCCCACCACAGTGCGACGAGGACGTACACGCCCCGCGCGTCCTGGCTGGACAGGCTGTAGGCGAAGAGCAGCGTGGCCCACGCGGCGTATCTCGCGTACCACAGCCCGCCGGCGATGGCGAGCAGCACGAGGAAGGTGCCCGTGTGTCCGAGTTCGGGGCGCGGTGGGGGCGGGGTCGTTCTCCAGGGCACGGTCGGGCCTTTCGGACGCGGCTGCGGAGTGAGGGCTCAGCGGACGAAGACCGTGCCGGGGGCGCACGCGGAGTCCGGGTCGAGGGTGACGCACAGGAAGGGGGTGCCTCCTGCGCGGAGGGTTTCGAGGCGCAGGTCGGCGCCGGCCCAGACGCCCTCCGGGTCGAGGGAGGGGTCCAGGGTGAAGAAGAAGCCGCCGCTGTAGCTCCAGAGGCCGTGGGCGTCGACCGTGTTGTCGGCGTGCACCGTGCCCGTGGGGAAGAGGCCGTGCGGGACGCGGGTGGCCCGGAAGCGGCCGTCCGCGCCGAGGTGGAGGCGGCCGCCGGAGGCGGTGTGCCAGTCGCCCGTCACGGTGGCCGCGGTCGCGGAGCCGTCCCGGCGGACGTGGGAGTCGTCCTGCGCCCGGCGGTCCCATGTGCCCCCGGCGATCAGGACCGCGACGCCCGCCGGGACGGCGAGGACGCGCAGCGCGAGGGGCAGTGACCGGCGGGTCACGGCGTAACCGGCGAGCACCGCGGCCTGGACGGGCCAGAAGACGGCGAGCACCAGGGCGGCGACCGAGGCGCCCCATCCGCCACCGCGTCGTGCTCGCCGGCCGGGTGCCCCGGAAGACGGCGACGAGCACCGTGACCAGGGCCGCGGCCACCCCCCACCACAGCGCCACCAGGACGTACGCGTCCCACCCGTCCTGCCCGGGCACGTCGTAGGCCACCGGATCCAGCGTCTCCTCCACGGCGAACGCAGCGAACCAGAGCCCGCCGACCACGGCGACGAGCAGGAGCAGGGCACCCACGCACCCGGGTGCGTTGCGCGGGGGAGAAGTGTCGGGCATCGCCGGGGCCTTTCTGCCGGGGGGAGCGGGGCTCAGCGGACGAAGACCGCGTCCGGGGCGCAGGGCGTGTCGGGGTCGATGGCGATGCAGAGGATGTGGGCGTGGCGGGTGCGGTAGGCGGTGAGCCAGGTCGGGGTGGCGGACGGGGTGTCCTCGGCGAGGAAGGTGAAGCTGGTGCTCCAGGACTGGTACGCGTACGTCCAGTGGCCGTGCGCCTCGGTCGGTCCGGGCGGAGAACCGGTGAAGCTGTCGGTGAAGAGGGTGGGCGGGACGTGGGTGGCCTCGAAGCGGCCGTCCGCGCCGAGGTGGAGGCGGCCGCCGGACGCGGTGTGCCAGTCGCCTGCCAGGGACGCGGCGGTCGCGGTCTCGTCGTCGAGGATCTGCGCGTTGTCGTGGGCCGGGCCGCCCCACAGGACGCCCGCGAGCAGCGCCCCGGCGCCTGCCGGGACGGCCAGGACGCGGAGCGTGCGGGGGAGGGAGCGGCGGGTCGCGGCGTAGACGGCGAGTATCGCGACCTGGAGGGGCCAGAAGACCGCGAGCACCAGGCCCGCGTCGGCGGCGGCCATGCGGCGGACGGTGGACCGCGCGGGGCGGGCGGAGGGGACGAAGGCGAGGAGCAGCGTCGTGGCTCCCGCGGCGGCGCCCCACCACAGCGACACCGTCTTGTACGCGTTCCAGGGCCCCTGGTCGGGGACTTCGGCGACATCGAGGCTGCCGGTCGCCGCGAGCGCTGCGCACAGCAGCCCGCCGAGCAGGGCGACGACCACGAGGAAGGCGCCCCCGCAGCCGGGGCGGTCGTGCGGGGGAGGAGTGTCGGGCATCGCCGGGGCCTTTCGGGCGGGGCGGCGGGGCCCGACGGGGGGTCAGGTGCGCCGCTTGGGGGCGGGGGTGGGGCGGGTGACGGCTGTGCGGCCGATCGTGGGGAGCACGAAGTCCTGGATGAGGGACTTCGCGTCGCGGACCATCGGGCGGAAGACGCGGTAGCGGGACAGGGCGATCAGGCGGGCCACGAAGGGGGTCGAGCGGCGGACGAACTCGCGGGTGCGCTCGGTGTCGGGGGTGCGGTCGAAGACCCAGTAGAGGACGACGACCATCAGGTGCAGCCACAGCAGGTCGGGCAGCAGGTCGGCCAGCTCGGGATCGAGCTTGGGGGCCAGGTCGGAGCCGGTCAGGACGTCGCGGAAGAGGTCCACCGCGGTCGCCCGCGCCGGGTGGGACTCGTTCGAGAACGGGCTGAGCGAGCTGTCCGGGTCCGCCGCCGTACGGAAGAACTGGGCGGCGAACTCGTGGTAATCCGCGGCGCAGTCGAGCCAGGACTCCAGCGCGATCCGCAGCCGTACGTCGAACTCCCGCACCCCGGCCATGCGGACGGCGGCGTCCGCGGCGTGCTCGTACGTCATCCGGTCGTAGAAGCCCTGGATCAGGAACTCCTTGGACTCGAAGTAGTAGTACGCGTTCCCGACCGAGACGCCCGCCTCCTGGGCGATGGCCCGCATGGTGGTCTTCTCGTAGCCCCGCTCCCGGAAGAGCCGCATCGCGGTCTCCAGGATCAGCGCCCGGGTCTGCTCGCTCTTGCCGGTCTTGGGCCGGGCCCGGCCGCCGGGCAGCTCCTCCGCGGGCCCGGGGGCCTGCGAAGGGGCCGGAGGGCGTTCGTCGGGGCTGTGCTTGTGGTCCATTGCGGTGAGCCTAGCCCGGCGGTGGGCACCCTTCCCCGCACCCTGGCGCCTCGTCGCGGGCGGGTCCGGCGAACGGGCCCGAGCCGCGTACCGTCCAGCCGCCGTTGCCGTCGTAGACCCAGGCGGTGCGGTTCCCGGGGGTGCGGGGCGGCTCAAGGGGGAGGGTGTACGTGCGCGGGAGCTTCCGCGCGCCCGGGTGGTGGGTGTTCGCGCCCTCGCGGTATTTCGCCGCGCCCAGCACCGCCGCCCGCGCCAGCCGCCGCCCCGCGGGCGTGCTCATCCGGTGGGCGAGGGCGCGGTGGTCGGCCAGCGCCCACAGCACGACCACCCACGCGGCCTGGCCCACGTACACCTGGCCCGCGTCCCCGACGACCGTGATCTCGCGGCGGGTGGCCCCGTCGTGGTCCAGGTCCGGGAAGAGGCGGCGGGCCTCGGCGGAGCCGACGGGGACGAGCGCGACGGGGACGAGCTTGCGCTGCCCCGCGATCCAGCCCGCGACGAAGCGGCACAGGCGGCACGCCGGGTCGGTCAGGACGGTGAGCCCGCGCAGCGGCTCCCGCCGCCGGGCCCCCGCCCCTGCCGCGCCCCCCTCCGGCGCGGCAGGGGCGGCGGGCGCGGGGGGCTCGGGAGGCACCCTCCCAGGAGGCACGCTCCCGGGACCCGAGGGCGCGGGCACCTCACGCCCCCGCGGGCTTCGTCGCGGTGAAGCCGTCGGGAGCGACGGGCGGGTACTGCTCGCGCTCCATCAGCCCGCGGCGGCGGATCTTGTTGAGGACGTACACATTGCCGAGGTGCATCACCCCGAGCACCAGCAGCACCACCCCGAGCTTCACCGACAGCTCCTCGAAGACCTGCCGGGCGTCGTCGACGGTGTCCGCCGACTTCAGGTAGAGGGCGACGAAGCCCAGGTTGACCAGGTAGAAGCCGACGACCAGCAGGTGGTTGACGGCGTCGGCGAGCTGCTCGTTGCCGTGCAGCACGTCGGCGAGGAAGACGCGCCCGTTCGCGCTCAGTGTCCTGGCCACCCAGACGGTCAGCGCGACGCTGACCACCAGGTAGACCGCGTAGGCGACCACGGTCAGGTCCATGATGATCCCACCCCTCAGACGTTCCTTGAACGTGTTCAAAACCTTGTGCCACAGACGCTAGACCTCTTTTTGAACGCGTTCAAGCTCGCAGCCGGAGGCAGGCCTGTGACCCAGGCCACGCACGAAAAAGCCCGGCCCGGCTCCGAGGGTTCGGAGCCGGGCCGGGCGGGGGAAGGCGGGAGGGGAGGCGTCAGTCCGAGGAGGACGCGAGCGCGAGGTCCGGCTCCTGGCCTGGCCTGGCCGCCGGGTCCGGCGCGGCCTCGTCCGCGGGCTCGACGGCCATGTGCGGCAGCCGCTTGTCCAGCCACGCGGGCAGCCACCAGTTGGCCTTGCCGAAGATGTGCATGAGCGCGGGCACCAGCACCGACCGCAGGATGAACGCGTCCAGCGCGACCGCGCCCGCGAGCCCGACGCCGAACATGCCGAGCACGCGCACCCCGCTGAGCGCGAAGGCGCCGAAGACGCACACCATGATGACGGCCGCGGAGGTGATCACCCGGCTGGTCTCGGCGAGCCCGACCCGTACCGCACGGGCGCTGTCGCGGGTGTGGACCCACTCCTCGTGCATCCGGCTGACCAGGAAGACCTGGTAGTCCATCGACAGCCCGAAGAGCAGCGCCAGCATGATCACCGGCAGGAAGGCGTCGATCGGCCCCTCCCGGGTCGCGCCGAGCAGGCTGCCGCCCCACGCCCACTGGAAGGTCGCGACCAGGACGCCGAAGGACGCCGCCGCCGCGACCATGTTCATCACCGCCGCGGTGAGCGGGACGACGATGCTGCGGAAGGCGAGCAGCAGCAGCACGAAGCCCAGGGCGATGATCACCCCGATGAAGATCGGCATCTTCCCGCCGAGGACGCTGGAGAAGTCCTTGAAGATCGCGGTCGGACCGCCGACGTACGCCTTCATCGTGGTGCCGCGCTCGGCGGCCGGTACGACGTCGTGGCGCAGGTGGTTGATGAGGGTGTCGGTCTCCTTGTCCTGCGGCGAGGTGGTCGGCACCGCCTGGACGAGGGCCACCTTGCTGTTCGGCTCCATCGGCAGGGCGGCGGCGTAGGCGATGCCCTTGGTGTGGCCGAGTGTCGTGACGAGGTTGTCCAGGGCCTGCTTGTCGCGCTGGCCGCCGGGCACCTCGGCGAGGATGGTGAGCGGGCCGTTGAAGCCGGGGCCGAAGCCGTCGGCGAGCATGTCGTACGCCTTGCGGGTCGTCGTCGACGTCGGGTTGTTGCCCTGGTCGGACGAGCCGAGCCGGAGCGCAAGCGTCGGGATCGCCAGCGTCGCCATGACCACGATCGCGGCGGCGGCGAGCGAGCGCGGGTGCCGCTGCACGAAGGACGACCAGCGTGCCGACGCGCCCACCGGCTCCCCGGTCCGCACACCCTCGGCGGCGAAGCGCCGCCGCTGCTTGCGGCTGAGCACCTTCATGCCGAACAGACCGAGCAGCGCGGGCAGCAGCGTGACCGCGCCGATCACGGAGACGACCACGGTCATCGCCGACGAGATCGCCACCGCGTAGAGGAAGCTCAGGCCCACGGTGAACATGCCCAGCAGCGCGATGCAGACCGTGCCGCCCGCGAAGAGCACCGCGCGCCCGGAGGTGTTGATCGCCTTGACCGCCGCGTCCTCCGGCGACAGGCCGCTCAGGATGCCCTTTCTGTGCCGGGTGACGATGAAGAGCGCGTAGTCGATGCCGACGCCGAGGCCCACCAGCATCGCCAGCTGGCCGGAGAAGTCCGGCACGTTCTCGACGTGGGTGAGCAGTGTGATCAGCGACGACGAGATGCCGATGGCGAACAGCGCCGTCACGATCGGTGTCAGCATGCCCAGCAGCGAGCCGAACGCCAGGAAGAGCACGACCGCGGCGGCGGCGATGCCGACGAACTCGCTCACGCCCGCGGGCGGCTGCTCGATCAGGCCGATGATGTCGCCGCCGACCTCGACCCTGAGCCCGTCGGCCCGCGCGGAGTGCGCGGTGTCGACCAGGTCGTGGACCTGCGCCTCGTCGAGCGCGGAGCCCAGGACGTCGTACGTCACACGGGCGTAGGCGGTCTTGCCGTCCTTGCTGATCTGTGTCGCCCCGGCCGGGTCGTACGGGCTGACGACCTGTCCGACGTCCTTCTGGTGCCGGATCTTCTCCAGCATCGGGACGATCCGGTCCTTGACCGCCGGGTCCTTCACCGTGCCGGAGTCGGTGTGCCAGGCCACCGTGTCGCTCTCGCCCGACTGGCTGTGCACGGCCTGGTCGAGCAGTTCCAGCACCTTGTTGGACTCGGTGTTCGGGAGCGAGAAGACATTCGAGTACGCGTCGCCCGCGATCCTGCCCGCGGTACCGACGCCGAGCAGCGCCGCCACCCACAGCAGGATCACCACCCACTTGTGCCGGAAGCACCATCGCGCCAGAGAGGCCACGATCCATCCCCCATCATCTTCGTCGTCATCGTCGTCCTTGCGGCTCCGTACGGTTGCGTACGGTCGTGCCGTGATCACTCGCCCCCCACCAGAGTCAGTGGTGACAGGCCCGCCCACCAAGTCCAACGGCCTTCTCTCAAGGAACTCCAAAGTTCGCGCCCCCCGGAGGACACCCGGTGTGCGGATACTTGACGCATGGAGACAGCTGTCGGTACGGCTCCCACCGTGCTCGTCGTCGAGGACGAGCCGGGCATCGCGGACATCCTGCGCATCACGCTGACCTACAACGGCTTCACCGTGCACTGCGCGGCCACCCGCAGGGAGGCCCTCGCCGCGGTCCGCGCCCACCGCCCCGACCTCGTGCTGCTCGACGTGATGCTGCCCGACGGCAACGGCTGGGAGCTGTGCCGCGCGCTGCGCGCCGAGCACCCGGCCGGGCGGGACGGCGCGGGCGACGACCTCGCCGTCATCTTCGTCACCGCGCGGGACGCGCCGCGCGACGTCGTCGCCGGGCTCGCGCTGGGCGGCGACGACTACATCACCAAGCCCTTCGGCGTCGACGAGGTCGTCGCGCGCGTGCACGCGGTGCTGCGCCGTACCCGCCGCACCACGGGCGTCGCGGACCGGGTGCTGCGGCACGGCGACCTGGAGATGGACGAGGCGACGTACTCGGTACGCCGCTCCGGCGAGCCCGTCGAGCTGACGCCCACCGAGTACAACCTGCTGCGGCACCTGCTGCGCAACTCGGGGCGGATCGTCTCCAAGGAGCAGCTGCTCCAGCACGTCTGGCAGTACGACACGGTGGTGCCGTCCACGGTCGTCGAGACGTACATCTCGTACCTGCGGCGCAAGCTCGACCGGCTGGGCCCGCCGCTGATAGAGACCCGGCGTGGCGTCGGCTACGGGCTGCGGGCGGTCGAGGGCGCATGAGCAAGCGGCTGCTGCCGTGGGCCTTCGCGTGGGCCGCGGCGGAGTCGACCCGCAAGTCGCGCGAGGCGGCCGGGGAGACGGGCGGGGTGCTGTGCGGCAAAGGGCGGCTGCTGCCGGGGCCCAAGACGCTGCGCGCGCGGCTCACGCTCGCGAACGTCGCCTTCGTCGCGCTCGGGCTGCTCGCGACCGCGGCCTTCAGTGTCATGGCCACCGACATGGTGCTGGGCAGCGAGATAGACCACACCCTGAGCGAGTCGCAGCGCTCGCTGCGCAGCACCCCGGTCACGGCGAACGGCCTCCAGCAGCTGTGCACGCTCGCGACGATCCTGCAGACCGGCCACGACGGGGACGACGGCGGGGGCGGGCTGCCCTTCGCCAAGGCCTTCAAGCAGGACCTCTTCGTCGTCCTCGACCCCGACGGCCGCAACTCCACCGTGTGCGAGAACGGCATGGGCACCGACAACCGCGTCCGCGCCGACGTGACCGCGGCCCTGCCCGACCCCGCGGAGCTGGCCCGTACCGGAAGGGCCGTCAACGTGCGGGCGGCTGGGACGGACTACCGGGTCGTCGTCACCCGGCTCGGCGACGGCAGCATGGTCGTGCAGGGCATGCGCTACAGCGGTGTGGAGCGGGCCATCCACAAGCTGCTGGGCTGGGAGTTCGTCGCCGGGTTCGTGCTGCTGGCGCTGCTCGCGGTCGGCTCGCTGACCTCGGCCCGGCGGCGGCTGAGCCCGCTGGAGGCCATGGTGGAGACCGCCTCCGCCATCGCCGAGGGCGATCTGTCGCGGCGGATCGCCACCGGGCGGTACGGCTCCAGCGAGGTGCAGCAGCTCAGCACCGCCCTCAACGCGATGCTCCAGCAGATCGAGACCGCCGTCACCGAGAGCGAGCGCGCCACCGCCCAGCTCCGGCACTTCCTCGCCGACGCCTCGCACGAGCTGCGCACCCCGCTGGCGTCCGTGCAGGGCTATCTGGAGCTGTACGAGAAGGGCATGCTCGACGCCGACGACAAGGAGCGGGCGCTGCGCCGGGTCTCCGCGGAGGCCGCCCGGATGAGCCGCCTGGTTGACGAACTCCTCGCGCTGGCCCGGCTGGAGGAGCGCCCCGAGCTGGACTTCCAGCCGGTCGACCTGTGCGCGCTGGTCCGGGACGCCGCCGCCGACCTGGCCGCGCAGCAGCCCGGACGCCCGGTCACGCTGCTGCTCCCGGAGCCCGGGGGGCCGGGCGCCGGGTGCTCGGTGTGGGCGCTCGGCGACGAGGCGGGGCTGCGGCAGGTCGTGGGCAACCTGCTCAGCAATGTGCGGGTGCACACGCCGCCGGACGCGCCGCTCGTCGTCGAGGTGCGCGGCAGCACGCGCGGGGTGCGGCTGCGGGTGAGCGACGCCGGGCCGGGCCTGGACGCGCGCGACGCCGAGCGCGCCTTCGACCGCTTCTTCCGGGCCGACCCGGAGCGTGCCCCCGACACGGGCGGGGCGGGGCTGGGCATGGCGATCGTGCACGCAGTCGTCCAGGCCCACCACGGGACGGTGCGGCTGGACACGGCGCCGGGCGCGGGGCTGACGGTGCGGGTCAGCCTGCCGGGCGCGCCGCCGCCACCCGGGCGTACCGCGCCGGTCGCGGTCGAGTCGGGCCGCGCGGGGCGCTGAGGCGGGCCGGGCGGGGCGCTGAGGCGGGCCGGGCGGGGCGCTGGGGCGGGAGCGCGGAAACGCCCGCGGAAACGCGGCTTGCGTTGGAGCGGACTCCAACTCGTAGCGTCATGGTCATGACCCACGGAACCGCAGCTCACGCACCCCGCCCCGGCGACCGGGACCGCGACGACGACCGCTACGCCCGCGGCCTGGCCGCACTCCGGCTCGTCACGGGCAGCGAGCACAACGCCGTCCTCGACCCGGTCGCCGAGATCGCGCCCGACCTCGCGCGCTTCACCGTCGAGTTCGGCTACGGCGACATCTGGTCGCAGCCCGGACTGACCCCGCGGCAGCGGCAGATCGGCACCGTCGCGGCGCTCGCCGCCCTCGGCAACGCGGCGCCGCAGCTGCGCTTCCACATCGCCGGGGCCCTCAACGTCGGCTGCACGCGGCGGGAGATCGTCGAGACCTTCATCCACACGACCGTCTACGCCGGATTCCCGGCCGCCCTCAACGCGCTGGCCGCGGCCCGCGAGGTCTTCGCGGCACGCGGTGCGGAAGAGGCGGAGCAGACCGCGTCGGAGCCGGAGGACGGGCGGGACCGGTACGCGCGCGGCCTGGACCTGCTGCGCGCGGTGGACGGCCCGGCGGGCCCGCACGTCGTCGACTCGCTCGCGGACATCGCCCCGGACCTCGGCCGCTACCTGGTCGAGTACGTCTTCGGCGACGTCTACGCCCGCACCGGCCTGGATCTGCACACCCGCGAGCTGGCCAGCGTCGCGATGTGCACCGCGCTCGGCACGGCGGGCCCGCAACTGCGCGTCCACCTGCGGGCGTTCCTCAACGTCGGCGGCACCCGCGAGGAGATCGTCGCCCTGCTCACGCAGCTCGCCGGATACGCGGGATTCCCCGCGGCCCTCAACGGCGTCGCGGCGGCCCGGGAGATCTTCGCCGAGCGGGACGCGGCGGACGCGGCGGATACGGCAGGGGAGTGACCGCAGGTGTGTGACCCCGGTTCAGGGGCAAGTGGCCACTATGGGCATCATCGGATGGATCGTACTGGGACTGCTCGCGGGCGCCATCGCCAAGATCATCCTGCCGGGCCGCGACCCGGGCGGGCTCATCGGCACCACCCTGATCGGGGTCGTCGGCGCCTTCCTCGGCGGCTGGCTGTCGGCGAAACTGTGGGACAAGCCGGTGCCCCACCATTTCTTCGACGGCAGGACGTGGGTGGCGGCGATCGGCGGCTCGCTCGTCCTGCTCATCGCCTACCGCATCCTCTTCGGCGACTCGCGCGCCCGCCGCTGAGGGCCCTTCCGGGGCCGGGCGGCGGCATCGACAGCCGGGGACGGCATCGCTAGTCTCGATGTCATGACCCTGCTGGTGAGCCGCCGCCATGTGGACCACGGCCGCGCCACCACCACCGGGTGTCGCCGCGTCAGCTGACGCGGCCCCCTCCCCGTTCCGACTCCTCGTCCGTACGAGGGTCCGTACGAGGGCCGCTTCCTTCCCTCCTGCTTCCTGCCGGGCGGCCCCGCACACCCCTTTCTCCGCAGCGCTGCGTGACCGCGTGCGGCCGCCGGGCATCCGACCCTGCCGCAAAGGACCCCGCTCATGCGTCCGCACGCCCCGCGCCGCCGCCTGCTGACGGCGCTGGCGACCGCCGCCGTCGCCGCGCTCACCGCCACCGCCACGGCCTCCGCCGCGACCCCCGGCTTCGGCCCGCTGCCGCCGCAGAACCCGGCCACCGCGCCGAACGGCACCGCCACCATGCACGGCGACAGCGCGTCGAGCGACACCACCCCGTACGCCGGACCCGGCACGGGCTCCGTCAACTGGAGCCGTACGGCGCTGGCGTCGGCCTGCCCCACCGTCGTCATCGGCGCGGACGGCTACCCCGTCACGCTGTGCACCACGATCTTCGGCCAGACCCCGACCGTGCACCTGCTCGACCCGGCGACGGGCGGCGACCTCGCCTCCCTCGCCCTGCCCAAGGGCAGCCTCTTCGGCGGCGTCTACGCCTACCTCGACCAGTCCGGCGCGCTCGTCGTCGTGGACGGCGACGACAACCTGCTGCGCATCGGCCACCACCAGCAGGGCGGCAGCTGGAAGCTGACGGTCGACCAGTCCACCTCGCTGGCCGCCGCGCTGCCCGCGGGGGACGCCATCGTCGGCCTCAGCCCCGGCTGGGACGGCCGGGTGTGGTTCGCGAGCGCGGGCGGCGTCATCGGCACCGCCGACACCACGACCGGCGCGGTGCACACCCTCAGCACGGGGGAGGGCATCGGCAACAGCATCTCCACCGTGCCCGGCCACACCGCCGTGGCCACCGACCACGCCCTCTACCTGCTGGACGAGACCGCCGACGGCACACCCGTGGTCGAGTGGCGCGCCCCCTACGACCGCGGCCCCGGCCGCAAGCCCGGCCAGCTCACCTGGGGCACCGGCGCCACCCCGAGCTTCTTCGGCCCCGGCGACGGCACCGAATACGTCACCATCACCGACAACGCCGCCCCGCACGAGAACCTGCTCGTCTACCGCGTCGCCGACGGCCCCGCCCCGGTGTGCACCACGCCCGTCCTCACCCAGTACGCCCAGAGCGGCACCGAGGACGCCGTCATCGCCAGCGGCAGCAGCGTCATCGTCACCAACACCTTCGGCTACGCCTACCCAGCCCTCCCGGACGGCGCCCCGCCCAGCGTCCCGTCCTCCGCGAGCTTCGACGGCGGCCTGAGCCGGATCGACGTGGACGCCGACGGCGGCGGCTGCCACGTGGTGTGGAACAGCACCGTCAAGTCGGCGGCGCTGCCCCGGCTGTCGGTCGGCGACGGCCTGGTCTACACCCTCACCGTCAGCGGCCCGACCGACGTGATCGGCTCCAACACCTTCGCCGCCTACTCCTACGCGGCCCTCGACCCGGCGACGGGCGCGGCCGTGAAGACCTCCGCCATCGGCCTCGGCCTGCTCTACAACCCGCTCCAGATGACCGGCACGACAGCCCCCGACGGCACTCTCTACCAGGGCACCGAGACCGGAGTGCTGCGCATCACCCGCCGCTGACCGCCGCCTCCGCCCCGACCGGCGGCAGCTGGCGGGTGATCGTCGGGTCGGTGATCGACGCGTCGTCCGCCAGCAGGAACGCCTTGGACAGCACCACCGCCAGCATGCCGCCGTCCTCCTCGAAGGGCAGGAAGACCCGCCCGGCCGCACCCTGCGGCCGGGCGGGCACGATGCACAGATAGGCGTCGTGCGGCTCGACCAGCACATTGCCCGAGCCCAGGTGGATGCGGTACGTCGCCCGGTCGCCGCGCACCCGCAGGAAGCGCCCGGCCAGCTCCACCCGGTCGGCGATCCTGGTCCGCGGCAGCAGCCGGGCCAGCGCCTCCCCGCGCATCTCGGCGGACGGCGGCAGCTCCCCGAAGGCCGCCTCGTGCCACCGCCCGGCGAGCCGCCCCTCCGCGGCGTCCCGCCAGTCCGGATCGCCCGCGATCGAGGCCACGCCCACGAAGAGGTCCACATCGCGCAGCGCCTCGCTCAGCACCAGCGGCGGCACCTCCACCAGCGCCACCGGCACCCACGCCTTGGCGCCCGCCGCCTGCCGCTCGAACCGCACCCGGTTGGTGGAGCACAGATCCCCCAGGCCCGACAGCGCCCGGGTCTCCTCGACCAGCTGGTAGTCGAAGCGCGCCCGCCACTCCACCGGACCGGCCGCGGGCACCACCCGCACCGCCTCGCCCTCGTAGCCGCCGTCCCAGAAGCCCAGGTGCGTCGCCGACCAGCCGCGCGCCGCCATCAGCGAACGGGCCTGCCCGAAGCGCAGCACCTGCGCCGCGAAGCGGTTGGAGTAGCCGCCGGTCGCCTCCTCCGCGGGGGTGAGCGGGTAGATCTCCCGGAAGACCTGCTTGAACGGCTGCCGCAGCTCCCGCCCCGTCACCTCCGTCCGCCACGCGGCCACTTCCGAGACCTCCGCCCGCAGCGGGTGCCACATCCGCACCCGGTCGGCGGCGCCCACCGGGACCGCCGTGCCGTCCGCCCCCGCCAGCACCCACCCGGCACCGGCCCGCTCCGGCAGGCCCGCCCGCCAGCCGTCCTCCCCGGGCCCCTCCGGCCGCCCCGGCGCGTCCGCCGGGCGCACCTCCCACAGCAGGGCCTTCGCCTGCGCCCCGACCACCGGGTGGTCGGCGTACCAGCGCTGCCACTGCGCGCCGCTCCAGCTCGCCCCGGACGCCAGCAGCTCCTCCAGCCGCAGCCGCTCGGCCGCCAGCAGCTTGCGCAGCCCCTTCAGCTCCTCCCGCAGCCCCGCCACCTCACCGGCCGCCTCCCGCTTCGCCGACGCGGGCGGCGCCGCGACCCGCCGCCCCGCCGCCGTCACGAACGCCAGCGACGCCTTCCCCGCCGCGTCCACCGCCAGCACCGCCGTCGAACCGTCCGGCAGCGCCACCTCCCGCCGGTGCTCCCCGTCCAGCCCCGCCGTCGGCACCGCCCGCTCCCGCAACTGCGACGGCGCCAGCCCCGCCCGCCCCCCGATCTCCCGCTGCGCCCGCTCGGCCCCCTTGAGCACCGTCCGGTTGCGCACCTTGTCCCGCAACGAGGCCAGCTCGCCCACCGCGTGAGCGCCCAGGTCGCCGTCGAACCCGGCCAGCACCGCCACCGCGGTGTTCGCCACCTGCTCGTTGCGCGACTCGCCGCCCCTGCCGCCGATCCCCGTCCCGGCGTGCCGCGCGCACTCCCCGAGCAGCCGCACCACCTCCTCGCCCGCGGCCTCCTCCGGCACGAGCCCGGCCAGCGTCCACAGCAGGCCCCGCACCAGGCAGGTGTTCGCCCGGCCGGTCAGCCCGCGGGACCGGCCCTGCTCGCCGTAGCTCCAGCGCATCACGTACCGCCCCTCCGGCTGGGCGGCGAACGCGGCCACCAGCTCCCGGACCGCCTCCGCCCCGCGCGGCGCCGCCCCGACCAGCTCCGCCGCCCGAGCCCGCCACCGCACCCCGGCCCTGACCTGCTGCAGCGTCACGCAATGTGCCAGCAGCTCCGGCACCCCCGGCGACGCCAGCAGCCCGGCGTGCTCCGCCCGCATCCGCGGCCCGTACGCGTCGTCGTCGTCCAGCACCGACCAGTGCAGGCCCGAGCCGTCCGGCGGGAGCAGGCCGTCCAACCGGCGCAGCAGCTCCTGCTGCACCGCGGACGGCGCGTCCAGCACCTGCAACCACCGCCCCAGCGCCTCGACCTCCTTGCGCCACCCGGCCGTTGCCTCCCCGTCCGCCGACTCCAGGGCCGCCACCGCCAGGACGAGCGCCCCGCGCGACCGTGTCCGCAGATCCCCCGGGTCCGCGAGGATCCGCCCCAGCAGCTCCTGGACCTGCTCCGGCGCCCACCGCAACGGCATCTCCGCGAGCGCCAGCACCGCCGCCTCGGCCGCCTTCTCCCGCCCGGGCCTGCGCAGCCTCCCGTGCAGATGCAGCGCCGCCCTGCGCTGCTCGGGCTCGGGAAGGCCCAGCACCAGCCGCCCCACCTCCGTGTCGGCGAACTCCCGCCCGTGCACCCCCTCCTTGTCGTCCCGCCCCACCGCCGCGTCCAGCCGCGCCGCCAGCAATATCGCCATCCGCCCCACCCCTGCGCCCGGGCCCCGGCAGGGGCGCCGTCCTCCGACGGTCAGCAGAGTAGGCAACCCCACCGACACCCGGGCCCGCGGCCTACGCCACGCCGAACCACCGCCCTCCCGCCGCGCGCAGCTCCGCCAGCTCCTCCGAGGTGGGCTCCGCCGCCGAACTCACCCACGCCACATAGGAATCCGGCCGGATCAGCGCTGCCGTGAAGGGCGCCGCACCCGGCGGCCGGACCGACGCCCGCACCACGTCCACCCCCGCGGCGCCTTCCGCCGTCCCTTCCGAGGCCCAGCCCTCGGCCACCCGCGCCGCCGCTGCTCCCTCCGTCAGATCCAGCAGCAACGGGCGCCCGCTCCGCGCCAGTTCGGCCAGCCGCACCTGCCCCTCGGCCGTCACCAGCGGCACATCGGGCACGAACCCGCCCAGCAGCGGATGCCCACCCGCCGGACCGCCCCCCGGGCCACCCGAGCCGCCCGCCGGACCGCCCATCTCGTAGCGCAGGTCGGAACCGGCTATCAGCGCGGCCACCCGCGCCACCGCCGACGCGTCCCGCAGCAGCTCGCCCATCAGCTGGCGCAGCACGTCCACATCGCTGCCCGGCATGTGCAGGGCGTGCTGGGCCTGCGCGGAGACCAGGGTGCGGCGGGCCGCGGCGCCGCGTTCGGTGTCGTAGCTCCGCAGCAGGCCCTCGGGCGCGGTGCCCGCGAGGGCCGCCGCCAGCTTCCACCCGAGATTGACCGCGTCCTGGAGCCCGGCGTTGAGGCCCGGGCCGCCGCCGGAGGCGTAGACATGGGCCGCGTCCCCGACCAGGAAGAGCCGTCCTTCCCGCATCCGCTCCGCCACCCGTGTGTTGCCGCCCTTGAGCCGCCGCAGCACATGCGGGCCCTCGCCCTCCGGCGCCTCCCACGGGATCTCCGCCCCGAGCACCCGGGCCGTGCTCGCCCGCATCTCCTCCAGGCTCATCGGCTCGTCGCCCTCCACCGGCTCCCACTCGGTGGTGGCCACCAGCGGCGGCCGGCCGGGCAGCGGCGCCCAGGTGAAGGCCCCCCGCTCGGTGCGCAGCGGCAGGAAGGGCGGCACCGTCCCCACGCCCGGCACCCGCAGCCCCGCCGCGTCCGCCCACCCCGGGGGCAGGGACACATGCGCATGGCGCCCCACCGAGCGGTCGTACGTCACCCCGGGGAAGCCGATCCCGGCGAGCTTGCGGGTCGGGCTGTGCGCACCGTCGGCCCCGACGGCGTAACGCGTCCGCAGCTCGTAGACCCCCGCCGGGCCCGACACCTTCAGCTCGACCCCGTCCTCCCGCAGGACCAGGCCCACCACCTCGTGGCCGGTGCGTATCTCGGCGCCCAGCTCGCGCGCGCGTTCCTCCAGCACCTGCGCGATCCGCTGCTGCGGCACCGCCACCGTGTAGACGGGGCTCTCCTGGAGCAGGCTCAGATCCAGCGGCATCCCGGAGAACATGAAGCCCGTGGTGTTGGGCCGCGGCGCCCCCGGCTCACCTGTCAGCGGCTCGCTCAGCCCGCGTCGATCCAGCGCCTGCACCACCTGGCCCACCAGGCCGTTGGCCTTCGGCTCGCGCCCCGGCTCCGCAAGCTTCTCCAGCACCAGCGGCCGCACTCCGAGCAGCCCCAGCTCGGCGGCCAGCATGAGCCCGGCGGGCCCGCCGCCCACGATCACGACATCCTCGGCCGACACGTTCCTTTCGGCCCCTTCGCCCGCAATCTTCCCGGTCATCAGGACGCACTCCTCCCAGCTCTCCACGCACGGTTGTCGTTTCTCCGGTCGTCGACCGGTGCGGCCCAGCGGCTTCACGCCGCGGGCGTCAGCTCTCCGCGGGGGCGCCGTCCGGCGAGGACAGGCCCGTCCGCAGGTGGTGCAGGGCCTCGTCTATCAACGGGGCCAGCGGGACCGGGGGATCGGCCCGCAGCCAGTGGGCCAGCGTCGCGCCCATCGCGGCGCCGACCGCGGAGGCGACCAGCTTCGGATAGAGGTCGGCCACCGCGTCCGTACCCGTCCGCGCCGCTATCGCCTCGGCCAGCACGCCCTGCGCGGCCTGGTCGGCGCGCATGACCTCGGCCTGCACGGCGGGCTCGGTCAGCACCTCCCATATCGCCTCCCGGTGCTGCCGCCGGGGTGTCCGCTGCTGGTGCGCCGCGCTGTCCTCGGGTGCGAACTCGAACCGCAGGGCCGTCCCTATGGCCTCGAACAGCGGCTCCACCGCGGGCCGTTCGCCGACCGCCCGCGCGACCCGCGCCATCCGGTCCAGATGCGTCGCCGCGACCGCTTCCGCCTTGCCCGAGAAGTAGTTGCGGAACGTGCGCTCCGAGACGTTCACCGCCGCGGCGATGTCCTCGACCCGCACATTCGCCCACCCCCGCTTGACCGCGAGCGCGATCGTGGCCTCACTGAGCGCCCGCCGCGTCTGCTGCTTCTTGCGCTCGCGCAGCCCCGCCGCCTGCTCGCCGCCCGGCTGCCCGTCCGCCTGCTCGTCCGTGAGCCCCCGCGCGGGCTCACCCGCGAGCCCTTCCGCCTGTCCGTCCACCGGTCCGCCCCCTCGCTCTCCGTTCTCCGCTCTCCATCCTCCCCGTGACCACCAAGCTAGCAATTCTTTCCGATCCGGAAAACCTGCCCTGTGGAAAACTTTTCCGATCCGGCAAGATTATCCGACCTTCGGCCCGCGCCCACTCGATTCGGCCGCGGCGCCGCCGCTGTCAGTGGTCGCCCCTACGCTCGCGGTCATGGGAATGGTGACCTTCGTCGACGAGACGACATCAGGGGAGAACCGCGACTCCTGGGGGCTGGAATTCGTGGAGGAGCGCGTCAGCGCCCGCGAGTTGATCAGGCGCCGGGTCTTCCAGGAGGTGGCGGAGTACAACGCGAAGCAGCCCGGCCTCTTCCAGGGCCTGGTCCAGCCGACCGACGCCGAGCGCACGCTGAACGGCTACCGGCTGCGCACCCCGCGCCGGCTGGACGCCGAGCGGCAGTTCGAGCTGGCCGTCGAGGCCTTCGGGCGCAACGGCTTCCTGCTGCTCGTCGCCGACCGCCAGATAGAGGACCTGGACGAGGAGGTCGACATCTCCTCGGGCACGGCGGAGGCCGTCTTCCTCAAGCTCGTGCCGCTGGTGGGTGGCTGATGGCCGCCATGGGGGAGCACGTGGTGGCGGTGCGCGGGCTGGTCGCCGCCGGGGACATGGGCGCCCTGGCCCAGCGGCTCAGGAACGCCTGGGTCACGGCCGGCCCGAGCACCTCCGGAGCCGCGAAGATGCTGGCCGCCGTCGACACGCTGGCCCCCGAGCAGCGCCGCGCCCTGGTGGAGGCTCTGGCGGCGGGCTATGCCGACCGGCCGCCCGCCGATGCCGACGACCGGCAGAGGCTCCTGACGGTCATCGTCCTCGCCGCGCGCGGCACGGGCCTCGACCCGCTCGCGGAGGAGCGCGCCGCCCGGCTCGCGGAGCACGGCGGACTCAGCGTCGCCTGGTACGACCACGGGATCGACGTGCTGGCCCGGGCCGAGATCACCGCGGGCCGCGCGGTGCCCGCCGGAGCGGTCGCCCTGCTGCGCCGCAGTGTGCTCGCCGGCTACGCGCCCCCGGAGTACGCGACCCTGCTCAAGAAGCTCCCCGACCCGCCGGTCAACCCCGGCGAGGCCTGGTCGGACGACGCGCTCGCGACCGCCGCGCTGCTCGGCGAGCCCTGGACGCTGCTGCTGCGGCACGCCGCCACCGCCACCTCGGCCCGCCCCACCGCCCGCTGGGAGAAGGAAGCCCGCGCCCTGGTCGACCGGATCGGCGCGGACGCGGTTCGGGACAAGGCGACCGCCTGGCTCGGCATGGCGGGGCGGCCCAGGACGGTCCCCTTCACCGATCCCGAACATTTCGCCGCCGACCCCAACGCCCTGATCGACGCCTACAACGCCAACGCCCTGCGCGGGCTCGCCTGGACGCTCGCGCTCCTCCCGCCGCACCCGGCGGTCCCGCGCGCGCTCGGCTCCCTCGTCGACGGGTGCCTGCGCAAGGTCCCCGGCCACGGGCCGCGCAACCCCAAGCTCGCCAACGCCGGGGTGACGGCGCTGGCCCGCTGCGAGGGTGAGGCGGCGCTCGGCGAGTTGGCGCGGCTCGCCGCCCGCGTCACCTTCCGCGGCACGCTCAAGCAGATCGACCGCGCCCTGGAGGAGCGGGCCGAGGCGCTCGGCCTCAGCAGGGAGGAGATCGAGGAGCTGGCGGTCCCGGCCTACGGGCTCACCGAGGTCGGGCTGCGCCCGCACGCGCACGGCGAGTTGGCCGTACACGCCGGGAAAGCCGTCCTGACGTGGCGCAACGCGGCGGGCAAGCAGGTCAAGGGCGTCCCGGCGGCGGTGCGGCGCGACCACCCGGAGGAGGTCGCGGAACTCAAGGCCGCCGCCAAGGACGTCGACCGCATGCTCGGCGCCCAGTCCGAGCGGCTGGACCGGCAGTTCCTGGCCCGCCGCCGGTGGGCGTACGCCGCCTGGCGCGAGCGCGTCCTCGACCACCCGCTGGTCGGCACCCTCGCCCGCCGCCTGCTGTGGACGGTCGACGGCCGGGCCTGCGGCTTCGCCGACGGCGAGCTGCACACCCTCGACGGCGCGCCCGTCACCACCGGCGGGAGCGTCGAGCTGTGGCACCCGGTCGGCCGGGAGGTCGCCGAGGTCATGGCCTGGCGGGATTGGCTGGAGCGGCACGGCGTCACCCAGCCGTTCAAGCAGGCCCACCGCGAGGTGTATCTGCTCACCGACGCCGAGCGCCGCACGGCCACGTACTCCAACCGCTTCGCCGCGCACGTCCTGCGCCAGCACCAGTTCCAGTCGCTGGCCGCCGTCCGCGGCTGGAGCAGCAAGCTGCGGCTGGCGGTGGACGACACGTATCCGCCCGCCGTACGCGAGCTGCCCGCGTGGGGGCTGCGCGCGGAGTTCTGGATCGAGGGGGCGGATGTCCACGACATCACCGGCCCGGGCAGCTACCTCCATCTGACGACCGACCAGGTCCGCTTCCACCGCATCGGCGCGCCCGGCAACTGGGCGCACGCGGGCGGTGGCGGCTACCGCCCCGACCGCCGCGGCACCCCGGCGCCCGGGGACGGGGCGCTGCCGCTGGAGGAGATCCCACCGCTGGTGCTCAGCGAGGTGCTGCGCGACGTGGACCTCTTCGTGGGCGTCACGAGCGTCGGCAACGACCCGCTGTGGCAGGACGGCGGTCCGGACGGCCGCTACCGCGACTACTGGCACAGATACGGCTTCGGCGAGCTGACCGTGTCCGCGCAGGGCCGCCGCGACGTCCTCGCCCGGCTCCTCCCGCGGCTCGCGACAGCCGAGCGGTACACGATCGAGGGGCGCTTCCTGCACGTCCGCGGCGACCGGCACACGTACCGCATCCATCTCGGCTCGGGCAACATCCTCATCGCCCCGCAGGACCGCTACCTGTGCATCGTGCCCGGCGCGGCCAAGCCCTCCGACGCCGGATATCTGCCCTTCGACGGCGATCGCACGCTCGGCCTCATCCTCAGCAAGGCCCTGCTGCTGGCGCGCGACACCGAGATCACCGACCCGACGATCCTGAGCCAGCTGTGACAGGGACCCGGCGGTGAAAAGGCCGCACACACAGAAAAGCCCCGGCCCCCGGGCGCACCGCGCGCCCAGGGGCCGGGAAGAACAGCAGCAGCCGGAAAAGCTCAGTACCGCCGGGTGATCAGCGCCCGCTTGACCTCCGCGATCGCCTTCGTCACCTCGATGCCGCGCGGGCACGCGTCGGTGCAGTTGAAGGTCGTGCGGCAGCGCCAGACGCCGTCCTTGTCGTTCAGGATCTCCAGCCGCTGCTCCCCGCCCTCGTCACGCGAGTCGAAGATGAAGCGGTGCGCGTTGACGATGGCGGCCGGGCCGAAGTACTGGCCGTCGTTCCAGAAGACCGGGCAGGACGACGTGCACGCCGCGCACAGGATGCACTTGGTGGTGTCGTCGAAGCGCGCGCGGTCCTCGGCGGACTGCAGCCGCTCCCGGGTGGGCTCGTTGCCCTTGGTCACCAGGAAGGGCATGACGTCCCGGTAGGCCTGGAAGAACGGGTCCATGTCGACCACGAGGTCCTTGAGCACGGTCATGCCCTTGATGGGCTCGATCGTGATGGGCTTCGTGGGGTCGACGTCCTTGATCAGGGTCTTGCAGGCGAGCCGGTTGCGCCCGTTGATCCGCATCGCGTCGGAGCCGCACACACCGTGCGCGCACGAGCGGCGGAAGGTCAGGGTGCCGTCGATCTCCCACTTGACCTTGTGCAGCGCGTCCAGGACGCGCTCCTTGGGGTCGATCGGGATCTGGTAGTCGACCCACTCGGCGTGGTCCGCGACCTCGGGGTTGAAGCGGCGCACCCGCAGGGTGATCGTGACCAGGTGGGACGCGCCGGCCTCGGCGGCGTCCAGGGCCGCGGAATGCCCGCCGTCGAGCGTCGGAGTGCTCGGGGTGCTCATCAGTACTTACGCTCCATCGGCTGGTAGCGGGTCTGCACGACCGGCTTGTAGTCCAGGCGGATCGTCTCGGCGCCGGTGGCCGGGTCGAACTCGCGGTAGGCCATCGTGTGCCGCATGAAGTTGACGTCGTCGCGGTTGGGGAAGTCCTCGCGGTAGTGGCCGCCGCGGGATTCCTTGCGGGCGAGCGCGGACACGGCCATGACCTCGGCCAGGTCCAGCAGGTTGCCCAGCTCGACGGCCTCCAGCAGGTCGGTGTTGAAGCGCCGGCCCTTGTCCTGCACGGAGACGTTGCGGTAGCGCTCGCGCAGCTCGCCGATCTTCTCGACCGCGGTCTTGATGGTCTGCTCGGTGCGGAAGACCATCACATTGGCGTCCATGCACTCCTGCAGCTCGCGCCGCAGGTCGGCGACCCGCTCGGTGCCGGTGGACTCGCGCAGGTGCTCGACGAGCTCCACGACCTTCTCGGCCGGGTTGTCCGGCAGCGGCACGTAGTCGTTGGCGTGCGCGTACTCCGCGGCGGCGATGCCGGAGCGGCGGCCGAAGACGTTGATGTCCAGCAGCGAGTTGGTGCCCAGCCGGTTCGCGCCGTGCACGGACACGCACGCCACCTCGCCGGCCGCGTACAGGCCCGGCACCACCGTGGTGTTGTCGGACAGCACCTCGCCCTGCACGTTGGTGGGGATGCCGCCCATGGCGTAGTGCGCGGTGGGCTGGATCGGGATCGGGTCGGTGTACGGCTCGATGCCCAGGTAGGTGCGCGCGAACTCGGTGATGTCCGGCAGCTTGGCGTCCAGCTGCTCCGGCGGCAGGTGCGTGAGGTCGAGGTAGACGTGGTCGCCCTCGGGGCCGCAGCCGCGGCCCTCGCGGATCTCGGTGTAGATCGCGCGGGAGACGACGTCGCGCGAGGCGAGGTCCTTCATGACGGGCGCGTACTTCTCCATGAAGCGCTCACCGTCCTTGTTGCGCAGGATGCCGCCCTCGCCGCGGGCGCCCTCGGTGAGCAGGATGCCCATGCGCCAGATGCCCGTCGGGTGGAACTGGAAGAACTCCATGTCCTCCAGTGGCAGCCCGCGGCGGAAGACGGCGGCCTGGCCGTCGCCGGTGAGGGTGTGCGCGTTGGAGGTCACCTTGAAGAACTTGCCGGTGCCGCCGGAGGCGTAGATGACGGCCTTCGCCTGGAAGACGTGGATCTCGCCGGTCGCCAGCTCGTACGCCACCACGCCGGCCGACCGCTTGACGCCGTCGACCTCGGTGAGGAGCTGGTCCAGGACGTAGAACTCGTTGAAGAACTCCACGCCCTCCTTGACGCAGTTCTGGTACAGCGTCTGGAGGATCATGTGACCGGTGCGGTCGGCGGCGTAGCACGCCCGGCGGACCGCGGCCTCGCCGTGGTTGCGGGTGTGGCCGCCGAAGCGCCGCTGGTCGATCCGGCCCTCGGGCGTCCGGTTGAACGGCAGGCCCATCTTCTCCAGGTCGAGGACCGCGTCGATGGCCTCCTTCGCCAGGATCTCGGCGGCGTCCTGGTCGACCAGGTAGTCACCGCCCTTGATCGTGTCGAAGGTGTGCCACTCCCAGTTGTCCTCCTCGACGTTCGCGAGGGCCGCGGCCATGCCGCCCTGGGCGGCGCCGGTGTGGGAGCGCGTGGGGTAGAGCTTGGTCAGGACGGCGGTGCGGGAGCGCTTGGTGGCCTCGATGGCGGCGCGCATACCGGCGCCGCCCGCGCCGACGATGACGGTGTCGTACTTGTGGATCTGCATTGGGGTCGCTTTCCCTGTCCCAGCCCTGGCTCAGCGGATGTTCGGGTCGAAGGTGAAGATCACCAGCGAGCCGAGCGCGATGGTGAAGACCACCGCGGTGTACAGCAGCGTCTTGAGCCAGACGCGGGTGTTGGCCTGCTCGGCGTAGTCGTTGATGACGGTCCGCAGACCGTTGCCGCCGTGCAGCATGGCCAGCCACAGCATGGCCAGGTCCCAGAACTGCCAGAACGGCGAGGACCAGCGGCCGGCGACGAAGGCGAAGCCGACCTTCTGCACACCGCCGTCCAGGACCAGCTGGATCAGCAGGTGGCCGAGCACCAGCACCACGAGCACCACGCCGGACAGCCGCATGAAGAGCCAGCCGTACAGCTCGAAGTTGGTGCGGGTGGCGCGCGGGGTGCGCGAGGTGCGGGCCCGCGGCGGCTCGATGACCGGCGCCGGATTCGCGGGGCTGTACGGGGCGACGCTGGAACCGGTCAGTTCGACGGCGTCGGAGATGTCAGCGGACATGGCTCAGTTCCCCCACAGGACTCGTGCGGCGTGGCCGAGGACGGGGTAGATCGCGCCGAGCATCAGCAGGATCCACACGCCGAGCACCGTCCACAGCATCTGCTTCTGGTACCGCGGGCCCTGGGTCCAGTAGTCGACCGCGATGATCCGCAGGCCGTTGAGGGCGTGGAAGAGGATCGCGGCGACGAGGCCGTACTCCAGCAGGCTGACGATCGGGGTCTTGTAGGTCGATACGACCTTGTCGTAGTCCTCGGGGGAGACGCGCACGAGTGCGGTGTCGAGGACGTGGACGAACAGGAAGAAGAAGATGAGGACACCGGTGACTCGGTGAGCCACCCAGGACCACATGCCTTCCCGGCCGCGGTACAGCGTTCCTGCCGGCACGGAAAAAACCCTCCGGGAGCGGGGCGAGGGGGTGCCGGCCAGTGTGTCGGTCACGCCCGGCCGGGTACGGTCCACCGGCCCCGGCCATCGTAGCGACGTGATCCGGCCTCGGGACGGCGGGGTGGGCCAGGTGTGAGCGATCCCGCACGGTCGGGTGAACGCGACGGCTCGAACGCACGCAGCAGCCGGGCCCGGCACAGGCCGCGCAGCTGCTCCGCGGTGACCACCGACTCCTCGTCCGTGTCGTGCCCGAGACGGATCCGCAGGCTGAGGAGGGTCTGGTCGAGCGCGGTGGCCGGGTCGGCGGCGGCGCGCTCGTCGAGGGCGAGGATGAAGGCGTGGCCGAATTTCGCTTCGTAGTGGGCGTGCGCGGCCCGCAGCGCGGTGTGCACGCTGAGCCCGCCGCGGTCGGCGAGCGCGGCGGGCCGCTCGGCGGCCAGCGCCTCGGCGAGATCGGCCGAGGTCAGGTCGTACGCCGCTTCCTCCGCGGCCGCCAGCAGGGCGTCGACGGTCGGGTACGGGCGGTGGGCCGCGAGCCGGCGGGCCCACCGGTGGCTGCCGCAGCACGCCAGCAGCGCGGCCTCCGCGGCGGTGACCGGCGCCCCGTTGAAGCGGGAGAGCGGCGACGGCGCGGCGGCAGGAGCGGCGAGCGGGGCCGGCACGGAAGGCGTGACGGCCTCGGAGGCGGGGTCGCTGGACAGCAGCGGGGCTCCAGGAGAGTGAACGGGGCGGCCCTACGGCGGAAGTCCACTCTAGGCGGGACCTCTTCGAACACGGCAGGCGGATATCCGAACTTCACCCGTTCGGGCCTCTCGTGTCACCTCCGGTTGACGCGTACGCCGCGCGGCGGCCCGGCGCCCCACCTGTCGGTCCAGTCCGAACGACCTCAGTCCCACCAGAACGACCACAGGCGCTCGCCCCGCAGCGCCTCCGCGTACTCGGCGAACGGGAAAGCGCCGTCGTTCAGGTTGGTCGCCCCCGTCAGGACGTGCTCCAGCGCCACATGCGCGGCGTGTCGCGACGCGAGCGGCGGCGAGGCCACCGACACGAAGAGCGAGGCGCCCTCGAAGCCGATGACGCGCGCCCCGAAGCGGTCCTCCCAGGTGCGCAGCAGCGCGGACAGCTCCAGCGCGGGCGCGTCGGCCTCCCAGCCCACGGCGGCGGGGATGTCCGCGCTGCGCGCCACCTGGACGAGCGCGACATAGGCCACGAAGCGCGTCGTGAAGTAGTGCAGCATCTGCCCGACCGCGACCCGCGCCACCGCGTCCGGCGACGGCCCCTCGTGCGGCTCCGACGCCGCCGCGAGCCCCGGCCACGCGCCGTACGGCACCCGGAGCCCCGCGCCCTGCCCGGCACCCGCCGTCGAGTCGGGGCCCGACCGCCCGCGCGGGGGCCACAGCACCGGCCGCGCCGCCCGGCTCAGCTCGTACGACTGCCAGGAGTCGCGCAGGGACTCGGCGACGTCGACAGCGGCGACCTCCTCGGGCCCCTGCCCGTTGCCGTGCCCGCAGGGCCACGCCATCAGCACCGGATACCAGCCGGTGCGGCGGTGCTGGCGGTGGCAGGACGTCCATAACCGCCCGGGCGCGACGACGGGTTCGTGGCTCATCCACAGACCCGGGGCGGATCCGGCCACCACCCGGCCCGGGGGGAGGCCGTCGGGGAGGCGGTCCACATGCATGGCGGCGGGCTCCTCCGTGGCGCGCGCCCGGATGCGCGGCGCGCACCCGGGCAGGTGTTACGAGTGACGACGGCCGGGGGCCGCCTCCCCCCACAGGAGCGTCCCCGGCCGCCGACTTGTACGGCGTATCCCAGACCAAAAGTGTCACAGGCCCGTATGAGGCAGGATTGGCCGTGTGTTCGAGGGGGTGGGGCCGGACGTGGAACTGCCGGAGTCTCTGGAGGCCGCGGTCAGTGCGGCGCAGCAGGGCGACGAAGGGGCGTTCCGTACCGTCTACCGCGCTGTGCAGCCGCAGTTGCTCAACTACGTGCGCAGCCTGGTCGGTCCGGGCGAGGCCGAGGACGTCGCGTCCGAGGCGTGGCTGCAGATAGCCCGCGACCTGCCCAACTACCGCGGCGGCAGCGGGTCGATCCGCGGCTGGGCGGCGCGGATCGCGCGCAACCGCGCGCTGGACCACATCCGCGCGCGGGCCCGCCGGCCGGTCGCGGGCGGCGGCGTGGACGACCTGGTGCAGATGCCGGACCGGTCGGACACCGCGGGCGAGGCGCTGGACGCGGTCGCGACCGACCGGGCGCTCTCGGCGATAGCGGCGCTGCCGCGGGAGCAGGCGGAAGCGGTGCTGCTGCGGGTGGTGATGGGACTCGATTCAACCAGTGCGGCAAGAGTGCTCGGGAAACGGGCCGGATCGGTGAGAATGGCGACTCACCGCGGGCTGCGGCGGCTCGCCGAGATCCTGGAGTACACCGACGAAGGGGGCGGGAAGGGCTACCGGGACGGCGAGGGGGACGAGGACGACGGGAGCGGCGGCGAGGAGGGCCGGCGCGGCGTCCCCGGGCAGCGGCCGGCGGACCGGCAGAACGCGGATGTGACGTTTTCCGCGTCCAAGGCGCTGTGAGTGTGAGGGAGTGGGATGAGCGACAACGCGCGACGTGACACCGCATCCACGGACCTGCCCCACCCGGCCCGTCACCCCTACCGGGCCCGGCGGTACGAGCACCGCCCGGCGGTCTACCCGGTGCCGCGCTCCGAGCGCCGCCCGGCGGCCGCCCGGGGCCAGAACTGGCCCGACGCCCGTACGGCCGAGACGCTGCTCGACGGCGGCACCGCCACCGCGGCGGCCGGGGAGCCCGCCGACCGTCTGGTGCGGCTGCTCAGCGCCGCCCGCGAGGTGGGCCCCGTGCTGGACCCGGCCCGGGAGGCCGCCGCGCTCGCCGCCTTCCGCAGCGCGGTCGCCGGACGGGCCGCCGGCGGGGAGGCCCCGCGGCCCCGGCGGCTGGCCGCGCTGCGCGCCGCGTTCGCGGTACGCCGGCCGCGGGTGATGGCGGCCGCGGTCGTGTCGGCGCTCGCGCTCGGCGGGGTCGTCGTCGGGATGGCCGCCGCCGCCCGCTCCCTCACCCCCGGCGGGGCGGGCACCAGCCCGCTGGAGACCCGCCCGCCCGCGGCCGTCTCGCCCGACGGCGGCCGGCTGGGCCCGTGGACCGCGGGCCCCGTCACCCGCTCCCCGGCGCCGCGTTCGACCGGCGGCCCGCAGCGCGAGCACGACACGGGCCGTACCGTCCGCGGCTGCCGCAACCCCGCCGCCGACCACTGCCGCACCGGCTCGTCCACCGGCAGGGGCAACGGCTCCCGCACGGGCGGCAGCGGCCAGGGCGACGACAACGAGCGGGGCAGCGGGCAGGGCGGCGGCAACGGCCAGGGCAACGGCCAGGGCGGCGGCCAGGGCGGCGACAACGACCGCGGAAAGGGCCGGGGCGGCAGAGGCGGCGCGTCCGGCGGGGACGCGGGGCCCGGACGGGACGGCTGGGATTCCTGGGGCGAACGCGTCTCCTCGCCGGGCAGCGCGGGGCCGCGCGCCACCCGCCCCGGCTACCGCTCCCCGTCGCGCCCGCCGGGCAGGTGACACTTCTGACGGTTCGTGCGCTGTAGGGAGTAAGGCCGACTGGTCATCGGCCCCGATGACCCCGGTTCTCCCCGTACCGGGGTTTGACACGGAGCGCGGCCGGGCGCATTCCCCCTGCCCGGCCGCGCTCCTCAGCGCTGTCGGCCGTGCCGTGTCACCAGTAGACGACGACCTTGTCGCCGACCTCGACCTCGTCGAAGAGCTTGGCGATGGCGGCCTTGTCGCGGACGTTCACGCAGCCGTGGGAAGCCCCCGCGTAGCCGCGCGCGGCGAAGTCCGAGGAGTAGTGCACGGCCTGGCCGCCGCTGAAGAACATCGCGTACGGCATCGACGTGTGGTAGATCGTCGAGACGTGGTCGCGGCTCTTGGAGTTCACGTGGAAGAGGCCCTCGCGGGTCGGCGTGTACTGCGACCCGAAGCGGACGTCCATGGTGGCCTGCACCTTGCCGTCGACGACCCACGACAGGCTGCGGGTGGTCTTGCTGATGCACAGCGCGCGGCCGGTCATGCAGCGCGCGTCCAGCTTCTGCGCGGGCTTGGCCGGGGCCGGCGGGTACAGCTCCTTGTGCGTCGGGGTGTGCGTCAGCGCCGTGAGCTTCGACCAGGTGGCCTGGGTGACGCTGCTGCCGCTGCCGGACAGGCCGTGCCGCTCCTGGAAGTCGCTGACCGCGTGCTCGGTCACGGTGCCGTAGTAGCCCGTGGGGTTGCGGGAGAAGAAGTGCAGCTGGCCGAGCCGGGCCTGGAGCTCGCGGACCTTCGCGCTGGTCTGGCCCGACGCCATCAGGGCGGCCGGCTTCGCGGGGGCCTTCGTGGTCGGGGTGTCCGAGGGCTTGGGCGCCGTGGTCGTGGGCGCCGCCGTCGTGGTGGGCGGTGCGGTGGTGGCGGGCTCGGTCGTGGCGGGCGCGTCCGTGGTGGCCGCCGGGTCGGCCGACGCCGTGGCCGACGCCGACGGCTCGCCCTCCGCGTCGCTGCCGTCCGGGCCGCACCCGCTCAGCAGCGCGGCGGCCAGCGCCGCTCCGACCGCCGTCGCCATGGGCAGCGACATCCGCCGTCGTCTGCCGCTGCTTCCTCTGCCTGTACCTGTCGACATCGCTGGTTATCCCCTTGATCAGCCGTTGTGCCCGCATAGACACGATTCCGGCGCGCACGGTTCCACCGCTGCGGGCCGCGGACTCCGTACTGTGAGGAAGGTCCCAGCTCGCGGCGCTGCGTCCCGCGCGGGCCCGCCGCTACAGTCCGTGTCGGTAACTTCGCCGGTTCCCCCCGGCCCGCAAACCCCCACCCCACCCCTGTCCGTCCATTCGTCCTTCCGGACATTCCGGCTTCCCGGACATTCCGGCCACTGAGCAACGCGGAGGCGTGCAGCATGACGCGCGAGTCGGAGAGCGGCCTGCCGATCGAACCCGTCTACGGCCCGGAGGCGCTGGCCGGCTGGGACCCGGCCGAGCGGCTGGGCGAGCCGGGCGGCTACCCGTACACCCGCGGGGTCTACCCGTCGATGTACACCGGGCGGCCCTGGACGATGCGGCAGTACGCGGGCTTCGGCACCGCGTCGGAGTCGAACGCGCGCTACAAGCAGCTCATCGCCAACGGCACCATGGGCCTGTCCGTGGCCTTCGACCTGCCCACCCAGATGGGCCACGACTCCGACGCGCCGCTCGCGCACGGCGAGGTCGGCAAGGTCGGCGTCGCGATCGACTCCGTCGACGACATGCGGGTGCTCTTCGACGGCATCCCGCTGGACAAGGTGTCCACGTCGATGACCATCAACGCGCCCGCCGCGCTCCTGCTGCTGCTCTACCAGCTCGTCGGCGAGGAGCAGGGGGTGCCGGCGGACAAGCTCACCGGCACGATCCAGAACGACGTGCTCAAGGAGTACATCGCGCGCGGGACGTACATCTTCCCGCCCAAGCCGTCGCTGCGGCTCATCGCCGACATCTTCGCGTACTGCAAGGCCGAGATCCCGAAGTGGAACACCATTTCGATCTCCGGCTACCACATGGCCGAGGCCGGCGCGTCGCCCGCGCAGGAGATCGCCTTCACGCTCGCCGACGGCATCGAGTACGTGCGCACCGCGATCGCCGCCGGGATGGACGTGGACGACTTCGCGCCGCGGCTGTCCTTCTTCTTCGTCTCGCGCACCACGATCCTGGAGGAGGTCGCGAAATTCCGCGCCGCCCGGCGGATCTGGGCCAAGGTGATGCGCGAGGAGTTCGGCGCGAAGAACCCCAAGTCGCTGATGCTGCGCTTCCACACCCAGACCGCGGGCGTCCAGCTCACCGCGCAGCAGCCCGAGGTCAACCTCGTACGGGTCGCGGTGCAGGGCCTCGCCGCGGTGCTCGGCGGCACGCAGTCGCTGCACACCAACTCCTTCGACGAGGCGATCGCGCTGCCCACCGACAAGTCCGCGCGCCTGGCCCTGCGCACCCAGCAGGTGCTGGCGTACGAGACGGACGTCACGGCGACCGTCGACCCCTTCGCGGGCTCCTACGTCGTCGAGAAGCTCACCGACGACGTCGAGGCCGCGGCCCTCGACCTCATGGCCCGCGTGGAGGAGCTCGGCGGCGCGGTCGCCGCGATCGAGCACGGCTTCCAGAAGTCCGAGATCGAGCGCAGCGCCTACCGCATCGCCCTGGAGACGGACGCGGGGGAACGCGTCGTGGTCGGCGTCAACCGCTTCAAGCTCGACGAGGAGGAGCCGTACGAGCCGCTGCGCGTCGACCCGGCCATCGAGGCCCAGCAGGCCGCGCGGCTGGCCGCGCTGCGCGCCGGACGCGACCAGGACGCGGTCGACACGGCGCTGGCCGCCCTCCAGAAGGCGGCGGGCGGCACCGACAACGTCCTCTATCCCATGCGGGACGCGCTGCGCGCCCGCGCGACGGTGGGCGAGGTGTGCAACGCGCTCCGCGCGGTGTGGGGGACGTACGTGCCGTCCGACACGTTCTGAGGCTTCCCCCCGCGTCCTTCAGGCGCGCGCCCTCCTGCTCAGGGCGCGCGCCCGGCGCGCCACGCGGCGGACGACGCGGTTGCGGGGGACGAAGGAGAGCTTGGCCGGGACGCCTCCCGGCAGGCCCAGGGAGGTCAGGCGGCGGCGCTTGAAGTACGGCCAGGTGCGCTTCGTGAGATGCGCGGTGAGCCAGGCGGTGGCCTCGTCGCGCAGATGCGGATACGCGGCGGACTGCATGCAGAAGCCGACCGTGCGGATCAGCGGGGTGAGGTCGGCGGCGACGGACTCCGGGGTGGGCGGGGTCCACGCGCGCACCGCCGCCGGGGCGGTCAGCTCCGGCAGGAGCGCGTGCACGATCGTGACCGGCACGCGGTTGCTGTTCTGGTACGGCGAGAGCCGCTCCAGCAGCAGGTCCGTGCCGGTGCGGGCGACCGGGATGCCGTAGAGCGCGGACGCGGTGAGCAGCGCGGTGGAGAAGCAGCCGGCGACGAGCGCGGGGCGGGCCTTGAGGTAGACGGCCTCGGCCAGCACGGGCGTGTCGAGCACCGTCAGCCGGCAGCCGAGGCGTTCGGCCTCCGCGACCAGCGGCTCGGTCCAGCTCGCGGGCGCGGTGGGGTGCGGTTTGAAGACGATGTCCCGGTGGCCGAGCGCGGCCGCGCCGCGCACCATCGACAGGTGCAGCTCCTCCTCCTCGCGCACGCTGAGGATGTTCAGCGCGGAGAGGTACTGGCCGAGCAGCAGCGCGGCGCCCTGCGGGAGGCCGGCGAGGACGTCGGCGCCGGCGGAGGCCTCCGCGACCTCCTGGAGGACCTTGGTGAATTCCGCGCTCGGCACGACCTGCGGCTCGACGCCGAACTCGCTGAGCAGCAGCGGCCGCAGGCCCGGCACGAGGTCCAGGTGCAGCAGCCGGTCGATCCGGGTGTCGACGAGCAGGCCGAGCTTGTTGCGCGTCGGGCCGTAGGACATGAGGCCGTCGGCGTAGACGGTGATGGGCGCCCCGGTGAAGACCTGCGCGAAGGCGAGCGAGGGGGCGACCTGGATGGACTCGACGACCAGGTCGACGTCGTCGTCCCCGAGGTCCCACAGCATCCGCACATGCCGCTCCCACATCGGGATCTCGTTGACGCGCGGGGTCCAGCCGCCCGGGTGCAGCGGGCTGACGAGCGCGTTCCAGGAGACCAGCCGGTCGAAGCGGGAGCGCAGCGCGGCGAAGCCGGGCGCCTCGTCGAGGGCGGGGTGCGTCTCGGGCACGGAGGCGTTGTTGCTGACCACGAGGATGCGGCGGTCGGCGGGCGGGAGGGCGCCGGCGTCGACGGCGGCGGCGAGCGTCGCGGCCCCGTAGAGGGTGGACGCCATGAGCAGCTGGGTGGTGGCCATCACGCGGCCTCCGTTCCGTTGCCGGTGCCGGAGCCGCCGCCGGAGCCGCCGCCGGACCGCCAGCGCAATCTGCGGATCTTCGTGCTGCGTTCGATATCCATCGCGTCCAGAACCGCGTTCAGCGTCTCCGCCGGCAGCCGGCCGAGAGCGGCGGCGCTCACCGACTTGAGGCGGCGTGCGACGGCGGGTTCGAAGCGGTCTATCTGTTCCAGGTGGAAAATGACGAGCGCGCAGAACTGCCGGATGGCTTTCGGCAGGTAGCGCTCGCCCTCAGGGTCTTTCGCGAGCATGTCGAAGACCAGTTCGCACGAGCGGACGAAATCGAGTTGGCGCTCGTCGCCGATGCGCGTGAGCGAGGTGCTCACATCACGGCGGTAATGCATCCCCAGCAGGCCGACGACACCGACGGATTCGGCGTTCAGGTGCATCCGCCACGCCCACAGCCGGTCCTCGGCGGTGCGCAGATCCTCGGGCATGCGCAGCAGGCCGCGGTCCACGGTGCGCCGGTGGTAGGCGCCGAAGGGCAGGTTGGGGTAGTCGACGAGCGAGGGCCGCTCGGCCGGCAGGATGCACGCGCGCGGCGCGAGCACGGCGTTCCGGCGGCCGTGCGGCGCCCGGACGATCTCCCGGTTGGCGCCCGTGCACTTGACGTGGTCGGTGCGCAGGAAGTCGACGTCCAGCTCCTCCATCGCGTGCACGAGCCCGTCCAGATAGCCCGGGGCCATCCAGTCGTCGCCGTCCATGAAGGTCAGGTACCTGCCCTCGGAGGCGTCGATTCCGGCATTGCGCAGGGCGGACACGCCGCCGTGCTCGCGCCGCAGCACCCGCGCGCCGGGCAGGGTCCGCGCTCCTTCTTCGAGCAGCCGCGGCGTCTGGTCCGAGGACCCGTCGTCCATCAGCAGGAACTCGTAATCCGGACGGTTGTTCGCGCGCAGACTTTGCAGTGCGTCGGGCACGAATTGCTGCACGTTGTAGAACGTCACGATGACGGAGAGCTTGACCACCCGATGAATCCTATGGTCCTGCGGCCCGGGGCACTTGGCGACCGGGGGACGTTTGGGTAAACGGAAAATGGCCAACCGGTGACGCCGCTGATCGGGAGCCCTCCGTGCAAAGTAGCGGCATTCTGTTTACCTCCCGTTGTCCTTCGCTTCGTCATTTCCACCCGCCCGCTTCCTACTGTCGGCGCTGTGCCAACACGTACGTCAGGCCCGCTGCGGGTCACGGTGATCGCCGATTCGGACACCCGGTGGAAATGGGGCGCGCTCGTCGCGCGCCGGATCGACCCCGACGCCCGGCTCGACGCGCGCCTGCTGCGGGGCCGCGCCACCCCGACGCCGCGCCAGCTCGCCGAACTCGGCATCCCCGCCGACACGATGGTCGAGCGCACCGCCGCCGAGATCCTCGCCGAGACCAGCGCCGACACCTGCGACGTCGTCGTCGTCTCCTGCGTGGGCGGCACCTGCCAGGCCCTGCTGCACGGCTTCCAGCACGCCTGGGCCGGCCGCGCCCGCCGCCCCGTCGTCGTGACCGGATACGTCGGCGTCGTCTACGAGAAGCTCACCGACGGCCTGCTGCTGCGGGCCGGCGCCGACGTCGTCCTCGCCAACAGCGCCGACGACGCCCGCCGTTTCCGCGACGTCTACGAGGGCGTCGGCCACCGCACCGGCAGCATCGTCGAGACAGCGCTGCCCTTCCTCGGCGGCGACCACTACCGGCCCGACGAGACCCGGCCCCTCACCGTCACCTTCGCCGTCCAGCCCTCGGTCCCCGACAGCCGCAAGGACCGGCTGCACCTGCTGCGCCGCGCCGTCGCCCACGCCCGGCTGCACCCGCGCCGCGAGGTGCTCGTCAAGCTGCGCAGCAAGCCCGGCGAGCACACCACGCACATCGAGGAGCAGCCCTACCAGAAGCTGGTGGCCGACCTCGAACCACCGGACAACCTGCGCCTGGTCTACGGCAACATGGCCGAGGTCCTCGACCGCACCGACCTGCTGGTGACGGTCAGTTCGACCGCCGCGCTCGAATCGCTGCACCGCGGCATACCCACGGCGGTGCTCACCGACCTCGGCATCCGCGAGTCGCTCGGCAACCACCACTTCCTCGGCTCCGGCTGCTACGCCTCGTGGGACGAGCTGGACGACGGGCACCTGCCGCGGGCCTCCGCGGAATGGACGTCCACCCACGGGGTCGACGGCGCCGCCCCGTACGCGGCCCTGCGCGGCCGGGTCGCCGCGCTCCTGGAGGAGGAGTCCCTCCCCCCGCTGGAGCCGTACTACACCCTGCGCACCGCGCCGGGTTACCTCCCCGGCGTCCTCGCCCGCCACGGCCTCGACCCCACCGGCGAGCCCGTCCCCGGCTTCGCCCCCCGCGAGGCGGGGCCCGTGCGGGCGGCTGTACGGGAGTTCGTGCGCAACTCCGCGCGCACTGCCTACCGGCAGGGGGTTCAGCGGGTAGCCCCCGCCATCCGCCGCTGGGGGCAGCTGTGAGCCGCACTCGCCGTGGGGGCTGTGCCCCGAAGGGGCGCGGGGAGCCCCCACCGGGGCGCGGGTCGCCACCGTCCGAAAGGGGCAGTTCGGTCCGCTCCGGACCACCGGCCGGTGGGTGGTTGCTCGCGCAGTTCCCCGCGCCCCTTCGGGGCGCCCTGCTCACCCTCACGACAGGAGTCACCTCATGAGCACCGAGCCGCCGGCGGCAAACCGGAGCGTTCTCGTCGTCATCCCCGCGCGCGGGGGGTCGAAGGGGGTGCCCGGGAAGAACCTCGCGCCGGTCGCGGGTGTGCCCCTCGTCGCGCGGGCGGTGGACGCCTCCCGCCGGGCGCGCCGCGTGACCGGCGTGGTCGTGTCGACCGACGACCCCTCGATCGCCGAGGTCGCGCGTACGGCCGGCGCCGACGTCGTGCTGCGGCCGGCCGCGATCGCGGGGGACACCGCGACGAGCGAGGCCGCGGTGCTGCACGCGATGGACGCGTACGAGGCGATGACCGGCGCGGAGCGGGGAAGCACCGACGTGGTGCTGCTCGTGCAGTGCACCAGCCCGTTCGTCACCGCCGAGGAGATCGACGGCGTCGTGGCCGCCGTCACCGAGGGCGGCGCCGACACCGCGCACACCGTCGCGCCCTTCCACGGCTTCATATGGCGGGAAGGCGTGGACCAGGACCCCTCCGCGTACGGCGTCAACCACGACAAGGCCACCCGCCCCCGCCGCCAGGACCGCCCGCAGGACCTGCTGGAGACGGGCACCGCGTACGCGATGCGCGCGGCCGGCTTCCGGGCCGCGGGCCACCGCTTCTTCGGGCGCACCGCGCTCGTGCGCACCGACCCCGCCAAGGTGCTGGAGATCGACGAGCCCGCCGACCTCGCGCGCGCCCGCGCCCTGGCCCCGCTGCTCGACCCGACGGCGGCCACCCCGACCCGCGACGACGTCGACGCGGTCGTACTGGACTTCGACGGCACCCAGACCGACGACCGGGTGCTGATCGACGCGGACGGACATGAGGCCGTCACCGTGCACCGCGGTGACGGGCTCGGGATCGCGGCCCTGCGCCGCGCGGGACTCCCCGTGCTCATCCTGTCCACCGAGACCAACCCGGTCGTCGCCGCACGGGCCCGGAAGCTCAACGTGCCCGTTCTGCACGGCATCGACCGCAAGGACCTCGCGCTCAAGCAGTGGTGCGAGGAGAACGGCATCGCGCCCGAGCGGGTGCTCTACGCCGGCAACGACGTCAACGACCTGCCGTGCTTCGGCCTGGTCGGCTGGCCCGTGGCCGTCGCCGGCGCCCACGACGTCGTACGGGCCGCCGCCCGTGCGATCACCACGGCCGAGGGCGGCTTCGGCGCGATCCGCGAGATCGCCGCCTGGCTCCTCGGCCCCACTCTGGCCCGCTGACCCGGCCACCACACCCCTGATCCAGTCCCGAAACCTCCTAAGGAACCACCCGTGAACTCTCCTCTCGCTTCGCTCCCGGCCAACCTCCGCAAGGTCGGCTCGCGCCACATCGGCAACGGCCAGCCCGTGTACGTCACCGGTGAGATCGGCATCAACCACAACGGCGACCTGGAGAACGCGTTCGCGCTGATCGACGCGGCCGTCGCCGCGGGCTGCGACGCCGTCAAGTTCCAGAAGCGGACGCCGGAGATCTGCACCCCGCGCGACCAGTGGGACATCGAGCGCGACACCCCCTGGGGCCGGATGACGTACATCGACTACCGCCACCGCGTCGAGTTCGACGAGGCCGGCTACCGGGCGATCGACGAATACTGCCGCAAGCGCGGCATCGACTGGTTCGCCTCCCCGTGGGACGTCGAGTCGGTCGCCTTCCTGGAGCAGTACGACGTGCCCGCGCACAAGGTCGCGTCCGCCTGCCTGACCGACGACGACCTGCTGCGCGCCCTGCGTGCGACCGGCCGCACCGTGATCCTCTCCACCGGCATGTCGACGCCGAAGCAGATCCGGCACGCGGTGGAGGTGCTCGGCAGCGACAACATCGTGCTGTGCCACGCCACCTCGACCTACCCGGCCAAGCACGAGGAGCTCAACCTGCGGATGATCAACACGCTGCGGAACGAGTACCCGAACGTGCCCGTCGGCTACAGCGGCCACGAGGTCGGCCTCCAGACCACGCTCGCCGCGGTCGCGCTCGGCGCCGTCTTCGTCGAGCGGCACATCACCCTCGACCGCGCCATGTGGGGCTCCGACCAGGCCGCGTCCGTCGAGTCGCAGGGCCTGGAGCGGCTCGTCCGCGACATCCGCATCATCGAGACCTCGCTCGGCGACGGCGTCAAGAAGGTCTACGAGGGCGAGCTGGGCCCGATGAAGAAGCTGCGCCGCGTCGCCGGTGTCGTTGCGGAGGCGGAGGCGGAGGCGGAGGCCGCCGGGGCCGGTACGGAGGCCGCCGGGGCCGACGCCGCCGCTTCCGTCTGACGCGCGGCCGAGCGCCCACGACAGAACGCCGAGCCGGCACCGAGGACACGAGGACATGGACGAGTCGAGGACGACCGCCACCCCCGACCGCACCCCCGCGCCCCACCCGGGCCACGGGACCGTCGCGCTGGTCGAGTCACCCGTGCAACTGCTCAACGTCCTGGAGTGGGCGCACATACAGCCCGGCATCCCCGCCGCCCGGGACGGCGGCCCGGGGGGTGGCGGTACGGCGGGGGGTACGGCGGTACGCGGGCGCGTGCCGGTCACCGTCGTCGTGCTCTCGCCCGCCGACCCCACCAGCCGCGGGCAGCTGCGGCGGATGGCCGAACTCGCGCGGGACGAGGGCCTGGCCGTGCGCTGGTTCGAGGCCCGCGGCAACCGCGGCGGGCTGCTGCGTACGGCGCTCGCGCTCGCGCCCACGCTGCTGCGGGTGCGGCGGCTCGTCATCGGCGACCCCTTCTCGCGGCTCGTGCAGGTTCTGCTGCCGCTGTGCCGCGCGAAGGAGCTGACCGTCGTCGACGACGGCACCGCCACGATGGAGTTCACCGCCCTGCTGGAACGCGGCGGGCGGCTCGTCCGCTGGCACCGCAGTGGGCGGCGGCGCTCGCTCGTCGAGGCCGCCTTCGGCGTCTTCGCCTCCGCCGCGCGGCGCCGCCTCACGCCGGGCGGGCGGCGGCGCGTCGAGCTCTTCAGCGCGATGCCCGCCACGCCGCCCGCCGGGATGGCGCTCACCGTCAACGCCTTCTCCTGGACCCGCGGCCGCTTCGGGCCGCCCCACGTGCTCGCGGGGACGGACCTCATCGGGACCTCGCTCGTCGAGACCGGCGTCGTCGACCCCGAGCGCTACGTCGCGGTCGTCGCGGATCTCGCGGCGCGGCATGGTGCGCGGCGGTATTTCGCGCACCGCAAGGAGGCGCAGGAGAAGCTGCACCGGCTCGCGGCGGAGACGGGCCTGGAGATCGTCCGGCCCGACCTCCCGCTCGAACTCGTCGCCCGGCGCGGGCCGGCGGGGCGGGTGATCCTCTCCTTCCCGTCGACGGTCGTCCACACGTTGCCTCTGGTGCTCGCGGGTACGGGAGTCGACCTCCGGGTCGTCGACATCGATCCGGCGTGGCTCACGCCTGCGGCGGGCGAGCGGGCGCATACGTTTCTGGCGGCGATCACGTCTTCGGCGAAGTCGCCCACTCGGTAGGGGGTGCCGCTCCGGGGCGGGGGGTTGCGGTGGTCCGCGCGACCTTCTGCCGGTGGGTGGTTGCTCGCGCAGTTCCTCGCGCCCCTGGTGTACCCGGCGGGGCATCGCGCGTTGCGTGCGGGGGGTGGGTCGGGTGCCGGCACGGGGCACCTCCTCGGAATGCGCGTCTGACGTCATGGGGGTAGGTGGCGGGTCCTGTGTGCGCATTCCTGCGGGGGCACCCCGCACCGTCCCCCTCCCGGGAGCGTTGGCGGCTGCCTGCCGGTGGGGGCGGATGTCTTGGGGACTGCGGTTAGCCCCCGACGGCGAATGCGCCCCACAGGGGGACCGTCAGACGACATCTGACTCGCACGGGTGGCTGGGGGTGGGAAACACCCCGCGCCGCCAGGCGCGGGCGCCACCGCGGTGGGCGTGTTTGCCCCCGCGTAAGGGGGACGTAACCTCGTGATCAACTCCGTAGGACAGGGTGCGGGGATGGCGGGATCTTTACGCGGCGCCGAGTCGGCGCATGCTCGGCCCATGACGGGGGAGCCGTCGGAGGGGGTCGCCCTCAAGGGGAGGCGCGGCGTCCGGCTGGCCGTGGTGACGAGTGGCGGGGTGGACGGGGATTCGCGGGCGCTGCGGGTGGCGGAGGCGGCGCGCGGTGCGGGGTATCGCGTGACGTTGGTGGGGCAGGCCCCTGCCACGGTGCGGCTGCCCGGAATCGACGTGCGGCAGGTCGGCGTCGCGGGGGTGCTGGGGAATCACCGGGTGCGGCGGCCGCGGCCGGGGCTGCGGTGGCCGCTGGCGTACCGGAGCGCGGGGGCGTACGACCACCGGACGGTACGGCTTGCGGCGGTGCGGCAGTTGCTGATGACGCGGGCGGCGGAGCTGGTCGTGGTGCACCGGCCGCTGCCGCTGCTGGCGCTGGCCCGCTGCGGGCACGCGGTGGCGTGGGTGCGGTACGGGGTGCGGGCGGGGTGGACGCGGGTGCGCGCGGCGCAGTACGTGGCGGCGGTGCGGCGGCGGCGCAGTCCGGACGCGCGGCTGGACAACCTGATGACGGATGTGGCGCGGCTGGTGCTGGGGCGCCGGGCGTGGCGGCGGCTGGACCCGGGGCTGCTGGACGAGGAGGTCGCGTACGGGCCGGTGCTGGACGCGGTGCGGCCGCAGCTGATCCATGCGCTGGGGCACCGCGCGCTGGGCGTGGCGATCCGGGCGGCGCTGCGGGCGGAGGGGTCGGGGCACCGTATCGAGGTGGTGTGGGACGCGCCGTCCCGTACGCCCGCGGCGACCCGGCGGGCGAATGTGGCGGCGGACGCGCACGAGCGGTCCTTCGCGCGGGAGGCGGACGGTGTCGTGACGGTCGGGCAGGGGCTGGCGCGCGAGTTGCGGGCGCGGCACCGGCTGGCGGCGACGCCCGCGGTGGTGCGCAACGCCCCGCCGCTGGTGGAGGGCCCGCGGGTGCCGCAGGGCGGGGTGCGGGAGCGCTGCCGGCTGGCGGCGGACGTGCCGCTGCTGGTGCACACGGGGCCGGTCGCCCCGGACCGCGGGCACGCGCTCGTCGTGGAGGCGCTGCCGAAGCTGTACGACCTGCACGCGGCTTTCGTGGTGCCCGACCCCGCGCACCCGGACCTGGCCCCGCTGCTGGACCGGGCGGCGCAACTCGGCGTGCACGGGCGGCTGCACGTCCTGCCGTACGTGCCGGTCGCGGAGATCCCGGCGTTCCTGGCGTCCGCGGACATCGGCGTGCTGCCCGTCCACAAGCTCCCGCACCACCAGCCGGTGCTGGCCACCCGCTACTTCGAATACGCCCACGCGCGCCTGCCGGTGGTCGTGAGCGACGTCCGGGCGATGGCCGCGGCCACCCTGGAGCTGGGCAACGGCGAGGTCTTCCGCTCGGGCGACACCGCCGACTTCGTCCGCGCGGTCGGCGCCGTCCTGACCAACCCGCGCCGCTACCGCAAGGCGTACGACCGGGTCGACGTCCTGCGCCAGTGGTCCTGGCAGACCGAGTCCGTCCCGCTCCTCGACCTCTACGCCCGTCTCCTGGGCCCCACGGCCCAGGAGGCGTAGCGGCCGGTCAGGGGGTCAGGGCGTCGAGGTCGAGGACGATGTCGAACGGGACGGGCCGCTTGAGCGTCCCCCGGAAGATGCCCGCGGGCGCGTACGCGCCGGTCGGCTCGTCGAGCTCGTAGACGTGGACGACGGGGCTGCCGTCCTCGTCCTCGATGCACCAGTAGTGCACGATGCCCGCCGCCGCGTACTTCTGCAGCTTGACCGTGCGGTCGCGGTGCGCGGACTCCGGCGAGACGACCTCGACGACGAGCACGACGTCCTCGGGGGCGAACCATGTGCGGTCGTCCTCGAAGGGGCGGGTCGTGAGCAGGAGGTCGGGCTCGGGGCGGTTGCGGGCATCCAGGCGGACGGTCATCTCCCGGCCGACGGAGAAGCCTTCCGGGACCTGCTGCATCAGCGCGACAGTCAACGTGGTGACGAGGTGGCCGTGCCACCACCGCTGCGGGGACATCATGAAGACGAGGGCTCCGTCGATCAGTTCGGTGTGGCGGGGCGCCTCCGGCAGGTGGTCCAGGTCCTCCGCGAACCACCCTTCCGGGCGCGGCGGCACCATCCAGTCAGGCAGTGCAGTCATGGCGCCAGCGTAGCCAAGCGGTTCAGCTATATGTGTCATCTGGTCCCAGCAGCGTGGGTGCAAGGCCACGAGCGGGAGGGGCGCCGCCTCGTAGGGGCAGGGCCGCGGGACAGGTTGGGGTGCGTGTCCGGACCCCAAATAGGTGGACATACCCCTGAGGTTAGCCAGGTATGCGCCGATCGGGGGACTTTCTCTCCACAGAGGGGCGGTATCTTCACCTTTTCTGCTCGATCGGCCCGGCCGCGGGGCCGCAGGGGCCTACCCTGACTGAGGTGAACGACTCACCCTCAGCGCCGTCCGGCGCGCTGTCCGAAGAATTGCGCGACGAGCTCATCGCCTTCCGCCGGGATCTGCACCGGCATCCGGAGCTGAGCCGGCAGGAGTTCGAGACCACCGCGAAGGTCCGGGCCAGGCTGGAGGCGGCGGGGCTGCGGCCGCGGGTGCTGCCCGGCGGGACGGGGCTGGTGTGCGACATCGGGCCCGACCGGCCCGGCGGGCGGCTCGCCCTGCGGGCCGACCTGGACGCGCTGCCGGTGACCGACCTCAAGGCCGTGCCGTACCGCTCGACCGTCGAGGGGCGGGCGCACGCGTGCGGGCACGACGTGCACACCACCGTCCTGCTCGGCAGCGGGTTGGTCCTCGCGGAGCTGGAGCGGCAGGGGAGGCTGCCGCGGCCGGTGCGGCTGGTCTTCCAGTCGGCCGAGGAGGTCATGCCCGGCGGGGCGATCGACGCGATCAAGGCCGGGGTGCTCGACGGCGTCGAGCGGATCTTCGCGGTGCACTGCGACCCGAAGGTGGAGGTCGGCAAGGTCGGCCTGCGGCAGGGCGCGATCACCTCGGCCGCCGACAAGCTGCTGCTGGCGCTGGACGGCCCGGGCGGGCACAGCGCCCGGCCGCACCTGACGACCGACCTGGTGATGGCCGCCGCGAAGCTCGCGACCGAGCTGCCGATGGTGCTGACCCGGCGGGTGGACCCGCGCGCGGGCCTGAGCATCGTGTGGGGCCGCATCCAGGCCGGGCACGCCGCGAACGTCATCCCGCAGCACGCCGAGCTGGAGGGCACCGTGCGCTGCCTGGACCTGGCGGCGTGGCACGACGCCCCGGACCTGGTGCACGAGCTGATCGACCAGGTCGCGTCGATGTACCGCGCCAAGGTCGAGATCACCTACCAGCGCGGGGTGCCGCCGACCGTCAACGAGGCGGCGTCGACCGAGATGCTGCGGGACGCCATGACCGCGCGGTACGGTCTGCACGCGGTGGAGGACACCGAGCAGAGCCTCGGCGGGGAGGACTTCGCGTGGTATCTGGAGCAGGTGCCAGGAGCGCTCGCCCGGCTCGGGGTGCGGTCGCCCGGCGACACCGCCAAGCGCGATCTGCACCAGGGCGACTTCGACGCGGACGAGGGCGCGATCGAGGTCGGTGTGAACCTCTTCACAGGGGTTGTCCTGCTGGCCTGACACGGTGTGAAGCCCCGGCTACCGGGGCTTCACCCAGCGGAAATGCGTCGATCCGATAACGGGCCTTCATTCGGTCTTTACCTGACATCTACGCGCGTTAAGCTCCCGCGTAGCCAGCGCCGGACGGGGCGCGACACAACCGAAGGGGACCCTCTTGCGCCGGGTATCCAAGATCGCTGCCGCGGGCGTGGCCACCGCGGCTCTCGCGCTGTCCGTGGCCGCGTGCGGCAGCAGCACGACGGACGACAACAGCTCGTCGAGCAACAGCAGCTCCAGCACCGGCTCGGGCGGCGCCAAGTCCAAGGGCCCCGGTATCGCGTACGACGTCGGCGGCCGCGGTGACCACTCCTTCAACGACTCGGCGGCGCGCGGCCTGGACAAGGCCGACAAGGAGCTGGGCGTGGAGTCGAAGGAGCTGACCGCCGCCAACGGCGAGACGGACTCCGACCGCGAGCAGCACCTCGACGCGATGGCGGCCGCGGGCTACAACCCGGTCATAGCGGTCGGCTACACCTACGGCCCGGCGCTGACGAAGATCGCGAAGAAGTACCCCAACACGACCTTCGGCATCGTCGACTCCGTCGTGGACCTGCCCAACGTCGACAGCATGACCTTCGCGACCGAGCAGTCCTCGTACCTCGCGGGCGTCGCGGCGGCGCTGAAGACCAAGACCGGCAAGGTCGGTTTCATCGGCGGTGTGCAGAACGCGCTGATCGGGACCTTCGACGCGGGCTTCGCCCAGGGCGTCAAGGACACCAAGCCGAACGTCCAGGTCACCCGCGAGTACCTGTACAAGAACGACCCGCGCGGCTTCAACGACGCCGCCTCCGCCGCCGGCAAGGCCCAGGGCATGCTGGACCGCGGCATCGACGTCATCTACACCGCGGCCGGCCTGTCCGGCGACGGCTCGATCCAGAAGGTCGCCGGCAAGTCCGGGGCCTGGGCGATCGGCGTCGACTCCGACCAGTACCAGGACCCGGCGCTGGCCAAGTACCAGAAGTCCATCCTCACCTCGGCGGTCAAGAACGTCGACGTGGCGGTCTACGACCTGATCGTCTCGGTCGACAAGGACAAGAAGCCGAAGGTCGGCACCAACACGTACAACCTCGCGAACAACGGCGTGTCGCTGGCCACCTCGGGCAACTTCATCGCCGACATCCAGTCCCAGCTGGACGCGGCCAAGCAGAAGATCGTCTCCGGCCAGGTCAAGGTCAGCGCGACCCCGTGACCTCGGGCGGATGACCCGGTACGGTCCGTGAGGCCCGGCAGGGACTGCTCCGGCAGCCCCTCCGGGCCTCGGCCGCGCGACAGTTCCACCCTGCCCGAGCCTTTCCCCCGAGGAGAGTGCGCCATCAACGCGTCCACGAGTCCCCCCGCAGCCCCCGCCGTCGAACTGCGCGGCATCACCAAGCGGTTCCCCGGCGTCGTCGCCAACCACGACATCGACATCACCGTCCGCAGCGGCACCGTGCACGCCCTGGTGGGCGAGAACGGCGCGGGCAAGTCCACCCTGATGAAGATCCTCTACGGCATGCAGAAGCCGGACGAGGGCACCATCGCCATCAACGGCGAGGCCGCCGACTTCCACGACCCGGGCGACGCGATCGCCCGCGGCATCGGCATGGTCCACCAGCACTTCATGCTCGCCGACAACCTCACGGTGCTGGAGAACGTCGTCCTCGGCAGCGAGAAGGCGTACGGCATCGGCGGGCGCGCCCGCGCGCGCATCAGGGAGATATCCGACGCGTACGGGCTCGGCGTGCGGCCGGACGCCCTCGTGGAGGACCTGGGCGTGGCCGACCGGCAGCGCGTGGAGATCCTCAAGGTCCTCTACCGCGGCGCCCGCATCCTCATCCTCGACGAGCCCACCGCGGTGCTCGTCCCGCAGGAGGTCGAGGCGCTCTTCGAGAACCTGCGGGAGCTGAAGTCCGAGGGCCTGACGGTCATCTTCATCTCGCACAAGCTCGGCGAGGTGCTGTCGGTCGCGGACGCGATCACCGTCATCCGCCGCGGCACCACGGTCGGCGACGCCGACCCCGGCTCCACGACCGCCCGGCAGCTCGCCGAGCTGATGGTCGGCAGCGAGCTGCCGTCGCCGGAGACCCGCGAGTCGACCGTCACGGACGAGCCGATGCTCACCGTCGAGGGCCTGCGGCTCGCCGAGACCGACTCCGACGGCGTCGAGCGCATCGTCCTGGACGGCATCGGCTTCACCATCCACAAGGGCGAGGTCCTCGGCATCGCGGGAGTCGAGGGCAACGGGCAGGCCGAACTCGTCGAGGCCGTCATGGGCATGCGGCCGGCGGACGCCGGCACGCTCACCCTGGACGGCCGCGACATCACCCGGGTGCCCACCCGGGCCCGCCGCGAGGACGGCATCGGCTACATCCCCGAGGACCGGCACCGGCACGGCCTGCTGCTGGAAGCCCCGCTGTGGGAGAACCGCATCCTCGGCCACGTCACCGAGCGCCCCAACTCCCGCGGCCTGCTCATCGACCCGGGCGCCGCGCGCCGCGACACCGAGCGCATCGTGCGCGAGTTCGACGTGCGCACCCCCGGGATCGAGGTCACGGCCGCGTCGCTGTCCGGCGGCAACCAGCAGAAGCTGATCGTCGGCCGCGAGATGAGCCACCTGCCCAAGCTGCTGATCGCCGCGCACCCCACCCGGGGCGTGGACGTCGGCGCGCAGGCGCAGATCTGGGACCAGATCCGGGCCGCCCGCCGCGAGGGCCTCGCGGTGCTCCTGATCTCCGCGGATCTCGACGAGCTGATCGGCCTGTCCGACACCCTGCGGGTCATCTACCGCGGCCGCCTCGTCGCGGACGCCGACCCGGCCACGATCACCCCGGAGGAGCTGGGCTCGGCCATGACCGGTGCCGCCGCGGGCCACCTGGAACACGAACCCGCGGGGGAGCCGGACGTACCGAAGCAGGCCGGGGGAGAGGACCGATGAAGAAGTTCGACAAGGACCGGGTGCTGCTGGGCCTGGCCGCACCCGTGCTCGCCGTGGTCGGCGGCCTGATCGTCACCGCACTGGTGCTGCTGGCCAGCGGCAAGGAACCCTTCCACGCCTTCCACCTGATGATGACCTACGGCGGCAAGTCCGACAGCCAGGTCTACATCCTCAACAAGGCGACCCCCTACTACCTGTCGGGTCTCGCGGTGGCCATCGGCTTCCGGATGAACCTGTTCAACATCGGCGTCGACGGGCAGTACCGGATCGCCGCGTTCTTCGCCGCCGCCGTCGGCGGTGCGATGTCGATCCCCGGTGTCGTCGAGATCCCGGTCATCGTGCTGACCGCGATGGTCGTCGGCGCCGCGTGGGCCGCGATCGCCGGTGTGCTGAAGGTGACCCGCGGGGTCAGCGAGGTCATCTCGACGATCATGCTCAACTCGATCGCCGGCATCGTCATCGGCTACTTCCTGCAGGACGGCCGGCTCGGCGTGACCAACAAGGAGTCGCTGAGCACCAGCACCAAGCCGCTCCCCTCGGGCAGCCACCTGTTCAACTTCACCACCCAGACCGAACCGGTCTACGGCTTCATCGTCTTCGCCGGGCTCGCGGGTGTCGTCTACTGGTTCGTGCTGTCGCGCACCCGCTTCGGCTTCGACCTGCGCGCGGTCGGCCGCTCGGAGTCCGCCGCGCAGGCCGGCGGCGTCAACGTCAAGCGGATGGTCATCATCAGCATGGTGCTGTCCGGGGCCATGGCCGGCCTCGTCGGCATGGCGACGCTGCTCAACGACGCCCACCAGTACAGCACCGAATTCCCGACCGGCATCGGCTTCACCGGTATCGCGGTCGCCCTGCTCGGCCGCAACAACCCGATCGGCATCGCCATCGGCGCCCTGCTGTGGGCCTTCCTGGAGCGCTCCTCCAACGGCCTGGAGTTCGAGGGCTACGACAAGGAGATCGTCGGCGTCATCCAGGGCGCGATCGTGCTCGCCGTCGTCATCGCCTACGAGGTGGTCCGCCGCTACGGCCTGACCCGGCAGCAACGCCAAGTCGGCGCGGAACTCGCCGCCGCAGGCACCCCGACCAAGCAGCAGGAGGTGACGGCGTGAGCGCCACCGCCGTACAGACCCCGCCGCCCGCGGCGCCGCGCGCGCCCGGAGCCAAGGCCGGACGCCGCAAGCTGTCCGTGCCCGTCCTCCTGCTGATCGTCGCCGCGGGACTCGTCCTGGTGTCCGCCGTGCGCGTCATCGCCGGCGACAACGCCACCGACGTCACGTCCTCCGGGCAGATCGCCGGAACGCTCACCGGCGCCGTACCCATCGCGCTCGCCGGGCTCGGCGGCCTGTGGGCGGAGCGGGCCGGCGTGGTCAACATCGGCCTCGAAGGCATGATGATCCTCGGCACTTTCTTCGGCGCCTGGGCCGGCTGGGCGATGAACCCGTGGATGGGCGTCGTCGCCGGTGTGCTCGGCGGCATGGCGGGCGGCCTGGTGCACGCGATCGTCACCGTCACCTTCGGCGTCGACCACATCATCGCCGGTGTCGCGATGAACATCCTGGCCGCGGGCGTCACGGCGTACATGGCCAAGCGGATCTTCAACGTCGGCAAGGCCGCGACCGAGGGCGGCACGCCCAAGCAGTCGCCGCCGATGGAGGACATGAAGACCTTCACCGTGCCGGGCCTGGCGCACTGGCTGGCCACGCTGGAGAAGCACCACTGGTTCGTGGTGTCCGACATCGCCGGTGTGCTCGGCGGGGTCGTCACCCGGATCTCGTCGCTGACGCTGCTGGCCGTGGTGCTCTTCGTCGCGACCTTCTTCGTGCTGTGGCGCACGTCCTTCGGCCTGCGGCTGCGCTCCTGCGGCGAGAACCCGGTGGCCGCGGAGTCGCTGGGCGTCAACGTCTACCTCTACAAGTACATCGCCGTCATCGTCTCCGGCGGCCTCGCCGGGCTCGGCGGCTTCTTCCTGTCGGTCGGCACGCACTTCTACCTCGAAGGCCAGACCAGCGGCCGCGGCTACATCGGCCTCGCGGCGATGATCTTCGGCAACTGGCGGCCCGGCGGGCTCGCCATGGGCGCGGGCCTGTTCGGCTACACCGACAGCCTCCAGCTGCGCAGCGGCACGGACTCCGTGCACGCGCTGCTCCTGCTGCTGGCGATCCTGCTGCTGGCCATGGCGGTGTGGAAGTACCTCCGCAAGGCGTACATCTCGGCGGGCTTCGCGCTCGGCTTCGCCGCCCTGCTGGCACTGTGGTACCTGACCACCGACTCCGTCCCCTCCGAGGTCGTGCAGGCCTCGCCGTACGTGGCCACGCTGCTGGTGATGGGCCTGTTCTCGCAGCGCCTGCGGATGCCGAAGGCGGACGGCCAGCCGTACCGGAAGGGGCAGGGCGGATGAGCCCGGACAGCGGCGCGTGCAGCGACTCCAGTGTGACCGACGTGGACTGGAAGGCGCTGCGCGCGGCCGCCCGGGAGGTCATGGAGCGGGCCTACGCGCCCTACTCCGGCTTCCCGGTCGGCGCCGCGGCCCTTGTGGACGACGGGCGCACGGTCGTCGGCTGCAACGTCGAGAACGCCGCCTACGGGGTCGCGCTGTGCGCCGAGTGCGGCCTGGTCTCCGCGCTGCACGCCACCGGCGGCGGCCGGCTCACCGCCTTCGCGTGCGTCGACCGCCGCGGTGAGCCCCTCATGCCGTGCGGGCGCTGCCGCCAGCTGCTGTGGGAGAACGGCGGCCCCGCGCTGCTGGTCGACACCGCGGCCGGGGTGCGCCCGATGAGCGAGATCCTCCCCGACGCCTTCGGGGCCGACGACCTCGGCCGGTAAGGCCCCCGCTCCGGTCCGCACGGGGCACCCCCGCGCGGACCGGACACGTACCCACCACCAGCCGCGCCCGCGGCGAGGAGCAGCCCCATGGACGTCATTTCCGTCATCCGCGCCAAGCGGGACCGCGCCCGGCTCAGCGACGAGCAGATCGACTGGGTTGTCGACGCGTACACCCGCGGCGCGGTCGCCGACGAGCAGATGTCCGCGCTCGCCATGGCGATCCTGCTCAACGGCATGGACCGCGCCGAGATCGCCCGCTGGACGGCCGCGATGATCGCCTCCGGCGAGCGCATGGACTTCTCCGCCCTCGACCGGCCGACCGCCGACAAGCACTCCACCGGCGGTGTCGGCGACAAGATCACCCTGCCGCTCGCCCCGCTGGTCGCCGCGTGCGGCGCCGCGGTGCCGCAGCTGTCCGGGCGCGGCCTCGGCCACACCGGCGGCACCCTCGACAAGCTGGAGTCGATCCCCGGCTGGCGCGCGGCCCTGAGCAACACCGAGATGCTGGACGTGCTGCGCGGCACCGGCGCGGTCATCTGCGCCGCCGGTGACGGCCTCGCGCCCGCCGACCGCAAGCTCTACTCGCTGCGGGACGTGACGGGCACGGTCGAGTCGATCCCGCTCATCGCCTCCTCCATCATGTCCAAGAAGATCGCCGAGGGCACCGGCTCGCTCGTGCTGGACGTCAAGGTCGGCTCCGGCGCCTTCATGAAGACCCTGGAAGACGCCCGCGAGCTGGCCGCCACCATGGTGGGCCTGGGCACCGACCACGGGGTGCGCACGGTCGCGCTGCTCACCGACATGTCCGTGCCGCTCGGCCTGACCGCGGGCAACGCCCTGGAGGTGCGCGAGTCGGTCGAGGTGCTCGCGGGCGGCGGCCCCGCGGACGTCGTCGACCTCACCCTCGCGCTGGCCCGCGACATGCTCGACGCCGCCGGGCTCCCCGACGCCGACCCCGCGAAGGCGCTCGCGGACGGCTCCGCGATGGACGTGTGGCGCCGCATGATCCGCGCCCAGGGCGGCGACCCCGACGCCCCGATGCCCACCGCCGCCGAGCGGCACGTCGTCACCGCCCCCGCCGCGGGCGTCCTGACCGCGCTGGACGCCTACGCGGTGGGCGTCGCCGCCTGGCGCCTGGGCGCGGGCCGCGCGCGCAAGGAGGACGCCGTCCAGGCGGGCGCGGGCGTCGAGATCCACGCCAAGCCGGGCGCCGTGCTGCGCGCGGGCGAGCCGCTGCTGACCCTGCACACCGACACCCCCGAGCGCTTCCCGTACGCCCTGGAGGCCCTGGAGGGCGCGGTGACGGTCGCCCCCGAGGGCACGGACTTCACGCCGGGCCCGATCGTCCTGGACCGTATCGTCTGAATTCCCGTGTCAAGGGCGCCTGTTCTGCGACGCAGCGGAACCGGAACGCCGCCTTGTGACATCCTCTCTGCCAGTACGGCGCCGTCAACGGCACGCGCACAGCATCCACAACGGGGAGGAAAGAACACGTGGGTGAGTTCTCGGGCATAGACGCATCAGCCCTGCAGGGAATGACGGACTCCTTCAAGAAGGACAAGGACAACCTGCGGGACCGGGCCTCGTCCTACAAGTCGGCGTTCGAGGGGCACGGGCTCGACACGTCGTCGCTGACCGAACTGGTCGGGATCTGCGGCTGGTTGGACGACCAGATGCCGATGCTGACCCGGCGCTACCACCTGGCGATCGCCGCCGACAAGGCGTATCCGGGCCACAAGGGCATGGTGCAGATCGACGAGAGCATGGTCGGCACCACCGCCCAGTCGCAGAAGGACGGCAAGGCGCTCGCCGACCAGTTCGACAAGGCCCTCGACGACGGCGACGACCCCGGTGAGGACCTGTTCGCCGACCTCAAGGCGCACGCCGACGACCCGGACTACCTCAAGGCGTTCTACGACCAGCTCGGCCCGCAGCGGCTGATGTTCCTCACGAACGACCAGGCGGGGACCCCGTACGGCCGCTACGGCGACCACCCGGACCAGGCCGCGGCCGACCGCGACATCATCGCCAAGACCTTCGGCACCTACACCAAGGTGGCCTTCGAGGGGCAGACCGCGGCGCAGAAGCAGGCCAGCTGGAACAAGTGGTTCGACAAGTCCATGTTCCCCAACCAGGCCTTCCGGGCGGACTACATGACCGCCCTGCTGCCGGGCGGCACCCAGGACAAGGACTTCCTCGTCGCCCTCGGCGACCGCGTCTGGGACGAAAAGAACCCCCAGCGCAGCGGGGCCGAGTTCATGAACGGCAGCGGCGAGGGCGCCTTCAACAACGACCACTACACGCAGCTCTTCAACGCCATCGCCGCCAACCCGGAGGCGTCCGGCGAGTTCATGGACCACAACTACGACAGCCTGCAGACGGTGATGTACCCGCACGGCCCGTGGGACCTCGGCCAGCCGCCGTCCCGCGCCCAGGCCTTCGCGGACATGCTCTCGGCCGGCACGATCGACCTCAAGTCCACGAACCGTCCGCTCGCCGAGAAGCTCACGGGCCGCATCCTCATGGACAACTACCGTCATATGAACGGTGACATGAAGGACATCCACACCTACGACCCGATCGACGTCTACTACGGCAAGCTGCTCACCGCCAACTGGAGCGACATGGTCTACGGGATCACGTCGCCGACCGGCAACAAGCTGTGGGGCGCCGACGCCACGGCGGGCGGCTTCACCGAGAAGATGTCGCAGTGGGACCAGAAGGCCTTCCTGGCCGGCCAGGACCCCAACCGCAAGGGCCTGGAGGTCGGTGCGCCGCTGTGGCAGGCGATGCTCAACGAGTCCTGCCGCGACCCCACGACCGCGGGAAACATGAGCGCGCTCTTCGACTCCTTCCGCACGCAGATCACCGAGGAAGTGAACAGCGCGGAGAAGGACACGGACGACCACGCCCAGGACTTCCGCACGATGCAGAACGGCATGATGATGAAGGCCTACAGCCAGGCCTTCGAGTACGCCAAGAGCAACATCGAGGGCGACGCCACCAAGTGGGCCGAGGGCGTCAACAGCGCGCGTACGGCGCTCATCGGCAGTGTGACGGACCTGGCGGTGGCGGGCGCCACCGGCGGGGCCACGGCCATCACCGAGCTGGGTACGTCGAAGGCGGGCGAGCTGGGCGGTACGGCCCAGGACCTGCTGGTGGACTTCGTCGCCGCCGGGATCTCCGTCAAGCCCGAGGACGCCCCGGGCGGTCTCGCCGACAAGTACAAGAAGATCAACGACGCCGAGCTGGACACCAGCTGGCAGTACAACTACCAGGCCGCGGCGAACGCGCAGCTGCACAACGGCGGCTTCAGCCCCGACGTCACCGAGCCGGTGACCATCCACCCGCGCGGCGACAAACCGATGACGTACACCGGTGACCCGAAGGGCTACATCAAGACGCCGGAGGACAATTTCCTCGACGACAAGGGCGAGGTCAAGAACGTCGACGACATGACCCCGCGCCAGCGCACCGCGTACAGCAACTGGCTCATCGACCCCGCGGTCGTCAACCACGTGGATTCGCGTGGCTTCACGCAGCAGGAGCAGTTCCAGCACCTCCAGGACGGCTGACCGGTCCCGGAGGTGGGTGAGCGCCGCCCGTACGGTCGACGGGCGGCGCTCGGTGAGCTGTTCGGATCAGGGGCGGCTCAGGACTTCAGCGGTTCGATCTTCAGGGCGTCGAGGAAGGTCTTCAGATTGTCCGCGGTCGCCGAGGTCTTGTCGGTGACGGTCTTGCCGTCACGCACGGGGGTGTACGTGACCGTGGCCGACGTGCTCTGCCAGCCGCAGGTCGTGATCGTCACGCCGTGCGAGGACGGATCGGCACATTGGATCGTGCCGCCCGACTTGCCCGCCGGGTACTCGCGCACTCCCTTCAAGTCCTCCACGCCCAGCAGCGATTTCGTGAAGGTGTCCGACCCGGGGGCGTAGCGCGTGCCGTCGTCCGACGTGAAGTCCGGCGGGTTGACCTCGACGCTGACCGTCGCGCCCGTGCCGTCCGGGGCGGTGTACGTGACGCGCGCCCCGCCCTTCTTCAGCGGGTCGGGGTTGTCGCCGCCGATGGACTTCCACAGGGAGTCTTCTGGCTTGGTCACCTGCGTGTACTCCCCGAACGCCTTCGGGAGCACCGCCGTGTGCTTGACCGGCTTGTCGTCGCCCCCGCCCGCGACCACGACCCACGTCGTGATGCCGCCCGCGATGACGACGACGGCCGCCGCGATGCCGATGACCCGGTTGCGGCGCCGGCGGCGCTCGCGGTCGGGAACGGTGAGGGGGGAGAAGGTGATGGGGTCGTCGGAGTCGCGTTGCGTGCCCGCGCCCCCGGCGTTGCCCGCCCTGTCCCCTGTGGCGTTGTCGGTCACGGCATCCTCCTGGGAAACGGCTGGCGCTATGATATGCGTGGCGCATTCCAGTGCGTACAGAGCAGCAGGGCAAACGGCGGGCAACGCCACTACGGGGGTAGTGACATGGGCGGACCAGCTCAGCAGCAGGCGACGGTGCCGAATCCGGCGATCACCGACCTGAAGAGCCTGAGATCACGGCTCATGGGCGAGATGGGCACGCTCAACGACACGCTGAAGCAGACGAATTCGGACATGGGCGGCAAGAAGGTGTGGGTCGGCAAGGCCGCCGACACCTGGGCCTCGGACATCTCCGGGCGCCGCAGCCGGATCCAGACACTGCTGGGCAAGCTCGTGCCCGTCATCGACGCCGAGATCAACAGCCTGCCGGAGAAGGTCACTCCGAACGAGGCGAAGCTCTACAACATGGACCGCTACCGCTACTGACCGCCCGGGCCCGGGAGTTCACTCCCAGGGGCCCGGACGGCCGCGCTACGCGCGCAGAGCGCGGCCGAAACCCGACGCCAGCGGCATCCGCAGGCCCAGCGGCGGGGGAGCGGCGAGCGCGTCGGCCACCGGGCGGGCGTACGGGCGGTCGAGGAGCGAGCCGAGGACGAAGTCCGTGGCCAGCGCGAAGACTTCGGAGCGGTGCTGGTGCAGGCTGTGCCCGTCGGAGTGCACCTCGAAGCGGCACACCTCGCGGTTGATCTTCTTGGCGCGCTCGGCGAAGCGCAGCGACAGCTCGGGGTCCGTGGACTCGTCCTGCGTGCCGTGCACGAGCAGCACCCGGCGCCCGGCCAGCTGCTTGACCGGCTCCGGCTCCGGGTCGTCCGGCAGCCAGGGGGAGAGCGCCACGACCGAGCCCACCGCCGGGTGCGCGGCGGCGTGCAGCGCGGCGCGCGCGCCCATGCCCATGCCGACCAGGCACACGGGCACGTCGCCGTACCGCCGTACGGCCTCGCCCACGGCCCACTCGGCGTCCTCCGCGGGGTGCGCGTGGCCGCCGTTCCAGCCGCGGAAGCGGTAGTGGACGACATGCGCCGCGACCCCGTCGGCGGCCCCCTCGCGTACCAGGTGGCGGGCCAGCGGCCAGATCACCGCGGCGGCCAGCGGGGAGCGGCGCCGGGTGCTCAGCGCGTCACCGCCGGGCAGGGCGAGCACGACGGCGCGCACGGTGGAGCCGGTCGCCCCGCCGTCCGTCCCCTCGCCGCCCCGGGGCGCGCGGCCCGCGTGCTGACCCCACCGGGGCGTCGGCACGAGCCCGGGCGCGACGGGGTGCCCCAGCCGGGCGCCGCGTGCCGGTAATGCTTGTGAAGCCATGGCGTAACGATCGCAGAAACCGGGGTGTGCGCAGTATGGCCGAGCGGAAAATATTTGCCCCGCCTGCGAATTCTACGCGCGTAGGGACTATCGTTTCGCCCATGCAGAAGCCGAAACCCGGCGCTCCGTCCCGGGACCAGATCCGCCGTGCTCCGAAGGTGCTGCTCCACGACCACCTGGACGGCGGCCTGCGGCCCGGCACCATCGTCGACATCGCCCGTGCGACCGGCTACGACGGCCTTCCCGAGACCGATCCCGACAAGCTCGGGACGTGGTTCCGGCAGGCCGCCGACTCCGGCTCCCTCGAACGGTACCTGGAAACCTTCACCCACACCTGCGCGGTGATGCAGACGCGTGACGCACTCGTCCGCGTCGCCGCCGAATGCGCCGAGGACCTCGCCGCCGACGGCGTCGTCTACGCCGAGGTGCGCTACGCCCCCGAGCAGCACCTGGAGGGCGGCCTGACGCTCGACGAGGTCGTCGAGGCGGTCAACACCGGCTTCCGGCAAGGGGAGAAGCGCGCCCGCGAGTCCGGCAACCGGATCCGCGTCGGCGCGCTGCTGACCGCGATGCGGCACGCCGCCCGCTCCCAGGAGATCGCCGAACTGGCCAACCGCTACCGCGACTCGGGCGTCGTCGGCTTCGACATCGCGGGCGCGGAGGCCGGTTACCCGCCCACCCGGCACCTGGACGCCTTCGACTACCTCAAGCGCGAGAACAACCACTTCACCATCCACGCGGGAGAGGCCTTCGGGCTCCCGTCGATCTGGCAGGCCCTCCAGTGGTGCGGCGCCGACCGGCTCGGCCACGGCGTCCGCATCATCGACGACATCGAGGCCGGCCCCGACGGCCAGGTCTCGCTGGGCCGGCTGGCCGCGTACGTACGCGACAAGCGCGTCCCGCTGGAGATGTGCCCGACGTCCAACCTCCAGACGGGCGCGGCGACCTCGTACGCCGAGCACCCCATCGGGCTGCTGCGGCGGCTGTACTTCCGGGTCACCGTCAACACCGACAACCGGCTGATGTCCGGGACGAGCATGAGCCTGGAGTTCGAGCACCTGGTCGAGGCGTTCGGCTACGGGCTCGACGACATGCAGTGGTTCACCGTCAACGCGATGAAGTCCGCGTTCATCCCTTTCGACGAACGTCTCGCCATGATCAACGAGGTGATCAAGCCCGGTTACGCCGAGCTGAAGGCGGAGTGGCTCTTCGAGCCCGGCGGCCACGACAGGCCGCTGGCCAGCGGTTCCGCGCCCCGCGAAGGGTGATTCTACGGGCGCTGCCCGCGCGTTCGCGGTGGGCGGGCAGCGCGCGCCGCGCCGTTTGCACGCGGTGTGAGCACGTCGATACGTTCCGACGTCATGCAGACTCGAACCAAGAAGACCCTCGCGACCGGTGCGCTCGGACTCGCCTTCGCCGCCGCCGCGGCCGGCACGGCGAGCGCCACCGCCCCCGTCGTCCTCGGCAACCTGCCGGTCGGCAACACGACGAACCTCGTCCCCGGCGCCGACGCCGCGCAGAACGCGCTCGCCAACGGCGCGACCGCGCTGAACGGCACGTCCGCCCTGCCGGCCGACCCGCAGAACCTGCTCCCGTCCGGCAACCACCTCGACGGCAACCAGGTCGCCCCCGTCGGCGGCCTGCTCGGCGGCCTGCCCATCAGCGGCTGAACGAGCCCGGCGCGGCTCCCCGGGCACGACACAAACGGGCCCCCGAGCGGCATCCCCCTTGCCGCCCGGGGGCCCGTTCCCCCGTTCCCCCCCCGTCCGGAAGACGGCGGGCCGTTCAGGCCACCAGCTCGCCGAAGGCGTCCGCCTCGTCCCGGCCGAACGACAGCGCCTCGTCGTCGCGCAGGCGGCGCAGCGACCGCCAGATGCTGCTCTTGACCGTGCCGACGCTGATGCCGAGGATGTCGGCGATCTCCGGGTCGGTGCGGCCCTCGTAGTAGCGGAGCACCAGCATCGTGCGCTGCTGCTCGGGCAGCCGGGCGAGCGCCTGCCACAGGACGGCGCGCAGCTCGGTGCCGCCCATCTCGTCCGTGTCGCCGACCGTCTCCGGCAGCTCCTCGGTCGGGTACTCGTTGAGCTTGCGCCGCCGCCAGGCGCTGATGTGCAGGTTGGTCATGGTGCGGCGCAGGTACCCGCCGACCGCGGCCTTGTCGCTGATCCGGTCCCACGCCCGGTAGGTGGAGAACAGCGCGCTCTGGAGCAGGTCCTCCGCCGCGTAGCGGTCGCCGGTGAGGTGGTAGGCCGTCGCGTAGAGCGACGCGCGCCGTTCCTGCACGTACGCGGTGAACTCCGCGGCCGAGTCGCCGGACGGCTCGGGGGTCGTCCCGGCCGGCTCCAGCGGTGTGATGTAGGCGGGACGCTGCCGGACCACCGTCGTCGACGCGGAAGCGGAGACGCGCCCGGCGCCGCGAGCGTACCCCCGTCCGTTCGCGGCGCCGGACAGTTCGGTGGACCTGGCAGCGCGGTGCGTCGTCGCTCGCGGCGAGTGGACCGCGGCGGTCGCGGTACCCAGCAGTGCGTTCATGTCGCGCCCCCCTCAGTGGAACCTGCAGCCTTGCTTTCGGCGTCGCAGTCGGTGTGCCCTGCGCTCTCCCGATGTGGCTAAAGCCTGCCGGGCCAGTTTCATGGGGACGTCCGTCGAGTGTCACAGGCCCGTCACAGAGGTCCGGTGCCCCGTGACGTCCGGCGCACCCCGCCCGCGACCGGGGGTGAAGGTGCTGCGGACGAGTTGTCCCCGCACTTCATGCGGCCGCCCGCGGTAGGCAACAATGTCACGGTGCCTTTCCTGTTGCTGATCGAGGATGACGACGCCATCCGCACCGGTCTCGAACTCGGCCTGTCCCGCCAGGGTCACCGCGTGGTGGCCGCTGCGACGGGCGAGGACGGCCTGAAGCTCCTCAAGGAGCAGCGTCCCGACCTGATCGTGCTCGACGTCATGCTGCCCGGGATCGACGGCTTCGAGGTCTGCCGCCGCATCCGCCGCACCGACCAGCTGCCGATCATCCTGCTCACCGCCCGCAGCGACGACATCGACGTCGTGGTGGGCCTGGAGTCGGGCGCCGACGACTACGTCATCAAGCCCGTGCAGCCCCGGGTGCTGGACGCCCGGATCCGCGCGGTGCTGCGCCGCGGCGAGCGCGACAGCACCGACTCCGCCGCCTTCGGCTCGATCGTGATCGACCGGAACGCGATGACCGTCACCAAGGACGGCCGCGACCTCCAGCTCACCCCGACCGAGCTGCGGCTGCTGCTGGAGCTGAGCCGCCGGCCCGGGCAGGCGCTGTCCCGCCAGCAGCTGCTGCGGCTGGTGTGGGAGCACGACTACCTGGGCGACTCGCGCCTGGTGGACGCGTGCGTGCAGCGGCTGCGGGCCAAGATCGAGGACGTGCCCTCGTCGCCGGTCCTGATCCGTACCGTCCGCGGGGTCGGCTACCGCCTGGACACGCCGCAGTGACCTCACGCCCCGCACGCTGGGGGAGCGGCATATTGCGCTGGACGAGTCTGCGGCTGCGGCTGGTCGCCGTCTTCGCCGCGGTCGCGCTGACCGCGGCGGTGTCGGTGTCCGGCATCGCGTACTGGCTCAACCGCGACGCCGTCCTCACCCGCGCGCAGAACAGCGCGCTCAACGACTTCCGCGACTCGCTCCAGCGCAACGCCGCCTCGCTGCCCGTCGAGCCCACGTGCATGTCGCTCAACGACGCCGCCTCCCGGATCGGCGACGCGGACACCTACGAGGTCGTGCTGATCAGCAGGACCTCGGACGGCCAGGACTGCGCGGCGCCGTCCAACCGGGACGTCTTCACCCTCGACGACGTGCCGCAGACGCTGCGCACCGCCGTCAACACCCGGCATCTGAAGGACGACGGCAAATACCACCTGCACTGGGAGCGCATCTCGCTCCAGGGCCGCCCCTACCTCGTCGCGGGCGCGCAGATCAACGGCGGCGGCCCGACCGGCTACATGCTCAAGTCGCTCGACGCGGAGCGCAAGGACCTCAACTCGCTGGCCTGGTCCCTCGGTATCGCGACCCTGCTGGCCCTCATCGGCTCCGCGCTGCTCGCGCAGGCCGCGGGCGCGGCGGTGCTGCGGCCGGTGCGGCGGCTCGGCGAGGCCGCGCGGGCACTCGGCGAGGGCAAGCTCGACACCCGGCTGAAGGTCACCGGCACCGACGAGCTGGCAGAGATGTCGCAGACCTTCAACAACGCGGCCGAGGCGCTGGAGAAGCGCGTCGAGGAGCTGAGCGCGCGCGAGTCGGCGAGCCGCCGCTTCGTCGCGGACATGTCGCACGAGCTGCGCACCCCGCTGACCGCGATCACGGCCGTCAGCGATGTGCTGGAGGACGAGGCGGACGCGCTGGACCCGATGATCGCACCGGCCGTGCGGCTGGTCGTCAGCGAGACGCGGCGGCTGAACGAACTGGTGGAGACGCTGATGGAGGTCACCCGGTTCGACGCCGGAACGGCGAAGCTGCGGGTCGACGAGGTGGACGTCGGCGAGCAGGTCATGGCCTGCATGGACGCCCGCGCGTGGCTGGACTCCGTCGAGCTGGACGCGCCGCGCGGCGTGCTCGCGACCCTCGACCCGCGGCGGCTGGACGTGATCATGGCAAACCTGATCGGCAACGCGCTCAAGCACGGAGGCTCGCCGGTACGGGTCACGATCGGGGAGGACGCGGGGGCCTCCGGCGGTGCGGGCGGCTCGGGGGCCTCGGGCGGCTCGGGCGGCTCCGACGCCGGGGGCGACATCGTGGTGGCCGTCTCCGACAACGGTCCCGGCATCCCCGAGGACGTCCTGCCGCACGTCTTCGACCGCTTCTACAAGGCCGACGCCTCCCGCCGCCGCTCCGAGGGCAGCGGCCTGGGCCTGTCCATCGCCATGGAGAACGCCCACATCCACGGCGGCGACATCACCGCCGCGAACCGCCCCGAGGGCGGCGCCGTCTTCACCCTGCGCCTGCCGCGCCGCCCGCGCGCGAACGGCCAGAACGGCGGCGGCCAGGCCGCGCAGCCGTACGACGCGGTCAACGGCGAGAACGGTGAGAACGGCGACTCCGGCTCGTCCGGTTCGTCCGGCGACGGCACGGCGGGGGGTGCGCAGAAGTGAGAGTGCCTTCCCTCCGGCGGGCCGGTGCGCTGCTCGCCGCCGCGGCCGCGCTGCCGCTGCTCGGCGCGTGCGGCATCCGCTCCACCACCGTGCCGGTCGACGCCGGACCCGCGCCCTCCCGGGTGTCCTGCCAGGCCCCCACGCCCAAGAACTCGCCGGGCGCCGTGGACACGGCGGTGGTGCAGGTCTACCTGGTGTGCGGGGGCCAGGCCACCGCCGTCCCCCGTGTGCTCGTCGTACGCCCGCAGCCCACGGGCCGGGTCGAGCAGATCAACGAACTGGTCCGGCAGCTCCAGCGCAGCGTGCTCGGCGAGGAGGCGAAGGCGGGCTTCTCCAGCGCCGTCCCGGGCTCCCTCCAGATCCTCGGCCCCGACCCCGGCGACCCCGCCGGCGCCCTGCGCCTCAGCGAGCCCATCGGGGACCTCCCGCCCTTCGCGCTGGCCCAGATCGTCTGCACGGTCGCCAAGAGCGCGCTGGCCTCCCCGTCCGGCACGGTGGTGCTCGGCGGCCCGGAGCAGTCCAAGCCCGTCCTCGGCTACGAGTGCACGGACGAGCTGAAGACCCGCTCCCAGGCGGCGGAGGACGCGGGTACGGAGGTGGGCTAGCTACGTCGCTGCGGGGCGGTTCCGCTTCGTACGCGCCACGGCGTCCCGCGGCCGGAGCCCGGCCCGCCCCGCGGTTCCGGGCCGTACGGGCGTACGCCGGGCGCATCCGGCGGGCGACCAGCGGCGCAGGGCCTCCGTACGGCCGACGTGCGGCCCGTCACACCCACCGGACGGGAACCGTCCGCACGCGTCCCGCGTCTTGGGCGGTGTGCAGCACGAAGGCTCCATGTACCGGGTGCGCGCCGCCGGCCTCCTGCTGACGGCGGCCTACCTCTCGTTCACCGGGTGGCTGCTGCTGCGACCGCACTACGTGACGTGGGTGCCCTCGCCGAACCTGCGCCCCTTCGGCACCATCCGCGACGACCTGCGGCTCCCGCCCGTCGACGCCGCCCGCCACCTGCTGGCCGGGCTCGGCCTGCTCGCCCCGCTCGGCTTCCTGCTCCCGGTGGCCGGCGGCCGCCTCGAATCCTCGGCCGTCGTGTCCTTCGTACGCACCGTCTTCGCGGGCCTGATGATCTCCCTGTCGGTCGAGTTCACCCAGACCATGGTCCCGGGCCAGCTCTTCGACGTCGACGCGCTGATCCTCAACACGGCGGGCGTCGCCCTGGCCCACCTCCTGATCGTCCCCGCGGCCCGCCGCCACCTCCGCCGCCGTCGCCGCACTTCCCCACCCCCACCGGGCGCCCCGGCCGCCCTGACCCCTACGGGCGTCGGGGCTCCGTAGCGGCTGCCCACGTGTGGGGTCCGGGGTGGGTGGCGAAGTGGCCGCAGGGCTCGCCGTGGTGTGAGCTGTTGAGGCAGTCGGCCCGAAGCCAGAACGTGCCGGGCGGCTCGCCGTCCGCCCAACGCGTCCAGAGGGCGCCCGGAGGGGAGAGGAAGTCGTCGTAGACGACGGCCAGATGCTCTCCGCGACCGTGCGCTTCGAGCGCGCACACCAGCTCGTCACAGACCCGCTGCCGGTCGACGTCCGTGTACGTAGGCAGCAGGTCGCTGCGCAGGCCGGGCGGCAGGAGGGTGGCGGCTTCGCACAGTCTCGCGTCCTCGACGCTTTCGGTGGTCACCTCGCCACCTCGCCCCACACGGACTTGCCCGTGGCCCCGAGCACGATTCCCCACCGCTGGGAGGTGCACAGCTCGACGAGCCGCAGCCCGCGCCCCCGCACATCCTCCCCGCTCGCCGGGTCCGGGACCCGCGGGAGCCGCCCGCTGTCCGCGTCCAGCACCTCGATCCGCACGCCGCCCCTGCCGGGCAGCCGCCGGAAGCAGGTGCCGACCGTACGGTCCGGGTTGTCCGAGTGCACGATGGCGTTCGTCAGCAACTCCGAGAGCACGATGGCGGAGTCGTCCGCGAGGTGTGCCAGCCCCCATTGCCCCAGCGCCTCCCGGAGCACCTGCCGAGCCTGCCCCACACAGGCCAGCGTCTGCGCCCAACGGTGAGCCACCGTGTCCTCGACCCCGGGCGGGGCCGTTCCCGGCGAGGCCGGGGAAGTCGTCTCATGCATGGCGGGAACCCATTCCTTGCCGATGGTCACTGCAGATCAGGCATTTCCGGGCGTGCCGGTGCCTCTCCGTAGCAGAATCGCTACCGAGGCGTTCAGACTGACTTAGCGTCAGGGACGCGTTCAACTGATCAATCGCGCACGGAAAGTTGGCGAGGCCCCTGTGAATCGCAAGGAGTTGGAGCCAGGAAAATCGCCCGCGCATCGTTCGGCGTGCATTTGCGCACGTCACGAGAGCAGCGGGGCTGGACGCAAGATCAGCTGGGTGCGGAGATGGGGTACACCGGCTCCCACATCTCAGCCGTGGAAACTGCTCGCAAACTGCCAACCTTGCGGTTTTCGACAAGTTCGGACCGTGCCCTGAGCACGGGCGACAAGTTCGAACGTTTGTGGCGGGAAATGCGCAACGGAGTCCTGCTGGAGGGATTCCCGGAGTACGTGGGATACGAGGGTCGGGCGACCGAGATCCGGCTCTACGACATCGGGGTCATGCCGGGCCTGTTGCAAACACCGGAGTACGCACGGGCGTTGGCGGAGGTCAACGTGAGGCGCGGAGCGATCACTGCCGAGCACGCTGACGAACGTGTGTCCTTCTTGGCACAGCGGCAGGCCGCACTGGTGCATCACAACCCGCCGATGATGTTCGTCGTGATGGACGAGAGCTGCATCCGGCAGTGTGTCGGCGGCGCGGAGGTCATGGGAAACCAGCTCGACCGGCTGGTGGAGATCGCAACACGGCCCACAACGGTGCTCCAGGTGGCACCGTTCAGCTTGGGCGAGCGTCGCTACTTCCGTCTCCCGGTCAACCTCCTCACGCTCTCGGACAGGTCGGTCATCGCCTACTCCGAGTCTCAGTCCCAGGGCCACCTCGACCGTGAACCGGCCACGGTGATGCCGCTGCTGATGACCTACCATCAGCTACAGGCTGAGGCGCTGTCGCAGGCGGGCAGCGTGGCCATGATCAACGAGATTCGAAAGGGCCTCTCGTGACGACGACGAACGACTCCCCGCGCTGGTTCACGTCCTCGTACAGCGACAACGGCGGCAACTGCGTCGAGGTCGCCGTCAACGTCCCCGGCACCGTCCCCGTCCGGGACTCGAAGGACGTCACCGGCCCCGCCCTCGCGTTCACGCCCGCCGCGTGGGCGGACTTCGTGGCGGCGGTACGGGACGGGGAAATCCCCAGCGTGTGAGTCACCCCGAGGACCCCGCGGTCATGTCGACCTCGCGGGGTCTTTCGGCGTGCCCGGCGACGCGGAACAATCGGCCACGGCAAGGCACTTCGTGACGACGAGAGGACCCTCCGTGATGAGCCCCCGCCCAGCCCCGCGCTGGTTCACGTCCTCCCACAGCAACAACGGCGGCAACTGCGTCGAGGTCGCGGTCAACGTCCCCGATACCGTCCCCGTCCGGGACTCGAAGGACAGGTCCGGCCCCGCCTTCGCGTTCACGCCCACCGAGTGGGGGTCCTTCGTCGCGGCCGTCCGCGACGGTGAACTGGGCGGCGCCTGACGGGGCCGCCGCGTCGTCCAGGGGTCCCTGGGTCACCTGGGCGGCTGCGGCGTGGCCTGGTAGGAAGTGGTGCGGTAGCGACCGCGGAATTCGGCGAGGAGATCGTCGGTCACCGACGCCCCGGCGTTCACGGCGGCGTGGACGTCGCGGAAGTAGTTCTCGTAACCGGCGGGCGTATAGAGACACAGGGCCCGTGCGGGGACGTGGCCCGCGTTGCGGAAGCCGTGCGGGGTGCCGCGGGTGGCCGCGAGCAGGCACCCGGGTCCGGCCGCTGTCTCCCCGTCTCCGGTGTGGAGCGTCAACTCCCCGTCGAGGACGTAGAAGTACTCGTCGTGGCCGTCGTGGACATGCGGCCTCGCCCCGACGATTCCGGGGGCGAGGCTGAACTCCTCGAAGGCGAAGCGCCCTCCGGTGTGCTCCGCGGTGAGTCGGAAGAAGTGCTCGACGCCTGCGACGTCGATGAGTTCGCCGTCCTGGGGACGACGCAGGAGCGCGCGCACGCGGTCCGGGATCTGCTCGGTCATGGCTGCATCGTGACCTGTCCGTCCCCGCTCCGCGACCCGGTTAGACGACCGGTCCGCCCGGCGGCCCCGTTCTCGCGGAGGATCCTGGACCGTCCCCGCCGGGGTCAGCTGTCGAAGGGCGACGTCGTGGTGGGCACCACCGGCACTCTGAGGGACGACTTGCAGGCGTCGTTGACCTGCCCCAACGGCCCGGCGATCGGGGCGAGATCGAGCTTCCCGTCCCTCGCGGTGTCCACCACCTTTTGCAGGCTCTTCTGGAATTCCTTCATCCGCTTCTTGGTGTCCCCGGTCGCGTGGACGTCCGTGTCGACGCCGACCGCGTTGGCGTCTTCCTGGAGGTCGTCCACGTAATACGAGGCCAACGAGCCGTACGGGCCAGAGATCCTGTTGATGTGCTTCGTGAAGTCGGCGTAGTCCGACGAGAAGTCGGAACACGCGCGCGAGTTGTCCGCATCGGGATCGGCGTTGCAGCCGACGCCGATCGTGCTGAGTATCGCCGTGGCGACGATCGCTGTTGTGGTCGTGCGGAGTCTCGACATGACTTTCCCCCTGTGTCGAAAGGGGGATTCTAGCCTCGATCGTTCATGAGGGCCCGTCAGTTGCTGACGGACCCCTCGTGGTGAGTGCTGGTGGGGGTTTTCGGAGTCTGGGCGGGTCCGGCTGTCGCGTCGGGTGTGCGCCGGGTTCCACGGTTCCGGTCGGGGTGGCGCTTGCTCGCAGAGATGGAACGCTGCTGGTCAGCCGGGGTTCGGGAGGGCATGGAGCCGGTCCAGAGCATCGGTGATCACGTTGGTCCAGGGCCAGTGCGCCGCGAGGCGGAGGCAGCGGGGGCGGCCGGTGGTGACGAGCTGAGCAGCGGTGGACAACAGCCGAAGCCGCAGACGGCGGGGCTCCCAGAGCCGGGCGGTGCCGGTCAGGGCGAGCAGGGGCATCCAGGCCAGCAGGTCCAGGGCGATCTGGACGATCTCCAGCCAGATCTTGTTCTGTGCTGCGTCGTGGAGGGGGAGGTTGCGCAGGCCGGAGGGCGGGGTGGAGGGGGCGGGTCGGCCGATACGCGGCGCCTGCGTGCCTCAGGCCTTCACAATTGTGTCGTGGGCTGCGGCCCCCCCGGGCGCGGCCTCGCCGCACCGCCATGGCGGGAACGATCCGGGCCTTCGCCCTGCGCACCCCTCGGTAACACGCCGATCGTCGTCACGAGCCGCCTGTCCGAGCACGGTCAGGCGGCCTACGCGACGTGCTCTGAGGGAACGCAGCCGAGGACCGGCGGCCACTACGCCTCTCCCCGGATCAACGCCGCCGGCGGGAACCTTGACTTCGAGAACGGGGTCCCGGCGATCCGGTCGGGGCGGGGCATCGACCTGACGCCCGGGTTCTCGGAGGTGGCCGCGGCCCTGGCCGAGCAGCTCCCGCCGGGGGAGTCTGGTCGACGGCGAGCTGGTGGTCTGGGCGCAGGGACGGTCGGCCTTCGGCCCGCGCTGAATCGGATATTGATCCGAATGTTGCTGCTGGCTGGTGCTTGCCCACGCAGGACCGGCGCGGCCGCGGGTACTGCTGCCTCTCGACGGCCCGTCACGGGACCTCGGCGATCGGGATAGGAATGCGCGTGAGTACCGCTGCCGCGGCCTGGCGGATCGCGGTGATAGCGGAGCGGGTGCGGGCGGCAGCTGACCAGGCCAGGGCGGAGGTGCACGGTGTCGCGTCGCGGACGTCGACATAGGCCACTCCGGGCCGGGGAAAGAAGGTGCGGGCCGCTGCCGGGAGGAAAGCCACCGCGCTGCCGACCGCCACCAGGTGGAGCAGAGCTTCGAGGTCGGTGGCGACCGGGCCGTACCGCACGGGCGAGCCGTCGGGGCGCGGATCGGTGACCCAGAAATCCCACCAGAGCCTGGGTACTTGCGGTGGCACATCCACCACCGGGCGGTCGGCGAGGTTGGACAGCGACACCGAACTCCGGTTCGCGAGCGGGTCGTCGGAGGGCAGGCAGACGACGCGGGTCTCGCTGGCCATGTGGAGCGTCTGGATACCCGGCGGAACCGGTGGCCGCAGGAAAACCACGTCGACGTCGCCATCGACCAGGCAGGTCATGTGGTCCACGAAGTTGAGGTTGCGGACTTCCACGGCCAACCGCGGGTGCCGAGCGCGGAGTACGTCGAGTATGGCGCGGGCGTGGGGCATCGCCGCCTCGGCCCCGATGGCCCCCACCACCAGTCGCCCCGACGGCTCGCGACTGTGCTCCTGCGCGGTCTGTCTCAGCTGGTCCATCGCATGCACCACCCCCTGCGCGTAGGGCAGCAGGGCCCGGCAGCTCTCAGTCGTCTCAACTGTGCGGCTGCTGCGCTCGAACAGATGCACGCCGAGCCGCCTCTCAAGCGCTCGCAATTGCTTGCTGAGCGTTGGCTGCGACATGAATAGCCGTACCGCGGCACGCCCGAAGTGCAGTTCCTCAGCCAGAACCAGCAGAAGCCGCAACTGATGCACCGTGGGTTCCGGCAGCCCGAGCCCGCCTTCCCGGCGGTTGACGCTCTCGACCTCATCCATAGACATGAGTCTATCGAACGGCACTCGGATGTCATCGCTGTGTTCTGGAGGTCCGCGCACTCCCATGGAACGATGAAGATACGTGGGCGTACACTGCGCCGCGAGGGGGGGGGACCAGTTGAGAATTCGTCGCGCCGTTACCGGTCTTGCAAGTGCAGCTGCCGTGATCGGCTTGATGTTCGCGGGTACAGGTGTGGCACATGCCACCGGCTCCACCGGTTGCACATCGACCGGTTACGTGTGGCAGTACACGAAATACCACGGGCTAATCTGCTACACCAACACAGGGTTCGACGATCTGCACACATCGGGCTTCTGGACGACCGAACTTTGGACCGGCAATAATTATGGTTGCCTCTTCGTGGCTGACCACGGGCCTATTCCTTTCGGCTCGAATCAAGACATCTACTTCAATTCCTATCCCTCGGGTGTCGTCTCAGTGACCGCGTTGTGGATCATAGGGAACACGACGGGAAGCGCTCCGGGCTGCGACTGAGCGCGGCGGCCGCAGCGTGTCCGATCACGGCGTACGGCAGGGCAGCGCGGGCTCGTCCCGACCAGGCAGGAAAACGTACGTGGCGCCGCGTCGTTGGCGTCCGCGTAGATCACTTTGGCGCGAGGGAACAGAACGAGGGGACAAGTTGATTTTTCGCCGAGCTGTTACAAGTCTATTGGCTGCGGTAGCCGCCACCGGCCTGCTGTTCGCTGGCGCCGGGGTCGCAAACGCCATCGGATCCACCGGCTGCACCTCGTCCAATTACGTGCGGCAGGTGACTTCGTACCACGGAACGATTTGCTACACCAACACTGGATACGATAATCTGACCACGTCAGGGTTCTGGACAAAAGAGGTCTCCGCAGGAAACAATACAGGCTACGTCGATTTCAAGACGAAAGCCGGAGTTGCTGGCCGGTGGTACTTCGAGCCGGGCGTCTACCCGTTTTACCCGGCTGACTACCCCGGCTTGAAAAGCGATGTGGTCTCGATGGTAGGCCTTTATATCGAGACCAACTACTGAGGCTTCACTTGTGGACTCATGACAGGTAGTTCCTGGCTGAGATATTGCAGGTTTTGCGATATCGCTTGAACAGCGGGTGGACCGCCATCGGCGGACCCGATGGTTCACAAACCTGAGCAGCGGAGTGTCCTGCCCGGGGCGCGGTGAGAACTCCTCCGAACGGCCCGGCACGACGAGGAGCTGTACGTGTCGCGTTTCGTCGCGCCAAGGCGCTCGGGAGGAGTTGACGTGACCGGTCTCTTCGCCGGCCGAGCGTGCGGGAAACGCATGAGCCAGCGGGAGTAGTCATGCGTTCTACGAGAGCATGACCGAGATGCCGCAGTCTGTGCTTTCCGCCAGCTCCTCGACCTTGCGGCGCGCGTCGTCGGTCGAGGCATGCCGCCAGTTCCCGCACGACGTCGGCGCCGTCGTCGCTGGTGTGCACCATCGTCAGAATCCGGCCCGGACTGCCGGCCAGCGACCGCAGCGAATCGGCGGCACGACCCGCCGGGTCGTTGGCCCCTTCAAGGAAGTCATGCGCTGCGGCGCCCGCCCGGCCGGATGCTCGTACAGCACCAACAGACCGGGGCCGAGAGAGGCAACAGCGTCCAGCAGGACCAACCGTTCAGCCGTGGCCCAGCCCAACTGCCACCACCACAAGGCCCGCACGCCCGCCCGGCCCAGAGCGGCCGGAGCGGCAGACCCGCCACGGCGCGGCGTCCGGACGCTTGAGTGCGGTGCGGGCGCTCAGTCCGCGGGGCTGGTCCGGATAGGCAGGCTGTGCAGTCTCTCGCTGAGTTCGGCGAGCCTGACAGGATCGTCGGCGACCGCGGGGCCGACCACAGCCCATCCATTGCCGCCGTCCGGACCCGGCATCTCCACAACCTCGAAGTCCGGGCGGCCGGACCCCACGATCGCGGCGATCATGAGTTCCTTACGCTGTCGGGGGATCTTGCAAATAGCGCCTTTTGGGAAGACCATCAGCACTCGGCCAGGGCCGCCGGGCGAACCTTGCCCCAAAGAGGAATTTCGCAATCCATATTTCGCAAGCATTTACACCTGGCGTCGAGAAGTCCCAATGAGTTAGAGTCCTGGACGAGACTCATGGGATTAAATGAAAGAGACGTTACTGTTATTTCTGGATCAGATGGCTGACTGTCGTCCACGGCCCGTGGGTTCGGCGAGTCGCTGTCACCGCTGCCGACAAATCCAGACATCCAGGCGCACGAGCGAGGAGACCGTACATGCGCAAGTCATCAGCACTTATAGCAGCCGCCTTCGCCATGCTTGGTTCGATGTACGCGGCGAACACTGCTGCAGCGAGCACCCAGACAGGAAAAGTGATAGATAACTTCCTCGCCAGTTCGACTGCCTATTGCGCCACGCCCCAAGGGGACAGCACCGCGAACGGAGCAATCATCACTCTCTGGGTCTGCGATGGGGCGCGCAGCCAGCTATGGCACCGCAATGCAAACGATCAACTGGTTAACGATGCCAGCGGTAAATGTCTGACGCCTCAAGGGGATGCGTATAGCACCAATGGGGCAATCCTCACCCTTTGGACCTGCAACCCCGCCCAGTTGCCCTCTCAGGGCTGGCTCAGTTTGGACTACCCTCTCCTCAACGATGCTTTCAAGGCTATGACGCCTTATGGCAACAGAATGGCAAACGGCGTTTACCTTACGTTGTGGACAGAGGCGTCCCCTGACATCGCACCTGTTCAGGAGTGGGGGCTGGACCAGAGTTGGTGATCTCCCTCTCTGCCAGCCTTGGGTGAAGGACACTCAGCGCCCGCCGGGTCGCCTTCACGTCTGTGGTGGCGTGTGTTCTGGTGCCGTCCTCGCGGCGGGGTGAACCCGGCGGTGGTCAGGAGCGTGTCCGCCTCCTGGTAGCGGGTGCCGCCGGCAGGGCGGTTTCAAGTTCCGGGTAGAGGTGGGTTGTGGGTGATGCCCCAGATCCATAGGGCGTGTTCGGGTGCGTTCCGGATCGCTCGGGTGGTCTTGGCGATGTTGTCCGCTCCGAGCAGTCGTAGCCTGCCGATGGCCAGGTTCCGTAATGGAGGCCATCGCCCGCGGTGCGCTGCCGGTGTGGACGGTGGAGGCATCCTCGGCGAAGATCACGTCTCTGACGTGGTGGCTGGAGTTTTCGACTGCCCAGTGCCCGCGCACGTATCCGCCCAGGTCGGCGGGTCTGGCCTGGTGGGTGTCGAGGCTGGTGACGGCGTAGACCGTCTCCCGGGTCTGCCGCTTGCCGGGCTCCTGGCGGCGCCGGTGGACGCGCACGGCCAGCCGTGCTTCGGGGAAGGCAATCCCGCCCAGGTTCGCCGCGATGGCTATGGTCTTGACCGAGCGGGACCGGTGATCTCGGTGACGGTCTGGGCACCGGAGACGACCGCGCAGGCGCAGATGAGCAGCAACCCGACCAGGGGATACCACCGCCCGCGACGAGAACGAGGGTCAGGCACGCATTGGAGCTGGGCGCGCAGGCGACCGGTGTCGTGCTGACGGGGGGCCAGTTTCGCCAGGACGGCAGGGATCGGGAAAGACGGAGGGCCTCCCTCGGTACGTAGTCGGGGATCTCGGCGGGACCTTCCCCGTCGGTCGGCCGGGTAAGCCTTCTCACCTGGCATGGTGCGGGCGCCTCCCGCCCGCGGGGTTTCGGCGGGCGGGCCGTCCGGGGCGGACGGCGGCGCGCCGGTCGGGCGGGGGGAATCGGGTGGATCGAACATGATGTGGGGAAATGTCGTGTGAAAGCGGCCGTCAGGCATGCTCGGGCGATCCCCGGGCAGGCCGCCTTCGTAGGGCAGGTGGCGGGGACGGGGTCCGGGGACGGGCTTCGGGGACGCTGGTCGGGACGGCGAGGGCGGTCGGTATGGGCGAGACAACCACAGCAGCACCGCAGGGGGAGACGGGGGCGCCGTCGCCGGGCGGGCACGGGTTGCGGCGGGATCTGGGGCGGGTCAGCCTGCTCTTCGCGTGCGTCGGGTCGATCATCGGGTCCGGGTGGCTCTTCGGGGCGCTCAACGCCGCGCGTGAGGCGGGGCCGGCTTCGGTGTTCTCGTGGGCGCTCGCCGCCGTGATGATCCTGCTCATCGGGCTGTGCTTCGCGGAGCTGGGCACCATGTTCCCGCTCTCGGGCGGGGTGGTGCGCTTCCCGCACCTGTCCTTCGGGTCCTTCGCCAGCTTCACGATGGGCTGGATCACCTGGATCGCGGCAGCGACCGTCGCGCCCATCGAGGTCGAGGGCGCGCTGCAGTACGCCACGAAGTGGGCGCACTTCACGAACGCCCACCCGAGCACCGGCACCCACACCCTGACCGGGCTCGGGTACGCGGTCGCCGTCGTGGCCATGGCCTTCTTCGTGACGCTCAACTACTTCGGCATCCGCTGGTTCGCGCGGGTCAACAACGTCCTGGTGTGGTGGAAGCTCGGCATCATCCTGCTGGTGGTCGTGGCGTTCCTGGTGACGGCCTTCCACGGGCACAACTTCAACGCCAAGGAGTACGGCGGCTTCGCGCCCGGCGGCGGCAAGGGCGTCTTCACCGCGATCTCCACCGCCGGGATCACCTTCTCCTTCCTCGGCTTCCGGCAGGCGATCGAGCTGGCCGGCGAGACGGACAACCCCAAGCGCAACGTGCCCTTCGCGGTGATCGGCTCGGTGGCCGTCACCGCGGTGATCTACATCCTGCTGGAGGTCGCCTTCCTCGCCGCCGTCCCCGGGCACGACCTCGCCGCCTCGCACGGCTGGCTGAACCTGCAGTTCGCCGACGACTTCGGCCCGCTCGCGGCGATCGCCAGTGCCATCGGGCTGGGCTGGCTGGCGTATCTGCTGTACGTGGACGCGGTGATCTCGCCGGCTGACACCGGTCTGATCTACACCACCGTGACCGCGCGGATCTCCTACGCCATGGGCCGCAACCGCAACGCGCCCGAGGCGCTGGCGCGCACGACCCCGCGCGGAGCGCCGCTGATCAGCCTGGTCGTGACGTTCGTGCTCGGCCTGATCGTCTTCCTGCCCTTCCCCAGCTGGCAGCAGCTCGTCGGCTTCATCACGTCCGCGACCGTACTGTCCTTCGGCTCCGGCCCCCTGGTGCTGGCCGCGCTGCGCCGCCAGATGCCGGACCGCCTGCGGGTCTTCCGGGTCCCCGGCGGGGACGTCATCCCGTTCCTCGGCCTCTACTCGTCGAACCTGATCGTCTACTGGGCCGGCTGGAACACCAACTGGAAGCTCTTCGCCACCATCGGCATCGGGTTCGTGCTGCTGGCCGTCTTCGAGATCACCGGCCGGGGCCGCGCCCCGCAGCTCGACCTGCGCGCGGGGGCGACCTGGTCGCTGCCGTGGCTGGGCGGCCTGGCCCTGACCAGCTGGGCGGGCGACTACGACGGCGGCATGGGCTGGATCGGCCTGGGCTGGGGCTTCGTCGTCAACCTCGCCCTCGCCGCGCTCGTCTACCTGCTCGCCCTGCGCGTCCGCCTCCCGCTGTCGCGGGTGGAGGAGCACGTCCGCGAGGCCGAGGAGGAGTCCCGCGCCGAGCAGGCGGAACTCGGCGGGACGCCCTGACCTCGCGGCGAGGTCAGGCCAGCCGGTCGGGGATCGGGGCCAGCGTGTAGTTGTTCCAGACGTACGCGTCCATCTGGTGCTGGTCGGCGGAGAGGTTGACGACCCGGTCGACCTTGCCCTCCTGGTTGAAGTGCCACACCAGCGCCCAGGTGGTGTCGACCTTGCCGACGCCCTCGGTGGTCCAGCCGCGGTGGATGTCGACGACGTACTCCTCGTTGGCCTCCAGGAACAGCGGGTCGGCCTGGAAGCTGGCCTTGCCGAGCTGGGTGAAGAAGGCCGCGACCTCCTCCACGCCGCGCTTGGTGCCGGACAGGGCGTGGTGGCCGGGGATGGTCCACTCGATGTCCTCCGTCAGAACCTCCCTCATGCCTTCGAGGTCGTAGACGGCGTAGGCCGCGAAGAACTTGTTGATGGCGTCGATCTTCGAGGTCTTGTCGCTCATGGTGTCCGCTCTTTCGTCGGGCCGGCTGGTTCCTCCGTGCGTGATCAATCCTGCTGGGGCCCCGCCGCGACCGTCCAATACCTGCGTCCATAACCTGATCGCATGGATATCGACACGCGGCTGCTGCGCTACTTCGCGGCCGTTGCCGAGGAAGGGCACCTGACGCGGGCCGCGGAGCGGCTGTTCATCTCCCAACCGGCCCTGACCAAGCAGATCAAGCAGTTGGAGACCCACCTCGGGGTCGAGCTGTTCACCCGCTCCCGGGCGGGCATGTCCCTCACCGAAGCCGGGCGGGCGCTGGCCGAGCGCGTCCCGCTCGTCCTGGAGGAGTGGGACGTCGCGCTGCGTGACACGCGCGGCGCCTCCAGCCGCGCCGCCCATGTGCTGCGGGTCGGCTTCGTGGCCAGCGCCGCGAACGAGAGTACCCAGGAGATCATCGGCTCGTTCGCGCGGTACCGCCCCGGCTGGCGGGTGGACATGCGGCAGACCGACTGGTCCGACCCCACCGCGGGACTGGCCGACGGGCAGGTGGACGCGGCGCTGCTGCGGCTGCCCTTCCCCGGCCAGGACCGGCTGCGGGTCGAGGTGCTGATCACCGAGCCGCGCTGGGTCGGCATCGCCACCACCCACCCGCTCGCGGAGCTGGCCGAGATCCCCTTCCGCCGGCTGTGGGACGAGCCTTTCGTGGCCACCCCGCCCGAGTCGGGCTGGTGGCGCGACTACTGGCTGGCCGCCGACGAACGCGACGGCGTCCCCGTCCGGATCGGCGCCGTCGCCAACAACCCGGACGAGTGGCTGACCGCGATCGCCAACGGCTACGGCGTCAGCCTCACCCCCGAGGCCACCGCCCGCTTCTACCAGCGCCCCGGGGTGACCTACCGCCCCGTCACCGGCGTGACCCCCAGCCAGGTCGGAGTCGCCTGGTCGCCCGCGGCCGGCGACGACGCCGTCATCGCCGACTTCGTCCGCGCCTGCCTGCACCACCGGCAACGCCCGGGGAGCGGAACCTCTTCACCGACGTGACCGCCGGGGGGCTGCCGGAAGCCGCATCGGGGGGTTCTCCCCAGCGAAAGGCGAGGTGGGGCGAGCCTACGCTCGGGGTGTCCCGATCGTTCGGTTCTCACAGGGGGAAATCTCATGGCACGCCGCCCGCAGCAACGCATTCTCGTCGGCGCGATGGTGGCCGCGACCGCCGTCGCCGGTCTTGCCGCGTGCGACATCGGGAAGTCGAAGACGGCGACGGACGACACCACGGTGACGCAGAAGGTCACCTCCGTCCGGCTCGACGACAGCAACGGCTCGGTACGGGTGGAGGGTTCGGCGGGGGTGACGACGGTGAGCGTGCACCGCGTGGTCCGCTACCACGGGGACAAGCCGGGAGCGACCTCGCGCGTCGACAAGGGCGTGCTGTGGCTCTCCGGCTGCGGCCACAACTGCGGGGCGGACTACGTCGTCACCGTGCCCGCCGGGCTGGCGGTGGCGGGCGGTACGTCCAACGGGGCGATCACCCTCAAGGGCGTCGGCACCGCCGACGTGCACACCAGCAACGGCAAGATCACCGTCACGGGCGCCACCGGCGCGCTGAAGGTGCGCACGTCCAACGGTGCGATCAGCGTCGACGGCACCCGCGGCGGCGTCGACGCGCAGTCGTCCAACGGCAAGATCACCGTGACGACGCCGGCCCCGCAGGACGTCCGCGCCCACACCTCCAACGCGAGCATCACCGTCACGGCGGCGCCCGGCGCGTACCGGGTCTCGGCGAAGACGTCGAACGCGGACAAGAACGTCGGGATCGCCGACGACCCGGCGGGCACGTACCGCCTGGACCTGTCGACGTCGAACGGCACGCTGACGCTGCGCAAGGGGTAGCGGGCCGCGTGTCGCCCGGGGTGCGCGGAGTGTGGCCGGGGTCACGGAAGGATCTGTCACAGGAACCGGGTTTGCGGTGTCTGGTGTGCAGAAGGCCGGACGGACGGGAGTGGCGGACATGAAGATCGCGGTCGCCGGTGGCACCGGGCAGGCGGGGCGGTACGCCGTCGAGGCGCTGCGCGCCCGCGGGCACGAGGTGGTGGTGATGTCGCGCGGGGAGGGCGTCGACCTGGTCACCGGGGCCGGGCTGGAGGCGGCGCTGGCCGGCGCCGAGGCCGTCGTGGACGCGAGCAACGTCCTCAGCGCCCGCAGGAAGACGGTGGTCGCCTTCTTCGACACCGCCGGGCGCAACCTCGCCGACGCCGCGGCGCGGGCCGGCGTACGGCATCTGCTGACGCTGTCGATCGTGGGCGTCGACCGGGTGAAGAACCCGTACTACACCGGCAAGCTGCGCCAGGAGGAGATCGTCCGGCGCGGCGCGGTGCCGTGGACCGTCCTGCGGGCCACGCAGTTCCACGAGTTCGCCGGGCAGACGCTGGACCAGCTGCCCGGGCCGGTCGCGATCGTGCCCAAGGCACCGGTCCAGCCGGTCGCCGCCCGTGACGTGGGCGAGGCGCTCGCCGACCTGGTGGTCCAGGAGCCGCGGGGGATGGCCCCCGAACTGGCCGGGCCGCAGGCCGAGTCGCTGGTGGACATGGTCCGGCGCCTCATGGCCGCGGGCGGCGCCCGCAAACGCCCCGTCCTGCCCGTGCACCTGCCCGGCGGGATGAGCAGCGGCGGCCTGCTGCCGACCGGACCGGGCCCGCGCGGCACGCAGACCTTCGCGGCCTGGCTCGCGGAGCACCACCCGGCGACGCCCGCGTGAGCCCCTCCGGGGACGTACGCGGGCGGTCCGGGGCGGCGACGGGCGACCCCGCGGGCGACCCGGCCACCGAGGCGTTCTTCGCGCACCGCACCCTGCTGTTCACCCTCGCCTACGAGATGCTCGGCTCCGTCGCCGACACCGAGGACGTGCTCCAGGAGACGTGGCTGCGGTGGTCCGGCGCCGACCTGGAGCAGGTGCGCGACCCGCGCGCCTACCTGGTGGCGACCACCACCCGGCAGGCCCTGAACCGGCTGCGCACCCTCAAGCGCCGCAGGGAGACGTACGTCGGGCCGTGGCTGCCCGAGCCGCTGCTCACCGCGCCCGACGTCGCCGAGGACGCCGAGCTGGCCGAGAGCCTGTCCATGGCGTTCATGTGCGTGCTGGAGACCCTTCAGCCGACCGAGCGCGCGGTCTTCGTGCTGCGCGAGGTCTTCGACGTCGGCTACGACGAGATCGGCGCCGCCGTCGGCAAGAGCCCGGCGGCGGTGCGGCAGATCGCGCACCGGGCGCGGGGGCGCGTACGGGCGGGCCGCCCGCGGACGACGGTCACCGCGGCCGAGAACCGCAGCGTGCTGGAGTCCTTCCGCGGCGCGCTCCGGACCGGCGACCTGCGGGGGCTGTTCGACGTGCTCGCGCCCGACGTCGTGCTCTTCACCGACGCCGGCGGCTTGAAGACCGCCGCCCTCCGGCCGATCCTCGGCGCCGACCGGGTGCTGCGCTTCATCGCGGGCGGCGCCGGCAAGGCCGGGGCGCCGCTCACCTTCGAACCGGCGGACGTCAACGCGAACCCGGCGCTCGTGGTGCGCATGGGCGGCGAGATCGACGGCGTCGTCAGCTGCCGGCTGGACGGCGGCCGGGTCACCGGCCTCTACTTCGTGCGCAACCCGGAGAAGCTCGGCCGCGTCGAGGCCGAGACCCCGCTCGCGCGCGGCTGAACCGACCGGCGCCGGCGGCTCGTACGCCTCACGCCGCCTGCGTGGCCGTCACTTCCGCGGGGGCGAGGATGCGGGACAGGGCCTCGGTGAAGTCGCAGGGGGTGCAGCCGAGTTCGAGCTGGCGGGCGACGATCGCGCGCTCGGCGCGGTAGAGGTGCCAGCCTCTGCGCAGCAGGAAGGGCACGGATTTGCGGCCCTCGCGGATGTCGCGGACGAAGCGGTGCCAGGCCGTGGTCGAGGGGCGGCCGCGCAGGCACACCGCATCGACGGGCAGGCCGAGTTCGCGGACCCGGCCGACGATCTCGGCGGCGAAGATGCCCTCGGCGACGAAGACGGGCGAGCCGTCGAGGTCGAGCCGGGTGACGCCGGTCGCCGAGCTGGTGGCGATGTCGTAGACGGGGGTGTCCGCGGCGCCCCGCGTGCAGAGGGCGGTGATCGCGGCGACGGCCGCGTCGGCGTTCCAGGACGCGGGCGCGTCCCAGTCGCCCGCGCCGCCCGGGAGCCGCGGCAGCGTCGGGTCGTCCTCGTCCTTGTAGAAGTGGTCGAGCCCGAGCACGGGCACCCCGGAACGCGCGGCGAGTGTGGTCTTACCCGAGCCGGAGGGCCCGGCCAGCAGGATCACACGGGCGGGAAATGAACTCACGGCAAACCATTCTCCGGCATGCCCGCCGGTACGCTCCCGCCCGGTCCCACAACTACGGTCCGCGTCCACCCGGCAGCACCGCACGTGGACGGCCCGCGGCAGTCCTTGTCCACAGGCGGCCCGCTACCGCAGGTGCCCGATCGGCTACGCTGAGCACCTGACCGCCGTACGTCCCCGAGCAAGGCCCAGGTGTCCCGATGCCCTCACTGCGTACCGCCCTCGCGCTCACCATGACCGCCGCCGCCGCGGTCCTCGCCCCGGCCGCGGCGGCGACCGCCGCCACCCCGGCTCCCGCCGCCGCCCCCGACGCCGGCGCGGAGCTGTCCGCCCTCCCGACCTCGGCGGTGACGAGCGCCCTCGGCCCCGCGGTCGCCCCCGTCCGCGACCTCACCCTGGACCCGCTGTCCAACACCGGCGTCGACCCCCTCGACAACGGAGTCGGCTCCCAGGTCGCCGACTTCCAGCCCGTCTCGACAACCGCCCTCACCGACCCCGTCACCCACGGCGGCTCCCTCGGCACCCTCCCCGTCACCGGCGAGGCGACGGGGCTGCTCACGGGCTGACCGCCCGACGGGCTGACGGGGGCCGGGGCTCAGACCCCGATCGGGTGCCAGACCGTCTTCGTCTCCAGCCACGCCGTCAGGCGGGACGTGCCCGGGTCCGCGGTCCAGTCCTCCGGGGACGGGCGGCGGACGCGCTTGAGGGTGTCGGCCGCGGAGGCCTCCAACTCCGTTGCCAGGTCCGGTGCGGCGCCCGTCAGGTCGAGGGCGTTGACGTCCTGGTGGGCGGCGAGGGGGGCGGAGAGTTCGGCGGTGCGGCCGGAGAGGATGTTCACCACGCCGGAGGGGACGTCGGAGGAGGCCAGGACCTCGCCGAAGCTCAGGGCCGGGAGGGGGGCCTTCTCGGAGGCGACGACCACCGCGGTGTTGCCGGTCGCGATGACCGGGGCCAGGACGGAGACCAGGCCGAGGAGCGAGGAGTCCTGCGGGGCCAGCACCGCGACCACGCCGGTCGGCTCCGGCGTCGAGAGGTTGAAGAAGGGGCCCGCGACCGGGTTCGCGCCGCCGGCGACCTGGGCGATCTTGTCCGTCCAGCCCGCGTACCAGACCCAGCGGTCGACCGCCGCGTCCACCGCCGCCGCGGCCTTGGACTTCGACAGCCCCTCCGCCTCGCCGACCTCGCGCACGAACTGCTCGCGCCGCCCCTCCAGCATCTCCGCGACGCGGTAGAGGACCTGCCCGCGGTTGTACGCCGTCGCGCCCGACCAGCCGGGCACCGCCTTGCGCGCCGCGACGACCGCGTCCCGCGCGTCCTTGCGGGACGCGAGCGGCGCGTTGGCCAGCCACCCGCCGCTCCTGGACTCCGTCACCTCGTACACCCGGCCGCTCTCGGAACGCGGGAACTTGCCGCCCACGTACAGCTTGTAGGTCTTGAAGACGGTGAGCCGCCTGGTTTCGTCAGACTGCCTCATTGGTCGCGCTCCCCTTCTCACTCGCAAGCTCGCTCGTCGGCTCGGCCGCTCCGGCGAGGTATCCCTCCAGGCCGTGCCGGCCGCCCTCCCGGCCGTAGCCGGACTCCTTGTATCCGCCGAACGGCGACGTCGGGTCGAACTTGTTGAACGTGTTCGCCCACACCACCCCCGCCCGCAGCTTGCTCGCCATCGACAGGATGCGCGAGCCCTTCTCCGTCCAGATGCCCGCCGACAGGCCGTACGGCGTGTTGTTGGCCTTCTCGACCGCCTCCGCCGGGGTGCGGAAGGTCAGGACGGACAGCACCGGGCCGAAGATCTCCTCGCGGGCGATGCGGTGCGCCTGCGTCACGCCCGTGAAGAGGGTCGGGGCGAACCAGTAGCCCGCGGAGGGCAGTTCGCAGGACGGGGCCCAGCGCTCGGCGCCCTCCGCCTCGCCCGCCTCGGCCAGCGCGGTGATACGGGCCAGCTGCTCGGCGGAGTTGATCGCGCCGATGTCGGTGTTCTTGTCCAGCGGGTCGCCGACCCGCAGCCGGGCCATCCGCCGCTTCAGCGCGTCCAGCAGCTCCTCCTGCACGGACTCCTGCACCAGCAGGCGCGAGCCCGCGCAGCACACATGGCCCTGGTTGAAGAAGATGCCGTCGACGATGCCCTCGACGGCCTGGTCGATCGGGGCGTCGTCGAAGACGATGTTCGCGGCCTTGCCGCCGAGTTCGAGCGTGACCTTCTTGCGCGTCCCCGCGACCCCGCGCGCGATGGCCCGGCCGACCTCCGTGGAGCCGGTGAAGGCGACCTTGTCGACGCCCTCGTGCGCGACCAGCGCGGCGCCCGCGTCGCCGTACCCGGGAAGGATGTTGACGACGCCGCGCGGCAGCCCGGCCTGGCGGCAGATGTCGGCGAAGAACAGCGCCGTCAGGGGCGTCGTCTCCGCGGGCTTGAGCACCACCGTGTTGCCGGTGGCGAGCGCCGGGGCGATCTTCCAGGCCAGCATCAGCAGCGGGAAATTCCACGGGATGACCTGGCCCGCGACGCCCAGCGGCCGCGGGTCCGGGCCGAAACCGGCGTACGCGAGCTTGTCGGCCCACCCGGCGTAGTAGAAGAAGTGCGCGGCCACGAGCGGGAGGTCGACGTCCCGCGTCTCGCGGATCGGCTTGCCGTTGTCGAGCGATTCCAGGACGGCCAGCTCGCGCGAGCGCTCCTGGAGGATGCGCGCGATACGGAAGAGGTACTTGCCGCGTTCGGCGCCCGGCAGCGCGCTCCACGCGGGGAAGGCCTTGCGGGCGGCGGCGACGGCGCGCTCGACGTCCGCCTCGCCCGCGCGGGCGACCTCGGCGAGCACTTCCTCGCTCGACGGCGAGACGGACTTGAAGACCCGCCCGTCCGCGGCCTCGGCGAACTCGCCGTCGATGAACAGGCCGTAGGACGGCGCCAGGTCGACGATCGCGCGCGACTCGGGCGCGGGGGCGTACGGGAAGAGGTTGTCGGTCATCGCGATCAGTCCACCGTGACGTAGTCGGGGCCGGAGTAGCGGCCGGTCCTGAGCTTCTGCCGCTGCATCAGCAGGTCGTTGAGCAGGCTGGAGGCGCCGAAGCGGAACCACTCGGGGGAGAGCCAGTCGTCGCCGAGCGTCTCGTTGACCATGACCAGGTACTTGATCGCGTCCTTGGACGTCCGGATGCCGCCCGCGGGCTTCACCCCGACCTGCACGCCGACCGCGTCGCGGAAGTCGCGCACCGCCTCCAGCATCAGCAGCGTGTTCGGCGGCGTCGCGTTGACGGCGACCTTGCCGGTGGAGGTCTTGATGAAGTCCGCGCCCGCCAGCATCGCCAGCCACGAGCAGCGGCGGATGTTGTCGTACGTCGCCAGCTCGCCGTTCTCGAAGATCACCTTGAGATGGGCCGACGTCTTGTCGGGCCGCGCGCAGGCCTGCTTGACGGCGCGGATCTCCTCGAAGACCTGGAGGTAGCGGCCGGACAGGAAGGCGCCGCGATCGATGACCATGTCGATCTCGTCGGCCCCGGCGGCGACCGCGTCCGCGGTGTCCGCGAGCTTGACCGGCAGGCTCGTGCGGCCCGCAGGGAAGGCCGTCGCGACGGACGCGACCGCGATCCCCGAGCCCTCGCCGAGCGCCTCGCGGGCGATGCCCGCCATGTCCGGGTAGACGCAGATCGCCGCGACGTGCGGGGCCGTCGCGTCCGTGGGGTCGGGACGCAGACCCTTCGCGCACAGCGCCCGCACCTTGCCGGGGGTGTCGGCGCCCTCCAGCGTCGTGAGGTCGATCATCGATATGGCCAGGTCGATGGCGTACGCCTTCGCGGTCGTCTTGACCGAGCGCGTACCGAGGCCGGCGGCGCGGGCCTCCAGGCCGACGGCGTCGACGCCGGGCAGCCCGTGCAGGAACCTGCGCAGGGCCGCGTCCGAGGCGCTGACGTCCGCCATGCCGGCGAGGCGGGCGGCGGCGCCGGGGGCGTGGGCGGGGAGAACTTTGGGCATGGTCACCAGCTCAGCATATCTACGCGCGTAGCGGCCCGGCTACCCCCGGGGGGTCAGGGGGTCGCCCCCTACGAGGCGGCCTCGTGGGCGGCGAGGCAGCTGTGCGTCCACGCGGTGTGCCGGTCGCGCAGGTCCGCGGAGGTGAGGTCGGTGCGGGCGAGGTCGTGGTAGTTGGGGAGCCAGGTCTCGACGGAGGCGTGGGAGTTCGCGAGGGCGAAGAGGTCCCACAGCGGCATGTCGGGCACGGTCTCGCCGGACGCCCGCTCGTAGGCGGTCAGGAAGGCTGCGGCCGCGGACGGGCCGTGCAGGAGGACCAGGTCGAGGCGGCACCAGCCCACGTCGAAGCCGCGGGGGGCGCGGGAGGCTCCGGACCAGTCGACGATGCCGCTGAGGGCGCCCTCGTGCCACAGGACGTTGCCGGACCAGTAGTCGTAGTGGGTCAGGACCTGTTCCCGGGCGGCGAGGCGGTGGCCGTGGGCGGCGAGGACCGGGGCGGCGGGGCCCGTACGGCGGGCGGGGTCGCCCGCTGCCGCGAGGCCGTCGCGGAGGGGGCCGAGGCGGGCGGCGGGCACGGCGTGGACGCGGGCCAGGGCCCGCCCGAGGTGGGTCGCCGCGGCTTCGGCGGAGGGCCCCGTGATGTCGGCGCGGCCCGGGAGCCGGCTGATCAGGACGGCGGGCTCGCCGAACCGCCGCCCGTCGGGGTCGGCGTCCAGCAGGCGCGGCGCCCAGCCGTCGAGGCCGTCGAGCACCGCCAGCACCCGCGCCTCGTACCGCGCCGCCCGGTCGCCGGGCGGGAAGCGGCGCAGCACCATCTCGACGTCCGGGCGCCCGGTGCGCAGCAGATGGGTCGCCGCGTGGGTGCCCCCGGCGAGCCGCCGCACCACGCGGGCGGGGGCGGCGGAACCGGCGGTCTCGGCGGCCCAGGCGAGGGCGGCGGGCGGCGGCTCGGTCATCGCGCCATCCTGCACGATCCGCCCGCGGAGCGCACCGGTGCCCGGCGGCGCGGTCCTACGGTGAGGGGATGGAGATCATCGTGGTGAGCGGGCCCTCGGGGGCGGGGAAGAGCACCGTGGCGGGGATCCTCGCCGGGAGCAGGCTGTCGCCGTCCGTGCATCTGCACACGGACGACTTCTACGCGGCGGTCAAGCAGGGCTTCGTGGCCCCGTACCTGCCCGGGGCGAAGGAGCAGAACGACGTCGTCACCGGGGTCATCGCACGGGCCGCCGCCGGGTACGCCGCGGGGGGCTACCACGTGGTGGTGGACGGGGTGATCGGGCCCTGGTACCTGGGCGCCTACCGGGAGGCGGCCGCGGCCGCCGGGGTCGGGCTGGTCTACGTGGTGCTGCGGCCCGACCGGGAGACGGCGCTCGCGTGGGGCACGGAGCGGTCGGGGCATCCGCTCACCGACCGGGAGATCCTCGGCGGGATCTACGACGGCTTCGCCGACCTCGGCCCGTACGAGGAGAACGTCCTCGACTCCGGCGGGCTCACCGCGCAGGAGACGGCGGACGCGGTGCTCGCGCGGCTCCGGAGCCAGGGGGCTCACTAGTTCACCGGTGCGGTGGTATGTTAGTAAACCAACAAACCAGCGCACTCAAGGGAGCCCAGCTCATGGCACCAGCCCCGGACAGCGGCGGGCCGCTCTTCGCCCAGATCGCCGCCTCCCTCGCAGACCAGATCGCCGACGGCGGGCTCGGGGAGGACGAGCGGATCCCGTCCACCAACGACCTCGCGTCCTTCCACCGGGTCAACCCGGCCACCGCCGCCCGCGCGCTCACCTCGCTCGTCGAGGACGGGCTCGCGGAGAAGCGGCGCGGGGTGGGGATGTTCGTGGCGAAGGGCGCGCGCGAGCGGCTGCTCACGGCGCGGCGCCGGGAATTCGCCGAGCGGTACGTGCGGCCCCTGGTCGTCGAGGCGGCGCGGCTCGGGCTCGACGAGGCGGAGCTGCTCGCGCTCGTCCGGGACGAGCGCGGCGCCGTGAGCCTGACCGCGGGGAGCCCGTCGTGACCGGCGGCGGCGCGGAAGCCGTCATCTCGCTGACCGGCGTCACCCGCCGCTTCGGCGGCTCGGGCGGCCACCAGGCGCTGGACGGCGTCACCGCCGACATCCACGGCCCCTGCATCGTCGGGCTGCTCGGCCGCAACGGCGCCGGGAAGACCACGCTGCTGCGCTCGCTGGTCGGCCAGGACTTCGTCTCGTCCGGGACCGTCCGCGTCCTCGGCGCGAACCCGGTCGAGAACGACGCCGTCCTGCGCCGTACGACCCTCATCCGCGAGGACCAGACCTATCCCGACCTGAAGGTCCGCCAGGCCCTCGCAGCCGGTGCGCTCTTCCACCCGAGGTGGGACGCCGCGCTCGCCGCCGAGCTGCTGGAGGCGTACGAGCTCCCGCCCGACCGCAGCATCAAGAAGCTCTCCCGCGGTATGCGCGCGGCCCTCGGGATCATCCTGGGCCTTGCCGCGCACGCCGACGTGACGCTCTTCGACGAGCCGGTCGCCGGGCTCGACGCGGTGGTGCGGGACATGTTCTACCGGCATCTGCTGGCCGACTACACCGCCCACCCGCGCTGCATCGTCCTCTCCACCCACCTCATCGACGAGGTCGCCGACCTGCTGGAACGCATCCTCATCCTCGACCACGGCCGGCTCGTCCTGGACGCCCTCACCGACGACCTGCGGGGCAACGCCGTCACCGTGACCGGGCCGACCCCCGGCGTCGAGCGCTTCGTCGCCGACCGCACCACCCTCAGCCGCCGGGCGCTGGCCGGGCGGACCACCGCCGTCATGGCCGGCCGCCTCGACGACCGCGACCGGCAGCTCGCCGAGCACCTGCGGCTCGACCTGCGCCCGCTCACCCTCCAGCAGCTCGCGATGCACGCCGCCGACAGCGGCAGCCGCGCCACCCTCTCCCCGGCAGGGACGGTCTGACCATGCCCACGACCTGGTCCACGAACATGTCCGCGAGCCTCCCGGCAGGCATGCCCGCGCTGCCGTCCGTCCCCGGCCTCACCCCCGTCCTGACCGTCGTCCGCTACCTGCTGCTGGACCGCGTCACCTACCTCGTCGTGCCGTGGATGTGGGCCGCCTTCGCCTTCGTCCTGGACGCGGTGATCCTGCAGCTCACCCCCGCGGGGAATTCCGGCCACCGCTGGGTGGGCGGGCTGGCCGCGGTCTTCCTCGTCGTCTTCGGGATCGGCGTCCAGACCGTGGCGCGGGCCCTGCCCTTCGGGCTCGCGCTGGGCGTCAGCCGCCGTACGTACTTCCTGGGGGCCGCGCTGCTGGCCGTCGCGCTGGCGGTGTGCTTCGGCGCGGCCGTCGCGATCGGCCGGGCCGCCGAGCGCGCGACCGACGGGTGGGGCATGAACATGGCCTACTTCCGGGTCTCCGGCGTCCTCGACGGCCCCTGGTGGCAGGCCTGGCTGAACGCGACCGCGGCCTTCGTCGTGCTCTTCGCCTACGGCATGTGGTACGGCCTGGTCTTCCGGCGCGCCGGGCTCGTCGGCACGGTCTCCTTCGCCGGGGCGCAGGGCGTGCTGCTCACCCTCGCCGCCGCGGTGATCACCTGGACGCACGGCTGGACCCGGTTCGCCCACTTCTTCACGATCACCGCGCTCTTCCCCGCCGTCCTGGCCACGGCGGCGGTGATCCTGCTGGCCGGCGGGCTGGCGACGGTCCGCCGGCTGACCGTCTGACGCGCGCGTACGCCACCGGTCGAGACGGGAACGCAACCGGGTCGTGGCCCGGCGGGCGTCGGGCGTCGGGCACAATCGGTCCTTATGACGAGTCCGAGGTCCGACCGCCCGAGCCCGCCGGACGGCGGTCCGGCACAGCCCGCGTACGCCGACCGGGTCTACCGCTCCACGGCGGGGATGATCGGCGGGGTCGGGCTGCTCGTCGTCGCCTGCTGGCTCGGCGGCGACGCCATCGCCAACGGCAAGGGCCACACCCCGTGGTTCGCCATCGCCGGGCTGCTGCTCGCCCTGCCGATCATCATCGCCCTCACCCTGCGCCCCGCGGTCTTCGCCAACTCCGAGCGGATCCGGGTGCGCAACCCGTTCCGTACGATCGCCGTGCCGTGGACGGGCGTCGACGGTGTGCGGTCGTCGTACACCACCGAGCTGCTGGCCGGCGACAAGAAATACCAGCTCTGGGCGATCCCGGTGTCGCTGCGCGCGCGCAAGCGGGCGGCGCGGCAGGACGCGCGGGCGAAGGCCGCGGGCGACGACGAGTTCACCCCCGGCCGCCGCGGCGGGCGCCCGCCCTACGGCCGCCGCCCGACGCCCGTCCCCGGCGCCGACCCGACGATCCGGGCGTGGTCCGACCAGGCGCTGGCCGAGCTGCGCGAGCTGGCCGAGGCCCGCGAGGGTACGGCCGACCGCGCCGCCCCCGAGGCGGCCCCGGTGGTCCGCTGGTGCTGGGAGGTCCTCGCCCCGGCCCTCGCGGGCGCCGTGGTCCTGATCGTCCTCGGCGCCATCAGCTGAGCCGCCCCTGACCGGGCCGCGTCACGCCGGGCCGCGCCGAGGCGCGTCACACCACCCCGCGCCACGTCACGCCGAGTCGCCCCACGGGACGGCCTCGGCCGCGCCGAGGCCCAGCAGCAGCACGCGGAAGCGCTCGTACGCCGACTGGCACGTCGAGTGCCGCTCGTACGCCCGCGCCGAGACCGCCTGCACCTGCCCGTCCGGGCCGCGCAGCCGCCACACCCAGCCGTTCGACTCGGCGGCGTGCTGCACCCCTCCGGCCAGCCCCTCCGAGCGCGCGCACAGCGCCTCGAAGGCGGCCTTGCACTCGTCGTCGGCCGGATAGGCCTGCGCGCCCAGCGCCATGACCCGGCCGTTGTTCGCGGTCAGGCGCCACGAGAACCAGCCGTCCTCGTTGATGTCGACCTGGCACCGCGTACCCGCCCCCCGGGTACCGGCACCCCCGATGTCCCCTGCCATTGCCCCACCCCACCCTGACAGTCGCGGCGCAGCACCAGCGCTGCGCCCCGAGGCCGCCCCCACGCCCCGCGCGGGAGTCGTCGTGCAGCACGGGCAATGTATGGGTCAAGTGATAGTTAAGACCTGCATCACAGCAGGCCCGCGGGATCCTTCACTGCGAAGTTGCCCCTTGTTCACGAACGGTCACGTACTGCAATCATGCCCCCGGTGGGCAGGGGTTCTGCCGCCGTCCCGGGCGCGCGCGGCTGCGGGGGAGCGGGCCGGCGCGCGTGGGCGGCGGACTTCCCGGGGGACCGCCAGGTGAACTGAAGTTGCCCCTACGGGTGCCGCCGTTCACATTGGCGTGTCGGCCCGGCCATCGCCTGCCCGGAGCGTCAACCCGTGACAATGCGAACACGGGCACGAACCGCGGGTGTCGCCGCCGACCTCGACACCGGGGCGGCCGCCGACCGGCCGCGCCGGCTGCACGCGGACTCCGGGCTGCCCGACCGGCTCTTCCGCGGGGTGGCGCACGGCGGCGGCGGCCTGGTCCTGGCCGTGATGCTGCTGGTCGGCGGCTTCCTGACCTACCGCGCCTGGCAGGCGCTGCGGGTGGCGAAGTGGCACTTCCTGACCACCGCCGAATGGCAGCCGGACGCCCGCAACTTCGGCATCGCCGCCGTCATCGTCGGCACCGTCCTGATCGCCGGGGTCGCAGTGGTGATCGCGGTGCCGCTGGCGATCGGCACCGCCCTCTACATCTCCGAGTACGCCCCGCAGCGGCTGCGCCGCCCGCTGGTGAGCACCATCGACCTGATGGCCGCGGTTCCTTCGGTCATCTACGGCCTGTGGGGGCTGTTCTTCCTGCAGGGCAAGGTCATCGGGCTGTCCCGCTGGCTGTCGACGTATTTCGGCTGGATCCCGCTGTTCAAGGTGACCGACGCCGATCCGCACGACCCGCTGGCCACCGCGACCGTCTACACCGCGTCGACCTTCATCGCCGGGATCGTGGTGGCGATGATGGTCACCCCGATCATCTGCTCGGTGATCCGCGAGGTCTTCTCGCAGGCCCCGGTCGGCGAGCGCGAGGGCGCCTACGCGCTGGGCGCCACCCGCTGGGGCGTGATCCGCTCGGTCGTCCTGCCGTTCGGCAAGGGCGGCATGATCGGCGGCACGATGCTGGGCCTGGGCCGGGCGCTCGGCGAGACCATCGGCGTCTACATGATCATCTCGCCGGTGTTCGCGGTCCAGCCGCACATCCTCCAGGCGGGCACCAGCTCCGTCTCCTCGCTGATCGCCCTGCAGTACGGCGAGGCGAGCAAGTTCGGCATGTCCGCGCTGATGGCGGCCGGTCTCGCCCTGTTCCTCATGACCCTCGTCGTCAACTTCGCCGCCTCCACGATCGTCGCCCGCAGCCGTTCCGGCGCCACCGCCGAATAGCCGAGCAATCGGCGGAGCAAGGAGTGACCCCCGCATGACCACGGACGCAACGGACGCCCGCGGCGTGACCGCGCCGGGCCCGTACGAACCCGCGCCACCGACGCCGCCCCCGCCGGAGCACGGCGGCACCACCTTGCACAAGGCCGCGCCGCGGGCCGTACGGGAGCCCCGCCGCTCCACCGCGACCACGCGCCCCACCGACTACTTCGCCGCCCTCGGCGCGGCAGCCGCCTCGCTCGCGCTGACCTGGCTCTTCTTCACCCGGATCGCGCCCTTCACCGGCGGCCTCGGCTTCGTGGTCTTCGCGTACGCGCTCTTCCTGGCGCTCTACGCGCTGCTGGTGTCCTTCGACGAGGACGGCCCCGCGGTGCGCGACCGCATCGCGTCGGTGATCGTGCAGAGCCTGGCGCTGCTGCTGCTGACCGCGCTGGCCTTCGTCATCGTCTACACCCTGTGGTCCGGCCGCCAGGCGCTGCCGCACACCAACTTCTTCACGCAGGACATGCGCAGCGCCGGACCGCTCGACCCGCTCACGGTCGGCGGCATCCGGCACGCGATCCTCGGCACCCTGATCCAGATCGGGATCGCGCTCGTGCTCACCGTGCCCGCGGGGCTGCTGTGCGCGGTCTTCCTCAACGAGGTGCCCGGCCGCTACGCGCGGTTCGTCCGCACCGTCGTGGAGGCGATGACGGCGCTGCCGTCGATCGTCGCCGGCCTGTTCGTCTACGCCACCGCGATCCTCGCCCTCGGTGTGGCGCAGTCCGGCTTCGCCGCGTCCCTGGCGATCTCGGTGATGATGATGCCGATCATCATCCGCGCCTCCGACGTGGTGATCCGGCTGGTGCCCGGCACCCTGCGGGAGGCGTCCTACGCGCTCGGCTCGCCGCGCTGGCGCACGGTGTGGCACGTCGTGCTGCCGACCGCCCGCTCCGGCCTGACCACCGCGGTCATCCTCGGCACCGCCCGCGGTGTCGGCGAGACCTCGCCCGTCCTGCTGACGGCGGGCTTCACCGCCGTCACCAACCTCAGCCCGACCGACGGCCCGATGGTGCCGCTGCCGCTGGTCACCTTCGAGTTCGTGAAGTCCTCGCAGAAGACGATGATCTCCCGCGGTTTCGGTACGGCGGCCGTGCTGCTGGTACTCGTCCTGATCCTCTTCGTCGTCGCCCGGATGGTCGGCGGCCGCGGGCCGGGCGAGCTGACCCGCCGCGCCACCCACCGCCGGGTCGTCGCCTCGCGGCGCGACCAGCGGCGTTTCGCCGAACGGGCGGCGGCCCGCGGGGGATTGACCGCCGCCGGTAATACCCCAGCCCACCCCGAGAGCCCCGAGCGGGGACCCGTACAGGGAGTTGACGGATCGTGAAGAGAATTCGGGCGGTGGCGACGGCCTTCGCCCTGCTGGTGTGCTCGCTGCTGGCCTTCGGGCAGTCGCCCGCGCACGCGGAGTCCTACGCCCGTATCAGCGGCGGCGGCTCCACCTGGAGCCAGAACGCGATCGACCAGTGGCGCAAGACCGTCAACCAGTACGGGATGACCGTCAACTACGCCAGCACCGGCTCCTCCATCGGGCGCCAGCAGTACGCCGACGGCGCCGTCGACTTCGCCGTCTCCGAGATCCCGTACGGGACCACGGAGTTCGGCGTGCGCGAACCTCCGCCGAAGCGCGGCTACGCCTACATGCCGATCGTCGCGGGCGGCACCGCGTTCATGTACAACCTGAAGATCGGCGGCAAGCGGGTCACCAACCTGCGGCTGAGCGGCAGCAGCATCGCCAAGATCTTCACCGGGAAGATCACCCGCTGGAACGACCAGCAGATCAAGGACGACAACCCGTCGCTGACGCTGCCCAACCGCAAGATCATCCCGGTGGTGCGGTCGGAGGGCTCCGGCACCACGGCCCAGTTCACGCTGTGGATGTCCAAGCAGCAGAGCGGGCTGTGGAACGACTACTGCAAGCGGGTGGGCAAGCCCACACCGTGCAGCCTGACGTCCAACTTCCCGGTCCTTCCCGGCTCCGGCTTCATCGCCCAGGAAGGCTCGCAGGGCGTGTCGGGCTACACGCAGCAGAACTACGCCGAGGGCGCGATCACCTACGTCGAGTACTCCTACGCGATCGCCGCGCACTTCCCCGTCGTCAAGGTGCTCAACGCGGCCGGCTACTACACCGAACCCACCGCGGCGAGCGTGGCCGTCGCCCTGCTCCAGGCGCAGATCAACCAGAACAAGGACTCCGTGAACTACCTCACGCAGATCCTCGACAAGGTCTACACCGACCCCGACCGGCGCACCTATCCGCTGTCCAGCTACAGCTACATGATCCTGCCCACCTCGCTGGACTCGCCCATGACCGAGGACAAGGGCAGAACCCTCGGCGCGTTCGGCTACTACTTCCTGTGCCAGGGACAGGCCCAGGCCGAGCCGCTGGGCTTCTCCCCGCTGCCGAAGAACCTCGTCCAGGCCGGGTTCGACCAGCTGAAGAAGGTCCCGGGGGTGGACGTCCAGAACATCAAGCTCGACAACTGCCACAACCCCACCTTCTCCACCGACGGCAGCAACACCCTGGCCAAGACCGCCCCTTACCCGCAGTCCTGCGACAAGCAGGGGCCGGTCCAGTGCCTCACCGGCACCGCGGGGACGCCCGACACCGTCAACACCGGCAAGAGCGGATCCGCCGGCGGGGGCGCCAAGGCCACCGGCGGGTCGGGCACCGGCACCGCGAACGGCGGCGCCACGACCGCGGGGGCGGGCACCGCGGGCGCGACCACCGCCGGGGCGACCACCGCGGGCGCGACGGCGACCGGGGGGACCGGTACGACCGCCGGCACCACCGGCCAGGCGATCGACCCGGACACGGGCCTGCCCGCCGCGGACGCGGGCGGCACCAGCGGGGGCGAGGACATCACGGCCTCCACCGTGGGTGTCGGCGCCGAGTCCTTCTGGGGGATGCGGACCTGGCTGATGGGGCTGTCCGCCCTGATGCTGCTGGCCGTCGTCCTCCTCCCGCCGACCCTCGCCCGGCGGTTCTCCAGGACGGGGAGGCGTGATGGCCGCGCGTGACCGACGCCCCGCCGCGGGCAGCACCCTGCCGGTCCGGCTCGGCGCCCTGCTCGCCTCGCTGCTGGCCGCCCTCGGCCTGGTCCTCCTGCCGTCCGGCACGGGCGGCCAGGCGCACGCGGACACCGGCGCCGGCTCGGCCGTCACCAAGTCCGGCGCCAAGGGGACGTACGACGACTTCTCCCAGCTGAAGGTGACGGTCGAGCAGACCGCGAACGTCCGCACGCAGGGCGTCAAGGTGAGCTGGACGGGCGGGCAGCAGACCGTGGGCGTCTGGGCCAACTACCTCCAGATCATGCAGTGCTGGGGCGACGCCTCGGACGGGCCGACCCCCGAGCAGTGCGAGTACGGCGGCCAGGGGCTGAAGTCCGACGTGGCCGGGGTGGTGAACCGCAAGGCGTGGGCCAAGGACCCGCTGGAGCCGGCAGCGCGGGACATCCCCTTCACCACGGTGAAGGGGGAGAGCTCCACCGACGCCAGGAAGTTCTTCACGGGATACACGACCAACGAGCAGGACCGGGCCATCATCGGCGGCGACGGCGGCGGTGACACGATCTTCCAGCTGGAGGACGCGAACACCTCGCCGATTCTCGGCTGCGGAACGGTCACGCAGACCGGACAGGCGCCCGAGCCGTGCTGGCTCGTGGTCGTGCCGCGCGGGACCTATGAGCCGGACGGCTCCCTGCCGCCGCAGCAGACCGGCTTCCAGTCCTCCCCGCTGTCCGCGGGGAACTGGGCGCAGCGCATCGTCTTCCGTCTCGACTTCCACCCCACCGACTCGGTGTGCCCGATCGGCCAGGACGAGCAGCCCACCACCGGCTCCGACATGATCGTCGGCGCGATGACGTCGTGGGAACCGGCGATGTGCACCACGAACAAGATCACCTACGTCTACTACCCGCAGGCCGAGGACGACGCCCGCGGGCAGATCCTCAACCCCCCGGTCGGTACGGCGGGGCTCGCCTTCGTCGAGAACCCGGCCCAGCCGCCGCCCGACGCGGCTCCTGTCGTCCACGCGCCGGTCGCGGTGTCCGGACTCGTCATCGGGTACAACATCCAGCTGTCGGGCTCCTCGCAGCAGGTGCCCCGCATACGTCTGAACGCACGGCTCGTGGCGAAGATGCTCACCCAGTCGTACAAGTGCGACGTCCCGGGGGACTCGGGCAGTGTCATCCCCCCGGGGAAGCTCTCGGCGAAGAACGCGCGGGATCTGTCGGGCGACCCGGAATTCCAGAAACTCAACCCGGGGGTCAGGGAATCCTCCTTCCTCTCCTGCGGCCCCGGCCTGACCGTTCCGCAGGGGACGAGCGACACGGCGACACAACTGTGGCGGTGGCTGCGGTCCGACCCTGACGCGAAGAGCTTCCTCGCCGGAGAAGCCGACCCGTGGGGAATGCAGATCAATCCCTACTACCTGGCGATGGACCCCGCGCATTCCGCGCTCCACCAGTTCTGGAAGCCCGATGCCACCGAATTGGTGCCGGACAAGTCCTATCCCGACCTCAAACTCACGTCGGTGGCGCTGAATCCCTACACCGGCAGCCTGGGTGACGTCGCCAAGGCGGTCAGGGGGTCGTCCAGCGGAAGCTCCGCCCCGGCCGTGGACCCGGTCGCGATACCCCCGGCGCTGGAGAAGAGCGGGCCGCAGCCCGAGGGCAGCCACTTCTACCTGGGGCTCACCGACGCGGCCAGCGCCGCCAACTACCGGCTCGGCACGGCAGAACTGCTCAACGCCGACGGCCAGTTCGTGGCGCCGACACCGCAGTCCCTGGGCGCCACGGTGGCCGGGATGAAGGACGGCCCGGTGCCCGGGGTCCTGGACGCCGATCCCGGGCTCAGGACCCCGGGCGCCTACCCCCTCACGACCGTCACCTACGCGGCCGCCTCCACCTCCATGGACGCCACGCGGCGGCAGACCTACGCCGCCTTGATGCGCTACGCGGTCGGCGCCGGCCAGGCTCCCGGCATCGGCGACGGCCAACTGCCGCCGGGCTACGCGCCGCTGACGCAGGCGATGCGCGACCAGGGGCTCGCGGCCTCGACCGCGCTGCTCGCCGGTGCGCCGCCCACGAGCCCGGCCGCCGCGGATTCCTCCGGCGGCGGGTCCGGCGCCCCGCCCGGCGGCGACGCCGGACCGGCCGGCGGCGCGGGCCCCGCGGGCGGCGGCACGAGCGCCGGTGCCCCGCCCACCTCGCCCGCCGCCGCGGCAGCTGCCGGCGGCACGTCCAAGGGCGCGTCGGGCGGCGGCAGCGCCTCACCCCCGGTCGACAACGCGGCGAGGACGTCCGGCACCACACCGGGCGCCCTCCTCGGCGCCGTCCGCTGGGTCCTGCTGATCGTCCTGATCGCCGGTGTCGCCGGCTCCCTGGGCGGCCCGCTCCTGATGCGCGCGGGCCTGGTCCGCGGCACGGGCCGCGCTTTCCTCGCCTTCCGCGGGCAGTCCGGCGCTACGCCCGCGCCCGACAGTCCGCGAGGGACCTAGGCGCCCCCAGGAAGGAAATTGAAGGAGAATTAAGAATGCTCGTTGTTCACTTTCCCGGAGCGATCAATTTGGTTGCTGCATCTTGTGGTGGTGGGCAGGATGAATGCGATCCGGTCGACGGGTCGGATCTTTCCGGGGGGAATTCCGGATTCTCCTCGCGCGTCTCGTCTGAAATTCCATCCGCATCACTTCGGAGGAAACAGTGAACGTGAAATTCGCCAAGCGGGCGGCGATCGCGGCCGGTGCCGCGGCTCTCGGGGTCGTCGTGGCGTCCGGGACGGCCCAGGCCGACCCGCCCACCACCACTCCCCCCACCTACCGGACCCTGGTGGGCGTCGGGTCGGACACCACGCAGGACGTGATGAACGGCCTCGCCAACGGCACCGGCGACGACCAGATCTTCGACACGAACCCGGGCCCGGACTCCGACGGCCTGCTGATCGCGTCCTACGACGCCACGCCCGCCGGCACCATCCAGGTCGGCGCCGGCTGCTCCCTCCCGCGCCCCGACGGTTCGGGCGCCGGTGTCAAGGCGCTGCGCCTGGACATCGCGGCGAACACCAACTGCCTGGACTTCGCCCGCTCCTCCTCGGCGCCCAACGCCTCGGGCCAGTTCACCTTCATCCCCTTCGGCGTGGACGCGGTGACGGCGGCGACGGCGACCGTCACCAACCTGCCCGGCAACTACTCCTTCAAGGTCGGCGGCGCCACCCTGCCGGACTCCGAGAAGGCCCAGTACGACCTGAACCGCGTGTACAACTGCCTGGACACGAGCGGCAACAAGCTGGCGGACGGCGTCTACCCGACCATCGGCGGTGTCACCGTGCACCCGCTGGTCCCGCAGGACGGCTCCGGCACCCGCAAGTTCTGGGCGTCGACGCTGGGCTTCGACCCGGCGCACCTGCCGTCCTGTGTGAAGGACGTCGCCGCGAACGGCGACAAGGTCCAGGAGCACAACGGCAGCGCGCTCCAGGGCCCGAACGACCTCATGCCGTTCTCGATCGCCCAGTACATCGCGCAGGGCCGGTCCCTGCCGGGCGTGACCAACCGCCGCAACGGCGCGGTCCTGGCCACCGTCAACGGCACCTCGACCACGGTCACGGGCGGGAACCTCAACTCCGCCTTCCCGATCAACCGCGAGGTCTACAACGTCGTCCAGGACAGCCGGGTGACCGAGACCAACATCGCCACCACCTTCGTCGGCTCCGGCTCCGACGTCTGCTCCAAGGACTTCGACTTCGCCAACGGCACGTCGTACGTCAACGCGTACGGCTTCGGCACCGACCCGAACTGCGGCGACATCACGCTGAGCGGCAAGGACCTCATCTGACCTCCGGGTCACGACCGGCCGGGCCCCGCACCCGCGGGGCCCGGCCACCGGCACCACCCCACCCGTACCGAACTCCTCAGGGGGAGCAGATGAAGAGACGAAGAATGCGCGGCGTGCTCGTCAGCGCGCTCGGGCTGGCCATGGGCGCGGGCGCGCTGCTCGCCGGCGCTGGCACCGCCAACGCCGGGACCGCGGCGCCGACCGGCACGCCGGGCACGGTCACCCTCACCGCCCGGAGCAGCAGCGTCACCGACGCCTCGCCGTTCACCCAGGTGTCGGTCGACAAGGCCTGCCCGGCCGGCTACCGGGACGCCCTCAACGTGTCCCTGGTCGTCCCGGACGGCCGGGAGTCGCTGCTGGCCTCCCACCTGACCGGCGGCGCCCCGTACGCGGCCGCCCCGGCCACCGCGCCGGTGCCGGCCGCCTCGGGCGGCGGCACCATCGTCCGGTCGATCGCCACCGCGTTCTCGGCCGCCCACGTCGCGCTCGCCGACGGCACCTACCCGATCCACGTGACCTGCGCGAACACCGACCGGACGGCCTTCCCCGAGCACCCGACGTCCACCGGCTTCATCGAGGTCACCGGCACCACGTGGCAGGTCTCGGCCCACGCGGCCCCGGCCGCCACGAGCGTCAGGCTCACCGCGAGCCCGTCGAGCCGCGTCCGGGTCGGCCGGCCCTTCACGCTCACCGCGAAGGTGGCCGGCGGCGTCCCGGGGACCGTGCAGTTCCAGGCGGACGGCGGCGCCACCGTGTACGGCCAGCCCGTTCCGGTGGTGAACGGCGTCGCGACCCTCCAGCTCACGGCGAACTCCGCGCCCGTGGTCCGCAGCTACATCGCGATCTTCACCCCGACCGACCAGCTCGGCCGCGCCCAGGCCTACACCGTTCTCAGCTGCACCTTCGTCAACGCGCCGTCGATCACGGTGACCGACGCGGACGGCACCGCCCTCGGCGACACCCCGCGGCTGACGCCCGGCCAGCAGATCACCGTCTCCGCCCAGGGCTTCCGGCCCGCCGACGGGGAGACGGTCGACGTGGCGGCCACCAACGTCTACTTCGGCATCCTGCCCGCGCTCTTCCCGTCGGCCACCTCCGACAGCGCCGGGTCGGTCGCCGGTTACACCCTCACGATTCCCCAGGGCATCAGCGCCGGGGACCACACGCTGGTCCTCCTCGGCGAGAAGACCCTGCTGACGCTCGCCTTCGACTTCACCACCGCATGACCGTGCCTCCGCGGACAGCCCGCTGACCAGCACGGACGACAAGCGCCCTGCCACCCGCCAGGTGGCAGGGCCGCATGCGTGACCCGCACCACCGCTCGTGACCGGCGACATCCCCGAGGGGACGAGGAGACATGAAACGAAGAATGCACGCGGCGCTGCTGAGCGTGCTGGCACTGATCCTGGGCACCGGGGCCCTGGTCCTCTCCACCGCGGGGACCGCGTCCGCGGACCTCGCGGGGACGGTGACGCTGACGCCCGCCACCGGCACGGTGGCCGCTGTCCCGGCCTTCCCGGAGATCTCGGTGTCGGCCCCGTGCCCGGAGCCGTACCAGGCCAAGCTGGGCGTGTACCTGACGATCAACGGTACGGACGACCTGCTGGCGAACAACCTCACGGACGGGGCGCCGTTCAGCGGGAGCACCATCACCACGCACCTCCCGGCCACGGCCGGCGCGTTCAACCGCTCGATCAACACCACCTTCAGCACCGCGCACCAGACGGTGGCCGACGGCACCTATCCGCTGCACATCCAGTGCCTGGCGGCCGACGGCACCAAGGCCGACGGGATGTTCGCCACCGCCATCCAGATCACCGGGAGCACCTGGGCGGCCGCGACCACCTCCGTGCCCACGGGCACCTCCCTGGCCGTGACCGCGTCCCCCGCCGGGCACACGGTCGTGAACCACGAGGTCGTCATCACGGCCACCGTCACCCCGAGCACCGCGGTCGGCACGGTGACGTTCGCGAACTCCGCCACCCCGTTCGCCAAGGACGTCCCCCTCGTCAACGGCGTGGCCACGGCAACGCTCAGCGGCGCGAGCACCCCGGGACCGGCCGCGATCACGGCGACGTTCAAACCGACCGACCCGCTCGCCTTCGGCACCAGCCAGGGCGCGCTGTCCTACGGCATCGTCGACGAGCCCGGGATCACCGTGCTCGACAGCTCCGACAACACCCTGGACGAGAACGCGAACCTCACCAAGGGCCAGACCGTCAAGGTCTCCGCGGAGGGCTTCCTGCCGACCGGGACGGACGGGCACGGCGAGCCGGTCGGCTTCGCCGTGGACGGCAAGAAGGTCCACGACGACCTGGTCTCCAACAACGCGGGCAAGCTGACGAACATCCAGGTGACGCTGCCGGACGACCTGGCCGACGGCACCCACTCGCTGGACCTGACGGGCGCGACGAGCGCCATCAAGCTGTCCTTCCCGTTCAGGACCGGTGCGACGAGCACGCCGACGCCCGACCCCTCCGACACGGGGACGGACGGCGGCACCACGGACGGCTCGTCCGACGGCGGCACCACGGACGGCTCGACGGACGCCGGTACCACCAGCGGCAGCACCACCGACGGCGCCGCGTCCGACGCCGGTACGTCCACCGGCTCCTCCGACGCCGGCACCGCCACCGGCACGACCGGCGGTTCCTCCGGCGGCTCCGACGGCCCGCTCGCCGCGACCGGCGCCACGGGCATCGTCCCGCTCGGCGTGCTCGCCCTCCTGATGATCACCGGTGGCGGCTACGCCGCGTACCGGGTCCGCCGGGACGGCAGGCTGCTCAGCTTCGGTCCCTCCCCGCGCGACTGACCGCGCGGGGCACGCCGGGTGGCGGGCGGTCCGCCGCCCGCCACCCGGCCGCCCCTGCACCCCACCGCATCGGAACGCACCAGAAGGAGCCCCACCCGTGGCCGTACTGTCACCCTCCCGCGAGGCCGCGGGGCCGCCGCCGGAGCCGGCCGGGCCGGAAGGGCCGCCGGACGCCCGCCGGCCCGCCGGCCCCTGGCTCGTCGTCCCGGGTGCCGCGCTGACCCTGCTGGCGGCGCTGCTGCTCGGCTTCGTCGTCAACCTCACCGTCCTCGGCCACGTCGAGCACGCCCGCGACCAGCAGACCGGCTACGACAAGCTGCGCGCCGAACTGGCCCTGGGCACCGCCCCCGTGGGCCGGCTGGACGCCGACGGCAAGCCCGTGGCGATGGGCGCCCCGGTGGCCGTCCTGCACATCAAGGCGATCGGCCTCAAGGAGGTCGTCTTCCAGGGCACCACGTCCGGCGTCCTGCGCTCCGGCCCCGGACACCGCAGGGACACCCCGCTGCCCGGCCAGCCCGGCACCAGCATCCTGATGGGCCGCCAGTGGGGCTACGGCAGCCCGTTCAACCACCTCGACGAGCTGACGGCCGGCGACCGCATCACCGTCACCACCGGCCAGGGCCGGCAGGAGTACAAGGTCACCGGGCTGCGGCGGGCCGGCGACCCGGCGCCCGCCCCGCCCGCCGCCGGGCAGAGCCGGCTGATCCTGATGACCGCGACCGGCGGCCTCTACACCCCGCACGGCGTGCTGCGGGTGGACGCCGACCTGGTCGGCGACGTCCAGCCCGGCCCCGCCGCGGGCGGCGGCATCACGGCGGCCGAGGCGCCGCTGGCCGGGGACCCCGCCGCCTGGCTGCCGATCATGCTGTGGCTCCAGGCGCTGCTGCTCGCCGTCGTCGCCGTCACCTGGATCTTCCGCCGCTGGGGCCGCTGGCAGACCTGGATCTGCGCCGTCCCGGTGCTCACCGCCGTCGTCGTCGCCCTGTCGGGCGAGGCCACCCGCCTGCTGCCCAACCTGCTCTGACCGCCCCGTCACGTAAGGAACGCCATGTCCGCGACCGACGAGACCGTCGTCCTGCCGCCCGTCCCCGCCGCGCCCGCCGCCGCCTCCCGCTCCGCCACCCTCGACGCCCGCGACATCTCCGCCTGGTTCGGCGACCACAAGGTCCTCGACCGGGTGTCGCTCACCATGCCCGCGCAGCGGGTCACCGCGCTCATCGGGCCGTCCGGCTGCGGCAAGTCCACCTTCCTGCGGATCCTCAACCGCATGCACGAGCTGATCGGCAGCGCGTCGCTCGCCGGGCAGGTGCTGCTGGACGGGCAGGACATCTACGACCGCGGGCGGCGCATCACGCAGGCCAGGCGGGAGATCGGGATGGTCTTCCAGAAGCCCAACCCCTTCCCGGCGATGAGCATCTACGACAACGTCCTGGCCGGACTGAAGATGAACGGCATCAAGGCGGGCCGCGGCGAGCGGGACGACCTGGTCGAGGAGTGCCTGACCAAGGCCGGGCTGTGGCGCGAGGTCGCCGACCGGCTGCGGCAGCCCGGCGGGGCGCTGTCCGGCGGGCAGCAGCAACGCCTGTGCATCGCACGGTCGTTGGCGGTACGGCCACGTGTGCTGCTGATGGACGAGCCGTGCTCGGCACTCGACCCGACGTCCACCCGGCGGATCGAGCAGACGATCGGCGAGCTGTCCGACGAGGTCACCATCGTCATCGTCACCCACAACATGCAGCAGGCCGCGCGCGTTTCGCACTCCTGCGCCTTCTTCCTCGCCGAACAGGGCACGCCCGGCGTCATCGTGGAGCACGGGCCCACCGACACGATGTTCACCAGCCCGCAGGACCAGCGCACGTCCGACTACGTCAACGGCCGCTTCGGCTGAGCCCGGTGGGAAGCTCGCGCACTCTCGTGCCCGCGGGCGCGCTGGCGGCCGCCGCGCTGCTGGCCGCGTGCGGCCACCCGGCGGCCGGCCCCGCCCGGCCCGCCGCCGCCCACGCCCCGGCGGGGTCCGCCACGACGCCGCCGGGCGCCAACCGGCCGCTGCCGCACGCCCTTTCGGCCCCACCGGCCACCACGGCGCCGACCACCACCACCACCGCGCCGCCGCCCGCCCCGGCCGCACCGCAGGTGACCACGCCGCCCCGTACGGCCGCGCCCCCGGCGCCGCGCACCGGCCCGCCGAAGCCGCCGGCCCGCACGCCCGCGGCCACCGTGCGGCCGTCCCGGCGGGCGACCGCGCCGGGCGCGATGGTGCTGCACATCGGGACGTGGTCCCGCCCGGTCGTCCGCGGCGACCAGGCCGCGATCGACCGCTGCACCGCCGCGGTCCTCTTCACCGGCCCCGACCCGGCCCAGGCCGACGGCGACGCGATGCGCACGTCCGTCATCGTCGGCCACGACTTCTGCGGCTACGCCGTCCTCGCCCCGCTCCCGGTCGGCACCCGCGTGACCCTGGACACCCCCCGGGGCACGCTGTCCTACCACGTCTACGCGAACTACGTCACGCCCGGCCAGGGCGGCCCCGACAACGGCCTGTACTGGGGCGACCTCACCCTCCAGACCTGCGTCGGGCCCGACACCGGCTTCAGCTACCTCGTACGCGACTGACCGGGCCGCCCCGCGAAGGGCGGCCCGGCCGCCGGGTCAGATCAGGCCCTGGGCCAGCATCGCGTCCGCGACGAGTTCGAAGCCCGCGATGTTGGCGCCGACCACGTAGTTGCCGGGGCTGCCGTAGCGCTCCGCGGTGGTGTGGCAGGAGTCGTGGATGTGGCGCATGATCTCCGCCAGCCGCTCCTCGGTGTGCGCGAAGGTCCACGAGTCGCGCGAGGCGTTCTGCTGCATCTCCAGGGCGCTGGTGGCCACGCCGCCGGCGTTCGCCGCCTTGCCGGGCGCGAAGGCGACCCCCGCGTCCTGGAAGACGCGTACGGCCTCCGGCGTGGTGGGCATGTTCGCGCCCTCCGCGACGGCCTGCACACCGTTGCGCACCAGGGCCAGGGCGTCGGTCTCGTGCAGCTCGTTCTGCGTGGCGCAGGGCAGGGCCACGTCGCAGGGGACGTTCCACAGGCCCGTGCCCTCCACGTACGACACGTGCGGGCCGCGCCGCTGCGCGTACTCCGAGACGCGGCCGCGGCCGACCTCCTTGATCTCCTTGAGCAGGCCGAGGTCGATGCCCTTCTCGTCCACGACGTAGCCGGAGGAGTCGGAGCACGTCACGACGGTCGCGCCGAGCTGCTGGGCCTTCTCGATCGCGTAGATCGCCACATTGCCCGAGCCCGAGACGGCCACGCGCCGCCCCTCCAGCGACTCGCCCCGGCTGCGCAGCATCTCGGCAGTGAAGAGCACGCAGCCGTACCCCGTCGCCTCCGTACGCGCCTGGGCGCCGCCCCAGCCCAGGCCCTTGCCGGTCAGTACGCCTGACTCGTAGCGGTTGGTGATCCGCTTGTACTGGCCGAACAGGTAGCCGATCTCCCGGCCGCCCACGCCGATGTCGCCCGCCGGCACATCGGTGTACTCGCCGATGTGGCGGTGCAGCTCGGTCATGAACGACTGGCAGAAGCGCATGACCTCGGCGTCCGAGCGGCCCTTCGGGTCGAAGTCGGAGCCGCCCTTGCCGCCGCCGATGGGCATGCCCGTGAGCGCGTTCTTGAAGATCTGCTCGAAGCCGAGGAACTTCACGATCCCCAGGTTCACCGACGGGTGGAAGCGCAGCCCGCCCTTGTACGGCCCGAGGACGCTGCTGAACTCGACCCGGAAGCCGCGGTTGACGTGGATGTCCCCGTTGTCGTCCGACCACGGCACCCGGAAGATCAGCTGCCGCTCCGGCTCGCAGACCCGCTCGATGATCCGCGCGTCCAGGAACTCCGGACGCTGCTCCAGCACCGGGTCGAGGGTCTCCAGCACCTCGCGTACGGCCTGGTGGAACTCGGTCTCGCCCTGGTTGCGGCGCAGGATCTCTGCGTACAGCGGCTCGATGACGCGCATACGGGTGTGCCCTCCGTTGACTCGGCGATTAGCGCGCTGGGGCACCCCGTCCCTGGGGGCCGCAGCGGCCCCCTTCGGCGTTTGGCATATTCATTGTCGCCGGACGGCCGCCGTGCCGGAACACGACGTGAGCCAGGCCACGCCCGCCGCGCCGCGGGCTACAGGCCCGCCGCCTCGGCGAGCGCGGGCTTCAGGGCGGCGAGCAGGGCGGCGGCGCGGGCGCGGGCCGGGGCGAGGTCGGCGGTCGGCGGGAGGACGACCTCCAGATAGCACTTGACCTTGGGTTCCGTGCCGCTGGGCCGGACGACGACCCGCACGGCGGAGACGCCCTCACCGGCCAGGTGGTAGCGCAGCCCGTCCGTGGGCGGCAGCCCGCCCGCACCCTCGCGCAGATCCTCCGCGGAGGTGACGGTGAGGCCGGCCAGCTCGGTGGGCGGGTGGGCCCGCAGCCGGGCCATCGCGGCGGTGATCACGGCGAGGTCGTCGACGCGTACCGAGAGCTGGTCGGTCGCGTGCAGGCCGTGGACGCGGGCGAGGCCGTCCAGCTCGTCCGCGAGGGTGCGCCCCTCCTGCCGGGCCTGCGCCGCCATCTCGGCGACGAGCAGCGCCGCGGTCACGCCGTCCTTGTCCCTGACCCCGGCCGGGTCGACGCAGTAGCCGAGAGCCTCCTCGTAGCCGTAGCGCAGCCCGGGGACGCGGGCGATCCACTTGAAGCCGGTGAGGGTGTCCTCGTAGCCGAGGCCCGCGCGAGCGGCGATCTTCGACAGCAGGGAGGACGAGACGATGCTCGCCGCGAAGACGTCCTGCCCCGGTTCGGCGGCGCCGCGCCCGACGAGGTGGGCGGCCAGGAGCGCGCCCAGTTCGTCGCCGCGCAGCATGCGCCAGCCCGCGTCGGCGTCCGGGTCGGGGACGGCCACGGCGCAGCGGTCGGCGTCCGGGTCGTTGGCGATGACGAGGTCCGGCGCGGTGTCCCGCGCGGTCTTGAACGCGAGGTCCATCGCCCCCGGTTCCTCCGGGTTGGGGAAGGCGACGGTGGGGAAATCCGGGTCGGGCGCGGCCTGTTCGGCGACGGGCACGGGCGCGGGGAAGCCCGCGCGGGCGAAGGCGGCGGTCAGCGTCTCCAGGCCCACGCCGTGCAACGGCGTGTAGACGGTGGCCAGTTCGCGCGGGCTGCCCGGCGCCAGCACGCCCGTCGCGCGCTCCAGATACGCGGCCAGGACGTCCTCGCCGAGCACCTCCCAGCCCTTCTCGGCCAGCGGTACGGACGCCAGCGGCCCCACCGCCGCGATACGGGCGGCGATCTCCGCGTCCGCGGGCGGCACGATCTGCGAGCCGTCGCCGAGATAGACCTTGTAGCCGTTGTCCTGCGGCGGGTTGTGGCTCGCGGTCACCATCACGCCCGCGGCGACGCCCAGTTCGCGGATCGCGAAGGCCAGCACCGGCGTCGGCAGCGGCCGCGGCAGCAGATACGCGCGCAGGCCCGCGCCCGTCATCACCGCGGCCGTGTCGCGTGCGAAGTCCGCGGACTTGTGGCGGGCGTCGTAGCCGACCACGACCGAGCCGCCGGGACCGAGATACGCCGCCAGCCCCGCGGCAGCGCGGATCACGACCGCGCGGTTCATCCGGTTCGGACCCGCGCCCAGCGCCCCGCGCAGCCCCGCCGTCCCGAACTCCAGCGTCCCGTCGAAGCGGTCGGCCAGCTCCGCGGAGCCGCCCGCGGCGATCAGCGCGGTCAGCTCCGCCCGGGTCTCGGGGTCGGGATCCTCCGCGGCCCACGCGCGGGCACGGGCGAGCAGGTCGGTCATGGGAGCCGGTTCCCTTCGTTCGGTGTCAGAGGCGGGCGAGCAGGTCCGCGAGGAGCGTGCCCATCCGGGTGGCCGACTCGCGGCCCGCGGCGAGCACCTCCTCGTGGTTGAGCGGCGCGCCCGTCATCCCCGCGGCCAGGTTCGTCACCAGGGACACGCCCAGCACCTCCGCGCCCGCCTCGCGGGCCGCGATCGCCTCCAGCGCGGTGGACATGCCCACCAGGTCCCCGCCGATCGCCCGGATCATGCCGATCTCGGCGGGCGTCTCGTAGTGCGGGCCGGGCAGCTGGACGTACACGCCCTCGTCCAGCGTCGGGTCTATCTCCCTGCACAGCGCCCGCAGCCGCGGCGAATACAGGTCCGTGAGGTCGACGAAGTTCGCGCCCGCGATGGGGGAGGCCGCCGTCATGTTGATGTGGTCGCTGATCAGCACGGGCTGCCCCGGACGGTAGCCGGGCCGCAGGCCCCCGCAGCCGTTCGTCAGCACCACCGTCTTCACCCCGGCGGCCACCGCCGTCCGCACCCCGTGCACGACGCTCGCCACACCGCGGCCCTCGTACAGATGCGTACGGCCCAGGAACACCAGCGCCCGCACGCCGCCGACCCGCACCGAACGCAACCGGCCCGCGTGGCCTTCCACCGCGGGGGCCGGAAAACCCGGCAGATCGGTGAATGCCAGCTCTGTGTCGGGCGCCCCCAGCGCGTCGGCTGCGGGCACCCAGCCCGAACCCAGGACCAGGGCGACGTCGTGCGTCTGCGCGCGGGTCAGCTCGCGCAGACGGGCGGCGGCGTCGTCGGCCGCGGCGTAGGGCTCGGGATTCACGGAAGCGTTCACGCGCAGAGCGTAGCCTGTTTGAGCCTACGCGCGTAGACGCTCCCCGCTGTTCGCCGGGCCCCCGGCGCGGTGAGCTTGCGGCTTTCCCGCCGCGGGGGCTTCCCGCGCCTGGCGGCGCGGGGTTCTCCCACCCGCACCACCCGTGCGAGTCAGATGTCGTCTGACAGTCCTCCTGTGGGGCTTAACCACCGTCGGCGGCGAACCCGCCGTACAACCCGGAGTGGCCCCCGACCCCACCCACCGCACGGAGTGCGCGATGCCCCGCCGGGTGACAACAGGGGCGCGGGGAACTGCGCGACCAGCCCCCGCCGAGGGAAGGTCGCGCGGACCACCGCAACAGGCAGCCCGGAGCGCAAACCCGAGCCCCAGCGGTCAGCACGGGCGCTTACGGAGCTCCATGACGTAGTCGTGGGGCGCGCCCGCCGATTCCGCCGCGTCAGCGATTTCGCCGAGGTAGCGCGCGGACGGCAGACCGCCCTCGTAGTCGTCGAGGACGTAGAGCCATGCCGCGAGGTCGCCGTCGAGCGTGTGGACGCGGACGGTCGTGCGGCGGTACATGCCGAGGGGGACGCCCTCCCAGCGGTCGAGGGAGTCCTCGTCGACCGGCGCGATGTCGTAGAGGCCCACGAAGACCTGGTGGGTCGGGTCCTCCACGAGCGTCGCGAGCGCGCCCTCCCAGCCCATCTGCTCGCCGCCGAAGGTGAGGCGCCAGCCGGTCAGCCAGCCCGTGCCGCGCAGCGGGGAGTGCGGTGCGCGGCGCGTCATCAGCCGCGCGTCGAGGTTGCCTGCGTAGGCGGCGTAGAGCGACATGACGTCGAGAGTACGGGAGCGGCATCGGGGCGGCGTAAGGACGCGGAGACGCGCTCCCCCCGGGAGCCCCCCGGCAGCCCACCCCGCCGGAGGCGCCCCGCGCGGTCGCTTCTTGGCGCGTGCGGGACAATGGGGTACGTGACAAGGATCGTGATCATCGGTGGCGGACCCGGCGGCTACGAGGCGGCGCTGGTGGCGGCGCAGCTCGGCGCGGAGGTGACGGTCGTCGACTGCGACGGCCTCGGCGGTGCGTCGGTGCTGACCGACTGCGTACCGTCGAAGACCCTCATCGCCACCGCGGAGGTGATGACGACCTTCGACAGCTCCTACGAGGAGCTGGGCATCATCGTGGCCGACGACACCCCGCCGGAGGCCCGGGCGGCCCGCGTGGTCGGCGTCGACCTGGGCAAGGTCAACCGCCGGGTCAAGCGGCTCGCGCTCGCGCAGTCGCACGACATCACCGCCTCCGTGACGCGCGCGGGCGCGCAGGTGATGCGCGGGCGCGGGCGGCTGGAGGGCCCCCAGACGGCGGAAGGCACCCGGACGGTCGTCGTGACGGCCGCCGACGGCACCGAGCAGCGGCTGACGGCCGAGGCCGTGCTGATCGCCACCGGTGCGCGGCCGCGCGAGCTGCCGGACGCGATGCCGGACGGCGAGCGGATCCTGAACTGGACCCAGGTCTACGACCTGGACGAGCTGCCGCGCGAGCTGATCGTGGTGGGCTCGGGTGTGACGGGTGCGGAGTTCGCGGGCGCGTACCAGGCGCTGGGCTCGAAGGTGACGCTGGTCTCCTCGCGCGACCGGGTGCTGCCCGGCGAGGACCCGGACGCCGCGGCGGTGCTGGAGGACGTCTTCCGGCGCCGCGGCATGAACGTGATGTCGCGCTCGCGCGCGCAGAGCGTCAAGCGGGTGGGCGACGGGGTGGAGGCGACGCTCACCGACGGCCGCGTCATCACCGGCACGCACTGCCTGATGGCGGTCGGCGCGATCCCCAACACCACCGGGATGGGCCTGGAGGAGGCGGGCGTCAAGCTCACCGAGCACGGCCATGTGTGGACGGACAAGGTGTCGCGCACCAGCGCCTCGGGCGTGTACGCGGCCGGTGACGTCACGGGCGTCTTCGCGCTCGCGTCGGTCGCGGCGATGCAGGGCCGGATCGCGATGTACCACTTCCTCGGGGACGCGGTCGCGCCGCTGAACCTGAAGACCGTGTCGTCGAACGTCTTCACCGACCCGGAGATCGCGACCGTCGGCTACACGCAGGCGGACGTGGACTCCGGGCGGATCGACGCCCGGCTGGTGAAGCTGCCGCTGCTGCGCAACCCGCGGGCGAAGATGCAGGGCATCCGGGACGGCTTCGTGAAGATCTTCTGCCGTCCGGGCACGGGCATCGTGGTCGGCGGCGTGGTGGTCGCGCCCCGGGCCAGCGAGCTGATCCACCCGATCTCGCTCGCGGTGGACAACAACCTGACCGTCGAGCAGATCGCGAACGCCTTCACGGTCTACCCGTCGCTGTCCGGCTCGATCGCGGAGGTCGCCCGGCAGCTGCACAACCGCGGGAATTAGCGAACGTACGGTCGGTCCGTAGCACTTCGCGGTCTGTTTCGCGCGGAATATCGCGGTACTGGTGCAAAACGCTGAAAGCAGCGATCGAAGGGGTTACTGTCGGTTTCGTGTTCGCTGCAGAACGTCGCCAATTGATCCTGGAAATGGTGCGGGCCAACGGAGCGGTGTCGCTCCGGGAACTCGCCCGTGTCGTCCAGACCTCCGAAGTGACCGTGCGCCGTGATGTGCGGGCACTGGAGGCCGAAGGACTACTCGACCGCCGGCACGGCGGTGCGGTGCTGCCGGGGGGATTCACCCGCGAGTCCGGCTTCCCGCAGAAATCCCATCTAGCGACCGCGGAGAAGACGGCCATCGCCGATCTCGCGGCCTCGCTCGTGGACGAGGGCGAGGCCATCGTCGTCGGCGCGGGCACCACCACGCAGGAGCTCGCCCGGCGGCTCGCCCGGGTGCCGGGGCTCACCGTGGTGACCAACTCGCTGCTGGTCGCGCAGGCGCTCGCGCACGCCAACCGGGTCGAGGTCGTCATGACCGGCGGGACGCTGCGCGGCTCCAACTACGGGCTGGTCGGCAGCGGGGCGGAGCAGTCCCTGCAGGGGCTGCGGGTCTCCCGGGCGTTCCTGTCCGGCGCGGGCCTGACGGCCGAGCGCGGGCTCTCGACGTCCAACATGCTGGCCGCCAGCGTGGACCGGGCGCTCGTGCAGGCGGCGGCCGAGGTCGTCGTCCTGGCCGACCACACCAAGCTCGGCGCCGACACGATGTTCCAGACGGTGCCGACCGACATGATCACCCATCTGGTCACGGACGAGCCGCCGCCCGGCGAGGAGCGCGCGGCCACCGAGTTGCAGGCGCTCGCCGACCGCGGGGTGCAGCTCGTCGTCGCCCCGCCCCCCGGGGTGGCCCCGGAGGCGGCTCCGCGCGAGCCGCTGCCGGCGCCGCGCCGCCCGCACGGGCTGCGCCCGCCCGCCGTACCGCGGCTCGCGGACCTGCGGCCGCACTAGGGCCTGTCCCGGCCCCACCGGCCCTGTCGGTGGGGCCGGTTCAGGTGCCCCCGGAGGTCACGATGCCGCGCACCGCGAGGTCCATCAGGCGGCCGTAGGTGCCCCGGTCCTCCAGGTTCTGCTCGGCGATCGTGATGATGCCCGAGGTGAGCTTGAGCAGGTCGCTCATCGCGACGTCGGGCCGTACCTCGCCCGCGGCCTGGGCGCGGGTCAGCAGGGTGTGCCCCGCGTCGTGCAGCCGGGTCTTGCACTGGAGCAACTGCCCGTCGGAGTCGGCGAGGATCCGCGCGGACAGCCCCCGGTAGGCGGAGGCGTGCACCGCCACCGCCTTCAGCCACGCCAGCAGGGCGGGCAGCGGCTCCTCCTGCTCCAGCAGCTCCTGCGCGCGCGCGGCGAGCGCGTCCAGCTCGCGGACGAAGACCGCGTTCATGAGCGCCGACCGGTCGGGGAAGTGCCGGTAGAGCGTGCCGATGCCGACTCCGGCGTGCCGTGCGATGTCCTCCAGCGCCACATCCGTGCCGTGCACGACGAACGCCTGCCGTGCCTCCTCCAGCAGCCGGTCGTAGTTGCGCTGCGCGTCCGCCCGCATGCGGCCCTGCCTTCCGTCCCTGTGGGGTCGTTCCGGCGACGTCGTGTCGACCGCTGGGGGGATCTCCCCGAAAGCGATGGTAATTCCGGAGGTTGCCTCCGTATAGTTTCCGGAGGCAACCTCCGTTTTCCGCTGCCCGACCTCTCCGCTGGAGGCCACACAGCCATGCCCACGCCCGTCCTGAGCGACCAGGAGACGACCGGGCGCGCCCCGGCCCCCTCCGGGACGCACGCCTATCTGGCCCTCACCGTCATCGTCGGAACCCAGCTGATGCTGATGCTCGACCTCACCGTGGTGAACGTCGCGCTGCCCCGCATCGGCACCGGCCTCGACTTCTCGCCCACCGGCATGTCCTGGGTGCTCAACGTCTACTCCCTCGCCTTCGGCGGCCTGCTGCTGCTCGGCAGCCGTATCGGCGACCTCATCGGCAGGCGCCGGGCCCTGGTGTGGGGCGTCGCCGCCTTCACGCTCGCCTCGGTGCTCGGCGGCGTCGCGGGCAACGCGGCCACGCTGCTCACCGCCCGCGCCCTGCAGGGCGCCGCGGGGGCGCTCGCCGCGCCCAGCACCCTCGCCCTGATCGCCACCACCTTCCGCGAGGGCGCCGAGCGCAACCGCGCGCTCAGCGTCTTCTCGGCGATCGCGGGCGGCGCCACCGCGATCGGGCTCACCCTCGGCGGCATGCTCACCAGCTGGGGCTCGTGGCGCTGGGTCTTCTTCATCAACATCCCGATAGGCGCGGCCATCGTGCTGCTCGGCCCGCGCTGCGTCCCCGAGACCGCACGGCACCGCGGCGGCCGCTTCGACATCGCCGGGGCGCTCACCGGCACCCTCGGCACCACCTCGCTCGTCTACGCCTTCATCCGCGTCGGCGAGACGTCCTGGGGCGACGGCCGGGCGCTGGCCGCCTTCGCGGCCGCGGTCGCGCTGCTGGCGGCCTTCCTCGTCAACGAGACCCGGGTGGAGCACCCGCTCGTGGTGCTGCGGCTGTTCGCCGACCGCAACCGGCCGCTGGCGTACGCGGTGATGATGCTGGTGCCCGCCGCGATGGGCAGCATCTTCTACTTCTCCACCCAGTACCTCCAGCTCTACCTGCACTACAGCCCGATCAGGACGGGCCTGGCCTTCCTGGCGCTGGCCCTGCCGCTGCTGGTCGCCGCGCGGATCGCCCCCAGGGCGCTGGCCCGCGGCCGCAGCCCGCGGCTGCTCGCGACGACCGGGCTGACCCTGGCGCTGGCCGGGGCGGTCTGGAGCACCCGGCTCGGCGCGTCCGACGGCTACGCGCGCGGGGTGCTGCCGACGATGGTCGTCATGGGCTTCGGCATCGGCCTGACGATGATGCCGCTCAACACCGTCATCCTGTCCGGCGTGGCGCCCGCGGACGCGGGCTCGGCCTCCGGGCTGCTCCAGACGATGCAGCAGGTCGGCGCGAGCCTCGGCCTGTCGGTGCTGGTCACCGTCTACGGCACGGTCTCCCGGCACCACCGGCAGGAGCCGTTCATCCACGGCGTGGACGCCGCCTTCGTCCTCGCGGCCGCCTTCGTCGCGCTCGCGCTCGCGCTGGTGCTCGCCCTCCGGCTGCCGCAGCGCAAGCCGCTCACCGGCGGCTGAGCCGCTGACGGCCGGTCACGTACGGACGCGCGCGGCGCGGCACCCCCGGAGGGAGGCCGCGCCGCGCGCGTACACGTCAACCGGCTGCCGGGTCAGTCCTTGATCTCGCAGATGACCGCGCCCGACGACACCGAGGCGCCGACCTCGGCCTTGAGGCCGACGATCGTGCCGGAGCGGTGCGCGTTGAGCGGCTGCTCCATCTTCATGGCCTCCAGGACCACGATCAGGTCGCCCTCGGTGACCTGCTGGTTCTCCTCGACCGCGACCTTGACGATGGTGCCCTGCATGGGCGAGGGCAGCGAGTCGCCGGACACCGCCGCCGCCGCGCGCTGGGTGGCGCGCCGCTTGGGCTTGGCGCCCGCGGCCAGCCCCGTACGGGCCAGGGTCATGCCGAGCGACGCCGGGAGCGACACTTCGAGACGCTTGCCGCCGACCTCGACGACCACCGTCTCGCGCGGCCCCTGCGCCTCGTCGTCGTCCACGGCCCCGCCCGCGAAGGGCGCGATCGTGTTGACGAACTCGGTTTCGATCCACCGGGTGTGGACGGAGAAGGGGCCCTTCGGCGGCGCGAACGCCGGGTCCCTGACGACCACACGGTGGAAGGTCAGGGCCGTGGCCATGCCCTCCACCTGGAATTCGTCCAGCGCGCGGGCCGCCCGCTGGAGCGCCTGCTCGCGTGTCGCGCCGGTCACGACCAGCTTGGCCAGCAGCGAATCCCACGCCGGGCCGATGACGCTGCCGGACTCCACGCCCGCGTCCATCCGCACACCGGGTCCTGAGGGGGCGACGAACTTCGTCACCGTCCCCGGCGCGGGCAGGAAGCCGCGGCCCGGGTCCTCGCCGTTGATCCGGAACTCGAAGGAGTGCCCGCGCAGCGGCGGGTCGTCGTAGCCGAGCTCCTCGCCGTCCGCGATCCGGAACATCTCGCGCACCAGGTCGATCCCCGAGACCTCCTCGGTGACCGGGTGCTCGACCTGGAGCCGGGTGTTGACCTCCAGGAAGGAGATCGTGCCGTCCTGGCCGACGAGAAATTCGCAGGTTCCCGCACCTTCGTACTTCGCCTCGCGCAGGATCGCCTTCGAGGCCGCGTACAGCTGCGCGTTCTGCTCCGGCGTCAGGTACGGCGCCGGGGCCTCCTCGACGAGCTTCTGGTGGCGGCGCTGCAGCGAGCAGTCACGGGTGGAGACGACCACCACGTTGCCGTGCTTGTCGGCCAGGCACTGCGTCTCGACGTGCCGCGGCCGGTCCAGGTAGCGCTCCACGAAGCACTCGCCGCGCCCGAAGGCGGCGACCGCCTCGCGCACCGCCGAGTCGTACAGCTCCGGGACCTCCTCCAGCGTGCGGGCGACCTTCAGGCCGCGCCCGCCGCCGCCGAAGGCGGCCTTGATGGCGATCGGCAGGCCGTGCTCCTTCGCGAAGGCCACGACCTCCTCCGCGCCCGACACCGGGTCGGGCGTGCCCGCGACGAGCGGCGCACCGGCCCGCTGGGCGATGTGGCGTGCCGCGACCTTGTCGCCCAGGTCGCGGATGGCCTGCGGCGGCGGGCCGATCCAGTTCAGTCCGGCGTCCAGCACGGCCTGCGCGAACTCGGCGTTCTCCGACAGGAAGCCGTAGCCGGGGTGCACGGCGTCGGCCCCCGCTTCGGCCGCCGCCTTGAGCACCTTCGCGATGTCCAGATAGCTGGTGGCCGGTGTGTCGCCGCCCAGTGCGTACGCCTCGTCGGCCGCGCGGACATGCAGCGCGTCCCGGTCGGGGTCCGCGTAGACGGCTACGCTGGCGATCCCGGCATCCCGGCAGGCACGGGCGACGCGTACTGCGATTTCACCGCGGTTGGCGATGAGCACCTTGCGCACGATGGCTCCCTCCATGAAACAAGCCGAGTTTAGGTACTGGCCACACTCGATGCCGAGGCACCCCTGCACGTGAGGTTGCCCACACGGAGGGTGATCCGCGAACCACCGCACCCCGTGAACTCCAGCTCAGTCCACGGTACGGCCCTGCTCCCGCCCATGTCCCGCACTACCGGGCGCGGGTCGAATCTCGCTCGGAGTCGGTGCATGGAGTTGACGCTTCTTTGTGGGAACCCCACGAAGAGTCCGCGGAAAGTTTGCGGCCGGGTCCGTCCGGGCGGGTGAGGGCGCGCCGCCGGATCGCCGTCCCGGCGGCGGCCGCCGCGCGGCGCGCGGTCACGGTTGCGCATTGGTGGGCCGTCCGCCTGTCACGACCCTTGCCCGGCCTCTTACCCGTGAGTAGCCTGCGACCCCATGAGCGGGCGTCGGAGGGAGGACAGGGTGCGCAGAGGAATAGCCGTGGCCACAACGGTGGTCCTGGTGCTCGAAGCACTCGGGGTCGCCTTCGTGAACTGGGTGCTCGGCCTCGCCGTACGCCACCAGGACATGTCGCTCGGCGGTCTCGACCCGGACGCGATGGCGGTCGGCTCGTGGATCGCGGGCGGCGTCCTCGCGCTCTTCCTGCTGCTGTGCGCGTTCCTGACGGCCCGTGTCGCGGTGCGCCAGGAGCCCGCGTCCCTGGCCGGGCGGATCGTGCTCATCGTCTGCGCGGTCGTCCACGGGGTGCTCGGCGCGGTCGTCGTCGGCCTGGTGGGCTGGCTCGCCTTCGCCGCCCTGATGGTCGTCCTCGGGCTGCTCGTCGGCACCCTGCTGCTCTACGCGCCCGAGCCCGCCGAGGGCGCGCGGGGCGGCGCGGGAGGTACGGGGGGCAGCCCGACGCCGCCTCCGCCCGCCGCACCGCCCGCCGCACCGCCGGGCGCGCCGCTCCCGTCCGCGGGGCCCTGAGCCCCGGCTCCACCCGATCAGCCCCGGCGTCACCCGAACGGCCTACACCCACAGGTCGGTGACGCGCACGCCCAGCTCGCCCAGCAGGGAGCGCAGCAGCGGCAGGGACAGCCCGATGACGTTGCCCGGGTCGCCGTCGATGCCTTCGACGAAGGGCGCCGACCGCCCGTCGAGCGTGAAGGCGCCCGCGACGTGCAGCGGTTCGCCGCTCGCCACGTAGGCGGCGACCTCCGCGTCGTCCGGCCGGCCGAAGCGCACGGTCGTCGAGGCCGTCGCCGAGACCTGGCGGCCGGTGGCCCGGTCGATCACGCAGTGCCCCGTCTGCAGCACCCCCGCGCGGCCGCGCATCGCCTGCCAGCGGGCGGTGGCCTCCGCGGCGTCCGCGGGTTTGCCGAGCGCCTGGCCGTCCAGCTCCAGCACGGAGTCGCAACCGACCACCAGCTCGTCGCCGCCGTCGAGCATGCCGCCGCCCGCGACCGCCGCGGCCTTCGCCTCGGCCAGCACGCGCGCCAGTTCGGCGGGGCTGTCGGCCCGGATCGCCTTCTCGTCCACCCCGCTGACCACCACCCGCGGGTCGAAGCCCGCCTGCTTGAGCAGGCCGAGGCGGGCGGGGGAGGCGGACGCGAGGACGAGCACCCGGCGGGGCGCGGGCGGCGCGGCGGGGGAGGTCGGCGAGGTCATCGCACCATCGTAGGTGCGGCGCAGCGGCCGTACGGGCGGGCGGCGGCGGGACCGTACGGGCGGGCGGCGGCGCAACCGTACGGGCGCTGCGCCGCGTCCTCGCGGGGGAGGGGCCGCTCACACCCGCAGGGTCGCGATGACCATCAGCAGCGCCGCGACGAGCGCGGCCACCACCATCGCGCGGCGCAGCTTGCGCAGCGCCTCGCGGGCGTCCTCGGACGGTTCGTCACGTCGTTGATCGTCGGGCCAGAGCATGCCCACCAGGGTGCGCGCGGGGCGGGCGCGGCGCCTGAGTACGCGTACTCAAGCGGAATGGCCCGGTCGGCACTGCCCCACCCGGCCCATTCAGCCCATGAGCCCCGCGCGTGCGCCCGCCCTGCCCCTTACGTGCCCCGCGCGACTCTGCGTCAGAGGGACCGGGCCGACATCCGCCAGGCCCCCGCCGCCGGGCGCGGCATGGCCCGCGGCAGGTTGCGCTCCGGCGCCGACCAGCCCGAGGGCTGCGCCGCGGACGGCTCCGGCTCCTCCGCCCCGGCCGCCGCGGCCCGCGCCTGGACCAGCGCCACGACGGCCGCCAGCTCCTCCGGCGTCGGCCGGCCGCGCTCCACCTTGATCTCCACCACCGCTGAACCCCTTCTCCGGTCTCTCGGGTGACTCCGGCTCCGGCCCTGCTACAGCGGGATGTTGCCGTGCTTCTTCGGCGGCAGGCTCTCCCGCTTGTTGCGCAGCGTCCGCAGCGCCCTGACCAGCTGCACCCGGGTCTGCGAGGGCGCGATCACCGCGTCCAGGTAGCCGCGCTCGGCGGCGATGTACGGGTTGAGCAGCGTGTCCTCGTAGTCCGCGATCAGCCGGGCCCGCAACTCGTCGGCCTCCTCCGGCGTTTCGGCCTCCGCGAGGGTGCGCCGGTGCAGGATGTTGACCGCGCCCTGCGCGCCCATCACCGCGATCTGGGCCGTCGGCCAGGCCAGGTTGAGATCCGCGCCCAGGTGCTTGGAGCCCATGACGTCGTACGCGCCGCCGTACGCCTTGCGCGTGACGATGGTGATCAGCGGGACGGTGGCCTCGGCGTAGGCGTAGATGAGCTTGGCGCCGCGGCGGATGATGCCGTCCCACTCCTGGCTCGTGCCGGGCAGGAAGCCGGGGACGTCCACGAAGGTCAGCACCGGGATGTTGAACGCGTCGCAGGTGCGTACGAAGCGCGCGGCCTTCTCCGACGCCTTGATGTCCAGGCAACCGGCGAAGTGCAGCGGCTGGTTGGCGACCACGCCGACCGGGCGGCCCTCGACCCGGCCGAAGCCGGTCACGACGTTCTGGGCGTAGAGCGCCTGCGTCTCCAGGAACTCCCCGTCGTCCACGATGTGTTCGATGACCTTGTGCATGTCGTACGGCTGGTTGGCCGAATCCGGGATCAGCGTGTCCAGCTCCAGATCCTCGTCGGTGACGGCGAGTTCGGCCTGGGTGGCGAAGGCGGGCGGCTCCTCCAGGTTGTTGCCCGGCAGGTAGGACAGCAGCGCCTTGACGTACTCGAAGGCGTCCTTCTCGTCCGCTGCCAGGTGATGGGCGTTGCCGGACGTGGAGTTGTGGGTGCGCGCGCCGCCCAGCTCCTCCATGCCGACGTCCTCGCCGGTGACCGTCTTGATGACGTCGGGCCCGGTGATGAACATGTGCGAGGTCTGGTCGACCATCACCACGAAGTCGGTGATCGCGGGCGAATACACCGCGCCGCCCGCGCACGGCCCGGTGATCAGGCTGATCTGCGGAATCACCCCGGAGGCAAGGGTGTTGCGGCGGAAGATCTCGCCGTACAGGCCCAGCGAGACGACGCCCTCCTGGATGCGGGCGCCGCCGGAGTCGTTGATGCCGATGACCGGGCAGCCGGTCTTCAGCGCGAAGTCCATGACCTTCAGGATCTTCTCGCCGAACACCTCGCCGAGCGCGCCGCCGAAGACCGTGAAGTCCTGAGAGAAGACCGCGACCGGGCGGCCCTCGACGGTCCCGTAGCCCGCCACCACACCGTCCCCGTAAGGGCGGTTGGCCTCCAGGCCGAAATTCGTGGAGCGGTGCCGCGCCAGCTCGTCCAGCTCCGTGAACGAGTCGTCGTCCAGCAGGAGTTCGATCCGCTCGCGGGCGGTCAGCTTGCCCTTCGCGTGCTGCTTCTCGACCGCGCGCTGCGAGCCCGCGTGCGCCGCCGCCTCGATACGGTGGCGCAGGTCCGCGAGCTTGCCCGCGGTGGTGTGGATGTCGTAGTCCGGCTCGGCCATGCTCGGCGGGTCTCCTGCTCTGCGCTGTCTCGGCGGCTCACTGCGGTGCGGGCGGTCTTCTCGACGGGACGGTCTTCTTAACCGGTCAGTAACGCTGTGCTCGGTAGCGTAACGGCGACTCTCCGGTACGGGCACTGCGGCGTTCACCACACTGCACCACCATGGCCCGTACCGCCCGCCCCGCGGCACGGGTGGCGCGGGCGTGTCCCGGGTGCGCGCGCCCGCGGATCGTAGGGTGGGGCGCATGACGACAAGCCGCTGGTCCGACCTCGACCGACCGCCGCTCAACGAAGCCGCACTGCGCCGGGCCGTCGTCGGCTCACCGCTGTGGACCTCGCTCGACGTCGTCGAGGCCACCGGATCCACCAACAGCGACCTCGCCGCCCGCGCCGCCGCCGGGGCCGCCGAGGGCGCGGTGCTCGTCGCCGAGCAGCAGACCGCCGGGCGCGGCCGCCTCGACCGCCGGTGGAGCGCCCCGCCGCGCTCGGGGCTGTTCTTCTCCGTCCTGCTCCGGCCGGGCGACGCCGGGGCCTTCGGCGCGCCCGTGCCCGCGCACCGCTGGGGCTGGCTGCCGCTGCTCGCCGGGGTCGCCACCGCGACCGCGCTGTCGCGGACGGCGGGCGTCGACACGGCACTCAAGTGGCCCAACGACCTGCTGCTCACCGTCGACGACGAGGAGCGCAAGGCGGGCGGCATCCTCGCCGAGCGCACCGGCGAGAGCGGCGTCGTCATCGGTATCGGCCTCAACGTGTCGCTGCGCGAGGACGAGCTGCCCGTCCCCACCGCCGCCTCCCTCGCCCTCGCGGGCGCCGCCACCACCGACCGGGACCCGCTGCTGCGGGCCGTCCTGCGCTCCCTCGCCGACTGGTACGAGGCCTGGCGCTCGGCGTCCGGCGACCCCGACGCCTCCCGCCTGCGGCAGACCTACGCGGCGGGCTGCGCAACCCTCGGCCGCCAGGTCCGCGCCGAACTCCCCGGCGACCGCGAGCTGTCCGGCACGGCCGTCGGCATCGACGACGACGGCCGCCTCGTCATCGCCGGCCCGGACGCCGAGCAGGCGGTAGGAGCGGGAGACGTGGTGCACCTGCGCCCGTCCGCCTGAGCGCTGGCGCTGGCGAGGGCGGGGCGGGGGCGGTGGGTGCGCCGGTGCCGCCGGGTGCCGCCGGGTGCCGCCGGGCGGCCGGGTGCGCTGGGTGCGGCCGGGTGGCCGGTGAACTGGGGGCCGCCGGTGTGCGTCGGCGTAGCGGCGAGATCCGGCTGCCGGTGAGAGTGAGCTGCGGCACACCTGCCGTATCGTGGACTCGCTGCGTCGTCTCGATGATCGGAAGGGCTGTGCGCAGGGATTCCACAGGGGCCGTACGGTGAGCGCTGACGACCCAGGCCCCGCCCAGGAGCCGGGCCGCGCCGCGGGCTCCCGTGGCGACCGCGACACCGGGGAGCGCGCCGCCCGGGGCCGCGAGCCCGGACCGGACGAGGACGCCGAGGCCGCGGGCGAGCCGGAAGAGCCCTCCGGCACGCTCGCCGTCGAGTCCGCCGAGCCCGAGCCCGTACGCGCCCCCGGCGAGCACGGCATGCCCGCCGCGTACGGCAGGGCGGGCGAGGCCGCCGCGGAGGCGGGCGAGCACCCGCTCGCGCTGCGGCTCGAACAGCTCATCCTCGGCGCGCCCCGCCGCTACACGCCCTTCCAGGCCGCGCGCACCGCGGGCGTCTCCATGGACCTGGCCGCGCGCTTCTGGCGCGCCATGGGCTTCGCCGACATCGGCCAGGCCAAGGCGCTCACCGAGGCGGACGTCCTGGCGCTGCGGCGGCTCGCAGGCCTCGTCGAGGCGGGCCTGCTGAGCGAGTCGATGGCCATCCAGGTGGCCCGCTCCACCGGCCAGACCACCGCGCGGCTCGCCGACTGGCAGACGGACTCCTTCCTCGAAGGCCTCACCGAGCCGCCCGAGCCCGGCATGACCCGCGCGGAGGTCGCGTACCCGCTGGTCGAGCTGCTGCTGCCGGAGCTGGAGGAATTCCTCATCTACGTGTGGCGCCGCCAGGTCGCGGCCGCCACCAGCCGGGTCGTGCAGTCCGACGACGAGGAGGCCGTGGACCGTCGGCTCGCCGTCGGCTTCGCCGACCTCGTCGGCTTCACCCGGCTCACCCGGCGGCTGGAGGAGGAGGAGCTCGGCGAACTGGTCGAGGCCTTCGAGACCACAGCCGCGGACCAGGTCGCCGCGTACGGGGGGCGGCTCATCAAGACCCTCGGCGACGAGGTGCTCTTCGTCGCCGACGACCCCGGCACCGCGGCGGAGATCGGCATCCGGCTCATCGAGACGATGACGGGCGACGAGATGATGCCCGCGCTGCGCGTCGGCATGGCCTTCGGCACGGTCACCACCCGGATGGGCGATGTGTTCGGTACGACGGTCAACCTCGCCTCCCGGCTCACCTCGATAGCGCCGCGCGACTCCGTCCTCGTGGACGGCGACTTCGCGGAGGCGCTCGGCGAGGCGGGGGACGCGCCGCTGTCCGAGGCGGATGCCGCTGACGCGGCGGAGGGGGCGAAATATCGGTTCGCCCTTCAGCCGATGTGGCGGCGGCCCGTGCGTGGCCTTGGCGTCGTCGAGCCTTGGCTGCTCACGCGGCGCTAGCGGGAGCGTGCGCGTGCCGCGCGCTTTTAGGGGCGCGGGGAACTGCGCGGCCCGCCCCCACCGGCCGGTGGTCCGGAGCGGACCGGGTTGCCCCTTCGGGTCGGTGGCGACGCGCCGGGTGTGTTGTGGCTGGTCGCGCAGTTCCTCGCGCCCCCGGTGTCACCCGGCGTGGCATCGCGCGCCTGCGCGGTGGGTGGGGTCGGGGGCCACTCCGGGGGTACCTCCTCGGAATGCGCGTCTGACCTCATACGTATCCGCGACGGAGTCGCTGCGCATTCCTGCGGGGGCACCCCCGGATCGTCCCCCTCCCGGGGGGCGTGGGCGGCTGCCGGCCGGTGGGGGTGAGGGATAGCGCGCCCGGCGGGGCATGGGCTTAGGCGAGGCCCAGCGCTGGGGGGATCGCGGAGAGTGGCAAATTCGAGGTGGCCGCGTCGCACAGGGCGGATTCGAGTCCGGAGAGGAGTACCGGGATCGCCGGGGCCGGGAGGAGTCGGGTGTCGGCCAGGAGGGAGACCTGGCAGTCCGGGCCCTGCTGGGCGAGGACGAGGCAGAAGGCCATGTCGTTGACGTCGTAGCCGCGTACGAAGGCCGGACCGCGGTCCGAGCGGGCGTACGGGCCCGGGCCCGGGGGGAGCTGCCAGTCGCGGCTGAGGCGGGCGTCGTTGAAGTAGCCGGTCAGGTCGAGCGGGTGGGCGCGCGCGCCGTCCAGTTCGGCGGTGAGGGCGGCGAGGGAGGACGGGTCGAAGGAGGCCCGCAGGTAGGAGGTCGCCGAGCGGCGGTAGACCGTGCGGACGGCGTCGTCCAGGGTGCCGTCCGCGCCGGCGTCGTGGACGTACAGCCCGTCCTGCGCGGTCGCGGCCATGTAGCGCTGCTGCCGCTCGGTCACGCGGTTGCCGGTGATGAGCAGCAGCGGCACCGTGGGGCGGCCGCGCAGTGCCGCCAGCGCGGTCGCCGCGAGCGTGAGCATCACCGCGGAGCTGGACGTACGGGTCCGCTCGGCCACCGCGACGGAGGCCGCGGCCAGGGCGGTGGAGGTCAGCCACCACTGCTGGATCGGCGGGGAGGCGGGCGCGTGCGGTGGGAGCGGCGCGGTGTCGGGCACCTCCGCGAGCCGCGCCCGGAAGTGCCGCATCGCGCGGGCGTCGTCCCGCAGGCCCCGTTCGGAGCGTTCGTACGCGGCCTGGTCGAGCGGCTGCCACTCCGGCGCGGTGGCGCGCGCCCCGGCGAACAGGCCGCGCAGCGCCTTGCCGACCAGGTCGGCGGACCAGCCGTCGAAGGTGAGGTGCGAGCAGACGACGGCGACGGCCCGCACCTGCCCGCCGCGGCACACCAGGCTGAAGCGCACCGGCCACTCGTGGCTGTGCCGGAAGGGCTCGGCGGCGAGCTTGCGGGTCCGCCGCTCCGCGAAGGCCGCGAGCGTCCCGGCTCCCGCGTCCGCCCCCAGCTCGCAGACCTCGACCAGATGCGTGCCCTCGGCGGCCGCGGTCTGCCGCGGTTCCCCCGCGCGGTCGGCGAAGCGGGTGCGCAACACCTGGTGCGTTTCGACGAGTTGGCGGATCGCGGCCAGCGCCTGCGGCACGTCGGGGCCGGACGCGGGGAGGGCGATCACCTGGCGCAGGCTGAGCGTCGCGAAGGCCGCCTTGTAGCGCAGCATCGGGTGCCACATGTGGAACTGCCCCCAGGCGAGCGGCCCTTCGCCGCCCTCGGCAGTGAACGGTACGGGCTCCCACGTCACGTGCGGCGCCGTGGGTCGGCCCGCGGCGGGGGTGGGCGGCGCCTCGGTCACCGGGACTCCAGGTGCGCGGCGAGGGCGTCGAGGTTGTCGAGCAGGTCCCAGCCCGCGCCGTCGAGGTCGATCTCGACGTCGTACTCGTCCTCCACCGCGTCGACCAGGCGCATCCGGGACAGCGACGACAGGCCCAGGTCGGACAGCGGCACCGTGCTCGCGAGCGCCTGGCCCGCGGTGATCGCGCCGTCCGAGGACTCCGCGACGAGCTGGGCCAGACGTTCCTTGGTCACCGGGGTGGTCATGCTGTTCCGTCCATTCCGCCGAGCAGTTGGTCGGCTTCGGCGTCGGTGAGCTGGTCGAGTTCTTCGAGGAGGGCGTTTTCGAGGGCCTGGGCGAGGGCTTCGACGGTGGCGTGGTCGAAGAGGGTGCGGATGGGGAGGTCGATGTCGGTGGCGGTGCGCAGGCGGGCGACGGTCTTGACGGCGAGGAGGCTGTGGCCGCCGAGGGCGAAGAAGTCGTCGTGGGCGCCGACGGTGTCGGTGCCGAGGACGTCGGCGTAGACGGCGGCGACGAGGGTCTCGGCGTCGGTGCGCGGGGCGGTGGTGGTGCGGGTGCGGGTGGGGGCGGGGAGAGCCTTGCGGTCGAGTTTTCCGCCGGGGGTCAGGGGGAGGGCGTCCAGCTCGATCCAGAGGGTGGGGACGAGGTGGGGCGGGAGGTTCTTGTGGAGGGTGGCGGGGAGGTCGTCGGCGGGGCCCGCGGTGTAGGCGACGAGGGTCTCGTTGTGGATGGCGACGGCGCCGCGGCCCGCGAGGTGGGTTTCGATCTCGCCGGGTTCGATGCGGTAGCCGCGGAGTTTGACCTGGTCGTCGAGGCGGCCGAGGTATTCGAGGTGGCCGTCGGGGCGCAGGCGGGCGCGGTCGCCGGTGCGGTAGTGGCGGGTGCCGTGGTGGGTGGGGAAGCGCTGGGCGGTGAGGTCGGGGCGGTTGTGGTAGCCGGTGGCGAGTCCGGGCCCTGAGATGCACAGCTCGCCGGGGGTGCCGGGGGGTACGGGTTCGCCGTGGGGGCCGAGCAGGGTGACGCGGGTGCCCGCGAGGGGGCGGCCGATGGGGGGCAGGCCGGTTGCGCCGGGGGTGAGTTCCGCCGCGGTGGCGATGACGGTGGCTTCGGTGGGGCCGTAGGTGTTGATGAGGCGGACGCGGTCGCCGAAGTGCTCGTGCCAGCGGGTGAGGGCGGATTCGTGGGCCTGCTCGCCGCCGAGGATGACCAGGCGGAGGGTGTCGGGCCAGGGGGTGCGGTCGATGTCGTCGACGAGGTGGTGCCAGTAAGCGGTGGGCAGGTCGAGGACGGTGGTGCCGGTGAGGTGGTCGGTGAGGGTGAGGGGGCCGTCGGGGAGGAGGTCGACGCGGGCGCCGGAGGCCAGTGCGGGGAAGATCTCCTCGACGTGGGTGTCGAAGCTGTGGGAGGCGAACTGGACGATGCGGTCGCCGGGTTGGAGGCCGTACTCCTGGCGCATCCAGGCGGTGCGGGTCGCCAGCGCGCTGTGCGGGACGGTGACGCCCTTGGGGGTGCCGGTGGAGCCGGAGGTGTAGATGACGTAGGCGGCGTCGGTGGTGGTGGGCGTGGTCGCGGTGCCGGGGACCGGTCCGTCCGGGGTGAGGACGAGGGCCGCGCCGCTGTCGTCGGCCATGTAGTCCAGGCGGGCCTGGGGGTAGTCGGGGTCGAGGGGGAGGTAGGCGCTGCGGGCGTACCAGGCCGCGATCATGGCGGCGATCGCGTCGGTGGTGCGTCCCAGGCGGATCCCGACGACGCTGCGGTGGGGGAGGGCGCTGGCCAGTTCGCGGGCGCGGGCGTCGAGTTGGGCGTAGCTGAGGTGCTGGTCGCCGCAGGTGAGGGCGACGGCGTCCGGCCTGAGGCGTACCTGCTCGGCGAACTCGTCGAGGAAGGCGGGGGTTTCGGCGAGGGGCGGGCCGTCCAGCACGGTGGTGTCGTCAGGACCCAGGATCGGGACGGCCGCGAAGGGCGTGCCGGCGTGGCCGGGCAGCGCGCGCAGCAGGGTGCCGAAGCGGGCGGTGAGGCGTTCCATCGTGGCGGCGTCGAAGATCTCGGCGTCGTGCACGAGCGTCACGAGCAGCCCGTCCTCGTCCTGCCAGGCCTCCAGCATGAGGTCGAACTTCGCCTGCTCGAAGCCGCCGTCGTAGCCGGTGGTGCGCAGGCCCGCGAAGGCGTCGGCGGCGTGCTCGGCGTCCTCGGTGTGGAGGATGGCCATGGTCTGGAAGAGAGGTGTGCGGGCGGGGTCGCGGACGACGCGCAGGCGCGCGGCCAACTCCTCGAAGGGGATGCCCTGGTGGGCGAAGGCGGCCAGGACGTCGTCGCGGGTGCGGTCGAGGAGGTCGCCGAGGGTGGGGTTGTCGGTGAGGTCGGCGCGCAGGACGAGGACGTCGGTGAGGTAGCCGATGGCGGGTTCGAGTTCGAGGCGGTCGCGGCCCGCGGTGACGGTGCCGACGAGGATGTCGTTCTGGCCGGTGTGGCGGGCCAGCAGGGCCTGGTAGGCGGCCAGCAGCACCATGAACATCGTGCTGCCGTGCTCCCGGCCGACACGGGTGAGGGCCGCCGTCTCCCGCTCGTCGAGCCGCAGCGCGGTCAGGGCGCCGCTGCGCTTGGGCACGGCCGGGCGCGGGCGGTCCAGGGGCAGGCCCAGGGTGGTGGGGTCGGCGAGGCGCTGCTGCCAGTAGGCGAGTGCGTCGGTGGTGTCCTGCTGCCGCTGCCAGAGCGCGATGTCGCCGAACTGGACGGGCAGTGGCGGCAGTTCGCGGCCGGAGTAGAGCGCGGCCAGCTCGTCGTAGAGGATGTTGAGGGACCAGCCGTCACCCAGGATGTGGTGCATGACCAGCAGCAGTACGTGGTCGTCCGCGCCGACCCGGATCAGGCTCGCGCGCAGCGGCGGCGCGGAGCCGAGGTCCAGCGGCGTGTTGGTACGGGCCGACACCAGCTCCGCGGCCGCCTGTTCGTCCGCGGCCGTGAGCAGCTCGACGGGTACGGGTGACGGCGGCTCGACGAGGGCGGTGGGCTCGCCGTCGACCTCGGGGAATCGGGTGCGCAGGATCTCGTGCCGGGCGGTGACGGCGTCCAGCGCGCGGCGCAGCGCCGCCTCGTCGAGGGGGCCGCGCAGGCGCTTGGCCATCCACATGTTGTACGAGGCGTCGTGCGGGTCGAGCCGGTGCATGAACCACAGCCGTTCCTGCGCCGGCGACAGCGGCGGCTGCGTGCCCGCCGGGCGCGGCACGGGTGCGGAGACCGTACCGGGGGCGGCGGCCTCGACCAGCCGCGCGAGGTCGGCGACGACCGGGTGCCGGAAGACCTCGCCGATGGGGATCGCGGCGCCGCTGCGGGCGCTGAGGCGCGCGGTGAGCATGGCGGCGCGCAGGGAGTGGCCGCCGAGCGCGAAGAAGTCGTCGTCGGCGGCGACCCCGGCGGGGTCGCCGATGTCCAGGACCTCGGCGTAGATCTCCGCGACGAGCTGCTCGGCCGCGCTCTCGGGCGCCCGGCCCTGCCCGCTGGGGCGCTGCTCGGCGCCGGGGCGGGGGAGGGCCTTGCGGTCGACCTTGCCGTTGGGGGTGAGGGGGAGGGCGTCGAGTGCGACGTAGCCGGTGGGGACCATGTAGCCGGGCAGGCGCGCGGCGAGGTGGGCCTTCAACTCGGCCGGGTCCTGGTCGGGTTGGGCCGGGACGAAGTACGCGAGCAGGTTCTCGTCGTGGACGGTGACGACGGCCTGGCGTATGCGGGGGTGGGTTTCCAGGGCGGTGGCGATCTCGCCGGGTTCGATGCGGTGGCCGCGGAGCTTGACCTGGTCGTCGGTGCGGCCGTGGTAGTCGAGGGTGCCGTCCGGGAGGCGGCGGACGATGTCGCCGGTGCGGTAGAGGCGCTCGCCGCCGAGGGTCGTGAAGCGCTGGGCGGTGAGGTCGGGGCGGTGGTGGTAGCCGTCGGCGAGCCCGGCGCCGCCGATGAGGAGTTCGCCGGGGACGCCGACGGGGGCGGGGGCGTCGTGGGTGTCCAGGACGCGGACGGTGGTGTTGGCGAGGGGGGTGCCGATGGTGATCCGGTCGGGGTGCTCGGGGATGTCCGAGGCGGTGGACCAGATGGTGGTCTCGGTGGGGCCGTACATGTTGAGCAGGCGGCTGGTGCGGGCGCGCAGCTCGGACGCCAGGGCCAGGGGGAGGGGTTCGCCGCCGCACAGGGCGGTGACCTCGGGGAGGTCGCCGGTCAGGAGGAGGCGCCAGCCGGAGGGGGTGGCCTGGACGTGGGTGACGCCCTCGTCCCGGACCAGGGCCGCGAGGGCGGCGGCGTCGCGGCTGGTCCCGGTGTCGGCGATGACGACGCGGCCGCCGGTGACCAGGGGGAGGTAGAGCTCCAGGCCGGAGATGTCGAACGACAGCGAGGTCAGCGCGAGCCACCGGTCCTGCGCGGTGGAGCCGACCAGATCGCGCATGGCCAGCAGGAAGTTGGCCAGCGCGCGGTGCGGGACGACGACGCCCTTGGGGTTGCCGGTCGACCCGGAGGTGTAGAGGACGTACGCGGTGTCGGCGGGCTCGGGGCGCGGGAGGTCCGTCACGCCCGCACCGTCCAGGTCGTCGAGGACCCCGTCCAGGTCCGCGTCGGTCAGGACGAGCGCGGCCCCGCAGTCCTGGACGACGTAGTCGATCCGCGCCTTCGGGTATTCCGGGTCGACGGGCACGTACGCGGCCCCCGACATCGCCACCCCCAGCAGCGCGACCAGCATGTGCGCCCGCCGCGAACTGAGCACGGCCACCCGGCTGCCGGACCCGGCGCCCCGCCCTCGCAGCTCCGCCCCCAACCGGGAGGCGGCCGCGACGAGTTGGCGGTAGGTGAGCACGGTCGTGCCCGACACCGCCGCCACCGCGTCCGGCGACGCCTCCGCCCGCTCCCGCACCAGGTCCACGAGCGTCACCGGCGGCAGCTCCACCACCGGGCCGTCCCACGACGCCAGCAGCTCCCGCTCCGCCGCTGGCAGCAACTCCATCTCGCTGAGCGGCAGTTCGGGTGCGGTCGTGGCGGATGCGAGGAGGCGGAGGAAGCGGGCGGCCATGCGCTCGGCGGTCGCGCCGTCGAAGAGGTCGGTGCTGTGGATGAGGATGCCGACCGTGCTGCCGTCGGGCTGCTCGTAGAGGTCGAGGGTCAGGTCGGTGCGGGCGGAGTGCCAGCCGAGCGGGAAGGGTTCGGCGTCCAGGCCCGGGAGGGGTTCGGCCACGGTGCCGTGCGTGTGCAGTGCGAAGAGGGCCTGGTAGATCGGGGTCCGGCTCAGATCCCGGGCGACGCCGAGGGCGCCGACGAGCTGCTCGAAGGGCACCTCGGGGTGGGCGAGTCCGGACAGCACGCTGCGACGGGTGGCGCGGACGAGGTCGGTGAAGGCCGGATCCCCCGCCAGGTCGCAGCGGAGCACCATCGTCGTCGACAGGTAGCCGATGACGCCCTCCAGCTCGGGCCGCCCCCGCCCGGCGGCCGGGGTGCCCACGCAGAAGTCGCTCTGCCCGCTGTGCCGCGCGAGCAGCACCTCGTACGCCGCCAGCAGCACCATGTACGGCGTGCAGCGCAGCTGCCGGGCCAACGCCCGCACCGCGTCGGCCAGTTCCGTGTCGAGCGTGAAACGCACCTCGCCGCCCCCGGAGGTGCGCTCGGCGGGGCGCGGCCGGTCGGTGGGCAGCTCCAGGTCCGGGGCCCCGGCCAGTTGGGCGACCCACCAGGCGGGGTCGGCCTGGGTGTCGCCCGCGGCGGCGACCACGTCGGCGTACTGCAACGGCGGTGCGGGCAGGGGCTGTCCGGCGTAGTGGGCGGCGACCTCGTCGCGCAGCAGGTTGAAGGACCAGCCGTCGCTGTTGATGTGGTGCGTGACCGCGCACAGCACGTGGTCGTCCGGCCCGATGCGTACCAGGGTGACGCGCAGCGGGGGTTCCGCGGTGAGGTCGAAGGGCGCGTTGGCGCGGGTGGCGACGATGCGCTCGGCGTCCTCGGCCGACTCCGCCGGCGTGACCTCGACGCGCACCGGGCGCGGGTCCTCCACGACCGCCAGGGCCGTGCCCTCCGCGGCGGTGAAGCGGGTGCGCAGCGCCTCGTGCCGGGCGACCACGGCGGTGAAGGCCGCCTCCAGCGCGGGGACGTCCAGCGCGCCGCGCAGCCGGTAGGCGTAACCGGCGTTGTGCGAGGGGTCCTCGGGGTCGAACTGGTGCAGGAACCACAGTCTCTGCTGCCCGAACGAGAGCGGTCCGGTCTTCACAGGTCTCTCCCCGTGCTGTGCTGAGCGGTACGTGTGCGGGTACGCCCGAAAGGCGAATGCGGTGCGTGTCCGTGCGGAGCGGGCACAGCTGCGGGAGGTGACGCGGGGTGGCGGTCCCGGGGCAACTGTGACTGATGCGGCGGCGGTGAATTTCGTAAACTCGGCCGACACATTTTCGAGGGTTGACGGTTCTGGGTGACGATGCCAGGGTGAGGCCCGCTCAGTCAATGAGCGTATTTCGGGGGATGCGCTGCGCCGCGCTGCGGCGTCGATCCCCTCAATTGACCGGCTATTGCCCGGTTTTGGCACAGGGGGATCAGCACGTGAGTACGATCCTTTCCGAATTGCTGCGCGCTCGCGCGGTAGCGGAAGCCGATCGTCCGGCTGTGAAAGTTGCGGGGGCAGGAAACCTTACTTTCGAAAGCTGGTGGCGCCGCTCGGACGCTGTCGCCGCAGGTCTGCTGCGCCGCGGTGTCACTCCCGGCGACCGTGTAGGGCTCGTCTTCGGCAACGCCGACTGGATCGACTACGCGGTCGCCTTCCTCGGCACCCTCAAGGCCCGCGCCGTCGCCGTACCGCTGTCCGACCAGCTCGGCGCCGCCGACATCGACGCCCGGCTCGCGCACTGCGGCGCCGCGCTCGTCCTGCGCGCCGCCGAACTGCCCGCGGTGGAGGCGGAGGTGGTCGCGGACCTCGTCCCGCCCGCGCCCGGCGACCTGGCCCAGATCCTCTACACCTCGGGAACGACCGGCCGCCCCAAGGGCGTTGCCGCCACCCACGCCAACCTCGGCCACGGCTGGGGCGGCCGCCGCAAGCCCTTCACGCACTCCGAGACGCTCGCGCACGCCTTCCCGATCGGCACCCAGGCCGGACAGTGGATGCTCGCCAACGCCGTCGGCGCGCACCCCACCGTGGTCACCCTCGGCCGCTTCACGCCCGGCCGCTTCGCCCGCATGATCGAGGAGCACCGCGCGGGCACCGTCTTCCTCGTCCCCACCATGGCGATCGAACTGCTCAGCAGCGGGGCGCACCTGAAGGCGGACCTGTCCAGCGTGCTGCTGCTCGGCTCGGCCGCGGCGCCGCTGCCCGCGCGGATCGCCGGTGAACTCGCCACGGCCTTCCCGCGCGCGACGATCGCCAACTACTACACCTCGACCGAGGCCGCGCCCGCGCAGACCGTGATGCTCTACAACTCCGGCCGCCCCTCCAGCGTCGGCCGCCCGGCCTCCGCCGGGGACGTCCGGGTGGCGACCGCCGAGGGCGAGCCGCTGCCCGCGGGCGAGACCGGCGAGGTGTGGATGCGCTCGCCCACCGCGAGCCGCAGCTACTACGGCGACGCGGCCGCCTCCGCAGGCGTCTTCCGCGACGGCTGGGTGCGCATGGGCGACCTCGGCTACCTCGACCCGGACGGCTACCTCTACCTGGTCGACCGGGAGAGCGACGTCGTCAAGTCCGGTGCGCACAAGGTCTCCACGCTGCACGTCGAGGAGGCCGTCTACGAGCACCCGGACGTCGTGGAGGCCGCGGCCTTCGGGGTGCCGCACCCCGCGCTCGGCACCGCGGTCGCGGTCGCCGTCGTCGGCACCGCCGACCACACCGAACTGCGTGCCTTCCTCAAGACCCGGCTGGCGTCCCACGAACAGCCGCACCACCTGATCACGCTCGACGCCCTGCCGCGCAACCACGGCGGCAAGGTGGACAAACGCGCCCTGCGAGAGGTCGTCCGATGAAGCGCCAACTCTCCTTCAGCCAGCACGGAATGTGGATCGCCGCGCGCATGGGCGCCGCGACCGCCTACCACATGCCCGTCGTCATCGCCCTGGACGGCGACGTGGACCACGGCGCGCTCGCCAAGGCCTGCCACGCCGTCGTCGAGCGCCACCCGCTGCTCGGCTGCGCGCTCAGCGACGAGGACGGCGACCCCGTGCTCGTCCCCGCCCCGCGGCTGCCCGCGCTGGAGGAGGCCGGCACCGTCGCCGAGGCCGTCACCCGGCCCTTCGACCTGCACACCGGCCCGCTGGTGCGCTTCGTGCTGGTCGGCGGCACCACGCTGGTGGTCGTCGCGCACCACCTCGTCTTCGACGGCGCCTCCAAGGACCTGCTGGTCGCGGACCTCGCCACGTACTACGAGGGCGGCATCCCCGCCGAGCTGGAGCACGCCGACCACGCGGCCGCCCAGCGCGAGCGGGTCGCCGAACTCCTGCCGCAGGCCGCCGACTTCTGGGCCGGGCGATGGCACGAGCCCGCCGCCACCGCCGTGCCCGGCGGCTCGCTGCGCTCGCGCGGCGCCGCCGACGCCGACGTCCTGGAGATGCCGCTGCCGCTGCCCCGCCTCGACGGCCTGACCTCCTTCGAGGTGCTGGTCGCCGCGGTGCACGTGCTGCTCGCCTCGTACGGCAACGCCGAGGTCGTCACCGCCCTCGACCTCGCCACCAGGACCGAGGCGGAGGCCCCGCACATCGGCGCGTACGTCAACGAACTCCCGCTGTTCTCCCGGCCGTCCGCGCAGCAGCCCTTCGCCGACTTCGCCGCCGGGCTGCGCGCGGAGCTGCGCGAGACCTACCGCTACCGCGAGGTGCCGCTCGCCCGCGCGGTGCCGGGCCTGCGCCCGCACGCCGCGCTCGCCCCGGTGTCGATCAGCTACCGGCGGCTGCCGGACACCCGCAGCCCGCTCGGCGACGTCCAGTGGCTCGCCTTCAACCACAGCGTGCGCGGCGCCCTCCAGCTCCAGATCGCGCACGGCCCGTCGGGCGCGGTCGCGAGCCTGCGCTACGACCCGCTCGAACTCCCCGCAGCCGGACGCCTCGTGGACGACCTGACCCGGCTGCTCACCGCGGTCGGCCGCGACCCGCGGCAACGGCTCGCCGACCTGGTCGACTTCACCGCGCCGGTCGCCGAGCCGGAGGAGCCCGCGGACGAGGCCCCCGCGGCCGTACCGGCCGACGAGGCGCCCGCCGCCGGGGACCCGCTGGTCGCGCAGGTCCGGGAGATCTGGGAGCAGGTGCTCGGCATGGAGTCGATCGGCCTGCACGACGACATCTTCGACCTCGGCGGCCACTCGCTCACGATCACCCAGATCATCGCCCGCATGCAGCAGCAACTCGGCGTGGAGATAGGCCTGGACGACTTCTTCGACAACTCCACCGTCGCGGGCGTGGTCGCGGTGATCCGCCGATGACCGTGTCGAGCACACTCTGGGAGCGCTCCCACACGGTGGGCGACGTCCCGTCCGACGACGACCTGACGCAACTGCTCACCATCCGCGCCTTCGAGCTGAAACTCCTCGACCTCTTCGACCGCGGCATGCTCAACGGGACCACCCACACCTGCCTCGGCCAGGAGTACGTCCCCGTCGCCCTCGACGCGCTGCTCGGCCCCGCCGACCACGTCTTCAGCAACCACCGCGGCCACGGCCACTACCTCGCCCGGCACCGCGACCCCGAAGGCCTGCTCGCGGAGATCATGGGCCGCCGCGGCGCGGTGTGCGGGGGTGTCGGCGGCAGCCAGCACATCAGGCGCGACCGCTACCTGTCGACCGGCGTCCAGGGCGAGAGCCTGCCGGTCGCCTGCGGCGTCGCGCTGCACCTCAAGCGCACCGAACCCGGCGCGCTGGCCTGCGTCTACATCGGCGACGGCACCTGGGGCGAGGGCGGCGTCTACGAGGCGCTCAACCTCGCCGCGCTGTGGGAACTCCCGCTGCTGGTCGTCGTCGAGAACAACGGCATCGCGCAGTCCACGCCGACCACCCGCACCATGGCGGGCACCATCGCCGGGCGCGCCGCGGCCTTCGGCGTCGACCACGTCCGGACCGGCTCCACCGACCTGGACGAGATCCGCACGCTGCTCGCGCCCGCCGTCGCGGGGGTACGCCAAGGGCGCCCGCTCGTCGTGGAGTTCGCCACCCACCGGCTCGGCCCGCACAGCAAGGGCGACGACACCCGCGGGGCCGACGAGATCGCCGCGGCGCGCGCCGCCGACTGGTATCCGCGGCTCGCCGCCGCCGACCCCGAGCGCTTCGCGCGCCTGGACGCGGCCGCCCGCGCCCGTGTCGACGCCGTCGCCGAGGACGTCGCCGGGAGGGAGCCGGTATGAGGGTCGCCGAGAACCTGAACGCCGCGCTGCACGGCCTCATGGAGCAGCGGCCCGAACTCCACGTGCTGGGCGAGGACATCGCCGACCCGTACGGCGGCGCCTTCAAGATCACCCGCGGGCTCTCCACCCGCTTCCCCGGGCGCGTGCTGTCCACGCCCATCAGCGAGAACGCCATCACCGGCGTCGCCGCGGGGCTCGCGCTCGCCGGGGACAGCGCGATCGTGGAGATGATGTTCGGCGACTTCACCGCCCTGGCCTTCGACCAGTTGGTCAACTTCGCCGCCAAGTCCGTCTCCATGTACGGCTCCACGGTGCCGATGCGGATGGTGCTGCGCTGCCCGGTGGGCGGCGGGCGCGGCTACGGCCCCACCCACAGCCAGAGCCTGCAGAAGCACTTCGTGGGCGTGCCGAACCTCGCGCTGTACGAGGCCTCGCCCTTCCGCGACAGCGCCGCCGTCCTCGCCGAGATGCTCGAACGCGGCGAGCCCGGTGTGCTGTTCGAGGACAAGGTCCTCTACACGCAGCGGATGTACGCGGTCGAGCCGCCCTTCGCCCTCGCCGAACGCGACGGCGGTACCGCGGAGGTCTCGCTGCCCGGCGAACGCCCCGACTGCGTCGTCATCGCGGCGGGCGGCGTCGCCCACCGCGTGCTGGCGGCCATGCGCACCCTGCTCATGGAGGAGGACATCGCCTGCACGCTGCTCGTCCCCTCCCGGCTCTACCCCTTCGACGCGGACGACCTCCGACTCCCCGACGTCCGGCGGATCTTCGTCGTCGAGGAGGGCACCGCGGGCGGCACGTGGGGCGCCGAGGTCGCGCACGTCCTGCACCGCCGCCTGTGGTCCCGCCTCGACGGCCCGGTCACCCTCGTCCACTCCGCCGACTCCGCCATCCCCACCGCCGCACACCTCGAACGCGCCGTCCTCGTCGGCGCGGAGGGCGTGCACCGCACGATCCTGGAGACGCTGCGTGGCTGAGCTGCTCGTACCCAAGCTCAACAACAACGACACGGAGTACGTCCTGACGGACTGGCTCGTGGACGACGGCACGCACGTCGCCGCGGGCGACCCGGTCGCGGTCGTGGAGACCTCCAAGGCCGCGGAGGAGCTGGAGGCGACCGCCTCGGGCGCGCTCCGGCACGCGCTGACGGCGGGTGCGGTGTGCCGCCCGGGCGACCGCATCGCCGCAATCGACGACGGTACGCAGGCCGCGCCGGCCACGGCCGCCACTGCCGAGGAGGCCGCCGGGCAGCTCGTCACGCGGCCCGCGCGGCAGCTCATGGACGAGCTGGGCGTCACAGCGGCGGAGGTGGCCGCGCTCGGGCGGGCCGTTGTGCGACGGGAGCACGTGGCGGCGCTGCGGCCCGGCGGGTCGGCCGTGAGCGCACCGGCAGTGCCGACTCCCGCGGCAGGCGGGCTCGTCCTCGCCGGGGGTGGCTCGGCGGCGGCGCCCGGCGTGCCGGCGGCCTCCGCGGCAGGCGGCCTTGCCCCCGCCGGAGGCGGCGTGGCGACCGTAGGCGCCGGGCCGGGTGGTACTCCCGCCCCCGCCGCCGGCGGGCCGGGGACGGACGACCCCGGCGTCACGCGCCACGAACTGCCGCGCGTGCAGCGCGGGGTGGCGCGGGCCGTGGAGATCTCGCACCGGACGATTCCCGCCGCCTACACCGTCGTGGCGATGGACCTCGGGCCCGCGCTCGCGTATGCCAAGCGGGTCACCAGGGAGGTGCGGCGGCCGGTCGGGGCGGGGGAGCTGTTCGTACGGGAAGTCGCCCTGCTGCACGCGGACTTCCCGCGGTTCTTCGCCTCCGTCGAGGGCAGCACCGCACTGCTCGCGGACGCCCCGCACATCGGGGTGACCGTCGACCTCGGGGAGGGGCTGTTCGTGCCGTGCGTACGGGACGCCGCCGGTCTGTCGATCGGGGAGATCGCGACGCGGCTCATGAAATTCCGGGTCGCCGCGACCACCGGGGCGTTCCGCGAACACGACCTCACGGGTGCGAACTTCACCGTCACCCTGCACACCGACGCCGACGTGGTGCTCGCCGTGCCGTTCGTGCTGCCCGGCACGGTGTGCGCGCTCGCGGTCACCGCGCCCGCCGACGGCTCGCCCGCCAACATCGGACTCGCCTACGACCACCGGCTGATCAACGGGCGTGAGGCGACGCTCTTCCTGCACGCGCTCAAGAACTCCATGGAAAGGCTCGCCTGATGACGTCGGCCGTCGAACTCTCCGCGGCGAAGCGGGAATTGCTCAGGCGCAGGCTCAGCGGCACACGGGAGGCGCAGGGTATCCCGGTGCGGCCCGCGGACGCGCCGCCGCTGCTCGCGCCCGCGCAGGAGCCGCTGTGGTTCATGGAGCAGTACATGCCCGGTACGGGCACGTACACCATCGCGCTCGCGGTGCGGCTGACCGGGCCGCTGGACACCGCGCGGCTGGAGGCGGCACTCGCCGAACTCCCGCGCCGGCACGACAGCCTGCGGCACCGCTTCCCCGCCGACGACGAGGGCCACCCGGCCGTGCACGTCCTCGACGAGGCGCCCGTGCCGCTCGCCCGCGCGGAGGCGGCGAGCGACGAGCAGACCCGCGCGCTCATCGGCGAGGAGTGCGCGATCCCGCTGGACCCGGCGGACGGCCCGCTGCTGCGGGCGCTCTTGGTGCAGCGGCTGGACGGCGCGGAAGGCGCCGCGCCCGAGCACGTCCTCGCGCTGCTCGTCCACCACCTGGTCGCCGACGGCCAGTCCGCGCAGCTCCTCGTACGCGACCTCGTCGCCCTCTACCGGGGCGAGGCCGCGCCCGCGCCCGCGGTGCGCTTCGGGGACATCGCCGCCTGGCAGCGCGACCGCACCCTGGAGCGCGAGAGCGCCTACTGGCTGCGGCAGTTGGACGCCCTGCCCCGGCTGGAGCTGACCACCGACCTGCCCCGCCCGGCCCGGCAGCGCTTCGAGGGCGCCTCCACCGTGCGCCTGCTGGACGCCGAACTGACCGCTCGTGTCGACGCCTTGAGCCGCGAGCACGGCGCGACCCGCTTCATGGTCATGCTCGCCGCCTTCGAGGCGCTGCTCTCCCGCTCCACCGGGCAGCGGGAGTTCGGCGTCGGCACACCCGTCGCCGGGCGGACCAGGCCGGAATTCGAGAGTGTCGTCGGCATGTTCGTCAACAGCCTCGTGCTGCGGGCCGACATGTCCGACGACCCGGCCTTCACCGAGCTGCTGACCCGCACCCGGGACGTCGTGATCGACGCCCTCGACCACCAGGAACTCTCCTTCGCCCGGCTGGTCGAGGAGCTGAACGTCCCGCGCGACCCGAGCCGCCAGCCGCTCATCGACGCGCTGTTCTCGATGCACGACTTCCCCGCGGCGACCGGCGACGACGGCGGCGCCGAGGTCCGCGTCGCCGACTTCCCGCTCACCCCCGGCTCCTCGCGCCACGACCTGGAGCTGTACGTCGTGCCCTCCGGCGACGGCGGCCTGGCCTGCACCTTCACGTACAAGACGTCGCTGTTCACGGCCGCGACCGTGGAGCGGCTGGCCGGGCACCTGGAGACGCTGCTGCGCGCCGCGCTGGACGCGCCGGGCACGGCCGTCAGCCGCCTGCCGATGCTGGACGGCGCCGAACGCGCCCTGCTGGACGGCTGGAACGACACCGCGGCCGACTTCCCCGCGGACGCGACCTTGCACGGCCTCGTCGCCGACCAGGTCCGCCGCACCCCCGACGCACCCGCCGTCACCTTCGACGGCGCCACCCTCAGCTACGCCGAACTCGACGCCCGCGCCGACCGGATTGCGCACCGGCTCGCCGCCGAGGGCGTCGGCCCCGGCTCGCTCGTCGCCGTCTGCGCCGAGCGCTCCCTCGACCTGCCCGCGGCCCTGCTCGGCGTGCTGCGGACGGGGGCCGCGTACGTACCGCTGGACCCCGAATACCCGGCCGAGCGGCTGGAGTTCATGCTCCAGGACGCCGAGGCCCCGGTCGTCCTGACGCAGGCACGGCTGCTCGACGGCACCGCGCAGGGCGCCCTCGGCGAGAGCGCGGGCACCGCCGAGGCCCTCGCCGCGAGCAGCGCGACCGTCCTCGTCCTGGACGACCCGGCGGTGTGGGAGGGCCAGCCCCGTACCGCCTTCCCGGCGACGGGCGAGCCCGGCGCGGCCGCGTACATGATCTACACCTCGGGCTCCACCGGGCGCCCCAAGGGCGTGCCCAACAGCCACCGCGGCATCGTCAACCGGCTGGACTGGATGCAGAAGCGGTACCAGCTCACCGCCGCCGACAGCGTGCTCCAGAAGACCCCGGCCGGATTCGACGTCTCCGTGTGGGAGTTCTTCTGGCCGCTGACCGCGGGCGCCCGGCTGGTACTCGCCGAGCCCGGCGGCCACCGCGACCCCGGCTACCTGCGCACACTCATCGCCGAACAGGGCGTCACCACCGCGCATTTCGTCCCGTCGATGCTCGGCCTCTTCCTCTCCGACGACTCGGTCGCCGACTGCGCGGGCCTGCGCCGCGTCATCTGCTCCGGCGAGGAGCTGCCCGTCGACCTCGCCGCCCGGTGCCTGCGCACCCTCCCCGACGCCGAACTCCACAACCTCTACGGGCCGACCGAGGCCGCCATCGACGTCTCGTCCTGGCAGTGCACACCGGAGAAGCTGGAGGGCCGCGCCCGCGTCCCGATCGGCAGCCCCATCCAGAACGTCACGCTGGACATCCTCGACGAGCACGGCGAGCCCGTACCCGTCGGCGTCCCGGGCGAGTTGACGATCGGCGGGGTCGCGGTCGCGCTCGGCTACCACAAGCGGCCCGAGCTGACCGCCGAGCGCTTCGCGGGCGGCCGCTACCGCACCGGCGACGCGGCCCGGCGGCTCCCCGACGGCGCGATCGAATTCCTCGGCCGCCTCGACAACCAGGTCAAGCTGCGCGGCCTGCGCATCGAACTCGGCGAGATCGAGGCCGCGTTGCGCGACAAGACCGGCGCGCGCGAGGCGGCCGTGGTCGTCAGCCCCGACCAGCGGCTCGTCGCCTACCTCGTCGGCGGCCCCGACGACCCGGCCGACGCGCGCGACGCCGTACGCGGCTACCTGCCCGACTACATGGTGCCCTCGCACGTCATCGCCCTGGACGCGCTCCCGCTCACCCCGAACGGCAAGCTCGACCGCAAGGCGCTGCCCGAGCCGGAGGTCACCACCGCCGAATACCGCGAGCCCACCACCGAGGTCGAGCGCGTCATCGCCGCGGTCTGGGCGGAGGTCCTGGAAGCCGAACAGATCGGCGTGGACGACGACTTCTTCGACCTCGGCGGCCACTCGCTGCTCGCCATCCAGGTCGTCGCCAAGCTGCGCACCGCGCTGCCCGCGGGCGGCCGCCCGGTCGGCCTGGTCGACATGTTCTCCAACCGCACCGTCGCCGAACTCGCCGACTTCGCCTCGGAATCCGCCCCCGAGGGCCCGCGCCCGCTGCTCCAGCGCCTCACCCCGCGCCGCAAGTCCACCCGTGTGACGTACGTGTGCGTCCCCTACGGCTCCGGCAGCGCGATCGTCTACCAGCCGCTCGCCGACGAACTCGCCAAGGACGAGGCCCTGTACGCCCTGTCCATCCCCGGCAACGACATCGGGCTCGACGAGGAGCCGATGGAATTCGACGAGCTGGCCGCCCGGACGACCGAGGAAATCCTCGCCATCGACGGCCCGTTGGTGGTCTACGGGCACTGCGGGGTCGGCGCCGCGCTCGCCGTCGAGCTGTCGCGGCGCGTCGAGGCCGCCGGGCGGGAGCTGGAGGCCTGCTACATCGGGGCGATCTTCCCGTTCGCCAAACCGGCGGGCATGTGGCGCAAGCTCGTCCGCCCCGACTTCTTCGAGCGGCTGCGCAGCAGCCAGAGCGACCTGGACTCGCTCAAATCCCGCGGTGTGGACCTCGACGAGCTGGACCCCGCCGTCGCCGACCGCATCATCCGCACGATGCGGCACGACTCCAAATCCGCCGAGGAATACTTCACCAAGCTCTTCGACCAGCCCGACCGCCGCAAACTCCGCGCCCCCATCGTCTCGTTGATCGGCGAGCGCGACCCCGCCACGCAGATGTACGAGGAGCGCTACAAGGAGTGGCGCGCCTTCACCGACACCGCGGCGCTCGTCGTCCTCGACGAGGGCGGCCACTTCTTCCTGCGCTACCGCGCCGCCGAGGTCGCCCTCGCGCTGCGCACCCACACCCAACTCCCGGACCCGCCACGGCGGGTGGACGGCGACACCTGGTGGGTCGAGGACGTCGCGACCCCGGAGTCCGAGAAGGCCCTGAAGGCCGACGCCGACCGGGTCCGGCCCAGCATGGGCCGCTTCCTCACCATCGCCAGCGGCCAGCAGATCTCCCTCATCGGCTCCGCGCTCACCGGCTGGGCACTGCCGCTCACCGTGCTCGTGGACAACAAGTCCCTCGCGCAGTTCTCCCTCATCGCCGTCCTCAACCTCGCCGGGCTGCTCATCTCGCCGCTCGCGGGCGCGATCGTCGACCGCGGCGACCGGCGGCGCGTCATGCTGTGGGCCGACGCCGCCTCCGGCATCATCGAGGCCATCCTGTGGGCCCTCATCCTCACCGACGGCATCCACGTCTGGCAGATCTACCTGCTGGTCACGGCCCTGTCGATCAGCACCACCTTCCAGCGCCTCGCCTACGGCTCCGCCGTCCCGCAGCTCGTCCCCAAGCAGTACCTGGGCCACGCGATCGGCGTCACCCAGATGACCAACGGCGTCGCCCAACTCGTCGTCCCGCTCATCGCGGCGGGCCTGCTCAGCGTCATCGGGCTCGACGGGATCGTCCTCATCGACGTCGTCAGCTACGCGTTCGCCGTCGCCGTCGTCATCTTCGTCCGCTTCCCCAACACCCTTCCGTGGCGCCCGCGCGAGCCGCTCACCACCGAGATCGCCAAGGGCTTCAGCTACACCTGGAACGACCGGGGCCTGCGCTCCGTCCTCACCTTCTTCGCGGTGCTCAACCTCTTCATGTCGCCGCTGCTGCTGCTCGTCTCGCCGCTCGTGCTGTCCTTCGGCTCGCTCGCCGACGTCGGCCGCGTCTCGGTGGTCAGCGGGCTCGGCGTGATGCTCGGCGGCACGACGATGGCCCTGTGGGGCGGGCCGCGCGTCAAGCGCTTCCGCGGGGTGCTGATCACGACCGTGTGCATGGCCGCGGGCGGCTTCCTCGTCAGCCTGCGGCCGTCGCTGTGGCTCATCGGGGCGGGCGCGTTCGCCCTGACGTTCTTCCTGACGATCATGAACTCCGTCTACACGACGATCGTCCAGCTCAAGGTGCCGTACCGCTACCACGGGCGGGTGTTCGCCCTCAACACGCTGGTCGCGTGGTCCACGCTGCCCATCGGCATGGGCCTCATCGCCCCCTTCGGCTCCGACCTCTTCAACCGGCTGCTCAGCGAACACGGGGCGCTCGCGTCCACCGCGGGCCATGTGGTCGGTACGGGACCGGGCCGCGGGGTCGCCTTCATGTTCCTGCTGTGCTCGGCGGGCATGGCGCTGGTGGTGCTGGGCGCGCTGCGGATACGGAGGCTCGCGCGGTTCGACGTCGACATGCCGGACGCGGTCGCGGACGATCTGCTGGGGGTGGAGGCGCTGGCGGAGAAGTCGCGGGCGGCGACTTCTCCGGAGGAGCGGGAGCCCGCGGCGGTCGGGTGACGCCGTCCCGGTTGTCGGAGCCCCGTGGCAGGATGAGGGTCACGGGGTTCACGGTCGTTAACCGGGAGGCGGTCCGATGGGTTCGCAGCAGGACGGGGTGCGGTACGGCGAGTGGGTGCGGGTCGAGCGGCCCGCGCCCCGGGTCGCCGAACTGGTACTGGACCGGCCCCGGGCGATGAACGCGGTTTCCTCCGCCATGGCCGAGTCCATCGCGGGGGCGTGCGCCGCGCTGGCCGCTGACGCGTCCGTGAGCGTGGTCGTCCTGACGTCCTCCAACGAGAAGGCCTTCTGCGTCGGAGCCGACCTGAAGGAACGGAACGCCCTGTCGGACGCGGAGCTGGTCGCGCAGCGCCCGGTCGCGCGGGCCGCCTACACCGGTGTGCTGGAGCTGCCGATGCCGACAGTCGCGGCGGTGCACGGGTACGCGCTCGGCGGGGGCTACGAGCTGGCGCTCTCGTGCGACGTGATCGTGGTGGATGGTACGGCGGTGGTCGGCCTGCCCGAGGTCTCGGTGGGCGTCATCCCCGGCGGCGGCGGCACCCAGCTCCTCCCGCGCCGGGTGGGCGCCGCGCGCGCCGCGGAGCTCGTCTTCACGGCCCGCCGGGTGGGGGCGGTCGAGGCGGTGGGCCTCGGGATGGTCGACGTGCTGGCGGAGGAGGGCACGTCCGCGCGGGACGCTGCGCTTGCCCTGGCGGGGCGGATGGCCGCGAATTCGCCCGTGGGGCTGCGGGCGGCGAAACGCGCGCTGCGGCTCGGGCACGGGCTGGACCTCCGTACCGGCCTCGACATCGAGGACGCGGGCTGGCGCACGGTCGCGTTCTCCGGCGACCGGGCGGAGGGGGTGGCGGCGTTCAACGAGAAGCGCGAGCCGAAGTGGCCGGGGGTGTGACGCTCCGGGGTGCCTCTTGCGGTGGTCCGCGCGACCTTCTGCCGGTGGTGGGCTGAGCGCGCAGTTCCTCGCGCCCCTGTTGTTACCCGGCGGGGCATCGCGCGCTGTGTGCGGTGGGTGGGGTCGGGTGCCGGCACGGGGCACCTCCTCGGAATGCGCGTGTGACCTCATGCCGTAGGTGGCGGGTCCTGCGTGCGCATTCCTGCGGGGGCACCCCGCACCGTCCCCCTCCCAGGAGCGTTGGCGGCTGCCTGCCGGTGGGGGTGGATGTCTTGGGGACTGCGGCTCGCCCCCGACGGCGGTGCACCCCCACAGGGAGACCGCAACTTTTGCTCCTACCCGCACGGGTGGTGGGGGTGGGAACACCCCGCGCCGCAGGCGCGGGCACTCCCCACGGCGGGAAAGCCGCAAGCCGACTGAACGGCCGTTCGGAGTATTCAACCCCCGCGGGGGCGAAAAGCTTTCTAGCCTGGGGAGATGGAGGACGGGACGGCCGATCGACGGCTCGCGGCGGTCGTCGAACTGGCACAGGCGCTGGCGACGGCGCAAACCCCGCAGGAGGCGGCCCGCGCGGGCGCGCGCGGGGCGCGGCATGCGATGGGCGGGTCCTTCGCGGCGGTTTCCGCGTGGGAGCGGGAGACGGGGCGCCTGCGGGTGCTGGTCAACGACGGGGATCTCGCCCCGGGCGAGGAGCCGGAGCCCGCGGACGAGTCGTATTCGGTGCACGATTTCCCGGAGGTCGCCGAATTCCTGCACGGCAGCTGGGCCCGCGGCGGCGCCCCGCACGCGTGGGTGGAGACTGCGGAGGGTACGGGCGCGTCGCCCGGCGGCAGTTCGTGGGGGAGGGCGGCGGCGCTGCGGCGGCGGGGCCGGGGGAGCTGTGTGGTGGCGCCGCTGGTGCTGCACGGGCGGGCGTGGGGCGAGGTCTACGTGGCCCGGCGGGCGGGTGAGCCGGTTTTCGCACGGCCGGACGCGGATTTCGCGACGGTGCTGGCCGCGGTGCTGGCGTCGGGTATCGCCCAGACGGAGCGGCTCGCGGAGGTGCAGCGGCTCGCGTTCACCGATCCCCTGACGGGGCTCGGCAACCGGCGGGCCGTGGACGTACGCCTGGACGAGGCGCTGGAGCGGCACCGGGCGGACGGCACGCCCGTGAGCCTGGTGGTGTGCGACCTCAACGGTCTGAAGTCGGTCAACGACCGGCTGGGCCACGCGGTGGGCGATCGGCTGCTGGAACGGTTCGGCTCGCTGCTGAGCCTGTGCGGCGCGATGCTCCCGGGGAGCCTGGCGGCCCGGCTGGGCGGTGACGAGTTCTGCATCGTGGCGGTGGGCAGCTCCGCGGACGAGGTGGTGCACGCGGCGACCGAGCTGTGCCTGCGGGCGGCGAAGCTGGACGTGGGGGAGGGGGTGGCCTGCGGTGTGGCGTCCACGGGTGACCCGATCGGTCCCGTGCGTTCCGCCCGGCGCCTCTTCCGCCTGGCGGACGCGGCCCAATACCGGGCGAAGGCCCTCCGGGCGGCGTACCCCGTCGTCGCCGGGCGCGAGGGCCCGGAGGACCCGGTCCTGCACCTCGCGGACGCGCCCCCGCCGACGGATCCGACGGAGCGCCGCCACATCCGCGGCCACCACCCGTGAGCGGTCAGCTGCTGATCGCCGGGGCCCGGCGTACGTAGGTGTCGTCGGAGACCTGGGAGAGGAGGAAGGCCGCCATGTCGGCGCGGGTGAGGGACAGGCCCACGACCCCGTGGCCGTAGTTTCCGACCTTGACGTCTCCGCGGGCGGGCTTGTCGTTGAGCTTCGCGACCCGGACGAGCGTCCAGTCGAGAGCACTCGCGCGTACGGCCTCGGCCGCGGCGCGCACCTCGGCGTAGGGGTGGGGCGCGGCGGTCTTCACGAAGCGGACCAGGGCTTTGAACTTGGCGTCCGGCAGGTCGTCCGGGTCGGGGACGCTGCAGGTGGACACGACCACCAGCCGTTTCACCCCCGCGGAGCCCATGGCCGCGATGATGCGGCGGGTCGCGGCGCTCTCCGAGCCGACGCCCTCGATCACGGCGTCCGCGCCGCGTACCGCGTCGGAAATGGCGGCGTCGTCGTCGAGCTGTCCGGCGACGACGGACAGGCGCGGGTGGGTGATGCGGAGTTTGGCCGGGTTGCGGGCGTAGGCGGTGACGTCGTGCCCGGCGTCGAGGGCCAGCTGTGTCAGCAACTGCCCCATCCGGCCCGTGGCGCCGAATAACGTGATCCTCACGGTGGCGGAACCTTTCTGTCGACCACTAAAGATTCTTTACCGCTAAAGCTAGCATAGCGTTCGAGCGTGGAAGGCGTCATGGAGCAGACGAACGATCCCCAAACGGCGCGGTGCATGGAGATCCTGGCGCTCATCGGCGACCTGTGGACGCTGGCGATCGTCATGGCGCTCCAGGAGTCGGAGCGGCGCTTCAACGAACTGCAGCGGGCGATCCCGAAGGCCAACGCCGTTACTCTCACCAGCCGCCTCCGCAGGCTTGAGGAGGCCGGAATCGTCAGCCGGGTCACCGAGTCGAGGGGCAAGCAGTCGACGGTCTACGGACTCACCGCCTTCGGGCGCAAGCTGACACCCATCGTCGATGCGGTGCGGGCGGTGGCCCTCGACCTGGAGCGCTCGGGCGAGGCCCCGTGACGGGTGCCGCCCGGGTCACCCCCGGCGGGGCAGGCGGATCGCCGAGGTGAGGAAGAAGATGCCGCCGAGCGCGGCGTATCCGGCGAGGGCCGTCAGGGACGGGTTGTCGGCGGCGGCGCTGCGGACGAAGGACGCGCCCGCCAGGACCGAGATGCCGCCGCTGGCGATCATGGCCCACTGGCCGCCCATCGGACGGCGGACGACGCCCACGAGGAGCTGGACCAGGCCGGAGACGATCGCCCACGCCCCCCAGACCCGTAGGACGGCGGGGGTGCCCGAGGTGGTGGCCAGGGCGATTCCGACGGCGGCGAGCGTGCTGACGGCCATGTTCGCGTAGAGGCCCTTGAGCGGGCCGGTGCCCCGGGCGGACCGCGCGTCGACGACGGCCGCGGCGACGTCGAAGGCCGGGTAGACGATCAGCAGCACCTTGGCGGCGGTGGTGAGGTCGGAGCCGGACGCGAGCAGGAGTGCCGCCCACGCGGCAGCGAAGACGAACCGGGCGGCGTAGAGCGCGCGGAGGGTGGGTGCGGCGGCGGGGGCGGGCTCGGTGGATGCGGTGGATGCCATGGTCTGCTCCTGGGGGGTAGAACGTTCTCTCTCTTTTTGGAGCGTGGCACACTTTCGCCGCCGAAACAAGAGAGAACGTTCTCCCTGCTAGGCTGGACGGTATGACGCAAGCCACCGGGAAAGTCTCGAAAGCGCGGGAGCGGCTGCTCGCCACGGCCGGGCAGCTCTTCTACGCCGAGGGCATCCACACCGTGGGCGTCGACCGCCTGGTCGCCGAGGCGAAGGTCACCAACGCGACCTTCTACCGCCACTTCCGCAGCAAGGAGGAGCTGGCGGTCGCCTACATCGGCAGCGTCGACCACGCGATCCGCACCCAGATCGGCGCCCTGACCGCCGCGGAGGCCCCGCCCGACGCGATCCTGCGCGGCATCGGCGCCTCCCTCGTCGAGCAGATCCGCTCACCCGGCTACCGCGGCTGCGCCTTCCTCAACGCGGCGGCGGAATTCCCCGACCCTGAGCACCCCGTCCACCGGGCCGTCGTGCAGCACCGCGACTGGTTCCTGACGACGATCACCGCCCTGTTCGCCGAGATCGCCACCGATTCCGCCGACCACGCCGGCCGCCACTTCGTCATGCTCCGCGACGGCGCGATGAGCGCGGGCTACCTCGGCGACCCCGTCCTCGCGGGCGAGACCCTGCTGCGCGGCATCGACGGCCTCCTCCGCATCCACGCCACCCGCAGCGACACCCCGGCCGCCGCCCCCTCACCCCCCGCACCGCTCCCCGGCATCGACTGCGCGCCGCCGCCCGGCGAGTAGTGCGGGCCCGCCTGTTGGGGCGCTGTTGGCGGGCTGTTGGTGGGGGGCTCTACCGTGCGCGTCGCTGATCCGCCGCGAGGCGGGGGACGACGACGGGAGGGCGCCGCCGGTGGAGTTGCGGGACATCGAGATCTTCTTGGTGCTGGCGGAGGAACTGCACTTCGGGCGGGCCGCCGAGCGGTTGTACGTGTCGCAGGCGCGGGTCAGTCAGGCGATCGCCAAGCAGGAGCGGCGGCTCAACGCCGTGCTCTTCGACCGGGGGAACCGGCGGGACGTGCGACTCACCGCGGTGGGGCGGCAGTTGCGGGACGACCTGCTGCCGGTGCACGCGAGCATGCAAGAGAGTCTGGAGCGGGCGCGGGTTGCCGCGCGCCGGGCCAGCAACACCGTGCGGGTGGGCATGATCCCCGGGAACGTGCACTATCTGCGGGGCTACTGGCGGGAGTTCCGCTCCCGGCATCCGGAGGTGGAACTGGAATTCCGGCACGCCCCCTTCACCGATCCCTTCGCCGTCCTGCGGGCGGGGGAGCTGGACGTCCTGGTCACCTGGCTGCCGGTGGAGGAGGAGGACCTCACGGTCGGGCCGACGCTCTTCGTGGACGAGCGGGCGGTGGCGCTCTCGTCCGACCACGAACTCGCCGACCAGGAAAGGGTGTCGGTCGAGACGCTGGCCGACTTCCTGCTCACCAGCGCGCAAATGCCCCTCTACTGGGGCGAGACCCTCGTCCCCCTGCACACCCCCGCCGGGCGGCTCATCGAACGCGGGCCGCTGGTCACCGACATGGGGCAGCTGCTCTCCCGGATCAGCCACGGCGAGGTCTTCCACCTCCTGCCCGCCCACTCCGTCCCCTACTGGTCCCGCCCCGACATCACCTGGCGCCCGGCCGTCGGTCTCCCCCCGCTGCCCTTCGCCATGATCTGGCGCACCGACGCCGAGGGCGACGCCATCCGCTCCCTGGCCCAGGTCGCCACCGACCTGGGCCGGCTCCCCGTCACGCCGGTATGAGCGCGGCCGCCGCGCCACCCGCGGACGGGCGAGGTCACCGGCGGTGCCAGGTCTCCTCGTCGTAGTTGCCGTTGCACGTGGACTGCACCGCGTTCACCCCGAGGCCGTAGTCCCAGACGGCGAGGCACTGCTTGCTGTTCCGGTTCACCAGAATGCTCTCCGGGGAGTCGGGGAAATCCCACTTCTGGTTGGCGCCACCGTGGCAGTCCCACTGCCGGGCGGGGGCGCCGTCGTCGGTCCGCCAGTCGGCGATCTCCAGGCACTTGCCGCTGTTGACGTTGACGTAGGTGTGGTGCCCGCCGGAGTCGGTGGTCTCGTACCACTTCTGGTTCGCCCCGTCGCTGCAGAACCACTGCCGGGCCGGGGCGCCGTTGTCGGTGCGCCAGTCGGCGATCTCCAGGCACATGCCGGTGTACTTGTTCCAGAACTGGACCACGCCCCCACTCCCTTCCGGCGGCAGCACACTCGCGGACGCGGTCGAGGCGCCGGTGAACGTCGCGGCACCGATGAGCCCCGCTGTCGCGGCGGTCATTGCCAGGGTCTTGCGGATGAGCATCTTTCCCCCTTGGGTCACGGACCGGATCGCGGTCCCGTCGTGGTGCGGCGCGCCGGAACGGTTGGTCAGGCCGTCCGGACGCGCCGTGATCAACCCTCTCCCGGCGGCGGAAGCCGATCAACGACGGTTTCGCGGGGGCTGCGATCACCCGCGCTTATGACGCTGCCGCGCGCACTCGGACCCGGAGGGCGAGCCCTGCGGAATGACGCCACTGATGCGGAGCGTCACCCTGGGTGGTGACCCTCGGTGAGAATGTCGTGTACCGGTGCGTCCGGCCCCCGTATGCTGGCCCTGTACCGCCTGCCGGGGCGTCCCACGGCTGCCTGGCGGGCGAGGAGGTGAACGGGACATGAGCGTTGCCATCGATCACACAGGGCCCTGGACTGTCGCCGACGTCCTCGCCCTGCCGGAAGACCGCACGACTCGCTATGAACTGCTGGGGGAATCCCTCGTCATGTCCCCCGCACCAGGTGTCCGCCACCAGCGGGCTTCTTTCCGTCTCCACGTGGCCCTGGAGACCGCGGCCCGGGCCGTGGGCGCGCCGGTGGAGATCTTGGAGGGCGTCAACGTCGTTCTGCCCTCAGGCCTGGTCGTCCCTGATCTGGTCGTGGCCGACTCCGGTGCGACCGCGGACGACCCCGTGGCGGTGGATGTCGAAGCAGTCCGGCTCGTCGTCGAGCTCGTCTCTCCCGGCAACAGCACCATGGACCGCAAGGTCAAGCCCATGCTGTACGCGGAGGCCGGGATCCCGTACTTCTGGCGGCTGGAGTTCGACCCCGCGCCCATGCTCGCCGTGTACGAGCTGACGGGCGGCCGGTACGTGGAGCGGACGACCGCGCTCGCGGGGGCGACCACCCGCCTGGACGCGCCTTTCCCCCTGGCCATCGACCCCGCCGGGCTCGCCCGGCAGTAGTCGGCGGCGCGTCCGGACGGTGGGTCTCCAGGAGTGTCCGGACGCGCCGTGATCAAGGCTGGCCCCGGGGCGGAAGCCGATCAACGCCGGTTTCGTGGGGGCTGCGATCACCCGCGCTTATGACGGGCGGGGGGCGGCCTCGTCCGCGCTGAGGGGGGCCAGCCAGTGGATTTCCAGGTCCTCGCGCAGGTAGTCCATGCGGGTCTCGCCGAAGCGGGCGAGTTCCGGTACGGCGAGGTGGCGGCGCAGGTCGTCCGCCGAGCGCCACAGCTCGTAGAAGACGAGGGTCGTGGGGTCGGCGGCGTCGCGGTGGACCTGGTACTGGAGCGAGCCCGGCTCGCGCCGGGTCGGCTCGACGAAGGACAGCAGCAGCTTCTCCAGTTCCGCCGCGCGCTCGGGGCGGGGGCGGGCGAATCCGTACAGGCCGACAGGGCCCGGGGCCTCAGGTATGACGATGTTCATACCTAGCGACTTTAGGCCGCCCCTTGGTACGATGCAAGCCGTACCTGTCGAGGGGAGGCTGACCATGGAGCTGGGAAAGGTCCTCGCGGCGCTGGCCGACGACCGCCGCCGCCGCGTCGTCGCCGAACTCGCCGCCGGCCCCGACGGCGAGGAGCGCGCCTGCGGATCCTTCGACCTCCCGGTCGGCAAGGCCACCCGCACCCACCACTACCGCGTCCTCCGCGAGGCGGGCCTCATCGACCAGCGCTTCCACGGCAACGGCAGCGCGGTGTCCCTGCGCCGGGAGGCCACCGAACAGCGTTTCCCGGGCCTGCTGGCCCTCCTCGTCGGCGAACTCCGCGAACACCCCGAACCTCGTGGGGGCGGCGCGGACGGGGCCTGAAAGCGGTGACCGTCCGGGCGGGTGCCGACCTGCTCCTCGCCTCGCTCGGCAACCCGAACACCGTCCGGAACCACGGCATCGCTCACGGGAAGATCCGCATAGCTCACCAGCCTGTCGGCCCCGGGCGACGGCCGTCGCTGAGCGGCACCAGGGGGATAGCGGCGGGCTACTCCCGCTCTGCCAGGGTGGGCAGGGTGAAATCGAGAACGTACGAGGCAAGTGGTCGGCCGTCCGTGCCGGTTGACACGCTGTGCGACCGGATCGATGAGATGGACCGTGTCATCCATGCCTTCGTCGCCGAGTCAGAGACGGGTGCTGCCCGGCGGGAGCGCGTTCGTGGGGAGCTTCAGTCGGTCCACGAGCGTTGGCCGATGGCTGGGGCTCGGCCGCCGTTGTTCGGCATCCCGGTCGGGGTCAAGGACATCGTGAACGTGGACGGACTGCCCACACGTGGTGGTTCGTTGCTGCCTCCGGAGGTGTTCGAGGGCAGGCAGGCGGGAGTCGTGGACAGGCTTCGCGATGCCGGAGCCCTGATCGCGGGGAAGACCGTGACGGCAGAGTTCGCCATGACCGCACCGGGGCCGACACGCAATCCGCAAGCCCGCGACCACACTCCTGGCGGCTCCAGCAGCGGGTCGGCAGCGGCTGTCGCGGCGGGAATGGTGCCGCTGGCCATCGGTACGCAAACGGTCGGATCAACGATCCGTCCTGCGGCTTACTGCGGTGTCGTGGGGTTCAAGCCGACTGCCCGTCGGACTCCGCTCGACGGCGTGATCCCCAACGTGCCGACACTCGACACCATCGGCGTCTTCGCAGCGACGCTGTACGGGGTGGCGACGGTGGCAGCCGTCCTGTGCGACGACTGGCAGCCGGTGCGGGACGCCGAACGGAAGCGCCCAGTGCTTGGCGTTCCTGACGGCCCCTACCTGGAGCAGGCTGGAACGGAAGCGCGCGCCGCGTTCGAAGGGCAGGTGGCGCGGCTGTCGAGCTCGGGCCTCCGCGTGCGCCGCGTCCCCATGTTCCCGGACCTCGCTCACGACGCGGAGGACCTGTACACGGTGAACCGCTATGAAGCCGCACGCAGCCACGCCGAGTGGTTCCCCCGGTACGGGGCTCTCTACCGGCCGCAGTCCGCGGCCACGGTGCGGCAAGGGCAGACGATCTCCCGGGGCCAGTACGAGCAGGGGCTACGACGGCGGGAAGCCTTCCGGACCACCCTGTCACAAGCGACCGACGAGGCAGACGTCGACATCTGGATCTGCCCCGCGGCCACCGGCCCGGCACCGCACGGCCTGGCCGACACCGGCAGCTCCGCCATGTGCCTGCCCTGGAGCTATGCAGGCTGGCCCTGCCTCTCCGTCCCCGCCGGGCAGGCCGAGAACGGCCTGCCGCTCGGCCTACAGTGCGTCAGCCGCGCCGGGAGCGACGAGCACCTGCTGGACTGGGCAATCGAAGCACTGATGTCCCCGGCGGGCTCACCGACCCACAAGTGACGTCCATGCGTCTGCGGCATCGCCCCGCTCCAAGAGCTCCGGTACCCGATCAACCTCCGTGTCGAGAGATACCACCCCTCGGTGCAGGGTGCTCCGACGGCCGTGTCCGTCGTCTGCTTCTGCACGGCCGGACTGCTCTGGCCGCCGTCTACGCGGGCCCGAACTCGCCTTCGGCGGCGGCACGGTGGAAGGCAGTTCACGCCCCCGCCGTGAAGACGAGGGCGGGGCCGGATTCAGGCGGGGGCCGCGGGCCGTGGGAGGGGGCGAGCTGCCGGGACCGGGTGGTGAGAGGTGTCGAGCCAGGTTGTTTCGGTGGTGGGTGTGACCGTGAGGCCGAAGCGGGTGGGGTCGGGGCGGGCGGAGTCTGTCCACCATTGGTGGGCGGCGTGGAGGTCGTTCCACAGGAGGCGCGGACCGCCCTGGTGGACGGTCGAGGTCGGCTGGTCGTCGGTGAGGACGGTCGCGGCCCAGGAGCGGTCGGTGATCCCGTAGAGCCAGAACGCGACCTGCGGGCCGCGCCGTTCCCAGGCGCTGACGCAGTCGTGGCCGGTGATCAGGCCGGCGGCGAAGGCGAAGTCCGGGGCGGTGAGGTCGGCCGCGGTCAGGTCGGTGGTGGTGGTGCGGTCGGCTGCCGCGACGACGTCTCCGCCGGGTACGTATTCGGTGTGGGGGGCGCGGCCGCGGCGGTGGGAGCGGGCCTTCATGAACTCCACGGGCCGGATGAAATGCCCCTCCGCGCGGCTGTGGTCGTCGGCGACGACGAGGCGGGCGAGCGCGTCGGCGTTCGAGTAGTGCGTCCCCCAGGGCGTGACCAGCATCCCGCGCGGGGCGGTCTGCCGCACCCAGGCGTACGGCACGGAGCGCACCGCCATGGTGCTCACCACCCGGTCGTACGGGGTGCGTTGCGGGTATCCGAGCAGTCCGTCGCCGACGATGAGCGTCGGGGCCGTGCCGGCGTCGTGGAGAGCGGTTGCCGCCGCCGCGGCAACGGCGGGGTCGATCTCGATGCTGGTGACGTACTCCTCGCCGAGGCGACGGGCGAGCAGCGCCGCGTTCCACCCGGTGCCGGTGCCGATCTCCAGGACCCGCATACCGTCATGGACGTCCAGCGCGTGCAGCATGGCGGCGACCACGGTCGGGGCCGAGGCCGAGGAGGTGGGCACGCGGCCCGGTGCCGGGCCCTGGTGGCGGCCGTCGTCCCACTGCGTGGTGAGGGGCACGTCGGCGTCGGCGAAGCCGAACCACGCGTCGGGGTCGTCCGCCCGGCTGACGGCCGTGCTCGTCCTGGTCGTCATGTCGTACGGCCACATCACCGGCGGCAGGAACCGCGCCCGGTCGACGTCCTCGAACACCGCCGTCCACGGTGCGGCCAGCACGCCCGAGTCGGCCAGGGAGCGCACGAGTTGTGCCCAGCCCGGCCGCCGCGACACCTGCTGATGACCGGGCGGATTCACCTGCGGTGCGTGCCGTCACCGGGCGGTGTGTCGCTGTCCGGGGACGGCGGCTCCTCGGGGGGCGTCCACGGGGTGCCGGGGTGCCCGTCCCCGCCCCGTGCCGCACAGGTGGCGAAGCCCATGACCCGCACAGTCGCTCCCCTCACATCCGCGATGAACAGCATCGTGCGTGATTACGCTACGCATATAGTCGGTGACGCACAAGGTGTTTCTGTTTCGGCCGGCGAGCCGGAGGCCCTGCCGGGTCCGTCCGGAGATGAACTCGCCGTTAGCGGCGACGCGTTGTGGCCGAACCCGCGGCCGGCCGTGAAGGCTCAGAACCGGACGCTGTCGCCCGGCTGGATCCAACCGGGCCGCAGCACCTGCGCGTAGACCCCGGCGCAGGGCTCCGGGTCCCGTCCGGGCATCGCGGGGACGCGGTTGTGCTCGGCAAGCACCCGCAGGGCGGCGGGGTCCCGCGGCAGGTCGCCGTGCGCGAGCGTCGGCACCGCGCAGCGCGGCGTCGAGGCCACCACGCGCAGCGTGAGCCGGTCGCCGATCCGCAACTCCTCGCCGACCCACTCCTGTTCAGCGAAGCCCACGCCGGTCGTGTCGATCACGAGGTTGGGACGGTACCGCTCCACTTCGACGACCCCGCGGGGGCTCAACGCGGCCACCTGGTCCACCGTCGAAGTGGTGACCAGGTGGAGGGGGGCGAAGTCGAAGAATGTCCCCGGCGGCGAACCCGAGCCGAACTGGACGACGTCGGCCTCCACTTCGGCGTCCAGCCCGTCCTGGAGCACCTGCTCGGGCCGGGACCGGTCCAGCGTGCCCGACTCCGGAGGAGTGTCGGACAACGTGACCGCGCGGCCCACGATCGCCGACAGCGCGTCGTCGATGCCGTGATCGGTACTCCAGCAGACCTTGCCGTCGGGTCCCGTGATCCGGACCTGATCGTCCACGAGCACCGCGGCACACGTCAGCAGCGCCCGCCACAGCCGCGGGCTCTTGGCGCTGGCGACCTTTCCCGTCTCCCGGTCGATCACCGCGAGACGCCGGTCCCCGGCCAGCCCGCGCTCGGTCACCTCGGCGCCGGAAACCCGCCCGCCCAGCATCGACTTGACCGGATACCGCCGCAGCGCGCCAACCGTCCCCAGCGCGTCCCCCACACGAACCCCCACCAGCGCGAGCAAGATCCACCCGCCCGGCAGTCTCATCAGGCCCGGCGAACGCATGGGCCCCGCGCACACGGGCGCTCGTGCTGTGGCCGGCCCGGCCTGACGTGCGGGTGGGTATATCCGGTTGAGGGCGGGTTGAGGCGCTGATACCGTCCGCCTGTCTTTCTTCGGTACAAGCCGAAGAGGTACCCAGGGGGGGAACCGTGACATTTCGTCGCTCTTTGCCGGCGCTGGCCGCGGCAGTGGTTGCCGGCAGTCTGGTGATGGCCGGTACGACGGCCGCGGAAGCGGACACCGGTATCACCGTGGTGGAAGCCCACAACGACTGGACCAACAACAGCAAGCTCGTCCTGACCCTCGACGCGCCGACCGCGGTCAAGGACCTCAAGGTCAGCCTCCGCTCGGTTGACACCCAGGAGACCGTCGCCACTCTCACGGACTTCGATCTGGTCTCCGGCACGGCGGAAAACGGGACGTGGACCAACCATCGACGCGTCCAGCTTCCGGACCTCGGCAGTTACCGGATCGACGTGTCCGCCGCCGACGAGGGCGGGGACGTCCTCGACGCCAGGAGCGTCGGTTACTTCTCCTACGCCGTCCAGACGAATCTCAAGGATGTCCGGGTCGACCGGACCAGGGTCGACTACGACCACCGGAGTGTGACCATCCACGGACACCTCATGGGCCAGTGGCCGGGCTCCGGTGCCGTCACGCCCATGGGCGGGTTCCCCGTGGGCGTCACCTCGTACATGGAGTACACGGACGTCACGACCGCGGAGGACGGCAGCTTTTCCGCCACGCTTCCGGTCACCAGCGACTACCAGAACAGCATCCAGGCGATGTTCTCCTACGACCCGAACCACATCTTCTACAACCAGTCGAGCTCGAAGTCCTTTCCGATCACCCTCAAGAAGACCGCCACCAAGATCGTGGTGAAGCCGAGCACCGGCAAGGTCCCGTTCCAGGGCGTCGTGGACTCGACCAGCGCCACGCTCCTGTGGGACTCGCCGACCGGATGGCAGCCCCTGGTGGGCAAGACGATCGGCTCCAACGCCTTCGGCGACAACTCCCAGCGCACCACCGACGCAACCGGAACCGCGTTCTTCCCGGCGACTCAGCCGCTGTGGAGCAATTTCTCGATCGACGTCGGGTGGCCCAGTGACGACGTCTTCCTGGCCGACGCCTCCGCGAGCCGGGAGATCCTCGTGGTGCAGCCCGCCGCCTTCGAGTCCTTCAGCGCCACCCGTTCCGACGCGGGTAGCGTCGCGGTCTCCGGCGATCTGAGCTTCGACGGCAACTGGACGCCGGCCCCGATCCCGGTGGACATCCAGTTCTCCGCGACCGGCAAGGGCAATTGGACCACCGTCGCCACCGCGTCCTCAGCCAACTGGGACGGCTGGGGCTACGGCTTCGCCGAGACCGCCCCCGGCACCGGCGCAGGCTACTGGCGGGCCCGCTTCACCGGCGCACCGCAATACGAGAACGCGGTGAGCCCGGTCGTCTTCGTCGCGGCTCCCTGAACTGTCGGCTCTTGGGTCCCTTGGGCCCTCGGGCTTCCGGCGGCGGTCCGGCAGCCCGCCCGGTAGACCGCTGCGACAGCGTGGCCGAGCGCCGCGCACACCATGAAGCGCCCCAGCCAGTAGCCGTGGGGCGCTCGTGGTGTCGCTTACGCGGGCGTGAACTCGCCTTCGGCGGCGGCGCGGTGGAAGGCCGTCCAGGCGGCTGCCGTGAAGAGGAGGGCGGGGCCTGTGCCGTGGTCCTTGCTGTCGCGGGTGGCCACGTAGCCGTCCGGGAGGAGGGCGACCTCGACGCACTGGCCGTTGTCCGCCGAGTGGCTGGACTTGCGCCAAGCGGCGCCCGTGAGATCCGAACTCATCATCGCCGGTGCTCCCTTGCTGGTAGACAGGGATCGGACTCTCAGGTTACGGACGGGGCGCCGCCGTGTCGCTCGTACGGGGGGCTGTCAGACCGCCGTGGGAAGCTCCGGCCATGGAACCTTCGAAGGTGATCGAGACGCTGTGGGGCCGGATTCAGGAGCGGGACTGGGCGGGCGTCGCCGAGCTGATCGCCGAGGACGTCGTCGTCGAGTGGCCGATCAGCCTCGAACGCATCGTCGGCCGGGAGAACTTCGTCGCGGTGAACCGTGAGTATCCGGATGGCTGGTCGATCCGGGTGCTCAGGGTGGTTGCCGAGGGGGAGAACGTCGTCTCCGAGGTCGAAGTGCCACACGACAGCATGGGCGTCTTCCGCGCGGCATCGTTCTGGACGGTCCGTGACGGGCAGGTCGTCCGGGCGACGGAATACTGGACGAGCCTGGGAGCCGAGCCGCGGCCCGAATGGCGGGCCGCCCTCGCCGAACCGATGTAGCGCACAGGGGGCGCCACCGGGCGCGTCTCGTCGGCGGCTACGCGGGCGTGAACTCGCCGTTGGCGGCCGCTCGGTGGAAGGCCGTCCAGGCGGCGGCCGTGAAGAGGAGAGCGGGGCCGGTGCCGTGGTCCTTGCTGTCGCGTGTGGCCACGCGGCCGTCGGGGAGGAGGGCTACCTCGACGCACTGGTGGTTGTTCGCTGAGTGGCTGGACTTGCGCCAGGCGGCGCCCACGAGGTCCGAACTCATCATCGCTGGTGCTCCCTTGGGGGCTCTGCGGGATCGGACTTCTATGGTGGGGCGCCGCCTGGGAATTACGCAGAGGCGAACTCGCCATCCAGGACGCCGCCGTGGAACGCGGCCCACTCCGCTGATGTGAAGACGAGTGCGGGGCCGGTGCCCTGGTCCTTGCTGTCGCGCATCGCTACGCGACCGTCAGCGAGGAAGGCGACCTCGACGCACTGGTGATTGTCCGCCGAGCGGCTGGACTTGCGCCAAACCGCCCCTACCAGGTCGGAACTCTTCACTTCCGTAGCTCCCTTGCTGCTTGCTGAATGAGGCGCGTTGTTTCTTCGTCTCCCAGGCAACGGCCCCAGATTGCTTGGAACGCCCCGTCGTAGCGCTCGATCTCGTTCGGCTTGTCGAGGTAGAGATCCCCGGTGAAGCCACCGACGTAGACCGTGGGTGGTTCGGTCGGCTGACCGTCGCCGCCGAGCGGGAAACGGAGCATCGTGAACGACCCGGACATCAGGCCGTAGTGCAGACCCGCGTCGTACGGCACGACTCGGATCGAGACGTGGGGCAGAGCCGCCAGTTCGACCAGGTGGTCGAGCTGGGCGGCCATGGCCTTGCGACCGCCGACCGGCCGACGCAGGACGGCTTCGTTGAGGGCCACTTCCATCGTAAGCGGACTGGTGACCCTGGTCAGCAGCGTTTGACGGGCAATCCGTACGTGGACGCGCCGCTCAAGCTCCTCGTCTTCTACGTCGGGGTATCCCTCACGGATCAACGTGCGTGCGTACTCCGGGGTTTGAAAGAGCCCGGGTACCAACTCCGCGCTGTACTGCTGCACGCGCTCCGCCGCTTCCTCCAGCCCGATGTAGAGGTCGAAGTTCTCCGGGATCACGTCACCGTAGGCGTGCCACCAGCCGCGGCCCTTCGTCTCCTTGGCCAGGCCCATCAAGCCCTGCGTCATCTCGGCGTCCGCGCCGTACACCCGGCACATGGCCTCGACATCCAGGCTGCGCATGGACGTTTGACCGGTCTCGATGCGCCAGATCTTCTGGTCCGACCACTCCAGGGCCGTGGACGCCGCGCGCACGGTCAGTCTCGCCTTGCCGCGCAGCTCACGCAGGTGTCGGCCCAGTTGACGTCGGGGCACGGTCGAACCGCTTGCCGTCTCCACCACTCGGTGTACCTCCGCTCTGGAATCCAGCCTACATCCGGAATGGAAGCACCCAACTCCCCTTTTTGGAATGGGAGATGGATGTTCGAATATCGCGTCTCCGGATTTCCGATCTGGAGTGTTGCATATTCGACTCTGACGGTGCTTCACTCGTCACATCACGCACGGCGTAAGGAACTTGACGCCCCGTGATCGGTACATCCACCGCGAGGAGGCGGGATGAAGCGAGCCGTCCACGGCTACATGCGGGTCCACGCAGCGACGCCCGACGTCGAGGTGCGGCGGGACGAGTTACGGCTGCGGTGCTGGGCGGAGCGCGAAGGGTTCGAGCTCGTGCGGATCTGGCAGGAGGAGCGGGAGGGCGGGATCGCCGTGCTCGGCGGGCTCATCGAGGAGTTGAGGCGCAGCCCCGCCGCCGCCGTGGTCGTGCCGTCGCTGCGGCACTTCGGGGAGAGTCCCGTCCTGCGGGAGCATCTGGCCGCGCACCTCGTCGACCGGGCGGACGTGGACATCTACGAGGTGAGGGACGAGTGAACGTACCGACGCCGAGCGTCCTCTACGTCGCGAGCATCCGGCTCGCCGCCGCGTTCGCGGCCGTCAGCCTCTCGCGGGAGTTCATCCGGCGGACGCTCACCGCGTGGGAGCTTGCCGAGCAGATCGACGGGGCGCAGCTGATCGGGTCCGAACTGGTCACCAACGCCGTGAAGATGAGCGGACCGGCGGGCAGCCACGTCATCGGGGTGCAGCTGCGGGCGGCGGGTGGCAGCCTCTACGTCGAGGTGTGGGACCGCGACGGCGGCACTCCCGTCATCCCGGAGCAGAGCGCGGACGCGGAAGGCGGGCGCGGGCTCTTCCTCGTGGAGGCCCTGAGCGCGCGGTGGGACGTCTTCTGCCCGGCCGCGCCCGGCAAGGTCGTGTGGGCCGAACTGCCGCTCGGGCAGAAGGCGGAGCCGGTGTACGACGCCGAATGGGCCCTGGCGGAGGCCGCGTTCGGGCAGCGGGTGCTGGACGGCGTACGGCCCGTACCCCTCGGTCTCGGGTGAAAAGGGGCGCGGGGCCCCGCGGACCGGCCCCCCGGACGGGGGGACGACGTTGACAGGACGTCGTACGTAGGCCGGTCGCGCGGGACCCCGCGAGCCTGGAGGAGCGTCACCCGCGAAGGGGTGGACCCGCGAGGGGTCAGACGCCCAGCAGGTGGTCCATCGCCAGCTGGTCCAGCGCCTCGAAGGCCATACCGCGCTCGGCGGCGGCGTCCACGTCGAAGTCCTCGAACGCGGACTTGTCGGCCAGCAGACCGGCCAGGCCCTCGCCCTCGGCGACGGTCGGCTGGGCCAGCTCGTCGAGACGGGCGGCGCGCAGCGCCTCCTGGACGGCCGGGTCGGCGCGGAAGGCGGCGGCGCGGTCCTTCAGGATGAGGTAGTTGCGCATGCAGCCGGCCGCGGAGGCCCAGACGCCGTCGTAGTCCTCGGTGCGCGGGGGCTTGAAGTCGAAGTGGCGCGGGCCCTCGTAGTCCGAGTTCTCCAGCAGGTCGACCAGCCAGAAGGCCGAGCGCAGGTCGCCCGCGCCGAAGCGCAGGTCCTGGTCGTACTTGATGCCGGTCTGGCCGTTGAGGTCGATGTGGAAGAGCTTGCCGTGCCACAGGGCCTGCGCGATGCCGTGCGGGAAGTTCAGCCCGGCCATCTGCTCGTGGCCGACCTCGGGGTTGAGGCCGACCAGCTCGGGGCGCTCCAGGGAGTTGATGAACGCCAGGGCGTGGCCGATCGTCGGCAGCAGGATGTCGCCGCGCGGCTCGTTCGGCTTCGGCTCGATGGCGAAGCGGATGTCGTAGCCCTTCTCCGTGACGTAGTCACCGAGCAGGTCGAACGCCTCCTTGAAGCGGTCGAGGGCCACGCGGACGTCCTTGGCGGCGCCGGACTCGGCGCCCTCGCGGCCGCCCCACGCGACGTACGTCTTCGCGCCCAGCTCGACGGCCAGGTCGATGTTGCGCATGGTCTTGCGCAGGGCGTAGCGGCGGACGTCGCGGTCGTTCGCGGTGAAGCCGCCGTCCTTGAAGACGGGGTGGGTGAAGAGGTTGGTGGTGGCCATCGGCACGACCAGGCCGGTCGTGTCGAGGGCGGCGCGGAAGCGCTTGATGATCGCGTCACGCTCGGCGTCGGACGACCCGAAGGGGATCAGGTCGTCGTCGTGGAAGGTCACGCCGTACGCGCCCAGCTCGGCGAGCCGGTTGACGGACTCGACCGGGTCGATCGCGGCACGGGTGGCATCGCCGAACGGGTCGCGCCCCAGCCAGCCGACCGTCCAGAGGCCGAAGGTGAACTTGTGCTCCGGCCCCGGGGTGAGGTTCGTCTCGGAAGTCATGAGGGCTCGCTCCTATTCGTCAGACTGTTGAACAAATTAGTATGCGAGGCCGATGATGGGAAGTGGCAGCTCGCGACGGGCTCCGGAAGGGACAGGAATCACATGGGGCAGAACGGGGCGCTCGGGGCGTCGTCCGGGGCGGTCGTCCTCGGGATCGACAGTTCCACGCAATCGACGAAGGTGCTCGCCGTCGACGTCGAGACGGGCGCTGTCCTGGCCTCCGGCCAGGCGCGGCACACGGTCAGCACCGGCGCGGGCCGGGAGACCGACCCCGAGGTGTGGTGGACGGCACTCCAGGACGCGCTGAGCCAGACGGGTGAGTTCGCCGCGCGGGCGGAAGCGGTGTCCGTGGGCGGGCAGCAGCACGGGCTCGTCGTCCTCGACGCGCAGGGCGCGCCCGTGCGGCCCGCGATGCTCTGGAACGACGTGCGGTCCGCGCCGCAGGCCGCCGCGCTCGTCGAGAAGTACGGGGCCGAGCACTGGGCGCAGCGCTTCGGGTCCGTGCCCGGGGCGAGCTTCACCGTCACGAAGTGGGCGTGGCTCGCCGAGCACGAGCCCGCCGCGGCCGCCGCCGCGAAGGCGGTGCGGCTGCCGCACGACTTCCTCACCGAGCGGCTGTCCGGCGCGGGGGTCACCGACCGGGGTGACGCGTCCGGCACCGGGTGGTGGCGCTCCGACACCGAGAGCTACGACGAGGGCCTTCTCGACTCGCTCGGGCTGCCGGTGGGGCTGCTGCCCAAGGTGCTCGGGCCCGGCGAGACGGCGGGCGTCGTACGGGACGGGCTGCCGCTGCGGGCGGGCGCCCTCGTCGCGCCGGGGACGGGCGACAACGCGGCCGCGGCTCTCGGGCTCGGGCTCACGCCGGGGCGGGCGGCGCTCAGCCTCGGCACGTCCGGGACCGTCTACGCGGTGTCGCGGCAGCGGCCGACCGATCCCAGCGGGGTCGTCGCCGGGTTCGCCTCCGCGGACGGCGGGTGGCTGCCGCTCGCGTGCACGCTCAACTGCACGCTGGCCGTCGACAAGGTCGCTGCGCTGCTCGGGCGCGAGCGCGAGGACGTCGAGCCCGGCGGCTCGGTGGCCTTCCTGCCCTTCCTCGACGGCGAGCGCACGCCGAACCTGCCGTACGCGTCCGGCCTGCTGAGCGGGCTGCGGCACGACACGACCGCCGGTCAGGTGCTTCAGGGTGCTTATGACGGGGCGGTTTACGCGCTGCTGGGCGCGCTGGAGGAAGTGCTCGCCGTGGACGGCGGGGCTCCCTCCGACGAGCCGCTTCTCGTCATCGGCGGTGGCTCGCGTGGCACGGCGTGGCTGGAGACGGTGCGGCGGCTGTCCGGGCGGGCGGTGCAGGTGCCCGAGGCGGGCGAGCTTGTTGCCCTCGGGGCTGCGGTGCAGGCTGCCGCCGCGCTCACGGGGGAGGCTCCTGCGGCTATCGCCGCGCGCTGGAACACGACCGCTGGGCGCGTGCATGAGGCTCTTCCCCTCGACGAGGGGGCGCGTGCGCGGCTGGCCGCCGCGATGCCGCTGGCCGCGGCTCAGCGGTAGGGGTTCGCTTTGGGCTGCCGCCCGGGGTGGGCTGCGCGATCTTCCGCCGGTGGGTGGTTGCGCGCGCAGTTCCCCGCGCCCCTGGGTGGCTGCCACTTGCGGTGGCACATCGCCTTTCCCCCGGTGGGGGCTGGTCGCGCAGTTCCCCGCGCCCCTGCGGGGCCCGTCCCCTCGCGGGTCGGCTTTCCGCCGGAGGCGGGCGCTTCGGGCTGCCGCCCGGGGTGGCTGCGCGATCCTCCGCCGGCGGGTGGCTTGTCGCGCAGTTCCCCGCGCCCCTGGGTGGCTGCCACTTGCGGTGGCACGTCGCCTTTCCCCCGGCGGGGGTTGGCCGCGCAGTTCCCCGCGCCCCTGCGGGGCCCGTCCCCTCGCGGGTCGGCTTTCCGCCGGAGGCGGGCGCTTCGGGCTGCCGCCCGGGGTGGCTGCGC
>NZ_JBIRQQ010000005.1:616289-736674 GCF_044333285.1 Streptomyces sp. NPDC021020
CCGATCTTCCGCCGGTGGGTGGTTGCGCGCGCAGTTCCCCGCGCCCCTGGGTGATTGCCGCCTGGCGTGGCATGGTGCCTTTCCCCCGGTGGGGGCTGAGCGCGCAGTTCCCCGCGCCCCTGCGGGGCGCTTGCCCGGCGTGGCAGCGAACCCGTCGGGGGCTCGCTTCTGCCGCGCAGGGCACACACCAGGGGCGCGGGGAACTGCGCGACAAGCCACGTACCGGCCGTAAGGTCCCGGGGGGAGAGCAAGGGGCAGCCCGGAGGGCTGAGGGTCGGCCCCGAAGGGGCTTGCGTCTGCCGCGCAGGGCACAAATCAGGGGCGCGGGGAACTGCGCGCGCAACCCTCCGCCGGGGGAAGATCCCGTCACAAGGGAAGGGGCAGCCCGGAGGGCTGGAGGGGAGACGGAAAGAGCACGGGTCCGCTCGGGCCCGTGCGTAGAGCTGAGGACCTCCGGAGGAGACCGTGGGGAAAGGGACCGGCGCGCAGGCTGGGCTGCGGCGGCGGAACATGGCGCTGGTCATGCGGGCGCTCGCCGCGGGCGAGAACGTGACGAGGGCCGCGGTCGCCGCGGAGGTCGGGCTGACGCGGGCCACCGTGTCGACGCTCGTCGACGAGCTGCTGGCCGCCGGGCTCCTCGAAGAGCAGGGCGCGCAGCGGCCGGGCACGGTCGGCCGCCCCGGCACCGTGCTGGCGCTCACCGAGACGGGCCCCGCGGGCATCGGCGCGGAGATCGGCGTGGACCACCTCGCCGCGTGCGCGGTGGACCTGCGCGGCCGGGTGCGGGCCCGCGCGGAGCGGCCCGCGGCCAACCGGGGCCGCCCCGCCGAGGCCGTGCTCGGGGAACTGGCCGAGCTGACCGGCGAGGTGATCCGTAAGAGCACGGAGGCCGGGCTGACGGCCGTACGGACGACCGTCGCCGTACCGGGGCTCATCGGGCCCGACCACCGCACCGTCCTGCGGGCGCCCAACCTCGGGTGGGAGGACGTACCGCTGGACGCGGCCTTCCCCGAGACGTCCACCGCCGTGGAGAACGAGGCCAACCTCGGCGCCCTCGCCGAGCTGTGGCTCGGCGGCCACGACGGCGGCCTCGCGGACTTCGTGCACGTCTCCGCCGAGATCGGCATCGGTGCCGCCCTGGTCGTGGAGGGCCGGCTCTTCCGCGGGGCGCGCGGCTTCGCGGGCGAGCTGGGGCACATGCCGGTGCGCCCGGAGGGGCCTCCGTGCTCGTGCGGGGCGACGGGCTGCCTGGAGACGTACGCGGGCGAGGAGGCGCTGCTGCGCGCCGCGGGGGTGACCGCGGGCCGCGGCCCGGCGCTGAAGGCCGCGGCAGTCGCGGGCGACCCGGCGGCGCTGCGGGCGCTGGAAGAGGCGGGCGCCGCCCTGGGCATAGCCCTGAGCGGCGCGGTGAATCTGCTGGACCCGCAGGCCGTGGTGGTCGGCGGCCCGCTCGCGGACCTCGCGCCCTGGCTGCTGCCGGGGGTGCGGCGCGAGCTGGCCGCGCGCGTCACGGACCGCCGGTGGCGGGCGCAGGACGTGGTGATCTCCCGCCTCGGCCGCGACGGCGTACTGCGCGGGGCCGCCTACAGCTCGGTGCGTACCGTGCTGGACGACCCCGCGACGTGGATCCGTACGGAGACGGAGCGGGCTACTTCAGAGCCGAGCCCGCCACCCACTGGCTCCATGTCATGTTCCAGCCGTTGAGACCGTTGCTGGGCTGGATGACCTTGTCCGGCGAGTTGACGACCGTCACGACGTCGCCGACCAGCGAGTTGTCGTAGAACCAGGCGGCGTTCGTGGTGGGGTCGCCGCCGCCCTTGACGTCCTCGATGCCGATGCAGCCGTGGCTGGTGTTGACGTTGCCGAAGACGGACGGGTCGCCCCAGTAGTTGCCGTGGATGAACGTCCCGGAGTCGCTGAGCCGCATGGCGTGCGGCACGTCCGGGATGTCGTACTCGCCCTTGCCGTCGTCGTCGGTGAAGCCGACGGTCGCCCCGTTCATCCGGGTCGTCTCGTGCTTCTCCTCGATGACCATCTGGCCGTCGTAGGTGGTGTGGTCCTCGCTGCCGGCCGAGATCGGGATGGTGCGGACGACCTGGCCGTCGCGCACGACGGTCATCATGTGCGTCTGGGTGTCGACGGTGGAGACCTGCGAGCGGCCGATGTCGAAGCCGATCGTCTTGTGCTGCGTGCCGTGGACGCCGGGGGCGCCCTCGACGCCCTTCCAGTTCATCGTCACGGTCACGTGCGTGCCGGCGACCCAGTAGTTCTGCGGGCGCAGGTCCAGCCGCTTGCTGTTGAACCAGTGGCCGACCACGGTCTGGTGGCTCGTGGAACCCACGGTGACGGCGCGCTGCACGCCGGCCTGGTCGGCCTTGGATATCGCGTGGTCGAAGTTGATCGACACCGGCATGCCGACGCCGACGGTCGAGCCGTCCTCGGGCGTGAAGTAGCCGGTGAAGGTCGACGGCTTCGCGGCGGCGGTCGCGAAGGTCGCGGTCGCCGCGGTGGGCGTGCCCTGTGCGTCGCTCGCGGCGGCGGAGACGGTGTACTGGGTGCTGTGCGCGAGCGAGCCGCTCTGCGTCCACGTCTTCTTGTCCGCGGACAGCTTGCCGGCCACCGCCTTGCCCCCGGACTTGGCCTTCATCGTGACCTTGCTCAGGGTGCCGCCGCTGACGGTCACCTTCACCGCGCCGCCGCCGACCTTCGCGCCGGTCGAGCCGTTCTTCGGGGTGATGGTGATCTTCGCGGCCGAGGCGTGCTTGGCCGCCGCCGCGTCCTCGGTGGCCTGGCTCGTCGCCGAGGGGGAGGACGACGGGGTCGGGGCGGACGACGTCGCCGACGCCGAGGGGGAGGCCTTCCCGTCCGCGTGGCTCCCGCCGCCGCTGTTGCACGCGGTGAGGGCGACGGCGCCGCCCATCAGCACGGCGACCGCCGCCAGGGTGCGGCGGGTGGTGATCTTGCGGTGCTTGGCAGGGGCCTCGGTCGGGGCGGATCCGTTCTCGGGCGGCGTCACGCAGCTCTCCAATGCGGCAGTAGTCCCCCGCGGCCGGTGGGGCCTGCGGGCTTCTTCCGACCATGGAAACAGCCACGCCGGGGCAAATCACCCTTTCTTTCCGATATTGTGTTCCATCCCACGCCCGCGGTGACGGTGTGTGCTGATACGTACACGGAGCGCCTGCGGCACGGCGGTGGCGGGTGTAGGCCGACGGGGCGGGGCCCCGGGGGTGTGCCGGGGGGCGGCTTCCCAAGGGGTGGCGGAGGTCACTACGATCGGTGGCCACGGTCACGTCGTCGCAACCCCTGGGGGTTCCCATGGCCTCGCCCCGCCCTTATGTGGTGGCAGCCGCCGGCGCCGTCCTTGCCGCGCTGTACTTCGTCCCCACCGCGAGCGCCAGCACCGAGCACGCCGCCTCCGCCGCCCGTCCGGCCGCGCACGCGGGCGCCGCCGATGTGCAGAAGGCGGACGACGGCGACCTCGCCGACACCGGCGCCTTCAACACCAAGCCGTATCTGATCGGCGGCGCCGTCTTCCTGGTCGTCGGGGCGGGCCTGCTCGTCGAGTCGACCCGCCGCGCCCGCCAGGCCGAGGAGTCGGAGCCCGACACCACGCCCTGACGGCCTTCCCCCGCGGCTACGCCAGCGGGCCCGTGACCTGCTCGGCCGCGCTCACCAGGGCGCCGGACCGTACGAACACGTACGCCGCCTCCAGGTCGGGGGCGAGGAAGCGGTCCCGGCCCGGGCCCGCCACCCCGGCCTCGCGCGCCGCCGCCAGCACCGCCGCCGTCGCGGGGGCGGGGGAGCCGCCGCCGAACGTCCTGATCTCCAGCGCCCGGGTCGCCGCGACCAGCTCCACCGCCAGGACCCGCGCGAGCGCGTCCACCGCCGTGCGCAGCTTGCGCGCCGCCGACCAGCCCATCGAGACGTGGTCCTCCTGCATCGCCGAGGACGGGATCGAATCCACCGACGCGGGCACCGCGAGCCGCTTCAGCTCGCTGACCAGCGCGGCCTGCGTGTACTGCGCGATCATCAGCCCCGAGTCCACGCCCGGGTCGTCCGCCAGGAAGGGCGGCAGGCCGTGCGAGCGGTTCTTGTCCAGCAGCCGGTCGGTGCGCCGCTCCGCGATCGAGGCGAGGTCGGCGGCGGCGATCGCGAGGAAGTCCAGGACGTAGCCGACGGGGGCGCCGTGGAAGTTCCCGTTCGACTCGATCCGGCCGTCCTCGGTGATGACCGGGTTGTCGACGGCCGCGGCCAGCTCGCGGTCCGCGACCGTACGGGCGTGCGCGAGGGTGTCCCGGCCCGCGCCCGCGACCTGCGGGGCACAGCGCACGGAGTACGCGTCCTGCACGCGCGGGGCGTCGTCCTGGTGGTGCCCCGTCAGGCCCGAGCCCGCCAGGACCTTCCGCATGTTCGCCGCGCTCGCGCCCTGGCCCGGGTGCGGGCGGATCGCGTGCAGGTCGGGCGCGAGCACCTTCTCCGTACCGAGCAGGGCTTCGAGGGTCAGGGCCGCGGTGACGTCCGCGGAGGTGAAGAGGCGGGCGAGGTCGTCGCAGGCCATGACCAGCATGCCGAGCATGCCGTCCGTGCCGTTGATGAGGGCCAGGCCCTCCTTCTCGCGCAGCTCGACCGGGTCGATGCCGTGCGCCGCCAGCAGCTCGCCCGCCGGGCGGACCTCGCCGTCCGGGCCCTCCGCCTCGCCCTCGCCCATCAGCACCTGGGCGCAGTGCGCGAGCGGCGCGAGGTCGCCGGAGCAGCCGAGACTGCCGTACTCGTGGACGACGGGGGTGATGCCCGCGTTCAGCAGCGCGGCCATCGTCTGCGCGACCACCGGCCGCACACCGGTGCGGCCCGACGCGAGCGTCTTGAGCCGCAGGAACATCAGCGCGCGGACGACCTCCCGCTCGACCCGCGGGCCCATCCCCGCGGCGTGCGACCGCACCAGCGAACGCTGGAGCTGCGCGCGCAGCTCGGGGCTGATGTGGCGGACGGCGAGGGCGCCGAAGCCGGTGGACACGCCGTACACCGGCTCCGGCTTCGCCGCGAGCGCGTCCACGACGCGGCGGGCCGCGGCCATCGCCTCGACGGCGCTCTCCGCGAGGCGGACCTGTGCGTTGCCGCGTGCGACGGCCAGCACGTCTTCGGGGCTTGCCCCGGCGGGGCCGATGAGCACGGTGTGCATATTCATATTCATGCACCCTAGGCACTGAATCCCGCTCTGTCACGGGAGGGCTCAGCGCTGCCGCGCCGGGCAACCCCAGGGGCGCGGGGAACTGCGCGCTCAGCCATCCACCGGCCGGTGGTCCGGATCGGACCGAACTGCCCCTTCGGGCCGGTGACTACCCGCGCCCCGGTGGGGGCTGGGCGCGCAGTTCCCCGCGCCCCTAAAAACGCTCACCGCCCTGCGCAGCAGAAGACGCTCGCCCCGCGGCGCAGCCGCACCCTGGCGGGGTGCCGCCCCCCTGCGCAAGGGCCAGGTCCAGTCGCGGAGGGGGCGCGGGGAGGAGGGTTCGGGCATCGGGCCCGGGATGAGGGCGAGGGCCAGGGCCAGGAGGAGCGCCCCGACGGCGCAGTCGAGCCAGTAGTGGTTGGCCGTGCCAACCACGACAAGCATGGTCAGCAGCGGATGCAGCAGCCACAGCCAGCGCCAGCGGGAGCGGTGGGAGGCGATGAGGCCGACCGCGATCGCCAGGGCCCAGCCGACGTGGAGCGAGGGCATCGCGGCGAACTGGTTCGCCATCGAGTGCGTCTCGGGCTTGCCGTAGACCGCGGGGCCGTACACCGCCGCGGTGTCGATCATGCCGTCGCCGGGCAGCAGGCGCGGCGGCGCGAGCGGGAAGAGCAGATGCCCCAGCAGGGCCAGCATCGTCTGGATGACGATCGCCCGGCGGATCCACAGGTAGTGCGCCCGCCGGCGCACGAACATGTAGCCCAAAAAGAGGAGCATCGCCGGGAAGTGCACCGTGGCGTAGAGGTAGTTGGCGATGTGCACGAGCGATTCGCTGTGCAGCAGCAGTTGCTGCACGGAGCGCTCGCTCGGCAGGTGCACCGCGCGCTCGAACGACCACACGTGGTCGGCGTGGTGGAAGGCCTCCTCGGTGTGGCCGTTGGCGACCTTCCGCCCGTACTTGTAGACGGCCTGGACGGCGACGAGCAGCGCCAGCTCCGGCAGGAGCCGGGGGAGCCGGTCCGGGAGCGGGATGCGGGGTGGTCGGTGGAGGAGCCTCCGGCTGCCGTACGCCGCCGATGTCGCGCTCCCCATACCCATTTCTCAGCCCCTGTCGTCCGCCGCTGCTGACTCCGGTGCCGTACCGTCCCCGTCGCCTGCCCCGCAGAGCCGACGCCAGTCCGACTGCTCCGGACATCCTCGCAAAGCGGTGGCGAAATGTCCGTGAGGTTAATCCCACACCAATCCGGCTCAACCCTCTCGGGTCGCCCGCGTCCGGGCGCCGCCCCTCCCGTACGGCGACCCCCACCCGTCCCACCCGCCGCCGCAACGCTCCGAGCGCAGGCCGCAAGAATCGCGCAATCTCGTGAAGTTGTTCGGCACAGACGCGAAATACCGCGCGCACGCACCTTGTGCGGTCGGTCCGGAGCGTCCTAAATTCACCCTCACCGCCGCCGCCCGCGCGGGGCGGGGACCCCCACGTGAGCTGTCCCGAGAGAATCGAGCTGTCGATGGCGAGATGGTCAACAGGCCCGCGGCGAAGAGCCGTTGTGACGGTCGCGGCGGTCACCGCGACCGCCGCGGCGTTCGGCGTGCTGGGCGCCGGAGCGGCGGCCGCCAAGGCGCCGGCCAAGGCCCAGGGCAAGGCCGTGGTCACCCGGGCGGCGCTGGACCCGGCGCTGACCGCCGGGCGCGGCGCGAGCGTCGGCTTCGCCGAGCAGGAGGCCGAGAACGCGGTCACGAACGGCACCGTCATCGGCCCGGGCCGGGACGCGTACACGCTGCCCGCGGAGGCGTCGGGCCGCAGCGCGGTGACGCTCCAGCCGGGGCAGTACGTCGAGTTCACGCTGCCGAGCGCGGCCAACGCGATCAACGTGCGCTACAGCATCCCGGACGCCCCCAAGGGCGGCGGGCTCACCTCGCCGCTGAAGGTCGGCGTCGGCGGCACGACGAAGACGATGACGCTGACCTCGCAGTACGCCTGGCTCTACAACCTCTACCCGTTCTCGAACGACCCGGCCGCCGACATCCTGCACCCGGACTACTGGGTCACCGAGTGCTCCTGCGTCCCGCAGGACACCACCCCGGCGCCGGTCTTCGCCAAGCCCTACCGGCCCAACCACTTCTACGACGAGCAGCGGCTGCTGCTGGGCCGTACGTACAAGGCCGGCGAGAAGGTGCGCCTGTCCGTGCCCGCGGGCGCGGCGGCCACCACCGTCGACCTGCTGGACTCGCAGCTCGTCGCGGCGCCCAAGATCGACCTGATCGCCGCCAACGTGCTGCTCTTCGGCGCCGACCCGACCGGGCGGCGGGATTCGGCGGGCGCGATCGAGAAGGCCGTCGCCTTCGCCCAGAAGGCCCACCTCAAGGTCTACATCCCGCCGGGCACCTACCAGGTCAGCCGGCACATCGTCGTCGACCACGTCACGATCGAGGGCGCGGGCAGCTGGTACACGATCCTCAAGGGCCACCAGGTGGACCTCGCCACGCCCGCCCCCGACGGATCCGTGCACACCGGGGTCGGCTTCTACGGCAAGGACGCGGCGCAGGGCGGCAGTTCGGACGTCCACCTGTCCGGCTTCGCGATCGAGGGCGACGTCCGCGAGCGCATCGACACCGACCAGGTCAACGGCATCGGCGGCGCGCTCAGCAACTCCACGATCGACGGCCTCTACATCCAGCACACCAAGGTCGGCATGTGGTTCGACGGGCCGATGAGCAATCTCAAGATCACGAACAACGTGATCGTCGACCAGATCGCCGACGGCATCAACTTCCACACCGGCGTGACGCGTTCGGTCATCTCGAACAACTTCCTGCGCAACACCGGTGACGACGCGCTCGCGCTGTGGTCGGACAAGGTCGAGGACGCCAACAACACCATCGACCACAACACCGTGCAGACCCCCGTCCTCGCCAACGGCATCGCCCTGTACGGCGGTACGGACAACACCGTCTCGGCGAACCTGATCGCGGACCCCATCCGCGAGGGCAGCGCGATCCAGGTCGGCTCCCGCTTCGGCGCCGAGCCCTTCACCGGCAGCCTGAAGATCGCCGACAACACCACCGTGCGCGCGGGCACGTACGAGCTGAACTGGAACATCGGGCTCGGCGCGATCTGGTTCTACGCGCTGGAGAAGAACATCGACGCCGACATCCAGGTGACCGGCGACCACTTCCTCGACAGCACCTACAACGCGATCATGCTGGTCGCCGACTTCCCGGTGAAGGACCTCTACTCGATCACCAACGTCCACTTCAAGGACATCCAGGTCGACGGCACCGGCACCTCCGTGCTCAGTGCCCGGTCCGCGGGCGGCGCGACCTTCCAGAACGTCGACGCCCGCAACGTCGGGGCCGTGGGCATCAACAACTGCGGCTCGTTCAACTTCACCCCGGCCGGCTCCGAATTCACCGTGACCGACCTCGGCGGCAACGACGGCGGCGGCACCACCGGCCCGTGGCTCGCCCCGTGGGAGCTGCCCAACACCATCACCTGCAACGACCGCCCGGACGTCGTGGCCCCGCCGGCGCCGTCCGCGTGGTGACGCACCCGCTCCCGTAACGCACACCGGCCGCCGGCCGCCCGGGTCCCTGACACCCGGGCGGCCGGCGGTCGCGCGTACCCCGGCGTTCCGGGCGACTTCCGGCGTTCACCCGGCCGCGCCCTCGGGTTCGCCTCGCGGTCGGGGCGGTGTCGCCGGGCCGGTGTGGGATGGCTGGTCGCACCCTCGCGCGGCTCGTCGCACCCTCGCGGCGACAGGACCCGCGGGCCGGACGCACCAGGCGCAGCGCACCACAACCCGGAGGACCCGTGTCCGCAGCCGAGGCCGTATCGGCCCAGGAGAATCCCGCAGGCCCGGCAGTCCGCCCGCCGCAGGCCCCACGCGGGCGGCTGCGCGCGTGGGCCCGGGGCAGCACCGCGCTGCGCGCGGGCGCCGGGGCCGCGGTGCTGGCCTGCGTGCTCTTCTGCCTCGGCGGCGCGCTCGCCGGCAGCTACCCGCTCGGCTCGCACACCCGCAACGTCGTCGACCTCGGCAACCAGTACCTGCCCTACCACGTGTACTGGCGCAAGGTGCTGACCGGCGGAGCCGACGGCGACCTCTTCGTCAACTGGAACTCAGGCTTCGGCACGAACTTCCTCGGCGACATCGGCACCTACCTGAGCAGCCCCTTCGACCTCATGGTGGTGCTCTTCCCGGCCGACCGCCCGGAGCTGGCGCTCTACGTCATCACCGTCGCCAAGGTCACCGCGGCCGGGGCCGCGATGGCGGTGCTGCTGCTGCGGCTGCGCCGCGGGCCCTGGCCGCTCGCCGCACTGCTGGGGGCCGCGTACGCGCTGTCCGGGTGGACGCTCGACAACGGCGCGGTCGTCCCGATGTGGCTCGACGGGCTGTTCGCCTTCCCGATGCTGTGCCTGGTCGGCGAGTGGGCGCGCACCGCCCGCCGCCCGGTGATCGCCCCGCTCGTCGTGGCGCTCGCCTGGATCTCGAACTTCTACACCGCCTACATGGCCACCCTCGGCGCGGCGATCGTGCTGCTGGTGCGCCTCTTCACCGCCGAGGGCAGCGAGACCGCCCGCAAGCGCCTCGTCACGCTGCTGCACGCGGCCCGCGGCATGCTCATCGGCGTGGGGCTCGCCGCCCCGCTGGTGCTGGTGATCTACAAGGCAACCAAGGTCGCCGACCCCACCCCGAAGGTGACCTTCGCGCCCGCCGCCTGGGCCGACATCGCCGCCCGCTTCCTGCCCGCGACCACCAGCACCGCGACCCCCGCCCTCTACATCGGCACCCCCGCGCTCGTCCTCGCGCTGACCCTGCCCTTCAACCGGGCCGTCGCCGTACGCGTACGGGCCTGGTGGTCGGCTGCCGCGGTGCTCGTCACGCTGTCGCTCAACTGGGAGCCCACGCATCTGGTCTGGCACGCCGGGGCCTCGCCCAACGGGGTGCCCTACCGGCAGACCTTCGTGCTGTGCGGGCTGCTGCTGATCGCCGGGTGGCTGTCGGCCGCCGACGGGCTGCCCGCGCTGCCCGCGCTGCTGGGCGGTACCGCCCTGGTGCTGCTGATCGCGTTCGCCGGGCACGGCCGGCAGGCCGACGACCGCTGGACCTACCGCCTCTTCGCGCTCGCCCTGGTCCTGGGCCTGGCCGCCGCCGCGGCGCTGCTGCTCCGGCAGCGGTACGGGTGGGGTGCGCGGGCGCTGCCGGCCGCTGCCGCGGTGCTGCTGCTGCTCGCGCAGGGCGGGGAATCCGCGGTGTCCGCGGGCCGCGTCGTCAAGGACCAGCTGAAGGAGGTGTCCTGGACGCCGCGGCTCGGCCCGGCCCAGCAGGACATGGCCGCCGCGGTCGCCGCCAAGGACGACTGGCCGCGCTCGCGCACCGACCCCGGCGACGTGCCCGGCGGCAACGACGAGCTGGTGGTCGGCGGCCAGGGCGCGGAGTATTACAGCAGCCTCACCTCCGACATCACCTCCTGGACGCTGTCCGAACTGGGCTTCGGCTACTACGCCAAGGGCCGCCACCCGGTGACGCTCGACAACCCCGTCACCGACGCGATCTTCTCCATCGGCACCCGTATGCACTCCACCCCCACCGCGAAGCCCAGCAGCACCGCACTGCCGCGCGCCACCACGACGTCCACCACCACCCCCGTCCCGCCGCTGGTCACCGTCCGGCCGGACCTCGACCTCGCCCGTACGGCCCCGCGGTGGACCGGCTCCGCCTTCAGCAACCAGGAGCTGCTGCTCGGCGCCACCGTCTACGACCAGCCGCACGTCACCCGTACGGACACCGGCACCGGCAAGGCGCTGCTCACCGCGACCTGCGCGCCCGGCTCCGCGGTCTACTTCTGGGCCCCGCAGTACAAGGGCACCGCGGCGCTCGGCGGCGCCGCGCCGGTCGGCGTGGACGGCCACCTGCCCGCCGTACGCGCCCCGATGGTGCCCGTCGGAAATGTCCCCGCCTCCGGCCGCGCCGAGGTCGCGCTGAGCTTCTTCGGCCATCTGCGGCTCCCGGAGCAGCCCCTCGGCTGCCTGGACCGCGGCCGCCTCACCGCCGCCGTGCAGCACCTGACGGCCACCGGCGCGACCGCCGTGCACATCGACGGCCACCACTTCTCGGCCACCCTCCCCGCGGGCAGCACCGGCACCGCGCTGGTCGCCGTACCTCGCATCGAGGGCTGGAGCTGCTCGGCCGGCGGCGCCCCGGCCAAGCCCGCGCGCAAATACCTCGGCCTCGTCGCGGTGCCGCTGGACGGCAAGGCCACCACGCTGGCCTGCGACTTCACCCCGCCCGGCCTCAAGCTCGGCGGCGCGGCGGGCGGCGCGGCACTCGTCGCGCTCATCGCGACAGGCATGTGGTACCGGCGGGTGAACCGCCGTGGCGGGGCGGCCGGGGCACTACCCTCGGCGGCATGAGCGATCAGCACACCGATCAGCACGGCGGCCAGTTCGAGACCCTCGCCATCCACGCCGGGCAGCCCGCGGACGCGGCCACCGGCGCCGTCGTCACCCCCATCTACCAGGTGTCGACGTACAAGCAGGACGGCGTCGGGGGCCTGCGCGGCGGCTACGAGTACAGCCGGTCGGCGAACCCGACCAGGACCGCGCTCGAAGCCAACCTCGCGGCCCTCGAAGGCGGCCGCCGCGGCCTCGCCTTCGCCTCCGGTCTCGCGGCCGAGGACTGCCTGCTGCGTACGGTCCTCTCGCCCGGCGACCACGTCGTGATCCCCAACGACGCCTACGGCGGCACCTTCCGGCTCTTCTCCCGGGTCGTGGAGCGCTGGGGCGTGTCCTGGTCGGTCGCCGACACCTCCGACGTCCAGGCGGTACGCGCTGCGCTGCGCCCGGAGACCAAGGTCATCTGGGTCGAGACGCCGTCCAACCCGCTGCTGGGCATCTCCGACATCGCCGCGCTCGCCGGGGTCGCCCGGCAGGCGGGCGTGCGGCTGGTGGTCGACAACACCTTCGCGAGCCCGTACCTGCAGCAGCCGCTGGCGCTCGGCGCGGACGTCGTCGTGCACTCCACGACCAAGTACATGGGCGGCCACTCCGACGTCGTCGGCGGCGCCCTGGTCACCTCCGACGCCACGCTCGGCGACGAACTCGCCTACCACCAGAACGCGATGGGCGCGGTGGCCGGGCCCTTCGACGCCTGGCTCGTCATGCGCGGCATCAAGACGCTCGCGGTGCGCATGGACCGGCACAGCGCCAACGCCACCCGGGTCGCCGAACTGCTGACGGCCCATCCGAAGGTCACCCACGTCCTCTACCCGGGCCTGCCCGAGCACCCGGGCCACGAGACCGCGGCCAAGCAGATGCGGGCCTTCGGCGGCATGGTGTCCTTCCGCGTCGCGGGCGGCGAGGAGGCGGCGGTCGAGGTGTGCAACCGGGCGAAGCTCTTCACGCTCGGCGAGTCGCTGGGCGGTGTCGAGTCGCTCATCGAGCACCCGGGCCGGATGACGCACGCCTCGGCGGCGGGCTCCGCGCTCGAAGTGCCCGCGGACCTGGTACGGCTGTCGGTCGGCATCGAGTCCGCCGACGACCTGCTGGCCGACCTCACGCAGGCGCTGGGCTGAAGTTCAGAGCGAGTGGGGTAGTTGGGGCAGGCGGGGTAACAGCGGCGGTGGGAGCCGCGCCGTGACCGCCTGCCCCCACCAGGTGCCGTCGCCGGTGCCGCCGCCCCCGCTGCCCGCGTCGTCCGGCCAGTACAGGACCGCGAGCACGATCCCGGCCACCACCGCGGCCGCCAGCAGCACCCACAGCACGCGGGCCAGCACCCGGCGGCGGCGGACCGTACGCCGTCCCCGCGCGGTCGCGTGGGCGACCAGGCCCGCGGGCACGATCGGGTGCGGGGTGTCGAGCAGCCTGCGCACCTCGTCGTCGCGCCGGTTGCGCGCCGGGCTCACCGGGCCGCTCCGTGGACCTCGCGGCGCGGGCGCGCACCGCCCGGGGGGCTGTCCGGGGGGCCGTTCCCGGAGCTGCCCGGGCCGCCGCCCGCGCGGGCCTCGGCGACGCTGGCGGGCGGCGGGCCCGGCGGGCGGCTGCGCAGGGTGGCGGCGGCGCGGGCGCAGATCGCCCGGACACGGTCGGTGGGCAGCTCCAGCTGCGCGGCCGTCTGCTCCTCGGCGACGCCCTCGAAGTAGCGCATCGTGACGACCATCCGCTCCTGCGGGGTCAGCCGCTCCAGCACCCCGCCGCGCGGCCTGCGCCAGAACGGGCGGGACGCGAAGCGCCGCACCAGCTCGGCCCGTGCCTGGTCGTAGGGATCCTCGGAGCGCATCCGCAGCCAGTCCGCGTAGGTGCGGGCCAAGGTCGCGCCGAGCAGCCGCTCGGCCTGCCCGCGGTCGCCGGTGAGCAGGGTCGCGGTGTGCAGCAGCCGTCCTGCCGCCCCGGCGGTGAACGCCGCGAATTCGGCGTCCCGTCGGGTCTCCGCAGCCGCCCGGCGCTTGCCCACGCGGCCATGGGACGGCAACCGGGTGTTCCGGGTCAAGACCTTTGCCTGTCCCCCTTGCGCCGGATGCGACCGGACGCGCGCCCGGCTCGCACCCGGCGCCCGGCCACGCCCGTCCGGCCTCACGGGCCCCGCGAATCCCGCACGCGGCCCGCCCGGCTCACGCCCCGGCGGCCCCGCTCGCCGCGCCCTGCTCCGCCGGCTCGTCGTCACCGCGGGTGAGCCCGGCGTGCCAGTCGGCGAGCCCGGCGTTGAAGCGGATGAGCAGCGCGGTGAACAGCTCCCGTTCCTGGTCCGTCCAGCCCTCGGTGACCTGGGCCATCAGCCGGCGGCGCGAGTCGCGTACGTCGTCCAGCCGGGCGCGGCCGCGCGGGGAGACGGCGAGCACCACGGCCCGCCCGTCGTCGGGGTGCGACGTGCGCTTGACCAGGCCGGTGTCGACCAGCGGGGCCACCTGCCGGGTCACCGTCGAGGAGTCGATGCCCATGGACTCCGCGAGCGCCTTGACACCCATCGGGCCCTCCCGGTCGAGCCGGTTGAGCAGCAGATAGGCGGCGCGGTCCATGGAGTTGCGGGCCTTGCCTACGCCGCCGAGCCGGGTCTGCTCGGCGCGGCGCGCGAAGAGGGCCACCTGGTGCTGGAGGCGCTCCAGGAGTTCGGTCGAGGTCTCCGTCGGTTTGGACATGACCTTGAAGCTCGCGTTCTGTCGATTCAACAAGAGGGAGGGGATGGTGCGCGGTGGTGCGGAGGTGGTGCCGGGGTGGTGCGGGGTGGTTGTGGCGGATAAGAGGCTCGGAGGGGCGGGAAGTTGGGAAGAAGAGTACGCGGCCGGACCGCCCCAGTTACCCCGCACGCACAAACCGCAACCGGGTCCTGACCCTGCCGTGCGGCCCGCGGCGCACCCCTGCCCCCGGGCGTGTCCCCCCACCCTGCGCGCTGCGCACCGGCCCTGCTGCGAGACTGGTCGTATGGAACGACCGGTTTCCGCCGCGCCCCACCCGATCACCCTCGACGACGTGCGTGGCGCCCACAAGATGCTCTCCGGCGTGGCCCGGATGACCGCGCTGGAAAGCAGCCGGCATCTGTCGTCCGTCATCGGCTCGCCCGTCCACCTCAAGTGCGAGAACCTCCAGCGCACCGGCTCCTTCAAGATCCGCGGCGCGTACGTGCGGATCGCCGGGCTGCGCCCCGAGGAGCGCGCGGCCGGCGTGGTCGCGGCCAGCGCCGGCAACCACGCGCAGGGCGTCGCGCTCGCCGCCTCGCTGCTCGGGGTGCGCTCGACGGTCTTCATGCCGGTCGGCGCCCCGCTGCCGAAGGTCGCCGCGACCCGCGACTACGGCGCCGAGGTGCGGCTGCACGGCACGGTCGTCGACGAGACGCTGCGGGCCGCGATCCGCTACGCCGAGGAGACCGGCGCGGTCTTCATCCACCCCTTCGACCACCCGGACATCATCGCCGGGCAGGGCACGGTGGGCCTGGAGATCCTGGAGCAGTGCCCCGAGGTGCGCACGATCGTGGTGGGCATCGGCGGCGGCGGCCTCGCGGCGGGTGTCGCGGTCGCGGTCAAGGCGCTGCGGCCGGACGTGCGGATCGTCGGCGTGCAGGCGGCGGGCGCCGCGGCGTACCCGCCCTCGCTCCAGGCGGGCCGCCCGGTCGCGCTCGGCCAGGTCGCCACGATGGCCGACGGCATCATGGTCGGCCGTCCGGGCGACGTACCGTTCGCGCTGATCAGGGAGCTGGTCGACGACGTCGTCACGGTGTCGGAGGACGAGCTGTCGTCGGCGCTGCTGCTGTGCCTGGAACGCGCCAAGCTGGTCGTCGAGCCCGCCGGGGCGAGCCCGGTCGCGGCGCTGCTGGCCGCGCCGGACGCGTACGAGGGCCCGGTCGTCGCGGTGCTGTCGGGCGGCAACGTCGACCCGCTGCTGCTCCAGCGCATCCTGCGGCACGGCATGTCGGCGGCGGGCCGCTACCTGTCGCTGCGGCTGCGGCTGACCGACCGTCCGGGGGCGCTCGCAACGCTTCTGGGGGTGTTGTCAGTGGTGGACGCTAACGTGCTCGACGTCAGTCATGTGCGGACCGACCCGCGGCTCGGGCTCACCGAGGCGGAGGTCGAACTGCACCTGGAGACCAAGGGTCCCGAGCACTGCGCCGCGGTCGGCGCGGCGCTGGAGGACGCCGGGTACGTGGTGATCGCCTGACCCCGCGACGGTCCGTCGGCGGACGTGTACGTGCCAGGGTTGACGCGATATATCGCGTCTGACATTCTCGCGGTGTATCGCGAAAATGCCGCCCCGGTCGTCCGCGGGCGGCACCGGTGCGTCCGATACCTCCGGTCGCCCCGGGGTCGATGAGTTTCGGCCGGCCGACCGGTCGTACAGACGTACGCACCGAACAGACGCACCAAGCACACGCACCAAGCACACGCCAGTGACGGGAGCGAAAAATGCCGGGCGCCATCCATGCCGAGGGTCTGGTCAAGACCTTCGGTGATGTCAGGGCACTGGGGGGAGTGGATCTTGACGTGCCGGAAGGCACGGTCCTCGGTTTGCTCGGGCCCAACGGGGCGGGGAAGACCACCGCCGTCCGCGTCCTGACCACCCTTCTGCAGCCGGACAGCGGCACCGCGACCGTTGCCGGTATCGACGTGGTCAAGCACCCCAACGAGGTCCGCCGCCACATCGGCCTGTCGGGCCAGTTCGCCGCGGTCGACGAATTCCTCACCGGCCGGGAGAACCTCCAGATGGTCGGCGAGCTCTACCAGCTCTCCGCCAAGGCCGCCCGGCGGCGGGCCGACGAGCTGCTGGAGCGCTTCAACCTCGCCGACGCCGCCAACCGCATCTCCAAGACCTACTCCGGCGGTATGCGCCGCCGGCTGGACCTGGCCGCCGCCCTCGTGGTCAGCCCGCCGGTGATGTTCATGGACGAGCCGAGCACCGGCCTCGACCCGCGCAACCGCCAGCAGTTGTGGGAGGTCATGGAGGACCTGGTCGCGGGCGGCACCACCATGCTGCTCACCACGCAGTACCTGGAGGAGGCCGACCACCTGGCCCACGACATCTGCGTCATCGACCACGGCAAGGTCATCGCCCGCGGCACCTCCGACCAGCTCAAGGCGCAGACCGGCGGCGAGCGCGTCGAGGTCGTCGTGCACGACCGCGAGCGCATCGAGGACGCCGCCCGGGCCCTGCGCCAGCACGGCAAGGGCGACGCCAAGATCGAGCAGCACACCCGCAAGATCACCGTCCCGATCACCGGCGGCGCCAAGCTGCTCGCCGAGGTCATCCGCGACCTGGACGCGCAGGGCATCGAGATCGACGACATCGGCCTGCGCCGCCCGACCCTCGACGACGTCTTCATCTCGCTGACCGGCCACGCCGCCGAGGCGCCCGAGAACGGCGAGGACGGCGAGGACGGGGAGTCCGGGAACGGCTCCGAGGGCGGCGCCTCCGGCAGCACCGTGAAGGAGGGCGCCAAGTGAGCGCCGCGACCGAGACCCCCCAGATGACCCTCGCGCCCCGCCCGCGCGGCGGCATCGTGCAGTCCGCGCACGATTCGCTCGTGGTGGCCAAGCGCAACCTGCTGCGGATGATGCGCATCCCCGAGGTCGTGATCTTCGGCCTCGTCCAGCCGATCATGTTCGTGGTGCTGTTCAGCTACGTCTTCGGCGGCTCCGTCGCCGTCGGCGGCTCCCTCAGCCCCACCGGCTACCGCAACTTCCTCATGGCCGGCATCTTCGCGCAGACCGTCACCTTCGCCACCGCGGGCGCCGGCGCCGGTATCGCCGACGACATGAGCAAGGGCCTCATCGACCGCTTCCGCTCGCTGCCGATGTCCCGCGGCGCGGTCCTCACCGGCCGCACCCTCGCGGACTCGGTGCAGACCGCGCTCACCGTGGTCGTCCTCGCGTGCGTCGGCCTGCTGGTCGGCTGGCGCATCCACAACGGGGTGGGGCGGATGTTCGGCGCCTTCGCGCTGCTGCTGCTCCTGGGCTACGCGTTCTCCTGGATCGGCGCGCTCATCGGCCTGTCCGTGCGCAGCCCGGAGGCGGCCACCTCCGGCGGCCTGATCTGGCTCTTCCCGGTCACCTTCGTGTCCAACGCCTTCGTGGACTCCTCGCAGATGCCCGGCTGGCTGCAGCCGGTCGCCGACTGGAATCCGTTCAGCGCGACCGTCCAGGCCTGCCGCGTGCTCTTCGGCAACCCGGGCGTGAGCCAGTCCGGCGCCTGGCCGATGGAGCACCCGGTGTGGGCGTCGCTGATCTGGTCGGTGGTCATCATCGCGGTCTTCCGCACCTGGGCGGTCCACAAGTACCGCTCCGCGACCGCGTAACGCCCCACGGACACGCTCCACGGACATGCGAAAGCCCCCGGCGGCCCGGCCGCCGGGGGCTCTTGCGTGCTCCGTCAGCCCTGGTAGGGCTTGACCTCCAGGACCTTCACCGACGCCGACTTCCCGTTCGGCAGCTCGTACGTGGCGTCCTCGCCCGCCCGCTTGCCCGCCACGCCCCGGCCCAGCGGCGACTGCGGCGAATACGTCTCCAGGTCGCTGGAGATGCCCTCGCGCGAGCCCAGCAGGAAGGTCAGGGTGTCGTCGGGGTCGCCGTCGAAGGCGATCGTGACCACCATGCCCGGGGAGACGACACCGTCGTCCGCCGGGGCCTCGCCGACCTTGGCCGTCTCCAGGATCTGGTTGAGCTGCCGGATGCGCAGCTCCAGCTTGCCCTGGTCCTCGCGCGCCGCGTGGTAACCGGCGTTCTCCTTGAGATCGCCTTCCTGGCGGGCTTCCTCGATCTTGGCGACGATCTCGGCGCGCGCCGGACCAGACAGATGGGCCAGCTCGGCCTTGAGCTGGTCGTACGCCGCCTGAGTCAGCCAGGTGACGTTGTCGCTGGTCTGGGTCACAGAGTGCTCCTCGTCGGTACAGTCGTGAAGAATTGCATTGCCACCGGTAGCCGGGACGAAACCACGAGCCTAACAATTACCGGCGACGGACGGGAGCGGATAAGTCCGCAGAACACGTCAGAAAGACGTCAGCCGGGCGGCCCCCGTCCAGGGCCCTCCGGCGGGGGGCGGCAGGCCCTGGCTCAGCTGCCCTCAGGTGCCCTCAGCTGCCGGAAGGGCTGTTGCAGCCGAGCAGCTCGCCGGTCTCGCCGCGGCCGGTGGTACGTACCGTGACCACGGTGTCCACGTCCTTGGTGTGCTGGTCGACGCGGACGTCCTTGCGGCCGACCTCGTTGTGGTCGGCGTCCACCGAGCGCAGCGTGCACACGGTGACGGCGTCCTTGCCCTTGTGGACCTCCAGGTGGATCTGCACCTCCTGGTCGGACACCGCCTCGAAGGCCACCACCTGCGCGCTGACCTTGTCGCCCGACAGCGTGTCGTAGCCGTACCAGCCGACACCGGCCGCGACGAGCACACCCGCCACGATCGCGGCGATCCGCAGCTTGCGGTCGGCCCGCGCGTCCGCGCCGGGGCCGTAGCGTCCCGCGGGCGGGGTCGGGGTCGGGGTACCGGTCGTACCGGCCTGTACAGCCGTCATGATCGTCACTCCCGTTCACCGGTCCGCGGAATTATTTGTTTCCCCGCTCGGTCACTATAGGAGGCGTGCCCTCTCCGCCGACCGAGGGGGTTCAACGGATCACCGGACTTTGAGGACAGCAGCCTTGACTGAGCAGCTTCGACTGATGGCCGTACACGCTCACCCCGACGACGAGTCGAGCAAGGGTGCCGCCACGATGGCCAAGTACGTGTCCGAAGGGGTGGACGTGCTGGTGGCCACCTGCACCGGGGGCGAGCGCGGCTCGGTGCTCAATCCCAAGCTCCAGGGCGACCCCTACATCGAGGAGCACATCCACGAGGTGCGGGCCCGCGAGATGGACCTGGCCCGCGAGATCCTCGGCGTCCAGCAGGCCTGGCTCGGCTTCGTCGACTCCGGCCTGCCCGAGGGCGACCCGCTGCCGCCGCTGCCCGAGGGCTGCTTCGGCCTCATGGACGTCGACGAGGCGGCCGGCGCGCTGGTGAAGCTGATCCGCGAATTCCGCCCGCACGTCATCACCACGTACGACGAGAACGGCGGCTACCCGCACCCCGACCACATCATGACCCACAAGATCACCATGGTCGCGTTCGACGCCGCCGGGGACCCCGAGCGCTACCCCGAGGCAGGGGAGCCCTGGACGCCGCTCAAGCTCTACTACAACCAGGGCTTCAACAAGCCCCGCACCCTCGCCCTGCACGAGGCCCTGGAGGCGCGCGGGCTGGAATCCCCCTACGGCGAGTGGCTCAAGCGCTGGGAGGAGTTCGCCCGCCCCGAGCGCAACATCTCCACCCACGTGCCGTGCGCGGAGTTCTTCGACATCCGCGACAAGGCGCTGCTCGCGCACGCCACCCAGATCGACCCCGACGGCGGCTGGTTCCGCGTCCCGATGGACCTCCAGCAGGAGGTCTGGCCCTACGAGGACTACGAGCTCGCGAAGTCCCGCGTGGACGTCTCCCTCCCCGAGGACGACCTCTTTGCGGGAGTCCGGAAGGCCTAGGCGACAATGGGAGGCGTGATTGCATCCCAGGCCTCCCACGCCGTCTCCGGCCACCCCCTGGTCCACCTCGCCGAGGTGAACCAGGACAAGGTGACGCCGGGGCTCCTCGGATTCGTGATCTTCGCTGCGATTGCCGCGGGGTTGTGGTTCCTCATGAAGAACATGGGCAAGCAGATGAAGAAGATCGACTTCGAGGAGCAAGCGCCTCCGGCGGTTGACCGCACGAAGACCCCGGCCCCCAGGACCCCCGGGTCCTGACCCCCGTCGGGGGGTGCCCTTGCGCAGGGCGGTGAGCCAGGGGCGCGGGGAACTGCGCGCTCAGCCATCCACCGGCCGGTGGTCCGGTACGCACCGTACTGCCCCTTCGGGCCGGTGACGACGTGCACCACGGTGGTGGGCTGGTCGCGCAGTTCCCCGCGCCCCTAAAAACGCTCGCCCGGCGCGGCAGGGGAGCGCCCCTGAAAGCGTGCCCAGCGCGGCATGTGTGACGGCTACGCCGGGATGGCCATGATCATGCGGGCCGCGCGGCCGGGGGTCATGGTGAGGCGCCACGCCTCCCAGGGGTCCCCGGGCGCGACGGACCCGCGTTCCAGCAGGAGCGCGTACGTCGCGACGTAGCCGTCCAGGTCCAGGTCCCGCCCCTGGTACGCCTCGCGCGCAGCGAGCCCGCGCAGATCGGCCAGCGCCTGCCGCGTACCCTCCGGGGAGAGCAGCGGGAGGACGGTCGCGCGCAGGAACACCGCCCAGTCCTGCCCGCGCCGGTCGCCGAGCGAGGCGAAGAGCCCCTGCGCCTCCTCCAGCAGGGTCAGCGCCTCGACGAGCCGCTCGTTGCCCGCGTCGATGACCGCCAGCTCCACGCAGCACCAGGCCTCGCCGTGCTCGACGCCGATCCGGCGGAAATCCTGCCGGGCGTCCTGGAGGAGCTGCCGTGCGAAGCCGCTGTTGCGCAGGTTCCCGGTACGGGCGGCGCGCTGGTCGCGGGTGACGCGGGCGGAGTTGTGCCGGGCGCACGCCAGCCCGTACACGTCCCGCATCCGGGAGAACATCGTCCGCGAGCGCTCCAGGGTGCGCAGCGCCGCGTCCGTTTTGCCGTTCTCCTCCAGCGCCAGGCCCAGGTAGTACAGCGACCAGGCCTCGCCGCGGGCGTCCTCGCTCGCCCGGTGCCGCTGGACCGCCGCGTCGAGGTCGGCGGACGCCTCGCGCGCCTCGCCGCGCAGCAGCCGGGCGCGGGCCAGCTGGGTCGTCGTCCAGGCGGTGCCGCGCGGGTCGCGGGCCTGCGCGTACGCCTGCCCCGCGGCGCGCAGCTCGCGCTCGCCCCGGTCCAGGTGGCCCAGCAGCAGGTAGACCTGCCCGAGCTGGAGGTGCGCCCACGCCTGGCCCTGCACGCTCTCGTTGGCGCGGTGCAGCTCCAGCGACTCGTGCAGCAGCTCCAGGGCGCCCGCGAGCTGCCCCATGTCGCGCAGCACCGCGGCCAGCGCGTGCATCGTCCAGGCCCGGTCCTCCTCCAGCTCCGGGGTCTGCTGGATCGCCAGCGCCTCGCGCAGCTTCACCTCGGCCTCGCGCAGGTTGCCCTGGTGGTGCAGGGTGATGCCGAGGCTGTCCAGCGCGCGGGCGGCGCCCGCCGGGTGCTGTGCCTCGAAGTACAGGTCCACCACCGTGGTCAGCGTCGACTTGGCGCGGTCCAGCTCGCCGAGCTGCCGGGCCGCGATCCCCGTACGCCACTGCACCGAGCGCACCAGCACCGAGCGGTCCTCGTCCTGGCCGTCGCGCGACGTCCTGGCCTGCTGCGCCTGCGCCAGCTCGCTGATCTCGCCCAGCCGGTAGAGGTCGCCGCGCAGCAGGCAGTAGTCGCACAGCGCCCCCAGCAGCGACTGCACGGCCGCCCGGTCCACGCCCTCGGTCTCGCGCAGCGCCGCCGTGATGAAGCTGGACTCCTCGTCCAGCCAGCGCAGCGCCGGTTCCAGCGACGCGAAGCCGTGCTGCCCGAAGCGCCCGGCCCGGGTCGAGGTCTTGCCCTCCACCAGCCGCACCACCGTGTTGGCCAGATCGGCGTACGAGATGATCAGCCGCTCGTGCGCGGCCGCCCGCTCCGCCGGGTCCTCCTCGTCCAGCAGCCGCGCCAGCGCGAAGGCCCGCACCAGGTCGTGCGGGCGGTAGCGGTTGCCGCGCACATGGTCCACCAGCCCGGCCGCCGCCAGCTCGGCGAGCCGCCGGCCCGCCTCCTGGTCGTCGGTGGCCAGCAGCGCGGCCGCCGCCGCGGCGCCGAAGCTGGAACGGCCGGCCAGCGCGAGCCGCCGCAGGAGGCGGCGGTTGGGCTCGGGCTGGTCGTGGTAGCGCAGCGCCAGTATCCGGTCCACCGCGGGCTGCGGGCCGAACATCTCGATGTCGGCGGCGAGCCGGTCGTAGCCCCGGTGGTCGGCGAGCGCGGCGCCCGCGATCCGCAGCGCCAGCGGCAGGCCCGCGCACAGCGCGCCGATCCGCTCGGCCTGCGCGGCGCCCGGCGCCTCCAGCCCCGCGGTCTCGGCCAGCCGGCTCAGCAGCGCGTGCGTGCCCGCGGGCGGCAGCGGCCCCACCACCCGGTGGTGGACCCGCGCCTCCGGCAGGTCCAGCGCCAGCGGCTCGCGCGCGGTCACCAGCACCAGGCTCTCCGAACGCTCCGGCACCAGCGCCTGGACCTGCGCGGCGTCGGTGGCGTCGTCCAGCACGATCACGACCGGCACGCCGGTCAGATGCTGCTGGTACGTCTCGGTCAGCCGCCGCAGGTGCTGCTGGTTGTCCTGCCGGTCCTGGCGGTCCTGCTTGTCCCGGAAGAGCAGCTGCTCGCGCGGCGCGCCCAGCCGGTTGAGCAGGTGCAGCAGCGCGTCGCGCGTCGGCAGGGCGGTACGCGACTCGTCCGCGCCCCGCAGGTCCACGACGCACGCGCCGCGGAACTGGTCCTTCAACTGCCGCGCCGCGCGCACCGCCAGCGACGTACGGCCGCTCCCCGGGTCGCCGTGCAGCACCACGACGGTGGGCTGCACCGCGACCTGGGCGCGGGCGTGCTGGACGGCGCGCGTGATGAACGCGAGGTCCTCCTCGCGCCCCGCGAACGGCCCCTCCACGACGGGAAGCTGCCCGAACGACTGGTCCAGCACGGCCCGGGTGCGGGCCGCCGCACTGCGGTCCGTGCCGGTGCCGCCGGGGCGGCGCCCCTTGGGCAGGTCGGCGGCGGTGCGCACGAGCTGGACGAGGGGGGTGGCTTTCTTCGCGGCGGGGGGTGCGGGGGGCTGCTCCGCGGGGGCGGGGGCCTTTGCCTTCGGCGCCGCTTCCGCTTCCACCTCCGCCTCCGCCTCCGCTTCGAGGAAGGGGCGGACGCCGCGGCGCTCCAGGGCCGCGAGCCACAGCAGCCGCAGCTGCTCCGCGCCGCCGGGCGCGGTGCGCTCGTCGGCGCTCGCCGCGCGCCGGGCCGCCCGGCCGCGGGCCGCCGCCGTGCCGAGCGCCGCGACGCCCGCGGCCCCGACCGCCGCGCCCGTCGCCAGGGCGGCGCCCACGGAGAGGCCCTGCCCGACGTCCACGCCGAACGCGGTCAGCGCGGCCACGCCGGTGGCCACGCCCCCCGCCGTCCGCCCGCCCGCGCCTCCCGCGCCGCGCGGCGCCGGGACCGCGGCCAACGCCCGCTGGTAGGCGCCGTACTCACCCGCCGCGGCGGCCGCGATCTCCTCGATCCGCTCCCGCGCAGCGCGCACCCGCGGCGCGGTGTCCGCGGCGCCCAGCTCCGCCGCCACCCGCGCCAGCAGCCGCTCGGCCGCGGCCCGATCCGTCTCCCGCAGCGCGATACGTGACTCCGGCACAGCATCCTCCCCCGGATGGTTGGTCGAATCCGTTTCGTGCCCGCGCACGGTACGCGTCAAGCGCGCGGCCGGGCCCCTAGTTCGTCCCAAGTCTGTTACGCGGTAACGCCCCGGGGTGCAGGGTTCGGTTTGTTGCGCGACCTGGCCGCCGGTGGGGGCTGGTCGCGCAGTTCCTCGCGCCCCTTCGCGGCGGCCCGGTGGGTGGGGTCGGGTGCCGGCACGGGGCACCTCCTCGGAATGCGCGTCTGGCCTCATGCCGTAGGTGGCGGGTCCTGCGTGCGCATTCCTGCGGGGGCACCCCGCACCGTCCCCCTCCCGGCGTCTCGTCGGCGGCTGCCTGCCGGTGGGGTGAATGTCCGAAGGACTGCTGCTCGCCCCCGACGGCGTGCAACCCCCACAGGGGGACCGCAACTTTTGCTCCTACCTGCACGGGTGGTGGGGGTGGGGAACACCCCGCGCCGCCAGGCGCGGGAAACCCCCGCGGCGGGAAAGCCGCCGACGTAGGCCAAGGGGCGCGGGGCCTGCCCCGAGAAGCCCCTGCGGCGAGCCGAGAGCCCCCTACCTCTCCCCGGAGGGAAGCGCGGCGGCCCGCCGCAGCAAGAGGGCCCGCTCGGCGGAGTTACGAGTAAGAGCAGCAGCCCTCACAAATTCGGCGCGGGCAGCGCCCACGCGGCCGAGCCGCGCGAGAAGATCCCCCCGCACACTCGGAAGCAGGTGGTAACCGTCCAGCGCCCCGCCGGAGGCGACCTCATCGGCGATGGAAAGCCCCGCGGCGGGCCCTTCCGCCATGCCGACCGCGACCGCCCGGTTGAGCTCGACGACGGGCGAGGGCGCGACAGCGCCCAGCGCGCGGTAGAGGTCGGCGATGCGGACCCAGTCCGTGTCCTCGGCCCTGACCGCCTGGGCGTGGCACGCGGCGATGGCGGCCTGGAGCGCGTACGGCCCGGGCGCGGCACCGCGGGCGCGGGCGGCGGCGTCGGCGCGGGCGAGCGCGGCGAAGCCGCGGTGGATCAGGAGCCGGTCCCACCGCCTGCGGTCCTGGTCGAGGAGGGTGACGGGTGTGCCGTCGGGCGCGGTGCGGGCGGCGGACCGGGAGGCCTGCACCTCCAGGAGCGCGGCGAGGGCGTGGACCTCGGGCTCGGCGGGGAGCAGCCCCTGGAGTACGCGGGCCAGCCGCAGCGCGTCCTCGCAGAGCGCGGGGCGCATCCAGTCGTCCCCGGCGGTCGCGGAGTAGCCCTCGTTGAAGATGAGGTAGACGACCTCCAGCACGGACGCGAGCCGCTCCGCGAGCTCGGCCCCGTACGGCACCTCGAAGGGCACCCGCTCCTTGGCGAGGGTGCGCTTGGCGCGGACGATGCGCTGGGCGACGGTGGCCTCGGGGACGAGGAAGGCGCGGGCGATCTCGTCGGTGGTGAGCCCGCCGAGCAGCCGCAGGGTGAGGGCGAGGCGGGCCTCGCGGGAGAGGACGGGGTGGCAGGCGACGAAGACGAGCCGCAGCAGGTCGTCCTCGATGGGCTCGTCGGCGGGCTGCTCGAAGACGGCCGCGCCCTGGGCGGTCTCCAGCTCGTGGCCGAGCAGCCGCAGCTTGCGGGCGAAGGTCTCGTTGCGGCGGACGAGGTCGATGCCGCGGCGCTTGGCGGTGGTCATGAGCCAGGCGCCGGGGTTGCGCGGTACGCCCTCGTGCGGCCACTGCTCCAGGGCGGCGACCAGCGCGTCCTGCGCGAGTTCCTCGGCGACGCCTATGTCGTGGACGAGCCGGGTGAGCCCGGCGACCAGCCGCGGCGACTCGATGCGCCAGACGGCCTCGACCGCGCGCCGCGCTTGCTGGTCCCCGGCTGCCGTCATGACCCCCCATGACAGCAGCCGCGGGGCGCCGGCGCAAAGCCGACGCCCCGCGCAGGCCGTTACTCGGGCTCCTCCACGAGCCGCACCTCGGCCTCGATCTCCCACTCCTCGCCGTGGACGGCGAGGAAGCGCGAGGCCCACGAGGTGGCCTCCTCCAGCGACTTGGCCTGGATGATCGCGTACCCCCCGATGACCTCCTTGGCCTCGCTGAACGGCCCGTCCAACACCGTCTGCTTCCCCTTGACCTGCCGAATCACCGACCCCGGCTCACTGGCCCGCAGCCCCCCGGTATCCAGCATGACCCCCGCCTTGGCCATGTCCTCCAGCAGCTTCCCCATCTCCTCCATCAACTCCGCACTGGGCCCCTCACTGGGCGCCTTGGCGGGGTCGAGCCGCAGCAACATCATGTAACGCACGGTGTTCTCCCTGAGTCCGCCGGCCTTCCGGCCGGGAGGCCGCTCTCCCGCGCCCTCACCCCTGCGTCGAACGACCGCCGCCCGATTCGACACGGCGGCAGAATCTTTTCGGGGCCGTGCGTCGACCCAGGTCAGCCCAGGTTCGTGAGATCGATGTCCACGGCGAAGGGAACGGTCGCCTTCACCGCTCCGGTGAAGACCTCGCCCTCCCGGTAGGCGCCGCTCGCCTGGTCCAGCAGGTAGGTGTACACGAGCGGCACCGCGCCCGCGGACTGCTCGATCCGCCAGTAGAAGGGGACGCCCGCGCGGGCGTACTGCTGGAGCTTGACCACCCGGTCGGTGGTCTCCGAGCCGGGGGAGACGACCTCGACCAGCAGCAGCACGTGCTCCGGCCGGGTCGGCGCCCCGGCGGAGGAGGACTGCGCGCTCGGCGGAGTCGCGGATCAGGGCGGCAGACCTGGCGAATGCGGTGCGGGCAGCGGATATGCCGATGCCTGGAGTCCACACCGCGCTGCCACTGCCCAAAAACACGACGCCGCCAGTCGTCACTCTCGTTGCAGACGCAGTACGGGATCGTGGCCCCTTATCCTGGGAGACGACAGGAAGGAACCGTTGATGAGCGTCGACGCGGTCATGCACACCGAGTTCCCCGCTGGGCACGTGGTCTTCTTCGGTACGGAGGGGAAGGTGGTCATGACTCCGCAGAGCTTTGAGCACTCCAGCACGATCAAGTCGATGCAGATCGACTCGCTCTCGCTCGGCCGGCATGCGAAGACCGCCTCCGACGTGTACCTGGACTTCCCGGCTGACGAGAACTCGGCCCCGGACTTCGCGATCCTGCGGGAGGACGCTCAGCGGCAGGGCAAGCGCTACGGCTTCGAGGACGTGCTGCTGATCGCCGAGGTGGTGTCGGTTTCCTCCGCCCGCAAGGACTACGACGACTGCACTGCGAAGTACGGCCGCTACGGCATCCCAGTCTACGTGGTGGTGGACCCGTACGCCGCGGAGGTCGTCGTCCACACCCGGCCGACCGGCTCCGGCTACATCGCAGCGCACACGCACAAGTACGGCTCGGGCAAGCTGCCCATCGAGCTGGCCGACGGGCGGACCTACACCCTCGACCTGGACGAGCTGCCCCGGCCCGAGGCGGACGCCCGCTGATCGCACCGGCCGGTTCACGAGGGTATGCCGAACCGTCTCGTGGACGCGATCTCGCTCGCACGCGCGTGGCCGTGAGCGAGGTGTGTTCGCTGCTGGAGTGGCACGGCCACATCGTGCAGGAGATCGACGGCGCGAACGACCACTGAGCCGTTGGGTATCTCCGGGATGTGAAGACTCGGGCACAGAGCTTCCACCGTCTGAGAGTATTGCCGGAGCGGTGTGCACCGAGGTCGCGCGGCCTCGCCAGACAGGATTGACTGAATGGGAGCCCAGGTGTCGTTGGAATGGTTCTCGCTGGAGAACTACCGCTGCTTCAAAGAGCGGCAGCAGGTGGAGCTCGGAAAAATCACCGTGGTGCTGGGACAGAATAACTCCGGTAAGAGCGCGGTAGTGCGAGCGCTCCCGCTCCTGTCCACCGGTATCCGCGGCGATTCCCCGTCTCCTCTGGACTTGGACGCCCTCCACGGCTTCACTCCCTCGTTCACCGATCTGATCCATGGCTCGTCGCCCCATGGGCGCATTCACATAGGGGCATCGTTCGGCATCGACAGCGGAACAGTTCTCAGCGCTACCGCCGAAGTCCAGAACATCGCCAACCAGGGAATTCAGCTGGTTTCCTCGTTGGAGATCTCCTCCGGCTCGGAGACCACGAACCTCACCTGGATCCCCAGTAGCGATGCTTATTCTTCAGAGAAGCGAGAGTATCTCGTCGACGGGCGGGAGGAAAGCGTTGGGTTTCGCGGCCTGCTGCCCGATTCGACGGACTGGGCGGATTCTGTCGGCGGCGTTCACGGAGTCACCAGGAGGATTCGAAAAGAGTTTGACGAGATCCGGTACCTGGGTCCGTTCAGGAAGAGTCCAGAGCGTTTCTTCCGATCGCCGGCCAGAGCGTCGGGAAGTGTCGGCTATCGGGGCGAGCGGGCGCTGGGCATGCTCGCCACGGACGAGATGCACGGGCGTGGTCGGATCGGTCGTGAGTTCAATGCCCTGCTGGCAAAAATCCTGCCCGGGTGGCGCCTCGAAGTGACCGATGTCGGCTCGGGAATGTACGTCCCCAAGCTGCGTTCCCTGCGCGACACCGATCTGGTTGTCCACATCGATGACGTGGGCACCGGAGTGGTCCAGTTCCTCCCGATCGTGGTCCAGCGCGCCATGGACCGGGTGGAGCCGCCCGCGAAACCCGTGATCGAAATTGTGGAGGAGCCCGAGCTCCACCTCCATCCGTCGGCGCACGCCGCGATCGCCGATCTCTACGTCGACGCCGTGCGCCAGTCGCAAGTGCGATTCCTGGTGGAAACACATAGTGAGAACTTCCTCCTCAGGCTACGCCGGCGGATTGCGGAGCGGAAACTGACGCCGGAGGACGTGAAGATCTACTTCGTTGAGCAGGCCGAGGGATCCGCTTCCTTGCGAAAGATCGAAGTAGACACCCTGGGCAACCTCGACTACTGGCCGAGAGGAGTCTTCTCGGAGGACTTCGATGAAGTTCGCGCCATCGCGGACGCGCAGGCTGAACGGACCGACGATGCGCGTTGAGATTCCGGTCGATCTGTTGAAGGATCACCAGGGTGACGAGAACGCGGAGCTCATACTGAAGCTGATCGCGTTCTTCCGGGAGGCACGACACGAGTGGGTGATTTCCCCGCGTGATGTGGACGCCGTCCATGCCTTCTTCCTGCGGCACGTCCCGACTTTGGCTCAGATCTACCTGCTGCTCGCACAGAAGGCGAGCATGGCCCAGGCATGGGCTCCGCATGGCGGTACTGCGGGCATGGTCAGAGTGGCTGGCGAGACGCTGGCGGATGACATCCGCGACCTGGAGCGGCCGGCCGTGCTGGTGGTGGAGAACGCGATCTACGACTGGCAGATGATCGAGGCGCTCGCACGCCTGATGGGCTGCCAGGAGGTCGTCGACGCCAAGGAGGGCAGTCGCCTCGGCGTTTTCAACGGAGGCGGCAAGGACGGCGCGACCTGGCACGCCGTCGACCAGGCTGCGAAGTTCTCCAGGACCAAGCGCGTGGTCCTGATCATCGACAGCGACAGCTTCCACCCGGCTGACCGGACCGGTAACCATGAGAAGGCCGATGCTGCGGCCCGCAAAGGCGTTCATTCCCACGTCCTTAGCTTCCGGGAGATGGAGAATTACATTCCCAACCGGGTTCTCGCGCGACAGCCAAAGAAAGCCGTCGGGATGTCTTCTATGGCCAAGCGCCTGGAGTCCCTCAAAACACTCTCATCCGACCAGCGCGCCCACTTCGACATGAAGCATGGATTCAAGGGTAAGTCGCAGAAGAGCGCTGACCGAAAAGGGCGCCACTCCGGGCAGGCGGGGACGACTTACTTCGTCCCACTGCGCCACGGTGGTCTGTATGACGGAGTGGCGGAGCAGGATCTCATCGCCCTCCAGGAGGGCTTCGGCACGGATTTGCCGGGCCTGTTTCTGCAAGAGGTGATGCGCGGCGGAATATCGGGTCGGGACCTGGATGCGCTGGGTTCCGGTGTGACACAGGAACTGCGATCAATGTTCGAAAAGATTCGAGGCGTGATCTAAGCATGGGAGACATTGAGATGGTCAAGGATATCTCAGTGGTGCCGGAGGTCCACTTCTTGGAGGAGGTGCTGGAGCGGATTTCCCGGGGCGAGCTGCGGGTGCCGAAGTTCCAGCGCCCATTCCTGTGGCGCCCCGACCAGATGCTGCAGCTCTTCGACAGTATGGAGCGCGGCTATCCGATGGGAAGCCTGCTCATCTGGGAGACCACCATGCCGCTCGCGAGCCTCGACGTTATTGGTGGGCGCAGCATCCCGCCGGCGCCGGAGGGAGCGAAAGTCGCCTATGTGCTAGATGGACATCAGCGGCTCTCGACGCTCTTCGGGGTCCTCCACCGCTCGGCCGACGCCCCGCAGTCAGCGCAGCAAGAGGACTGGATGTGGTGGGTCTACCGGCCGCTCGGCCGGTCGGACCACGATGGCGTGCGCTACCGCCACTGGAAGAGCGGCGAGGCGACGCCCGGAAATTTCCTCCCCATGAGATCCGTGCTTGGGACCCTGGACTTTCTCGAATACGCGCGAAAGCTGTCCGATGTCTCAGACTCCCGGGAAGAGGCGGACAGCCTCACCAACGAGAGCGAGCGCATCGCGAAGCGGGTGAAGAACTACAAGGTCTCCGTGGTGAAAATGGAGGGTGGCACTCTCCGGCAGGCTATTGAGGTCTTCTCCAGGATCAACAGCAGCGGCCAGAAGATGCGCCCTGACCAGATGGTCTCCGCCCTGACCTACGAAGTCACCGGGCCGGAGACGCTCAGCGACAAGATGGAGGAAATTAAGGAGCGTGTCGCTGCCTCGGGATTCGGGGAGATCCCGATCATGACGATCTTCCAGACGGTCCTCGCGCTCTCCGGTGAGGAGGATGTGCAGCGGGACACCTCCTGGGAGACGATGGCCCGCAAGGTGCAGGACCAGCTCACTACCGCAGTGGAGGACGCCGACCGGATCCTGCAGGAGGTAGTCGAGTTTCTTCGGGACGAGGTCCGGGTTCCGCTGGCCCGCCTGGTTCCCTACAACATTCAGATCATGCTGCTCGCTGTCTTCTTCCACTTCTCCGGAAACGCGGACGCAGAGCAGCGGGACAAACTCCGGAACTGGTTCTGGACCACGTCGCTGGCGGGCACATTCGCCGGGGCCACCACCACTCAGGTCCGTAATTCCATCCAGCAGATGAAGGCATTTGCTCAGGGAAAGAGCGGGCTCAGCTTCTCAGGCGAGCGGGCTCGCGCCTTTCCCGCGCGCTTCGACCTGCGCAGCGCACGGGTGCGTGCCTACCTCCTCTGGGACCTGCAGACGTTCCCGGAGCGGAAGAACCTCGATGGCAGTATCGCCAACGTGCTGGAACAGTTGGCGACGGCACACACCGAGACCTACCGGCACATCATCACCCAGAGCGGGGTACCAGGGGCGTCCAGTCCCGCCAACCGGATCGTCATGACGACGCCGCCCGGTGTGTCGATCAGGCAGGCGCTTATCAGGCTCGCGGAGGAAGGACGGACCGACATCCTGGACTCACACGGAGTCAGTCTCGCATCCATCGAGCATCTCAAGGTCGACGACTACACCAGCTTCATCATTACGCACCAGCGTGAGGTGGCTGCGCGGGAGAGGCAGTTTATCGAGAGCCTGGGAATCGAGTCGGCTGACAAGGAGGTTGGGGAAGCCGATATCGACACCGAGTGACGAGCGCCGAGTCCAGGTGCGTACAGCCTCGAGGGCATGATATGGCTTGCTGCTATGGATTCGCCGACCACGCACGATGTCGTTGCGCACCGTGTCTCCACTATGGCTCTAGGAATCCGATCCTCATGCCGGGCAACGGCGTAGTGGGTCCCCATCGGTTGAGCGAGTGGCTGCATGCGGGTTCAGCCGTCGGGGGTGGGTCTCTGTGAGAGGCTGAGGCACATGAACTGGTTGGCTGGTGTGACCTCGCCCTACCTGTTGCAGCATGCCGACAACTCGGTGGACTGGTGGCCGTGGGGGGCGGAGGTGTTCGGGGAGGCGCGGCGGCGGGGGTGCCGGTGCTGCTGAGTGTGGGGTATTCGGCGTGTCACTGGTGCCAGTGCACTTGTTGAACTCCGTGGAGAAGTGGACGAGCGTCAGGGCGATCCTGGAGCCGGACGACCGGGGCAATCCCACCTCGCGACAGGTCGGCATGAGAGGACCTGCCCGCCCGTCAACCTCATTTATTTCTGAGTAGGGAGTGGTGGGCATGGAACCGTGATCGCAGGTTCACCGAGATTAGCCGCACAAGCCTCTTCGTACCGGGGGTGGTCTCGCCTGGACACGCTGTTCGTACCTAAAGGTTGTCCCGTAACTGCCGCCTCGCATCCGCGTTGGTCATGGCATGGATGGGGTGATCTCGGCGAGCGATCCGATGTGGATCGAGCTGTTCTCGGGGTTGAGCGAGTCGCAGTTCCGCAAACTGGTTGCGCTGGTCCGACGTCGTGGCGGTGACGTCCAGCGCGGGCGGCCTTGGCGGCTCTGCTTGGCGGACCGGGTGCTGCTGGTCGCCACCTACTGGCGGACCAACCTGACGTTGCGGCAGGTCGCGCCACTGTTCGGGATCTCGAAGTCCGCTGCGGACCGGGTGCTGGACCACCTCGCACCACTGCTAGCGATCTCGCCCGCCCGCCGGCCGCGGCAGGACACCGTACTGATCGTGGACGGCACCCTGGTCCCCACCCGCGACCGGACGATCGCGGCCTCCAGCAAGAACTACCGGTACTCGACCAATCAGCAGGTGGTGATCGACGCCAACAGCCGGCTGGTCGTCGCCGTCGGACTGCCTCTGCCGGGCAACCGCAACGACTGCCGGGCCTTCACCGAGTCCGGTGTCGACCGCGCCTGCCGGGACGCGCCGGTCCTGGCGGACGGTGGCTACCAGGGGACCGGCGCCCTGATTCCGCACCGGCGGCGTCGCGGACAGGAGCACCTCACGCCCGAGCAGGAAGCCGACAACGCTGTCCACTGCAGGGCCCGGGCCCGGGTCGAGCACGTCTTCTCACGAATGAAGAACTGGAAAATCCTGCGCGACTGCCGCCTGCGCGGAGCCGGCGTGCACCACGCGATGCTGGGCGTCGCACGGCTCCACAACCTTGCGCTCAGCGGATGAGCTGGTCCCGCCGCACCGTGAACTCCTCAAGGCCGTCGGGCGTCGTGACGCCATGCACTGAGGTGGAGACGGTGACAAACTCGTCATCCCCCGCCAGGCCGTCGCCCTCGGCGACCGCGCAGGCAACGGTGACCTCCACCGGATACGACGTGTCCGGGCCGAGCTCGCCCATCGCCGCGAAGATCGGGGCCTTGTCGAACAGCGACCGGCGCCGTCCCGCCGCATCCGTGAACTGAACCTCGACCACCCCGGGCCACGGCTCATCGTCCACCCAGCGGACCGCCTCACATCGCAACTCAAGCACGAACGCCCCCACACCCGAACAAGGTCATCAACGAGCGCCAGTATGCCGCGAGACACCGGGCCCTGGTTACGGGACAACCTTTAGGAGTGCTAGTGCGTTGTTGCTCGATCTAGCCTGGCCCCGCAGGGTAAAAGGGTGGGAGTAAGGTGCCGAAGGTGCCTGAAGAGTCGGCGCGTTGGGCGCATAGCCGTGAATGCTGGTTTGGGAACGCCAAGAGGTCAGCCGCTGGGCTGACATGGCGGACAGAACGAGTACGGCGAACCCATGATCAGCTGGCAGCGCGGCAGCACATTGGCTCATGGGGTGCTTCAAATCCACAGAGTGGTGGCACCGACCGGTCGAGCAGAGGATCTTTCCTGACACTGAGGTTCCTTGGCGCTGCTACATCTGACGTTGCGCCTGTCACTTCAATTTCTCATCAATGTAGTTGAGCGGAAGGGGAGCGCAGGGGCGATCGCGTCGAACTGCGCGTGGGGTGGCTGCCCACGTCGGCAACTGCTTGGGCAAAGGCACGGAAGGTCAAGACCCGCTCGGGGGCGCCAAGGCCGCGCAGTGCGCACAAGAACCCGACCAGAAGGGTCAGGGGGTAGATGGCGCGCTGGAGGGTGAGTGCACCAGCACAGATCGCAGTGGACAGAAGCGCCACGGTCACGGTGAGAATCCTTTCAGAGCGACGGCGCACCACCAGGTGCGCTGACCTCATACAAGGCTGCGCGGTAGCCGAACTCCGAGGCACCTTGCGTGCCAAGGCGCGCGAAGTGCCTGGTCGGGCCGATAGTGTCCGGACTTCCGGTCCGGATCGTCGACCGGGAGTTACCTTCACGCCTCGCGTCCATATCTGAGTCGAAGGAAGAGCAGCGGCTGCTCGAAGGGATCGGCTCTCCTCTCGAAGCGAGGCGGGCGGCCGCCCTTGCCGCCGCGCCGGAGCCGGTCGCGGATCTGGTCAGCCCGCTCAAGAACATGTGCGGGATGCCTTGGTCCCGTAGCCAGGTCCGGATGGCTCTGGAAGGTGTAGCCCTTGGCACTTCAGCTGCGTCCAAGGGCGCCTCTCGCCTCGGTTGCCGCGGTGAACTGAACCGCATGAAGTCGTGTGTGTTCTGGCCCGTGACGCCGAGGAAGGTCAACGGCCCAGCGCACCGGAAGCCAGGTACCTGGCGGTCGATCCCCCGGAAAGCGGCCGAGCGCTAGGCCGTGGAGATCCTCTTTCTATTCCCGGCGGCATGCTGGTGAGCGTCTACGAGGGTCGAGCTCACGGACGCCAGTCAGTCGGCATCGATAAAGATCAGCACGTGGTGACGCGATTTGGCGAGATAGCATCAATGTGTGAATCCTCGGGATGGATCGCGAGGTGACGCGTTCCCGAACTCCTCGAACCATCCTTCTGGCCGCAGGTCTCCAATGCCCATACGTCGGTTGAGCGGGTTGTCGGGGTGCTCTAGTCCTTGCAGCATCGGGTCGTAGAGAAAAAGCACATCGTGGTCCTGGAAAAGCAGATCTGAACAAACATCCCAGTCGTAGTCGCCCTGCTGTTCGGGGAGTCCTTGTGTGAACTCAGCCACCAGATCTGGTTCATCGCATGTCATTGCCGACGCGCTCGCTAGGGCAAAGTGGAGCGCCAGTTCCTCCGCTGCGCAGCGTGGATGGGGAGAGCGGCCGAGAGTGATGTCCTCGTTTAGATCATCCAGAGCTCTTAGCACTCTGCGCCGCCAATGCCATGACTGGTTCCATGTGGAGGCCGGCAAGAGTGCAAAGAAGATCCCGAAGCTGTTCGGGGAGATCGGCTGGTCACCCAGCTCGGTCAACTCGTCGTGAGCCATATCGGCGAGGATCTCCAGGTTGCAGCTGAGGATGCGTGATGTGCGGGCCGTCATCTGCCACGGCTTTTCGTCCTCCTCATCCCATTCGACGTTCGGGTCCCAGGTTTCCGAACCCAGCTCGTTTCCCATTTCGGGCCGGTAGATTCCTGGTTCATTGAAAAATGCGACTGCAACTGCATCTCCGCCTTCTGCAGCGCGAACGTACCACTCATGAGCTTCGTCGTCTTGCTTATGCCGCTGGGCGATCACACCGCGGAGTCGCATGGCAAGAGCATCTCCCTGGCCGGCGGCCCTCTCGTAGCAGGCCGCTGCTTCGTCCCATCGCCCTTCAATTTCGTGGAGGGCGCCAAGGGTGCGGGCCTGCAACGGGGTTCCTGTCTCAGATACGCTCCGGTACCACGAAGGCCAGGTGTGTTCCGGACGTCTTTCGCGCTGCACGAACCCAAGGTCGTGCATTGCGACGTGGTTACCCCGGGCCGCCAGCGGGGAAAAGCAGCGCTCGGCGAGCACCAGACGACCGAAGCGGAAAGCAGACCGTCCAACAGGTAGCAGCTCGCTACCGCCATCCGCATGCGTGACCGCAGCTTCCCAAACCTCGTCGGGGATGGCCGTCGCTTCGACAGCACGGGAAATGGCGTCGACGAGGTAGTCGAATGGCCGCCAAGCCCCGGCAGCTTCCGTGGCAACCAGCATTCCTGCCACACCGAACTGGATCTGGGTTGCCCACACTAGAGCCTGCTCCGGGCTCTCAGCTTGGAGGCGTGAGGCATCCCCGGCACTGAGATAGCACGCGGACAGTTCCAGCAGGGTCTCGGCGGGCAAAGGGGTGGAGATGCCTGCCCGTGCAAGATCAATCGCTGCCTGAACCAAGGCAGCACCACGGGGATGACCTTTCGGCTGGCGTCGAGTCGTCAGGAATTCCTCGAGCAGCTTCGGTCCGGCTGCGAGGTATTCCGCGATGCCGTGAACGCCGTGGTGGTGGGATGCGTCAGCCAGGCGGCTGTCCGAGTTTGGGTGTGCCAGGTGCGCGTGGAGCCTACCCATTTCTGTATTGGACCACTGCCGGTCCAGTACGAGGGGCTCGATGAGGTTCAGGATCCGGGATCCAAGGCGGCGCACGGATGCTACGCCAGCGTCCACGCCACGCAACGCGCGCTCACTGTAATTGCCGTACACCTCAGAACGCATGGTGGCCACGACCACAACCCGTTGCTCTAGAAGCGCAGACAACATGCCTTGATCGAGGCTGCCGGGAAGGAGGAAGCGGTCGAGGTCGTCCAACCAGAGCACCCACCCCCGTCGGCCGGGCCTTGGTAGGGACACATGCGCTAGCACGGGGCTCAGGTCGCTGGCTGCAGGCGGGGCGATGATCCAGTGTTCGGGCAGTTCGCGTCGTACAGCCTCGAAGGCGCACCGCGATTTTCCGGCTGTGGACTCGCCGACCAACAAGACGAGGCCTCCGGTTTCCCTGGCTTCCACCAGTTGAGCCGAGACCGCGCTGTCCGCGTCCCGTGGCACATAGGCTGGTAGTGGAGTAGCGCCCTCGAGGCGACTTGTTCGGTGTACGCCCAGTTCCAGAGGATCGGACTCAACCACAGGGCGGATCGGGATCCGGCCTGCGCCGACTGTGATCTGGCGCGATTCCTCCAGCGCCGGACTGGGAGTCTTTGCTCGCGCCGCGCGCAGTAGGCGATCCCAAACTGCCGGGTCGGCCAGTGCGACAGGGAGGGCGATGTTGCGCTGCCGAGCCAAGCTGTCGACCGCCCGGAGAAACTCTCGGAAGAGCTTATTGGTTGGTGTGTGCTTCCCGCTTCGCCAATCGCTGATGCGCTGCACGGACAGGGAACTTCGCCCCAGGCGGTTCCTGCTCGCAGAGCAGATGGCGGCTGGCTTAGGGGAGCCAGCAGCAGCGAAAAGAGCCTCCAGGCGCTCCCGGAATTTACGCTTTCCCTTGTGTTCCGTCACGGGGAATCTTCCGGCGCTGTCAGACGGCGCCCAGGTCGACAGTGACGGGGAACGGAGCGGCAGTCTTGATCGCGCCGGTGAACATTTCGCCGTCCCGGTAGGCCTTGGTGGCGGGGTCGAGGATGTACGTATAGATACGTATAGACGAGCGGCACCGCGCCTGCGGACTGCTCGATCCGCCAGTAGAAGGGGACGCCCGCGCGGGCGTACTGCTGGAGCTTGACCAGCCGGTCGGTGGTCTCCTCGCTGGGGGAGACGACCTCGACCAGCAGCAGCACGTGCTCCGGCCGGGGCGGGGTGACGTCGATGGTGTTGGCCCGGTGGACGACGACGTCGGGGCGCCGGTTGATCAGCGGGACGTCCTGGAGGCGGACGTCGAAGTCGGTGTCCGCGTTCCACTCGGCGCCGCCCGCCGCGTCGAGGGCGTTGGCGAGGATACGGGCGAGGCGGTTGTGCCACTTGGACGCGCTCGGGTCCACGACGACGATTCCATCCACGACCTCGATACCGGCGCACTGCTCGGGCGACCAGGAGCCGTACTGCTCGGCGGTCACCAGCTCGTGCATCCATGCCGGCGTGGTCATCTCCGCGCTCACGGCGTACCTCCTCCGTCGCCGAGCGGGCACCATGCTCTCCGGATCAGCGTACGGGACATGGGGTTGCAACACCGGGCAGCAAGGGCGGCGCCCCGGGCGGGGCCCGTGAGAGGGTGGCCGCGTGAATCGACTCGGGGACGCCACATCGCCCTATCTGTTGCAGCATGCCGACAACCCGGTGGACTGGTGGCCGTGGGGGGCGGAGGCGTTTGGGGAGGCGCGGCGGCGGGGGGTGCCGGTGCTGCTGAGTGTGGGGTACAGCGCGTGTCACTGGTGTCATGTGATGGCGCACGAGTCGTTCGAGGACGAGGCGACCGCGGCGTATCTCAACGAGCACTTCGTGTCCGTCAAGGTCGACCGGGAGGAGCGGCCGGATGTCGACGCGGTGTACATGGAGGCGGTGCAGGCGGCCACCGGGCAGGGGGGGTGGCCGATGACGGTGTTTCTGACGGCGGAGGGGGAGCCGTTCTACTTCGGGACGTACTTTCCGCCGAGGGCGCGGCAGGGGATGCCGGCGTTCATGGAGGTGCTGCGCGGGGTGGTGGCCGCGTGGCGGGACCGGCGGGAGGAGGTCGCGGACGTGGCGGGACGGATCGTGCGGGACCTCGCCGACCGGGGGGCGGTGTACGAGGCGCGCGCGCTGCCCGGTGAGAAGGAGATGGGGGCCGCGCTGCTGGGGCTGACGCGGGAGTACGACGCGCGGCGGGGCGGGTTCGGCGGGGCGCCGAAATTCCCGCCGTCCATGGCGCTGGAGTTCCTGCTGCGGCACCACGCGCGCACCGGCGCGGAGGGCGCGCTCCAGATGGCGCGGGACACGTGCGAGGCGATGGCCCGCGGCGGCATCTACGACCAGCTCGGTGGCGGCTTCGCGCGCTACAGCGTGGACCGGGAGTGGGTTGTGCCCCATTTTGAGAAGATGCTGTACGACAACGCGCTGCTGGCGCGGGTCTACGCGCATCTGTGGCGGGCCACCGGCTCGGACCTCGCCCGGCGCGTCGCGCTGGAGACCGCGGACTTCATCGTCGGCGAACTCGCCACCGACGAGGGCGGCTTCGCCTCCGCGCTGGACGCCGACAGCGACGACGGCAGCGGGCGGCACACCGAAGGCGCCTACTACGTCTGGACGCCCGAGCAGCTCGCGGCCGAACTGGGCGAGGCGGACGGGAAGTTCGCCGCCGACTACTTCGGGGTCACCGACGAGGGCACCTTCGAGGAGGGCGCCTCCGTGCTGCAACTCCCGCAGGGCGGCGGGGTGGTGGACGCCGCCCGGGTCGCCTCCGTACGCGAGCGGCTGCTCGGCGCGCGGGCCCGGCGGGCGCGGCCGGGGCGGGACGACAAGGTGGTCGCCGCCTGGAACGGGCTGGCCATCGCCGCGCTCGCCGAGACGGGCGCCTACTTCGACCGCACCGACCTCGTGCAGGCGGCGGTGGACGCGGCCGACCTGCTGGTGCGCGTCCACATGGACGGCCGCGGCCGCCTCACCCGCACCTCGCGGGACGGCGTCGCGGGCGCCAACGACGGTGTGCTGGAGGACTACGCGGACGTCGCCGAGGGCTTCCTCGCGCTCGCCTCGGTGACCGGCGAGGGCGTCTGGCTCGACTTCGCCGGGCTGCTCCTGGACTCCGTCCTGCACCACTTCACCGGCGACGACGGCTCCCTCTACGACACCGCCGACGACGCCGAGACGCTCATCCGGCGCCCGCAGGACCCCACCGACAACGCGACGCCCTCGGGCTGGACCGCGGCGGCCGGGGCACTGCTGGCGTACGCCGCGCACACCGGCGCGGAGCCGCACCGCTCGGCCGCTGAGCGGGCGCTCGGCGTGGTCGGCGCGCTCGCGGGGCGAGCGCCGCGCTTCATCGGCTGGGGCCTGGCCGTCGCGGAGGCCGCGCTCGACGGGCCGCGCGAGGTCGCCGTCGTGGGCGACACCGGCGACCCGCTCACCGCCGAGCTGCACCGCACCGCGCTGCTCGCGGCGGCGCCGGGCGCGGTGGTGGCCGTCGGCGAGGAGGGCGCGGGGGAATTCCCGCTGCTGTACCGCCGTGCCACCCGCGGAGGGCGCGCCGCCGCGTACGTCTGCCGCAACTTCGTGTGCGACGCGCCCACGTCCGACCCGCGCACCCTCCGCAGCCAGCTCCGGCCGGGAGGGTAGCCCCGCGGGGGCCCAGCGGCGGGTGCCGCAGAGCCTCCCGGGGGCTCAGCGGCGGGTGCCGCAGTCGGGGCAGAAGGCGGAACCCGCGGGCAGTTGCGCGCTGCACGACGCGCAGGTGTCCTGCTGGGCCAGCCGGTGGCCGCAGTGCGGGCAGAAGGCCGAGCCGTGCGTCTCGCCCTGGCACTGCGGGCACACCAGTTGGCGCGGGGTGGAGACGTCGAAGGTCCCGCCGGCGTTCTGGCCGTCGGCGTAGGCGCGTTCGGCGACCATGTCGTTGAGGCCGCGGCGGCGGGCGGCGAGTGCCTCGGCGGCGGTGTCGGGCGCGCAGGTCAGGCAGATGCCCTGGTCGGCGTTCCAGCAGCGGTTGCACACGTAGTTGGTGCAGCGCGGGCAGCGGTTGAAGTGGCCCTGCGCGGTGTCGATGGCCTTCTTGAAGGCCGTGTCGCGCGAGCTGCCGTACCCGGCGCCGGCCAGGCCGTCCGCGGCGCTGGACACACCGGAGCCGGTACGGCCCAGCACCCCCCACGCGGCGTTGACGCCCTTGCCGACCCAACTGGCCATCCTGCCGCCGGTGTACGCCTCGAAGGGCGAACGCCAGGTGTCCTGGCAGCGGTTGCAGGAGAACTCGAACTGGAAACCCGCGCCCGTACCGTGCTCGACGCACAGGTCACGGTAGTTGTTGCTGAAGTAGATCTCCGCGGTCAACGCCACGCCTCCCCAGAGCGCTCGCCGGCCGGTACCCCACCGGCCGCCCCGGAGGGTGTCCTGACACCCTCCGTCCCCGGTGCCGGACCTCCCCGCGGTCCTTCCGGTCTGGCCCACCGATGCCCACCGATCAAGGCCGGTGCGGGCCGGTAACACTGTCGCACACCGCCCCGCCCGGGGGAGAAAGGGCGGGGCGAACGGGGTCGCGTGGGGCGGCAGTTGTCAATGGGTCCGCAGGTCCAGGCCGTGCCGCAGCATGGCCAGGGTGCGGTCGAGGAGCAGGACGAAGTCCTCGTCGCGGTCGTGCTCCACCCAGTACAGCGACGCCTCGTGCAGCGCGGCGAAGACGGCCGCGGCGAAGACCCGGACCTCCAGATCGTCCGCCCGCCGGCCGGTGCGCTCGGCGATGATGCCGCCGAGCAGCCGGCCGGTCGCGGACATGCTCTCGTGCGCGCGGGCGCGGATCGCGGGGACGTCCCGGACGAGTTCCTCGCGCCGGATCATCTCCTCGCGGCCCTCCGGATCCCGCATCGCCCGGCCGAGGACGGCGTGCATGACGTACCGCACGGACGCGAGCGGGCGCTCGTCGAGCGGGCGGGCGCGCAGGACCTCCGCCATCTCGTCGTCGTACTCGTCCGTCAGGACGATGTCCTCCTTGGTGGGGAAGTACCGGAAGACCGTGCTCGGCGAGACGTCCGCCTCCGCGGCGATCCGGTCCACCGGCGTGGCGTCGTAGCCGTGCTCCGCGAAGAGCCGGTGGGCCGCCCTGCGGATCGCCTGCCGGGTCGCCGCCTTCTTGCGTTCGCGCAGGCCGGCGGGCCGGGGCGGGGTGGTGGCGGGGGCGTCTTCGCAGGGGTAGGGCGGCATGTGCTCATTGTCGGGCATCCGCCCGCGGCTCGGCGAGCGGCCCGGCGGGGCTGCTGTCGGCGCCCTGCACATCGGCCGCGCCCTGCGCACCGGCCGTACCCGCCCCGGCCGCGCCCTGCGCAACGGGAGCCGGGCCCGCACCCGCCGCCCCGGAGGAGCCCCCCGCCGCCCTCGTCTCCGCCCGTCCCGGCCGCGGGTTCGGCAGGAAGGCCGCCAGCAGCAGCCCCGCCGCGAGCGCCGCCGCCCCGCACACGGCGAGCGCGACGTCCATCCCGTGCACGTACGCCGCGTCCGCCGACGCCGTGAGGGCCCCGTGCCCGGTACGTACGGCCACCGCGTGCGCGCCGACCAGCGACTCGCGGGCGGCGTGCGCGGCGTCCGGCGACAGGCCCGCGGTGTCGAGGCGGCCGCGGTAGGCGGCGGCCAGCACGCTGCCGAGGATCGCGACGCCCACGGCCGCGCCGGTCTGCCGCAGCGTCTGGAGCAGTCCGGACCCGCTGCCGGCGCGCTCGCGCGGGAGCGCGCCGAGCGCGCCGTTCATGGACGGGACGACGCTGAGCCCGAGCCCCACCCCGGCGACGGTCAGCCACACCGCGATCCGCCCGTAGCCGTCCCCCGCGGAGGTGGTGGCGCCGAGGAAGGCGCCCGCGGCCAGCGCCAGCATGCCCGCGGCGATCACCGGGCGCGGGCCCGCCTTCGCCACCAGCGCCGGGGCGAGCCGGGCGGCGACCATGAGCCCGCCCATCATCGGCAGCAGCCGCAGGCCCGTACCGAGCGCGTCGTGGCCGAGCGTGGTCTGGAGGTACGACGGCAGGACGAAGACCATGCCGGTGAGGATGAAGCTGACCAGCGTGGCGGCGACGGAATTCCACAGGAAGCCGCGCTGCCGCAGCAGGCTCATGTCCAGCATCGGCCGCGCCACCCGGCGCTCGCGCAGCACGAGCGCGGCCAGCAGCAGCGCCCCCGCGGCGAGCGAGGCGACGACCAGCGCGTCGCCCCAGCCGCGGCCGGGCGCCTCGATGATGCCGTAGACGAGCGCGCCGAGCCCCGCCGTGGCGCAGACGGTGCTGGTGACGCGCACCCGCGGGGCGGCCGGGTCGCGGGTCTCGGGCAGCAGCCACACGCACGCGACGATCGCGATCCCGACCAGCGGGATGTTGACCAGGAAGACCGAGCCCCACCAGAAGCTCTTGAGCAGCGCGCCGCCGATGATCGGCCCGAGCGGCATGCCGAAGGCGACCGCGGTGCTGGCGAGCGCCACCGCGCGGGGGCGCTCGGCGGGGCCGAACAGCCCGGGTATCACGGACAGGGCGAGCGGCATGACGAAGGCGCCGCCCAGGCCCATCACCGTACGGGCGGCGATGACCCCGCCGGGGCTGCCGACCAGCGAGCCCAGCACCGATCCGGCGAGGAAGACCGCGAGCCCGGCGATGAGCATCCGGCGCCGCCCGAAGCGGTCGCCGAGGAGCCCTGCGGGCAGCATCGCGGCGGCGAAGACGACGGTGTAGGAGTCGACGATCCACTGCATGTCGCCGGTGGTGGCGCCGATCTCGTCGGCCATCGTCGGCAGGGCGACGTTGAGGATCGTGGTGTCGAAGCTCAGCACGAGCATGCTCAGGCACAGCGCGACGAGCGCGAGCCAGCGCCGCGGGTCCGCGTGCGGCGGTGCCGAGGAGGAAGAGGGAGCGGAGGAAGACATGGCGAAGCTCTCCTGCGAGTGAGAATCAAATGACAGTGACTCTCAAAAAAGAGTAGCTCTCATGACGTGCGGGCGCCAAGCCGTTCCGGCCGCCTGTGTCCGGGCATGACGAAGGCCCGTACCCCCGAGGGGTACGGGCCTGTCGTGGAGAGGGGCGCTGTCGCGGCTACCCGTGCTGGTAGGCGACGAGCGAGATGCCGACGTAGTGGACGATGAACGCCGCGAGCGTGAAGGAGTGGAAGACCTCGTGGAAGCCGAACCAGCGCGGTGACGGGTTCGGCTTCTTGAAGCCGTAGACCGCCGCGCCCGTGCTGTAGAGGATGCCGCCGACGATCACGCAGACCATCACCGCGACGCCACCGGTGCGCAGGAAGTCCGGCAGGAAGAAGACCGCGACCCAGCCGAGTGCGATGTAGCACGGCGTGTACAGCCACCGCGGCGCGCCGACCCAGAAGACCCGGAAGGCTATACCCGCGAGCGCGCCCGCCCACACCAGCCACAGCAGCAGATGGGACGTCCCGCCCGGCAGCAGCAGTATCGCCAGCGGCGTGTAGGTGCCCGCGATGATCAGGAAGATGTTCGCATGGTCAAGTCGGCGCAAAATTCCGGAGACGCGTGGCCCCCAGTTCCCCCGGTGGTAGAGCGCGCTCACGCCGAACAGCGCGCACGCCGAGACGGTGAAGACGGCGCACGCGATACGCCCTCTGGTGCTCTGGGCGAAGGCGGTCAGCGCGACACCCGCGATGAGCACGGCCGGGAACATGCCGGCGTGCAACCACCCTCTGAGCATGGGTTTCACAGGTTTCGGCGGATCGAGTGCATCGACTTCGGCGGGCATTTCAGCAGTCTGATCGACGGCGCTCATGCCGTCAATGCTACCTACGCCACCGTAGGTTGCCCGCCGCACGCCCGCGTCGCGTGGGCCGTCCGGACGGTGTGATCGGCCGTTCGGGGAACCGTCACCGGGTGGTGTGCCTCACCTCCGGCGCCCTGGACAGACTCGACTGAGCGGGATCACACTCATATGAGTGCGGTCGGCACCGGATGAGCGCCCGCGACCCCGTGCAGGGGCGGGTACGCACGCGTCCGGGCCGCAGCCCCCATGGGGCCGAACCAACACCCTCACCTCTCACGCCGGTCTGTGCGGATCCGGCGGGACGGAGCGATCGTGGCGCGCGGCAACCGTGACAGTGCGACTCCCACCAACCATCAGGAACTGATCCGCTGGGTCGGCGACATCGCCGAGCTCACCCAGCCCGACGACGTCGTCTGGTGCGACGGCTCGCAGGCCGAGTACGACCTGCTCGCGGCGGAACTCGTCGCCAAGGGCACCTTCACCCGGCTCGACCCGACCCTGCGGCCGGACTCGTACCACGCGGCGTCCGACCCCTCGGACGTCGCCCGCGTCGAGGACCGTACGTTCATCTGCTCGCGGCGGGAGCAGGACGCGGGCCCCACCAACCACTGGAAGGACCCCGCCGAGATGCGCGAGGTCTTCACCGGGGACGGGGCCACCGGGGGACTCTTCCGCGGCGCGATGCGCGGCCGGACGATGTACGTCGTGCCCTTCTGCATGGGCCCGCTCGGCTCACCGCTGTCCGCGATGGGCGTCGAGATCACCGACTCCGCGTACGTCGCCGTCTCGATGCGCACCATGACGCGCATGGGCAGCGCCGTCCTGGAGCAGCTCGGCAGCGACGGCGCCTTCGTCAAGGCCGTCCACTCCGTCGGCGCCCCGCTCGCCCCCGGGCAGGCCGACGTGCCCTGGCCCTGCAACACCACCAAGTACATCTCGCACTTCCCCGAGGACCGCGAGATCTGGTCGTACGGCTCCGGCTACGGCGGCAACGCGCTGCTCGGCAAGAAGTGCTACGCGCTGCGCATCGCCTCGGTCATGGCCCGGGACGAGGGCTGGCTCGCCGAGCACATGCTCATCCTCAAGCTCACCCCGCCGCGCGGCGAGGCCCGCTACGTCGCCGCGGCCTTTCCGTCCGCGTGCGGCAAGACCAACCTGGCGATGCTGGAGCCCACCGTCTCCGGCTGGTCGGTCGAGACGATCGGCGACGACATCGCGTGGATGCGCTTCGGCGACGACGGCCGGCTCTACGCGATCAACCCCGAGGCCGGCTTCTTCGGCGTCGCCCCCGGCACCGGCGAGCACACCAACGCCAACGCCATGAAGACGATGTACGCCAACACCGTCTTCACCAACGTGGCCCGCACCGACGACGGCGACGTGTGGTGGGAGGGCATGACGGAGGAGCCCCCCGCCCACCTCACCGACTGGAAGGGCCAGGACTGGACGCCGGAGTCCGGCACGCCCGCCGCGCACCCCAACGCGCGCTTCACCGTCCCGGCGGGCCAGTGCCCGATCATCGCGCCCGAGTGGGAGGACCCGCGCGGCGTCCCGATCTCCGCGATCCTCTTCGGCGGCCGCCGCGCCAGCGCGGTGCCGCTCGTGACGGAGTCCTTCGACTGGCAGCACGGCGTCTTCCTCGGCGCGAACATCGCCAGCGAGAAGACCGCCGCGGCCGAGGGCAAGGTCGGCGAACTGCGCCGCGACCCGTTCGCGATGCTGCCCTTCTGCGGCTACAACATGGGCGACTACTTCGCGCACTGGCTGGAGGTGGGCCGCGCCCACGACCCGGCGAAGCTGCCGAGGATCTACTACGTGAACTGGTTCCGCAAGGACGCGGCCGGCCGCTTCGTGTGGCCCGGCTTCGGCGAGAACGCGCGCGTGCTGAAGTGGGTCGTGGAGCGGCTGGACGGTACGGCGGAGGGGGTCCGCACCCCCATCGGCGTCCTCCCCGCGCCCGGATCCCTCGACGTCGAGGGGCTCGGCCTGTCGCCCGCGGACCTGGAGCTGCTGCTCTCGGTGGACCCCGCCACCTGGCGGGAGGAGGCCGCGCTGATCCCCGAGCACCTGGAGACGTTCGGCACCCGTACGCCGCCCGAGCTCTGGGCGGAGTACGACGCGCTGGTCGCGCGCCTGGCGTAGGGCCCGAGCAATCAGGGGCGCGGGGAACTGCGCGAGCAACCACCCACCGGCCGGTGGTCCGGATCGGACCGTACTGCCCCTTCGGGTCGGTGACGACCCGCGCCCCGGTGGGGGCTGAGCGCGCAGTTCCCCGCGCCCCTAAAAACGCTCACCCCGCGTGGCAGCGCTTAAGGCTGCGAGTAGCCGTCCAGGAACCGGCCGATACGGCCAATTGCCTCGGTCAGGTCCTCCGCGCGGGGGAGGGTGACGATGCGGAAGTGGTCGGGCTCCATCCAGTTGAAGCCCGTGCCGTGGACGATCATGATCTTCTCGGCGCGCAGCAGGTCCAGGACCATCTGGCGGTCGTCCTTGATCTTGTAGACCTGCGGGTCCAGGCGCGGGAAGGCGTAGAGCGCGCCCTTCGGCTTGACGCACGTCACGCCGGGGATCGCGGTCAGGGCCTCGTACGTCGCGTCGCGCTGCGCGAGCAGCCGGCCGCCGGGGAGGACGAGGGAGTTGATCGACTGGTGGCCGCCGAGCGCGGTCGCGATCGCGTGCTGCGCGGGCATGTTCGCGCACAGCCGCATGTTCGCCAGGATCGTCAGGCCCTCGATGTAGCTTGCGGCGTGCGACTTCGGCCCGCACACCGCGAGCCAGCCGCTGCGGTAGCCCGCCACCCGGTAGGCCTTGGACAGGCCGTTGAAGGTGAGCGTCAGCAGGTCGGGGGCGATCGCGGCGGTCGGGGTGTGGGTGGCGTCGTCGTAGAGGATCTTGTCGTAGATCTCGTCGGAGCAGACCACCAGCCGGTGCCGGCGCGCGATGTCGGTGAGGCCGCGCAGCAGCTCGTCGTCGTAGACCGCGCCGGTCGGGTTGTTCGGGTTGATGATGACGATCGCCTTGGTGCGGTCGGTCACCTTGCGCTCGATGTCGGCGAGGTCCGGCATCCAGTCGGCCTGCTCGTCGCAGCGGTAGTGGACGGCGGTGCCGCCCGCGAGTGAGACCGAGGCCGTCCACAGCGGGTAGTCCGGCGCCGGGACCAGCACCTCGTCGCCGTCGTCGAGCAGCGCCTGCATCGACATCTGGATCAGCTCGGACGCGCCGTTGCCGAGGTAGACGTCCTCGACGTCGAGCGGGATGCCCTTGGTCTGGTAGTGCTGCATCACCGCGCGGCGCGCGCTCAGCAGCCCCTTGGCGTCCCCGTAGCCGTGCGCGTCCTTCAGCGACCGGAGCATGTCCTCCAGGATCTCGGGGGGACACTCGAAACCGAAGGGGGCCGGGTTGCCCGTGTTCAGCTTGAGGATGCGGTGACCGGCAGCCTCAAGCCGCATCGCCTCCTCAAGAACCGGGCCCCGGATCTCGTAACAGACATTTGCGAGCTTCGTCGACTGGATCACCTGCATGCCGGTCACCTTACGGCGGTGTTACGCGGGCCGCGCGGTGTTTTTCGCCACCCGGGCGACCCCCGGACGGCCCGTGCCGCGCACCGAACGGCCTGCGAGGACGTCCGTGCGGCGGCCGTCCTCGATCACGAAGCGGCCGTCGATCAGGACGTACGGGATGCCGGTCGGCGGCTGGCGCGGGTGGTCGTACGTGGCGCCCGCCGCGACCGTCTCCGGGTCGAAGAGCACCAGGTCGGCGCGGTAGCCCTCGCGGACCAGGCCGCGGTCCGGGAGCCGCAGCCGCGCCGCCGGGCGGCCGGTGAGGTGGGCCACACACTCTTCCAGCCCCAGCACGCCCAGCTCGCGCACGTAGTGGCCGAGGTAGTGCGGGAAGGTGCCGTACGCGCGCGGGTGCGGCTTCGCGCCGTGCAGGATGCCGTCCGAGCCGCCGGTGTGGGCGGGGTGGCGCATCACGGTGCGGACGTTCCGCTCGTCGCCGACGTGCTGCAGGATCGTCGTCCCCAGCCGGTCGGCCAGCAGCAGCGCGCGGGCCGCGGGCCAGCCGTCCAGCCGGGTCCCGACGCGGTACGCGAGCGCGGGGTCGGCGGTGCCGGACACCTCGACCGTCGACCAGTCGACCGGCACCCCGTGGCAGCCGTCGGAGCCGTCGACCTCCAGGGCGTGCCGGATCCGCTCCGCGGTCGGCTCGTCGCGCAGCCGGGCGAGCGTGGCGTCCGGGCCGCCGACCGCCGCCCAGCTCGGCAGCAGCGCGGCGAGCGTCGTGCAGCCCGCGGTGTAGGGGTAGGTGTCCAGCGTCACGTCGGCGCCGTCCGCGGCCGCCGCGTCCAGCAGGGCCAGCAGGTCGGCCGCGCGGCCGGCGTTCTCGCCGAAGTTCATCGTCGCGTGCGCCAGGTGCAGGGGACAGCGCGTCTCCCGGGCGAGGGCGAGCATCTCCTCGTACGCGCGCAGGGCGCCCGCGCCGTAGGAGCGGTGGTGCGGGCAGAAGTAGCCGCCGTGGGCGGCGACCACCCGGCACAGCTCGGCCAGCTCGGCGTCCCGCGCGTACATCCCCGGGGTGTACGTCAGGCCCGCCGACATGCCGACGGCGCCCTGTTCCATTCCCTCCGCCACCAGGCGCTTCATTTCTTCCAGCTCGCCGGACGTGGCCGGACGGTCCTCCCAGCCGACCGCCATCATCCGCACGGTGCCCTGCGGGACGAGATAGGCGGCGTTGACGGCGACGCCCGCGTCCAGACGGTCGAGGTATCCGCCGACCGTACGCCAGTCGAACGTCACGTCCGAGCCGTCGCCGTTCCACCCCGCGATGAGGGTGCGCAGCGTGTCGAGGGTGCGGTCGTCGGCGGGCGCGTACGACAGGCCGTCCTGGCCGAGGACTTCGAGGGTGACGCCTTGCGCCGCTTTCGCCTCGTGGGCCGGGTCGGTGAGGAGGGCGAGGTCGCTGTGGGCGTGCATGTCGATGAAGCCGGGGGCGAGGGCGAGGCCGCTCGCGTCGAGGGTTCTCCTGGCGGAGAGCTTCGCGCTCCTGGCGCCCGGGGGGCGGATGGCTTCGATACGGCCTTCGGTGATGCCGACGTCGGCGGTGCGGGCGGCGCGTGTGCCGGTGCCGTCGATGAGGCGCGCTCCGCGTACGAGCAGGTCCATGGTCCAGACCATACGGTGCGCTTGCGCTGGGCTGGGCGGGGGGCCGCTCCGTCCTGCGCGGTGCGGTTCGCTGTGCGACCTTGCGCCGGTGGGTGGTTGCTCGCGCCGTTCCCCGCGCCCCTTCGCGGCGGCCCGGCGGTGGGGTCGGGTGCCGGCACGGGGCACCTCCTCGGAATGCGCGTTTGCCCTCTTTCGGTGTTGGTGAGGTACGGGGAAGCGCATTCCTGCGGGGGCACCCCGCACCGTCCCCCTCCGGGTTGTACGGCGGGCTCGCCGCCGACGGTGGTTGAGCCCCACAGGGGGACCGTCAGACGACGTCTTACCTGCACGGGTGGTGCGGGTGGGCAAACCCCGCGCCGTCAGGCGCGGGCCCCCGAGGGATGAGGCCCTAGAAAAACGTACGGACGTATTCCGTGACCGTGCCGTCCGTCGTGGCGACGGGGATGAGGGGCCACTTGTCGAAGGTCGTGCAGGGGTGGGAGAGCCCGAGGCTCACGAGGTCGCCGACCTGGAGGGGGTCGGAGGGGGGGACGTCGAGCCAGAGGTGCTGGTCGGAGATGCCGGTGACGCGGAGGGAGGAGGGGGCGGGGCGGAGCCCCGAGGGGGAGCGGACGGTCAGGGGGGTGGGGAGGCCGAGGTCGTAGGGCGCGTCGCGCTTGCCCGCGTTGAGGAAGGCCTGCGTGGGGGAGGGGCGGGAGACGACCTGCGCCCAGAGGCGGAAGGCGGGTTCGAGGTGGCCGGGCACCCGGGTGAAGGGGGTGATGCGGGCGTAGTGCTGGTCGTCGTGGGTGACGTACGCCCCGGAGCGGAGCAGCGGGAGGGCGGGCCGGGAGAAGGCGGGGAGGTCGGCGAAGACCTCGGCGACCGCGTCGAACCAGGCGGAGCCCCCCGCGCTGACGATGATGCGCTCGGCGTCGGCGAAGGCCCCGGCGGCGTCGAGGGCGGCGGCGAGGGCGGTGAGGCGGCGCAGCCACGCGCGGACGCGGTCGGGGTCGGGGGAGGGGACCTCGCCCTCGTAGCCGGCGACGCCGACGAGCCGCAGGTGGGGGGCGGCGGCTGCGGCCGAGGCGACGGCGGCGGCCTCCGCCTCGGTGCGGACGCCGGTGCGCGCGCCGTCGCCCGCGCCGAGTTCGACGACGACGTCGACGGGGCGGCGGGCGCCCGCGGCGGCGAGGGCGGTGTTCATGAGGGCCACGCCGTGGGGGGAGTCGACGTAACAGACGAAGGTGAAGCCGGGGTCGGCGTCGAGTTCGGCGGCGAGGTGGCGGAGGGCCGCGGGGTCGACCAGTTCGTTGGCGAGGAAGACCCGGGGGATGCCGAACGCGCGGGCCACGCGCAGCTGGTGGGGCACGGCCACAGTGATGCCCCAGGCGCCGTGGTCGAGCTGGCGGGCGAAGAGGCGGGGGGCCATGGACGTCTTGCCGTGCGGGGCGAAGGCGAGGCCGTGGTCGGTCGTCCAGCGTTCGAGGGCGGCGAGGTTGTGGTCGAGGGCCTCGGCGGACAGGACCAGCAGGGGGGTGCTGAAGCCGCCGTCGGTGAGGGTGCGCCGCTGGTCGGTGAGTTCGCCGACGGTGAGCCCGTCCGCGTCGGGCGGCAGCCCCTTGAAGCGGTGGTCGATCCGCTCGTCGCGCAGCGCGGCGACCCGTTCGGCGACTGTTGCGGCAGCGGCGTCCATGCACCCTCCGTACCCCGCACGGCGTTGCGTCATGTGCAACGGCCATTGCGTATCGTGTTTCGAGCTGTCTAACATCCGGTCCTGCGCCTGGTCAACGGCGGCAGATCCGTACCCGGACCCAGGGGAAGTGAACGTGAGCGTGACGCCGAGTCTCGACGTCGTATGCCTGGGCGAGTCCATGGTCACCTTCGTGCCCAGCAGCGGCGGGCCGCTCGCGGACGTCGCGTCCTTCGCGCGCACCATCGGCGGCGCGGAGTCCAACGTCGCCTGCACGCTGGCCCGCGCCGGGCACAGCGCGCGGTGGGTCAGCCGGGTCGGCAGCGACGGCTTCGGCGACCATCTCGTCGAGACGATCGCGGGCGCGGGGGTGGACGTCGGCGCGGTGCAGCGCGATCCGCACCGGCCCACGGGCATCTACTTCCGCACGGCGGGCGAGCGCGCCACGACGCTGGACGCCGCCCCCGGGCGCGCCGAGGTCGTCTACTACCGCAAGGGCTCGGCGGCCTCCGCGCTGTCGCCCGCGCTGGTGCAGCGGCGCGACGTGTGGGCCGGGCGCGTCCTGCACCTGACCGGCATCACCTGCGCCCTGTCGGCCACCTGCCGGGCGCTGATGCGGCGGCTCACGCACCGCGAACCGGGCCGCCCGCTGGTCTCCTTCGACGTCAACCACCGCCCCGCGCTGTGGCACGGCGCCGACCCGTGGCTGCTCGCCGAACTGGCCAGGGGGTGCGACCTGGTGTTCGTCGGCGAGGACGAGGCGCAGGCCGCGTGGGGCCTGCCGGACGCCGACGCGGTACGGGCCGCGCTGCCGGAACCGGCGACCGTCGTGGTCAAGCAGGGCGCGGGCGGCGCCACGGCCTTCAGCGGCGGGACGCGCGTGCACGTACCCGCCCCGGTCGTGGACGTCGTCGCGCACGTCGGCGCGGGTGACGCCTTCGCCGCCGGCTTCCTGTCGGCGACGCTGCGCGGGCTGCCGCTGCGCGACCGGCTGCGGCACGGCCACCTGCTCGCCGCCGCGGCCCTCACCGTGCCCGGCGACCTGGCCGTACCGCCGTCGCGCGAGCAGGTGGACGCCCTCGCCGCCCTCGACGACAGCGCATGGGGCAGACTGCGACTCGGCCCCGGCTGGACGGACCGGGCCGACGACCTGCTGGAGGAGGTGGCGCGGTGAGCCAGACCGTCGACCGGGCGCTGACCATCCTGCCGCTGCTCGCCGAGGGACCGGCGAGCCTGGAGCAGGTCGCCACCCGGCTCGACGTGCACAAGTCCACCGCGCTGCGGCTGCTGCGCACGCTGCACGAGCACGGCATGGTCTACCGCCAGCAGGACCAGCGCTACCGGCTCGGCGCCCGGCTCTTCGCGCTCGCCCAGCAGGCCGTCGAATCCCTCGACATCCGCGGCATCGCCCATCCGCACCTGGCCGCCCTCAACGCGCAGACCGGCCACACCGTGCACCTCGCCGTCTACGAGCAGGGCGAGGTCGTCTACATCGACAAGGTCGAGAGCCGCTACCCGGTGCGGATGTACTCGCGCATCGGGCGGCCGGTCGCCATCACCGTCGCCGCCGTCGCCAAACTGCTGCTCGCCGACCTGCCCGAGCCCGAGCGCCGGGACATCGCGGAACACCTCGACTACCCGCGCTACACGCCGCGTTCGACCCCGGACGCCGGTGCCTTCCTCGCCGAGCTGGCCCGGGTGCGCGAGCAGGGCTGGGCGAGCGACCTGGGCGGCCACGAGGAGTCCATCAACTGCGTCGGCGCCCCCGTCCGCGGGCCGGACGGGCGGGTGTGCGCGGCCATGTCCGTCTCCGCGCCCAACGTCGTGGTCGGCGCGGAGGAGTTGCTGCGGCTGCGGCCGCTGATCCTGCGCACCGCCGAGGCCGTCGGGGCGGAGCTGTCCGGCGTCACGCCGTCCCCACCACCCACCGCACCCCTGAAAGGCGCCACCTGATGAGCGAAGTGCCCGAGCCCCACGTGAAGACGGCGATCACGCCGCCGACGCACACCGTCCCGCCGGCGCGGTTCTCGCACGGCGTGCGCAAGGGCAACATCCTCCAGGTCGCGGGCCAGGTCGGCTTCCTGCCCGCGCAGGAGGGCCGCCCGCCGACCCCGGCGGGCCCCGACCTGCGCGCCCAGGTCCTCCAGACCCTCGCCAACGTCCAGGCCGTCCTGGAGGCGGGCGGCGCCTCCTGGGAGGACGCGGTCATGGTCCGGGTCTACCTGACGGACACGGCCCACTTCGCCGAGTTCAACGCCCTGTACGACGGCTACTTCGCCGCCCTGTCCGAACCGCCCGCCGCCCGTACGACGGTCTACGTCGGCCTCCCGGCGGGCCTGCTGGTCGAGATCGACGCACTGGCCGTGCTGGGCTGAGCGATCTGCAGGGGCGCGTGGGAGTACCCCCACGCGCCCCTCAGGTCTCCCGGACTACGGCAGTGCGTGGACGTGCGGCCCGACGCCGTTGGACCAGGTGTTCCCAGCGGAAGCGTCCCAGTTCGTGGACCAGGTCATCGCGCCGCCGATGGCCGGCCACGTGGTGGACGGCTTGAACGTGCCGCAGCCCGTGCCCTTCGCGAGGCAGTCGAGCGCGTTGTTGACGACGCTCGGGCTCACGTAGCCCGAGCTCGCCGCGCTGGTGGACGCCGGGGTGCCGACGCCGACCTGCGACGGGGAAAGGCCCGCCTGGATCGCGGTGCAGGCGAGGGTGGTGATGAAGTCCACCGAGCCCTGGCTGTACACGCCGCCGTCGCAGCCGTTCATCGAACCGCTGTTGTAGTACTGCGTGTTGACGATCGTCAGGATGTCCTTGATCTTCAGCGCGGTGGCCAGGTAGTCACTGCCCGCCGAGAGCATGTCGATCGTCTGCGGCGCCATCGTGATGATCAGGCCCGAGCCCGCCTTGGCGCTCAGCGCGCGCAGCGCCTGCGGCATGTAGGTGGAGTCGATGCCGTTCTCCAGGTCGATGTCGACGCCGTTGAAGCCGTACGTCTGCATCAGCGAGTACACGCTGTTGGCGAAGTTGGTCGCCGAGGCCGAGTCCCGCACGGAGATCGTGCCGTTCTGGCCGCCGACCGAGACGATGACCTTCTTGCCCGCGGCCTGCTTGGCGGCGATGTCGGCCTTGAACTGCGCCGCGCTGTAGCCGAGCGACGGGTCGAGGGTGAAGGACACCGCGCCGGGCGTGCCGGTCGCGTCGGCGAAGGCCACGGCGATGATGTCGTACTGGCTCTGCACCTGCGCGATGGTCTGGACGGTCGCGCCGTTGTTGAAGTTCTGCCAGTAGCCGGTCACCAGGTGCTTGGGCAGATTGCCGGCCGGAGGCGTGGTGGGCGGCGTCGTCGGCGGGGTGGTGGGCGGGGTCGTCGGGGGAGTGGTCGGGGGCGTCGTGGGCGGGGTCGTCGGCGCGGTGGTCGGCGGTGTGGTCGGCGGGGTGGTGGCGCCGGCCGGGCCGGTGAGGCTGAAGTCGTCGGCGTAGTAGGCGGGTTGGCCGTACCAGCCGTGTACGTAGACCGTCACCGACTTGGTGTTGGCGCCGGTGGTGAAGGTGGTGCTGAGCTGCTGGTAGGAGGACGCGCCCGGGGTCCAGGTGGACGGGTCGGTGCCGCCGGTGCCGGTCGCGCCGATGTAGACGTAGCTGCCCTGGACGTACGCGCTGAGCGTGTACGCGGAGTTGGGCTGGACGCTCACCGTCTGCGAGCACTGCGCGTTGTCGGACCCGGCCGGGGTGCCCTTGAGGGCGCCGGCCCCGGCGTGCACCGGGCTGCTGACGGCCGCGCCGGAGCCCGCGGTGCACGTCCAGCCGGAAAGGCCGCTCTCGAAGCCGGAGTTGGCGACCAGGTTGGTGGTCGCGGCGCTGGCGCTGCCGTTGACGGCGAAGGCCGCGGCCGCGCCGACCACGGTCGCCGCGCTCAGCACGGCGACGGTGCGCTGCCTGGCGGACGTTCTGCGAAGGGCACGGCCCGCGTTGTTCGCGTGCGATGCACGTTCCACGACTGCCTCCTGGGGGCAAGGAGTTGGGGGGTAGTGGGAGTGCGAAGGGAGAGAACCCGGGGTGGTCCCGGTAAGGGAGAAAGTTGGTCCAGACCAATTGGGTTGTCAAGACCTCTTGCCGACAGCCGCAGTTCGCCTGCCCGATCCGCAACTTTGCGCACCCAACTCGCTACCCATCGATAAGCTGACGACCGTAAAACGCCAGGCCGAGCAGGCTGTTCAGGCGGAAAGGGGGAGGTTCCGGATGCCGAGTGTCATCACGGTCACGTCCGACGACCTCGCGCTGCCGCTGGAGCAGCACATCGCCCACGTCGCCGCCGCGCTCGACGCCCACGGCCACGTCGTCGCGCTCGCGCCCGCCGAGGCCGACGACGCCGCCCGCCGCCGGCTGCACACCGTCCGCTCCGCCCTGGAGGCCGACCGGCTGGCCATCGTGCCGCTCGCCCTGCCGCCGCTGGCCCGCGTCCTGCTGAGCGAGCAGCTGCGCCAGCTCACCGGCACCGACCTCGGGCCCGGCGTGCTGGCCGGCGCCGCCCGGCTGCTGTCGTACTACCTGCACTCCGGCGCGCTGCTCGGCTCCGTCGCCAAGCTCGACCGGGTGCCGGTCGGCGTCGGCAGCCACGTCAAGTCCCTCGTCCCCGGGCGGCACTTCGCCGTACTCGCGCACCCCGAGCCGTACGTCGGCGAGGCCGACCCGGCCGCCGTACCGCCAGGGCCCGGCTACATGACGCAGCTCGCGCTCGCCGGCAAGGGCCTCGACCCCGGCTGGATCACCGGGCCGCTGGCCTCGGCATGGCGCGCGCAGCACGTCCGCGAGGTGCCCCTGCCGCCGGACTCCGCCCGCTGGTGGGGCACCGGCAAGCTCGTCGAGTTCACCGCCTACATCGCCGACGTCGGCATGCTCTACCAGCTCGTCACCTCCGTGCGGCGCGACACCTGCACCTGGTGCGGGCTCGAAGTCATCGGCGACCAGTGCCTGTTCTGCGCCACCCGGCTGGGCGACCGGCACGGCCCGGCCAAGCACGCCGCGGACCCGCGCGGGCGGGCCGTGGAAACCCCGCGCCGCCCCCAACTCGAACCCCACAAGCGATAGGTGCGACCGCACATGAACTCACGTCAGCGCCGTGGCGTCGTCCTGCTGGTGGTCTCCGCCGTCTGCGCGGTCGCCGCCTTCGCCGGAGTGCTCACGGTGGTCAACGACGCGCGCTCCGAGGTCGGTTCGAAGGTCACCGCGTACGAACTGACCGCCGACGTACCCGCCTACCAGCAGCTCGACGCCTCCGACGTGCGCCAGGTCCAGGTGCCCTCGCGCTGGCTGCCGGACACCGCGGTCCGCGACCTCGCGCAGGTCAACGGCAAGATCGCCGCGGTCGCGCTCGCCAAGGGCTCGCTGCTGCAGACCGACATGGTCGCGCCGCGGCCCCAACTCGAGCCCGGCCAGATGGAGATCGCCATCATGATCGACGCCGAGACGGGCGTCGCCGGCAAGATCACCCCGGGCGCGCGGGTCAACATCTTCGCCACCTTCGCCGGCAAGACCGACACCGCGCCCGACGTCTCGCGCATCATCGTCGCCGGCGCCCAGGTCGTCGACGTCGGCGAGATCAAGGCCTTCGACAAGGACGCCGAATCGCAGCGGCAGTCCACCGAGGGCGTCCCCATCACCTTCGCCCTCGACGCCGAGGACGCCCAACGCGTCGCCTACGCCGAGTCGTTCGCCGAACACGTCCGGCTCGCCCTGGTCGCGCCCGGCGACACCGCCGCCCCGCCCGCCGACTCCCGCAACTACACCCTGGCCGGTGACACCGCCGGTGGCGGGGGAGGTGCCCGCCCGTGACCATCCGCATCGTCGCCGGTACCTCCGACCAGGACGCCGCCCGCGCCCTGCTCGGCCTGCTCGCCCAGCTCCCGGGCGCCGAACCGGCCCCCGCGCTGCCCGACTCCGGCTCGCTGCTCGACCTGCTCGCGCGCGCCGCCGAGGCGGGCCTCGACGAGCTGCCCGAGGTCGTCATCGTCCACGAGACGATCGGCCCGATGCCCGCCCTGGACCTGGTCCGCGACATCGCGCTGCGCTTCCCCGCGGTCGGCGTCGTCCTGCTCACCCCCGACACCGGCCCCGCCGCGCTCGCCGCCGCGATGAACTCCGGAGCCCGCGGTGTCGTCGGACTCCCCCTCGCCTACGACGAGTTGGGCGCCCGCGTGGAGGCCGCCGCGACCTGGGCCGGCGGCGTACGGCGGCATCTCGGCCCGCAGCGCGGCGCCGCGCTGCCCGCCGTCGCGGGCGGCACGGTGGTGGCCGTCGCGGGCGCCAAGGGCGGCGTCGGCACGACCGTCACCGCCGTCCACGTCGCCCTCGCCGCGCTCGCCTCCGGCCACTCCACCGCGCTGGTCGACCTCGACCTCCAGGGCGGCGACGTCGCCTCCTACCTCGACGTGCAGTTCCGCCGCTCCGTCGCCGACCTCGCCGGCATCACCGACGTCTCCTCGCGCGTCCTCCAGGACGCCATGTACGTCCACGAGTCGGGCCTCGCGCTGCTCCTCGCCCCCGCCGACGGCGAGCGCGGCGAGGAGGTCACCGACCGCGCCGCCCGCCTCGTCCTCACCGCGCTGCGGCAGCGCTACGAGGTCGTCGTCGTCGACTGCGGCACCCAGATCACCAGCGCGAACGCGGTCGCCGTCGAGGTCGCCGACACCGCGGTGCTCGTCACCACCCCCGACGTCGTCGCCGTCCGCGCCGCCAAGCGCATGGTGCGGCTGTGGGACCGGCTGCAGATCCGCAAGCCCCAGGACACGGTCGCCGTCGTCAACCGGCACACCCGCGCCACCGAGATCCAGCCCACCCTCGTCGCCCGCATCACCGGCACCCGCATCGCCGCGTCCGTGATCCCCGCCGCCTTCCGCGAACTCCAGCCCGTCATCGACGCGGGCCGCCTCCACGACCTCGACGCCCGCTCCACCGTCAAGGCCGGCATCTGGTCGCTGGCCGGCGAGATCGGCGTCGTCACCGGCGCGGTGCTGCCCGCTCCGCGGGGCAAGAAGTCCCGCCGCGAACGGCGTGACGCCGCCTCGGGGAAGGGGGAGCCGGGCGATCGGGGCGACCGGGGCCAGGTGACTCTGGAGACGCTCGGGATGACGCCGATCATCCTCGTCACCCTCATCCTGGTGTGGCAGGCGGTCCTCGCGGGCTACACCTTCACCCTCGCGGGCAACGCGGCGGACGAGGCGGCGCGTGCCGCCGCGGTCGCCGCGGACCCGCGGGCCGCGGCGCAGGAGGCTGCCGAGTCCGACCTGCCGGGGGCGTGGGTCGACTCCATGCAGGTCAAGGCCACCCCCGAGGACGGCACCGTCTCGGTGACCGTCACCCTGAAGGTCCCCGTCCTCTTCCCGGGTGCGATCGACTTCCCGGCGAAGATCCACGGCCACGCGCGCATCCCCCGCGAACGGCCCGCGGGATGAGGTCCCCGCGGCCCGTGAGGGCAACCACGCGTCTGCGCCGGGGGGCGCCTGCTCCAGGTTGCGCCTGCCGCGCCGGGTACTTCAGGGGCGCGGGGAACTGCGCGCTCAGCCCACCACCGGCCGGTGGTCCGGTACGGACCGAACTGCCCCTTTCGGTCGGTGGCGGAGTGCGGCGCCGTCTGCGCTGGGCGCGCAGTTCCCCGCGCCCCCAAACGCTCGCCCGGCGCGGCATGCGCACCCTCGCCCCGCGCGGCATGCGCACCCTCGCCGGGCGCGGCCGGCGGGCGGGGGAGCGCGGAGTGGCCTCGCTCGAATACCTCGGGATGCTCCCGTTCCTGCTGCTCATCGCCCTCGCGGGGATCCAGCTCGGCCTCGTCGCCTACTGCGGCGAACAGGCGGGGACGGCGGCCCGCGCGGCAGCGCGTACCGCCGCGCTGCCGCCGCCGGAGGGGGGGACGGGGGCCGGGACCGACGCCGGGACTGCGGCCGTCAGCGACTGGCTGACGGCCCGGATCGACTGGGGGGCGACCCGCGACTCGTACACCGCCACCGCGAAGGTCAGCGTGCCCTCCGTGCTGCCCGGGCTGCATCTGTTCGGGCCCGTGTCGCGGTCGGCGACCATGCCGAGGGAGGACACCGCCCCATGAGCCTGCGCGCACGCCTCGCCGCCGACGAGCCCGCCCCGCAGACGCAGGAGAGCCATCTCGTCGCGGTCTACCGGGCCAAGCTGCTCCAGGAGATCGACCTCGCCGAGATGTCGACGCTCGCGCCGGCCGAGCGCCGGGCGCGGCTGGAGCGCGTGCTCGGGCACATCATCAGCCGCGAGGGCCCGGTGCAGTCCACCGCCGAGCGCGCCGCGCTGATCCGCCGGGTCGTCGACGAGGCGCTGGGCCTCGGCATCCTGGAGCCGCTGCTGGAGGACGCGTCGATCACCGAGATCATGGTGAACGGCCCCGACCGCATCTACGTCGAGCGCGGCGGCCGCATCGAGCAGGTCGCCGCCCGCTTCTCGTCCCCCGAGCAGCTGCTCCAGACCATCGAGCGCATCGTGTCGACCGTCAACCGCCGGGTGGACGAGTCGAATCCGATGGTCGACGCGCGCCTGCCGTCCGGCGAGCGCGTCAACGTCATCATCCCGCCGCTCGCGCTGACCGGGCCCACGCTCACCATCCGCCGCTTCCCGCGCGCGTACACGCTCAAGGAACTCATCGGGCTCGGCACGCTCGACGAGCACATGCTGCTGCTGCTCTCCTCGCTGGTACGAGCGAAGTGCAACATCATCGTGAGCGGCGGTACGGGCTCGGGCAAGACCACGCTGCTGAACGCCCTTTCGGGGCTCATCCCGGACGGCGAGCGGATCATCACCGTCGAGGACGCCGCCGAACTCCAGCTCCAGCAGGAGCACGTGATCCGGCTGGAGTCGCGCCCGCCGAACGTCGAGGGCGAAGGCCGCGTCACCATCCGGGACCTGGTGCGCAACAGCCTGCGCATGCGCCCCGACCGGATCATCGTCGGCGAGGTCCGCGGCGGCGAGACGCTGGACATGCTGCAGGCCATGTCCACCGGCCACGACGGCTCGTTGGCCACCGTGCACGCCAACTCCGCGGAGGACGCGGTGCTGCGGCTCCAGACACTGGCGTCGATGAGCGAGGTCAAGATCCCCTACGAGGCGCTGCGCGACCAGATCAACAGCGCGGTCGACGTCATCGTGCAGCTGAACCGGCACATCGACGGCACGCGCCGCATCGCCGAGATCGCCATGCTCTCCTCGCGCGGCCGGGACGTCTTCCGGCTCACCTCCGCGACCCGCTTCCGCGCCGAGCCGCTCGGCGTCGACCGCATCGTCCGCGGCTGGTACGAACACCGGCCCGTGCCCCGGGAGATGAGCGAGCGGCTCTACCTCGCCGGCGAACACGTGCCCGCCGCCTTCGGGGTGGGCGAGAGCGAACTCGAACTTGACAGCCGGGAGGCCAAATGAGCGCGTTCCAGGCCCTCGTGGCGTCCGCGGCCACCGGGCCGGCGCAACCGTACGGCGCTTTACGGGACGGTGCCCGGTCGCACGTCGCGGCCGCCCTTCCGCGGCACGGCGCCCTCTCGCAACTCGCCGCGGGCGGGCGCAACTTCGCCGCGGGCCCCTACCCGCTGCTGGTGCTGGGCGTCACCCTGCTCGCCCTGGTGCTCGCCGTGTGGGGCGTGCACGCGTGGCGCGGGGGCCGCGCCGACCGCGCCGCGCTCGTCGAACGGCTCGCCGCCGAGCTGGGCGCCGCGGGCGAGGCGCGCGGCTCGACCGTGCCCTTCGCGCGCCTCGACCGCCGGGTGCGCCGCTACGCGTGGGGCCGCAGGCTCGCCGGGCAGCTCGCCGCGACCGGCACCGACCTCACGCCGGGGCAGTTCACGGCCGCGTCGATCGGCGTCGTGGCCGGGGCGTGGGTCGCGGCGTGGGTGGTCTTCGCGCCGTTCTTCGGGCCGATCGCCGCGCTCGTCGCGGGCTGGACCGCGTACTCCTTCCTGGCCTGGCGCCGCCGGGTGCGCACCGAGCGCTTCATCGCCCAACTCCCGGATCTGGCCCGCGTCCTGGCCAACGCCACCCAGGCCGGGCTGGCGCTGCGCACCGCCGTGTCGATGGCCGCCGAGGAGCTGGACGCGCCCGCGGGCGAGGAGTTGCGGCAGGTCGCCGACGCGATGGCGCTCGGCCACTCCGTCGAGGACGCGCTCGGCGAACTGCAACAACGGCTGCCGAGCCGCGAGTTGGTCGTCCTGGTCTCCACCCTCGTGCTCTCCAGCCGGGCGGGCGGCTCGGTCGTCGAGTCGCTGCGCAACCTGACCGTCACCCTGGAGGAGCGCAAGGAGACCCGGCGCGAGATCCGTACCCAGATGTCCCAGGTCACCGTCACCGCCTACGCCGTCCCGGTCATCGGCCTCGGCTCGCTCTTCCTGCTCGACCGCGTCATGCCCGGCTCGCTGAGTGCCATGACCGGCTCGAACATCGGCCGGATCTGCGTCCTGATCTCGCTCGGCCTGTACGTCGTCGGCTTCGCCCTGATCCGCCGGATGTCGAGGATCGACATATGAGCACCAGCACCATGACCCTCGCCGGCCTCGGGCTGGCCCTCGCGCTGGCCGCCTGCGCGGTCGGCGTCGTCCACGCGGTGGGCCTGCTGCGCTCCGACGCCAAGCTCCCCGACGACCTCGCGCTCGCCCTGGAGGTCGGCAGCACCCGCACCACCCGCACCGGCAACGCCGTCGACCGGCTCGGCATCCGCTGGGCCCCGCTGGTGATGCGGCTCATGGGCCCGGCCCGCGTCGCGAAGATGCGCGCCCGCATCGAACACGCGGGCCACCCCCACGGGTTGACCGTCGAGCGGTACGCCGCCCGGCGCGCGGTCCACGGCTTCCTCGGCGGCCTCACCGCCCTGCTGCTCGTCACCCGCGGCAGCTGGTTCCTGGCCCTGCTGCTGCTCGCCTACGGCTGGTTCTGGGCCGACCTCGGCCTCTGGCTCGCCATCCGCCGCCGCCGCGACGACATCGAGCGCACCCTGCCCGACTTCCTCGACGTCCTCGCCGTCGTCGTCAGCGCGGGCCTCGGCTTCCGCCAGGCGCTGGAACGCGTCAACGCCGTCTACGACGGCCCCTGGTCCGACGAGATCCGCATCACCCTGCGCCAGATGGACGTCGGCGTCAGCCGCCGCGACGCCTTCGACCAGCTCCGCAAGCGCAACCGCAGCGACCAGGTCGGCCAGTTCGTCACCGCCCTCCAGCAGGGCGAGGAACTCGGCGCGCCCATCGCCCGCACCCTGCTCCAGATCGCGACCGACATGCGCCGCACCGAGGCCCAGAACGCCCGCCGCCGGGCCGCCCGCATGGTCCCCCGCGCCACCGGCGTGATCACCGTGCTCCTCGTGCCCGCGACGATGATCCTGCTGATCTCCGGCACCCTCATCGGCTCGCAGATCCACTTCGGCGACATCTTCGGCGGCGGCGGTGAGTGAGATGGCGCGGGCGGCGGCCGAATCGGTGTTCATGCTGCGACGGGCGGTGAGCAACCGGCATGCTGTAGGTGCCACTTGTCCGCCGGGTCACCCGGTGGGCGTTTGGCGCACGACCGGCTGCGAATGCCCGAGGTTCGGGTGTACCTTTGCATTCGCAACCATATTTGCACCTGCAATCCGGATTGACCCGCTGCGGACGACGACCGACCACCAGCGAGAGGCGGTGCACCGTGACCACCACCCCCGACCCCGACGGGCACCCCACGGCCACCGCCGCACGTACCACCAGCCAGGTGACAAAGGATGGGGCGAACAATCATGACCAGGTGGGCACTCCAGCGCTACACCACCGCCGAGATCTGGCTCCGCACCCGCACGGACCGCGCGACCGAGCACCTCTCGGCCCGCCTGACCGCCCGCTCGGACCGCGGCCAGACGTCGTTCGAGTACCTGGGGATCGCGGTGGTGATCGCGGTGATCATCGGGGTGTTGGCCGGGACGACGGACATCGGCGACAAGATCAAGAGCGGTATCACCAAGACGATCAACAAGATCACGAACGGCAAGTAGGACTGCGTGGTGACCGTGGGCAGACCGTGGGCATCTACATCGTCGCCATGGCGGCGCTGTTCTTCCTCGCCTTCGCCTATTTCGCCGTGGGTCAGGCGTCCGTGACGCGTGGTCAGGCGCAGACCGCGGCGGACGCCGCGGCCTTGGCGGCAGCCAGGGCCGACCGGGACGCGCTGCGGGACGACTTCCTGCAGGCGGTGACCGCCGGTGACGTCGACGCGCTGACCGGCCTGCTCGCGAATCTCGGGCAGCACGATGCCGCAGCCTGCGCGGCGGCGGCCGGATACGCCGACCGCAACGGCGCCGAGATCCCGCCGGGCGGCTGCGTGCCCGCCGACGACGGGGACGGCTACACCGTCACCGTCCGCTCGCGCGACGCGGTCGGCAAGTCCGCCGTGGACGGCACGGAGGAGATCCACGCGAAGGCCACGGCGACCGCCGTGGTCGAACCGCGCTGCGTGGTGGGCCCGAAGGAGGGCCAGGTGCTCGGCTTCACGTGCGATCACCGCGATGTGACGATCGATCCGACGTCCGCCGGCTTCCGGCTGGACCTGTCCACCTTCTACACAGTCCATCTGAGCCAGTAACGCCCGGCCGAATGTGAGGATGCGCGAACGATGGGATACGGACGCAGGGCACTGATCGCGGCGGCCGTGGCCGGCACGCTCGCCGTCGGCCTGTCCGGGTGCGGGGGCGGGGGCGGGGGGAAGCAGGACGACGGAAAGCCGTCCGCCTCTGCTGGAGGGTCGAAGAAGTCCCCTTCCCCCGCCGGCTCGGACTCGGGCTCGGACTCGCCCAGCGACGCGCCGGTCCTCGCCCAGATCAAGGGCGCGCAGGACATCGCCGTCACCATCAACTCGGCGGTCCGGGATCCGGGCGGCTTCGTCACCGTCCAGGGCACCCTCACCAACAACGGCAGCGACACGTTCGACGCGGACGCCTGGCGTGGCAACGAGGTGGCGCTGGCCCCGTCCGGTGCGTCCGCGGCGGGGGCGGTCCTCATCGACGAGGCAGGCAAGAAACGCTATTACGTGCTCCGCGACACCGATGGAAAATGTCTGTGCACGATGGGTCTCACCGGCGTCGAGCCGAAGGAGTCCCGCCCGTTCTTCGCGCAGTTCCCGGCCCCGCCGGCGGCCACGACCGAGGTGGAGTTCGAACTCCCCACCATGCCCCCCGCCAAAATCACCATCTCCGAGGGGTGATCCGTATGAAACCCGCGGCGGCAGCCGCAAGCATCACGCTCAGCGTCGTCCTGCTGGCCGGCGGCACCGCCGTGGCCCTCGCACCGGCCGCGTCCGCGGCCACCGCCGACACCGGGACGCCCACCGCTCCGCCCGCGCCGCCGGGGGACGGGGGCGCGAGTCCGGGGGCGGGTGGGGGGATCGACGCGGGTTCGCCGAACCTCCGGCTGCCCGAGGGGTCGAAGCTCGCACCGGCGAAGGTGCTGGACATCGTGTCGGTGTCGGACGAGTCCTCGGTTGCCGCGGACCAGCCGGAGCAGCGCGAGGAGACGTCGAACGCGACGGTCACCTACGCGCTCCAGTCGGAGGTCGCCTTCGCCAAGAACAGTGCGAAGCTCTCGGCCGCGGCGACGTCCCGTATCCAGGCGATCGCCGCGGACATCAACACGCGGCACGTCACGTCACCCATCCGTGTCTTCGGATTCACCGACGACCTGGGGAGCAGCGAGCACGGCGTGACGCTGTCGCGACAGCGCGCACAGGCCGTCTACCAGGTGCTGGCCGCGGCGCTGAACAGCGCCGGTGACTCGTCCCACACCTTTCAGGTCCGCGGCTACGGCGAGGACTATCCCATAGCGGACAATTCCACCGAAAGCGGCCGCCAGCAGAACCGCCGAGTGGAAATCACCTTCACTCCTCCTGCCGCGTAACGTGCGGGATGCGGGCCGAGACGCGGTACGGTGTAACTCCCCCCCTCGGGCCGGTTCGCTCTCCCCCCCTGCGAACCGGCCCGTTTCTCTGCCCGCGGCCCCGCTGCCGCTCCCGCCCCGCCCCCCAGCCGAGGGCCGCCCCCTCAGCCGAAGGCCGCCGCCCGCAGCGGGCGGTACGCGAGGCCCAGGGAGCGGTAGAGGCGCAGCGCCGCGGTGTTCTCGTCGTCGACGACGAGTGCGGCCGTGCCGTACGCGGCCAGCGCCTCGGCCAGCACGAACGCGCACACCCGGCGGCCCAGCCCGCGCCCGCGCGCGGCCGGAGCGGTGGCGACGCCCGCGAGCAGGCCCACGGTGGGGGCGCACCACGCGAGCGCCGCGACGGCCAGCGGCTCGCCGGAGTCCTCCGCCGGGACCCCCGCCCAGCGGTCGGCGGCGCCGGGGCGGCCGGGGTAGGCGTAGGAGTCGGGGAAGGCCCGGTCGAGCAGCGCGGTGACGGCGGGCGCGGCGGTGGGCGGCAGCCAGTGCGCGGAGCCGTCCGGCGGGACGGCGGGGGAGCCCGAGCGGTGCATCCAGCCGAAGCCGGAGGTGGGGCGCAGGGCGGGCTCGGCGTGCACGAGGGCGTCGACGAGGCCCCGGTCGCCGAACAGGCGGTAGCCGCGGCCGATCTCCGCGACGACGTCCTGCGCGAGGGGTATCGCCTCCGCGGGCGGCCCGGTCACCACGAGCCGGTCGTGCATCGACAGCCCGGGCGCGGCGACCGCGACGGCCGCTCCCCGCCGGAACACCCGCGCGGTCTCGCGGTCGCGTGCCGCCCAGCGGCACAGCTCGTCGTCGGAGGGAAGCGGGTCGTACGGGGCGATCTCGTCTGTGACGGCCGTTCCGGCGGCCGGTCCGATGTGCATTCTGCATGCCTATCAGCCGGGCGGGGGAACGCGCACGACGGTTTGCCGCAACGTGAGGAAGCGGTAACCGTCAGTGTCGCTGATCGTCAGTCCGCCCCGCGGCCCCGGCATCCGCTGCCGGCCCCTCTCCGACCTCCACCACCTCCACCCGCACCCCGCGCCGCACGCCCCACCGGGCGAAGGCGCCCGCCTCCGCCTCCAGGACGTGCCGGCCCAGCAGCCGCGGGCGGCCGACGCGGCCGGGCGGCATCGTGCGGACGGCGAGCACCCGCAGCCGGCGGTCCAGGTAGGCGACGTCGATCGCGAAGCGCATCCGCACCGTGTGCACGCTCGACGCCGGGGTGAGCAGCAGCGCGCCCTCGATGCCGTCGGCGCCGAGCAGGCCGCGGGTGCGGGCGCGGTAGGAGGCGGCGACGCGCAGCGGCACGTCGGCCTGCGGGGTGCGCAGGATGGCGGCGCCGTCGCGCCAACGCCGGTGCATGGGCCCTCCCTCGGACCGCCTCCCGCCCCGGGCCCCGTCCTTCGGGGAAGGCCGCCCTGTCCCCCGTTCTGCGGGGAGGGCCGGGCGTGTACGGTCGGCGTTCGTGCATGTCTATCCGATCGTGGCCGCGGCCGTATGGGGAATAGCCAGCGGGCTGCTGCTGCCGCGGGCGGCGCACCGGCTCGCGGTGCCGTCAGGGGAGCCGTGGGCCGCCGGCTGCAGGGCCGGGCACCCGCTGCCCGCCGGGCCGCGCGGCTGGGTGGGGCCCGCCCACTGCGCCGGGTGCGAAGGGCCCGGGCGGGTGTCCGCCGCGGGTCTGGTCCCGGCGGTGCTGGGCGGCGCGCTGTGCGCGGGGATCGCGGCGGTGGCCGGGGCGCACCCGGAGCTGGCGGTGTGGCTGCTGCTGGTGCCCGCCGGGCTGGCGCTGGCGCTGGTGGACCTGCGGGTCTTCCGGCTCCCCGACGTCCTGACGCTGCCCGCGCTGGGCGGTACGGCGGTGCTGCTGGGCGGCGCGGCGCTGCTGCCCTCGCACGACGGGTCGTGGACCCGGGCGCTGCTGGGCGGCGCCGCGCTCGGCGTCCTCTATATGGTGCTCTTCCTCATCAACCCGGCGGGCATGGGCTTCGGCGACGTCAAGCTCGCCCCCACGCTGGGCCTGGCCCTCGGCTGGTACGGCTGGACGGCCGTCGTCCGAGGCACGCTCGCGGCCTTCCTGCTGGGCGCGGTGGTGGGCGTGGCCCTCCTGGCCACGGGCCGCGCGCATCGCAAGACCCCGATCCCCTTCGGCCCCTTCATGCTCGCCGGCGCCGCAGTGGCGCTGCTCCTGACCTGACGCCCGCGGGGCACGGACAGCCCCCGCGGCACGGACAGGCCCCGCGGGGCACCCCCAGGGGCACCCCGCGGGCCCGGGCGTCAGCCCCAGAGGTTGACGCCCGCGGGCTCGACGGCGTGGCGGTCGATCTCCGCCAGCTCCTCTGCGGTGAGCGGCGCCGCGCCGACCGCGGCGACGTTCGCCTCCAGCTGGGCCACCGACGACGCGCCGATCAGCGCGGACGTGACCCGCGGGTCGCGCAGCACCCACGACAGCGCGAGCTGCGCGAGCGACTGGCCGCGGCCGGACGCGACCTCGTCGAGCGCCCGCAGCCGCGCGATCGTCTCGTCGTTGACGAGCGCCGGGTCGAGCGACTTGCCCTGCGCCGCACGCGAGCCCTCCGGGATGCCGCCGAGGTAGCGGTCGGTGAGCAGGCCCTGGGCGAGCGGCACGAAGCCGATGCAGCCCATGCCCTCGTCCGCCAGGACGTCGAGCAGGCCGTCCGTCTCGATCCACCGGTTGATCATCGAGTACGACGGCTGGTGGATGAGCGCGGGCACCCCCATGCCGCGCAGGATCCGCGCGGCCTCCCGGGTCTGCTCGGGGCCGTACGACGAGATGCCGACGTACAGCGCCTTGCCCTGCTGGACGGCGGACGCGAGCGCGCCCATCGTCTCCTCCAGCGGGGTCTCCGGGTCGAAGCGGTGGGAGTAGAAGATGTCGACGTAGTCCAGGCCCATCCGGCCCAGCGACTGGTCGAGCGAGGCGAGCAGGTACTTGCGCGAGCCCCATTCGCCGTACGGGCCGGGCCACATGTCGTAGCCGGCCTTGGTGGAGATGACCAGCTCGTCGCGGTAGGGGCGGAAATCCTGGGCGAAGAGCGTGCCGAAGTTGGCCTCGGCGGCGCCGTAGGGCGGCCCGTAGTTGTTGGCGAGGTCGAAGTGCGAGACGCCGAGGTCGAAGGCGCGGCGCAGGATCGCGCGCTGCGAGTCGAGGGTGCGGTCGTCGCCGAAGTTGTGCCACAGGCCGAGCGAGATCGCGGGCAGCTTGAGCCCGCTGCGGCCGGTCCTGCGGTACTCCATGTCGGCGTAGCGCTCGTCGGCGGCGCGGTAGAGGTTTCTGATGTTCACAGGTTCTCCTTATCACGACCGGTTTAACCGCTTACTACACGGTGTCCCCTGGTCGTACGTGCCGTGCGGGGGCCGCGGCCGCGCCGCCACCCGGTTCGTCCGGACGGCCTTTCGGGCAGTACCCTGGCGCCCGGCGACGATGCGCAGGAGGGGCTGGTACGCGATGAAGCTGCGCGACCTGGTGTACGGGCTGTACTCCCGCAGGGTGGAGCGCCGGCTCGACGTCGAGCAGGCCCCCAAGCACATCGGTGTGATCCTCGACGGCAACCGGCGCTGGGCGAAGGCGGCCGGCGGCACCGCGGAGCAGGGCCACCAGGCCGGTGCGGACAAGATCGCCGAGATGCTGGGCTGGTGCGAGGAGACCGGTGTCGAGGTGGTCACGCTGTGGCTGCTGTCCACCGACAACTTCGACCGCCCGCAGGAGCAGCTGGTCCCGCTGCTGGGCATCATCGAGGACTGCGTCGCGGGCCTGGCGGCGACCGGCCGCTGGCGGGTGCACCACGTGGGCACGATGGACCTGCTGCCGGACCGTACGGCCGCGGTGCTCAAGGAGGCCGAGCAGGACACCCACGGCATCGACGGCCTGCTGGTCAACGTCGCCGTCGGCTACGGCGGCCGGCAGGAGATCGCCGACGCGGTCCGCTCGCTGCTGTACGAGCACGCGAGCCGCGGCACCACGATCGAGGACCTCGCCGAGATCCTGGACGTCGAGCACATCTCGGACCACCTCTACACCCGCGGCCAGCCGGATCCCGACCTGGTGATCCGCACCTCGGGCGAGCAGCGGCTGTCCGGTTTCATGCTCTGGCAGAGCGCGCACTCCGAGTACTACTTCTGCGAGGTCTTCTGGCCCGCGTTCCGCAAGGTGGACTTCCTGCGGGCGCTGCGCGACTATGCGGCGCGGCATCGCCGCTACGGTGCGTAACCGGCGAGCGCCGCTGCGCTGACCTGGACAAAAAGGGCTGTTGCGGTCGGGACGTGCGGAGTTACCGTGACTTCTGTCGCGACCGTCCCGGCGCCGCGGCGCCGAGGAGCGGACCGTGACCGGATCATGACCGTCGGATGACTGTCATATGCATCCGCATGGGTACCGGAATTCCAGGGCATACCACTGGCAGACCGGCATCCGGCCCACGGCTGCCGGATTGCAGCCTCACCTCTCCCCGAGGGGGTTCGTCCACACGTGGTGACCAGCAAGAATCGCCGTGTTCACGACCGGCGCACGTACGTACTCGACACCAGCGTGCTGCTCGCAGACCCCAATGCCTTCACCCGCTTCGACGAGCACGAGGTCGTGCTCCCCGTCGTCGTGGTGACGGAGTTGGAGGCCAAGCGCCACCACCCCGAGCTGGGGTATTTCGCCCGCCAGGCCCTGCGGTATCTCGACGAGCTGCGGATCCGCCACGGACGGCTGGACGCGCCGCTCCCGATCGGCGACTTCGGCGGCACGCTCCGCGTCGAGCTGAACCACTCCGACCCCGGGGTCCTCCCCGCGGGTTTCCGGCTCGGCGACAACGACTCGCGGATCCTCGCCGTCGCCCGCAACCTCCAGGCCGAGGGGTACGACGTCACCGTCGTCTCCAAGGACCTGCCGCTGCGGGTCAAGGCGTCCTCCGTCGGCCTGCTGGCCGAGGAGTACCGCGCGGAGCTGGCGATCACCTCCGGGTGGACGGGCATGGCCGAGCTGGTGGTGGGTGCCGAGGACGTGGACGCGCTGTTCGCGCAGGAGTCGATCGTGCTCCCGGAGGCGGCCGAACTGCCCGTGCACACCGGCCTGGTGCTCCAGTCCGACCGCGGCAAGGCGCTGGGCCGGGTCACCGCCGAAGGGCGTGTGAAGCTCGTGCGCGGCGACCGGGAGGCGTTCGGCATCCACGGCCGCAGCGCCGAGCAGCGCGTCGCGCTGGATCTGCTGCTGGACCCGGAGATCGGCATCGTCTCGATGGGCGGCCGGGCCGGCACGGGCAAGTCCGCGCTCGCGCTGTGCGCGGGCCTGGAGGCCGTGCTGGAGCGCCGCCAGCACCGCAAGGTGATGGTCTTCCGGCCGCTGTACGCGGTGGGCGGCCAGGAGCTGGGCTATCTGCCGGGCACCGAGGCCGAGAAGATGAGCCCGTGGGCGCAGGCGGTCTTCGACACGCTGTCCGCGGTCAGCTCCAAGGAGGTCATCGAGGAGGTGGTGGCCCGCGGCATGCTGGAGGTGCTGCCGCTCACCCACATCCGCGGCCGCTCGCTGCACGACGCGTTCGTGATCGTCGACGAGGCGCAGTCGCTGGAGCGCAACGTGCTGCTGACGGTGCTCTCCCGTATCGGCTCCGGCTCGCGGGTCGTCCTGACCCACGACGTGGCGCAGCGCGACAACCTGCGGGTGGGGCGCTACGACGGCGTGGTGGCCGTGGTCGAGAAGCTCAAGGGGCACCCGCTGTTCGCCCATGTGACGCTCTCGCGTTCCGAACGGTCCCCCATTGCCGCCCTCGTGACGGAGATGCTGGAGGACGGCGTCGGCTGAGCCGCCGCGGTGGAACGGGGGCCGGTAGGGCCGTTGGTCCCGTTCGGTCCGCATCTGAGGGGAAGTGAAGCTGCTGCGTCCCGGAACGAGGGGCGCAGCAGCTTAGCGTTTCACCGCTTCGGCGTCCGAGAATCGGCGCACATTAGCCGATGTGAGCTTTGCCACTCAACCGGAAATTGCCGCGCGGCGTCTGCGTACGGCAGGGTGTGAGGCTGTCAGGCCCCGCTCATGGCACGCCCTTACCCCTCGGGGAACGGGTCAGCACCACCGGACAAGTCAACATCGACCGCCATGAGCCGCCCGAGCACCACGCGAATCCGCTTCGGACTTCGCACCGGGCCAGACCCCCGTGACCGACCCGGCCCGTACGGCGGACCGGATGAGGGGGCAGCGCCAGGGGCACGATTTCGTCCGTGCGGTCACCAAGCGGGCGATGCCGGAAGGAAACCGTGTGAGCCGGATCTCGGTCCGGGGATTCGCGGTGGCGTCAGCCACTGCGGTCACCACTGTGGGCGCCGTTGTGGGCGTCGCGTCGGGCGCCGACCAGGGCGGGTCCAACGAACCCGTCGAGGCAGCCGGGACGACGACCCTCCTTGCTGACATCCCGGCTGGACAGCAGGTCCAGCAGGCGTCGTTGACTGAGCAGGTGCAGGCCCAGTCGGACGCCGCCGACGCGCACGCGCGGCAGGGAGCGGAGCAGGCAGCCCGCGTTCAGGCGGCCAAGGACGCTGCGGCCAAGAAGAAGATCGCGGACGCGGCTGCGGAGAAGGAGCGGCTGAAGAAGCTCGCCGCAGGCAAGGGCAACCCCGACGCCAGCTTCCCGACCCAGGCGACGTACACCATCGCCGAGGTCCAGGCGATGGCCAAGCAGATCGTCGGGAGCGGCCAGTACGCCTGCTTCTCCAACATCGTGTCGCACGAGAGCGGCTGGCGCTACACGGCCCAGAACCCCTCGTCGAGCGCCTACGGTCTCGTCCAGGCGCTGCCCGGCTCCAAGATGGCCTCCGCGGGCGCCGACTGGCGCACCAACCCGGCCACCCAGATCAAGTGGGGCCTGAACTACATGAACTCGCGCTACGGCAGCCCGTGCGAGGCCTGGTCCTTCTGGCAGGTCAACCACTTCTACTAGGCCGCCGCGCCGCAGCGTACGGAATTGCGCGGAACCCCCGGGCCGTTACGGTCCCGGGGGTTCCGCGCGTCCGGGTGCGGGTCTGTCGCAAAGGCAACCCCAAGGGCAGGTAACGTCGTCCTGCACAGCGGGTCCACAACGACGTGTCGAGGGGGGCGGGGAGCGATGGCCGAGAAGCGCAACTGGAGTACCGCGCTCGCAGCCGGGCTGGCGGGACTCGCCGGCCGGCTGGAGGAGCGGCACGCCAGGGTGACCGCCCGCGAGGCCGAACACGATGCCGCACTCTCCGCCCCGGAGCCCGACCCGACTCCGGCCGCCGGCGCGGGTCCGGAAGGAGCGTCGGCCGGCCCGGAGGCCGCCTCCGCCGCCGAGCCCGCCGCAGCGAGACCCGCGGCCGCCGCGATCCCCGTCCAGCGCGCCCCCGCGGCCGCGCCGGGCGATCCGGCGGCGGTGGTGCCGTGGAGCATGCGGGTCGCCGCCGAGATCGGCTGGCGGCTGCTGATCCTGGCCGGCACGGTGTGGGTGCTGATGCGGGTCATCGGCGCGGTGCGCCTGGTGGTCCTCGCCTTCGCGGCCGCGCTGCTCATCACCGCGCTGCTCCAGCCCTTCGTGGCCCGGCTCAAGCGGCTCGGCGTGCCGCGCGGGCTGGCCACGGCCATGGTCTTCATCGGCGGCTTCATCATCATGGGCCTGGTCGGCTGGTTCGTCGTCTGGCAGGTGATGGACAACGTCGACAACCTGTCCAGCAGCCTTCAGGACGGTATCGCCGAGGGCAAGAAGTGGCTGCTCAACAGCCCCTTCCATGTCACCGACGACCAGATCAACAACATAGCGAAGAACCTGAGCGACGCGATCGGCTCCAACTCCAAGGCGCTCACCGACGCCGGGCTCGAAGGCGTCACCGTCATCGTCGACCTGCTCACCGGCATGCTGCTGGCGATGTTCAGCACGCTCTTCCTGCTCTACGACGGGCCCAACATCTGGAAGTGGGTGCTGCGGCTCTTCCCGGAGGCCGCGCGCGACGGGCTCGCCGGCGCCGGTCCGCGCGCCTGGCGGACGCTGACGCTGTACGTACGGGGCACGGTCATAGTCGCGCTGATCGACGCGATCTGCATCGGCATCGGCATCTTCTTCCTCGGTGTGCCGATGGCCGTGCCGCTCGCGGTGGTCATCTTCCTGTGCTCCTTCGTGCCGCTCGTCGGCGCGGTCGCCTCGGGCTTCATCGCCGTGGTCGTCGCCCTGGTGACGGAGGGCCCGTTCATAGCGCTCATGGTGCTCGCGGTCGTGCTCGCCGTGCAGCAGATCGAGGGCCACATCCTGCAGCCCTTCATCCTGGGCCGCGCGGTCCGCGTCCACCCCCTCGCGGTCGTCCTCTCCGTCGCGGCGGGTTCGCTCGTCGCGGGCATCGGCGGCGCTGTCGTGGCCGTCCCCCTCGTCGCCGTCAGCAACACCGTGGTGGGCTACCTCCGCGCGTACGCCCGCGACCGCGCCGCCGTCCCCGTCGCCGCTCCCGTCGAGGCCGCGCCTCCCGCCCCGGTCGAGCCCGAGCCAACCCCGGAGCCCGCCCCGGACCCCGCGTAGGGCCTGTGCCCCGGGGGCACCGCCCTACGCAGGAGGCGGGTTACTCCACGCGGAGGCCGTCCGGCCGCATCAGCCGCCAGAGGAGGGGGAGGCTCAGGAGGGTCACCCCCAGGACCACGGCGGCGCCGATCGCGGACATCGAGGCCACGCCCGCCCAGTCCATCCGGGTGGGCCGGGCGACCATCGCCAGCAGCGCGGCGCCGAGGCCGATCCCGCCGGCCACGGCGAGGGTCAGGCCGATGACGACCGGCACCGCGGTCTGCCACAGCACCGACCAGGCCAGCGCCGACCGCTTCGTGCCGAAGGCGACGAGCACCGCCAGCAGCTTCTTCCGCTCCCGCAACTGCTCCAGCATGCTCACCAGCAGGCTCGCCCCGATGAGGACGAGGGTGAGGGTCGCACCGGCGAACAGGCCCCGGCGCAGCTGGGTGTAGGCGCTCTTGGCGGTGGTGTCGCGGATGTCGCCGGCGTAGGCGTTGAGTCCGAAGCCCGCGGTGGTGTTGCGGACGTACTCGACCGCGTCCGGCGTCCGGTCGTCGAGGTTGACGAACATCTCCGCGTACGTCGTGGACAGCTGCGCCTCGTCGATGACGCCGGGGACGGTGAAGATGCCCCACATCTCGCCGCCCAGCGGGTCGGTGCGGGAGGCGACGGTGCGGGCGTCGGCCGGGATCGTCCACAGCCGCGGGCTGCCGGTGTAGGTGTCGGACTGGTCGGTGTTGAGGTCGACGCGCGCGCCGGCCTTGATGTAGTCGGCGGAGGTGTGGGTCATGTCGGCGGGCGGCGGCACCAGGTAGACGCTGTGCGGCCCGCAGTCCTTGCCGATCGCCGCGAAGTTGCGCAGGCTCGCACAGTCGGCGACGGTCAGCGACACGGTGTCCGCGTTGAGCGCGTCCCCGCTGAGCTTGTACGCCTCGGGCCGGTTGACGCTGGCGCTGGTGTAGCCGACGGCGTCGCGGACGCCCTTGGTGGCGGCGAGCTGCCGGAGGTCCTGCGCGGTGGTGCGGGGGCCCGCGCCCCAGTCGTCGACCTCCACCTGCGCGCGGGTGGTGTCGGCGCCGGTGTCGGAGACGAAGTCGCTGTCCACGGCGTGGAAGAGCATCTGCAGCGCGATGGCGCCGGCCACCGCGACCGTCACCCCGCTGACCATGCGTCCGGCCGAACCGCTGCTCAACTGGAGCCGCCGGGTGGCCAGTTGCCAGGAGACCGGGCCGCCGCGCAGCCGTCCGACGGCCGTCTCGACGAGCCACGGCAGCACCGCGGTCACCCCGACGAGCAGCATCACCGCGCCGGTCGCGACCTGGTATTCGTTGATCGACGCGTTGCCCTTGACCTTCCCGAACATCGGGGCGAGCAGCGCGAGTCCGACCGCCGGGATGGCGATCCGCCACCACACCCGGCGCCGCCGCCCGAGCCCGCCGCGGAAGACGCCGAGCGGTTCGATGGCGGTGCGCCGCAGGCTGAGCAGCGTGATGCCGACCGCCGCGGCCGGCACGGCGAGGACGATGAGCGCCGTCAGCACCGGGTTCGGTGCGAGGTCGGAGGGGAAGGCGGAGATGTCCCGGATGGTGATGTACTGCGCCAACTGCCGGGCGCCCAGGAAGAATCCGATGCCCACCAGCACCCCGAGGAGCGTCCCGAGCAGCGCTTCGCCCGCCGCGATGCGCCGGGTGGCGTGGATGTCGGCGCCGACCAGCCGCAGCGCGGCGAGCCGCCGGTCGCGGCGCTCGCCGCCGAGCCGGGTCGCGGTGGCGACGAAGACCCCGACCGGCAGCAGCAGCACGACCACCACCATGATCAGCAGCAGCGTGAAGACCGGCCCCAGCACCTCGGAGTTGCTGTGGGCGCCGTAGCGGGTCATACGGTCGGCGTTGCCTGTCCGCCCGTCCGCGTCGCGGACCACGAGCTTGTCGCTGCCCGCGTAGTAGTACAGCTCGGCGGGCCCCATGAGCCCGGCCTTGCCGATGGTGCCGGTGATCTTGTACGGCAGGCGCTCGCGCAGGATCGGCTCGTGCGCCAGCAGCTTCTTCAGCGCGGGGGAGACGGTCATCTCGCCCGGCCGCGGTATCGCCGTGAGGCCCGGCGGGGTCGGGGCGTGCGGGCCCTCCGGCTCGACGAGCACACCGGTGACCTGGTCGCCGCGGAAGGTGGTGTTCTGGTCGGCGAGCAGGAAGCTGCTGTCGCTGGGCTTGAGGTTCTCGCCGAAGGAGATGGTGTCGCGGGCGACGCGGCGCTGGTCGCGGGTGTGCATCATCGCCGGGACGGCCGCCGCGAGCAGCAGCAGCGCCACGCCGAGCCCGACGCCGACCGCGGTCAGCACGGTGCGGGTCCAGCCCTCGCGCCCGCCGCCCGCGGCGAACCGCGCGCCGAGCAGCAGGTCGTGCGCCCAGCCGCGCAGGCCGGCGCGCGGCCGGTCGGCGGAGCCGGCGGGGTCCTGCGGGGAGCGGGCGGTGGCGTCGAAGCCGGCGAAGGGCTCGCGGGGTCCTGGGGAGGCGCTCATGACACCCGGTCCAGGTCGCGCGACTTGCCGTCCCGTACGACGATCTCCCGGTCGGAGTACGCGGCCACCCGCGCCTCGTGCGTGACCAGGACGACGGCGGCGCCGGTGTCGTGCGCGGCCGCGGTCAGCAGCCGCATGACGCGCTCGCCGTTGAGGGAGTCCAGCGCGCCGGTCGGCTCGTCGGCGAAGACCACCCGGGGCCCGCCGACCAGCGCGCGGGCCACGGCGACCCGCTGCCCCTGGCCGCCGGAGATCTCACCGGGGCGGTGGCCCGCAACGTCCTCGACCTCCAGCCGCTCCAGCCAGCGGGCGGCCTCGGCCTCGGCGTCCTTGCGGCGCCGCCCGCCGAGCCGCAGCGGGATCGCGACGTTCTCCAGGCAGGTCAGTTCGGGCACCAGCTGCCCGAACTGGAAGACGAAGCCGAAGTCCGTACGCCGCAGGGCGCTGCGGGCGCCGTCCGACAGGGACGACAGCGCCTGCCCGCGGTAGCGGACCTCGCCGGAGTCGGGCCGGACGATGCCGGCCAGGCAGTGCAGCAGCGTCGACTTGCCCGAGCCGGACGGGCCCATGACGGCGACGACCTCGCCCGCCCGTACCGACACGTCCGCGCCGTCCAGCGCGGGTGTGCGGCCGTAGCTCTTGCACAGGTCGCGGGCCAGGAGCAGCGGCTCGGCGGCCGCCTGGGCGTCGTCGCCCGTGGTGGGGGAGTACGTCACCGGGTCACCTCCGCGGCGAGTTCGTCGAGCCGCGCGGCGGTCAGTTCCAGCCAGCGCAGGTCGGCTTCCAGATGGAAGAGGGCGTGGTCGCAGATGAGCTGGTCGGCGAGGTCGCCGCTGCTCTTGCGCCGGGTCAGCTCGCGCATCAGGCGCAGGTGTTCGGCGCGCTGGGTGTCCAGCAGGTCGGCGGCGGGCCGGCCGGTGAGCAGGGCCAGGACGACCTTGGTGTAGAGGGTCGTCTGGAGGTACGGCTCGGGCTTCTCGGGCTGCGCGAGCCAGGTGGCGACATCGGTTATCCCGGCGTCGGTGATGGCGTACCGCTTGCGCTCGGGCCCGCCGCCGGGCTCGATGCCGTCGACCTCGACGAGCCCGTTGCGCAGCAGCCGGGCCATGGTCGAGTAGACCTGGCCGTACGCGAGGGGGCGGTCGTGTCCGAAGCGTTCGTCGAAGGTGCGCTTGAGGTCGTAACCGTGGCGCGGGCCGGACTCCAGAAGTCCGAGCAGGGCATGGCCGATTGACATGCGAGGCACACTACACCATGCGTATACATCGTGTGTATACGCAGAGGGGATAACTGCCCTGAGGTGAAGACCTGCTGGTCAGGAGGGTGTGGGTGGTGGTTCGTCGGGGGAGGCGGCCCGGGGCGGGCGGCCGCGGCGCGGTATCGGCCGGGCCCCCGTCGGCAGCCGCCCGGCCTCGCCCAGCGCGCGCCGCAGCAGGAACTCGATCTGCGCGTTGGTGCTGCGCAGCTCGGCCGCCGCCCAGGCCGCGACGGCGTCGTGGACGGCCGGGTCCAGCCGCAGCAGCACCTGCTTGCGGGCCCGCCGGGCGGCCGCCCCCGTACCGGCCGCCGCCGTCCCGGTGTCGGCGGCCGCCGGGGCTCCGGCCCCGGTGGCCGCCTCCGTCTCGCCGGGCTCGGTCACCTTCGGTGCTCCGTCACTGGTAGAGGGTCCCGGTGTTGAGCACCGGCTGGGCCGCGCGGTCGCCGCACAGCACCACCAGCAGGTTGCTCACCATGCTCGCCTTGCGCTCCTCGTCGAGCTCCACGATGCCCTGCTCGGTGATCCGGGCGAGGGCCGACTCGACCATACCGACCGCGCCGTCCACGATGGTCTGCCGCGCGGCGACGATGGCGCCCGCCTGCTGGCGCTGGAGCATCGCCGAGGCGATCTCCGGCGCGTACGCCAGATGGGTGAAGCGCGACTCGATGATCTTCACACCCGCCGACCCGACCCGTACGGCGATCTCCTGCGAGAGCTGCTCGGTGATCTGCTCGGCGTTGCCGCGCAGCGAGAGCGAGTCGCCGTCGTGGGCGTCGTAGGGGTAGTTGGTGGCGATGTGCCGGACCGCGGTGTCGGTCTGGATGCCGACGAAGCGGACGAAGTTGTCGACGGCGAAGACCGCCTGCGCCGTGTCCTCGACCTGCCACACCACGACGGCCGCGAGCTCGATCGGGTTGCCGTAGGCGTCGTTGACCTTCAGCACGGCCGTCTCGTGGTTGCGCAGCCGGGTGGAGATCTTCCGGCGCCGGGTGAAGGGGTTCACCCAGCGCAGCCCGTCCTGCCGGATGGTGCCCTGGTAGCGCCCGAAGAGCTGGGTCACCCGCGCCTCGCCCGGCGCGACCTGGGTGAGGCCGAAGAGCGTGACGAGCGCGCACAGCACGATCAGCACACCGACCAGGATGACCGCGGTGGCCCCCGCGCTCGGCTCCTTGTTGGCGCTGGTGCCGCCGAGCGCGATGAGCGCGACGCCGCCCGCGATGACGACGAGCGCGAGGAGCATGAACGGCAGCCCCGACATGCCGAGCGCCCGCCGTTCGGTGAAGCGCGGCGCCGGCAGCAGCGGCGGGGCGCCGGGTACGGGTGCGGTGGGTGTGTCGGCGCCGGTGGCCGAGGGCTTGTGCTCTGACATCGGATTCCCCCTGTGGTCCCGAGGTGGTGCCCGGCCGTCTCGCGGCCGGTGGTCTAGCAAAGTGATATCACAATTACGAAGCCGGGCCCACCCCCCCCGGGACGCGGTGCAGCCCCGAAGCACGGGGCGTCAGCACGTGTCCTCGGGGCTGCGGTCCTGCGGGGGAGCGGCGTCAGGCGGCCTTGAACGCCGCCGCGATCCGGTCGCCGATCTGCCGGTCGACGCTGCGCCAGTACGCGAACGCGCGCTCCAGCACCGGCGCGCTCACCCCGTCGCCGAGGTGCCCGGTCACGTTGCCGACCAGCCGGTCGCGCGCCGCGTCGTCCATGACCTCGCGCACCAGCGTGCCGGGCTGCCCGAAGTCGTCGTCCTCGCGGTGCAGCGTGTACGCCTCCCGCACCATGTCGCCCGCCGCCTGCCACCCGGCGATGTCGCCGTACGCCGCGGCGGAGGCGGCCGGACCGCCGTACGAGTTCGGCGCGTACGGGGCGCCCACCCGGTTCGGCTCGAAGCGCATCGGGCCGTCCTTGGCGTAGGAGTGCACGGGCACGTGCGGGCGGTTCGGCGGGAGCTGCGCGTAGTTGGGGCCGATCCGGTAGCGGTGCGTGTCGGGGTACGAGAAGAGCCGCCCCAGCAGCATCTTGTCCGGCGACGGGCCGACGCCCGGCACCATGTTCGACGGCTCGAAGGCGGCCTGCTCGATGTGGACGAAGTAGTCCTCCGGGTTCTCGTCCAGCGTCATCCGGCCGACCTCGATGAGCGGGTAGTCGCCCTGCGGCCACACCTTCGTCAGGTCGAACGGGTTGAAGCGGTAGTCCGCCGCGTCCTCGAACGGCATGACCTGCACCTTCAACGTCCACGACGGGTGGTCGCCGCGCGCGATGGCCTCCCACAGGTCCTGCCGGTGCGCGTCCGCGTTCTCCCCGGCGAGCGCGTCGGCGTCCGCTTGCGTGAGGAAGTCGATGCCCTGGTCGGTCTTGAAGTGGTATTTGATCCAGAACTTCTCGCCGGCGCCGTTGATCCACATGTACGTGTGCGAGCCGTAGCCGTTCATGTTCCGGTACGTCTTCGGGATGCCCCGGTCGCCCATAAGCCAGGTGACCTGGTGCGCGGACTCCGGCGACAGCGTCCAGAAGTCCCACTGCATGTCGTTGTCGCGCAGCCCGTTGTCGGGGCGGCGCTTCTGGCTGCGGATGAAGTCCTGGAACTTGATCGTGTCGCGGACGAAGAAGACCGGGGTGTTGTTGCCGACCAGGTCGTAGTTGCCGTGCTCGGTGTAGAACTTCAGCGCGAAGCCGCGCGGGTCGCGCCAGCTGTCCGGGCTGCCCTGCTCACCGGCGACCGTCGAGAACCGGGCCAGCATGCGCGTCTCGCGCCCCGGCTGGAAGAGGTCGGCCTTGGTGTACTGGCTGACGTCGTTGGTGACCCGGAAGCGGCCGTACGCGCCGCTGCCCTTCGCGTGCACGACCCGCTCGGGCACCCGCTCGCGGTTGAACTGCGCCATCTTCTCGATGGCGTAGTGGTCCTGGAGCAGGATCGGCCCGTCGGGGCCGATCGTGAGGGAGTGCTCGTCGCTCTCGACGGGAATGCCGGCGTTGTTCGTGGTGGGGGGTACGTTCGTCATACTTCCTCGCCGCGGATGAGGGTGGGGTTGCCCTCACCGTCGCACCCTCCCGCCGCCCCGGCACTCCGAGCGCACCCGTCCGCGCGCCTACAGCGGCAGCTCGAACCACACCACCTTGCCCGCGCCCAGCCGGGTCGCGCCCCACCGCTGGGCCATCCGGTTGACGAGGTAGAGGCCGCGGCCGCCCTCCTCCTCCGGGGCGGCGTGCCGCATCCGGGGCAGCAGCGGGGCGTCGTCGCCGACCTCGCAGCGCAGCACGTCGGTGCGCAGCAGCCGCAGCGTGATCGGACGCTCGGCGTACCGCACCGCGTTGGTGACGATCTCGCTCACCAGCAGCTCGGCCGCCTCCAGCTGGTCCTCCAGGTCCCAGCGGCGCAGCGCCTGGCGGACCAGGCGGCGGGCCCGGCCGGGGGTCTGCGGCTGCGGCTCCAGGAACCAGTACGCGACGTCGCTCGGCGCGATCCCGTCGAAGCGGGCGGCGAGCAGCGCGATGTCGTCGTCCCGGTCGCCGGGCCCGAGGATCTCCAGCACCTCGTCGCACAGCGGCTCCAGCGGCGGCGGCGAGACGACGGACGCGGCGTCGTGCAGCCGCTCGCGCAGCAGCTCGATACCGCCCCACACGTCCCGGGAGCGCGACTCGACCAGCCCGTCGGTGTAGAGCAGCAGCGTGGCGCCCGCGGGCGCGGGCAGTTCGACGGCCTCGAAGGGCACCCCGCCGACGCCGATGGGCGCGCCCGGCGGGACGCGCAGCACCTCGGCGAGCCCGTCGGCGTGCAGCAGCACCGGCGGCGGATGGCCCGCGTTCGCCACGATCAGGCGGTGCGCGATCGGGTCGTAGACGGCGTAGACACAGGTCGCCATGCGGTCCTGGCCGAGCCGCTGGGCCTGCTCGTCGAGGTGGTAGAGCACCTCCTGCGGCGCCAGGTCCAGGCCCGCCAGGGTCTGCACGGTGGTACGCAGCTGGCCCATGATGGCCGCCGAGGTCATGGAGTGGCCCATGACGTCGCCGACGACGAGCGCGACCCGGCTGCCGGGCAGCGGGATCGCGTCGTACCAGTCGCCGCCGACCCGGGCGGACTCGGCCGCGGGCAGGTAGCGGCTGGCGAGCTGCACCCCGGTGGGCTGCGGCAGCGAGTCGGGCAGCATCTCGCGCTGGAGCGCGTCGGCGATGTACGCCTCGCGCCCGTACAGCACGGCCTTGTCGACGCCGAGCGCGGTGTGCGTGGCGAGCTGCGCGGCCACCAGCAGGTCGTCGGTCTCGAACGGGCTGCGCTCGGCCCGCCGCAGCAGCACCGCCGCGCCGATCACCCGGCGGCGGCCGCGCAGCGGCGCGAGCAGCGCGCGGCGGCCGGTGGGCAGCGCGGACGGGTCGTCCTGCGGGACGCCGAGCAGCTCGGCGAGCGCGTCGGCGGCGCGCAGCGAGTCGGCGAAGACCGGCCGCACCCCGCGCAGCACCTCGGCGAGCGGCCCGTCGAGCAGCACGCCGATGGAGTCCCCGGCGCCGTAGGAGGAATCCGTCGCCGGCACCAGCGACGGCAGCAGCGGGGAGGCGCCGACCGGCTGGTCGTCGTCCGGCTCTGCGGGGCCTTCGAGGCCGCCGTCCGAGCGGCGCAGCCGCAGCCGCAGCGGCCCCGACGGCCGTTCGTCGCCGACCGGCAGCGGCTCGCGCAGGTAGACCAGGATCGCGTCGGCGAAGGCCGGCACCGCCGAGCGGCACAGGCCCAGCAGGATCTCGTCGAGGTCGACACCGCGGGCGATCCGCCGGGTGGCGGCGCCCACGTAGCGCAGCCGGTCGGCCTCGGGCCCGGTCTGCGCGGGCATCGGGATGCGCATTCCGCCCGACTCCTCGTCCACGGGGTGGCCGGCCGCTTCGACGGGGGTGCCGCGCGGCGGGGTGCTCACGAAGGCGTTCAGCGACTCCTCGCCGCCCCGCGGCTCGTCGCCGGGGTCGCCCGCCTCCGCGTCCTTGCCGGGCCGGCCGTGGCCGCGGTGCCGCGCGGCGTCCGGCGGCACCGGGCGCGGGCGGGCGGGGGCCTCGGCCGCCGGGTCGCCGCAGGAGCCGGTGCGCGGTTCGGTGCGCGGCTCCGCCGCCTCGTCAGCCGGCTTCTCGGGCAGGCTGTAGCCGCCGCGCGGGTCCGGCGCAGGCGCGGCGGGGGGCCGGGGCGGGCGGGGCGGGTCCGTGGTCACGCGAGTCTTTCCATCCGTCTGGGCGCCACGCGAGGGCCGCGGCGGGCTGGGGGGTGATCGGTACGGCGTTCCTGCCTGCGTGTGTGGGACGTCCGGGGCGCGGCCGCGGTTTCACGCCCGCCGGCAGCAGAGGTAGATCTGCCGCTCGGGCGGTACGTCCGTGCTGGCCGGCGCGTACGCGTACGCATCCTCCTTGATCACCTCGAAGCCCGCATCCGTGACGATCTCCCGCAGGTCGTCCTGCAGGTAGCCGGACACCCGGATGGTGTGGCCGAGGAAGGGGATGGGCACGTCGTCGACATCGGCCTCGACCATGGACAGCGCCAGCAGGCCCCCGGGCACGAGCAGCTCGCGGGCCGCGCCCAGCGTCCCCGGGATCTCCGAGCGGCGCAGCATCAGCAGCGAGAAGAAGGCGGCGATCCCGTCGAAGCTGCCGGGCTCCAGCGGCGGGCCGGGCGGCAGATGGGCGATGTCGGCCTGGAAGAAGTCGCCCTCCGGCACGTTCTCCCGGGCCAGCGCGAGCATTCCGGTGGACAGGTCCACCCCGGTGACGCGGTGGCCCGCGCGCACCAGCTGGCGCGCGGTCGGCACACCGGTGCCGCAGCCGAGGTCCAGCACCCGGGAGCCGGGCGGCAGCGTGTCGGCCAGCCACTCGCCGGCCGTCAGCTGGCTCTGCTTGGTCGGGAAGGCCTGGTCGTAGCGGTCGCCGATCGCGTCGAAGGCCGCGGCCTGCTCGCCGCGGCCCCACGGGCGGTCGTCGGCCGGTACGCCGTCCGGACCCTCCCCGTCGTCGAAGCCGTCGAGCGCCGCGAGTCCTTCGAGGGCGTCCAGCCCGTCGAGCCCGCCGCCCGTCCCCTGCGCGCCGTCGGAACCGCCCGCTTCCGGGCCGGCAGGCTCCGCCGGGGTGCTGTGCGTGCCGCGCGCGTGCCCGTCCGGCACGGCGCGCTCCTCGCCGCTTCCCACTGCTCAGGGCCTCCCTGACTGCTGTTCCGATGGTGCCGGGCCGCCCGGGGCGGAGCCCCGGAACGTATACGGAGCCCGGCGTCCACCGGGCGTACTGGTGACGCGGCGTCAAACTCTAGGCTGAGATCGGCGTTTCTGCGATGCTCCGGAGAACGATCCTACGGTTGCCGCTCGGGGGCGCAACAAGGGGTTCACACCGATCGTCTCGCCCGCCGGACGGGAAGCCCCCGACCGGCGGGAACGCCGGGCCCGCCGGTCCCGCCCGCCGCGCCGGGGCCGCCGGGCGCGTCCGGCGTACCGGACGGACCAGGCGTACCGGACGCGTCCCCGCCGCCCTGCCCGGTGTCCGCCCCGTCGTCCCGCCCCGCGCCCTCGTCCGGCTCGCGGGCCCAGTCGGCGGGCAGCGCCGGGACGGGCCAGGACGGGTCGGGCCGCCAGTCGGGCCAGGGGTCGCAGAAGGGCGGGCCCCACGCCCGGACCGCCTCGACCGCGCGCTGCCCGTCCCGCCGGACCTGCGCGGCCAGCGCGGGCGGCATGAGCCCGTCCGCCTGCGCCTGCGCGAACTCGTCCTCGTCCAGCCAGCGCCAGCCGCGGTCCTGGCGCACCGCGATGTCCAGGAAGTGGTCGACCGAGTCCACCCCGCCCGGCCAGCGGCGCAGCGGCTGTTCGAGGTTCACGTACCAGTTGCGGAAGCGCCAGCTCTCGTCCCAGAACAGCCACACCGACCACGGCTCACCCGGACGGGCGAGTTTCAGCACGCCGCTGCCCCACCACTTCTCCACCCGCGTGCTGCGCGGCTTGACGTAGCGGGTCGCGAGCGGCTCGCGGTGCACGGGCGTGCCGTCGGCGAGCACCGGGCGCACCACCGGGGTGCCGGGCGCCATCCACACCGCGAGCACGTCCGGGTCGTCGCGCACCACCGTGACCGGGCGCGCGATGTGGAAGCCGTCGTCCGCGCCGTTGCCCCGGTAGCGCCAGAGCACCTGGTCGCCGGGTGCCCAGCGGCCGCCGTTCGGGTCTCCTGCCGGGGCCGCCGCCCCGTTCTCGGTTCGGGCTGTCATGAACAGATCTTACGAACCACGCGTTACGGGCGTGTCATACGCAACACGTCCAGCGCGGTGTCGAGCTGTTCCTCCGTCAGCAGTCCGCGCTCGACGTAGCCGCCGTCCAGAACCGCCTGACGGATGGTGATGCGCTCGGCGAGCGCGCGCTTGGCCACCTTCGCCGCCTCCTCGTAGCCGATGTACCTGTTCAGCGGGGTGACGACGGAGGGCGACGACTCGGCGTACTCGCGGGCCCGCCCGGCGTCCGCGGTGATGCCGTCGATCGTGCGGTCGGCCAGCAGACGGCTGACGTTCGCCAGCAGCCGCACCGACTCCAGCACATTGCGGGCGATGACCGGCAGCATCACGTTCAGCTCGAAATTGCCCGCCGCGCCCGCGACCGTGACCGTCGTGTCGTTGCCGATCACCTGCGCGGCCACCATCAGCACCGCCTCCGGCACCACCGGGTTGACCTTGCCCGGCATGATCGACGAGCCCGGCTGCAGGTCGGGCAGCGCGATCTCGGCCAGGCCCGTACGCGGTCCCGAGGCCATCCAGCGCAGGTCGTTCGCGATCTTCGTCAGGCCCACCGCGATCGTCCGCAGCTGGCCCGAGGTCTCCACGACGCCGTCCCGTGCCCCTTGCGCCTCGAAGTGGTCGCGCGCCTCCGTCAGCGGCAGCCCGGTGGCCTGCGCGACCTCGGCGATCACCGCGGCCGCGAAGCCGGGCGGGGTGTTGATGCCGGTGCCGACCGCGGTGCCGCCGAGCGGCAGCTCCGCGAGCCGCGGCAGCGACGCCTCCAGCCGCTCGATCCCGTACCGCACCTGGGCGGCGTATCCGCCGAACTCCTGGCCCAGCGTCACGGGCGTGGCGTCCATCAGATGGGTGCGGCCGGACTTCACCACGTCCGCGAACTCCGCGGCCTTGCGCTCCAGCGACTCGGCCAGGTGGGTGAGCGCGGGGATCAGGTCGCCGGTCACCGCGGCGGTCGCGGCGATGTGCAGCGAGGACGGGAAGACGTCGTTGGACGACTGGCTGGCGTTGACGTGGTCGTTGGGGTGCACCGGGCGGCCCAGCCGCTCGGTCGCCAGCGTCGCGATGACCTCGTTGGCGTTCATGTTCGACGAGGTGCCCGAGCCGGTCTGGAAGACGTCCACCGGGAAGTGCGCGTCCCAGCGGCCCTCGGCGACCTCGCCGGCCGCCGCCGTGACGGCCTCGGCCATGTCCTCGTCCAGCACCCCGAGCGCCGCGTTGGCCTGCGCCGCGGCCGCCTTGATCCGGGCCAGCGCCGCGATGTGCGCGCGCTCCAGGGGGCGGCCGGAGACGGGGAAGTTCTCCACCGCCCGCTGCGTCTGCGCCCGCCACTTCGCCGCCGCGGGCACCCGCACCTCGCCCATCGAGTCGTGCTCGACGCGGTAGTCCTCCGCGCTGTCCGTCCCGTGTCCGTCCATGGTTACTACAGTGCCCCGCTCCGGGCCTTTGTTCCCGCCGTGCCCGCCGCACGCACCGGGCGGCCGACGCGCGGGGCGCGGGGGCGCGCCGGGGGACGTACGCCGGTGGCGCGGGCCCGGCCGGGCGCGCCGGGGCATCCCGGCGGCGCCGGGCTCAGTCGATCGCGCCGCCCGCGCCGTCGGAGCGCCAGCGGACGCCGGGCACGGCCTCCTCGGGCTCCTCCAGCCAGCCCTCCTGCCGCGGCCGGGGGATCTCGGCGCCGCGCCGCAGGATCCGCACGTCCCGCAGATGGCGGCCCAGCAGGGCGCCGCCGAAGACCACGAAGCCCACGCCGACCAGCCATGTCACGACCGTCAGGACGGTGCCGACCGGGCCGTACGCGTCGCCGTTGCTGACCATCAGCTGCGCGAAGAACAGATGCGAGAAGATCCGCAGCCCGGCCAGCCCCAGCATCGTGAAGACCGCCCCGGGCAGCGCGGTGCGCACCCGCACCGCCCCGTAGAGCAGGAAGCTCTGCCCCCAGGCGAAGAAGACGACCCCGAGGACGAAGGTCGCCGCGATCCGGGCGCCGCGCTCGGCGAGGGTGCTGCCCATCGCCGCGGCGCTCTGCGACTCGCCGAAGAGATAGGCGGTCAGCACCACGAGCCACACCGTGCGCCGGTAGTCGCGGTGCCACGGCCCGGACGGCTGGTCCCAGATCTTCCGGTAGCCGGTCTCCACGCTGGCCACGAAGGACAGCCCGAAGTACGCCAGCGAGGCCAGGCTCCACGCGCTGGTCGCGCTCAGCACGGTGTTCGGCGCGGCGAAGAGGGTGCGCAGCCGGTGCGAGCCGTCGGGGTTGAGCCCCATGCCGTCCACCACCCACTGCGCGAAGCCCGGGCGGTTCTCCCACGGCGTCGCGGCGGCGACCACCACCAGCAGCGGCATGAGCGTCACGAAGCCGAGCGCGGCGAAGGCCATCGAACGGTGCATCAGCTCGATGTGCATCGCCTGCTTCGTCAACCGCCCGGCCGCGGACCGCCTCCACGCGTTCATCACACCGGCCATGGCACGTCATCCTCCCAGCGTCCTGCGCTGTGGATACCGGCCCGCCTCCCCCGAACGCAACTCGGCCGCCACCGCTACCCCTTACGCCCCGTTTCGCGGGGCGCGGATCACGCGGTGACGGCCGAACACCGGGCAGGGTCAGGAGCCCTGACGCACCGGAATGCTGGTGAAGGTCGGGGCGGGCGCGGGGTCGGTGAAGAAGTCGTTGCCCTTGTCGTCGACGACGACGAAGGCCGGGAAGTCCTCGACCTCGATCTTCCACACCGCTTCCATGCCGAGCTCGGCGTATTCCAGGACGTCGACCTTCTTGATGCAGTCCTGCGCGAGGCGGGCCGCGGGGCCGCCGATCGAGCCGAGGTAGAAGCCGCCGTGCGCGGCGCACGCGTCGGTGACCTGCTTCGAGCGGTTGCCCTTGGCGAGCATCACGAAGGAGCCGCCCGCCGCCTGGAACTGCTGGACGTACGCGTCCATGCGGCCGGCCGTGGTCGGGCCGAACGAGCCGGAGGCGTAGCCCTCGGGGGTCTTGGCGGGGCCCGCGTAGTAGACGGCGTGGTCGCGCAGGTACTGCGGCATCTCCTCGCCCGCGTCCAGCCGCTCCTTGATCTTGGCGTGCGCGATGTCGCGCGCGACGACCAGCGGGCCGGACAGCGACAGCCGGGTCTTGACCGGGTATTTGGTCAGCTCGGCGCGGATCTCGTCCATCGGCCGGTTGAGGTCGATACGGACGACGTTCTCGTCCAGGTGCTCGTCGGTGGTCTCGGGGAGGAAGCGCGCCGGGTCGGTCTCCAGCTGCTCCAGGAAGACGCCCTCTGCGGTGATCTTCGCGAGCGCCTGCCGGTCGGCCGAGCAGGACACCGCGATCGCGACCGGGCAGGACGCGCCGTGCCGCGGCAGCCGCACCACGCGCACGTCGTGGCAGAAGTACTTGCCGCCGAACTGCGCCCCGATGCCGATCCTCTGCGTCAGCTCGAAGACCTTCTGCTCCAGCTCCTTGTCGCGGAAGCCGTGCCCGGCCGGCGAGCCCTCGGCGGGCAGCTCGTCCAGGTAGTGCGCCGAGGCGTACTTGGCGGTCTTGAGCGCGAATTCCGCGCTGGTGCCGCCCACCACGATCGCCAGGTGGTACGGCGGGCAGGCCGCGGTGCCCAGCGAGCGGATCTTCTCCTCCAGGAAGCGCATCATCGAGGCCTCGTTGAGGACGGCCTTGGTCTCCTGGTAGAGGAAGGACTTGTTGGCGCTGCCGCCGCCCTTGGCCATGAAGAGGAACTTGTACGCGCCGCCGTCGGTCGCGTACAGCTCCACCTGGGCGGGGAGGTTGGAGCCGGTGTTCTTCTCGTCCCACATCGTCAGCGGCGCCATCTGCGAGTAGCGCAGGTTGAGCCTGGTGTAGGCGTCGTAGATGCCGCGCGAGAGGGCCTCCTCGTCGCCGCCCCCGGTCAGCACGTTCTGGCCGCGCTTGCCCATGACGATCGCGGTGCCGGTGTCCTGGCACATCGGGAGCACGCCGGCCGCCGCGATGTTGGCGTTCTTGAGCAGGTCGAGCGCCACGAAGCGGTCGTTGGGGCTGGCCTCGGTGTCGTCGAGGATGCGGCGCAGCTGGGCGAGGTGGGCGGGGCGCAGGTAGTGCGAGATGTCGTGCATCGCCTCGGCCGCGAGCCGGCGCAGCGCCTCGGGCTCGACCTGGAGGAAGGTGCGCCCGCCCGCCTCGACGGTGCTCACGCCCTCGCTGGTGACGAGGCGGTAAGGAGTGGTGTCCTCGCCGAGGGGGAGCAGATCCGTGTATTCGAAGTCGGGCATGTCGGGCATTCCTCACTCGGCTGCGTCGTCGCTGAAGCGCTTCCAGCATACGAGCGTCCCGGCCGCCCCCCGGCTGTGAGGTCCGGCTCACCCCGAGGCCCGAAGGCCCTTGCCGGCCACGTCCCCTAGGGGGCGGATGGGGGGCGGCTCCGGCTGTTCCCGGGGTGGTCGCGATCTATCGCGTCCTTGTACCGTGGGCGCGTGGACGAATCGCAGCTCCAGAAGCCCGGACAGCAGCCGGCGGAAGCCGCCGAGACCGCCGTGGTGCCCGCCGCCGCGGCACCCGCGGCCCCGGCCGCTCCGGCCCCGGTCGCTCCGGCTCCGGCCGCCCCGGTCGCCACCGCGGCCTCCGGCGCGGCGGGCCTGCGGGCGTCGGACGCCGACCGGGACCGCATCGCCGACATCCTGCGCGAGGCGCTCGCCGAGGGCCGGCTCGACTCCGCCGAGCACTCCGAGCGGCTGGACCACGTCTACGCCGCCAAGACCATGGGCGAACTGGAGCCCCTCGTCGCCGACCTGCCCGCGGGCGCGGCCGCCCACCCCGCCGCGGCCCCGACGGCCGCCTCGCGCGGCTACTCCGACGGCGGCGGCGAGAACCCCAACCTGGTCGGCATCCTCGGCGGCGCCGAGCGCAAGGGCCGCTGGCGCGTCGGGCACAAGATCACCGCGGTGGCGATCATGGGCGGCGTCGACATCGACCTGTCCGAGGCGACCTTCACCGCGCCCGAACTCGTCATCCACTGCACCGCCGTGATGGGCGGCGTCACCATCAAGCTGCCGGAGAACGTGACGCTGCGCGGCGGCGGCGTGATCGGCATCATGGGCGGCTCCGACATCAAGGCGTACGAGTCCCCCGACCCCGGCGCGCCCGTCGTGCGGGTGGACGGGGTGGCCTTCTGGGGCGGCGTCGAGGCGAAGGCCAAGCGCGGCAAGAAGGTCAAGGACTGGACGAAGAAGCAGCTCGGCGACTGAGGTGGCCGACGCGGCCGGACCGTCCCGCACCGTGACCGCGGCACCCGGGACGGATGGTGCGTGTGTACGCCAGGAATGCTGCGTGTTCACGCCAACTCCAGGTCAGCGGGGGTCCTCTGGCGCGCTCATGAGTGAACACGGTGCGCATGAAGTCGCGTACAGCGGGTAGGGGAACGGGACACGCAGCCGCGCTGCCGCTGTCGTACGCCGCGCACGGGGAGCAGTCGGCGGGCGGCAGGCGTGGCAGACCACGAGCCGTCGTCAGGAGTATCCCGTGCTTCAACCGATCGAGCCCGTCACGGAACCGACCACTCCACCAGGTCACCCGCGTGACCTGGGCGGGCCCTGGCACTCCGACGCGGCGTGCCGCAGCGACGAGGCCGGCCTGTTCTTCGCGCCCTCCAAGGAGCCGACCGCCGCGCGGCTGGCCAGGGAAGAGGCCGCGAAACGGGTCTGCGCCCGCTGCCCGGTCATGCTGGAGTGCCGCGAGCACGCGCTCGTCCAGCCCGAGCCGTACGGAGTGTGGGGCGGCATGACCGCGGCCGAGCGCCGGGTCGTCCTCGCCCGCAGACGCCGCCGCGAGGTCGAACTGCAGCGCCCGGCGCAGCAGATAGCCGTGGCGGGCTGAACGCCACGGCGCACGTCCTGCCCGGAGGGCCGGGCCGCGGGGCCGAAGCGGCCCGGTCCGGGCAGGAGGTGCGTGCGGCGGGCGTACGCGGGGGGCGTACGGGAGCGTTCGGCGACCGGCGCGGGCGGCCGGGATCCGCTCAGCGCGCCCGGTCGAAGTCGATCGTGCTGTACGCGCGCAGCTTGGACAGCTGGTGCACGGAGTCGATCTGCCGGATCGTGCCGGACTTCGAGCGCATCACCAGTGAGGACGTCGTCGCGGTCTCGCGCCGGTAGCGCACCCCGTTCAGCAGCTCGCCGTCCGTCACGCCGGTCGCCACGAAGAAGACGTTCTCGCCGCTGACCAGATCCGTCGTCGTGAGCACCCGGTCCAGGTCGTGCCCGGCGTCCAGCGCCCGGCGCCGCTCCGCGTCGTCCTTGGGCCACAGCCTGCCCTGGATCGTGCCGCCCAGGCACGTCACGGCGCAGGCCGCGATGATGCCCTCGGGTGTGCCGCCGATGCCCAGCAGTATGTCGACACCGGTCCCTTCCCGTACGGCCATGATCGCGCCCGCCACGTCGCCGTCGGCGATGAACTTGATACGGGCCCCGGTCTCGCGGATCTCCTTGACGAGGTCGTCGTGCCGCGGCCGGTCCAGCACGACCACCGTGACGTTCTCCGGCGCGCTGCCCTTGGCCTTCGCCACCCGGCGGATGTTCACCGACGGCGGCGCGGTGATGTCGACGAATTCCGCCGCCTCCGGGCCGACCACCAGCTTGTCCATGTAGAAGACCGCCGACGGGTCGAACATGGTGCCGCGGTCGGCGACCGCCAGCACCGCCACCGCGTTGGGCATGCCCTTGGCGGTCAGCGTCGTGCCGTCGACCGGGTCCACCGCGACGTCGCACTCCGCCCCGGTGCCGTCGCCGACCCGCTCGCCGTTGTAGAGCATCGGCGCCTCGTCCTTCTCGCCTTCGCCGATCACCACGACGCCGTTCATCGACACGGTGTGCACCAGGGTCCGCATCGCCCTGACGGCAGCGCCGTCCGCGCCGTTCTTGTCGCCGCGCCCGACCCACCGCCCGGCGGCCATCGCGGCGGCCTCGGTGACCCGGACCAGCTCCAGGGCGAGGTTTCTGTCGGGTGCCTCGGGTGCCACTTCCAGGGCGGGAGGCAGGTTCTGTCCGTTGTGCTCGGTCATCGCAGCGCACCTTTCTGTACGAGGACGGCCGGTGGTTGAGGGTGCCGCCAACCTACCTGCTGCCCGCGAATATGAGCAGGGCACCCGTCACATGAGCGCAAACGTGCCGTGGCCGGCCGGACACCCCGCGCACCGCCCCCGCCCGGCCGCGGACCCGGCGGTCCGGGCGCGTCGGGGCATGGGGGACGATAGGGGCGTGGCAGCAGACAAGCGTGGCAACAAGACGGTGAAGGACCTCCTCCTGTCCCTGGCGGTCCTCGCCGTCGTCGTCGCCGTGATCTACCTCTTCGTCCCGCACGACTCCAAGGCCTCGCCGGCCAAGTCGCTCAAGGTCGACTACACCGCCTCGCTGGAGCAGGCCCGGCGCTGGGCCCCCTACCCGGTGGCCGCCCCCGAGGGCCTCGGCAAGGACTGGACGCCCACCGGGGACACCTTCGACGCCACGGACCCGCACAAGGTGACCTGGCACCTCGGGTTCGTCAGCACTGACAAGGAGTACGTCGGCGTCGAGCAGAGCAACGCCGCCGCGGCCGCCTTCATCGCCGAGGTCACGCTCGACGGCAAGCGGCAGGGCACGGGCACGGTGAGCGCCGGCGGCGTGCAGTGGGAGCAGTGGAAGAGCAAGCGCTACACCGCGCTGGTGCACCAGGAGCAGGACCACACCACGGTGGTGCTCGGCACGGGCCCGCTCTCCCAGGTCACGTCGGTGGCCGCCCTCGTCAAGGAGAGCGGCGGCGCGCAGAAGTAGGGCCCTGGACATGGAGAAGCGCCGCCCGCGCGGGGGAACGCGGGCGGCGCTGCTTGCGGGGCCCCGTACGGCTACGGGGCCTCTCGCACGTCAGACGGTGGTGACGACCTGGTCGTACTCCAGGCGCGGGTTGCGCGGGAACCAGGCGTCCTCGCCCGGCTTGCCGATGTTGACCACGGCCAGCACCGAGTGCTCGCCGTCGGCGAAGAACTCCTTGTTGATGCCCTCGGCGTCGAAGCCGGTCATCGGGCCGGCCGCCAGGCCCGCCGCGCGCACGCCGATGATGAAGTAGCCCACCTGGAGCGAGGCGTTCAGCGCCGCGGAGGCCTCGCGCACCGGGCGCTCGGCGAAGAAGACGTCCTTGGCCTGCGGGAAGTGCGGCAGGACGGTCGGCAGCTCCTCGTGGAATTCGTTGTCCGCGGCCAGGATCGCCACCAGCGGCGCGGTGGAGGTCTTCGGCTGGTTGCCCTCGGACATGTTCGCCACCAGGCGCTCACGGGCCTCGGCGGAGCGGACCAGGACGACCCGCAGCGGCTGCTGGTTGAAGGCCGTCGGGGCGTACTTGACCAGGTCGTAGATCGCCTGGACCTGCTCGTCGGTCACCGGTTCGTCGGTGAAGGTGTTGGCGGTGCGGGCCTCGCGGAAGAGCAGGTCCTGGGCGGCGGGGTCGAGTACGAGCGTCATGGTTTACCTCTGGGGGGAGAGTCGTTCTGAGCAGTCGGTACGCGTGTCCCGTGGTGGGGACACCGGATCCAACATGCGTGAACACTCAACCATTCCGCGCTCAACTGTGACGCCGGTCACGCCTTCCGGGTACGTGACCAGGCCTTTTGCTCCCGGACGGGCTCATTCCGCGGCGGGCTCGTCCCCCTCGGTCTCCGCCGCGGCCTCCTCGGCGTCTTCCGCGGCGAGGGCGGCGTCCAGCCGCTTGCGGGCGCCCTCCAGCCAGCGCCGGCACACCCGCGCCAGCTCCTCGCCCCGCTCCCACAGCGCGAGCGACTCCTCCAGCGTGGCGCCGCCCGCCTCCAGCCGGCGCACGACATCGATCAGCTCGTCCCGGGCCTGCTCGTAGCCCAGCGCGGCGGTGGTGGTCTCCTGGTCAGCTCCCATGCGCCCAGCCTAGGGGCGCCCACGGACAGCCCCTGCCCGCGAAGAGCCCCTGCCCGCGAAGAGCCCCCGCCTCAGTCGTCCGCCGCCACCCGTACCGCGAACTCGCCCTCCGCCACCCGCGCCCGCAGCTCCTCGCCCGCCGCGACCTCCGCCGGGTCGCGGACCGCCGCGCCGTCCGCCCGCTGGAGCACCGCGTAGCCGCGGCGCAGCGTCGCCGCGGGGGAGAGGGCGACGACCCGCGCCAGGGTGTGGGAGAGGTCGGCGTCCGCGCGGTCCAGCGCGTGCCGCAGCGAGCGGCGGGCCCGCTCCAGCCGGTCGGCCACCTCGTCCGCCCGCCCGTCGATCATCAGCTCGGGCCGCGCCATCACCGGCCGGCTCAGCGCCGCCGCGAGCCCGCGCTCCTCGCGGTCCAGCAGCCCCCGCACCACCCGCAGCGCCCGGTCGCTCACCAGCCGCACCCGGGCCAGCTCCTCGCGCACGTCAGGCACGACGCGCTTGGCGGCGTCCGTCGGCGTGGAGGCCCGCAGGTCGGCGACCAGGTCCAGCAGCGGCGAGTCCGGCTCGTGCCCGATCGCCGAGACGACCGGCGTCGTGCACTCCGCGACCGCGCGCACCAGCTGCTCGTCGGAGAAGGGCAGCAGATCCTCGACGCTGCCGCCGCCGCGCGCCACCACGATGACGTCCACCTCCGGGTGCGCGTCCAGCTCCCGCACCGCCGCGACGACCCGCGGCACCGCGTTCGCACCCTGCACGGGCACGTTGCGCACCTCGAAGCGGACCGCGGGCCAGCGCAGCCGCGCGTTCTCCCGTACGTCCCGCTCGGCGGCCGACGCACGGCCGGTGACCAGGCCGACGAGCTGCGGCAGGAAGGGCAGCGGGCGCTTGCGGTCGGCCGCGAAGAGCCCTTCGCCGGCCAGCTGCCGCTTGAGCCGCTCCAGCCGGGCCAGCAGCTCGCCCACGCCCACCGGGCGGATCTCCACCGCGCGCAGCGACAGCGTGCCGCGCGGCCCGTACCACTCCGGCTTCGCGTGCAGCACGACCCGCGCGCCCTCCCCGACGACGTCCGCGACCTGGTCGAAGACGGCGCGGAAGCAGGTCACGGTGAGGGAGATGTCGTGCGAGGGGTCGCGCAGCGTCAGGAAGACCACGCCCGCGCCCGGCCGCCGGCTGAGCTGGGTGATCTGCCCCTCGACCCACACCGCGCCGAGCCGGTCGACCCACCCGCCGATCAGCCGCGACACCTCGCCGACCGGGATCGGCGCTTCCGCCGAGGTGCTGAGAGCCATCCCCCGACCTTAGCGCCGCCCTCCGACAGCCCCGCCCCGTCCGGGGCGCGCGGGTGCGTGGGCCCGCGGTGTACGGGTGCCCGGGCCTACGGCGTACCGGCGCACGGGCCACGGCGTACGGGTGCACGGCCCGCGGCGTACGGGAGCGCGGGCCGCCGCGCGCGAAACCCCGAGCGCCCACGTGCCCGCCAAGCGCACCCCCGTACGATGGTCGGCATGACGACCGAAGCCAGCCGCCGCGTCCTGCTCGCCGCCCCCCGCGGGTACTGCGCGGGCGTCGACCGGGCCGTGATCACCGTCGAGAAGGCGCTCGAGCAGTACGGCGCCCCCGTCTACGTGCGCAAGCAGATCGTGCACAACAAGTACGTCGTGCAGACGCTGGAGAAGAAGGGCGCGATCTTCGTCGACGAGACGGAGGAGGTGCCGGAGGGCTCCATCGTCATCTTCTCCGCGCACGGCGTCGCGCCGGTCGTCCACGAGGAGGCCGGGGCCCGCCGCCTCGCCACCATCGACGCGACCTGCCCGCTGGTGACCAAGGTGCACCGCGAGGCCGTCCGCTACGCCGACTCCGACTACGACATCCTCCTCATCGGACACGAGGGCCACGAGGAGGTCATCGGCACGATGGGCGAGGCGCCCGAGCGCACCCACCTCGTCGACGGCCCGGCGGACGTCGCGGGGCTCACCGTCCGCGACGAGAACAAGGTCGTGTGGCTCTCCCAGACGACGCTGTCCGTCGACGAGACGATGGAGACGGTCGACGCGCTCAAGGACCGCTTCCCCAACCTGCTCTCGCCGCCCAGCGACGACATCTGCTACGCCACGCAGAACCGCCAGGTCGCGATCAAGCAGATCGCCGCGGACGCCGACCTCGTGATCGTCGTCGGCTCGCGCAACTCCTCCAACTCGATCCGGCTCGTCGAGGTCGCCCTCCAGGCCGGCGCGGACGCCGCGTACCTGGTCGACTTCGCCGACGAGATCGACGCGGCCTGGCTGGAGGGCGTCCGCACCATCGGCGTCACCTCCGGCGCGTCCGTGCCCGAGATCCTGGTCGACGGGGTGCTGGAGTGGCTGGCCGCGCGCGGCTACGGCGACGTGGAGGTCGTCACCTCGACCGAGGAGCACATCCAGTTCTCGCTGCCCAAGGAACTCCGGCGGGATCTGCGTGCGGAGGCCGCGACCGGGGAAGCCTCGTAAGGACTGCGGGATTTTCCCGTACGGACAAGACCCGGTTTTCTGCTGTTCGCCTCCCGCGGGGGGAGCCACGAGAGGTGAGGTCCGCGGCCCGCCTCTAGCCTGGAGGTCATGAACGTGTTCGGTGTGGACATCGGCGGTACGGGCATCAAGGGCGCCCCCGTCGACCTCGACAAGGGCGACCTGGCCGACGCGCGGTACAAGGTGCCGACCCCGCATCCGGCCACGCCCGACGGCGTGATCGACGGCGTGGCGGACGTCGTGGCGCACTTCGGCTGGTCGGGGCCGCTCGGGGTGACCTTCCCCGGCGTGGTGGTGGACGGCGTGACGCGCACCGCCGCCAACGTCGACAAGGCCTGGATCGGTGTCGACGCCCGCGCGGCGCTCAGCGAGCGGCTCGGCCTGCCGGTCGTCGTCATGAACGACGCGGACGCCGCCGGCATAGCCGAGATGACCTTCGGCGCCGGCCGCGGCCGCGGGGGCACGGTCGTCGTGCTCACGCTCGGTACGGGCATCGGCAGCGCCGTCTTCGTCGACGGCCGCCTCGTCCCCAACACCGAGCTGGGCCACCTGGAGCTGCACGGCCACGACGCGGAGTCGCGCGCCTCGGTCAAGGCGCGCGAGGACGAGGACCTGAGCTGGGAGCACTGGGGCCACCGGCTGCGCAAGTACCTCGCGCACGTGGAGATGCTCTTCTCGCCGGATCTGTTCGTGCTGGGCGGCGGGGTGAGCCGCAAGGCCGAGAAGTTCCTGCCCTACCTGCACGGCCACGGGCTCAGCGCGGAGATCGTTCCCGCGGAGCTGCAGAACAACGCCGGGATCGTCGGCGCCGCGATGGCAGCCGCAAAGCTCTGACGGCGACGATCACCGCCGCCGCGACCGTGCCGGTGTAGAGCCAGCCCGTCATCAGGGCGAGCCCGGTGAAGAGCCCGAGCAGATGCCCGACGAAGCTCCCGTCGCCGCTGTCGGCGGTCAGCGCGATCCCGACGGCGAAGGCGATCGGTGCCGACACCGGGGCGGCGACCAGGTCGTACGGCCGCACGTACACCGCCGCGGTCACGCTCACCAGGACGAAGACGACGCCGAAGAAGACGCCGGGCCCGTCGAAGAGCAGGGCGTCCAGGGCGCCCGCGAGCACGGTGACGAGGGTGGTGAGCACGCCGGTGCCCAGGCCCGTGAGGCGCGGGCGGGGGCGGCGCAGGGCGCGCAGCCGGCGCAGGAGGGCGGCGGCCCTGGTCTTGCGGCCGCCGGGCCCGCGCGGTCTGCTGGCCCCGCCCGCCTTGCCGCCCGCCTTGCCGCCCGCGGGGGGTGCGGGAGCGGGCCGCGGGGCGACGGGCGCGTCGGCGCCGGCGCCGGGCCCTCCCGTACGCGCACTGTGTTGATCCACCTACTCAGCGTATTTGTATCCCGTCCGGAAATCCGGCAGCCTGCGGCGACATTCCCCCGCCTGGGCGCCGGTGTTCGAAGCGGGGGCCGGTCGCCCGGCCCGGGCCCCGTAGACTGGCGGCGCGCCCGTCCGGAGGGCGCGCGGCCCGCCACGGGGCCGCCGCGGAAGCAACGGGAAGTCGCCAGTGTCGCTCACCATCGGAATCGTCGGCCTGCCGAACGTCGGCAAGTCGACGCTCTTCAACGCCCTCACCAAGAACGACGTGCTCGCGGCCAACTACCCGTTCGCGACGATCGAGCCCAACGTCGGCGTCGTCGGCGTCCCCGACCCGCGCCTGGACAAGCTCGCCGAGGTGTTCGGCTCCGCCCGGGTGCTGCCCGCCACCGTCGACTTCGTCGACATCGCCGGCATCGTGCGCGGCGCCTCCGAGGGCGAGGGCCTGGGCAACAAGTTCCTGGCGAACATCCGCGAGTCCGACGCGATCTGCCAGGTCATCCGGGCCTTCAAGGACGAGAACGTCGTCCACGTCGACGGCAAGGTCTCGCCGAAGGACGACATCGAGACGATCAACACCGAGCTGATCCTCGCCGACCTCCAGACCATCGAGAAGGTCCTGCCGCGGCTCCAGAAGGAGTCCCGCATCAAGAAGGACGTCGCCCCGAAGGTCGCCGCGGTCGAAGAGGCCCAGGCCATCCTGGAGCGCGGCGACACCCTCTTCTCCCAGGGCATCCTCCAGGGCACCGAACGCGCCGCCCTCCTCCACGACCTGCACCTGCTCACCACCAAGCCCTTCCTCTACGTCTTCAACGTCGACGAGGACGAGCTGACCGACGACGCCTTCAAGGCCGAGCAGCGCGCCCTGGTCGCCCCGGCCGAGGCCATCTTCCTCAACGCCAAGCTCGAAGCGGATCTCGCCGAGCTCGACGAGGCCGACGCCCTCGAACTCCTCGAATCCGTCGGCGCCACCGAGCCCGGCCTCGCCACCCTCGCCCGCGTCGGCTTCGAAACCCTCGGCCTCCAGACCTACCTGACCGCCGGCCCCAAGGAATCCCGCGCCTGGACAATCAAGCGCGGCGCCACCGCCCCCGAAGCCGCCGGCGTCATCCACACCGACTTCCAAAAAGGCTTCATCAAGGCCGAGGTCATCTCCTTCACCGACCTCACCGAATCCGGCTCCGTATCCGAAGCCCGAGCCAAAGGCAAGGCCCGCATGGAGGGCAAGGACTACGTCATGCAGGACGGGGACGTGGTGGAGTTCCGCTTCAACGTCTAGTTGAGGTGGTTGTAGGCCGTCTGACCTGCGGCGGAGGGGGTGCGCGCTCACGCGGTCCGGCACGCCGGCGTCGCGGATGTCGTGCTACGCGAGCGCGGCGCAGCGGAAGCCGGTGTCGTTGTCCTGCATCGTGGCGCTGGCCACGTTCTCCCGTGACGGCGTGGCGCGCTCGAACGGGCTGCTGAACGCCGACCCCTTCAGCTGGTATCGGTCCGGCCCGTCGGCGCCCGGGGTGGAGCACCACTCCCAGACGTTGCCGCACAGGTCGTGCACTCCGTACGGGCTGACGCCGGACTGGTAGCGGGCGACGGGCGTCGTACCGCCGATACCCGACTCGGCGGTGTTGCACTTCGCGGCGGTGGGGTCGCCGCCCCAGGGATAGGCGCGCCCGTTCGGGCCGCGGGCCGCCTTCTCCCACTGCCGGGCGGTGGGGAGCGCCTTGCCCGCCCAGCGGGCGTAGGCGGCGGCGTCGTGCCACGTGACCCAGACGACGGGGTGGTCGCGAAGGGCGCCGGGGCAGCGCCCACCCGGCCAGTGCTGCGGGGGCCGGTGTTCAGTTGCGCCGACGAACCGCTCGTAGTCGAGGTTCGTCGTCGGGTAGACGTCGATGCGGTAGGCGTCCACCCAGATCGACCGGTCCTGCGGGCCGGAGAGGTAGATGCCCTCCTCGACGAGGACCATGATCTTGCCGTCGACCGGGTGCCTTATGGCGTGCGGATTGCGGCGCAGCAGCTCCTCGGTGCGCTCGTCCTGGCCCACGGCGGCCTGCTCGGTGAGGAACTGCGCGAACCGCCACTGGGCCTCCGGGGGTGACGTGGAGAGCAGGGTGTCCAGTGCGGCCTGGTTGTCGGGGTGGGGCTTGATCGACTCGCCTCGCCCCTCCCAGTTCACGAGCTGCCGGGAGCTGATGCCGACCTTGGCGGCGAAGTCCTTTCCGTTCATGCGCAGCGCCTGGCGCAGGAGTAAGACTTCCCGGCCGGTCCACCGTGCGACGCCCGTCGTCACGTCCGTGCCCGGCCTTACAGCGGTTCGCCGGGGATGGACAGATACGCGTCGCGGAGCGCGGCCAAGGTGGGGTTCTGCGTCGGCAGTTCGGTGTCGTCGATGGCCGACAGGGCACGGACACCGATTGAGGTGTTCGTGGCGAACGCGGCTGCCATGGCCTTGGCCTGGTCGAGGGTGACGGTGGCGGTGCGGTGCTCGATGCCGGTGGCGTGCTGCTGCAGCAGGGCCATGGTGACGCCGGGCAGTACGGGAGCCTGCGGCCACACCACGGCGCCGTTGCCGTCGACGAAGGCGGCGTTCCAGGTGCCGCCCTCGGACACGAGTCCGTCGCGGCCGACGAACAGCGCGTCCTCGGCCCCGGCGAGCTGGGCCGCGCGGCGGGCGTGCAGGGCGCCGAAGAGGCCGCAGTGCTTGACGTGGGGGAGGTCGCGCTCGTACTGCACACTCATGGCCCGCAGCGGCGCGGGAGGCAGCTTGCCGGCCGGGCGGACGGTGACCAGGACGCTCGGGTTCTCGGCGTCGGCGGGGTGGCCCATCTCGACGGCGGGGTCATAGATCGTGACGCGGACGACGCACGGCCCGGCCTGCCCGTCGAGGGCTTCGCGGACGTGGTCGCGGACGCGCCCCGTGTCGAGGTCGGCGCCGTAGACGATCCTGCAGTCCCGTGCGAGGCGTTCCATGTGCAGCGTCAGCCCGCGGATGGTGCGGTCGGCGTCGACGCGCATGGACGTGAAGTGTCCGTAGTTCGTCAGGGCCAGGGGCAGGACGTCATCGGCTGTTGCGGGCTTCTCGTCGAGCGTTGCCATGCCGCTCAGGATGTCAGGGTCCCTTGCCGGTACGGCACCCTGAACTGCATTACTGACGAGTCAACTTCACTGGGACTTCCTTCCCTCTTGCGCGCCGCAAGGTGTTCGCTTGTCACCGAGTGACCACGCTTGGTGACTGAACGGCCAGCCGCTCCGTGCGGCGAGCCGATGCGTCATACAGGAGAGTCTCGTGCCCCATACTGACCCATGAACAGGTCAGCTGCCCTGCCCTATAGGCGGTCTGACGCCATGACTGGTAATCGCGCCAATCGACTACCTTGTTGTGATGGGTTATGAAAAAATCGGCGGTCAACGCTCCCTTCGGGCGCTGCTCCTCTACCGTGCTCCCGTATGCAGGGCCGTATTGGCGCGAACGTGCCAATCAGTAGGGTGGGGGCCCGTGCAATCCTCAACTCTGGCTTACCTGCTGGTGAACTCCCGGGGCATGAGTTGCGACGTCAAACGGAGTTGTCGGTGATTGGTTGACGCCACCATCCGGTGGACTTGAAGCAGCTCATGAGCCAGTGTGCTTCCGCGTCATCCAGAATGATGTGACCGACCATTGGAATTGGCGAGAAGCGAAGCATCCATTCTTGGATGGGTATGGGTTCCCAATCGAGATCATGGTGGAGCAGTACAGAGTACGGGTCACCGCGACGTTGCCAGAAGACCATTGGTTCGAAGACCTCGTTCTCGAAGGGCTTCACGATATCGTCCGGAGCGAACTCGACGTCGGCCATGTCTGCCCATCGGCCGACTCCTTCGCGCTCTCGGGTAAGGCGCCATCGCATGGCCTGTTCAAAACCAGCCATATGTGCGTCATCTAGGACGGCCTCGGATTCCACAACGATTGATCTCAGGGGCTTCCGTAGCGCCTGGGCGCGTCGAAGTTGGCGAGTAGCGTTTGCCCAAAGGAGACCGCCGCGTTCTGGGTCGTGAACCACACAGAGGACGGGGAGATTGCCGTCGCGCCAGTTCTCCGTGTGATCGCCGACTTTGACTCGATGCCCTCTTCTGGTCCGCACAGAGGCTCCGCCCTTCACCTGTACGAGAAAGGCGTCCTCTGTGCGTTGTCCCTCGCGGACGAGGGTTACGTGCAGATCTTCGCCGTGGTCGTTGCTGCCATCGATCTCTTGCACGATGTGGCTATGGCGCTCCAGTAGTGCACGAACCTCATTCACCGCCGCGCGTCCGATACGTCGGCTTTCAGGCACCTTCGGCATCTGCCCCCCTCGCGTGTTTGCGAGGCCAGGCTAACGACAACCACCGACATCGGGCGTGGACCTGCTGCGTTGCACGAGTCCGACAGCCCCGGGACAACCGCGGTTGACCTGTCGGGCAAAGCGAACTCTTCAAACCGGACGGCTGCTCTGCAACCTCTCCCAGCAACTGCCTAACTGAGCTTCTTCAGCGTTGCCGCTCCAGAGTGAGGACGGCCTTGGCGATTGACGTCATGCGGTTGGGGCTGCACCGCGATCGGCGGAAGATCCGCCAGGACTTCAGCCGTGCGACGCCGCGCTCGACGGGTGCCCGTGCTGCGGCCAGGGCGCGGTTGAGGGTCTTCTCGGTGGGGGTGAGTTCCTGCAGGGGCTTGCGTTTGATGCCGGTGGTCAGCCAGGGGCCGGCGCCCTGGTAGGCGAGGTCGGCCAGGATGGGGACGCCTTGGCGTTCGCATGTGCGGATGATGCGGTGGGTGCGGGCGGCGGTCAGGTCGTGGGCTCGGCCCGGCAGTGCGGGTGAGAGCCACAGCAGTCGGCCTTCCGGGTCGGTGACGACTTGGACGTTCACGCCGTGTCGGCGGTGCTTGGCCGAGTAGTCGGCCCGACTGTCGCGGACCCGGTCGCACTCGGCGAGGGTGCCGTCGAGCAGGACGAACTCGGGATCCGTCTCGCGCAGGACCTTCAGCATGCCCGGCGCCCGCTCTGCGAGCAGGGTGATGACCGTGCTGGTGTAGGCGTGGGCGGTGGCCTCGCTGATCCCGAACCCGGCAGCGATCTTCGCCAGTGTGGTGTGCTCTCGTAGATAGACCAGTGCGACCATCGCGCGATGCGACGGGCGGAGCTTGCAGCGGCGGTCACCCTCGCGGGTGACGATGAGCATGGTGACCCACTCCACGAGCCCGTGGGGCAGGTCGAGTGCGGCAGGATAGATGACCAACGAGGCCTCCGAGCAGCGTGATTGAGACGTCAGACATCTCGATCAACAGCCCGGGGGCCTCGCCCGTTGCGGCTCACGGCCATCACCCGATCGGTGGCCACCTCGAAGAAGCTCACTGACCGCTGAACTGATCGCCCCAAGGTACGACGCCGCGCTACCAGCCGCGGTACCGCGCCACCCACGTACCTCGATGTCTCGACGTTCGTGCCCGGCCACTTCAGAGGATCACATCAGGGACGAGGCAACGGGTGGACGGGGGAGCTGTGGGTCCAGGCTGTGTCGAACTGCTGGAGGGCGATGGAGTAGAGCAGTCCGGGTGCCCGGACGTACAGGCAGGGGGAGTTCCTGCCGTGCGTGGAGCTGCTGTAAAAGGTCAGGAAGGCGGCTCGGTCTGTCGCGATCACGCGGCAGGTGTTGGGCAGGTTGAATTCGCGGAGTTCGACATTGCCTCGTGCGGACGTGACGTGGGTGAGGTAGTCCATGTTCGTCCGTACCTGGCCTCTGAGCAGGGTCCGGGTGTAGCCGGGATCGAACCGCTGCACGTCGTGTGAGCGCTGGTCGAGCCAGGAGTTCTGCCGGGCCTGGGAGTCGGGGAGCAGGACCTGGACGGAGTCGGGTGAGAACTCCCCGGTCCACACTGGGGAGAACGCCTCGCGGGTGAGCACGTTTCCGCGCCCCGCGAGGACCTTGATCCAGCGGGCGCGCTCAAGGTCGCGTGCGATGTCCCGCTCGGCGGACGCTTGGCGTCGGTAGACGCGGCGGAGGCCGGTGCCGGTGAACGACGAGCAGGCGGCGATCAGCCACCACAGTGGACGTGAGCCGCGGAGGAGGCCGAGCCCGAGGGCGATCGCGCTGGCTGCCAGTGAACTGACTATCCCCAGGAGGAAGGGGGTCATGCGAACCATCTCCTGTGACTGCGTGATGTCGCTCGTCAGGAAAGCGGTGAGCAGATGAACGGGATGAGCTCCCGCAGGACGTGCGCAGCGTTTCGGGCCGCGAGTTCGTGATACCCGTGGCCCTTGTTCTCGTCGGCGTTGTCGGACACGCCTCTGATGACGATCCAACCGGGGTTCTCCGCACCGCGGACGGAGTGCTCCTGCCAGTACTGGCTGAGCCCCCCGGCTTCCATGTCCACGGCCAGGACCTTTTCGTGGTAGGTCTTGAGGTAATGCCGGATCTCGCTGTCCCCGTCCGCGATGACGGCTTCGCCCGACCCGATCAGCCCCGGGTAGACATCGAATTCCTCCCTGGCGCGCGAGCGGAGCCGGCGGCGCAGGTGTGCCGGCATTCCGTTCTCCGCGAAGAAGGCGTTGACGGCGTGGACGACCGGGGCCGGTGCCTGGCGGTGCTCCCCGCGGTGCCGGACCTCACCGTGCGGGTTGATCTTGCGGTGCTCGTAGTAGACGACGTCGGTGGAGACGATGACGTTGCCGATGCGGGCGCGCTCGCTGTCGATGCCCCCGCCCACGCCGACCATGGCCCACAGCCGCGGCGCGTAGCGGTGGTGCAGGTTCTCCAGGGCGGCCATTGCCGAGCGCTGGCCCGGGCTCTGGCTCTGGGTGGCCACGATACTGACAGTCGAGTCCGGGCTGTCAAGGCTGCCCTGGTAGAAGTAGAGGCCGCCGGGTTCCCTGTGGCGCCGCAGGTCCAACTCGTCTACCACGGAGCGTAATTCTTCGCTGAGAATGGTGACCACCCCGATGTCCCATGTGGCTGTGGGCTCGGCCTCTCCCGAGCTGCCGCTCGCTGGGGTGTCGATGCGAGGAGGAACGGCCTCCCCGAAAACCCTGGCGTTTTCTCCGACAGCGTTGTTGCTGAAGTGGTTGCCGTTCCCCTTGCTGACAATGCCTCGGTTGTCGGTCACTGATTTCCTCCTCCGCTGGGTGCGCCGGAGCCCACGGGCTGATTCCCCGCGACGCCGACGTGGGCAGAGTCGCCCACCGCGTTGTTGTTGAAGCTGTTGTTGTCGCCGAAGTTGAAGATCCCGCTGTTGATGATCTTCATGGCCCGATTGGTGAACTCGGATATGTCCACGTCCTTGGTGGAGAGGAAGTCACTGGCGGCCCGGAGCAGCCTCCGCTCGATCGTCTTCATCTGTCCAAGGATCTCGCTCTTTTCCAGTTGCACCTTGGACCACGCCTGACTCGACGTCTCCCTGATGCTCACCCGGCTTCCTACCAGCAAGTTGCGTCTCGGCTCGCTGGTGAGGTCGCGAGGGAGCACGGCAGCCTTGCCCAGAGCGCCGAGGTGCCGGACGACCCGCCACGACTTCTGAATCTCCTTCGGCAGCGCTCGCAGTTCGCGGAACGCGGACCAGACCACGGCCATGGCGCCGTGCTGACCGAATTCCTCGGTCCGCTGGAAGGAGCGCGGCGTGTGGGCGAGAACGCAGGCCGCCATGGAGATACTCAAGGTCCTTCCTTGGACGTTGACGCGCAGCAGGACGGTCGCCACGTATTCCGACCCCGCCATGGGGGTCGTGACTTCGAGGAAGTGGTGCCGCCTGGTTCCCGGGGTGTTGATGACGTCCCGCAGCTCGGCCTCGTCCAAGGGCCGGGCGAGAAGGGACGGGTCCGCCGCCACATCGGTCTCGGCCACGTAGACGCGGTCGCGTACTTGGGTGGGAAGCCGGACTTCCTGGCTGTCGGTGTCGAGCAGTCGCACCGCTTCGCGCAGGTGGTCGACCAGCTCGTGCGCCTGGAAAGGCGGTTCCCGGTGTTCCAGGTCATGGAGCGATGCGCCGTCGTCGTCGCTCGGGCGCAGCAGCTGGATGCCCATCGGCGGGTTCCACTGGTAGATGAGTTCACCGGCCCCGATGAAGGGCGATGTGTCCCCGAAGAGGGTGAAGAAGGTCAGATCCTCCTCATCGTTGTCGTCGTCCTCGCTGTGGCGGGGCCGGCGGTAGACCGCGCAGGCGTGACGCTGCTGAAGGTCCGCCGCCCGCTGCCGACCGGACAGGCGTCCGGGCCGGAGATTCTGCGCCCGGTAGATGTGGTTGAGCATTAACTGCCTCGTGGCGCCTACTCCCAGGCACACAACCACCATGCCAGCGGCGACGGCCAGGGCCGCCAGCGCCTGGCTCGGATCGGAGACCGCGACGGCCGCGCCGGTCGCGGCGACCGAGAGCGCGACGACGCGGATCCGTCGGAACACGGGCGGCTTCTGGGTCTTCCTGTCGGGAAAGAGCAGACCGAGGAAGTCGCTGTTGATGATCGCGTGTTCCCACTCGCGGCGCTTCGACACCTTCTTCGGCTGCCGCTCCCGATCGGCTTCCCGCAGCACCCTCGTGACGCGCAGCAGCCAGAGCAGGGCGAGACCGCACCCGACGAGGACGGCGCACGGCAGGGCTCCGGTCAGGGCCGGGACGACTACCGCTCCCACGAGAGCCGAGCGGAGGACGGCGGACAGCGCCGCGGCCCGCCAGGCGTGGCGCATGACGGGGACGATGTCGAACCCGTAGGAGGGGGCGACCCTCCGGTACGGGGCAGTGCACACCTCGTCGATCACGAGGTCACGGAACCGCTCGTCGACGTATACGCCCGCGCATAAGTGGCGGGTTGCGGCGGTGGGTTCTCCGACCGATTCCTTGGCTGGCAGTGCATGTGCGGTGATCATGCTGTGCCCCTACCTCGCAGGGTTAAGGTCCATGAGACCATAAATGCTCGGCATCTTTAAGTCAACATGACCTTTAGGGAATCTGATGAACGACCGGATGGAGGGTTCCGCCGAGGTGGAGCCATCGTGGGTGACCGTGGACCTGGCGATCTTCACCGTCAGGAGCGATCGGTTGATGGTGCTCCTGATCGATCGCGGGCGGGAGCCGTACCTCGGCCGAGCCGCGCTGCCCGGCGGCTACGTCCGTAAAGGCGAGACCCTTCGTGCAGGGGCGCTGCGCGAGCTGCGGGAGGAGGCCGGGATCGACGGCAGCCAGCTCCACCTGGAGCAACTCGGCGCCTACGGGGATCCGCCACGCGACCCGAGAGGGCGCGTGGTCACCGTCGCCTACCTCGCCCTGGGGCCGGACCTTCCCGTGCCCGTGGGCGGCACCGACGCCGAACGCGCCTACTGGACTCCAGTAGCAGAACTCCTCGGCGCCACCGACCACTTGGCTTTTGACCACGCCGATATCCTCGCGGACGCCTTGGAGGAGGTCCGCAGGAAGCTCGAGTACACCGCCATCGCCACGGCCTTCTGCGGGGAGTCGTTCGCGTTGAGCGAGCTGCGTACGGTCTACGAGGTGATCTGGGGGCAACCCCTCGACCCGAGCAACTTCCGCCGCAAGGTACTCAACACCAAAGGCTTCGTGCGCCCCACCGGAGAACAGCGACTACCCCCCACCGGCCGCCCAGCCGCCCTCTACAACCGTGGGGACGCATGGCTGCTCAGCCCGCCGCTACTTCGGAGCGGTGGGCCCAGCGCATAGGTCCAGTGCGGGTTCGGTCCCGCGCCTGTGGCCAGCACACCGATCGGCTCCGGTTTTCCGCGAACCGGCCATTTGACGTTGATTCCCGCACGATGCGGGGTCGCCGTTCGAATCGCGTTCCGGGTCGATGGGGCGCCAGGCGTGGTCCAGCGGCTCGTCCTCGGCTGGCGGGCGGACGTACTTCCGTCCGTGCTGGTCGCAGGCGCCGAAGCTTTGGTAGTTGCGCTGTGCTTCGATGAGGGAGACCCGGTTCGCTCCGACAGCGGCGGTTGGCCAGCGGAACTGGACGTCGTCGTCCTCCCAGAAGCAGATGGGGCAGATCTCGAAGGAGCCGGGCATTGCGTCAAGGACGCGGTGCCCGCAGCAGGGGCAGGGGTAGCGCTCGCTCACCCCAGGAGCCTCGTTGAAGACCCGGCCGGCGCGCCACACATTTGCTCCCGCGGTCGTCCGACCGGTCCGCAGGACACCCGTAAACCCCCGTCGGAGGCCAACGCATGCCAACACCAGATTGCCTGGTCAGAGCCACGATCGGCGCTCCGCCGCAGGTCAGGTCCGGCCCGGATACGTTCCGGTTCAACGTGTAGCGGACGCGTCGGACGGCGCGTGGTGGTGCCGAGGGCCTGCCTCCGTGGACGGTTCTCGTCCGCGGAGGCAGGCCTGTTTGCGCTAGGTGGTCAGGCCGCGTCGTGGTAAAGGCTGTAGGCCTGCTGGTCGGTGAGGGCGCGGTCGTAGTGGCGGGCGTCGGCGACGGAGCCGGTGATGGGGTCGGTGAAGGTGCCGTTGGTGAGGGCTCGGCCGATGGTGAGGCTGTTGCGGGCGTCCCAGGGGGTGGTGGGGTAGGCGGTGGTGCTGGCGAGGGTGCCGTTGACGTAGAGGCGGATGGTGGGGTGGGTGGGGTCGGTGGTGGTGTCGTAGACGCCGGTGAGGTGGGTCCAGGTGTTGGCCGCGGGGGTGGGGATGGCGGGGTTGTCGGTGGACTTGGAGCGGATGAGGGTGGGGTTGGTGGTGTCGGCGGTGGACCGGGTGAAGGTCCAGGCGTGGAGGGTCGTGGAGTAGGAGAGGGCGAAGGCGTAGCTGTTGGTGGTGCCTTCGGACAGGACGGCCTGGTTCTTGCCGAGGTCGGTGACCTTGGCCCAGGCGGAGACGGTGAAGCTCGCGGTGGTGTCGATGTCCCAGCGGGAGGTGGTGATCGAGCCGGTGCCGTCGAGGGTGGCGGCGGGCATGGCGCGGCCGGTGGTGTCGGTGCTGGTGCCCCAGGTGACCCCGCTGGTGGCGGTGGCGTGGTTGACGTTGACGGCGTCGTGCGCGGTGGTGCCGCTGGTCTCGTCGAGCTTCCACTGGTTGGTGGGGCCGGCCTGCGGGGGTGTCCAGGTCACGGCGGTGGACTTGTCGCACGCGGCCAGCGTGAGCTGGGTGCGGTCGGTGGTGGAGGCGCCGGGGTCGGCCAGGCACAGTCCGGAGTGGGGGTTGCGGACCTGGCCGTCGGGCAGGAGCTGCCACTGCTGTGCGGGGGTGGCGTTGCAGGTGTAGAGCTCGACGGGGGAGCCGGCGCTGATGCCGCCGGAGACGACGTCCACGCAGACGTTGCCGTGGGCACCGGGGCGGATCGTCTCGTTGGGGTAGACCGTCCAGTTCTGGGACGGGCTGCCGTTGCAGGTGTAGATCTCGACGATGGTGCCGCTCGTCGGGGCGCCGCTGGGGTCGTCCGCGCACTTGCCCGCGACCTTCGACGTCAGCGGCCCGGAGGGCATGGCGGACGGCTGGGCCCAGCCGATGTCGGTGATCTGGGCGGGCGTGAGGGCGGTGTTCCAGGTCTGGACGTCGGAGACCTGGCCGTTGAAGTAGCTGCTGTGGGCGCCGTTGTAGAAATACTCGCCGATGTCGAAGGGGCCGGTGGCCTTCCAGGTGGTGGTGTGGGTGACGGTGCCCTGGAGGGCTCCGTCGATGTAGAGGGACATGGTGGAGGTGGCGGGGTTGTAGGTGGCTGTCACGTGGGACCAGACGCCGGCGATCGCGGAGTGCGGGTGCGATGTGGTGATGTCCCAGGCCGCTGTGGTGTTGTCGCCCTGCGGCATGGCGAAGCCCCAGACGCCGTCGGTGGGGTTGGTGTAAAGCTCGAAACCGGGGACGACGCTGCCTTCCTGCTCGACGACCCGGTTGCCGATGGCGTCGGGCTTGACCCAGGCGGAGACGGTGAAGGCCGTGTTGGTGGTGACGGCCTGTCCGGTGGCGGTGAGCACGCCGGTGCTGGTGCCGTCGAGGTCGACGTCCGGGCTGTGCAGGTCGTCGCTGTCGTTCCAGACGGCGCCGGTGCCGCCGCCGTGCAGGGCGAGGGTGCCGACGGTGTCGGCCGCGGTGTCCACCGTGCCGTCGCTGCTGTCCGAGAGCGGCCAGGCGTGGGCGGCGGGCGCGAGGGTGTGGGTGGGCTGGGAGGCGAGGCTGCTGTTGGTGAAGATGCGCGGGGTCACGGTCCCGGTGGAGCTGACAGTGCGCAGGTCCGGGGTGCCGTCGCCGTCGAGGTCAGTGGCCTGCAGGACGGGCAGCGCGGCGGCGGTGTAGCCGCTTGCGGCGATCTGGACGGGGGCGGCGGGGGAGCCGAGAGCGAGGTTTTCCAGGTCGGCGGGGGAGTAGTAGTAGAGGGCGCCGCTGGTGGTGTTGCGGGCGAACATGCCCGGCAGGCCGTCGGTGGTGAGGGCGGCGGTGATGGTCCAGCCGGTCCAGTCACCGGTACCAGTGGGGCTAGTGGCGGAGATCGGGAGGGCGTTGTCGATGCCGCCGAAGGCCCCCGGGAAGGGGAAGCCGGGTTCGTCCCAGAGCTGACCGTTGTCGATCAGCAGCAGATCGGGGTAGCCGGTCGCGGGTTCCCCGTTGAGAACGTGGTACAGGTTGCCGCCGGTGGTGACGCTGGTGGCGGTGTTTCCAGCTTGATCGACGAACACCGTGTAGTTGACGTTGATCTCGTCACCGCTGTAAGGACTCAGCGGTGATCCGTCGCCGTTGCCGTACAGGATGATGCCGTAGGCGGTGGAGGGGTTGTAGTCGAGGACGTCGTTGAATCCGGCTCCGGTGCCGAAATGCCCGGTGACGGCTTGGGTGCCGTCCCAGTCGGACGCCGAGCCGGTCAGGCTGGTGCCGGTGCCCTGCGTGCCGAGGTTGGTGGCGGCTGCTGTGATCTGGCCGGCGGAGGTGCCGTTGACGAGCCACAGGCCGCTGGGCAGGCCCGCCTGCTTGCCGACGACGGTGAGGTCGGGTGTGCCGTCGCCGTTCATGTCGCCGTCGGTGGCGGTGGCCGGGGGCGAGGCGTAGATCACGCAGTTGCCGCTGTCGCCGATGTTGCCGCCGGGCGAAAGGGCCGTCACGTAGAGCACGTTCGTGCCCCGGGTGGGGGTGATGCTGAGCGTGGTGTCCATGGTGTTGACGGGGGCCGCGCCGTTGAGCTGGTAGATGTAGCTGGCCGGTGCCGTGCCTGCGCTCGGGGAAAGGGTGAAGGTGGCCGGGACCCCGACCTGGTAGTTCGCCGTGCTGTCGGGGTCGCTGCACTGCAGCCCGGTGGAGTCGGTGACGACCGGCGCGCCGGGCCGGGAGTTGTCGAACTGGAACTTGCACGTCGAGGACGTCGCGGAGGTGTAGGTGCCGTCTGATGTGGTGACGTTCCAGGAGACGCCCAGCAGGGAGCCGCCTGCCGCGGATTCAAGCACGGACTTCTTGAGGATGTATGCGGCCGTCTTGCCCGAGAGGGCGGAGACGGTGGCCTTGGCGATCTGCGCGCCGCCGGTGGTCTTGGTGGCCGTGAACGTCGCGGTGAGGTTGCCGCCGTCGGGATCGGAGACCTTGGCGTAGAGCGTGACGTCGCCGTCACCGACTGTCTTTACAGCGCTGCAGCTCGTGGCGGGAGAGGTCGTCAGGCCCGACGGGGTGTTCGGCTTGTGGTCGTAGGTGGTCGAGATCGACAGGGTGGTGTGGTCGAACTTCTTCCACCCGTACTTGTCGTCCTCGTCGCTCGCGCGCAGGCCGAGGGTGATGCTGCTCGCGGTCTTGGCGTTGGCGATCGACTGCATGGCGGACTTGATGTCCCAGCCGATGGAGTGAGCGGGGCAGGCGGAGCCGTAGCCATAGGCCTCGGTCTGGGTGTCGAGCTCGGTCTGCCACGTCGGCCGGTGGTTCCAGGTGGTGTCCCCGGAGATCGCCCCGGTCTGCCACACCTCGACCGGTGTCTTGGTGGTGCACGAGGGCGCGTAGGTCTCGGTGGCGTAGAAGGTGGACGACACGATCGTCGCACCGTAGATCTGGCTGCTCACCGACAGCCGGGCGAAGGCCTCGGCCTTGTAGAACTCGTCGTCCGGCCAGCCCTGGTATCCGACGCGCAGCTCGCGGTCGGTGCCCCAGTAGCTGGTGTCGGGGTGGTGGGAGTCGACGTAGGTCCAGGCCTGTAGCTTGCCGCCGCTCGCGGAGTAGGACGGGTCGATGTAGACGGGGTAGACCGTCGAGTCGCCGGTCAGGACGTTGGCGTCCGTCGTGAGCCGGATAGCACCCGAGGCGTACTCGGCCTGGACGGACGCCACGTGGGCGTTCGTTCCGGGGGCCTGCTCGCTGGAGGTGGCTGGGTCGCCGGAACCCGACGCGGGCGAGTCCGTGCCGTCCTCACCTGCGAGAGCGGAACGGGCAGCGACGCCGGATTCGGTGGTGGCCGAGTCCCACATGAGGGGGGCCGGGGCGGAGAAGACGGTGGCGCCGGAGGTGTCCTTGGCCCTGATGTTGCCGGCTGTGTCGGCGGACAGGCTGAGATTGCGGGCGTTCGCCGGGAAGTTGAGGGTGGCCAGCGCCGGGTTGGCTGCCGCCTGGGCGTTCTTGACGACGAGGACTTCGGAGAACCCGCCCTGGGTGTCGGCGGTGACCTTGAGGTCGACGTCCGGGAAGACATCCGAGTAGGTGGCGCTCGGGCCGTCCAACGAAGGCGCCGGCAGGGATGTGATCGAGGTCGGTAGCGACAGCGACAGCGACCGACCGAAGTCCTTCATCTCGGCCAGCGGCCCACTGCCGCCACTGGACAGCGTGAGGGAGTCGGTGGTCAGAGCAGGAGCCACGGTTCCGTCCGAGCGACGGACCAGGGTGGCGTCGAGCGGCTTCCACGCGCCGTCGGCGTATTTACGCACCGGTGCCACGGACTCGGTGCGGGTGAACGTGCCGTCCGGGTTGGCGACTTCCTGGACGGTCGGACTGGTGGCCGCGTCCACGGTCACGGCCTTGCCGATCGCTTGTGCCTTGAGCGAGGCATGCGGCCCGTCCAGCGGGGCGGTTGACGATGAGTCGGACGAGGTCGGCGGCGGTGTGTCGGCACTCGCGGGCGAGTACCACCCGCTGAGGGACAACGCGCTGACCGTCGCCGCGAGGACGACGCCGAGCACGCGGCGTTGAGGACGTGGCTTCACGTGACAGTTCCCATGACTCGTTGAGACGCGGCCTGACCCTGATACGGGCAGGTCGGCCGGTTTACCGCATCAGTGGACAGCGAGTGAAGGCTCTGCGAACGAGAAGTGTGCGAAGAAATGCCCCACTGATCCATTATTGCGACGAGAATCGTATTCTGATCGTGACGATTCGAGGGTCGCTATGGGAGTGATGACTGATTTGCGCCCGCAGGGGTCGAGGTCGAGGGAATCTGATCGATGGCGTGGGCAATTACCGGAAAAACCCTCGCTCGCCTGGGTGTTTTGCTGCCTCGTTGTGGGGCGTTGGCCGATTACCAATGGGCGGAATGGTAAAAATATGGCCGGTTTGCACACTTCCTTCATGATGACTTTACGAAAACATTACATTTTCAAGTCGGATATTCCGGACATGAGGGGCTCGGCTTGAACCTCTTCGCTATGCGATAGTCATCGCCGTTTCACCGGTTCGTCGTGTGCCGGGGGTTGGTCATGCCTGCTTGCAGGTGGTTTGGACAGATGGGACCGGTGTCGTTCATGGGGCGGGTTGCGTGGTTCGGCCGCGGGTTTGAGCCTGTGCGGTCTCGGAGCAGATGGATCGGTGCCGCTGCGGCGCTCGCGGTCACCGTGTCCTTGGCGAGTGCGAGCCCGGCGGTGTCGTCTCCCGGCCGCGCCGGTCCGCCGCCCGTGCACGACGTCAAGCCGGTCTCGCACGTGACGAGCCTGAAGGCGAAGAAGGTCAAGGTCGCCGACGACACCAAGCGGGCCTTCCACGCCAAGCCTGTCCACTGGCCCGCAGCCGCCACCGCTACGGCCGATCTCGCCGTTCCGGCGGGCAAGGCGGCCTCGGGCGCGAAAGCCTCGGCGTCCGGAACGCCGGTGTGGGCGCGGGCCGTTGCGCCGAAGAAGGGCGCGTACAAGGGCCCGGGCAGCGTCGAGGTCACGGTGCTGCCGCACGGTGACGCGACGAAGCTCGGTGTCAACGGCGTCGTCTTCAGCGTCGCTTCGGCCCTGGGCGGGTCCGGGGACGTCCAAGTCGGCGTGGACGCGGGGTCGTTCGCCCCGGCCTATGGCGGCAACTACGCCTCCCGCCTCAAGCTCGTACGGCTCCCGGCGTGTGCGCTGACGACGCCGGACGTGGCGTCCTGCCGTACGCAGACACCGCTGCCGACCGCCCACGACGGCGCGGACACGGTGGCGACGACGCTGAGCCTGGCCGCAGTCCCGTCGTCGCAGCCGGCCGCGGCCACCGCGACGGTGCTGGCGGCGACCGCTTCCACGGACAGTGGTGCGGGGACGTATTCCGCGACGTCGTTGAAGCCTTCGGGATCGTGGTCGGCGGGTGGCTCGTCGGGTTCGTTCACTTACGGCTACCCGGTGTCGCTGCCGGGCCAGTCAGGGAGTCTGCAGCCCACGGCCGACCTCGGCTACGACTCCGGTGCGGTGGACGGCCAGACCGCCTCGACGCAGGCCCAGGCCTCGTGGGCGGGTGACGGCTGGAGCACCCCGGACTCCTTCATCGAGCAGACCTTCGCCTCCTGCGCCGACGATCCGGAGGGCACGGCCTCCCCGGTCGTGACCGGTGACGAGTGCTACGCGGGCCCGCTGCTGACGCTGTCGCTGAGCGGTTCCTCGACCTCGCTGGTCAAGGACGACAAGACCGGCGACTGGAAGCCCGCGGCCGACAACGGCGAGGTCGTCAAGCACGTCACCAACTCCGCCAACGGCACGGGGACGTACAACACGGACTACTGGACGCTCACCGAACGGGACGGCACCGTCTACCAGTTCGGCCGCAACCAGCTTCCCGGCTGGAGCTCCGGCAAGGCCACGACCAACTCCGTCGACAGCATGCCCGTGTACTCGGCGCACTCCGGAGACCCCTGCTACGACGCAGCGGGCTTCACCTCGTCCGTGTGCACGATGGCCTACCGCTGGCACCTGGACTACGTCACCGACACCCACGGTGACGCAATGGCGTACTACTACCACCAGGACACCAACTACTACGGCCAGGACAAGGGCGCGCACGACGTCCCGTACGTCCGCGACTCCTACCTGGCCCGGATCGACTACGGCTTCCGTGACGGCGGCGCCTACGGCACCGTGCCCGACCAGGTGGTCTTCACCACCGCGCCCCGCTGCACCCTCGCCACCTGCGACGCCCTGTCCAGCAGCACCGCGGCGTCCCAGTACCCGGACGTTCCCTTCGACCTGGTGTGCGCGCAGGGCAAGGACTGCGAGCAGCAGTCCCCCTCGTTCTTCTCCACCGTCCGTCTGGCGTCGATCACGACGAACCAGTACTCGGTCGCGGCTGGCAAGTTCCAGCCGGTCGACACCTACACCCTGCACGAGACGGAGCCGGCGACCGGCGACGGCACCTCGCCGACCCTGTGGCTGTCCTCGATCACCCACACCGGCAACCACGCCTCGCCCGGCGGCACCGCGACCGCGATCACCATGCCGGACGTGAAGTTCGCCGGTATCGACCTGCAGAACCGGGTCGACACCTCGGACTTTCCCGGCCTGTACCGCTACCGCATTTCGGCGGTCACCAACGAGATGGGCGGCGTCACCTCGGTCCACTACGGACTGCCGGAGGAGTGCACCGCCGCGTACGTGGCGAGCGCCTCGGCATCGAGCAACACCAAGTCCTGCTACCCGGTGGTGTGGACGCCGAAGGACTACGCCGCACCGATCACGGACTGGTTCGAGAAGTACGCCGTCACCCAGGTCTCGCAGATCGACAGCACCGGCGGCGCCATCGAGCAGGAAGCGTTCTACGACTACACCGGCGGCGCGGCCTGGCACCACGACGACAACGAGGTCGTCAAGCCCAAGTACCGCACCTGGGGCCAGTTCCGCGGCTACGGCACCGTCACCACCCGCACCGGCGACGGCTCCGACGACCCGCAGACCAAGTCGGTGGCCACGTACTACCGCGGCATGGACAGCGACTGGCTCTCAGCCTCCTCGACCCGTTCGGTGACGCTCACCGACTCCCAGGGTGGCCAGCACACCGACAGCGACCAGCTCGCCGGCAGCCCGCTGGAATCCACGGATTACCTCGGCGACGGCGGAGCCGTCACCAACTCCACCGTCAGCTCCTACTGGGTGTCCCCGGCGACCGCGACCCGCGCCCGTACCGGCATCCCGGACCTGACCGCGCACGCCGTACAGCCCGCCGAGTCCTGGACCCGCCAGGCCCTCACCGACGGCGGCACCACGAAGTGGCGCTACACCGAGACCGACACCACCTACGACACCGCTCTCACGAGCGCGACGTTCGCCCTGCCGCTGCGCGCGTACGCCCACACCGTCCCGGTGAACAGCGCGTACGACCAGTGCACCTCCACCACCTACGCCCCGGCGAACACCGCGAAAAACGTCATCGGGCTGGTCTCCCAGCAGGAGACCGACTCCGTCGCCTGCTCCGGCTTCGCCGAGAACAGCGTCGCCAGCGTCCCCAAGTCCCTGAACAGCCTGGGCGCCCCGGCCTCCGTGACCCGCCCGGACCAGGTCGTCTCGGCGAGCCGGACCTTCTACGACGACCCGACCTTCGCCACCACCTTCCCGCAGGCCACGACGCCCACCACCGGTGACGTCACGATGGTCCAGAACGCGTCCGGCTACGTGGCCGGAGCCTTCACCTGGCTCACCAGCAGCCGCGCCACGTACGACACGTACGGGCGCGCAACTGCTGCCTACGACGCCAACGGCAACAAGACCAGCACCGCCTACACCCTCGACACAGCGGGGCTGACGACCTCGACAACGGTCACCAACGCCAAGGGCCAGCGCGCGAGCACCACACTCGACCCGGCCCGCGACCTGACCCTGACCACCACCGACGCCAACGGACTGGTCAGCACCGTCCAGTACGACACCCTCGGCCGCACCACCGCCGCCTGGGCCCACAACCGCCCGACCAGCCAGCCAGCCGATGCGCTGTTCACGTACACCGTGTCGCAGACGGAACTGTCGGGGGTGACGACCAAGACGCTGAACGATGCGCTGGGCTACGTCACCTCTGTCTCGCTCTCCGACTCCCTCGGCCGCGAGCGGCAGACCCAGGCCCCCACCCCGCAGGGTGGGCGCCTGGTCACCGAGTCGGTCTACGACTCGCACGGCTGGGTGCGTAAGAAGAACAACGCGTGGTGGGACAAGGACCACTTCCCGGCCCTGGACATCGCGTCGGCGCAGGACTCGGAGATCGCGAACCAGGACCTGTTCACCTTCGACGGCCTGGGCCGCACGGTGGTGGACGAGTCCGACGCGTACTCGGTTCCGAAGCAGACCACGACCACCGTGTACAACGGCGACACCACCACGGTCATCCCACCGGAGGGCGGCACGGTCAAATCGACCACGACCGACCCCATGGGCCGGACGGTGTCCGTCGCCTCCTACAGCACACCGCCCACAGTAACCAAGCCGGCGAACACCTTCACCGGTCTGTGGTCGGTCAGCGGCGGCACGTCCAACGCGATCACCTACGGCTACGACGGCCACGGCAAACAGGACACCGTCACCAGTGGCGGCAGTACCTGGTCCACCACATTCGACCTGCTGGGCCGCGCCGTCGGCAAGACCGATCCGGACGCCGGTGAGAGCAGCATGCTCTACGACGACAACGGCAACGTCACGCAGACCACCGACGCCCGGGGTAAGAGCACGTCGTTCGTGTACGACGCGCTGGACCGCAAGACGGCCCAGTACGGGGCGCCGCTGGACGCGCAGGCGTCGGCGAACCAGGTCGCGTCGTGGGTGTACGACAACGACAACGTGGTGGCCGGGGTCACCCACGCGATCGGGCAGCTCACCACCGAGACCTCTTACAGCGGCGGGTCCGCGTACGTCACCCAGCAACTCGGCTTCAACGCCTTCGGCGAATCACTTGGCGAATCGGTCACCATCCCGGCCGCCGAGGGCACCGCACTGGGCAAGACCTGGACGATCAAGCACACCTACAGCGACCGTACTGGCCTGCTCTACAGCGACAACTACCCGTTGGGCGCCGGCCTGCCGGCGCAGATCGTCCAGCACACCTACAGCACTGCCCTGGACCTTCCCGCCGGTATCGGCGACACCTCCTACGGGTACGGCCAGGACACCACGTACTCCGCCTACGGGCAGGTGCTCCAGGAGAAGATCGCCAGCGGCACCAACCCGTCGTACCTGACCAACACCTACGACCCCCACACCGGTGCGCTCACCGACCAGCTGCTGTCCCGGACCACGATTCCGGCCGCACTGGACGAAGAGGCCTACACCTACGACCCGGCCGGGAACATCACCCGGCAGACCAGCACCCGCCTGGGCAACACCGCGGCGACCGAGACCCAGTGCTACACCTACGACCACCTCGACCGCCTCACCCAGGCCTGGACCGCCACCGACTCCTGCGCCGCCCAGCCCACCGCCGCCGCTCACGCGCAGGTCGGTGACCAGCTCGCCGGCGGCACGGCGTACTGGACGAGCTGGACCTTCGACATCCTCGGCCAGCGCACCAGCCAGACCGAGCACGCCACCACCGGTGGGGCGGACACCACCACGTCCTACGGCTACGACGAGAACGGCAAGGACCAGCCCCACACCCTCACCAGCACCCAGTCCACCGGCGGCAGCACCGCCGCCACGTCGTACACGTACGACGACGTGGGCAACATGGTCACCCGCACCACCCCGGCCACCGGTACCCAGACCATGGCCTGGGACGACACCGACCGCCTCACCCAGATCACCACCCCTGCCTCGGGCACGACCTCGTACGTCTACGATGCCGACGGCAACGTCCTGCTCCAGAAGGACCCCGGCAGCACCGTCCTGTACCTGCCCGGCCAGCAGATCACCCTCAACACCGCCACCAACACCACCACCGGCGTCCGCTACATCGCGCTGCCCGGCGGCGGCACAGTCGTCCGCACCGGCACCGGCGCCAACTACGGCTTCGAGTTCGGCGACCTGCACGGCACCAACGGCATCCACCTCGACAACACCGCCCAGAACCCGGTCTGGCGCCAGTTCACCCCTTACGGCGACACCCGCGGCCCCGAGGTCAGCTGGTCCGACAACCGCGGCTTCCTCAACGCCCCCGACAACCAGACCACCGGCCTCACCCAACTCGGCGCCCGCCAGTACGACCCCACCCTCGGCCGCTTCATCAGCCTTGACCCCCTCTTCGAAGCCACCGACGACCAACTCCTCAACGGCTACACCTACACCCGCGACAACCCCATCGGCCAAGCCGACCCCACCGGCCTCCGCCCCCTCGGAGCCTGCGACGGCGACTGCAAAACGGGCTCTTCGCAAGCAGCCGGCTATTTCGCCGCGCATCCCAAGGAAAGAGGCACGCCCCTCCCGCTGAAGTACGGCGTCACGTCCCCAGGCGACGGTGGCGGCCTTATACCGTCGCCACTCGTTGACACCTCAGATTCTACGGCATCACATAAACTGCCCAATCCTAGCCCCAATGCACCCGCTTTTCCAGTTCCTAGCTGGGTGCAAACCCCTCGTGACCCGCTACTCTCGATGATTTACGGGATGTCCCCAATCCCCGACGCTGAGAGTTGCGCAAACGGTGCGGCGTGGGGATGCACGATGACCGGGATTACGATACTCACTCTCGGGGACAATTCCGTACTGAAGGGCCTCTCGCGAGCGCTGACAGAACTTGTGGCTGCCGGTAAATTCGTGGATGCATCTAAGCGGCTAGGCGACATACATGATGCGATCATCGAGACGAATCTCAAATGGATCAGAGATTTCAAAGACTACCACGCCTACTCAAAAGATAAAGCGATTGGGGCCGGGGTTTTCCAGAATGTCGAAACTGGCGAGTCTGTGACCTATAGATCTATCAGCGGCAATAAAAAGTATGATGGATTTGTTGATGTGCCGGAGGATCCGGTTTTTCACCCGCACCCTGTCAAGGGTGGTAAGATCCCTCGTGATACCGACGCCGAGTACAAGATCCTTGAGGACGTGGCTGCTAGGCTCGGAGATAAGACTAGTACGAGAGGCGTGCTTACAATAACTACAAACTTCAATGCTTGTGGATCCTGCCAGGATGTCTACAGGGAATTTTCCCAGAAGTATCCGAATATCTGGCTTCGCATTGGAGTGGGGTAAGTGGAGTAGTCTTTTGTGGAAGAAGGTAACTGGCTTGGGTGAGCAATTCTCTGATCTTTTCGACGGGGACCGGGCGTCCGATTTTGCCGAAGTCCTGCGCCGGTACTCGGCCCGTGGGGTGTTGGCCACTGCGCCTATCTCAGGGCTTAGTGACAGTCAGCTCTTTGCGGTGGAGCTGGATCAAGGGGTGAGACTTCCCGCGGAGTATGAGCGTTTCCTGAGGTTTATGGGCTTGGAGGCGGGGGGACTCTTCGGAGCTGAAGTTATTCTATTCCCAGATATCCTAGGGATCAAAAGTCGCGCACGGGATATGGTGGCTGAATTCGGAATAGATGTTGACTTGAGTGATGCATTGGTCTTCGCTTCACATCAAGGGTACATGTACTTCTATATGAATCCTGAAGATGGAGTAGGTAATCCACCAATCTTCTGCGTGGCGGAATCGCAATCGATTCCTGACTTCACTGCAAATTCTTTTACGGAATTTATTTACGACTTCTCTCTGTCGTAGTATCGGCGCAGTCCGGTGACCGGTGCTACTGAACTTGATTGGGTGATGTCGGGGTCGTTCGCCTGGCAGTTGGGTGCTGGCACCAGTAGCCCTGGGGTGTGAGGTATGCGCAGGGCGGCGGGTTGACCGACGCCGAGAGAAGCACGCGGGAGCGGTTACGGCTCCAGGCTGTGGAGCGTTTCGAGGGCGGGCAGAAGAACGCGGAGATCGCCGCTGCCCTGCGGATCAGCGTTCGGTCGATCGAGCGATGGCCCCGAGCCTGGCGCGAGAGTGGAGAGGTTGGGCTCCTGCCGAAGGGGTCGCCGGGAAGACCGGGCGGCTCAGCGAAGCCCAGATCGCCAAGCTGGAGCGGGAATTGGAGCGCGGCCCTTTGGCTCACGGGTGGACGGACCAGCGATGGACCCTGGCGCGGATCAAGACGCTGATCGGGCGGCTGTTCCATGTCTCCTACGCGGTCGAGGGCACCTGGCAGCTGTTGAAGCGGCACGGCTGGAGCTGGCAGCACTACGCCGGCGTCCTCGGCAGTACTGAACTTGATTGAGTGATGTCGGAGCCGTTCGCCTGACGGCGGTGGGTGGGCTCCGGTAGCTCTGGGTTCGTGAGGTACGCGCAGGGCGG
>NZ_JBIRQQ010000006.1:0-611262 GCF_044333285.1 Streptomyces sp. NPDC021020
TCCAGAACCTGCTGAAGTGCTGGACCGGCACCTGCACCACCTGCGGCCGACCACTCACCACCAGAAGCAGACCCAGAACCTAACGAAGCACTACTAGGGGTGCCGTGTGGATCTTCCCGGCGTTCGGCCCGACCCTCGGGCCGAACGCCGCAGGTCCGTTTGAGCATTTACCCGATCCCGCCCGAACTCACACCGTAATGCCGGGATTTCCCCCTTTGCGGGTAACCGTGTGCGCTTGCGGTGTGCGAGTGGCGGGTCCCGGGCACCACTTCGGAAGAGCCGGACAGCGGGTCCGGCCGCGGGGTCCCCATCCCCACCACGGCAGCATCACCGCAAGAGAGGCAACGGAGCCATGCGCACAGAGGCCACCCGGAGGGTCGCGCTCGTCTTTTCGCTGCTCGACGCGAACGGCAACGGGGTGCTGGAGGCCGACGACTTCTCACTCATGAGCGAGCGCGTCGTCGCCGCCGCGCCGCGCGCGAGCACAGCGGCACAGGAACGGATGCACGCCGCCTTCGCGCGGTACTGGACGACGCTCCTGAAGGAGCTGGACGCCGACCGGGACGGGCGGATCGACTTCGAGGAATTCCAGTCGTGCGTCCTGTCCCCGGCCCGCTTCACCGCGACCGTCGGCGAATTCGCCGATGCGCTCGCCGAACTGGGCGACCCGGACGGCGACGGGCTCGTCGAGCGGCCCGCGTTCATGGCGCTGATGACGGCCATCGGCTTCCGCCGCGACAACATCGACACGCTCTTCGACGCCTTCGCACCCACCCCCGACGACCGCATCGGGGTGCGGACATGGGCCGAGGGGATCCGGGATTACTACGCGCCCGACAAGGCGGGCATCCCCGGCGACCACCTGGTCGCCGGGGCCGCCGACACGGCGGGCAGCGCGGCCTGAGCGTCCGCGTCCGCCCGTCACTCCTTCGCGGCGCTCGGCGGAATGCCCCCGCTCAGTCGAGCGCCGCGAAGGCCCCTGACGTGTAGGAGCCGCCCTGGTTCCGGACGATGACGCCCATCCTGTTCGCCGCGTTGATGAGCGAGACCAGCACGATCAGCGTGCCGGTCTGGTCCTCGTCGTAGTGCTCGCGCACCGCCGCCCAGGTCGCGTCGGTCACGCCCGGGGCGCCGTCGGCGATCCGGGTTGCCTCCTCGGCGAAGGCCAGCGCCGCGCGTTCGGCCTCGGTGAAGACGGTGGTGTGCCGCCAGGTCGCGACGAGGCCGAGCCGCAGCGCGCTCTCCCCCGCCCCCGCGGCCTCCGTGATGTGGACGTCGGCGCAGTAGCCGCAGCCGTTGATCTGGCTGACGCGCAACTGCACCAGTTCCAGCAGCGCGCGCGGCAGCGTGGTCGATTCGAGGAGCGCCGTCGAGGTGGCGTAGAAGTGCTTGCCGACCTTCGCGGACGTCGGGGCGGCGAGCAGGTCGAAGCGGGGTGCCATGGGGTGTCCTCCTGTGGAGCGGGGTGCGCCGCGCGGTGGTGCGCAGCGCCGATCGCCCACAGGACACCGGCCGTTCGCGCCCTGTGACGCGCCCGCCGCTGTGACGAGCGCCACGCCCCGCGCCCGTCACACGGCCGCCCCCGCCGGTGTCGGATGGGCGGCGCCGCCCGCGACCAGGCGGGCGGGGAAGGGCAGGGGCGGACATGAGCGAGCACACCACCGGCGGCACGGCGGCGGCCAGCGGGATGGCCACAGCGGCGTTCGGCGGGATGGACGCGGCGACCGAGGCCTTCGTCGCGCACCGCAACCTCCTCTTCACCGTCGCCTACGAGATGCTCGGCTCCGCCGCCGACGCCGAGGACGTCCTCCAGGAGACATGGCTGCGCTGGATCGACGTCGACCTGGCCGCGGTCCGCGAACCGCGCGCGTATCTGGTGCGCGCCACCACCCGCCAGGCGCTCGTCCGGCTGCGCACCCTCAGCCGCCGCCGCGAGACCTACGTCGGCCCCTGGCTGCCGGAACCCCTGCTGACCACGCGCGACGTCGCCGAGGACGTCGAACTGGCGGACAGCGTCTCGACGGCGATGCTGCTCGTGCTGGAGACGCTGGGCCCCACCGAGCGCGCGGTCTTCGTGCTGCGCGAGGTCTTCGCCGTCGACTACGCCGAGATCGCCGCGGCCGTCGACAAGTCCCCCGCGGCGGTGCGGCAGATCGCGCACCGCGCCCGTACGCATGTCGCCGCCCGCCGCCCGCGCGCCGCGCCGGGCACCCTTCCTGCGGCCGAGAGCCGCCGCGCGCTCGCCGCCTTCCGGCTGGCCGTGGAGACCGGCGACCTGCGCGAGCTGCTGGCCATGCTCGCCCCCGACGTCGTCCTCGTCGGCGACGGCGGCGGCGTGCGCACCGCCGCGACCGCCCCGGTCAGCGGCGCGGACGCGGTCGGCGCCACGCTCTCCGCGGGCCTGCCCGAGCTGGGCCGCCGGGCCACGCTCGAATGGCTCCTGGTGGGCGGCTCCCCGGCGCTGCTCGTCCGGATCGACGGCGAGGTGGACGACATCGTGACCGTCCGCGTCGACGACGGCCTGATCAGCGCGCTGTACGTGGTGCGCAACCCCGAGAAGCTCTCCCGTATCGGGCAGGAGACGCGCGTCACCCGGGCCTGACCGCACGCCGGCCGCCCCGGCGGCCGCGCCAACGCCCGCCCCTACAGCGGCTCCCGGAGCAGCGGGAGCCGCGCCAGGTGCTCCTCCGGCACCTCGAACGCCGCCGTCAGCAGCGGCAGATGGGGTGCGAGGCGGCCGGTGAGGTCGTCGCGGGCCCCGGCCCAAGCGCCCGCCTGCCCCGCGGTGAGGGCGCCGTCCGCGAGCAGCGGGCCGATCGACGCGCGCAGGTGGTCCAGCAGGAAGAGCGCGGCCAGGCCGTCGAGCAGCCCGGCCGCCCGCAGGTCGGCGCACCGCTCGCCCGCGGCGGCCAGCGCCTCGCCCGCGCCGCGCACGGCATGGGCGCGGACCAGCTCGACCGCCGCGCCCGACGCGTGGTTCCAGCGCTCCAGCGGGCTGCCCGCCGGGGCGTCCCGCATCCGCTCGCGGGCCCGCAGCTGCCAGTGGCGTTCGGCGGCGGCCGCGCGGCTCAGCAGGAAGCGCGGGTCGGTGAGCGCCTCGGTGCCGGTCGGCGCGGGCGGGGCGGGCGGCAGCGACTGCCCGAAGACCATCTCGCTGCCCGCCTTGCACCACACCGGCAGGTTGTCGCCCTCGGCCGTGACGGCGCCCTCGGCGTTGGCGTAGTAGTCGGGCAGCGCGTTCGCCGGGAAGAGGCCTCGCGCGCCGACGCGCTCCCGGCATTCGGCGATGACGTCGCGGGCCTGCCAGGTGATCCAGCCCTTGGCGATGCCCACCAGCCGCTCCGCCGCGGCCCGTTCGTGCGGGGAGTGGCCGATCCAGCGGCGTACGACCCGGCGGTGCCACAGCGTCATGGCGTACGCGGTGGCGGTCGCGCGCAGCAACGGGGCGGCGTGGCTGCGCAGCGCGTTGACCGGGACACGGCTGCCGGGTACGGCCCCCGACACCACGCGCAGCTCGCCGTACCGCACGGCCACGGCCAGCGCGGCGCGCGCGCCGCCCGCGGTGGCGGCGCTCATGCACAGCTTGCCGACGGTCACCCGGCGGATCGCGTGCAGCACCCGGCGCCGGGTGCTGCTGACCTCGGCGTCGAGCGTGCCGTCGGGCCGCAGCCTGCCGTGCCGGCCCTGGAGCAGCGCGCCGGGCGGCAGCCGGACGTGCTCGAAGGCGGTCGTGCAGTGGTCGACGGGGTCGCCGGCGCGCCGGGGCAGCGCCTCGATCCGCACGCCGGGCAGCGGGTCGCCGTCCTCGCCGGTGAGCGCGGCGAGGAGCAGGAAGACCCCGTGGTCCGTGCCGCGGGCGAGCAGCCGCGCCGCGACCACCGCGGTCTTGGGGCCGCCCGCGGGCCCGGTGTTGGGCATGAACTTCGCCGCGCCCGGGTGCGGGGTGTGCAGGACGAAGCCGCCGTCCGCCGGATCCCAGGTCGCGGTGGTCTCCAGCGCCCCGACGTCGTTGCCGTGCGCGCGCTCGGTGCACAGGAAGACGCCCGTCCGCCGCAGCGACGTGAAGTCCCGTACGTCGTGCGCCGGCACCGTGACGGTGTCGTCGAGGACGCTGCCGAGGAAGAGGTTGAAGTGGATGCCCGCCACCGTCGCCGTGGCGCCGTCCACCTGACCCGTCCACTCGTGCAGCGCCGCGAGCCCGCGCACGTCGCACGCGAGGGCCGCCGCGTCCGGCACCTCGTCGTGCAGCGCGCGCAGCCGCCCGTACGCCTGCGCCCACCGCTCCTGGTCGGGCAGGTGCGGTGCGTGGCGGAAGACGTCCGCGGACACCGCCTTGCGCCACAGGCCGTGCCACTCCCCCGGACCGTCCTCGTACAGCACGGCCGCGAGCGCCCCCGGCCGCACACCGGACTCCTGGCCGGGGATCCGTGCCGGTGCGGAAGCCGGCGCCGGGTTCACGATCTTCATGCCCTGGCAACGACGCCGCCAACCTGCGGCTACTGCACGACCCGTTACGCGGAGGCGCGCACCCCGCACAGGCGTACGCGGGGGCGCACCCGCCACCCCACGACCACGCCCCCACCGGAGCGCACCCGACCGGACCCCGTACGCGTACACCGCCGCCCGCGTCCCGTCGTGGCCTCGGCTCCGCCGTCAGTCCTCGTAGGCGGGGAAGTCGGCGGGGTCGGGCCGCCGGGTGTCGTCGAAGCCGTCGGCGAGCAGGTCGGCGGAGGTGACCACGGTGTCCGCGCGGTCGCCCAGGACGTGCCCGGCCAGCGTGTCGAGCATCTCCCGGTGGGCCGCGCGGGAGGTCTTCGCGGCCTCCTCGATCCGGTCGCTCGCCGCGCGGACGCGCGTCCCCGCCGGGCCCGCCCCGTCCAGCTTCTGCACGAGCAGACCCACCTCCAGGTAGTCGGACCAGGGCGTCCGGATCGCGAGGTAGGAGTGCGCGGTGCTCCCGAAGAGCATCAGCAGGACCCGCGCGTCGAAGTCCGTCGCCCGGCTGCTCACGAGCGTCGCGCCGAAGCGCCGTTCCAGGGCCGCTTCCAGCTCCGCCCAGTAGGCGGCCAGTGCCTCGTTGAAGGCCTCGCCTCCGCGGGAGTAGTCGCCGAAGCCGCTGGCGGGCCCCGCCAGGACGTGCAGCCGGCAGTCGACGAGCGCGGATCGGTCGTAGTTCACGAAGGGGCTCCCGGGCGGGACTCGGCGGACGGGACGGGGCGGACGGGTCTGCATCGTAGGCAGCGGCGGTGGGCGCCGTCGCCCGGTTAATCCGGGTGCGGGCGTGGTGCCGTGCGGTGGACGATGACGTAGCGGTCCGCCCGGGAGATCCAGGGCATGGGGCCGACACCCCCCGAGAAGGAGCCGATCCGTGCAGTCCGCCGTTGCCGTGAGCCCGTCGCAGGTGCCCGAGCTGCTGCTCGGGCTCGCGACCGTGCGGCCGGTGTTCCTGTGGGGGGCGCCCGGCATCGGGAAGTCGTCCCTGGTGCGGGAGTTCGCGGAGTCGCTGGGGCTGGAGTGCGTGAGCCTGCTCGGGACGCAGCTCGCGCCCGAGGACCTGATCGGGGTGCCGCAGATACGGGACGGGCGCTCCGTCTTCTGCCCGCCCGAGATGATCGCGCGCGACGAGCCGTACTGCCTCTTCCTCGACGAGCTCAACGCCGCGTCGCCCGACGTGCAGAAGGCCTTCTACTCGCTCATCCTCGACCGCCGCATCGGCGGCTACGAGCTGCCCGCGGGGAGCATCGTCATCGGCGCGGGCAACCGGGCCACCGACAACGCGCTCGCCCGCCCGCTCGCGTCCGCGCTGGTCAACCGGCTCGCGCACGTCCACCTGGAGGCGTCCGCGACGGACTGGCTGCGCTGGGCGGCGGGCGCCGGGATCCACCCGTGGGTCACGGACTACCTCACCGACCGGCCGCACCACCTGTGGTCCAAGGCGCCGAAGACCGAGGAGCCCTTCTCCACCCCGCGCTCGTGGCACATGCTCTCCGACGCGCTGCATTCCTTCGGCCCCGCCCTCGACGAGCCCACCCTCACCGTGCTCGTCCACGGCATGCTCACCCCCGCGCACGCCGCCGCCTTCCGCGGCTACGTCAAGATCGTGCGCAGCGACTTCGGGATCGAGGCCATCGTCAAGGGCCGGGCGAGCTGGCCGGGCCGGCTCCAGGACCGGGATCTGCTCTACTACCTCGCCGAGTCCTTCCGCGGCCGCCTGGTCAAGGAGCTGCCCGCGAGCAAGGAGCAGGCCTCGCCGTCCGTGCGGCAGAACGCGTACCGCGCGCAGGCGCTGCTGGTGCAGCTCGCCGAGATCTCGGTCGAGGTCGCGCAGACCGTGATCGCCGACGACGAGGACGGCAACCCGGTGCTGCCCGGGTGGTTCCTGGTGGAGGCGGCGCGGGCCATGCCGCGGCTGGTCGAGGCCCGCCGGTGAGCGCCGCGACTCCGCTGCGGGGAAGGGGCGTCGGGACGTGAGCGGGGGACGGCAGCGGGGCCCGCGCAAGCAGAACGAGCCGCTGGTCCCCGACCCGCGCACCGAACTCGCCTACCGCCAGGGCCTGTCGCTGATCCGCGAGGACCCCGCGCTCGGCTCGCTCGACGTCCGCTTCTGCCGCACCGGCTGCCGCGCCGTGCCCGAGGACGGCTGGGCAATGGCCGATTCGGACGGCTGCCTGCACGTCCACCCCCGGCGGCTCGCCGAACCGCGCGAGTGGGCCTGGGTGCTCGCGCACTGCCTGCTGCACCTGGGCTTCGGCCATGTGCCCGCCGCCCGCGGCGCCCGCACGCAGCCGGACGCGTACGAACTGGCCGCCCGCTGCCTGGTCGTGAGCCGCTTCCAGCAGAGCCTGCTGGTCGGCACCCCGCCCGCCGGGCTGGACGTCCCCGACTCCTTCCCGGACGGCGACGAGGAGCAGCTCGCCGAGCGCTTCCGCCGCGACGGCATCCCTGCGCGGTTCGCGCGCTGCGGCGTCGGCGGCTCCGGACCCGACCAGCGGCTCGACCCGTGGCCGTACGAGAGCGACCCGCGCGACTGGCAGGCGGACTTCGCGCGCGCCCTGACCCGTACGGTCTCCGACGCGATGCGCGAGGCGGGCGGCAACGCGCCCGACGGCAGCCGCAAGGGGCCGTGGACGGCGGCGCTCGACTGGTTCGTGGCCTCCTACCCGCTGCTCGGCGGCATCGCGGCGGGCATGACCGTCGTCGCCGACGCGGAGCTGGCGCGCGCCCAGCACATCTCGGTCGCCGCGGTGAACGCCGCCGCGGGCGAGATCTACGTCAACCCCCTGCGGTCGTACACCGAGGACGAATGGCGCTTCGTCCTCGCCCACGAGATGCTGCACGCCGCGCTGCGGCACGGCGACCGCTGCGGCGCGCGCGACCCGTACCTCTTCAACGTCGCCTGCGACTACGTCGTCAACGCGTGGCTGCTGGAGATGGGCGTCGGCGCGATGCCGTCCGGGCTGCTGTACGACCCGGTGCTCGCGGGCCTGTCCGCGGAGGAGGTCTACGACCGCGTCACGACCGAGGCCCGGCGCCGGCGCCGCCTCGCCACGCTGCGCGGCAAGGGCCTCGGCGACATCCTCGGCGAGCCGCTGCCGCACGCCGGCACGCCCGCCGAGCACGTCGACCTCGACGCCTTCTACCGGCGCGGCCTGCTCCAGGGCTTCGACCTGCACGACCGCACGCGCGGCACGCTCCCGGCCGGTCTCGTCGAGGAGATCCGCGCGCTGGCCCACCCGCCGCTGCCCTGGGACGTACGGCTGGCCCGCTGGTTCGACGAGTACGTACCCCGGCCCGAGCCGCTGCGCAGCTTCGCCCGCCCCGCGCGCCGCCAGGCGTCCACCCCCGACATCCCCCGCGCGGGCCGCGGTTACCCGCCCGAGGAGCTGGAGCGCTGCACCTTCGGCGTCGTCCTGGACACCTCGGGGTCGATGAGCCCGCGGATGCTCGGCAAGGCGCTGGGGGCCATCGCCTCCTACGCCGCCGCGCGCGACGTGCCCGCCGCGCGCGTGGTCTTCTGCGATGCGGCCCCCTACGACGCGGGCTACCTCCCGCCCGCCGACATCGCGGGCCGCGTGCGCGTCCGGGGCCGTGGCGGCACGGTCCTCCAGCCCGCCGTCGAACTCCTCCTGGCCGCCGACGACTTCCCGCCGTCCGCGCCCGTCCTCGTCATCACCGACGGCGCCTGCGACCCCCTGCGCATCCCCCGCCCGCACGCCTTCCTGCTCCCCCGCGGGGCCCGCCTGCCCTTCACCCCGCGCGGCCCGGTCTTCCCCCTGCACTGACCGCGCCCGGCGGCCGGTCAGCCGGCCGCGGCCTCCGGCTCCAGGAGGGCGAGCACCGGGGTCAGGCCGGACGGCCGCAGGTCGGCGGGGAGGTGGTCGACGAAGTGCACCGGGCAGCCCAGCCCGGCCGCGCCGCCGTCCGCCTCGCGGCTGTCGCCGACCATGAGCACCTCGGCGGGCGGCAGCCCCAGACGCGCGCAGGCTTCGGCGAAGATCCCCGGATCGGGCTTCTGGACGCCGAGTTCGTACGACAGGACGTACGCGTCGACCAGCTCGTCCAGCCCGTGCGCGCGGAAGACCGGGCGCAGGTCCCAGCCGATGTTGCTCACGACGGCCACCGGCAGCCCGCGCCGCCGCAACTCGCGCAGGGTCGGCGCGGTGTCGGGGTAGGGGCGCCAGGCGGCCGGGCTCATGTGCCGCTCGTACAGCGCCTCTTCGACGCCGGGGACGGGGATCTGCGCGGCGCGCGCGAGCGCGGTGTAGGCGGCGCGGTGCTGCTCAGCGCTGAGATCCCGCTCGTCCCAGAGCTTCACGGCCTCCTCGGGCATGCGCCGCGGTGGCGTCCCACCGGGCACGGCCCCGTATTCGGTGAGCCGCGCGGCCCACTGCGCGAACTCCCCCTCCACCGGGCGGACCCCGGCCTCCGCCAGGACGGCGGCGAGCCATTCCTCGGCGGACTCGATCCGCAGTAGCGTGCCGGAGAAGTCGAACATCACACCATTGATCACGCCCCGATCGTACGGCGCCCTGCCCTCCGACCGGGCCCGCTCCGCCCTCAAGGCCCTTCCCCCGCACGGCGGGCGGACTCCCACGTCCGGCTCTGCAGGAAGTACGTGTCGTAGGCCTCCTGCACCTCCAGCAGGCTCTCCGGGGTGGCCTGGCCGAGCCCGATCCGCTGCAAGTGGCGGAAGTATGCGAAGCGTTCGACGCCCGGGGTGATGACGATGAGCAGGTCGGCGTCGCTGCCGGGCGCGGCGGCGAAGGCGTGCGGGCAGCCGGGCGGGACGACGACCAGGTCACCGGTCTCCGCCGTCACCGCCTCGTCCCCGGACAGGAACTGCGCCGCGCCGTCCAGGACGTAGAACATCTCGGCGGAGCGGTCGTGCCGGTGCGGCCGCGCCCCGTCGGCGCCGTCGAGGAGCGTGACGCGCTGCGTGGACAGCGCGCCGCCCGTCGCGCTGCTGTCGGCGAGCAGCCGCACGGTGGTGGGCGCGCGGCCGACCACCTCGGCATCGGTGGAGCGGACGATCACGGACTCGTCGAAGCGGGGCACGATCAGCGACATGGCGAACTCCTGGGTGGGGTGGGTCGGGCCCTGACCGGGGCGGCCGCTCCGGCGTACGGACGGACGCGGGGGTGGGCCCGCAGGGTTGATCATCTGTGGCGAACGGGTGAGAGGGGTGCGGAAGCCGTGCTCACACGGCTCACTCACACGGCGAAGAGCAGCGCGGCACCGGCGAGGACGACGACGGCGGTCGCGAAGTGGATCCCGAAGGCGGCGGCCTTCGTCCCGCCGTGCCGCAGCACTATCGCGGTGTCGCCGAGGGGCACGAGCGCCACCGCGAGCATGAACCACGCCTCCGCGTGCGCCCCCGCGAAGGCCAGCAGCGCGAGGCCCATGACGCCGGACACCGCGTCCCGCAGCCCCTTGACCGCGAGGTAGGCCGCGTCGCCCGCGGGCCGGGCGGGCACGCCGTATCCCGCGGCGGCGGGGTGCGGCTGGAGCAGGAAGCGGGCCCCGATGAAGAGCACGAACACGTCGAGAACGGCGGCCAGGGTGTACGCGGTGGCGGTCATGCCGGAACTCCTTGCTAGCAACGCTAGGGACGAGAGCGAAGCTAACATAGCGCCAGCACAATTGCTAGCGATGCTAGAATCACGGTCATGACCATCCAGACGCGCCGGGAGCGCGAACGAGCCGAACGCGAGCGGCTGATCGTCACCACCGCGCGCGAACTCGCGGAGGCGGAGGGGTGGGACGCCGTCACCACCCGCCGACTGGCCGCCGAGATCGAGTACAGCCAGCCCGTCCTCTACAGCCACTTCAAGGGCAAGGGCGCGATCATGGCCGCCGTCGCCGAGCAGGGCTTCGCCGAACTGGCCACCACCTTGCGCGCGGCCCGCACCGCGAAGGCCTCCGCGCCCGCCGGCCTCGCCGCGGTGGCCTCGGCGTACACCGACTTCGCGCAGCAGCGGCCCGCCCTCTACGACGCCATGTTCACCCACGCCGTCGACCTGCCCTTCGCCACCGCGGAGGCCCCCGCGCCCCTGCGGGACGCCTTCGGCGAGCTCGTCCGGGCCGTCGCCCCCCTCACCGGCGGCGACGACCCGACGCTGCTCACGGAGACCTTCTGGGCCGCCCTGCACGGCCTGGTCACCCTCACCCGCAGCGACCGCCTCCCCGCCGCGGCCCACGCGGAGCGGCTGTCGTTGCTGGTCGCCCGCTTCACGGCGGCGCCACCGGCTTGAGGCGGTGTTTCCGGGGGGACGGCCCGCGACCTGTCACCCGGTTGGACGAGCCTCAGGCCGCGCGAGCCTGTCCCCCCGCCTCAGGCCGCGCTCCCGACCGGCTGGAGGAGCCCGTGCAGGGCCGTGATGACCTCGCGGCCCACCGGCGTGGTGAAGTCCCGGACGAGGTCCGCGGCGAAGCTGGCGACCGCGGTGACGCGCCCGCCCGCCGCCTCGACCTGCCGGAAGGCGGCCTGTTCGGTACGGGCGGAGAGCCCGCCGCAGGCGTCGAGCAGGACGGTGACCTCGTACCCCGCGGCCAGCGCGTCCAGCGCGGTGTGCAGGACGACCATCTCGCTGGTCACGCCGCACAGAGCGAGGTGCGGGCGGCGGCAGGCGGCGATGGCCTGCCGGGTCGGGACGTCGTCCCACGCGCAGGGCCCGGTGCGGACGAAGACCGGCGCGTCCGGCGCGGCGGCAGCCTCCGCGACGACCGCGGGCCCGCCGGGGCGCGGCGCCGCCGACAGCGTGACGGGGATGTCCAGCAGCCGCGCCAGATCGACCAGGAAGCCCGCGGAGCGCCTGATCACGGCCGGTGCCGTGGTCGCGCTGAGGTCGACGATGCCCTCCTGAAGGTCGGCGATGTGCACCTGGACGGTGGTGGATTCGAGCATGGCGGAGCCCCTCTCGGCCGTGGAACGGCAGCAGGCGGACCGGGCGGCACGGGATGCCGCGGGCACGGTCGCAGGACATGGGACATGGGACATGGGACATCAGAGCGTGAATCATTCACACCCTGAATCATTCACCCACTGTAGCCTAGCCCCCATGGCTCCCGACAAGGTGAATTCCAGCGTCGTCTTCCGCCTGGGCGTCCTCGGCGCGATGGCGGCCGACCTCTTCGCCGCGCGCATCGAGGAGCACGGCCTCAAGCCCAAGCACGTCGGGCTGATGGTCCTGCTCGACACCGGCAAAGCGTCGTCCCAGCTGGAGGTAGCCGGTGTGATGGGCGTCGCCCCGAGCCTGGTGGTGGCGCTCGCCGACCGCCTCCAGGAGCTCGGCGCGGTCGAGCGCGTACGCGACCCCGCCGACCGCCGCCGCCAGATCCTCGGCCTCACCCCGCAGGGCCGCGAACTCCTCGCCCTCTGCGGCGAACTGGCGCACGCGGCGGACGCCGACTTCGCCGCCGCCCTCACCCCGGCGCAACGCGCCCGGCTGGGCGCCCTGCTGGCCCCGATCGCCGCCGAACACGGGCTGCCCGCACCGGAGTAGGGGCGTGCCCGCCTCAACTTCGCCCTCACCTCTTCGCCTTCGACCCTCACCGTCCGCTGCGGAATCTTCACCCTGCGTTGTGACTGAACGCCGTACGCGCCCTGCGCCGCTCGTACAGACTGGGCGGGTACGCCCGCGAGGCGCGGGACCGGCACCGCAGGAGGACGGGACATGACCACGGAGGACGAGGCCACGGCGGCCCCGGGCATCGACGGGGACGCGGCAGCCGCCTACCGGGCCGCGCGGGAAGTGCCGCGGGAAGGGCTCGGCGCGTGGCGGGAGGCCGTCGCCGAGGAGGCGGGGCTGCGGCCCGGCATGACGGTGCTCGACGTCGGGGCCGGGACCGGCGGCTTCGCCACGGCCTTCCGGGAGTGGTTCGGGGTGGACGTCCTGGCGGTGGAGCCGGACGCGGCCATGCGCGCGCTGATCCCGGCGGACGACGGCATCACCGTGCTGAAGGGCCGCGCGGAGTCCCTGCCGGTGGACGACGCGTGCGCGGACATGGCCTGGTTCGGCTCCGTCGTCCACCACATCGACGACCTCGTGGCAACCGCCCGCGAGGCCCGCCGCGCGCTGCGGCCCGGCGCACCGGTGCTCATCCGCAACGTCTTCCCCGGGCGCGGCGAGCGCGACCTGCGGCTGCGCTTCTTTCCCGAGACCGCCAGATCCGTGGCCTATTACCCGCCCCTCGATCACGTCATCACCGTCTTCACCGCGGCGGGCTTCCACCACACCGCGCTGCACACCCTCCCGCAGGAGTCCGCGCCCACCCTCGCCGCCTACGCCGACGGCCTGCGCCGCGACACCGACAGCAAGCTGCGCGCGATCAGCGACGCCGCCTACGCCCGCGGCCTCGACCGGCTGCGGGCCGCTGCCGCCGCCGACCCCGCGGAAAAGGCTGTCAGCTGGATGGACCTGCTGGTGCTGCGCGCCGACAGCTGAAGGCGGCGGAGGGGGGCGGGGCTTGCGGGATTTGCGGGCCTCGCGGACCCGGCGGACCTTGCGGGTCTTGCGGGTCTTGCGGGTCTTGCGGGTCTTGCGGAAGGGCCCGCGCGTCCGGTCCGGAGCCCGTTGTCAGACCCCCGTGTGAGGCTGGGCGCGTGGGATTCTTCGACGATCTGGTCATGGCCGACGAGCCGGACGACGAGCCCGCCGGCGCCCTTTCCGGGGTGCACGCCGGCGGGCGGCCGGTGGTGGCCGCGCTGCGGCCGGGCGGGGCCGCCGCGGGTGAGTACGCGCCGCCCGCCGACCACTTCGCGCCCGCCGTGCTGCCCGGCGCCGGGGTGGTGGGCGCGGGGGCGGAGGTCCGGGTCGTGTCCGTGGGGTGGTCGGTGTGGCCGCGGGCGGTCACCGCGCGGCTGACCGTCTTCCGCACCGTCCGGCGGCAGGAGGCCGCGGGGCAGCGGCAGTCGGGGCTGCGCGTCGGGCTGCTGCTCGCGGACGGCCGCCGGGTGACCTCGCTGGACGGGACGGTGATGCGCCGGGTGACGTACACCGACGCGCAGGGCGCGCCCCGTACGGCGGCCACGTCGCAGGCCGTCGGCCTGATCCCGCTCGACCCGGGGCTCGGCCCCTCCCACCGGTCCCCGTTCCGGACGGACGTCGAGCTGTATCTGCCCGAACTGCCCCCGCCGGGTGCGACGGAGCTGGTCGTCGAGTGGCCGGACGAGGGCATACCCGAGACCCGGACACCGCTGGACACGGCGGCGATACGGGCGGCGGCGCGGCACGCGCTGGAGGTCTGGCCGGGGCTGCCCGAGCCGCCGGCGGATCCCGCGGGCCCGCGCGCGTTCGCCCACATGGAGCGGAGCGGACCGCCCGCCTTCCTCGCGCCGCCGCTCACCGACCGGCAGCGCGCCGAGCTGCGCCGCGCCCAGGAGGCCCGGCAGCGCTACCTGCCGCGCGCCGACTGGCAGGGCATGGGCTACCGGGATTGGGAGGACGCGGCCCTGGTCCGGGCCCGGCTGGAGGGCGGCGCGCCCGCGGACCGCGTCGCCGAGGGCCGTACCGCGACCACGCCGCTGCACATGGCCGCCGAGCGCGGCGCGGCGGAGGCGGTCGCCGCGCTCCTCGCGCACGGCGCCGCGGCCGACGCGCGCGACGAGGCGGGCCGCACCCCGCTGTGGCAGGCCGCCCGCGCCCTGGACGAGGGCAGCGTCCGCGCGCTGCTCGCGGCGGGCGCGGATGCCTGGAGCCCGCAGGAGGGCCCCTGGTCACCGGGCCGGCTGCTGCTGACCACGCCGCTGGCGCCGCTGGTCGCCGCCCTGCCCGGGGCCGTACGGCTGCCCGCCGCGGAAGCCGCCGCCTTCGCGGAGGCCGACGCGCTCGTCGCCGCCTTCGACACGCGGGGGCTGTGGACGGAGGGCCTCGGCGCCGCCTTCGTCCGCGGCCTGACCGAGGACGAGCTGATACGCCGGCTCGGCGCCGACCCGGCGCAATGCCCGCCCGTGGAGATCGAGGACGCGCCCTTCGACGAGGACGACTACGAGGAGTCCCTGCACTACGTCGGCGTGACGGCGCTGCCCGGCGACCCCGGCGGCTGCGCCGTCACGCAGCAGGGCTATCTGCCCAACGACGGGGCCGTACTGCGCGCCCTGTCGGCGGGTACGGACGCGTGCGGGCTGTACTTCAACCCCAAGGGCGGCACGTTCTTCACGCTGGCCCGGGAGGGCGAGGTCGTGGCGTCCGACGAGCTCGGCACCCCGGGGCCCCGGCCCGGCCAGGCCGACCAGGAGGCGTACTGGCGCTTCCGGTTCTGGCAGAACCGGCCGCATTTCCCGTACGGCGCCAACGCCCTGGCGTACGCGTGCGCGGCGGCCGGCATGCGGGTGCCGGCCGCGCGGGAGGCCGTCGACAACCGCTCCGCGCGCCGCTGGGTGCCGCTGCCGCCGCATCTGCGGGGCTGAGCGCGGGCCCGGGCCCGTACGCCCACCCGCCCCGTCACGCTGGCTCACGTCACGTCAGGAAGCGTTCCGTCACGTCAGGAAGCGTTCCAGGGCCTCGCGGGCGCGGGCGCTGGAGGCGGCGGCGCCGGCCAAGGCGCGGGCGAGGGCGTCGACCCACTCGTCCAGGCCCACCTCCCGGCGGGAGAGCACGACGCCGCGCACCTCCTTGTGGATCTCGGCAACCGTCCGCTCCCGTTCCCGCCGCAGCGCCAGCCGCTGCTCCCCGAGCGAGACGTCCATGCCGGTGACCGTGCCCTCGCGGCCGGCCATCCGGTCCGCGACCGAGCGCTTCCGCGCGACCCGGACCGCACCGGGCGGCAGCGACTCGATCAGGTTGACCGACAGCACCCGGGCGTAGAGATCCAGGTCGGCGCTGTCCCGCCGCAGCGCCGCGGCGAGCAGCTCGACCTCCCCGTCACCGCCGGGCGCACCGTGCTCGGCTTCGTTCTCGGACATGGCGTCCCCTTTCCCTCCCGTTTCCCTCCCGGCGCGGTCAGCTGTCGAGGCCCAGCACCATCGTCGGCCGGTCGATGACATGGTCGTCCCGCAGCGGCCGCACCGCCGTGCCGATGGCGAAGAACTCCGTGGTGTGCGCGCCCCAGGTGTGCGAGTGCTGCCGCAGCTGCACGGCCACGATCCCCTCGGCGCCCAGCTCCTCCGCCTCGGCCTGCATGCGTCCCATCGCCAGCTCCCGCGCGTCGTACAGCGCCTGCGTGAACTGCTCGATCTCGACGTTGCGGCCCGCGTTGCCGATCACCTGGCCGAGCTTCTGGTGCGCCACGTGGTAGACGCACGAGCCCATGACCATGTCGAGGGGCGCGTACCCGGCGCGGACGAGCGTCCAGAAGTCCTGCCCGGACAGGTCGGACGTGAAGGGCTTGCCCTTGTTGTTGAGCCAGGTCCCGGTGTGGCCCGGGTCGGCCCCGTCCGCCTTCACGGCGGTGCCGACAGCGATGAACTCCGCTATGTCCGTGCCGAATTCCTTGATCTCGATGTCCAGCCGGACGCCCACGATGCCGTCCGCCCCCAGCTCGCTGGCCTCCGCCTCCATCCGGCTCATCGCCAGCTCCCGGGCGTGGTACATCGCCTGGGAGAGCGTCGTGAGCTCCTGGTTCTTCGACCAGCGGCCCATCTGGATGCCGACGTGGTAGATAGACGAGCCCAGCACCAGGCCGAGCGGCCGGAAACCGGCCTCCCGCACGAGCAGGAACTCGTTGACCGAGAGGTCGGACGTGAAGATCGACCCGGCCTTCCCCGACTGCAGCTGCGACAGCCGCCGCATCGCGTCCTCGGGCACCCCCGCGGCCGCCAACTGGGCCTCGTGCCCGTCCGATCCCCCCGCTGCCTGCTTCGCCATGTCAGTGCTCCCGCTCAAGTCTCATGATGGTCAGTGGCCGCGGCCCGGTGTGCGTCGCGGTACGGCCGAAGCGGGCGACGGAGGTACCGACGAACACCGCTTCCACGATGTGGTCGCGGGAGTTCTGGCCGCATTCGCGCTCGCCCACCCGTACGTCGATCTCGTCCACGACGACCCCGTCGCCGCCGTTCGCCGCGGCGTCGCGGGCCAGTTGGGCCCGCGCGTCCCGGCGGGCGTGGGTCATCAGCTCGGTGTAGCCGTCGACTTCCTGGTTCCCGGCCCGCCACCGGGTCTGCCGGACGGTGCGGAAGTCGTCGTGCCGGCTCGCGACGCTGATCCCGAACGCCAGCCCGGTCGGCACCCAGCCGCCGCCCAGCAGCCGCGCGAAGTCCTGGCCGCTCAGATGCGACGTGAAGGGCCGCGCCGGGCGGATCGCCGAACGCGCCCGCACCGCGGTGCCCAGCACCGTGAATTCGAGCCCGCCGGACGGGAAGCGGCCGACCCGCAGCCGCACCCCGACGACCCCGTCCGCGCCCAGGGTGCGGCATTCCGCCACCGCCCGGCCGAGCGCACGCCGGCGCGCCTCGTACATCGCCCGCACCAGGTCCGCGAAGGGCGCCCAGCGCGACGACGACACGTCCGTCCCCCGGCCCGGCGACCACGCGCCCGCGCACCAGTTGCCCGTGTAGCCGAGGTGGAAGACCGCAGTCCCGAGCACCTGCCCCACCGGGTCGAACCCCGCGCCCGTGACCGCCGCGAACTCCTGCGCCGACATGGCGGACCCCCACGCCCCGCCGCCTGCTGCCCCCGCTGCCATGACCCACGTCCCCCCGCCCCCGCGGAACCGCCTCCCGGCAGCGTAGGCCATCCCCCTGTGGGCGCTCCCGTCCGGTAGCCGCCTCTTCCCGAGGGGCGCGCGGGGGGCGGCGCCCCTGGGTCTCCGCGCCGCTTTCCACAGGCCTGTGGACGGGGAACGTGCGGGGGCCCGGTACGGGGTACGTGCGCGGGGCGCGCTGCCGCCGGGCGGACCGGTGGACGTACTGTCCGCGAGCCGACAGCGGTGCCGGCTGCCCGGCCGGGCAGGTACGGGGGGCGGGGCCGCCGCCGGGTCGGGGTCTCGTACGGGTACGTGCGCGGGGCGCGCCGCCGCCGTGACCGACTGCCGAGCCGCTCACGCGCTGGGTGGGGGTGCCGGCCGCGCGGGCGGGGGCTGCGTTCGGCTGGACCGAACGCTGCGTGCGGCCGTACCGGTGGAGGGGGTACGGGGGTGGGCCGCATGCTGGCGGGCGTTTCCCGCGGGGTGATGTGCCGGGCCGGAGCCCGGCGGCGCTTCTGCGGGCACTTCCCCATAAACCCGCCATCCGGGTGAGTCCGGACGACCGGAGAGCCGATGCCTGCCCAGCCAGCCGCCCAGCCCCCTGCCCAGCCGCACATGCCATCCCCCGCGCCACGGCCCGCTCCCGCCGCCGGGAACCCCGCCCCTGCGCAGGCGCACACGCCGTCCGCCGCCCCTGCCGGAGCGCCGGGTGCCAAGCGTGCACCGTACGCGCTGCTCGGCATCTCGCTGGGCTACTTCATGGTGCTGCTCGACATGACCGTGCTGTCGGTCGCCGAGCCCGACCTCGCGCACGATTTCGGCGGGTCGGTCGCCGGGCTCCAGTGGGCGGTCACCGGCTACACCGTGGCCTTCGGCGCGCTGCTGCTGTCCGCCGGGGCCGCCTCCGACCGCTTCGGGGCGCACCGCCTCTTCCGCGGCGGCGTCGCCGTCTTCGGCGCCGCGTCGCTGCTGTGCGCGGCCGCACCCGCGCTGTGGGTACTGGTCGTCCTGCGGGCGGTGCTCGGGGTCGCCGCGGCGGCGTGCGTGCCCAGCTCGATGGCGCTGATCACCGTCCTCTACCCGGAGCCCGCCCGGCGGGCCCGCGCGGTCGCGGTGTGGGCCGCGGTGAGCGGCGCCGCGCTGGCGGCCGGCCCCATCGCGGGCGGGCTGCTCGTGGGCCTCGCGGGCTGGCGCGCGGTCTTCCTCGTCAACGCGCCGATCGCGGCGCTCACCCTCGCCCTGGTACGCGGCGCCGGCCTCCGCTGCCGCGCGGACGCGTCCCGCCGCATCGACCGCGCGGGCCAGGTGCTGGCGTGCGCGGCGCTCGCGCTGGGCACGGACGCGGCGATCGCCGGCGGCGGGCGGCACTGGGCGCATGCCGCGGCGTCCTTCGGCGTGGCAATTGCCACGGCGTGGCTCTTCGCCCGGCGCGAGCGCCGCAGCACCGCGCCCGTCCTCGCCCGCGCGGTACTGCGGGCCCCGGGCATGGCCGCGATGCTGCTCGCCGGCGCGGCCGTGGGCTTCGCCCTCACCGGCGTGCTCTTCGTGCTCCCGCTGCTGCTCCAGCAACGGCTCGGCTACAGCGCCGTCGGCACGGGCCTGGCCTTCCTGCCGATGACGCTGCCCACCGCCTTCAACCCGCTGCTGACCGGCCGCGTCGTGGCCCGCGTCGGGCCCCGCGCCCCGGTCCTGGCCGGGCTCGGCCTCCTGGCCGCCGGGGGCGGCGTCATGGGCGGCGCGGTCTGGACGGGCGCGCCCTACGCCCTGCTCGCCGTGGGGCTCGCCGTGACGGGTTTCGGCGTCTCCTGCGCGCTGCCCGCCCTCACCACCGCGGTCATCGCCCTCGCGCCCCCGGGCACCGCGGGCGCGGCGGGCGGCCTCTTCAACGCGGTGCGCCAGTTCGGCGCGACTCTGGGCGTTGCGGTGGTCGGGGCCTTCGCCACGGTGTCGCCGCACCTGAGCGGGGGGCGGTCCGATTCGCGCGTCGGCGCGGCGCTGCTCTTGGCGGCTGCGGTCCCCGCGATTGCCTTGGCGGCGGCCTTGCCCCGTCCCTCCCGCAGGCCCTGAGCGGTGCGCCCCCAAGGGGCGCGGGGAACTGCGCGGCCCGCCCCCACCGGCCGGTGGTCCGGTACGGACCGGGGTGCCCCTTCGGGTCGGTGGCGACGCGCTGGGTGCGTTGTGGCTGATCGCGCAGTTCCTCGCGCCCCCGGTGTCACCCGGCGTGGCATCGCGCGCCTGCGCGGTGGGTGGGGTCGGGGGCCACTCCGGGGGTACCTCCTCGGAATGCGCGTTCGCCCTCTTTCGTAGCCGTGAAGGGACTGGCAAGCGCATTCCTCCGGGGGCACCCCCGGATCGTCCCCCTCCCGGCCGGAGGGCGGGTGCCAGCCGGTGGGGGTGGATGTGTGAGGTACTGCGGGTCGCCCCCGAAGGCGAATGCGCCCCACAGGGAGACCGCAACTTTTGCTACTTCCCGCACGGGTGGCTGGGGGTGGGAGCCACCCCGCGCCGCCAGGCGCGGGCACCCCCGCGGCGGGAAAGCCGCAGAGGCACCCCCCGCGCGGCGGGGTCGCGCGGCGCGGCCGGGGGACGAAAACTCGCCTGCCCCCGGAGGGAAGCGCAGGCTGGAGGGCAAGGCCGGCGGACGCGTGGAGGTGCGGGTGGGCGGGAGGCCAGGCGGAGCAGACGCTCCCGACCACGCCTCCCCGCCCGGGGCAGGCGCTCCAGGCGGGGAGTGGGTGCATGCCGCCCTCATCGAGGGCACCGGCGCCGGCGTGGCCGTGCTCGACACCGACCTGCGCTTCGTCTACGTCAATCCGGCGCTGGCGCGCCTGAACGGCGTGCCCGCCGACGCGCACCTCGGCCGTACGATCGCCGAGGTCGTACCCGGCGTGGACGCCGGGCTCGGTACATTGCGCCAGGTTCTGGCGGACGGCCGGACCCGCGAGCTGGTGTCGAGCGGGCAGACCCGCGCGGATTCCCCGCACCGGCTGCGGGTGTGGCGTGGCAGTTACCACCGGCTGGAGGACGCGCAGGGCAGGGTGCACGGCATCGGCGTCGTCGTGCTGGAGGTGAGCGACGACCGCGAGGCGCGCGCGGAGCTGGAGAGGGCCCGGGAGCGTCTCCAGCTCCTGGACACCGCGGCGGTGCGGATCGGCCGGACGCTGGAGGTGGACCGCACCTGCCAGGAGCTGTGCGATCTGCTCGTCGAGGTGATCGCGGACGTCGCGACGGTGGAGCTGCTGGCGATGAACGGCACGGACGGGCGCCGCCCGCCCGCCACGGGCATGCTGCGGCTGCGCCGGGCCGCGCTCGCGTCGGTGCCGGGGCTGCGCGATGCGGTGCAGCAGTTCGGGGTGCCCGGCGAGCACGTCGAGTACCAGCCGGGCTCGGCGATCCCGCGCTGCCTGGAGAACGGCCGCCCGCTCGCGTACAACGTGCCCGGTGACGCGGAGATGGGCAGGTCCGCGCCGAACACCGGCCGGGTGTCGGCCTACCGCGCGGCGGGCATCCATTCGGCGCTGGTCGTGCCGCTGGCGGCCCGCGGCGCGCAGCTGGGGACGGTGACGATGGTGCGCGCGGGGTCGTCGCCCGCCTTCGGCGAGGAGGACGTGGCCGTGGCCGTCGCGCTCGCCGACCGCGCGGCGATCAGCATGGACAACGCGCGCCGCTACAGCCGCGAGCACGGCATCGCGGTGGAGCTGCAGCGCGCGCTGCTGGCCACGCCCGGCGGGGGCTCGCAGCCGCAGCTGGACGTCGCGACGCGCTATCTCCCGTCGGGCGCGTCGGATCTGGTGGGCGGCGACTGGTACGACACGTTCGCGCTGCCCGGCGGCGTCACGCTGCTGGCCATGGGCGACGTCATGGGCCACGGCGTGGAGGCGGCCGTGGAGATGAGCCACTACCGCTCCCTGCTGCGCGTCGTCGCGGGCGACGGCGACCCGCCGGACGTCATCCTGGGTCGGATGGACGCGCTGCTCACCGCCGCGGGCACCGAGCGCCCGGCGACGTGCCTGCTGGCGCTCGCCGACCCGGAGCACGGCTGCTGCCGCTTCGCCAACGCCGGCCACCTGCCGCCCGCGCTCGTCGACCCGCACGGCCGGATCCGTCTGCTGGAGGTGCCGCCGGGCCCGCCGCTGGGCGCGGATCTGGGCGGTACGTACGAGGGGGTGTACGTGCGCTGGCCCGCCGGCGACACCCTGCTGCTCTACACCGACGGCCTGGTCGAGCGGCGCGGCGAGGACATCGACGCCTCCCTCGCCCGCCTGGCCGGCATGGTCCTGCCGCACGCCGCGGGGCCCCTGGACACGCTGCTGGCCCGCGTCGTGCACCGCCTGGCCCCGGAGGCCGCCGAGGACGACGTGGCCCTCCTCGCGGCCCGTGCCAGGCCGTACGGGGCCGCGCCGGGCTAGCCTGGAGAGCGGCCACGCAGGGGAGGAGCGCGCGATGACGGAACGCAAGCCGCCCGGGGTCTCGTGGGAGACCTGGGCCGACAAGCAGATCCAGGACGCCGAGCGGCGCGGGGATTTCGCGGGCCTGGAAGGCGCGGGCAAGCCGCTGCCCGCGCTGGACGAGCCGTACGACCCGCTGTGGTGGGTGCGGCGCAAGATGCAGTCCGAGGGGCTGTCGGCGCTGCCGCCGTCGCTGGTGCTGCGCAAGCAGGCCGAGGACGCGGAGGCGGCGGCCATGGCCGCGCCGACCGAGGCGCGGGCGCGGCGGATCGTCGAGGCGGTCAACGAGGATCTGCGCGAGGCGCTGCGCCGGCCGCCGCAGGGCCCGCCGCTGATGCGCGGGCTCTTCGACGTCGAGCAGGTCGCGGCCGACTGGCGCGCGGCCCACCCCGAGCCGGATCCCGCGGAGCAGGAGCAGGAGCCGGAGCCGCGGGAGGCCCCCGCGAAGGGATTCCGGCGGCTGTTCCGCCGGACGCGTCAGGCCTGATAGAGAAGGGCGGTGCGCTTCGAATCCGTCCCCGTGCCGCCCTCCGTCGACGCCCGCCCGCGGGATGCGCGCGGCTATCCGGTCCCGGCGATCACCCCGTGGGAGGGGGACCAGCCGCAGTTCGCGCTCACCGACTACGAGCGCAGTGCGAAGTGCGCGCGGGAGCGGCTGTGCTCGGTGTGCAACCGGCTGATGCCGCGCGGCCCGGTGTGGCGGGTGGTGGGCGGCTCGGAGTGCGCCGCCATAGCCGAGGCGCTGGCGGCCGGGCGGCCGTACCGGAACATGGCGCCGACGCTGGAGGGCCCCGGGCACCGGGCGTGCATGCTGTACGCCTCGATGGTCTGCCCGTACCTGGCCCGGCCCAACGCCCGCCGCCGCATGGGCGCGGACGCCCCCGACGACATGACGGGCCATGTGGTCAGGGGGGCGGTGCGGGGTGCGACGGGTGCGGTCGTCGGGTTCGCCGACTACGAGTTCGCCGTCACCGCGTCCCAGGTGGTCTTCCGCTTCGTCGACCTCGTCGAGTTCCTGCCGCACGAGGTGTCCGACAGCCATCTGGACGAGCTGCGCGCGGAGCTGGCCGCCCGGGCGGCCGAGGCCGCTGGGTGAGTGGGCGTCAGGCGCGGTACGCGGGCAGCCCGGTGTAGTCGGAGACCTTGACGGGCGCCGCGGAGCCGTCGGCGGGCAGCGTCACGATGCCGGCGGGGGTGCGGGCCGCGACGGTCCGTCCGTCGGGCGAGAAGGCCGGCTCGGTGTAGTCGGTGGTGGCGTTCGGGGTCAGGTCCTTGAAGGTCGGGCCGTTGTCCCCGGGGGTCTCCCGGAAGAGGTGGTCGTGGCCGCCGACCGAGCGCACGAAGACGAAGCCGTCGTCGTCGACGGGGGCGGGCGCGGGCTCCGAGCCCTGGGTGATCGCGGCGCCCTGCTGCCGCAGGTAGTCGTCGCGGACGTAGACCTTGCCGTCGTCGGAGTTGGCGTAGACGGCGGCGCCGTACTTGCCGGCGGCGTTCGGCCAGACGTTGCCGGCCTGCGGCAGTTCCTTGACGTCCTCCCCCGACTCGTGGCCCAGGCTGAGGACGTGCGGGGTGCCGTTGTGCGCGGTCGCGGAGACACCGTAGAGCCGGGAGACGCCGTCCTTGCGGCCGGCGAAGAAGATGTTGTCCAGCTTCGGCAGCTGGTTCGCCGTGTCGGCGGCCCGGACCTGCCAGGTCGGGTGCGACCAGTTCTCGTTGCCGGGGTTCTTCGCGACGATCGTCCGGCTGCTGCCGTCGGGGGCGCTGACGACGAGGTCGCCGTCACCGTCGACGAAGGCCGCCTTCCTGCCGTCGGGCGACCACGCGAGGTCGCGGACGACGGTGCCGAAGTCGACGCGGGTGCCGTTCATGACGACGAAGCGGGAGCCGTCGCTGATGGTCAGGCCGCTCTTGGCGGTGCCGTTGAGCTTGGCGGGCTGCGCCTTGCCGTCGGAGCCCTTGGTGGGCTCGGACGTGGCGCCGCCGTTCGCCGAGCCGTTGGCGGAGCTGGTGGCCGTCGGGTTCGTGTCGTCGGCCCCGGTGGCGTCCTCCGGGCCGCAGCCGGTGAGGACGAGGCCGAGCCCCGCGGTGACGCTCGCCACGACGGCTACGGCGGCGGCACGGCGGTTTCTGGTGCGTACGGACATGGCTGATTCCCCCATGGACATGATGTGGTCGTGCGCCGGTCGCGTTGTCCCGCCGACGCTCCGGCCATCTTGGCAGCCGCAACGTCCCCCTCCTGTCAGCCCGTTGTCACGTGCGTGCAACGGTGTCGCGGCCCCTGCCGGGGCCCCCTCGGCTGCCCCGCGCCCCGCGCCCCGCCGCCGTTGCGAGCAGGCCGTACGGGGCGGGCGCGCATTACGCTGACCAACGGGGCCCGCACGGCACGAGAGGACGCCCGCGCATGCAGCAGCCGCCCGAGCCGCCGCCCCGGCGCCGCCCCCGTCCACCGCATCCACCGCACAAGGTGCCCGGTCTTATGTATGACCAGTGGCCTGTTGTGGGCGTTGTCGCGGCCGGCGGCGCGGCGGGCGCGTGCGCGCGGTACGGCGCCGTGCTGCTGTGGCCGCAGTCGGCGGGCGTCTTCCCGTGGACGACCTTCGGGGTGAACGTCACGGGCTGCGCGGTCATCGGCGTCTTCATGGTGCTCATCACCGAGGTCTGGGCGGCACACCGGCTGGTCCGGCCCTTCTTCGGCACGGGCGTGCTCGGCGGCTACACCACCTTCTCGACGTACGCGGTGGAGGCCCGGCGGCTCGTGGACGCGCACCAGGCGGCGACGGCGGCCGCGTACACCGCCGCGACCCTCGCCGCCGCGCTCGGCGCGGTGTGGGCCTCGGCGTGGGCAACCCGCGGGGTGCTGGCGTGGCGGGCACGATGGATTCCGTGACCCCTGAGACGAACTCCGGCAACAGCACCGGTCCCGGCGCCGCAGAGACGGGCGGGGAGTGGCAGCTGTCCGGCGCCGCGCTGCGTCTGACCGTCCTGCTCGGCGAGAGCGACCGGTGGCACCACAAGCCCGTCTACACCGAGATCGTGCACCGCGCCCGCCGCGCGGGCCTGGCGGGCGCGAGCGTCTTCCACGGCATCGAGGGCTTCGGCGCGTCCTCCCTGATCCACACCTCGCGGCTGCTGTCGCTCAGCGAGGATCTGCCGGTGGCGGTGGTCGTCGTCGACACCGAGGAGCGCGTCCGCGCCTTCCTGCCCGAGCTGGACGGCTTGGTGCAGAAGGGCATGGTGGTCCTGGACGCCTGCGAGGTCGTACGGCACAGCGCCCGGCCCGGGAATGCCGCGGAGTGAACTGGCTGCTCGTCGTCGTCGGCGCCGCGGTCGGCGCCCCCGTGCGCTACCTGACGGACCGGGCGGTGCAGTCCCGGCACGACTCGGTCTTCCCGTGGGGCACCTTCGTCGTCAACGCGTGCGGCTGCCTGATCCTCGGCATTCTCACCGGCGCCTCCCTGGCGGGCGCCGCGTCCTCGCACCTGCAACTGCTGCTCGGCACGGGGCTGTGCGGGGCGCTGACGACGTATTCGACCTTCTCCTACGAGACGCTGCGGCTGGCCGAGGACGGTGCGAAGGCGTACGCGGCCGGGAACGCCCTGCTCAGCGTGGTCGTCGGGCTGGCCATGGCCTTCGCCGGGGTGACCTTGGGGACCAGCGTGTGGGGGTGAGGCGCGTGCCCTCGGGGGGCGGTGGGTCGTTGGACGGGCCATGAACGTACGCCGATTCCTCAGCAAGGCGGCGGCAGGCTCGGTCCTGCTCGCCGCAGCCACGTCCGCGACCGCCGCCACCTCCGCGTCGGCCCAGGCCGCCGACCTCGGCAACACCCTCAACGGCACCGCTGTCACCGCCGGGACGGTGGGCGAGCAGACCGCCGGAGGGCTGGTCGCGCAGTCCGGTGTGGCCAGGAAGGTGGGCGCCGTGAAGAAAGCCGTGCAGGCCGGCACGGACGCCGTCAACGCGGGCAACGAGCTCGTCAACGACTAGCGACGCCCCCCTGCGGCCCGCGGCCGTTCCCGTCACAAGGCCACCGGTCGTACATAGGACCGGTGGCCTTGTGACGGGGCGGCGCGTCAGGACATGAGCGAGCTGACGGGGACGAAGCAGTGGGCGGCGGAGGTCAGCGCCGTCTCGTCGGAGATGAAGGCCTTGAGGTCGTCCTCGGTGATCTGGCGGCCCGGCACGGCCTGCGGCCAGGGGCGGCTGGCGAGGATCACGTACACCGTGCCCCGGTCGCGCGCCGCGGCCGTCCACTCGTCCGGCACCGCGCACGCGACATGCAGATGGGGCATCGTCAGCACGGCCTTGCCGCCCTCGACCAGCAGCTTGACGGGCGACCTGGGCGTCTGCGCCACGTCGAGGATCGCGCCGCCGACCGGCAGCCCCGCCTCCTCGGCGACGGCGAGCGCGGCCGCCTCCGACCCCGCCGGGCCCTCGGCCCCGTCGCCGAGGGTGTAGGCCATCAGAAAGGCCATGTCTCGGCCGTCCTGGTGATTCTCGCCGGACCACGGGATCACCATGAAGGTGCCCAGTCGGCTCAGCAATGACGCGTCGGACGCGGAAGTGGTCTGGCTCATGGGCCGGACCCTAACGGCCGGGGGCGGCCGCCCGGAGCCGTTGTCACTCCATTGGCGTAATCCGATAACGAATCACCGATTCAGCGCAACCTGCGTGACCATAGCCGACCCGTCCCGTTGCCCACTGCGTCGAAGCCGCAGCGTAATGCTGCCGCTCTTACCTCTCAGGGAGATCTCGATGTCGCGTATCGCAAAGGCAGCGGCGGTCGCCGCCGCCGCGGGCGCCGTTCTGGCCGCCGGCGCCGGGATTGCCGCCGCCGACTCCGGCGCCGCCGGTGCTGCCGTCAATTCCCCCGGCGTGCTGTCCGGCAACCTCGTCCAGGTGCCGGTCCACGTGCCGCTCAACGTGTGCGGCAACACCGTCAACGTGATCGGCCTGCTGAACCCGGCCTTCGGCAACGAGTGCGTGAACACCTCCACGGGCACGGTGGCCCCGACCCCCGTCACCCAGCCCGCCCCCGGCGGCGACGACAGCTGGTAGACCGCGCACGGCCCGTACGCGTGAGACGGCCTCCCCGCACAGCGGGGAGGCCGTCCGGCATAACGGGCCGGGCTGCCGGAGCGCCTACTCCTCGTACTGGTAGTACGGGCGGTGGTCGAACATCTCCGACGGCTTCACGTTCCACGGCGGCATCGGCTCGTCGGCGCTGATCACCCGGCCGCTCTCCGGATCGTCACCGGCCAGCGCCTTCGTCGGCAGATAGCCGGAGTTCGGGTGCAGCCGCTGCCAGCGCACCCAGATGAGGTCGATGAAGGCGTGGTGCAGCCAGAAGACCGGGTCGTTGGGCGAGGCCGCGCCGATCATGTGCCCGCCGACCCACTGGTGCACCCGGTTGTGCAGGTAGCCGCCCTTGGTCTCGCTGACCGTCCAGCCCTCGATCCTGTTGCGGAAGCCCTGCGTGTCGGGCGCGGAATTCCACGGCGCGGTGTCGTAGGTGCCGAGCGCCAGCGCCCCGTCCAGCTCGGCCTTGGTGGGCAGCGCGATCGGCCGGTCGGGGCGGCCGATGTTGCGGGTCAGGTACTTCTCGTCGGTGACGCCGAAGGTGATCGGCCACTTGCCCCCGCTGTACGCGAACGGGCCGGTCATCACCTGGCCGTCGCTGTCGCGCCCGTTGCCGCCCATGAAGTCCGCCGCCCACAGCGCCGACGTCTCCTTGTCGTCGACCGTCCAGTCCCAGTAGGGCACGGTGACGGACGGGTCGATGAGCTGGAGGTCGCGCTCGAAGTACAGCACGAACTGCCGGTGCCAGGGGAAGAACGTCGGAGCCATGTGCGCCACGCGCAGACCGTTCTCGCCGTCCGAGGCGAAATACTGCGCGTGCGTGCGGACGTACTTCTCGTAGCGGCCGGAGCGCTTGAGTTCGAGGACGGCCTCGACGAAGCGGGTGCGCTGGCTGCTGGTCAGATTGCGCTGGTTCTTGCGGGTGTTCACCGGTGGTGCCCCGATCGGTGGTGGTACGCGGGTCAGTGGTGGTGCAGTTGCGCGAAGGCCGCGGAGAGCTTCGCCCGGCCGATGACGTCGACCGCCGCCCGCGCGGTCGCCAGCGGCGTCGTGTAGGGCTGGTAGTGGTTGGCGGTGCTGATCCAGCTGCCGTCGACCCGGCGCATGAGCGGCAGCGCCACCCCGTCGATGGTGACGGCCACGCCGTCCTCGCCCGGATCGGTGAAGCCCTGGATGCGGCGGCCGCGGTAGACCTCGTCGAAGAGCGCGGGCCGCGCCTCGACGTCGCCGCCGCTGCCGTCGGACCCGGCGGGTCCGCCCGCCGCGACGGCGCCCGCGGCGCCCGACGGCTGCCCCGCCGCCAGCATCGGGTGAAGTGCCGCGACGGTGCCCGCCACGGCGGCCGCGGACGTCACGCCGGACGTGATCACCCGCCGGCGGGTGACGGCGGTGCGCCCGGACCTCCGGTCGGCCTTCCGTCCTGTGTCGGGCTCGCTCACGGCCGACTCCTCTCGTCCACTCTCATCGGTTCTCGCCCGTTCCCCCTGCGCTTCCCGTTCGTTCACGGCCGCTCTCGGCCGTTCTCGACCGTTCGCCGCCGGGCCATCATGCAGACGCGGAGACGAAGAACTGCGGATTATCGGTTTATGCGAGCCGGAAGTTCATCCGCGCGAGTGACAGGGCGGCCGGATTCGCACGCGCATGCCATGGGCATATCGACGATACGTCGGAATTCACCGTCTGGGGGCGATTGGAAATGCGGGCAAGGGAACTGACAGCGCGTTTGGCCTACTCCGCGACATCGAGCCGTTTGTCATACGTTATGACGCGCCGAAAGGGGAACACTCATTCCGTCGTTTCCGACGAGCAAGGAGTGACGGAGCATGGCCGACCGGCGCCGGTGGATCACAGGAGCGGGGGCCGCTGTCGCCACGGCCACCCTGCTGGCGGGCCTGGTGGCGGGCGCGCTCGGCTCCGCCGCCGCGGGCCGGGGCGGCTCCGCGCAGGCCCGCGGGAGTGGCAGCGCCGCCGCGGGGTCCGCGGATCCGGCCTTCCCCTACCTGGGTGCCTTCACCGATTCCGGCGCCGAGGGCGTCGCGAATCTGGCGGGCTTCCAGAAGTGGCTCGGCGGCACCCCGGTCCGGGTCGGCCACACCTACCTGCCCGGCGGCACATGGGAGGACGTCGAGGGCCCCCAGGATCTGCTCCAGCCCTGGGCCGACTGGCGGCGGGCCGAGGCGGACCGGCTGTTCGTGCTCAACGTGCCGATGCAGGCCGGGAACGAGGAGCGCACCTCGGACACCCAGGTCCGCAGCCTGCTGCGGCAGGGCGCGAGCGGCGCCTTCGACGCGCACTTCTCCCTGCTCGCCCAGCATCTGGTCGACATGGGCGTGCCGGACACGGTGGTCGTGCTCGGCTGGGAGATGAACGGCACGACGTACGCCCACCGCTGCGGCCCCGACCCGAAGAGCTGGCAGGCGTACTGGCGGCGGATCGTCGCGGCGATGCGCGCCGTGCCCGGCCAGAAGTTCCGCTTCGACTTCGCGCCCAGCCGCGGCAAGGACGCCGTCCCGTGGACGGAGTGCTACCCCGGTGACGACACGGTGGACGTCATCGGCATGGATTCGTACGACCAGCCGCCGGGCCAGTCCTTCGACCACCAGGTCAGCGAGCCGTACGGACTCCAGGCGCAGGTCGACTTCGCGGCGCAGCACGGCAAGGCGGTCTCCTACCCGGAGTGGGGCCTCTTCCAGAACGGCGACGACACCGCGTACGTCAAAGGGATGCTGCGGTGGATGAGCGACCACCACGCGCTCTACCAGACCATCACCGACTACTGCCCGCACGGCGTGTGGCAGTGCACCGCCAACCCGGAGTCGTCGAAGGTCTTCCGCGAGCTGCTGGCCGCGCCCGCCGCCTCGGGAGGCGGCGCGCCCGCACCGTCGAGCAGCCCCCGGCCGGGCACTTCCGCGCCGGTGCGGGGTCCGCGGCCGAGCACTCACACGCCGTCGAGCAGTCCGCGGCCGAGCACTCCGGCGTCGTCCCGGAGCCCGCGGCCGAGCACGCCCGCGCCGACGCGGAAGCCGCCGCATGGCACTTCCGCGCCGGTGCCGCCGGGCGCGGCGCCCGCGCCGTCCGTCGCGCCGGCCTCGCGGGCGCCGGGAAAGGGCGCGGTGCCGCCGGGGACCGCTCCCGTGCCGAGCCCGTCGGGGAAGACGCGGGGATGAGGAGGAGCGGGCTTTTCCGGCGGGGTCAGGAGCGGGCGGGACGGCGGGAGAGCAGGTCGTTCAGGCGGGCGCGGCACGCCCGCAGGGCGGGCAGCCGGGCGGCCGCCGTGCCGGCCAGCCGCGTGCGGGCGAGGGCGAGCGCGTAGCGGGTGTGGAGCAGGGGGCCGAGCGGGCGGCTCGCGAGCAGCAGCCGCTCGTTGGCGACGTGTTCGGGCCGCCAGTGGAATTTGTGCGGCTCCGCGCCCCGCAGCAGGCTCAGCACGGGGCGGCCCGCGCCTGCCGCGTGCCCCACGCCGTGCCGCATGAGCAGCGTCATGACGTCGACCTTGGTGCCGCGCAGCGCCGGATCGGCCCCGTAGAGGTAGCCGCCGGCGAGGGCGGGGGAGAGCACGGTGAGGTTCGCGGCCACGACGCGGCCGCCGACGTGGAATTCGGCGACCGCCGCCTCGCCCGACGCCACCATCGCCCCGGCCGCGCGCGTCAGGTGCAGGGCGAAGCGCGGCCGCAGGTGCTCCGGCGTCACCCCGCGGCCCTGCCACTGCGCCCGGTGCAGCCGCAGCAGGCCGGCCACGGCGTCCGGCGCCTCGTGCGCGGCGGCCTCGCGCACGGTCACCCCCGCGTCGTCCAGCTTGCGCAGGTTCGCGCGGATGCGCTGCCCGCGCGAACTGCCCACCCGCGCGATCAGCTCCTCCATCGGCAGCCCCGGCAGCTCCAGGCACACCGACCCGGCCGCCCGCCGCTTCGGCCCGCGCCACGCGTCGTACACCGCGAACGCCGCCGCCCCCGGCCGCACTTCCCGCAGGTCGACGACCGCCCCCCGCGCCACCGCGCGGATCCCCTCGGCGAGCGCGCGCGCCACCGCGTCCGGCGTCGTCCCGGCCACCCCGTCCGCGGCGACCAGCACGTCCGTGTAGTCCGTGATCCCCCCGCCGAGCGCCACCACGACCGGCCACGGCCGGTACGTCCGCATCAGCGGCGCCGCCCCCACCAGCACCCCCGCCCTGCGCACCAGCACGACCCGGAGCCGATCCCGCCGCCCCCCGTACGCCAGCCACCACGAGTGCAGCCACCCATGCCCCTGAAACCCCGTCACACCCGCACACCGCCGCCACAGCCCGCCCCACTCCTCCGCGAGCCTCCCGAATTCCCCGCTCTCCCGGCACACGCTGACCACGAGCGGCGCCTCGGCCCCCACGCCGGGCAGGGCGGCGGCCCGCGGGGCCGCGGGCACGGGCGATGGCGCGGCGGCCGGTCCGTGGTCGGCGGCCGGTCCGGGCTGCGGGGTCACGCGCTCTCCCGCACGGCCGGTGCGGGGGCGGGGACGGGAGCGGCCGTGTCCGCGGCGTCCGGGGTACGGCGCGGGGCCGGGCGGACGAGCAGGGCAAGGGCGCCCAGCAGGCCGCCCGCGCTCCCGCCGACCGCTGCCGACAGGGCCGCGGACGGGGAGGACGGCGCGGCGGGCGCGGACGCCGGTGCGAAGAGCAGCAGGCTGACGCCCGTGCTGGACGCCTCCCGGTTGCCGGTCGCGGCAAGGGACTTGGCCACGGCGTTGGCGTAACGCGCCGCCGCGGCGCCGCTCGACGCCGTGCCGGTCACCGAGATCATCGGCGCGTCCGGGGAGGTCTGCGACTCCACGTGCCCGCGCAGCCGCTCGGCGGACGTACCGGCTTCCGTCTGCGCGCCCGCGAGCACCGCGGTACCGGTCACCACCCGCCCGTAGGCCTGCGCGAAGCCCAGCGCGGCCGGTGCGTCGGCGTGCTGCGACACGACCATCACGTAACTGGTCGCGGCATATTGCGGAGTCGCGGCAATGTCCCAGCCCAGACCCGCGAGCATGCCGAAGCCGACGCCCAGCGGCAGCGCGGCCCACCGCGCTGCCTTCGGGAGTGCCCTCATACAGGAGCTCATTTCTTCCGGGCGGACCCGAGCGCCGTGGCGTACAACGCCAGGACCCGGTCCGCGGTATTGGCGATGTGGTAGTGCGCGACTGCCGCGGGCACGGCCAGCCGTACCGGCCCCGCCCGGCGCTGCCGCCCGATCGCCGCGGCGATCTCCTCCGCCGTGCCGCCCGTCCGGCTCGCGCCGGGGGCGTCCTGCGGCGGCAGGTCCTCGATCGCCGGGCAGGCCGCGTACAGCACCGGGAGCCCCGCCGCGAGCGCCTCCACCGCCGCGAGCCCGAAGGCCTCCTCGGCGCTCGGCGACACGAAGAGGTCCGCGGCGGCCAGCACACCGGGTACGTCCGGCCCGCCGCCCGTCCCGCCCCCGGCCTCGCCGACGACCCGGACACGGTCCGCGGCCCCCGCCTCCGCGGCGAGCCGCAGCAACCGGCCGCGCTCCGGCCCCGTCCCCGCCAGCAGCAGGTACGTGCCGGGGTCCGCGGCCACCGCGCGCACCAGCAGGTCGAACCGCTTGCCCGGCACCAGGCGGCCCACACCGGCAACGACATAGGCCGCCTTGTCCAGACCGAGGACCCGCCGGGCCGCCGCCCGCACGGCGGGGTCGAAGCGGAAACGCTCCGGGTCGATGCCGTTGGGCACGACATGGATGCGCCGCTCCGGCACACCCCACGCCCGCAGCCGCTCCGCGACGGTCGCGGACACGGCTACGGTCGCGGCGCCCAGGCGTTCCGTCGCGCGGTACAGCCCCCGCGTGCCCGCGCTCAGCGGGCGGCCCTCGATCTGCGAGTCACCCAGCGAGTGCTCGGTCGCCACGACCGCGCGCACGCCCGCCAGGCGGGCGGCGATCCGCCCGTAGACGCACGCGCGGTACAGATGCGTGTGGACGAGGTCGAAGCCGCCCGCCCGGATCAGCCGCGTGAGCCGCGGCAGCGCGGCGAGGTCGCGATTGCCCCGCATCCCCAGATCCGTGACCTGGAAGCCGTCCGCCCTGATCCCCTCGGCCACGGCCCCCGCGTTCGTCAACGCCACGACCTGCGCGGCCGGTACGGCGTCGGCCATCTGCCGCACCAGCGACCTGAGCTGCTGCTCCGCCCCGCCCACCCCGAGCCCGGTGATGACGTGCAGCACCTTCATCCCCCCACCCCCGGAGCCGACCCGCGCCCCACCGGGCGGACGTTCTCCGGCAGCCGCACGGTGCCACCCGACCGACCGGTGCCGCGGACACGGCACCCCGCGGGACTGCGGCCCGCTCCGGCAGAAGCGGGCACGCACCACGCCGGACGAGCGCCCTCCAGGAGCGCGTGGGGGCACCTCCCAGGCGAAACCCCGGGGGAGAACCCCGCGCCCAGCCCGAACGGACCGGCACATCGCCACGCCGCGGCAAGTGGCGCCCCCTCTGCCGCCGCCCCCGGCGGAAAGCGGACCGCCGGCCGCGGGCCGAGCCCCCTCCCGCGCACCCCGCAGGGGCTACGCACGGGACCCCGCCCCCCGGCGCAGCGCGGTGCGGGCCAGCGGCAGGCGGTGGAGGACGCCCTTCGCCAGGAGCCGCCCGACGTGGTCGCGTTCGCCGACGTACGCGCGCGGCAGGGCGTACGGCCCGGCGGCGAGCCCGGCGGGCGGGGTCACCGCGCAGGCGTACGCGTACCCGGCGGCGCGCACCGCCACCACCGCCCGCGCGTCGACGGCCCCGTACGGGTAGCAGAAGCCCGCGGGGGCCTCCCCGGTGAGCGTTCCGAGCAGCCCCCTGCTCCCGGCGGTCTCGACGGCGAGGGCGGCGTCCTCGCAGGCGGTGAGGTCGCGGTGGAGCAGCCCGTGCGCGCCGACCTCCATCCCGGCCTGCGCGGCGGCGCGGACCCCGTCCGCGTCCAGCAGCGCCCTGCGCGGCCCCTCCGCGTCCCACGCGTTGTCGCCGCCGAGCCTGCCGGGCAGCACGAAGACCGTGGCCCGGTGCCCGTACGCCCGCAGCAGCGGCACCGCGGCGGTGAGGAAGTCCGCGTAGCCGTCGTCGAAGGTGAGCCCGACCAGGCCGCGCCCGCGGCCCTCCGCGCGGGCCCGGAGGAGTTCACCGACGCCGACGCCGGTGAGCCCGGCCCGTCGCAGCCAGCCGAGGTGCGCGGCGAGCCGCCGCGGGCTCACGGTGACCTGGTAGGGGTCCTCGCCGCCCGCGGCGACGGAGTGGTACATCAGCACCCACGGTGCCGGTGCGGCGGCTTCAGACGGCATGGCTCAGGCTCCTGAGAGGCGCGCCGGCCGCGGCGGCCGCGGCGGCGAAGGCGAGCGGAACGGTGAGGCAGCAGGCGCCCGCGCCGGCCACGGCCGACCCGGGCAGCAGCCGCACGGTGCACCACCCGGCACCCGCGGCCACGGCGGCGGCGAGCACGTACCGGGCCACGACCACCGCGAGCGCGCCCACCCGGACGGGCACCGCCCGCGCGGGCAGCCCGCGCAGCAGCAGCACGGCGGTCAGGCTGATCCCCGCGGCATTCCCCGCGGCGATCCCGTACGCGCCCCAGGCCCCGACGGCGGCGGCGTCCGCGGCGAGCGTGACCGCGAGCCCCGCGGCCATTGCCGCGACGGGGAACCACGTGGGCCGCGCCGCGGAGAAGTACGGGCGGACGAGCGCGCCGACCAGGGTCTGACCGAGCAGCCCGAGCGCGTAGACGCGCATGACCGCGGCGGTCGCGGCGGTGTCCGCGGCGCCGAACGCACCGCGCTGGAAGAGCACGCCGACGAGCTGCGGCGCGCACGCGACGACGTACGCCGTGCCGAGCAGCACGACGACGCACGCGAGCGCGAGGTCGCGCTCGACCCGCCGCCGCGCGCCCTCCCGCTCCCCGGCGGCGAGCGCGCGGGCGACGACGGGGAAGGTCACGGTGCTGACCATGAGCGAGAGCGCCATCGGCAATTGCGCGACCTTCTGCGCGTAGTTGAGGTGCGAGATGGCCCCGGCGGGCAGCCCGGCGGCGAAATACCGCTCGACGAGCACCTGCGCCTGCCGGCTGACGGCGAAGACGACGACCGGCACGACCAGCCCCACCGCGAGCCCGCCGCCCTTGCCGCGCACGACGCGGTACGGCCGCCGGTGCGGGGCCCGGCGGTCCGCGCCGGACCGCCCCGGCGTGCCGGGGTACGCCGCCACCGGGCCCTCGGCCCGGCCCATTGCCACGGCGTGGCACACGGCCACGTCCGCGCGGCCGCCGCGCCCACGTACCACCCGCAGGAACGGCGGCAGTTGCACCAGCACCATCAGGGCGCCGCCCACCGCGACCCCCAGCGCCGCGGCCCGGACGCCGAACGGGCGGTGGAGCGCCAGCAGCGTCGCGACGATGCCCACGTTGTAGGCCACGTAGATCGCCGCGGGCGGCAGGAAGCGGTGGTGGGCGCGGAGCGCGGCGCTGAGGTAGCCGGCCAGGCCGAAGGCGAGCACGGTGGTGGCGGTCAGCCGGACGCACGCGGCGGCGAGCGCGGGGTCGGGCAGGCCCGGGGCCAGGACGCGGACGGCGAGCGGGGCCGCGGCGCAGAGCGCGACCGTGACAGCGGCGAGCAGAGCGGCAAGGCGTGGCAGTGTGCCACGGATGAGCGCGGCCGTACCGCCCTTGGCAAGGGCCGCGCTGAAGGCGGGCACGAGCAGCAGCGCCATCGCGTCCTCGATGAGAACGGTCGCGGCGATCTCCGGCACGGTCCAGGCGACGAGAAAGGCGTCGCTCCCCGCCCCGGCGCCGAAATACCGCGCAATGGCCTGGTCCCGCACCAGTCCCAGCCCCGACCCGGCCACACTCAGCCCCGCGGTGACCGCCGCGGCCCGCGCCACAAACCCCCGCGCCCCCGCCGCACCGGCGCCCTGGGCGCCTCCGTCCGGCGTGCCGGCACCCCGTCCGACGAGCAGCGGCGCAGGCGCACCTGCCGCGCCGGCAGCCGCCCCGGCGCCGTCCTCGCACGCCCCCGCAACGGCCCCGCACCCAGCGCCCTCCGCCGTGTCAGCCCCGGCGCCACCTCCGTCCGCACCGGCAGCCGACTGCGGCCGGAGCAGGTCCCGCGCCACGGCGACTGCCTCACCCGCCCGAGCGCCCGCGGGGGACAGCGGCTCCGGCGCCGCGGCCGCCTCGACCGCCCGAGGACCGCCCGAGGAGGCGGCCTCCCACGCCATGGGCGGCTCCGGCGCCGCCGCCTCACCCGCCCGAACACCGCCCGCGGGGGCGACCGCCCCCTCCTGCGCCGGTGCAGCTCGCCGAGCGCTCCGCAAGCGGCTCAGCGCCCGCGTCCGGGCGGCGGCGAGGGCGTGCGCGGCGGTGGAGGGGCGCAGCGGGGCATTCACCGTTCGCTCCCGGCGGGGGACGCGTGCAGGGCCCACCAAGCCGCGAGGCCCAGCAGGAGTGCCGTCGCGGCGGTGGAGGGGCCGCCGATGTCGGCGTAGCCGAAGTCCGTGCACTGCCACAGCAGCAGGCCCACCGCGCCGAGCCCGGCGCCGCGGGCAGTGGCGGGGGCGGCGCGCAGCCTGCGCAGGCCGAGGACCAGCAGCGCCGCCCAGCCGCCGGCCAGCAGCGTGCAGCCGAGCAGGCCCTGCTCGCTCAGGACGAGCAGGTACATGTTGTGCGGGGAGAGCAGGGGTTCGCGCGCGAAGCCCTGCCCCGCGCCGCCGGTGTCGCTCGCCGACGAGAGGCCGAGGGCCGCGTGCCCGTCGCGCTCGGCGGGGAAGCGCTTGAGGCCGACGCCGGTGAGGGGGTGCTCGCGCCACATGCCGAGCGCGGCGGACCAGAGGGTGTAGCGGTCGCTGACGGAGGAGTCGGGCGCCGCGGTGACCTCCGTGATGCTGGCGACCCGCGCGCCGATCACCTGCGACCCGGCGCCGAAGCCGCCGACCAGGACGACCCCCGCCGCCGCGCCGGCCACGAGCACGGCGAGGGCGCGCAGCACCTGCCGCCGCCCGGCGAGCGGGACCATCACGGCGCAGGCGAGCGCCGTGGCGATCCACGTACCGCGGCTGAAGGACACCGCGAGGGGGACGACGAGGAGCGCCGCGCAGCACATTGCCGCGGGCCGCAGCCACCGCGGGGCACCGGGCGACGGCGTGGCAAGGGCGTAGCCGAGGGCGATGACGAGGCCGTATGCGACGACCGTGGCCATCCCCATGATGTCGGAGGGCCCGAACGTGCCGACCGCGCGGATGTCCCGGCCCATGTACGAGGCGCCGGTTGCCGTGGCGTACTGCCACGTGCCGACCGCGCCCTGCGCGAGGGCCAGCAGCACGATCGCGCCGGCGACGACGTCGAAGTCCCGCCGGTCGCGCAGCAGCACCACCACGGCCGCGGGCACCGCCACGAAGACCTGCACGTAGCGCAGGAATCCGGTGGCCCCCGCGCCCGGGTCGAGCGACGTCACGGCCGCGACGGCGAATCCCGCCACCGGAGCCCCCAGCACGGCCGCGGAGGCGGCCGTCAGCGGCCGCGCCCGCTCCCGCAGGCACCGCACCGCGGCGGTCACGACGAGCACGGCGGAGGCGGCGTCCGCCGGCGTGACCTTCCCGGACGCGCTCACGTCCCCCGCGGCCACCGGCAGGGCCAGCAGCAGCACGGTGGCCAGTACGGGCGCGAGCGGCGCGTAACGCCGCAGCAGGGGCACCACCCGCCCCCGGGCGGAGGGCAGGCCGACGACGGCGGCGAGCGTCACGGCAGCTCACCTCCCGCCACGAACGCGAGCCCGAACGCGAGCACAAGCCCGGGCGCGAGCCCGAACGCGGGCCCCGGCCCGGGAAGCGCTGCGGACGCGGCGGCGCAATACCCACGGCTGCGCAATACGCCGAGCCCGGGCCCGGCGGGACGGCCGGAGCGGCGGAGGATCGTCACGTTCACGGCACGTCAGCTCCCCGTGTGGCGGAACACCGTGACGGCGGTGCGCAGCAGGATCGACACGTCCTGCCAGAGCGTCCAGCTGTCGATGTAGTGGTTGTCGAGACGCGCCCGGTCGGCGATGGAGGTGTCGCCGCGCAGCCCGTGCACCTGCGCGAGCCCGGTGATACCCGCGGGCATCCGGTGCCGGTCGGCGTATCCCGGCAGGGTCCGGCTGAACTGCGCCACATAGTGCGGGCGTTCCGGACGCGGCCCGACGAGGCTCATGTCGCCGCGCAGGACGTTCCAGAGCTGGGGCAGCTCGTCCAGGGAGGTCCGGCGCAGCAGCCGGCCCGCCCGGCTCATGCGCCGGTCGCCGGCGACGCTCCACAGGGTCGCCGACTCGCGCTCGTCGGCGGGGCGCAGGGTGCGGAATTTGAGCAGGGTGAAGGGCCGCCCGTGCAGCCCGATCCGCTCCTGCCGGAAGATCACGCCGGGCCCGTCCGCGAGCCGTACGGCCAGCGCGCACGCGCCGAAGAGCGGCGCCAGGCACAGCAGCGCGGCGGCTGCGACGGCCGCGTCCAGCGCCCGCTTGGCGCCCCGTGCGAAACGGGCGGCGACCGGCGGGTACGGGTCGAGCCGGTGGCAGGCGTAGCCCCACAGATGCCCGCGGGCGGACCGCCCGCGCCCGTGCGGAAGGGCGGCGTCCGTACCCTCGACCCGCCACAGCACGCACCCTTGCGCGGCCAGCAGCCGCACCGTGGCGATGGTGCGGGCGTCGGGCGCCGCGGGCCCGGTCACGACGGCGTGCCGCACGGCGTTCTGCACCACCGCCCGCGTCACCTCGCCCGGTGACGGCAGCACCGGCAGCACGGGCGGCGGCAGATGGGGTGCCTGCTGCACGGGTACGGCCGCGGGCGGCTCGGGCTCGGGCGGCGCGGGACGCACCGGCACGGGCGCGGCAAGGCCCACCGGGCGCATCCCGTACTCGGGCCGCGCGTGCAGAACCGCGGCAATACGCCCCGCCGAAGCCGCGTCCGCCGCGACGACCAGCGTCGAGCGGGGCCTCCTGCGGGCCGCGAGGCGCCGCGCGCCGTACACCGCTGCCCGCAGCGCACCCGCGACGGCGACGGTCACGCCGACGGCCGCCAGCAGCGCCGCCCAACCGGGCGCTCCCGGCAGGGCGACGGCGGCGAACAACCCCCAGGCCAGCACCGCACGGCCGACGAGGCCGGGCAGTTCCGCGAAGGCCCCGGGCGCGAAGGCCGGCCGGTAGAGCCCGGCCCGCTGCTGCGCCACCAGCAGGCACCCGGCGACGATCCCGCAGGCCGGCGCCACCCGCGACGGCACGACGGCCAGCACGCCCGCGAGGGCCCCGGCACAGTCCGCGACGGCCAGCACCACCCCGACCCGCTCCCGCGCCCCCCGCACAGAAGCCTCCGGCCCCGGATCCCCCGCCACCCCGGGCACCCCGGACACCCCAGCGGCCGACACCGCCCCAACCCGCGTCCCCCGCGCCGAACCCTCCGCCCCCGGCTCCGCCACCGCCCCGGCCACCACGCCTGCGGCCAGCAACCCGGACCGGCGATCGCCACGCTGCGGCTCCGCCACCGCCCCAGGCACCCCGGACACCTCAGCAGCCGGCACCGCCCCGACCCGCGCCCCCCGCACCGACCCCTCCGCTCCCGGGTCCACCACCGCCCCGTGCACAAGCCCGGCCCAGCGGTCGTCAGGTCCCGGCTCCGCCGCCGCCCCGGCCAGCACGCCTGCGGCCAGCAGCCCGGACCGGCGGTCGCCAGGCTGCGGCTCCGCCACCGCCCCAGGCACCTCGGCGACCGCGCCCGCAGCCCCCGGGCCGCCCTCCGCCTCCGGGCCGCCTTCTCGCGGCCGATCCGTCGCCTCGGAGTCGGGACGGGAGCGGGCCGCAGCCGTCCCGCCGGGCTCGGCGTCCGCGGGGGTGCGCAGGCGTGCCGCGGGGACCGCGCCGCCCTCGCCGGGGGCGGCCGGCTCGGCCGGTGGAACGGGGACGGGGTCGGGGGCGGGGACGGAGCCGGGGGTCACCGCGGCAGCCGCCGCTGGCGGGCGGAGTGGGGGAGTTGGAGCACGTCCTGGTAGAGCGCCGCGACGTCCGCCGCGGTACGGGCCGCGTCGTGGTGCGCGCGGGCGTGCGCGAGGGCCCGCAGCGACGCGGCCGTGCGCAACGGCCGGTTCGCGAGCAGCCGCAGCAGCGCCGCCGCCAGCGCGGCCGGGTCGCCGACCGGGACGACGCAGTCGCCGACGTCCCGCGGATGCAGGGCCTCGCGGGCGCCGCTGACGTCGGTGGTGACCACGGGACGCCCGCAGGCCATCGCCTCCAGCGGGGCCAGCGCCATGCCCTCCCAGCGGGAGGGCAGCACCACCACGTCCGCGGCCTGGTACCACGGCACGGTGTCGCGGGCGGCGCCCGCGAGCAGGACCCCCGGCCCCGCGCCCGCGAGCAGCCGCGGCCGGTCGGGCCCGTCGCCGACCAGGACGAGCCGCGCCTCGGGCATTGCCGCGGCGACCGCGGGCCACGCCCGCAGCAGCACGTCCTGGCCCTTCTGCGGGCAGAGCCGCCCGACGCACACCACGAGCGGTGTGCCGGGCCCGGTGTCCGACAGGGCGGGCAGCGCGGCCCGGACGGCCGCGGGGTCGGCGGCGGGGGTGAAGCGGGCGAGGTCGACGCCGTTGCGCACGACCGCCCAGCGGGCCCGTACGCCCGCGGCGAGGCCCGCGCGGCGTTCGGCGTCGCTGACGCACAGCACCCGGTCCGCCCAGCGCGCGGCGTACCGCTCCCAGGCGCGCGCCGCACGGGCGGTGGGGCCGCCGACCGCGTCGAAGGACCACGCGTGCGGCTGGAAGACGGTGGGCAGGGCGCCGCGCAGGGCGAGCCGGCCGGCCAGCCCGGCCTTGGCACTGTGCAGGTGCACCAGGTCGGGCCGCGCCTCCCGCACCGCACGGGCCGCCGCCGCGACCTCGCGGGCCAGCCGGGGGCCGGGCGCCCGCCGGGCGTCCCAGCGCAGGACCCGCGCGCCCGCGCTCGCCGCCGCGGCGGCGAGCGTGTCGGGCCCGAGGGGCGCGGCCGGGAGGTCCGCGGCAGGTGCGGCCCCGAACGGTCCGGACGCCGGAAACCGGCAATGGACGGGCCCCTCCCCGGCCGGGCATCCGACGACGACGAGGGCCCCTTCCCGTACCTGCGCGCGGACCAGGTCCACGACGACGCGGGCCACCCCGCCCTCGACGGGCTGGGCCATGTGCAGCACCGTCAGACCGGCGAGTCCGTCCAGATGTTGCGGCATCGCGCGCCGTTCTCCCTCTACGAGCCCGTCAAACCCCGCCACTCGGCTCCGCGGGCCGCTGCGTGGCCCGCGTGCTCCTCCGTGCTCCCAACGAATACCGAGGCGGTCTTGCCGTCCCCGGAAACCGGAAACCGGAAACCAGAACCCGGAAAGACCTGGTAAGCCCGGAAACAGAAATGCACGGTCGCAGACAGCGCGTCGAAAATCACGCAAGCCGCGCGAACGAGGGCATTATTGCGGCTTCTTACGACCATCACACCGCCCGCACCCGAATCCCGGCGCGCGCCCGCCCGGGATGCGCCGGGCACCGCATTGACGTCACGTCAACACGACACTCCGGGCATTCACCCCCGCACCTGGTGACGCCTGCCCGCCGCGCCCGCCGCTATCCATTCGAGTGAAACGTCATTACTAATCGCGATCCGCGGGGTTGGTCAGAGCGACCCGCCTTCCGGGGCACCACTCCAGTTCGCAAAGGATCCACCGTGATCAAGAAGTTCCTCGCCACGGCTGCCGTGGCCGCCTCCGTCGCGGGCATCTCGGCCGCGGTCGCCGCCCCGGCGATGGCTCTCGGCAACGACAGCGGCACCACCACCGTCAACGGCAACGGCGCCGAGCAGAACTACGGCAACACCTACACCAGCGGCTACATGAGCCCGTCCTTCGCGCTGGTCCAGGGCTCGCTCAACAAGCCCTGCGTCGGCCTGCCGCTGAAGGCCAACGCCGGCTCGCTGATCGGCGTCATCCCGGTCACCGTCCAGGACCTCAACGTCCTGACCTCGCCGCAGAACCAGCAGTGCGTCGAGAACTCCACCCAGTCGCAGGGTGACGAGCCGCTCTCGCACATCCTGGACAACATCCCGGTCCTGGCCGGCAACGGCCAGGGCAACGGCTGAGGTCAGCCGCCCGGAAGGCCCGCCAGGGACCCCTCGCGCGGCTCCGGCCGCCGGTGCGGAACCGGCGGCCGGAGCCGTCCCCTCCCTTCTGCGTTTCTCCCCGCATGTCAAATCCACCCTCCATTCGAGTGGTTGACGGCACCAGGAGAAGCAGGAGGAGTCACCTGACGGCACCAATGCTCGTTTACCGATCGGCGCGGTGCGCACGGGCCCGTCATCCGGGACCGGCCGGCACGAAATCCGTGGCGGCGCTCCATCCGCAGCGCCGGAAAATTAGAGGAGTAGAAACGTGAAGAAGCTCACCAAGGCAGCGGCCTTCGCCGCGGGCACCGTCGTCGCCATGGGCGTCGCCACCCCGGCTTTCGCCAGCTCCGGCGCGCTCGGCGGCGCCGCCAACTCCCCCGGTGTCGTGTCCGGCAACCTGGTCCAGGTCCCGGTCCACGTCCCGGTGAACGTGTGCGGCAACACCATCGACGTCATCGGCCTGCTGAACCCGGCCTTCGGCAACGTCTGCGAGAACAACGGCTGACGACGGCCGTACACCGATCGACACCGACGGCCGGGCGTCACGCGTCGGCCGGCCAGGAGCCGCCCCGGGCCAAGTGTGCAGAGCACTCCGGGGCGGTCCGTCATCTGCACCACCCTTTGCACGAGCGGAGATAGTCCATGCGACGACAGATTCTGAACCGGGGTCTGCTCACCGTTGCTGCGGCAAGCAGCATCCTCACGGTGACGGGAGGTTACGCGCACGCTGCCCCCGCGGCGGAGGGCGGGCAGAACGCGCCCGGCCACTCCGCCGAGGACCTGTCGCAGCAGGACCGCGGCGCGGCCTCCGCGTCCTCCGCGGCAACCCCCTCCGCCGGGAGCTCGACGGAGACGGACGCCGCGGCCATCGCCGCCGCCGCGAACACCGCCGCTGCCGGTGGCGGCGGGGCGACCGCGCAGGGCAACGCCGAGGGCTCGCCGGGCGTGCTGTCCGGGAACAACGTGAGCGTCCCGGTCCACGTGCCGTTGAACGTGTGCGGGAATTCCGTGGACGTCGTCGGGCTGCTGAACCCCTCGTTCGGCAACTCCTGCGCGAACGGCACGCCCGCCCCGCACGTGGCGCCCCCGGCGCCCGCCGCCACGCCGCAGGCCCCGGCGCCCGAGGTGCACACCCAGCTCGCGGAGACGGGCGCCTCGGGCGGTGCGATGGGGGCCGCGGCCGGCGCCAGCGCCCTTCTGCTGGTGGGCGGCACGCTGATCTACCGGCGCTCCGCCCGGGCCGCGCGCATCCGGCGCACGTACTCCTGAGCAACGCCCGCCGCCCGCCCCCGAACCGCGTTCCTGCGCTCCTTACCGCGCGAACACGCGAACGCGCGACGGCAACACCGCGCTCTATCGGGTGATTGTCGGGCGGCGGCGCGGCACACAGTTTCCGTCGCGCTCCGTAGTCGTTGTGCGTGACGACAGACATCCCGCGCTACCGAAAGGGTGGCAAGTGAAGTTCTCGAAGGTCGCAGCGGTCGTGGCCGGTTCCGTGATGGCGGTCGGTGTGGGAGCCCCCGCGTTCGCCTCCACCACGGACTCCGCCAACCCCGTCGACGCCAGCACCATGAGCACGATGCCCACCAGCATCAACGGCGGCGTGGACCAGGCGCTCGCCGAGCAGCCGCTGCAGAAGGCCGCCGACAGCGCGAACCTCGACTCCGCCATGCGCACCGTCGACGACGCGGGCGCCGCCCTGCAGGGCCGGACCCCGGCGGTCGTCCTGGTCGGGGACGCCACGGGCGCCGCCCAGGGCCTCGCCGCGTCCGGGCTGGTGGCCGACGCCGTACCGGGCGCCGCGCTGATCGGCGGACTGCCGATGGGCGGCCTCGTCGGCTGACCCGGCGGTCGGCCCGGCGCTCCGCCGGTCCGAGGGCCGAGCCGTACGCCGATCGGCCGACCGGCCGTCAGGACAGCGACGGCCCGCTCCACCGTCGGAGTGAATCGCCGGAACCAAAACCTCCCTGAGCGGTTGACCAGACCGCTCAGACCTTCCAAGAACCGTGCCACCGAGCACCGCAAAGGGACACACAATGATCAAGAAGATGCTCGCCGGAGCCGCCCTCGCCGCTTCCGTCGCCGCCGTCGGCGTGACCGCCGCCCCGGCCATGGCGCTCGGTGACGACCAGGGCACCACCACGGTCAACGGCAACGGCGCCGAGCAGAACTACGGCAACACCGTCACCAGCGGCACCCAGAGCCCGCAGATCGGCCTGGTCCAGGGCAGCGTCAACAAGCCGTGCCTCGGCGTCCCGGTCAAGGCCAACGTCGGCTCGCTGATCGGCCTGATCCCGGTCACCGTCCAGGACGTCAACGTCCTGACCTCGCCGCAGAACCAGCAGTGCGCCGAGAACTCGACGCAGGCCCAGGGCGACGAGCCGCTGTCGCACATCGTCGACGACATCCCGGTCCTGTCCGGCAACGGCACCGCGAACGGCTGACACGTCCGCACCGCCCCCGCGCGGTGCACCGGAGGGCCGCCGGCGACTTTCGTTCGCCGGCGGCCCTCCGCATGTCCGCACGCCCCGGCTCGCGAGCGCATGGCAGGAAAGGTGGGAAATCCGTCATTGCCGCCCTCCGCGGCCCGCTGCCACGCTGAGGGGCGTGACCAGCCACGGAACGCCCGCCGCCGCGGGCCGACGCCCCGCCCACGACGTGCTCGTGGTGCTCTTCGACGGTGTGCAGAGCCTCGACGTGACCGGACCGGTCGAGGTCTTCGCCGCCGCCGGGTACGCGTCCTCCACGGCGGATCCGGCGGCCCGCCGCGCGGCCTACCGGGTGCGGACCGCGGCCCTGGGCGGCGGGCCGGTACGCACCAGCGCCGGGCTGCGGCTGCTGCCCGACGAGGACCTGCGCACCGCCGCGCCGCCCGGCACCCTGCTGGTGCCCGGCGGGTCCGGCACCCACCGGCCGGACCCGGAGACCGTCGCCCGTGTCGCGGCGCTCGCGCCGGACGCCGAGCGCGTGGTGTCGGTGTGCACGGGCGCGTTCCTGCTCGCCGAGGCGGGGCTGCTGGACGGCCGCCGGGCCACCACGCACTGGGCTTACTGCGGCACGCTCGCCCGCCGCTTTCCCGGCACCGAGGTGGACGCCGAGCCGATCTTCGTACGGGACGGGAAATACGCCACGTCCGCGGGCGTCACCGCCGGGATCGACCTGGCGCTCGCGCTCGTCGAGGACGACCTCGGACGCGACGCGGCCCTGGCGGTCGCCCGCGGCCTGGTCGTCTTCCTGCGCAGGCCCGGCGGGCAGGCGCAGTTCAGTACCCAGCTGGCCGCGCAGCTCGCCGAGCGGCAGCCGCTGCGGGAGGTCCAGCGCTGGATCACCGAGCACCCGGAGGCGGACCTGTCCGTCGAGGCGCTCGCCGCCCGCGCCTCGCTCTCGCCCCGGCAGTTCGCCCGCGCCTTCCGCGCGGAGGTCGGCGTCACGCCCGGCAGTTACGTCGACCGGGTGCGCCTCGAAGCGGCCAGGCGGCTGCTGGAGGACACCGCCGACGGGATCGCCGAGGTCGCCCGCGCCGCGGGCTACGGCACCCCCGAGGCCATGCGCCGCGCCTTCCTCCGCACCCTCGCCCTCCCGCCGGCCGAATACCGCCGGCGCTTCCACAGCGTCAGGAGCTGAAACCGTGCAGATCGCCGCCCTGCTCTACGAGGACTTCACCGCGCTCGACGTCGTCGGGCCGTACGAGGTCCTGTCCCGCATACCCGGGGCCGAGGTCGTCTTCACCGCCGTCGAGGCCGGGCCCGTACGCACGGACATGGGCCTGTCCGTGACCGCGGAGCGGCCGCTCGCCGAGGTCACCGCGCCCGACCTGGTACTCGTGCCGGGCGGCCCCGGTACGCAGGCGGCGCTCGGCGTCCCCGCGCTCCTGGACTGGCTGCGGGCCGTCGACCCCGGGACGGCCTGGACCACGTCCGTGTGCTCGGGCTCGCTGCTGCTGGCCGGCGCCGGGCTGCTCACGGGCAGGCGGGCGGCCTCCCACTGGCTCGCCCTGGAGCACCTGCCGCTGCTCGGTGCCGTGCCCAGCACCGACCGGGTCGTCCTCGACGGCAAGTACGCGACGGCGGCGGGCGTCTCCGCGGGCATCGACCTCGCCCTCACCCTCGCCGGGCGCATCGCCGGCGACGCGGTCGCCGAGGCGATCCAGCTCGTCGTCGAGTACGCCCCCGAACCCCCGTACGGCACGGGTTCGGTGGCTACTGCCCCCGCCTCCCTCGTCGAAACCCTCCGCGCCTCCCAGCTCCGCGTCCCGGCCCTCTGACCGCGCGCGACCGCAACGGCCCTGCGTATTGCCACGCCGCGGCAATACGCAGGGCCTCACCGCCTCGCCCCCCGAGGTGTAAGGAGGGCGTAACCCCGGGCGGCCCACGGAGTGATCCGCTCGAAATCGGCACCGCCTAGCCTGACGCGGGCGCGGCCGCGGCGGCCGCGGGTGGGAGGACCCGCAGGTGACCACGACGGTGCGCACAGCGTGCTCGTACTGCGGCGTCGGCTGCGGCCTGCTCCTGGACGTGGGGGCGGGGCCCGACGGCCGCCGTACCGTCCTGCGGGCCCGCGGCGACGCCTCGCACCCGGCGAACCACGGCCGCCTGTGCACGAAGGGCGCGACGACCGCGGACATGCTCGCGGCCCCAGGCCGTCTGACGACCGCTCTGACAAGGGCCGAGCGCGGCGCGGAGGCCGCGCCCTCGCCCACCGCGCAGGCGATCGCGGAGACCGGCCGCCGACTGCGCGCGATCGTCGACGAGCACGGTCCGGACGCCGTGGCAATGTACGTGTCGGGCCAGCTCAGCCTGGAGGCGCAGTACCTGGCGAACAAGCTCGCCAAGGGCTTCGTCCGCACCAACCAGATCGAGTCCAACTCGCGCCTGTGCATGGCGAGCGCGGGCAGCGGCTACAAGCTGTCGCTGGGCGCCGACGGCCCGCCCGGCTCGTACCAGGACCTGGACAGCGCCGACGTCTTCCTCGTCATCGGCGCGAACATGGCCGACTGCCACCCCATCCTCTTCCTGCGGCTGATGGACCGGGTCAAGCAGGGCGCGAAGCTCATCGTCGTGGACCCGCGGCGCACCGCGACCGCCGCGAAGGCGGACCTCTTCCTCCAGCTGCGCCCCGGCACGGACCTCGCGCTGCTCAACGGCCTGCTGCAGCTGCTGCACGCCGAGGGCGCCACCGACCCGGATTTCATCGAGCGCTGGACCGAGGGCTGGGAGGCGATGCCCGGCTTCCTCGCCGACTACGACCCGGCGTCGGTCGCAGCGACGACCGGCCTCGCGGAGGAGGACATCCGCCGCGCCGCGGAGCTGATCGGTGGCGCGGCCAACTGGGTGAGCTGCTGGACGATGGGCCTGAACCAGTCCACGCACGGCACATGGAACACCAACGCGCTGATCAACCTGCATCTCGCGACGGGCGCGATCTGCCGCCCCGGCAGCGGCCCGTTCTCGCTGACCGGCCAGCCCAACGCCATGGGCGGCCGCGAGATGGGCTACATGGGCCCGGGCCTGCCGGGGCAGCGCTCGGTGCTGGTCGCCGAGGACCGCGCCTTCGCGGAGGAGCTGTGGGGCCTGCCCGCGGGCACGGTCCGGGCCGACGGCGTCGGGCGCGGCACCGTGGAGATGTTCCAGCGGATGGCGGACGGCGAGATCAGGGCCTGCTGGATCATCTGCACCAACCCCGTCGCCTCGGTGGCGAACCGCCGCACCGTCATCGAGGGCCTGGAGGCCGCGGAGTTCGTCGTCACGCAGGACGCCTTCGCCGACACCGAGACCAACGCGTACGCCGACGTCGTCCTGCCGGGCGCGCTGTGGACGGAGTCCGACGGCGTCCTGATCAACAGCGAGCGCAACCTGACGCTCGCCCGCAAGGCCGTCGACCCGCCCGGCGAGGCCATGCCGGACTGGCGGATCATCGCCGGTGTGGCCAGGGCCATGGGCTACGGGGACGCCTTCGACTACGCGGACGCCGAGGAGGTCTTCGACGAGATCCGCCGCGCCCACAACCCGCTCACCGGCTACGACCTGCGCGGCGTGACGTACGAGCGGCTGCGCGGCACCCCCGTGCAGTGGCCCGCGCCGACCGCGGACGGCCCGGACCGCAACCCGATCCGCTACGTCGAGCAGGACGGCGGCCTGCGCTTCCCCACCCCCAGCGGCCGCGCCGTCTTCCACCCCCGCCCGCACGTGCCGCCCGCGGAGATGCCGGACGACGACTTCCCGTACGTGCTCAACACCGGGCGCCTGCAGCACCAGTGGCACACCCTCACCAAGACCGGCAAGGTGCCCAAGCTCAACCGCCTCAACCCGGGGCCCTTCGTGGAGCTGCACCCGCGCGACGCCGCCGAGCTGGGCATCGCCGAGGGCGACACGGTCGAGGTCGCCTCCCGGCGCGGGCGGGCCGTGCTGCCCGCGGTGCTCACCGACCGCGTCCTGCCGGGCTGCTGCTTCGCGCCCTTCCACTGGAACGACCTCTTCGGCGAATACCTCAGCGTCAACGCGGTGACGAGCGACGCGGTCGACCCGGTGTCCTTCCAGCCCGAGCTGAAGGTCTGCGCGGTGTCGCTGACCCGCGTGGCGGCCGCGCCCGCCCCGGAGGCACCCGCGCAGGCCCTCCAGGGGCCCGTAGCGCGCCCTCCTGCGCCTGAGGCGGGCGCGGGGAGCGCCGGGCCCGGGGAGGCCGCGTACGCGGCCGCGGGCGTCTTCGGCGTGCAGGACCTGGCGCCGCCCGTGCTCGACGGGCCCGAACGGCGCTACCTCGCGGGCTTCCTCGCCGGGCTGGGGTCGGGGCCCGCCGGGGTGCCCGTGCTGCCGCCGGACGCGCCCTTCACGCCCGAGCACGCGCAGTGGGTCAACGGGGCGCTCGCCGGGATGTACTCGCGGCTCCCGGACACCTCCGCGCCCGCCGCCGCCCCCGCGCCCGCCGGGCGGGACGTCGTCATCCTGTGGGCCTCGCAGACCGGCAATGCGGAGGAATTCGCCGCCGCGGCCGCGGAGCGGCTGGCCGGGACCGGGCACCGCGCCACCCTCCTGGGAATGGCCGACGCCTCCCCCGCCGCGCTCCCGGTCGCCGCCGACCTGCTGCTCATCACCAGCACCTTCGGCGACGGCGAGGCCCCCGACAACGGCACGGGCTTCTGGGACGCCCTCACCGCCCCCGACACCCCGCGGCTCGACGGCCGCCGCTACGCCGTGCTCGCCCTCGGCGACTCCTCCTACGCCGACTTCTGCGGCCACGGCCGCCGCCTCGACGAGCGCCTCGGCGAGCTGGGCGGCGTCCGCCTGGCACCCCGCGCCGACTGCGAGCCGGACTACGAGCCGTCCGCCCTCGCCTGGCTCGACCAGGTCCTCACCGCCCTGTCCGGCCCGCAGACCGCCCCGGCCCCCGCTGCCACGGCAGAACCCGCGCCCGCACCGGCCGGGCAGCGCCGCCCCGCGTCCGGCACCGCCCGGCTGACCGGCAACCGGCTGCTCAGCCTGCCGGGCGCCGCCAAGGAGGTGCGCCGCTTCGTCCTCGACACCCGCGACAGCCCCGTCCCGCTGCCGTACGAGGCGGGCGACGCGCTCAGCGTCACGCCGGTCAACGCGCCCTCCCTCGTCGCCGAGTGGCTCGACGCGACCGGCCTGGCCGCGGACACCGCCGTCACCCTTCCCGGCACGGGCGACGTCAGCCTGGGCGAGGCCCTGCGGCACCACTTCGACATCACCCGCATCACCCCCGACCTGCTGCGCTTCCTCGCCGAGCGCGACGGCGACCACACCCACGGCCGGTTGCTGCGCAAGCTGCTGCGGCCCGACAACAAGGACGAGCTGGCCGCGTGGTCGTGGGGCCGGCAGGCGGTCGACGTCGTCGCGGAGTACGCGGTGCGCGCCGAGGCCGCCGAGTGGGCGGCGGTGCTCAAGAAGCTCCAGCCGCGGCAGTATTCGATATCCTCCAGCCCGCTCACCGACCCGTACGCCATCGCGCTGACCGTCTCCGTCGTCCGGTACGAGAGCCCCGGCGGCCGGCCCCGCGGCGGCGTCTGCTCGCCCTTCCTCGCCGACGCCGAGCCCGGCACCACCGTGCCCGTGCAGGTCCGCCGCGCCCCGCACTTCCGGCCGCCCGCGGACCCCGGCACCCCCATGGTCATGGTCGGCCCCGGCACCGGCGTCGCGCCCTTCCTGGGCTTCCTCGACGAGCGCCGCGCCCGCGGCCACCGCGCGCCCAACTGGCTCTTCTTCGGCGAGCAGCACCGCGCCACCGACTTCTACTACGCGGACGACCTCGCCGCCTTCCGGGCCGACGGCACCCTCACCCGGCTCGACACCGCCTTCTCCCGCGACCAGCGCGCGAAGGTGTACGTCCAGGACCGGATGCGCGAGAACGGGCCCCTGCTGTGGTCCTGGCTCCAGGACGGCGCGCACCTGTACGTGTGCGGGGACGCCGCCCGTATGGCGAAGGACGTCGACCGCGCCCTGCACGACGTCGCCACCACCCACGGCGGGATGCGGCCGGAGGCGGCCACCGCCTACCTCAAGCAGCTCGCCGCCGAGAAGCGCTACGTCCGCGACGTGTACTGACGCACGGCGGAAGGGCCGGTACATTGCCGCGCCGCGGCAATGTACCGGCCCTTCCGGATCCTCCGTCCCCGGGCCGCCCGCTCAGCTGAGGATCTTCTCCTTCGCCCGCTGGAACTCCTCCTCGGTGAGGTGCCCCTCGCGCTTCATCTCCGCCAGCTTGGCGAGCTCGTCCGCGGACCCGCCGGAACCGGCGGTCCTGCGCACGTAGTCGTCGAAGTCCGCGCGCTGCGCCTTCGCGTGCCGCGCCTCGCGCCGGCCCATGCTGCCGCCGCGCACGCACACGTACACGAACACGCCCAGGAAGGGCAGGACCAGCACGAAGATCAGCCAGGCGGCCTTCGCCCAGCCGCCCAGGTCGTCGTCCCGGAAGACGTCGACGACGATGCGGAAGAGCAGGAAGACCCACAGCACCCACAGGAAGACCCACAGGGCGGTCAGGAAGGCGCCGAGCACGGGGTAGTCGTAGGCGAGATAGACGGTGTCGCTCATGGGTTGCCTCCGGTTCTGCGTGGTGAGCGCTGTCAGCGGGGTGCGGTGCCGGCCGCGGTCACGCGGCCGTCGGACGCGGCGGCCGCGAGGGCGCGGTGGTCCGCCTCGTTGCGGTCGGCGTAGGCCTCGGCGAATTCGCCGAGCGCCCGGTCGAGGACGTCGCCGGTGCCCGTGTAGGCGGCGATCGCGACGGGGTCGCCGGAGCGAGCGTGCGCCCGGGCCAGCGAGGCGCCGCAGACCCGGGCGAAGAGCCGCAGCATCTCGGGCGTCATGCTCTCGGGCCGGGCGATGCCCTTCCAGTCGCGCAGCTGGCGCACGTAGAAGTCCCGCTGCCGCCCGTCCAGGCCCCTGACGCGCACCCAGCCGAGCAGGATGTCCCCGGCGGACTGCATGAGCCGCTGCCCCTCGACCACGCGCCGTCCCTGGTGCCCGCGACCGGCGGCCGGGCCGCCGGCGTACGGCGCGAGGACGGACCGGCCGGCCTCCTTGGCCTGGAGCACGAGCGGGTCGTGCGCGTCCCGGCCGACCGCGAGGACCACCCAGCAGCGGGTGCCGACGCTGCCGACGCCGACGACCTTGCGGGCCATGTCGACGACCTCGAAGCGGCTGAGCAGCAGCTGCCGTTCGGCGGGCAGGCTCCGGGCGTAGCGGTCCAGCAGTCCGCGCAGCCAGTCGGTGAACTCGCCGCGCTCCCTGTTCCTGGGCAGCAGCTCGCGCACCGGGGTGATGAGCGGCGGGTCCACGATGATCTGCGGCCGCCCGTCGACGACGTGCGCGAGCTGCCCGAAGGCCTGCGCGGTGTCCCGGGTGCGGGCCTTGGCGAGCGCCTTGCCGGTGCGCTTGCGGACGGTTTTGTCCGGGCGGGTGTCGGGGCGCTGGTCGAGCAGCGCCCCGAGCTGGTCGGTGTCGTCGAGGGCGTACCAGACGTCGAGGGTGTCCATGCCCGCGAACAGGTGCATGCGCTCGCGGTAGGACTCGACGGCGCCGCGGACGACCGCGGTGCGCTGCCCGCCGGACAGGCCCCGGGCGCGGGCGGCGATCTCCAGGCTGGTCGCGAGGCGCTTGAGGTCCCACTCGAAGGGACCGGGCAGCGTCTCGTCGAAGTCGTTGATGTCGAAGACGAGGTGCCGCTCCGGCGAGGCGAGCAGCCGGAAGTTCAGCAGATGGGCGTCGCCGCACAGCTGGGCGGTCAGGCCGGTGTGCGGGGCCGCCCCGAGATCCGCGGCCATGATCGCGGCGGCCCCGCGGTAGAAGCGGAAGGGTGACTCCAGCATGCGCCCGTAGCGGATGGGCACCAGCTCGGGCACCCGGTCGGCGGACTGCGACTCCAGCACCGCGACGGGGTCGAAGCGCTCCGGCCCCGCCTTGCAGCGGGCGTGCGCCGAGCGGGGTATGTGCCGCCTGACGGCCTTGCCGTGCGCCGCGCGCTCCGCGGTGCTGCGCCGCGGAGCGGCCAGGTCACCCGCGGACGCGGGGTCGTGGTTGTTGCGCCCCATGAGCCCCACCGCCCTCCGGTGCCCCCATCATCACCCCGGCCCGCGGAGCCCGCCACGCGGGCGTACGCGCCTGGCCGGGCACTGCCTGGGCACGTATCCGCCGTCCTCGACCGCCCCGGCCGCTGTCCACCGTTCGGTGGACCCTGCCGTGGCCGTACGGGCGTTCCCCGCGGCCGGGAGGGGCGGGATCGTGGACGCCATGACGGACGACGTGGTGACGGTCCGCGGGCTTCGCAAGCGATACGGCGAGGTCGACGCGGTGAACGGGGTGGATCTCGACATCCGGCGGGGCGAGGTGTTCGGGATCCTGGGGCCCAACGGGGCCGGCAAGAGCACGACGGTGGAGATCCTGCAGGGCCACCGGCGGCGGGACGGGGGCGAGGTCACGGTGCTCGGGCAGGACCCGGGCCACGCGAACCGCGCCTGGCAGGCGAGGGTGGGGATCGTCTGGCAGGACGAGTCCGCGGCGGCGGAGCTGACGGTCGCCGAGACGGTACGGCATTTCGCCCGCTATTACCCGCGTCCGCGCGACCCGGCCGAGGTCATCGACCTGGTGGGCCTGACGCAGAAGGCGGACGCGCGCACCAAGGCGCTGTCCGGCGGCCAGCGGCGCCGCCTCGACGTGGCGCTCGGCGTGATCGGCAGCCCCGAGCTGCTGCTGCTCGACGAGCCGACGACCGGCTTCGACCCGGCGGCCCGGCGGCAGTTCTGGTCGCTCATCCGCAGCCTCGCGGCCGAGGGCACCACGATCATCCTGACCACGCACTACCTGGAGGAGGCCGAGGCGCTGGCCGACCGGCTCGCGGTGATCGCCGCCGGCCGCGTCGTCGCGGAGGGCGCGCCCGCCTCGCTCGCCGGGCGGGCGAAGGCCCGCGCGACCGTGCACTGGACGGAGCCGGACGGCACCGCGCGCAGCACCGAGACGAACACCCCGACGCGTACGGTCGGCGAGCTGGCCCGCCGCCTCGACGGCGAGATCCCCGAGCTGCGGGTCACCCGGCCCACGCTCGAAGACGTCTACCTGCGACTCATCGGACTCACCGGACCGGGGGAAGAGTGATGGCCGGCACCACGGCGACGACGGCGGCGTCCGCACCGCGCAGCACCGGCAAGGCCGCGCCCTCCGGGGCCTGGCGGCTCGGCATGGTACGCGGGGCGATGGAGATCAAACTCTTCTTCCGGCTACGCGAACAGGTGATCTTCACCTTCGCCTTCCCGATCGTCTTCCTCTTCCTCTTCGCCTCGATCTTCCACGACGACATGGCCGGCACCGGCTCCACCGCGTCGCAGTACTACGTGGCGTCGATGACCGCGGCCGGCATCATGTCCACGAGTTTCCAGTCGCTCGGCATATCCATCGCTGTCGAGCGCGACGAGAAGGTGCTGCGGCGGCTGCGCGGCACCCCGATGCCCCCGGCCGCGTACTTCCTCGGCAAGATCTGGCTGGTGCTCGTCACCGGGCTGCTGGAGACCGCCGCGCTGCTGGTCTTCGGCGCCACCGTCTACGACGTCGACCTGCCCTCGGACGCCACCGGCTGGCTCACCTTCGGCTGGATCTTCGTGCTCGGCATCACCGCGTGCGCGCTGCTCGGCATCGCCGTCAGCAGCGTCCCGAAGTCCGCGCGCAGCGCCACCTCGGTGGTCGTCCTGCCCTTCCTGGTGCTGCAGTTCATCTCCGGCGTCTACATCCTCGTCGACACCGTGCCGAGCTGGATGCTGACCGTCAGCTCGTTCTTCCCGCTCAAGTGGCTCTGCCAGGGCCTGCGCGGGGTGTTCCTGCCGCACGCGGCGGCCGCGCTGGAGCCCGCGGGCAGCTGGGAGTACGGGCGCACCGCCCTGGTGCTCGCCGCCTGGTGCGTCGGAGGATTGGTGCTGTGCCTGCTGACCTTCCGCTGGAAGAGCCGGAACGACGGGTGAACGTGCGGCCGTACGAAACCGCGGGGGCGCCGGCGGACCCGGCTCCCGCCGCACCGCCCGCCGCGGACTCCGCCCGCGGCGGGCACGTGTGGGAGCGCACCTTCCTGCCGTGGGATCTGTACTTCGCGGTGGTGTGGCTCGGCACGGTCCTCTTCGCGCTCTCCGCCGAGAGCCCCGGCCTGCGGGTGCGCGTCGTCTCGGCGTGCCTGTTCTGCCTGCCCGTCCCCTGGTATCTGTGCGTGGGCCGGCCGCTGCTGTGCCGTCAGGCCGAGACGACCGGCGGCCCCGCCGCCGTCCGCTACCTGACCGGGCTGGTGCTGCTCTTCCTGCCGCCCGCCGCCCTCGTCGGCGAGACCCGGCTGGCCACCTTCGCCCTCGTGCCGCAGTGCTTCATGCTGCTCCGGGTGCCGGGCGCGCTCGCCGCCGTGGCCGTCGTCAACGTCACGCCGGTCGCCGCGTGGGCCGTCGTCTGGCGGCCCAGCACGCACGACCTGTTCTACAACTCCGTCTTCGGCATGGTCACGCTCGCCTTCTCGGCGGTCGTCGGCAGCTGGATCATCCGTATCATCGAGCAGAGCACGGAAAGGGCCCAACTCGTGGCCGAACTGGAGGCCAGCCGCGGCGAGATCGCCCGGCTCTCGGCCGAGCACGGCGCCCTCGCCGAGCGCGAGCGGCTCTCCCGCGAGATCCACGACACCCTCGCGCAGGGCTTCATCAGCCTGGTCATGCTCGTCCAGGCCGTCGAGGGCGAGCTGGACACCCACCCGGCGCAGGCCCGCCGCCACCTCGACCTGATGGGCCGTACCGCCCGCGAGAACCTCGCCGAGGCCCGCGCCCTCGTCGCCGGCACCGCCCCCGCGGGCCTGGACGGCACCTCGCTGCCCGACGCCCTGCGCCGCCTGGCCGCCCGGCACTCCGAGCAGAGCGGCGCCGCCGCGGCCGTCTCCGTGTCCGGCCGCGTACGCGCCCTCGCCCCGGCGGTCGAGGTCGTCGCCCTGCGCAGCTGCCAGGAGGCCCTGTCCAACGCCCGCCGGCACGCCGGGCCCGCCGTCCCGGTGTCCCTCGACGTCGACTACGCCGCCGACGCCCTCCGCCTCACCGTCCGCGACACCGGCTGCGGCTTCACCCCAGGATCCGCGCCGGGCACCGGCTACGGCCTCCCCGGCCTGCGCGCCAGAGCCGCCGAGCTGGGCGGTACGGCGACGGTCAGCAGCGCGCCGGGCGCCGGTACGTGCGTGACGGTGCGCCTGCCGCTGGCGGCCGACGCCCTGCTCGGGTCCGATGACGCCCTGCTTGAACCCGCCCACCCCCCGGCCCGGTCCGCCGAGGCCTCGAGGAGCGCACCGTGATCCGCATCCTGCTCGCCGACGACCACCCCGTCGTCCGGGAGGGCCTGCGCGCGATGCTGGACGCTGAGGACGACCTGGACGTCGTCGGGGAGGCGTCCAGCGGCCCGCAGGCCGAGGCGCAGGCGGCCGTGCTGCTCCCGGACATCGTGCTGATGGACCTGCGTATGCCGGGCGGCGGAGGCGTCGACTCCATCGTCCGGATGACGGCGGCGGGCCTGCCCTGCCGGGTCATCGTGCTCACCACCTACGAGACGGACGGCGACATCCTGCGCGCGGTCGAGGCCGGAGCCGCGGGCTACCTCCTCAAGGACCTCGCGCGCGGCGAGCTCGCCGACGCCGTCCGCGCCGCCGCCCGCGGCGAGACCGTCCTGGCCCCCACGGTCGCCGCCCGCCTCGTCGACCACCTCCGCACCCGCCCCGAACGCCCGCACCTGTCCGACCGCGAGACCGCCGTCCTGCGCCTCGTCGCCGAGGGCTGCACCAACGCGGAGATCGGCCGCCGCCTCTTCATCGGCGAATCCACCGTCAAGACCCATCTGCTGCGCTCCTTCGCCAAGCTCGGCGTCGACGACCGCACCGCCGCCGTCACCTCGGCGATGCGGCTCGGCCTCCTCTGAGCCGCCTGCCGCCACGAGCCGGAAGAGCGCGAGCCGCCTCGTAGCCGCGGGGTGCGGCGAGACGGCTCGCGGGGGCCGTGAAGGCTCGTGGAGGGGTCCAGGGGGTCAGAGACCGCCGGTGTAGAGCAGGTTGTTCGGGGAGCCCGCGCTCACGGCCAGCACGCCCTTCGTGGACGCGTCGAGCAGCCAGCTGCCGACCTCCGCCGTACCGGCGCTCGGGTGCGCCGCCTTGTACAGCAGCGCCACCCCCGCGACGTGCGGGCTCGCCATCGACGTACCGGACTCCGCGACGCTGCCGCCGCCGATCCGGGCGGAGACGATGTCCTGGCCGGGGGCGTAGATGTCCAGGCAGCGGCCGAAGTTGCTGAAGCCCGCCTGCTGGTCGGAGGAGGTGGTGGCGCCGACCGTGAAGGCACCGCCCGCGCTCGCCGGGGAGACGTCGCACGCGTCCTCGCTGCTGTTGCCGGCGGCCACCACCGGCAGCACGCCCGCGTCGGCGACCGCGTCGGCCGCGTCGTTGACGGCGGCGGAGTAGCCGCCCCCGAGCGAGGCGTTCAGCACGGCCGGCTGCTGCGCGTTCTTGGCGATCCAGTCGAAGCCGGCGACGACCCCGGCCCAGCTGCCCGTCCCGTCGCAGCCCAGCACCCGTACGCTGACCAGCTTCGCCTGCGGCGCGACGCCGAAGGTGGCACCGCCGACCGTGCCCGCCACGTGCGTGCCGTGCCCCTGGCAGTCCTGCCCGTCGCGCCCGTCGCCGATCGCGTCGAAGCCCGGCACGGCCCGCCCGCCGAATTCGCTGTGCCCGTAGTCGATGCCGGTGTCCAGGATGTACGCCGTCGCGCCCGCGCCCTTGCCCACCGTGTTGAACTGCCCGTCCAGCGGGAGCTGCCGCTGGTCGATACGGTCCAGCCCCCACGAGTTCGCCTTGACCCTGCTGCCGGTCGGGTCGAGCAGCGGCGCGGCGGTGTCCGTCGTGTGCGCGAGCCCGAAGGCGCTGACCGTGGCGTTCTGCTCGACCGACGTCACCCCCGGCATCCTGCGCACCGCGTCCAGCTGCGTCGCCGTGAGCGTGATGGCGAAGCCGCGCAGCGCGCTGCTGTACGTGAAGAAGGGCGTGACGCCGATCTGCTGCGCCGTCGACGCCGGGTCCATCGCCTTGTCGAGCGTGACGATGTACTGCCCGGCGATCGCGTTGTCGTGCGTACGCAGCGGGGCGAGCGTCGCCTGCGGCGTGGGCAGCGGGATGGCGGCCACGGCAGGCGTACCTGCCACGGCCAGCGGTGCAAGCACCAGGGCGGCGGCCGACAGACCGCGCGCGAACAGACGCATGGGAAGCTCCCAGGGGGACGTCGACAGTCGTGGCAGTGCGCACACGAGCGCCCTTACGATCTGACGATCAGTCCCCCTCCCCCGCCCGACACACGCGCCCCCACCCCCAGACCAGCCGAATGGCCGCCCTCCCCCGGGGCGCGGGGAACCGGCCGCCCGGCCCCCGCCGGCGGACGGCCGCGCAACGGCCCGGATCGGCCCGGATCGGCCCGGATCGGCCGGCTCACCCACCGCCGGCGGCGAGAAGCTCCGCCCCCAGCGCCGTCAGGCTGTGAAAGCTCCACCGCCCGCTGCGCCGCGTCACCACGAGCCCCGCCCGCCGCAGCACGCTCGCGTGCTCGCTCGCCGAAGCGGGCGACAGCCCTACCCGCCGCGCGAGCTGGCCGGTCGTCACACCGTCCGCGACGACCTCCAGCACCGCCGCCCTGCTGTGCCCGATCAGCGCCGCCAGGGCCTCGTACGGCGCCCGGCCGCCCGGCGGTGGCGCGAACGGGTGCGGGGCGCCCCCGCCCGCGCCCGCGCCGACGTCGTAGTAGAGCGTCGGCTGCTCGTCGTCCGGATCGCACGGCACGTACCCGCCGAAGGCCCCGGGCGCGAGGACGAGCCCGCGCCCGCGCAGGTGGTAGTCGTACGCGAGCGGCGCCGTCGTCCGCACTTCCAGCACCGGCGGCCGCCACCGCACATGGGGCCCGAGGCCGCCCAGCACGTGCTCGACACCGCCCTCCCCCAACTGCCGGGTGCGAGCGGCGCGGTCGGCGGCCAGCGCGGCGGTGATGCGGCGCCAGAACGGCGCAACGGCCACCCGGTGGTAGGTGCGTACGGCCGCGGCGAGGCCTGCCACGGTGGCCGGGTCCCCCGCGGCGAGGTGGCGGGTCCAGCCGGGCAGCGGGCGGTGCCGCCCCACATATTCCAGGTCGGCGCGCAATACCCGCGAGGGCGTGCCGAGCAGCCGTTCCAGCTCCTCCTCCAGGCTCTCCAGGCCGATGTGCGGGCGCAGGAAGCGCGGCACCGGATGCGCCGGGTCGGAGGCTGTGAGCTGGGCGAAATACGTCTGCCAGGGCCGCTGCGGGCGCGGGGCCGGGGCGTCGAGGAGCGCGAACCCGGCGCGTACCAGGCGCCGCCAGTCGTCGAGCCGCGGGCCGCCCGCCCGCTGGGTGAGGCGGAAGGCGCTGAAGGTGGCGGCCGCCAGCGGGCTGGGGCGGCCCGCGATCCGGGTGCGGGCCAGGTCGGTCAGCGTGAAGTGGATGCGCACGGACGTCCCCCCTTCGCTCCGGCTCCCGCCCGGCTTTCGCTTCGACCAGGGCCGAAACGTAGCGCCGTCGTCCTCCTCGCCAGGCACCGTGGTGTGTGCGGCGCTTTCGAGCGTACGGGGGAGCCCGGGAGCGCCGCCCACGATCGGCCGTCCGGCGACAGGGCGGCGGCGGACACACGGAACGGGAGGACGTGGCATGAAGGCACGGCAACGGGACGCGGAGCGGCGGGCAGGCGCGCCGGACGGGGACGAGTGCGCACGGGCCGCCCGGCGGAACTCCGCCCGGGTGGCGGGCGCGGCGGCGCTGGCCGCGGGCGCGCTGGTCGCCGCCCTCGCAGCGCCGGTCCAGGCGCAGGCGGCGCCCGCGAACGCCGTCCCGGACCTGCCGGGCGTACCGGCGGACGTGCAGGGCCTCCGGGGCCTCCAGGGCCCGGTGGTGACCTACCCGACCGAGTCGCCCAGGGACTACCCCGCGGGCGAGGTGTGCACTTTCCCCACGCACACCGAATTCCCGGTGAGCGACCTGCGGATGCGGACCTGGACGGACTCCGCCGGCACCCCCGTCGTCGCCATCGAGGACGGCCCGCTGCTCATGAAGGTCACCAACGTGGACAGCGGCAGGAGCATCGTGCGCGACATCTCCGGCACGGGCGTGATCACCTATCCCACCCCCGACTCGTACATCCTCAGCGGCAACGACTGGTCGGCCGGTTTCCACACCGCCGACCGGCCCGTCCACAACAAGTGGATCGTGGCGAGCACCTTCATGTCGGTGAAGGTCACCACGGTCGGTGGCGGGACGAGCAGGGAGCTGCTGGCCCTGAGCGGTCCGTACGAGGACATCTGCACGACGCTGTCCTGACGGGCCCTTCGTCCGCGGCATACTGCGACGGCGCCGCAGTATGCCGGTCCGTCACCCGGCCTGCGGGAGCGCGCCGTCCCGTTCCCGCGCGCCGGCGGACGTGCGGGCCTCGATGGCGTGCAGGACCGCGACCATGTCGCCTTCGCCGTGGCCCATTGCCACGGTTTCGGTGAAGAGGGCGTGGCAGACGTCGAGCAGCGGGGAGGCGAGCCCGGCCGCGCGGGCCGCGTCGGCGATGAGCCGGTTGTTCTTCAGCACGTCCACCGCGCCCGCCTGGACGGCGAAGTCGCGCTCGCGCAGCTTGGGCGCCTTCATCCGCGAGACCGCGCTGGCCATGGGCCCGGCGTCGAGCACCGCGAGGAAGCGGTCCCGGTCCAGACCGTGCCGGTCGGCGAAGTGGTAGGCCTCGGTGAGGCCGGTGACCATGGTGATCAGGAAGAGGTTCACGGCCAGCTTCGTGAGTAGGGCGTTCGGCACCGGGCCGCAGTCGACCGCGTCCCGGCACATGGGCGCGAGCAGCGGCCGTACGGCGTCAGCCGCCGCCTGCTCACCGGCGAGCATCGCGACCAACTGCCCGCCCTCCGCGGGCACGCGCGACCCCGACACCGGCGCCTCGACGTAACGCCCGCCCGCCGCGCGGACGTCCGCCTCCAGCGCGTGCGAATAGCCGGGCGAGGTGGTGCCCATGTGGACGAGAGTCCGTCCCCGCACCCGTCCGGCGAAGGAGTCCGTACCGCGCCCGAGGACGTCGTCGACAGCCGCACTGTCGGCGAGCATCAGGAAGACGACGTCGCAGGTACGCAGCACCTCCGCGGCGGAGCCGGCGACAACGGCTCCCGCCTCCCGCAGTTCCGCGCACTTGGCAGGTGTCCTGTTCCACACCGTGAGCGGCGCGCCCGCCGGTTGCCGCCGCTGGAGGTTGAGCGCCATGGGCCGCCCCATGACGCCGAGCCCGAGAAAGCCGATCCCTCTTCCGTTTCCGTGCATGCGGGCGCGCCCTTTCCGCCGTGCCGCGCCGGGGCTCCCCGGGCGGGCCGAGGCCGGGTTGCGGCCTATGACGCGCGTCATAATACTGGTCCCTATGACGACCGTCATAGGGACCTCGGCCCGGCAGCCCGAAGACGCGGAGCCGCCTCTTCCCGAGGCGGCCGCGGCCCGCACGGCGTACGGCGCCTCGGCCGCGACCTCGCCTACGGACTCGGCCGCGTCCGGGCGCTGGCGGACGGAGCCCGTATGCCCTTCCGACGCGTCCGCGCTGCACGCCCTGTTCGCGGCCTGCTCGCCCGAGACGGTCCGGCTGCGCTTCTTCGGCCGGGTGCGCGCGCTCCCGGCGGAGTATCTGGAGCAGGTGCTCGCGGGCAGCCCGGACCGTCACGACGCGGTTGTGGCGTACGCGCGCGGCGGCTCGCGGACCCGGCTGATCGGCCTGGCCAGCCTCGCCATGCCCGCGAACGTCGCAGGCGACGGGGGCGACGGGGGCGACGGGGGCGAGACGGTCCCGGAGCTGGGCGTCCTCGTCGGCGACCCCTGGCAGCGGCAGGGCGCCGGCCGCGCGATGCTGGAGCTGCTGCTCGCCCGGGCCCGCACCCGCGGCGTCCGGCGCGTCGCGGCGACCGTGCTGCCCGGCAGGCCCGCACTGCTCGGCGCGCTGGGGCGGCATCTTCCCGCCGCGCACCTGGCGTACACCACCGACGGCCCGAGCGGCGTCTATAAGCTGGACCGACCCTGAGGAGGCCGGCGATGACCGCACCCCGCACCCACGGCCCGCGGGAGCGTATGGTCTTCGCCGCGGCCCAGCTCATCCGCCGCGACGGCGTCGGCGCGACGGGCATGCGCGACATCGCCGCCCGCGCCGAGGCGCCGCGCGGCTCCCTCCAGCACTACTTCCCCGGCGGCAAGGAACAGGTCGTCAACGAGGCCGTCTCCTGGGCCGGCCGCTACGCAGGCAAGCGCGTCGACCACTACCTGGCCGCCCTGCCGGAGCCGTCGCCCGGCGCCCTCTTCGCCGCGATGGCCCAGCAGTGGATCGACGAGTTCGAGTCCACGGGCTTCCGCACCGGCTGCCCGGTGGCAGCCGCCACCGTCGACTCCACGGCCTCCACCCCCTCCGCCCGCGCGGCGACGGCCTCCGCCTTCACGGCCTGGACCACCCCCCTGGCCACGGCCCTGGTCACCCTCGGCGTCCCCGCCGAACGCGCCCCCGCCCTGGCGACCCTGATGGTCTCCGCCCTGGAGGGCGCGATCCTCCTCTGCCGCGCCCACGAGTCCACCGCCCCCCTGACCACGGTCACCACCGAGCTGACCCCGCTGCTGGACGCGGCCGCCCGCCCCTGAAGCCGCTCCCGCGCGAGAGGCCGCGGCGACCGCCGGGGGCCGGCGTGACCGGCCCGCGGGGAGACCCCGGCATCAGCCGCAGCCGTACGGGGTCGCCCAGTCGGCGTGACCGGCCCGCGGGGACAGCCGCCCCGGCCCCGGTCCGCGGCGCCCCGCGCGGCTGGCTCCGGCCCCCGCTCCGGTCGCGCCGGCCCCCGCCCGTGCTTACGCTCCGAATCAGCGGGTAGCCGCCCATCCGTCCACCCGCCCGCGCAAGCGAAAGGCCGACAGATGCCGAACGACACGATCATCGTCGGGGTCGACGGCTCGGCGCCCTCCGTGCAGGCCCTGCGCTGGGCCGGCCGGCAGGCCGAGCTGACCGGCGGGAGGCTCGTCGCCGTCATGGCCTGGGAGCTGCCGGGCGCGTTCGGCTGGGCGGGCGTCCCCGGCCTCCCGCAGGATCTGGACATGGAGGAGCCCGCCGTCCAGGCACTCGCCGAGGCGGTCAAGGACGGCCTCCCGCCGACCCAGGCCGAGACCGTCGAGCAGGTCGTCGTCCTGGGCAACCCGGCGCAGGCGATCCTGGACCGCGCCGACGAGGAGGACGCCGACCTCATCGTGGTCGGCGTCCGCGGCCACGGCACCTTCCGCGCCACCCTGCTCGGCTCGGTGAGCCACACCGTGACCGTCCACGCGGACTGCCCGGTGGTCGTGGTGCGCGGCGGCGAGGACGTCCCGGAGACCGCCGGGGCGCCGGACAGCACGCCTCAGGAATAACGCGGCTCCCTGCTTTGTCAGGCCCCTGCTCAGAGTTATCCACAGCCTGGGCGACGGGCGCTCGTGAGGGCTGCCCGGCGGAGCATGATGGAGGGCATGAACGAGACGACCGGATCCGCCAGCGGGTCCGCACCCGCATCCGACGCGGCGCCCGCCGTATCAGCCCAGCCCGTACCACCGGCCTCGCCCTCGGCCCCCCCGGCCGCCACCACCGCGCCCGGGGCCCCGGCCACCCTCACGGCCCCTCCCCCCGCGCACGCGCAGGAGGCCCCCGCGGGTCCCGCCGCCTCCGCGGCTGTCACGGCCGCCGCGGCCGAGCGCGCCGCGTCCCGGCGCGAGCCCCACGGCCGCCTCCCCGACTGGGAGAAGAGGTACCGCGCGCCGCGCGTGGGCCTGCCGGAGTGGGCGGAGGACGCCCCGGAGCGCAATCTGTACGTCTCCGACGTGACGGGCACGTTCGAGCTGTACGCGTGGGATCGCCGCACGGGCGAGCGCCGCCAGGTCACCGACCGGCCGAACGGCACGACGGACGGCACCCTGAGCAGGGACGGCGAGTGGGTCTGGTGGTTCTCGGACACGAACGGGGACGAGTTCGGCGTGTGGATGCGCCAGCCGTTCGGCGGGGGCGAGGACATACCGGCCGCTCCCGGCCTCGCCCCGTCCTACCCCGCGGGCGTGGCCCTCGGTGTCGGCGGCGTCGCGGTCGTCGGCCGCTCGACGGACGACGAGGGCACGACCGTGCACGTCGTGCCGCCGGACGGCGCGGAGCCCTACGAGATCTACCGGCACGAGGAGTCCGCGGGCGTCGGCGACCTCTCGGAGGACGGCACGCTCGTCGTCGTCGAGCACACCGAGCACGGCGACGCGATGCACAGCGCCCTGCGGGTGCTGCGGGTCGCGGACGGCTCGGTGGTCGCCGAGCTGGACGACACCGAGGGCGGCGTGCGCGAGCTGGGCCTCGACAGCTGGGGCTTCGCCCCCGTGCCCGGCGATCCGCGGCTGCTGGTCGGCCACCAGCGCTCCGACCGCTGGCTGCCGCTCATCTGGGACGTGGCGAGCGGCGAGCAGACCCTCCCGTCGATAGACCTGCCGGGCGACGTGCAGGCCGAGTGGTATCCGGACGCCGGCGCGCTGCTGCTGGTGCACGACTACCACGCCCGCAGCGAGCTGTTCCGGTACGACCTGGCGGACGGCACGCTGACCGCGCTGGACACCCCGCGCGGTTCGGTCGGCGGCGCCACCTCCCGGCCGGACGGCACGGTGGAGTATCTGTGGTCCTCGGCCGAGCGCCCGCCCGCGGTGCGCTCCACCACCGGTGCGGTCGTGCTGGAGGCGGCGGGACTGCGGGCACCCGACTCGGTGCCGGTGGAGGACGTCTGGGTGGAGGGACCGGGCGGCCTCATCCACGCCCTGGTGCAGCGCCCGCCCGGCGCCGGGCCGGACGCCGCACCGCTGCCGACCGTCTTCGAGGTGCACGGCGGCCCGACGTGGCACGAGTCGGACGCCTTCGCGGCAGGCCCCGCCGCCTGGCTGGACCACGGCTTCGCGGTGGTGCGGGTCAACTACCGCGGGTCGACCGGTTACGGCCGGGAGTGGACGGACGCGCTCAAGCACCGGGTGGGCCTCATCGAGCTGGAGGACATCACCGCGGTCCGTACGTGGGCGGTGGAGTCGGGTCTGGCCGACCCGGCCCGGCTGGTGCTCACCGGCGGCTCGTGGGGCGGCTATCTGACACTGCTGGGCCTCGGCACCCGGCCGGGCGACTGGGCGGTGGGCATAGCCGCGGTGCCGGTCGCCGACTACCCGACGGCGTACGCCGACGAGATGGAGGCGCTCAAGTCGCTGGACCGCACGCTCTTCGGCGGCTCCCCCGCCGAGGTGCCCGAGCGCTACGAGGCCTCCTCGCCGCTGACGTACGTGCAGCAGGTCACCGCGCCGGTCTACATCAGTGCGGGGATGAACGACCCGCGCTGCCCGATACGCCAGATCGACAACTACGTGGAGCGGCTGCGGACGCTGGACAAGCCGCACGAGGTGTACCGCTACGACGCGGGCCACGGCTCGCTCGTCGTGGAGGAGCGCATCAAGCAGGTCCGGCTTGAGCTGGCCTTCGCCCTACGCCACGTGGGCGGCTGACCCGGTCCTCGCCCCGGCTCCGGCCCCGGGTCCCGCGCCCGGGCCGGACGGGGGGAGGATCCCCAGCTCGGCGTCGGCGCGGGCCTCGGCCTCCCGCCGGGCCAGCCGGAAGTACATGAAGACGACGAAGCCGGCGAAGACGAACCACTGGCCGGTGTAGCCGAGGTTCTGGAAGGCCTTGAGGTCCAGCCCGCTGTTCGGTGGCGCCACCGGCGGCACGGGCTTCAGGGGCGCCGCGGCCTCGGAAGCGGTGATCCAGCCGTTGTAGACGGGATACGGAAGGAGGTTGACCAGGGACGCGGCGCTGATGATGCCCAGCTGCCCGGAGGGGAGCCCGCCGGGCGCGGTGGGTACCCCGTTGCTCCCCGCCGTCTCCGGGTATTGCAGCGCGCCGGTGACGGTGACCTCGCCGGAGGGTGCGGCCGGCACCGCCCCGCCGCCGGCAGCGCCGTCCGCCGAACCGCCCGAGGGCACCGTGCCCGGCAGCCAGCCGCGCACGACCGGCAGCGCGGCGCCGCCGTCGAGCCGCAGCGGGGTGAGCACGTAGTAGCCGTCGTGGCCGTCCAGCCGGCGGTCCGGGACGAGCATCTGGTGCGCCGCGTCGTAGCGGCCGGTCGCGGTGACCTTGCGGCCGGAGTCGTCCGAGGGCACGTCGGCCCTGGTGTCGGGCAGCACCCCGGCGAGCGGTACGGGCTTCTGCTCCGCCGCGTGGGCCTGGGAGTTCTTCGCGTCCCGGTGCTGGTCCACCCGGAATTCGAAGCGGCTCAGCTGCCAGGTGCCCATGAAGACGCACACGACGACGGCGAGCACCACGAACACGCCGACGGCCAGCCAGCGCGGGGTGAGCAGGAACCGGTACACACCCCCACGGTACGGGGCAGCGCCGCACCGCCCGCCACCGGGACCCGGTCCTGCCGCCGGGCCCTGGTCAGGGTGGGGCGTCCGGGCCGGTCAGGGGCTCGCGGGCGGGCTCTCCGCGATCGGCCCGGTGGTGTAGACGGTGCCGGCGCAGGCGTCCTGGAGGGTCGGGCCGACGATGAGCGGCGCGCCGGCGGCGGGGGTGTGGGTCAGCGCGATGGCGGCCGGCGCCGCCGTCCCGGTCGGGGTGCCGGCCGACTGCCCGCCGTCGGCCGGGCCGTCCGGCTTGCCCGCGGCGGCGGAGCCCGCCCCGTCCGCGCTGTCGGCGGCGGCGGAGGTGTCGGTGGGGGTGGGCGACGTGGTGGGGCCGACCGTCGGCGAGCTGGTCGGCGGGCAGCCGCCGGGCCCGGTGTCGGCGGGCACCCAGGCGAAGGCGACCTCGTACGTCTGGCCCGGGACGAGGACGAGCGGCTGCGGGTCGGCGGCGGGCGGGGGCAGCTCGGTGGCGGCGTCACCCGCGGTGTGGTTGACGACGGTGATCTGCCCGGGGTCGGCGGCGCCCTGGGCGATGGCCCCCACGGCGGCCGGACCGGGCGGCACGGTGCAGGCGGAGTCGGAGACGTTGGCGACGCGGAACCACCCGTGGACGTGCCCGTCGGCTCCGGGGACGGCGTTGCTGCTGCCCCCGCCGAGCTGGGTGCTGGAGCAGGCCGGGAGGCCGGCCGTCGGGAGACCGCCGGGGCTGGTGGCCGGGCCGGCGGAGTTGCCGCTGCTGCCGGGGGCCGTGGCCTGCGGGCCGGAGGCGTCGTCGCCCGGCCCCGTGGCGTCCTCCCCGGCGTCGCCGCTGGTGCCCCAGGCGTCGGCGCGGCCTCCGTCGTCCGGCTGGGAGGCGCGCGGGCTCCCGGGACCGGCGGGGGCCGCGGTGGGGCCGCCGGTGGCGCCCGCGGCGTGGACCAGCGCGGGCACCGCCGCGCCGACCAGCAGCAGGGCCGCGACGCTGCCGGCCATCGCCTGCCGCCGGTGCAGCCGCCGGGCGGGCACGGCGTGGCGCAGGTGGTCCAGCGCGCCGGGCGCGGGCCGCAGGTCCCGCACAGCCTGGTGGAAGAGGACGCGCAGCTCCTCCTCGCCGGTCTCGCCGAAGGCGCCGGTCTCGGCTGAGGCGCCCGGGGCGGGGGTGTGGTGGTGCCGGTTCATGATCTCGGGGGTGTCGTCGTCGTATGCGTCGGGGGCTGGGCTCATGTCGTGCTCTCCATCGCGACCCGCAGGGCGGCGATGCCGCGCGAGCCGTACGCCTTCACCGAGCCGAGCGATATCCCGAGCGTCTCGGCGACCTGCGCCTCGGTCATGTCGGCGAAGTAGCGCAGCACCAGCACCTCGCGCTGCCGCCGCTGGAGGGAGCGCATCGCGGCCTTGAGCTGGTCGCGCTCCAGCAGCTCGTACGCGCCCTCCTCCGCGGAGGCCATGTCGGGCATGGGCTTGGAGAGCAGTTTCAGCCCGAGGATGCGGCGGCGCAGGGCGGAACGCGAGAGGTTGACCACCGTCTGGCGGAGGTAGGCGAGGGTCTTGTCGGGGTCGCGGACCCGGCTGCGGGCGGAGTGCACCCGTATGAAGGCCTCCTGCACGACGTCCTCGCAGGAGGCGGTGTCGTCCAGCAGCAGGGCGGCGAGGCCCAGCAGGGCGCGGTAGTGCGCGCGGTAGGTCTCGGTGAGGTGGTCGACCGTGGTGCCGGCGGCCATCGCGGCGTCAGTGCCCCCGCGTCCGTCGGCTCGTCCCGCTGCCCCGTCGGCGTGCCTGCCCGCGTACTCGTCCGTCTGCCCGTCCGCGTACGTGTCGTCCGGCCGGCCGTCCTGCCCGTCGTCGGTCGTCGCCGTGTCCGGTGCGGCGGGCGTCACCCGCGCCACCGGCCAGGGCGCGATCACCGGAAGCCCTCCGTACGGCGCCCGCTTCGTTCCGGCGGGGCGGGCCGCAGGGGCCGGGTCGGCCGGGCGCGCCGGACGGACCGCGGGTGCGACCGCCGTTCGTCCCAGTGCCGTATCGATAGCCAGTGCCTCCGCCACGCCAGTTGGACACGCATCCCCCTGTCAGGGTTGTACGCGCAAGGCACTCCACCCGACGGAGCGTCATATATCCCCATGCGCACCAGCTCTTCCCTCAGCGCCAGATTTGCACCGACGGCCCCCGTCCACATTCGGTGTGTGCAGCACCCCGGACAGCACCCGGTAGCGCGCTGACACAAAGACGCTCCCCCGCGGCCGGCGGTTGCGGCCACGGGGGAGCAAATTCTCCAGGGTTGTACGGGCGGATTCAAGTGGTCCAGACCATCTTCCGACCGGATTCGGCCAGTTTCGACCTGATTTGCCGGAATCTGCCCGCCGGAAACCCGGGAAACCCGGGAAGCTCAGCGGCCGGTGCCGCCGTAGACCACGGCCTCGTCGCTGTCGCTGTCCAGCCCGAACGCCGTGTGCACGGCCTGCACGGCCGCGTTCACGTCGTCGGCCCGGGTGACGACCGAGATGCGGATCTCGGACGTCGAGATCAGCTCGATGTTGACCCCCGCGTTGGACAGCGCCTCGAAGAAGGTCGCCGTCACACCGGGGTTGGTCTTCATCCCGGCCCCGACCAGCGAGATCTTGCCGATCTGGTCGTCGTAGCGCAGCGAGTCGAAGGCGATCACCGTCTGCGCCCGCTGGAGCGCCTCCATCGCCTTGGCGCCCTCGGCCTTCGGCAGCGTGAAGGAGATGTCGGTCAGCGCGGTCGTGGCGGCCGACACGTTCTGCACGATCATGTCGATGTTGATCTCGGCGTCCGCGATGGCCCGGAAGATCGTCGCCGCCTCGCCCGGCTTGTCCGGCACCCCGACGACCGTGATCTTCGCCTCCGAGGTGTCGTGCGAGACACCGGAGATGATCGCCTGCTCCACTGGGCTGCCTCCTTGCGATACGTGGTGCGGCACCGGCCGCGGTTCCAGCCCCTCGGGCCGTTCGTTGCTGACCCAGGTGCCCGGGAGTCCGGAGAAGGACGAGCGCACATGGATCGGGATGTTGTAGCGCCGCGCGTACTCGACGCAGCGGTGCAGCAGCACCTTCGAGCCGGAGCTCGCCAGCTCCAGCATGTCCTCGAAGGCGATCCAGTCCATCTTGCGGGCCTTCTTCACCACCCGCGGGTCCGCGGTGAAGACGCCGTCGACGTCCGTGTAGATCTCGCAGACCTCGGCGTCCAGCGCCGCCGCGAGCGCGACCGCCGTCGTGTCCGATCCGCCGCGCCCGAGCGTGGTGATGTCCTTCTTGTCCTGCGACACACCCTGGAAGCCCGCGACGATCGCGATGTTGCCCTCGTCCAGCGCGGTACGGATCCGGCCCGGCGTGACGTCGATGATCCGCGCCTTGTTGTGCACCGAGTCGGTGATCACACCCGCCTGGCTGCCGGTGAAGGACTGCGCTTCGTGGCCGAGGTTTTTGATCGCCATCGCCAGCAGCGCCATGGAGATGCGCTCTCCCGCGGTCAGCAGCATGTCGAATTCGCGGCCCGCCGGGATCGGCGACACCTGCTCCGCGAGATCGATCAGCTCGTCCGTCGTGTCGCCCATCGCCGAGACCACCACGACGACCTGGTGGCCGTTCTTCTTGGTGTCCACGATCCGGCGTGCGACCCGCTTGATGCCTTCGGCATCGGCGACAGAGGAGCCGCCGTACTTCTGCACGACAAGGCCCACGTGCGCTCCTCGCTCAGGGATGTGAATGCGGTCGGCCCAGTTTAACGAGCAGGCACGATTCGCCCGGAACGTATCGCATGGTGAGATGTGACGCTCAGAGAATGATCACGCGATCAGCCCGGCCGCCGCGCCGGGCCCCGCGGTCGGCCCACCGACCCGCCCCCGCGCAGGCCGCCACCCGCCCCCGCGCAGCTCACCGAGCCGGGCGCAGCCCCATCGTCCCCAACTCGGCCTCCATGACGCGGCCGGCCTCCTCCGCCAGCTCCTCCTCGTCGTCCGCCTCGCCGCCCGTGTCCAGCCCGTCCAGCTCGTCCAGCGGGCTGTCCAGCCGGACGTGCGCCACCAGCGACTGCAGGGCCCGCAGGCTCGCGCTCGCCGTCGACCCCCAGTTGGACAGGTAGGAGAACTGCCACCACCACAGCGCCTCCGACACCCGCCCGGCCCGGAAGTGCGTGAGCCCGTGCGTGAGATCGGCCACCACGTCGGCCATGTCGTCCGAGATCCGGCAGGCCACCGGCGTCGACCGGGGCACGTACGGGTCGAAGACCTCGGAGTAGACGTCGATCGGCTCCAGCAGCGTCGCGAGACGCTGCCGCAGGTCGTCCTCGTCGGGCTCGGGCCCGGCGTCCGGCTCGTAGCGCTCGTCGGGCACGAAGTCCTCGTGCGCCCCGAGCCGCCCGCCCGCCAGCAGCAGCTGCGAGACCTCCAGCAGCAGATACGGCACGGCGCTGTCCGGGTCGTCGCCCTTGCCGATCTCGCGGACCGAGAGGATGAAGCTCTCGATCTGGTCGGCGATCTGGACGGCGTACTCGTCCGGTTCCTGCTCGCGCGGCAGCGCCACCACGGGATCGACGATCCCTGCGGCGCCGCCCGCCGGGCTTTCCGGGCTCCTGTTCACCACGGTCTCAGACATCGAGCAACCGCCTCCCTTCGAAGGCCCGCCCCAGCGTGACCTCGTCCGCGTACTCCAAGTCGCCACCCACCGGCAGGCCGCTGGCCAGGCGCGTCACACGCAAACCCATCGGTTTGACCGTCCGGGCGAGGTACGTCGCGGTCGCCTCGCCCTCCAGATTGGGGTCGGTCGCCAGGATCAGCTCGGTGACCGAGTCGTCCGCGAGCCGGCGCAGCAGCTCCGCGATCCGCAGATCGTCCGGCCCGACCCCGTCGATCGGGCTGATCGCCCCGCCCAGCACGTGGTATTTCCCGCGGAATTCGCGGGTGCGCTCGATCGCGACCACGTCCTTGGGCTCCTCGACGACGCAGATCACCGACGGGTCGCGGCGCGGATCCCGGCACACCCGGCACAGCTCGTCCTGCGCGACGTTCCCGCACACCTGGCAGAAGCGCACCTTCGCCTTGACCTCCGCCAGCACGTGCGCCAGCCGGCGCACGTCGGCGGGGTCGGCCTGCAGGATGTGGAAGGCGATCCGCTGCGCGCTCTTGGGACCCACGCCGGGCAGCCTGCCCAGTTCGTCGATCAGGTCCTGGACCACGCCTTCGTACACGCCGGGTCGCCTTTCGGGGAGTCGTGGGGATTTCGGTCACCGGCCGCCCGGTCGTCCGATCCGATCGTCCGATCGGTACGGCAGGGGCCGACGGTCCGATGGTCAGAAGAGTCCGGGCAGCCCGCCGCCGAGGCCCTGCGCGAGCGGGCCCAGCTTGCGCTGCTGCACTTCCTGTGCCGCCTCCGTCGCGTTGTGCACGGCGGCGACCACGAGGTCGGCCAGCGTCTCGGTGTCCTCCGGGTCGACGGCCTTGGGGTCGATCACCAGCGCGCGCAGCTCGCCCGCGCCGGACACGGTCGCCGTGACCAGCCCGCCGCCCGCCGAGCCCTCGACCTCGGTCCGGGCCAGCTCCTGCTGGGCCGCGGCCAGGTCCTGCTGCATCTTCTGCGCCTGCTGGAGCAGCGCCTGCATGTTCGGCTGACCACCGGGAATCATGGTTCGCTCCTGCCTCGCATCGTCCGCCGGACGAGCTTCGTCCTTGGTACCGACTTCTCTTACCGGTTCTTCGTACCGGGTTCTCGTCCCGGATTCCTCCGGCACCCGATTCCTCGTACCGGTCCGGTCCGTCTCTCGATCGTCTCGCACCCTGCCGTCCGTGACACGCCGAGCCTACGTGTTCGCCCCCTGCCGCGCCCTACGCCGTACGGAGGATCGCGCCACCCGCGGACTCCGCCGGGAGTAGCGGGTGCGCAGGCCCAACGGCGTACCCGGTGCACCGTCTGCCCGCTGCCGGGCAGGTCAGTCCGCTTCCGGGGAGGAACCGCGGGCGGTCAGTCGTGCCGGATCTCCTCGACCACGGTCGCGCCCAGCTCGCGGATGAACAGATCGTGACCACTGAGTGCGGAATCGACGAGGTCGGGGTCGTCGTCCTCGGGGATGTCGTCCTCGATCGGGGGCGGCACCTCGTCGGTCATGAGCCGACCCCCCTGCCCGCCGGGCGCCTGACCTGGCGGTACGTCCCCGGGCCCGGACGGAGCGGGGCGGGGCGCGGGCGGTGCGGCCACGGCGACGGGCGCGCTGGTGCTGCCGCCGGACGCGCCCGGTCCGCCGCCGGGCGCGGTGGTGGGCGGTGCGGTACGGGCGGGGGCCTGGACCGAGCCGTACGCGTCCGGGCTCGCGGGCGCGTAGGACGGGGAGGGGGACGCGGGTCCGGGCGGGGCCTGCGGGGGCGCGGGCGGGCGGGGGGAGCCGCCGAAGCCGCCGGGGGCGCCGCCGCCTCCGCCGAAGCCTGCGGGACCGGGACCGGGGCCGCCGCCCGGACCGCCGCCGGAGGGGTCGACGATGGCCTCGATCCGCCACTGCACGCCCAGGGCGTCGCTGATGGCCTGCTTGAGGACGTCCTCGCTGCCGTTGTTGGCGAAGCTGTTGCGGGCCCCGGGGTTGTCGAAGCCGATCTGCAGCGTCTCGCCGTCGAATCCGGAGACCTGGGCGTTGTTGAAGAGCAGCATCCACGTGAGGCGGCGCCGGCTCTTGACGGCCTCCAGGATCTGCGGCCACATCTGCCGTACCCGCGAGGGATCCCCGACCCCCGCGGAGCCCCCCTGCGGGGCGGCGGGCGCGGGAGCAGCGGCGGGCGGGGCCCCGGGGGCCGCGGCGGTGGGCCAGGCCCCGCGCCGGGCGGGGGCGTCGGCGGGAGGTACGGGCGCGGGCGCGGCCGGCGGCTCCGGGGGCGCGGCCGCAGGTACGGACGGCGGGGCCACCGGGGCGGGGGCCGCGGCGGCGGGCGGCGCGACCGGCGGGGGGCCCGCCGGGGCGGGCGGCGCGACCGGCGCAGGGGCGGCGGGCGCGTAGCCACCGCCCGCGGGGGCCGCGAACCCGCCGCCGCCACCGGCACCGCCCCGCTCCAGCCGCTCCAGCCGCGCCTGTACGGACCGCTCGTCGTCGTAGGCGGCGGGCAGCAGCACCCGCGCGCAGATGAGCTCCAGCTGCAGCCGCGGCGAGGTCGCCCCCCGCATCTCCGTCAACCCGGTATTGACCAGGTCGGCGGCACGGCTCAGCTCGGCGGCGCCGAAGACCGAGGCCTGCGCCTGCATCCGCTCCAGGACGTCCCGCGGGGCGTCGATGAGCCCCTTCTCCGCGGCGTCCGGCACAGCGGCGAGGATGACCAGGTCGCGCAGCCGCTCCAGCAGGTCGGCGACGAACCGACGCGGGTCGTGCCCGCCCTCGACGACCCGGTCGACGATCTGGAAGACCGCGGCCCCGTCCCCGGCGGCGAAGCCGTCGACGACGTCGTCCAGCAGCGCCGCGTCGGTGTACCCCAGCAGCGCGGTGGCCATGGCATATGTCACACCGTCCGCCCCGGCCCCGGCGAGGAGCTGGTCCATGACCGACATCGAGTCGCGCACGGATCCGGCCCCGGCCCGTACGACCAGCGGGAAGACCCCGTCCTCGACGGCGATGTCCTCCTGCCCGCAGACCTCCGCGAGGTAGTCCCGCAGCGTCCCCGGCGGCACGAGCCGGAAGGGGTAGTGGTGCGTCCGCGACCGGATCGTCCCGATGACCTTCTCGGGCTCGGTCGTGGCGAAGATGAACTTCAGGTGCTCCGGAGGCTCCTCGACGACCTTGAGCAGCGCGTTGAAGCCGGCCGAGGTGACCATGTGGGCTTCGTCGATGATGTAGATCTTGTACCGGCTGCCGGCGGGCCCGAAGAACGCCTTCTCCCGCAGGTCACGGGCGTCGTCGACACCACCGTGCGAGGCGGCGTCGATCTCGATGACGTCGATCGACCCCGGCCCGTTCCTGGCCAGGTCCCGGCACGACCGGCACTCCCCGCACGGCGTGGGCGTGGGCCCCTGCTCGCAGTTCAGACACCGCGCGAGGATCCGCGCACTGGTCGTCTTCCCGCACCCGCGCGGCCCGCTGAACAGGTACGCATGATTGACCCGGTTGTTCCGCAGGGCCTGCTGCAACGGGTCGGTGACATGCTCCTGCCCGATGACCTCGGCGTAGGTCTCGGGACGATAGCGGCGATACAGAGCGAGCGACACACCACGAGCCTATCCGCGCCCACCGACAACCGTCCCCACCCACACAAAGACCCCCCACGCACCCGCCAGAGCCCACCTACCCTTGCTGCCTTCCGGCCCTGGGGGATTTCAGCGAGATAGCGCCACGTGAGGGGCTACGCCCACCCTACCCGATCCCCCCCACCCCGAACGAGTTCGCCCCCACCCCCCTCCGTCTTGTACTGTTCCCCACGGAGGATTCGCCTAGTGGCCTAGGGCGCACGCTTGGAAAGCGTGTTGGGGGCAACCCCTCACGAGTTCGAATCTCGTATCCTCCGCCAGTGCCTCACCGGGCACGACGTCGAAGGGCCCCACCGTCCGCGGTGGGGCCCTTCGACGTCGAGGGTTGCAGTTGCCGTGATCGGGCAGCGGGAGGCTGCTGGTCCGAGCGGGTTCAGGGCAGTCCGCTGATCCTGTCGGCGGTGTTCTTGAAGAGCAGGCGCGGTCGGCCAGCAGAGCCATATGTTCGCTGGTTGCGAGTCGCCGACGTCACCATGCCCACCGGCATCACCACCCGCCCGCGAGACGAACGCGGGTACCCCGTGCCGGCGATCACTCCCTGGGAGGACGGAGTCCCCCAGTTTGCGAGCACCAGCATGGGCCGGGTGTTCCTTTGCGTCGCCGAGCGGCGATGCACGGTCTGCGGCCGGGAGATGCAGCCTGGGCCGGTCTGGCGGGTCGTCGATGGAGACGAAGCGGAGATGATCGATGCCGTCCTTGGCCTTGGTAAGGAGTTCCTCAACAACGCCCCGACGGCTGAAGCCCCTGGCCACCGGACGTGCATGATCTACGCCGCTATGGTGTGTCCTTTCCTGAGCAGCCCGGAAGGCCGACGGGGCGAGGCTTCGAACATGTACGGAGAGGACCTCCCGAAGGGGGACGCTCGAGGTACCGGAGGCGCGGTCGTCGCCTACAACGACTACGAGTTCAAGCAGACACCCGCCGGGCAGGGCGTTGAGGACGCGGTTGGTCAGGTGCTGGTAGCGGCGGCGCATGCGGGCGGATTGGCCGGGTTCCCAGCCCATGGTCGCGTCGACGACGGTGTCCGAGACGCCGAGGATGAGCAGGATGGTGCCCGCGGTGTGGCGGGCGTCGTACAGGCGGCTGTCGCGGAGGCCGGCGGCCTCCAGCAGCTCCTTCCACTTGTGGTGGTCGGTGTTGGGGTTGAGCGGCTCCCCGGTCGGTGAGGTGAAGACGTACCCCTTCTCGACCCACAGGTCGCGGGCAATGGAGCGCTCCCGGTCCTGTTCGTCGCGGTGCTGGACGAGGAGCTTCATCAGCTCGTCGGGGACGCCGATGGGGCGGCGTCCGGCGCGGGATTTGGTCTCCTTCGTCTCGCGGCGGACGTTGACCTTCTGCGGGCAGTAGCCCGGCTTGCGGCCACACGTGTCGCCGCAGCCGTGCTGGTAGCGGGGCCGCGGTGAACGACCAGCACTCCGAGGTCGAAGTCGACGTCCGCCCACTTGAGGCCGAGCGCAAGGGCGATGACCCACCGTGCGGCGTTCCGCCGGCGGCCGGCCACCTCCAGGAGGCGCTGCACCTCCTCCACCGTGTAGGGCACCACCTCTTCCTCCACCAGACGCGGGGCTTTCGCGATGGTGGCCGGGTTCTCGGCGAGGTGGCGGCGGCGCCTGGCCTCGTCGAGGGCCGCGCGCACGGTGCGGTGTGCCTGGTGGGCGGTTCCGGCTGAACTGCCGTTGTCCTGCATCTTCTTGTAGAAGCGCTCCAGGTGCTCGGACTCCAGCTTCGCCAGGCGGTGTGCGCCGAGTCCGGGTATGAGGTGGTGACAGACCGCTACGCGGTAGCCGTCGATGGTGTTCTCGGAGACGTGCAGGGCCCCGACTTCTCGACCCAGTGGGTCAGCCAGGACTCGACCGTCCACGTCTGACCGGCTTCTCCACCCGCTCTTCCGTCAGGCGGGTTGCGCGGGTGCGGCCCCCAAGGCCCGGATCGCGAAATCGATCGTGGTGGTCAGGCGGTCCAGGCTGTGGCCGGCGCGCTCCCGCACCCGCAGACCGAGCACCGTCGTGAACAGCAATTCCACGGCTCCGCCGATGTCGAGATCGGTGGACAGCTCGCCTCGCTCCCGCCCCTCGGCCAGCACCGCACGGAGGGCTTGCCGGGTGACCGCGAACGCGGCCTCGGTCCGCTCCTGGACCTGGGTGTCCGTGGTGCCGAGTTCGGTGGCGGTGTTGACCACGAAGCAGCCGCGACCGGATTCGCCGTCGGCCGGGCAGGTCACCAGCCACAGCATCCACTCCCGCAGCACCTCACGAACCGGTCGGTCACTCGCGTCCAGACGCCGGTAGGCCTGCGTCGACTCGTTGGCCCGGTAGTGGTCGAGGGCGCGCAGGAAGAGCGTGTGCTTGTCCGTGAACGTCCGGTACAGGCTGCTGGGCGTGAGCTTCAGCTCGTCGCCCAGGTCGCGCACTGAAGTGGCGTGGTAACCGCGCCGCCAGAACAACTCGGTCGCCGAGGCGACCGCGTCGTGCTCGTCGAACTGTCGAGGGCGTGCCATGGGTCCACCCTACCCACCTTGCGGAGCGTTCGCTCCCATACTAGGGTCCCGATTCGGGAGCGATCACTCCCGAATCGTTGGAGGAGGATCCGTTGACGACCGCAGAGCAGACCCCCGCCCAGACGCAGGGGGCAGGAACCCCGGACCGGAGTCGCTGGCCGGCGGTCTGCGCGGTGACACTGGGCACCTTCGCGTTGGTGACCGCCGAGCAACTGCCGATCGGTCTGCTCACCTCCGTGGGGTCCGGACTGTCGGTCTCCGAGGGGACGGCGGGACTGACAGTGACGGTGCCCAGCATCGTCGCCGGGTTCGCGGCACCGCTGGTCCCGGTGGTCGTCGGGTCACTGGACCGCCGCGTGCTGCTGCTCGGGCTGATGGCCCTGATGACCGTCGCGAACCTGGGCTCCGCACTGGCGCCGGACTTCGCCCTGCTGGTGGGCTTCCGGGTGCTGGTCGGTATAGCCGTCGGCGGCTTCTGGGCGGTCGCCGCCGGCTTGGCGGTCCGGCTCGTCGCGCCTGCGGACGTGCCTCGCGCCACCACGGTCATCTTCGGCGGCGTCGGAGCCGCGAACGTGTTCGGGGTCCCGCTCGGCACCCTGGTCGGTGACCTGACCGGCTGGCGCATCGCCTTCTCCGCGCTCAGCGCCCTGGCGCTCGTGACCCTGATCGCCCTGCTGGCGGTACTGCCAAGGCTGGTCGCTTCCCAGGCCGTCCGGCCCAGGCTGCTGACGGAGCAGTTCCGGAACCCGGGCGTGCGCGTCGGCATCATCGCGACGGTGCTCCTCGTGTTCGGTCACTTCGCCGCTTACACGTTCGTGAGCCCGGCACTGCAGAAGCTGTCGGGAGTCGACGAGCACTATGTCGGTCCGCTGCTGTTCGGATTCGGTGCGGCCGGTATGGTCGGCAACTTCGTCGCCGGCTCGGCGCTCTCCCGCCGCGTCCACCGCAGCGTACTGACCATCGCCGTAGCCATGACCGCAGCGTTGCCGCTCTTCCTGCTCCTGGGCCGGACCGCGACCGGCGGCGCCATCATGCTGATCGTCTGGGGTCTGGCCTTCGGCGGTGTGTCGGTGGGCCTCCAGACCTGGATGATCAAAGCCGCTCCGCAGGCCGTGGAAGCGGCCTCCTCGCTGTGGGTGGCGGTGTTCAACCTGTCCATCGGTTTCGGCGCGCTGGCCGGCAGCATCATCGTCGACACGCTCACGCTCCAAGGCCCGCTCTGGCTCGGCGGCGCGTGCGCCCTGCTCGCCGCGCTGGTGCTCTGGACCGCCCGTACCAACGAAGCCTTGCGCTGACCGCACCCCAACGCCGAAGGCCAGGCCAACACGGCCACCCTGGTCGAACGGGCCATCCGCATCGCACTTCGCAGTCGCAGTTGCATTCGCTGCCGTTCAGCGCGGTCCAGCACATCTCTGCCCGCCCCCTTCACCCCAGGTCAGGACGCTGGCGAACACAGCTGAACCCCCGGACGAGCAGTTGGAAAGCGTGTTGGGGGCAACCTCTCGCGAGTTCGAATCTCGTATTCTCCGGCCGGGCTCGCCAGGTGAGCCCTGCGGTGCCCGCCCTTTCCCTGTTCGCCTGGCGGGCCGGCGCACTCGACCCGCCGCGCCGGCGTTCAGAAGAAGGTCGGCAGGTGCCAGCCCCGCCAGCCGGGTGGGTAGGTGCCGTCGCGGATGAGTTCGGCGCGTGAGGCAGGGCGCCCGCCTGAGAACAGGTCGAGGTACTCGGCAATCGAACGGCGTAGATCGTCCGGGTCCGCGGCATGGCCCGCGTAGCGCTCCCAGGGCCCGTCGGTAGCGAGGAACTCCTGTGCGCGGTGGGCGTCGAGGCGGTCGTCGAGATGAAGCAGTGCGGCCAGGGCCATGCGCGGTCCGTCTTCGTCGCCCCGGGGCAGTGCGACGCGCAGGTACCTGACCAGTGTTTCGGCGTCCTGGTCCCCGCCGAGGCAGGCCGCGGCCGGCCCGAGGTCCGCCATGCCATGATGTTCTTGCTCCGCCGCCATCTCCGCCAGGCAGTTCCGCAGGTCCACCCGCCGGCCGGCGGCGATGAGCCACAGACCCACGCCCTGCTCGCGCCATCCCAGGCGAAGCAGCGTCTCCAACTCGCGCGCCGTGGCCCGCCGGGCGTCCCGGCGCAGCCGCCGCTGGAAGAGCCGCAGGCGAGGAAGAGGCAGCAGCAGGGCCGCTCCCGAGAACACGTACCAGTACCGTCCGTGCGCCTTCACGTACCGACGGGTCACCCGCAGTTCCAACGCCCGTTGCGGATCCCGCGTGCGGATCTCCACCCCGAGGCCGTACAGCGCCTCCCACCTGCGCCGAAGGAGGTTGACCGGGTGGAGCGGGAACATGGTCCTCCTCCTTGCGCGCATCAGTCAGTTGCAGGACGAGAGGAAACGTAGCGCGGCGAACGCCCGGCTGACAGCTCCGCGGTCATGCCCAGCACCGCCTTTGGGCCTCCGCCGCGCATGGACGCCAAGGGGGACCGCCACCCATGCGCCTGCCTGGTAGCAGGCTCGAAGCACCAGGAGTATGGTGCCTTGTATGGCGAGTAAGAAGGTAACGGTGACGATTCCCGAGGATCTCCTTGACGAGATCCGCGCGGAGGCGGCTGAGCGCGGCCTGTCGGCGTACGTCGCCGAGGCACTGCGGGTCAAGCGCGACCGGGACCGGCTCGTGGAACTCGTCGGCTGGCTGGAGGAAGAGCACGGCCCGGTCACCGAGGACGAACGCATGACGGCCCTCGACGAGCTGCACAGCCTCGACGCCGAGCACGAGCGTCGTCGGGCCGGCAGCGTCGGAGACGCCGCGTGAAGAAGCGAGGCGGCGAGCACGGGCCCCCGCTCCGGGTCTTCGTGCTCGATTGCGAAGCCTTGTCCCTGGCCGTACGCGGCGACCGGAAGATGATCGCCTGGCTCGACCTTGCGGCCCGGGGCGAAGCCGAGGTGGTGACATCCCCGATGACGTTGGTCGAAGCGTACGACGGCAGGACCACCGAGCAGCGCTGGGACTGGGTGCTCTCCCGCCTCAAAGTCGCCGACATCGGAAAGGACGAGGCCCGACAGGCCCGCCGACTCCTGGCCGACACCAAGTTGCACGGGCACAAGTACGCGATCGACGCGGTGCTCGCCGTGGTGGCACGACAGCAGCAGGGTCAGGTCACCGTCTTCACCTCGGACGTCGACGACCTGGAGAAACTGGTCCCGGACACCGTCGTCGTCAAGAAGGTATGACACCGTCGTCCGGTCTCAGTTCTGGTCTCATTAGGGGAGCCGACTCGCCGGTCGGTGGATGTGCCGCCCAGGGTCAGGTCTTCTCGGATCGCACGCAGTGCGCGAACCACTCGGGCCATCTCCTCCAGGCAAGCGGCCAGTGCGTGCTCCACCCCCTCGCCGGCTGCGCCGGAGTGACGTGCGCGCCGCGGCGGCGCCTCCTTGAGCTCTCGACTCGGAGGCCCGGAGTCAGCACGGGCAGCCGGGCATTTTCTGGTCTTGCGGGAAGACCGCTGTCCGACTCTGCCGTCTGTGCATCCAGCGATGTATCATGACGTGCATCGTTGATATCCACGGAGGTAGCCATGAGTCGAACCGTGATCGACCTCGATGACGAGCTGCTGGCCGATGTAGCCCAGGCACTGGGCACGAGCACGAAGAAGGACACGGTCAACACGGCTCTCCGCGAGGTGCTGGACAACCGGCGGCGCGCCCTGGCGCTCACCCGGCTGCGGTCAGCCGCCGACGAGGGCAGCTTTGACCTGGATCTCTTCGAGGACAAGAGGAACTACCGTCGATGAGTGCGGCGCAGTTCCTGATCGACACCAGCGCCCTCGCCCGCTTCCTGCGAGGGGACGCCGGGCAGTACGGCTGGGATCGGGCGGCGGCAGCGGGACTCGTCGCGACCTGCCCGGTGACGGAGCTGGAGTTCTTCTACAGTGCGCGCTCTGCCGAGGACCGGGCACGCGGCATCGAGGACATGCGCCTGCTCTTCGGCTGGGTGCCCGTGGATGACCGAGCCTACGATCGCGCCTGGCGGGTCCAGGAGCTGCTGACCCGCAAAGGGCAGCACCGCAGCGCGGGCGCGGTGGACCTGGTGGTTGCAGCCACCGCGGAGCTCCAGGGACTGACCCTCCTCCATCGCGACCGCGACTTCGACTGCATCGCCGCCGTCACCGGTCAGCCCCTCCAGTGGTACGGCCCCGATCCTGGGAAATAGCCCCGACAGCACCCGGCACTGTCCGTCCTCGGAGGTTCTCCCGGATCTCCGTGCAGTCCCGGTACGCGTTTCAGCCCCTGCGCTCACCCGGTCCGCCGAAATCTTCGACGCCGCCGCACAGCATCCCCCGCGGACGGTGGCACCTTCACAACCGAGTCCCCTGCGTGTGCTGCATGAGGACCACTGGTCCCAGTTGGAAAGCGCGTTGGGGGTGACCCTCACGAGTTCGAATCCCGCATCCTCCGCCACGGCCTCACCCCCCACCGACTTCGCCGCTCTCGAGACATGGTCCTGCACCGGACGGCCCCGTGATGGGGGCCGTCGGTTCCGTGCCTCAGCGAGCAGGACGTCATGGCCGCAGCGCAGGGCTTCAGTCCGGTACGGAGTCGTTCCGTACCTCGGGGCTGCACATTACGGAGGGTCGATGCTGAAGAAAATCTGTAGCGGCTGAGGTAGACATTGGCGCCGAGGAGGGTTAGTTTCTTCTGCGTAGCCTGAAAGTCAGTGAGGCGCGGCAGGGACGAACTGGCGCGCGAGCAGTTCACCGCGGTAGCGGCCCGGCAGCGGAGTGGCGGAGCCAGGTAGAGGAGGGTTCCTCCGCTGGCTGCCGGGCTGAGCGACCAGGAGGTCGCACAGCAGTAGCGTTACCGGTAAGTGCACGTTGATCGAAGAGGTAAGGAGCAGAACACCATCAGGATCGCCCGGGGTCAGGACGATGTCCGCCCGGGTATCGCAGGCCCCGGATTGGAAGGTGGTCCCCGGTCACGCAACCGCGATCCTCGCAGCCCCGCCCACATGGGTGGGTCTACGGAAGAAGAAGGCCGGTGCAGTCAGCCGGTAGATGGTGTTGAAAGCTCGGGGCCCGAGCGCCGGTCGGCGCTCGGGCCCCTCGATGCGTCCCTGTGGAAGAAGAGGTCTGTGCCCCCTAGTAGTGCCCGCGCCGCCGACAAGTTCGACGACGACGACTATCCCGCCTACACCATGGGCCGGGCTGCCGAGATGCTCGGCGTCACGCCGGCCTTCCTGCGCGCGTTGGGTGAACACCGCTTGATCACCCCGCTGCGGTCCGAAGGCGGTCACCGCCGCTACTCCCGTTACCAGCTGCGTATGGCCAGCCGGGCTCGCGAACTCGTCGACGCCGGCACGCCCATCGAGTCGGCCTGCCGCATCATCATCCTTGAGGATCAACTCGAGGACGCCCTGCGCATCAACGAAGAACTCCGAGGTCGCGGCCGGTCGGAACCTCCGGCCTGATCCTCGCCCGGCCGCCGGGCGCGCAGGGGCGACGCCCCGGGCTCACACCTGGCAGTAGGGCTGCCGCACGCCGAGCATGGCGGAAGCCCGTCGGTAGGGGTCGGCCACGGGAGCGGGTCCGGCGGTAGGGCGCGGGCGGCAGCTGAAGCCGAGGCGGGTCATGGCTCTCAGGACTTCGACGGCGCTGAAATCACGGCGGTCCTGGCGGGTGATGATCTGGCCGACCTGTTTGGCGGGGTAGCGGTGTCGTCCGATGACGACGAGGTCGAGGTCGTCGGTGACCAGCTCGGGCTTGACACCCTTCATCGATTCCAGCACGCCGTTCTTGGTCAGGTCGAACGGGAAGCGGGCGATGACACAGCGCATGATGCCTCACAGGGGAGAGCGGGCGGGGCGTTCGGTGGGGGGCGCGAAGGTCTCAGGCCGCCACACCGGCTACGGCCGGGCCGGCGGGCGTACGCGCGGCGGCCGGAGCGGGGCGGCGTCGGCCGCGCGAGGCGGCGCCGCGCTTGTGCCGGGCTTCCACCGTCGGCGCGGTGATGACCACGGGGATGCCGGAGGGGGTTTGTGCGCCGGTGATGCGATGCAGGGCCTCTTCGCCGGCGCGGACCTGTGTGGTGTGCGGAACGATGCCGGCCGCTGCCATCAGGCGGGCCATGCTCCGGCGCTGGCCGGGCGTGACCAGGGTGACGACACTGCCGGACGCGCCGGCACGGGCCGTGCGTCCGCCGCGGTGGAGGTAGTCCTTGTGGTCGGTCGGCGGATCGACGTTGACGACGAGATCGAGGTTGTCGACGTGGATTCCGCGTGCGGCGACGTTGGTCGCCACCAGCACGCCGACATGACCTGTTCTGAACTGCGCGAGCGTGCGGGTGCGCTGTGGCTGCGACTTCCCGCCGTGCAAGGACGCGGCCCGCACCCCGCTGTTCAGAAGACGCTCGGTCAGGCGGTCGACGGCGTGCTTGGTGTCGAGGAAGAGGATCACGCGGCCGTCGCGTGCGGCGATCTCGGTGGTGGCCGCGTCCTTGTCGGCGCTGTGGACGTGGAGCACATGGTGCTCCATCGTCGTGACCGCGCCGGCCGAGGGATCGACGGAGTGCACCACGGGGTCGTGCAGGTAACGCCGCACGAGCAGGTCGACGTTACCGTCCAGGGTGGCGGAGAACAGCATGCGCTGCCCTCCGGGTCGCACCTGGTCGAGCAAGGCGGTGACCTGCGGCATGAATCCCATGTCCGTCATCTGGTCGGCCTCGTCGAGGACCGTGACGGCCACCTCGTCGAGTCGGCAGTGGCCGCGATCGACCAGGTCCTTCAGGCGCCCGGGCGTGGCGACGACGACCTCTGCGCCATGACGCAGGGCGGCCGTCTGCCGGCCGATCGGCATCCCGCCCACGACCGTGGCCAGCCGCAGGTGCACGGCGCGGGCGTAGGGGGCGAGCGCGTCGGTGACCTGCTGCGCCAACTCGCGGGTCGGTACGAGGACCAGCGCGAGCGGTTGGCCGGGCTCGGCGCGCCGCCCGGCTGTACGGGCCAGCAGGGCCAGGCCGAAGGCGAGCGTCTTCCCCGAGCCGGTGCGTCCCCGGCCCAGGACGTCGCGGCCGACGAGGGAGTTCGGAAGCGTCGCCGCCTGGATCGGGAACGGCACGGTCACGCCTTGCGCGCCCAGTGCGGCCACGAGCGTCCCGGGCATGTCGAGGTCCGCGAACCTCTCCACCGCGGGGAGCGCGGGGCTGGTCGTCCGAGGGAGGGTGAACTCACCCTGGGCCCGGGCGCGCCATACGAATCCGCGGCCGGCGGAAGGGGCCGGACCGCCAGGACGGCCCCCGCCCTGCGAGCTGTAGCGACTGCTCTTCCCCGCTTCGGCACTGCGGTCGCGGGTGCGGGAAGAGAGGCCGTTCGTACGTGTGCGGTTCATGCGGAACCTTCCTTGACACGGCCCGCATCAAGGAATTTCCGCGGCGATGAGCGGCACGGAGAATCGCAAGAATTGGCCGGGTGGAACGCGAAAGGGGAACGTAACCCCGTACGGCCTGCGGGACCGTTGCCGCGCGAACGCAGCTGGGGCCCGCACCCCGAAGGATGCGGGCCCCAGCTGCGAGTGTGTCGGACGCGTCAGGCTCGTCAGACAGGAACGATGTTCTCGGCCGTCGGGCCCTTCTGGCCCTGCGCGATGTCGAAGTTCACCTTCTGGCCTTCGAGCAGCTCACGGAAGCCCTGGGCGGCGATGTTCGAGTAGTGGGCGAACACGTCAGCGCCGCCACCGTCCTGCTCGATGAAGCCGAAGCCCTTTTCCGAGTTGAACCACTTCACGGTACCTGAACTCATGTCATTCTCCTTCGGGGCAGTGCACCGGCATCCACGCGATGCGAATGCCGTGTCGCCGCGATGATTACCCCGACCGGAGGATACCGGAATTACCAGGAATTCTTCAGCGGTGCGAACACCGGCCGAAAAACCTGAAATATTGGGAACCACAACTGCAACTGCAACTGAGACGACAGTAGCACGCCGAAGCGGCCCGAGCAGGTCGAATAATGCCATTACAGCCGCCACGAAAGTAAATCTGCGCGCACCTCCGGCCAAATTCTGGATCGGCCGGAACAGGTTTTGAGGCGGTCGGAGCACAGAAAGTCCGGGAAAACCGCGTCGGCGTTGCTGGTCCGGCAGTGCATGGCGGACCGCGGCCACCCGGGCTTCCCGCTCGACCCGCGCTACCCCGTCGACACTATCCCTCCTGCACAGCAGAGGCCGGTCGCCGGCTGATGCGCGGCATCGACCTCGAGGAGGACTGGCTCTACGCGAGCACCCGGGCCGTCGAGGTCGAGAAGGCGGTCAAGCAGGACCCGCGCCTGCTCGCGGCCTGGAAGACGTGGTCCCGCTGTATGGCCGGGCAGGGATTCACGCCCTACCACGACCCCGTCGCGGCCTACACCGACACCGCCTGGCACCGCGATAGCCACGGCAACACCCCGCACACGCAGCGGGAGCGGGCCACAACCGTCGCGGACGTCATCTGCAAGCGCCGCCACCGCACGGTCGAGACCTGGCACACCGTGCGGGCGCAGAAGCAGGCCGCGGACATCGCGCAGCACCGCGGCGGCTACGCGGGCGGCCTGCGGCAACTGCGGCTGTACCGGGCCAACATCGACGACGTGCTCCGTACGCTCGGCCAGGCGACGTCCGGGCGTTGCTGTACAAGAAGCATGTGGCCGAATACTCTCGGTGAACCACCCCCAGTGGTTCGGCCTGTGTGAGGGATCCTTGAGCCGTTCATCCGCCGGGCCGCCGGCCTCCTCGGAGCCCGATGACCAGATGCCGCTGTTCGCCGGCGGCTCCCGCTCCGGCAGGCCGGAACCACGGCAACCGGCCAAGCCCGGGCCGATCGAGTGGAACCCGCGGGCAGAACTCCGGCGCCTCGTGGGCGAGCTGGCCCGTACGACGGCAAAAAACCACGGCGCGGTCAACGCGGAGATCAACCGCCGGCTCGGTGTCCGCAGCCACGCCGGGGCCGATCTGGATCTGGTCCGCAGGGCGGCGGACGTCGCAACCGCTTGGCTCACCGAACTCACCGAACTCGCCGAGCGGGCCGCGCCGTCGGACATGGCTGCTCCGCACAGCGCCGGTGGGGCCGCGCCGACACACCGGACGGCGGCAGCGGCCCGTCGGCCGACCCCGGAACAGGACGTCGCCGTGGCGGTGTTCCGGTCGGGGAAGCACCTGGCGCTGCAGGCAGGCGCCGGCACCGGCAAGACCACGACGCTGACGATGCTCGCGCGCGCCGATCGTCGCCACGGCCGCTACATCGCCTTCAACAAGTCCATCGCCGCCGACGCCGCGGCGAAGTTCCCGCCCAACGTGGCCTGCCGCACCGGCCATTCCCTCGCCTACGCGGAGGTCGGCCGCCGCTTCGAATCGCGTCTGCGATCCCCGCGCAAGCCCGCCTGGCGGAGCGCGGCCGAGCTGGGCATCTCGCCGAGGACCCAGCTGCGGATCGGCGACCGGACGGTCACCAACAAGGGCCTGGCCTATGCCTTGGTCCGCACCGTCCGCAGGTTCTGCTTCTCCGCCGACACCACTTTTCGGCTGCACCACGTGCCGAGGCTCCGTGGGCTGTACGAGGAGGAACTCCACCACCAGCTGGCGCAGTTCATCCTCCCCTACGCCCGCAAGGCCTGGGAGGACCTGCAGAACCCGGTCGGCGGCGCGATGCGCTTCGAGCACGACCACTATCTGAAGATGTGGGCCCTCACCGAGCCGACCATCCACGGCGACTACCTGCTGCTGGACGAGGCCCAGGACACCAACCCGGTCCTGGAGGAGATCTTCACCAACCAGCGCGCGCACGCCCAGCTCGTCATGGTCGGTGACTCCGCACAGGCGATCTACTCCTGGCGCGGCGCGCGCGACGTCATGACCGGCTTCGACGGCGAACAGCTCGCGCTCTCGCAGTCCTTCCGCTTCGGGCCCGCGCTCGCGCAGGAGGCCAACCGCTGGCTGACCCTCGTGGAATCACCCATCAGGCTCAGCGGCACTCCTGCGATCACCACGACCATCGGACCGGCCGACTCACCGGACGCGATCCTGTGCCGGACGAACGTCGGCGCGATGGTGGCGGTGATGCAGCTCCTGGCGGACAACCGCCGCGTCGCCCTGGTCGGCGGCGGGGCGGCCCTGGAGGAACTCGCGATCGCCGCGGGCCAGTTGAAGTCCGGCCGGCGCGCCTCCCACCCCGAGCTCGTACTGTTCAGCACCTGGGGTGAGCTGCAGGAGTACGCCGAGTACGACCCGTCCGGCCAGGACCTGCTGCCGCTCGTGGACATCATCGACGAACACGGTGTCGAGGTCATCCTGGCCGCCGTACGCAAACTGTCGGAGGAGCACGACGCGCAGATCGTTGTCTCCACCGCCCACAAGGCGAAGGGCCGCGAATGGCCCTGCGTGCAGATCGGCCCCGACTTCGAGCCCGCCCCCACCGAGGAAACGGACGCCCAGGGCCGGCCACTGCCGATGCCGATCCTTCCAGAAGAGGCCCGGCTGGCCTACGTCGCCGTCACCCGCGCCCGCCGGCACCTCGACCCCGCCGGCCTGGCCTGGTTCGACACCCACCCCGACGCCCCCGCCCGCACCACGACCGCCGAGCACGCGCTTCCCTCTACGGCCAACCGCCTCGGCGCCGCGGGTGGCGCGGCTTCGCCCTGGGACTCATTGGGGCCGCCACCCGCCGGCTAGTCCGTGCCCGTCCGCAGTGCCGGGTCCACAGCGACGTGCCGGAGCCCAGGCAGCTGTGCCGTCCTACGTTCCGTAGGCGCTCTCCGCGCGGCTCGCTCCGGAGCCGCGCGTGAGGCCGCGCGGCTCCATGTGTTCGCCGCACCGGCCGAGGTCCGTGCGCTCCCCGCGCTAGGAGGGATCGGCTGGGGGATGTGGGGTGAGGTGGAGCCAGTCGGAATGCTGGGTCCAGTGGAGGGCGGGGGAGGCCAGCCATTCGGAGGCGGGGTGGGTGCCGGGGCGCCGGGGGATCGAGCAGGGCGCGAGCACCTGGACCGGTCGTTCGCCGGTGGCGGTGAGGATCGCCCCGCCGCCGTAAGCGTTGACGAACTCCCGGTAGTCGGAGGGGAAGTCGAAGCCGCACGCCGCCTTCGACTGCTCCCACGGCGGGGCCGTCACGTTCTCCTGCGGCGGCGGCAGCAGCCGGGCCAGTGCGTCGAGCTTCGCGCTCAAGGGGATTCCTCGTCCTTCAGGTCGGCGCTCAGAGTAGCCCCGGAGGAAGAAGAGCGGGTCAGGAGCTCGCGGTCTGCTGGGCTCCGGTGGCGCTTTCGGTGAGCCAGGTGTTCCAGTTCATGGTGAAGGCGGCGTAGCCGTTGTCGGCGGGGACGAGGCCGCGCGGGGTGCCGGTGACGGTGACGGGGTCGCCCTGGTGGGCGTGGGCGTAGAACCACTTGGCGTCGGCCAGCGACAGGTGGATGCAGCCGTGGGAGCCGGCCTGGCCGGGGTTGGGGTGGGAGTCGGAGAAGTGGACGTAGGTGCCGCTGGTGGTGAGCTGGACGTCCCAGGGCAGCGTGACGTCGTAGTAGTTGACGTCGCCCGGGGTGCAGCTGATGTGCACGCTGCACGAGGTCATGTGGACCGAGGGCGCCTTGCCCATCTCGGCCATGGTGCCGTCCCAGGTGGGGAACTGGGCGCTGCCCGCGTCGATCGGGAAGTGCTTCTGGCGGACGTTGTCGAGGTAGACGTCCATGGTGTGGGCGGGGGCGTCGACCTTGGTCTCCCAGTCCTCGCCGATGGTGAAGGCGTGGTGGTAGTCGTGGATGCCGTAGCGGCCGTTGCCGTCGCCGACATCGGTGAGGCGGGCGTCGATGGCCACATGGGTGCCGGACGGCCAGTAGTGCTGCGGCCGCCAGTCCGCCCGGGTGCTGCTGAACCAGTGCCAGGCGCCGGTGACCGGGGTGGACGTGGTGACCTTCAGCGCCCGCTCGACCGTCGCGCGGGCGCTGCGGGCGACGGGCTTGGTGAACTGCACGGATATGGGCATCGCCACGCCGACGGTCGCGCCGTTCGTCGGGGTGATCGTTTCGAGCAGCAGGGGCGGGCCCGCGGGGTGGGTCGCGGAGGGCGAGGAGGAGGGGGTGGCGGTGCCCGTGCCCGTGGCCGTACCCGTCCCCTTCCCCGGTGTGGCGGCGGGCGAAGAGGGCTTCGCCGACGAGGGGGCCGGCCCGTCGGCCTTGGCGGCGGCGCCCTGGCAGGCGGTGGCGCCCAGGAGCACCGCGGCGGCGAGCAGCGCCGCGCCGATGTGCCGGGTGCGCCTGCGCGACCCGCCCTGCCCGTACTGCCCGCGGATCGATTCCGGTCGTGCGTTCCGTGCCATCTTCCCCACGCTCCCGTTGAGTTCCCCTGTGCGTCATAGGAACGCGATGTGCCGTCGCGCCCTCGTGCACCTGGGGAGATGCCGACCGCACCGGAAATGTTGGAGCCCTGGGCAGCTGTTCCAGACCGGTGACAAACCGGTGGCTTCAGCGGTACAGCCAGCTCAGCAGGGTCGTCGCCGTGAACACCGCGCCCGACGCCCACCAGACCGCGCGCCGGGTCAGCCGCCCGGGACGGCTCCGGGGCTGGGGCTGCGGGGCCGGGGCCAGCAGCGCGTCCGCGAAGGCCTGTGCCGTCGGCGGCCGGTCCGCCGGCTCGACGGACATCGCGGTCCGCAGCAGCAGGCCCACCCCCGGCGGCAGCTCCTCGCCGGCCGGCAGCGCGGGCAGCGTCGACGCGGCCGGCTGGTCCGTCATCAGCGCGGTGGCGCGTCCGCCGGGGCCGAACGGCTTGTGGCCCGTCAGCAGTTCGTACGTGACGACGGCCAGCGCGTACACGTCGGCCCGCCCGTCGAACCCGCCGGTCTGGAAGGCCTGTTCCGGCGCCATGTACGCGGGCGTGCCCGTGGTCACCGTCAGACCGGACGCGTCGGCCATCTGCTTCGCGCTGCCCAGATCCGCCACCAGCACCGCGGCGGGTGCGGATTCGGTGGCGAGCAGCAGGTTGGACGGCTTGACGTCGCGGTGCACCACGCCCGCCTCGTGCAGGACCTGGACGGCGTAGCCCGCCTCCGCGGCCAGCCGCAGCGCCTCCTGCGGGCCGCACCGCCCGACCCGTTCCGCCAGGGTGCCGCCGCGCACGTAGTCCATGACGAAGTAGGGCCGGTCGTCCTGCACCCCGACGTCGTGCACCCGGACCACCCGCGGGCTGGCGATCCGGCGCAGGAGCCTTGCCTCGGCCAGGAACCGTTCGCGTACGTCGGCGTTGGCGGCCCAGTTCTCGGCCAGCACTTTCACCGCGACCTCGGTGTCGAGCTCCGGGTCGTAGGCCTTCCAGACCGTCGCGAAGGAGCCGGCTCCGAGCCGGTCCAGGAGGAGGTAACGGCCGAGCTTGCGCATGTGGCAGCATTCTGCCGGAATCGTCGGGGGTGGGAAACTGTCGTTCGACGCGTGGGACATGACAAGGACAGGACGGGGGCTCCGGGTGTTCGAGGAAGGCGAGCTGGAACGGCTCGTGGCGGCTGCCCAGGCGGGTGACCCGGGGGCGATGGAGTACCTGCTGGCCAAGCTGCGGCCGGTGGTGCTGCGCCGCTGCTCCCGTTTCCTGCCGCACCACGCCGACGCCGAGGAGGCCGCGCAGGACGCGCTGCTCTCCATCAGTACGCACCTGGGCGAGTACGGCGGCCGGGGCTCCTTCCTGGGCTGGGTCACGGTGATCGCGTCCAACGCCGCCCGGTCCACGTACCGCTCGATGCGCCGGCGGGCCGAGGACAGCCACGCCGAGCTGCCCGAGTCCGTGGACCCGCGGAGCACCAGCGTCATCGCCGGGACCCGGCTCGACCTGATGGAGGCGCTCACCGCGCTGGAGCAGCAGCACCCCACCCTGGTGGAGTCCTTCGTGCTGCGCGACCTGGGCGACCTGACCTATGTGCAGGTGGCCGACCAGCTGGACGCGCCGCTGGGCACGGTCAAGGACCGTATCCACCAGGCGCGGCGCTTCATGCGCGAGCGCTTGGCCGGCGGTCTGTGAGCGGCGACCCTGCGGCGGGGGACGACCGGACCGCCTCCAGGCTCCGCGCCGCTGCCGAGCCCCGCGCCGCCGTCCGGCGCCGATCCGCCGTCGCCGCCGTGGTGGTGGCCGCTGTGTGCGGCCTGGCGACCGGCCGCTTCGTCCTGCCACCGCCCGCCGGCAGCGCGCACCCGGCAGCCGCGGCCCCCACGAGCAGAAGCGCGTCCGCCGCGGCCCTCGCGAGCAAAAGCGCGTCCCCCTCGGCCTCCGGCCCCACGTCCGCCCCGCCGAAAGCCGCCTCCGGGCCGGTGACGACCGCCAACCTGCTCGACCCCGCGGCCTTCCGCACGGTCGGCATCACCGCGAAGGTCCACGCCAAGGACCGCTACGGCGACGGCGCGTACGCCAACGCGGCCTGCGCCGGGGAGAAGACGCTCACCGAGACGCTGGGCGGCCCCGGCGCCCACTTCCGCGAGCTGACGACCGGCACCCGCACCGATCCGGACGACTCCACCCTCGTGACGGACCCCGGCGGCCAGGTCGCCCACGAGGTCGCCGCCGAGGCCGAGACCGCCGCCCTCGCGCAGAACTTCACCCAGCGCCTGCTGCTGGAGGAGGTGCCCTGCCAGGACGAAGCCCCCGGCCACTGGGTCTACGGCAAGACCACGACGCTGGACCTCGCCCCCGACGTCAGCGCGAGCTGGATGGGCTCCTACCAGGGATCCTTCAACACCACCGGCGAGGCGCCCGAGGGCGTCGAGCCCTGCGGCGGCATCGCCGTGCTCCGCAGCGGCACCCACTACGGGGTGCTGGAGGTCGACGCGTGCCTGGGCACGGACGCGATGACCCGCATCGTCAGGACCGCTCTGTCACAGCTGTGAAACAGCGGGTGAGGGCTCCAACATTTCCCTCCCCCGGCGTCATCTCCCCGGTTGTACGAGGACGCAGTGGGCGTCCCGACCAGCAGGGAGACCAAGATGTCCGAGAACCAGGCAGTCCGCCGCACCTCCGTCCGCCGCAACCGTGTCGCCGCCGCGCTCTGCCTCACCGCCGCACTCGTCACGGTCGGCGTCGTGAGCGTCCAGTCGGCCACCGCGGACGGGGCCGCGCACAACACCGCGCACAACACCGCGCACAAGACCGCGGCCGCCCAGCCCGTCGCCGCCCGCCCCGCCGCGGCCGCGGTCGCCGCGCCCGGCCTCGGCTCCGCCGCCCTCTTCCAGAGCGAGGACTTCTTCCAGCAGGGCCTCGACCCGGTCGGCGCGACCGTGGAACTGGCCGGGCGCCAGGCGCTCTCCGCGTGCTCGGGCCAGGAGACGATGCGTGACCTGACCAAGGGCAAGGCCACCGGGTACGCGTCGGTGACCTGGACCTTCGGCACCGAGAGCCTGCTGACCGAGTCGGCCGCGGACGCCGCCACCAGCGCGTCGGCGAGTGCCTACGCCAAGCGGCTCGACGCGCTGGTGCAGGACTGCCAGGACGAGCCGGCCGGGCACTGGTACTACGGAGCGGCCCACAACCTCACCGTCAACGGCGGTACCGGCCACTGGTACCCGGCCTTCAGCGGCGACGGCGCCGTCACCGGCGGCGTCGCCGTGCTGCGCAGCGGCACCCGGGTCGCCGTCGTCGAGCTGACCGGCCAGCCCACGGACGCCCCCGACTACGTCAAGGGCATCGCCACCGCGGCCCTGAACCGGCTCCCCTCCTGATCCTGCAGCCCCGCGCCACGCCGGGCCGGGAACAGCCGGTCCGGTCGGCGCGGTTGGATGGACGGGGGGCCGGCGCCCGCACGGGCGGGAGACACGCAGCCGCAGGGTCGCCCGTCCCGCCGAGCCCCGGGATCCGGCATCGTGGTACGCCCGCGACGCATGACGGATCGAGACGCCTTCCGCAGGAGGACTGTTCCATGACCGACCGGCCCTTGACCCTCATGGCTGTGCACGCCCACCCCGACGACGAGGCCACCGGGACCGGGGGAATCCTCGCGCGGTACGCGGCGGAGGGGATCCGCACGGTTCTCGTGACCTGTACCGACGGCGGTTGCGGTGACGGACCGGACGGCGTCAAGCCCGGCGAGCCCGGACACGATCCCGCGGCCGTCGCCGTGATGCGCCGGCACGAACTCGAAGCGAGCTGCGACGTCCTGAAGATCAGCGACCTGGAGATGCTCGACTACGCCGACTCCGGGATGATGGGCTGGGCCACCAACGACGCCCCCGGGTCCTTCTGGCGGACCCCGGTCGAGGAGGGCGCCGCCCGGCTCGCGGAACTCATGCGGCACTACCGGCCCGACGTGGTCGTCACCTACGACCAGAACGGCTTCTACGGCCACCCCGACCACATCCAGGCCCACCGCATCACGATGGCGGCGCTGGAGCTGACCGACCTGACGCCGAAGGTGTACTGGACGACGGCGCCCCGCTCGATGATGCAGCGCTTCGGCGAGGCCATGCGCGAATTCGGCGCGGACATGCCCGAGCCGGAGCCCGCCGAGGCCGCCGACACCGCCGAGACCGTCACGATGGCCGAGATCGGCCTCCCCGACGACGAGATCACCACCTGGGTGGACACCACCGCCTTCAGCGGCCAGAAGTTCGACGCGCTGGCCGCGCACGCCAGTCAGGGCGAGAACATCTTCTTCCTCAAGATGGGCAAGGAGCGCTTCGGCGAGCTGATGGGCGTGGAGACCTTCGTCCGCGTCCGGGACACCACCGGCGCGGCCGTGCCCGAGAACGACCTCTTCGCCGGACTGCGCTGACCCCGGGCCCGGGGCCTCACAGGCGGGTGGCGGTCCGGACGAGCGCGGCGACCGCCCGTGAGCGGCTGTGGGGCGGCCAGGCGATCACCGTCGTCACCGTCGGCGCGTCCGCCACGGGGACGGCGGCGAGGCCGTCCCGCAGCTCGGGGCGCACCGACTCCGGCAGGATCGCCGACGCCCGGCCGAGCGCGATCAGCTGGAGCAGCTGCGTGTGGCTGTGCACCGCCGGGCCGGGGCCGTCGGGGAAGGTGCCGTCGAGGTCCGGCCAGCGGGGCATCGGCAGGCCCGGCAGCGCGGCGACGTCGGACATCCGGACCTGCGCGCGGCCGGTGAGGGGGTGCCCGGCCGGGAGGACCACGACCTGCCCCTGCGCGTGCAGCTCCTCCGTGTCGAACCCGGCCGTCGAGTCGAACGGGCGGTGCAGCAGCGCCACATCGGCCCGCCCGTCCCGCAGCAGCCGCTCCTGCTCGCCGATCCCGCACAGCATCACGTCGACGGCGACCGCGTCGGGCTCGGCCGCGTAGGCGTCCAGCAGCTTCGCCAGCAGCTCGCCCGTCGCCCCGGCCTTCACGACGAGGACCAGGCCGGGGCTGCCGGTCGGCGCGAGAGCGGCGCGGCGCGTCCGGCGCTCGGCGGCGTCGACCGCGTCGAGGGCCGCCTGCCCTTCCCGCAGCAGCACCGATCCGGCCTCGGTCAGGGTCACACCGCGGCTGCCGCGTTCCAGCAGCGGGGCGCCGATCCGGCGTTCGAGCTGCTGGATCGCCCGCGACAGCGGGGGCTGGGCGATCCCGAGCCGCTGGGCCGCCCGCCCGAAGTGCAGCTCCTCGGCGACGGCGACGAAGTACCGCAGCTCCCTCGTCTCCATGCCGCCCAAACTACCCGACGCCTCCCCTGCGCCGCCGGGAACCGCCGCGGTGAGCTGGTCCGATACCGGGGAGGTATCGCCGCTTACCCAGACGGTGTTGGCCGCGCCGCGGGGGTGCGGGACACGATGGACCGCATGAGCGGACAGACGATCGCGCTGGTCACCGGCGCGAACAAGGGAATCGGGTACGAGATCGCCGCGGGGCTGGGCGCCCTCGGCTGGAGCGTCGGCGTCGGCGCCCGGGACGAGGCGCGCCGGGACGCCGCCGTGCGCGAGCTGCGGGCGGGCGGGGCGGACGCGTTCGGCGTACCGCTCGACGTGACGGACGACGCGAGCGTGGCGGCCGCCGCGCTGCTGCTGGAGGAGCGCGCCGGCCGCCTCGACGTCCTGGTCAACAACGCCGGGGTGACCGGCGGCATGCCGCAGATGCCCACCACGGTCGATCCCTCGGCCGTACGGGCGGCCGTGGAGACCAACGTGATCGGCGTCCTGCGCGTGACCAACGCGCTGCTGCCGCTGCTGCGCCTTTCCGCGTCCCCGCGGATCGTCAACATGTCCAGCAGCGTCGGCTCCCTCACACGGCAGACCTCCCCCGGCCCCGACACGGGGCCGATCTCCGCGGCGTACGCACCGTCCAAGACGTTCCTCAACGCCCTGACCGTCCAATACGCCAAGGAGCTGCGGGACACGAACATCCTGGTCAACGCCGCCTGCCCCGGCTACTGCGCCACCGACCTCAACGGCTTCCGCGGCGTGCGCACCCCCGAACAGGGCGCGGCGATCGCGATCCGGCTGGCGTCCCTCCCCGACGACGGCCCGACCGGCGCGTTCTTCGACGAGGACGGGGTGGTGCCGTGGTGACCCGGGCCCGGGGCTGAGGACGCGAGGGAATCTCTTGCCCGACGTCGGATGCACGACGTTCAGATGCACGACGCCGGATGCACGACGCCGCAACGGTGTGATCTTCGGCCCACCGCAGGCGGACGGCCCGCCGTGGGTACCCCTGGCCGGGGCAGGCTACGGACGCCGGTCCGTTCCACACTCGGACCATGACCGCGAAAACGCCTCTCGGTGACTTCCTGCACGCCCGCCGCTCGCAACTGCGCCCGCAGGACGTCGGGGTGCCCACCTACGGCGAGCGGCGGCGCGTACCCGGCCTGCGGCGCGAGGAGATCGCGCTGCTCGCCGGGGTGAGCGCCTCGTACTACACACGGCTGGAGCAGGGGGAGTCGCCGAGCGCGTCGCCCGAGGTGCTGGACGCGCTCGCGCGGGCGCTGCTGCTGGACGAGTCCGAGCGGCGGTATCTGCACGACCTGGCCGGTGCGGGAAGGCGGCGCGCCCGCGGCCGGCGGCCCGCGCCGGAACGCGTACCGGAGCCGACCCGGCAGTTGCTGGACGTGCTCGGGGACGTCCCCGCGATCGTGCTGGGCCGGCGCAGCGATGTGCTGGCCTGGAACGTCCAGGGCCACGCGCTGTTCGCCGGGCATCTGGACCCGGGAGCCCCGGAACAGCCGGGGCAGCGCCCCAACATGGCCAGGCTGGTGTTCCTCGACCCCCACGTCCGCGAGCTGTACGCGGACTGGCCGGGCAAGGCCAGGGCGGTGGTCGGGAGCCTGCGCCTGGCGGCCGGGCAGCACCCGCAGGACGCGGCCCTGCACACGCTGGTGGGCGAACTGTCGTCGAGGAGCGGGGATTTCGCCTCGCTGTGGGCCGACCACCGGATCAAGGCGTGCACCGTCGCCGACTACGAGATGCGCCATCCGCTCGTCGGTCCGCTGACCGTCACGCAGCAGACCCTGAGCAGCGGCCCGGGCCCCGCCGTCGTCGTCGCGACCACCGCACCCGGCTCGCCCTCCCGCGCGGCACTGGCCCTGCTCGTCCAGGCCACCGCACGGCCCGGCCTCCCCGCCGACCCCTCGCGGCCGGCCCGGCAGCCCGTGAAGCCCTGACGCACATCCCCGAAGCGCATCCCTGAAGCACCTCTCTCAAGCAGGAGACAGAACATGTCCAGGAACCTCCTCCGCTCCGCCCTGACAGCGGGCCTCGTGCTCGCGGCAGCCGCCCCCGCGGCCGTCCCCGCCTCGGCCGCCCCGGCGCCGCTGAGCCACGTGCGGATCGCCGAGCACTTCGACGCGGACGCGGGGCGGACGCCGGAGAACGTCGCGATGGGGCCGGACGGGACCGCGTACGTCACCTTCGCCAAGGCCCGGCAGCTCGCGGCGATCTCCCCCAGGGGCGCCGTCCGGATCCTCGCCACGCTGCCCGAGCCCGCCGACGGCGGTGTCCGCACCCCCGTCCTGAACTTCCCGCTGACCGTCGGCGTCGTCCGCGCCCACGACGGCACCCTGTACTTCCTGTACGCCACCGGCACCGCCGACCTCACCGGCGTGTGGCGGCTGCGCCCCGGCGGGCGGCCGCAGCGGATCGCGGCGCTGCCCGCGAACGGGCTGCCCAACGGCCTGGCCCTGGACCCGCGCACCGGCACCCTCTACGTCACCGACTCCGTACTCGGCACGATCTGGAGCGTCCCGGCCGCGGGCGGCACCCCCACCGCCTGGTCCACCGCTCCCGAACTGGCCTCCACCGGCTTCCTCGGCGCCAACGGCCTGCGGATCCGCGGCGGCGCCCTGTGGGTCACCAACCTCGACAAGGGCACCGTCCTGCGCATCCCCGTCCTCCCCGGCGGGCGCGCCGGAGTGGTCGGCACCCGGGCCACGGGCCTCGCCGGGATCGACGACTTCGCCTTCACCGGCCGCGGCGACGAACTGCTGGCCGCGCTCAACGGGTCGAGCGAGGTCGCGCTCGTCCGCTCCGACGGCAGCCACTCCGTCGTCCTGACCGCGGCCGACGGCCTGCAGAACCCGACCTCCGTCGCCCTGCGCGGCGACACCGTCTACGTGCTGAGCGCCGCCTACCTCTCCGCCCGGCCGGATCCGACCCTGGTCCTCGCCCGCTTCGACGGCTGAAGCGGCGGCAGCTCCACGAGCGGGGGATTTCCCTGCGCGGGCACCGCCGATCGCGCCCTCCGGGCGGCCCGGAGCTGCCGGAAACGAGGGTCTGACGTGGACGGACGGGGCGGACATGGCTCCCGCGGGTGCACACTGGCACCAATGACAAAGTCCGATGTACCCAAGCGCCACCTGCCCACCAGTCCCTTCAAGGCCCCGGTGGTGCCCACCGCCAAGCACTTCGCCGTGGGCGACCAGGTCACACATGACATGTACGGCCTCGGCCGAGTGATCGACACCGAGGAGGGAGTCGCAGCGCTGGTGGATTTCGGCTCGGCCCGCATGCGGATCCCGAGCCCGTACACCAAGATGACCAAGCTCTAGACCGTCCCACCGTCCACCCGACCGTTACCGCCACCCCGACCGCCACGCACCACCGCGCCACCGGACCGCCGGGCGCCCGGACCGACCTGTCCCGGGCGCTCGCGCGGTGGGTGGCGCGGTGGTGGTGCGTGCAGGTGGCTCAGGTGCGCTCAGATGCGCTCAGGTGCGTGAGTTCAGGTACGTGAGGACGGCGCGGACGCGGCGGTTGGTGTCGTCGTCGTCGAGGATGCCGAGCTTGCCGAACATCGACGTGGTGTATTTGCTCACCGCGCTCTCGCTGAGGAAGAGGCGGCGGCCGATCGCCTGGTTGGACAGGCCCTCGGCCATGAGGCCCAGGACGGCGTGCTCGCGTTCGGTGAGGCGGTCCAGCGCGCCGCCGGGGGTGCCGGCCGACAGCAGCTTGGCGATGACCGCCGGGTCCATGGCGGTTCCGCCGGCCGCGACGCGTTCGAGGGCGTCGAGGAACTGGTCGGCGTCGAAGACGCTCTCCTTGAGCAGGTAGCCGACGCCGCCGGAGCCGTCGGCGAGCAGCTCGCGGGCGTAGAGCTGCTCGACGTGCTGGGAGAGGATCAGGACCGGCAGCCCGGGTATCTCGCGGCGGGCGGTGAGGGCCGCGCGCAGGCCCTCGTCGGACTGCGTCGGCGGCATCCGGACGTCGATGACGGACACGTCGGGGCGCGCGGTGCGCAGCGCGTCGAGGGTCTCCGGGCCGGTGGCCGCCTGCGCGACGACCTCGTGGCCGCAGGCCTCGATCAGCCGGACCAGGCCGTCGCGCAGCAGGTAGAGGTCCTCGGCTACCAGGATTCGCATGGCACCATCATGACGGCCCGGGTCGGGCCGCCGGCGGGGCTGGTGACCTCCAGGGTGCCGTCGAAGGCGGCGAGCCTGCGGCGCAGCCCCGCGAGGCCGCCGTCGGGGCGGGCCTCGGCGCCGCCGCGGCCGTCGTCGTGGACCTCGACGACGAGGCCGGCCGCGGTGCGGGCGAGGGTAATACGCGCCCGGGTCGCCCGCGCGTGCTTCGCCGCGTTGGTGAGCAGCTCGGCGACCCCGAAGTAGACGGCCGCCTCGATGGGCGGGTCCAGGCGCAGCGGCGCCCCGTCCACGGGATCCTCCGCGTCGACCGTCGTGTCGAGGGGCAGGTCCAGGGCCAGCGCGCGGACTGCGTCGACGAGCCCGCGCTCGCTCAGCACCGGCGGGGCGATGCCCCGGACCAGCTCCCGCAGCTCGGCGAGCGAGGCCGCGGCACCCGCCTGGGCGTCGCGCATCAGCGCCCTGGCCCGGTCGGGGTCGGAGTCCAGCAGCCGCTGGGCCGTGGCCAGCGAGAGGCCGAGCGCGACGAGCCGGGCCTGCGCCCCGTCGTGCAGGTCGCGTTCGATGCGGCGGATCTCGGCGGCCTGCGCGATCGTCACGTCCGCCCGCTGCGCGGTCAGCTCCGCCACCCGGTCCGCGAGGGCCATCGCGGGCGAGGGCCCCAGGAAGCGCACGGCCACCGGCCCGGCGAGCCGCCAGGCGTACGGGGCGGCGGCGACGGCCACGACCGCGGCGGCCGCCCCCGCCAGCCGCGCCCCGGACTGCGGCTGTACGAGCCCCAGCACCGCGAGCGCCGCGCACCCCGGCGGGACCACCGCGGCCAGGCCCGCGGTGAAGGGCGCGACGGCGGTGAACCGCAGGTCGCGCCAGTTCGCCGGGTCGCGCCAGCGGACCCGCAGCTTCTGGTCCATGAGGGCGTCGCGGCGGGTGCGCTCGTAGGAGAAGCCGTTCCACCAGTAGCCGGTGGCCAGCAGCGTCACCGGCCCGGCCTGCCGGTAGCCGGACGGGACGACCGTGCCCGTCCAGCGGCCGACGAGGGCACGTACGGCTTGGCAGACGGGGCGGGCCAGGAGGGGCGTGGCCGCCGCCACGACCAGCACGGGCGCGACCCACGACCACGGGTTCGCCGCGCCCCACCAGATCCCCAGCGCGACCGCGCCGCCCCACACCGCCGGTATCAGCAGGCAGACGGCCGCGACCGCGCACGCCCGCCAGAACCCCACCCCGGCACGTACCGCCCACGCACGTGTCTTCCGCATCCCCTGCTCCTCCGCTCGCGCTCCGATGCTCCCACTGTGCGCGCTCCGGGCCCCGCGTCCGCCCCGTCCGGCCGCGGAGTGGGTCCAGCCCCACCCCCCTGTGGGGCCAGGCCCATACCGCGCCGACCAGGCGCTTTCTAGCGTGGGATGCACCACGACGACGGAGGAGACCCACCATGGCGCACACCACCACGACCCAGGCCGCCCGCACCGACGAGGCTTTCGACACCGCCCGCACGTACGTCACCCTCTTCGGCGCGGTCGGCGCGATCGTCCTCGCGACGGTCGCGGTCATGGCCGCCACCGGCCACCACACCACCGCCTTCCTGTGGATCCGCGGCGCCGTCCTGCTCGCGGCCACCCCGCTGCTCCTGCGCTACACGGCCAAGGCGGCGGAGGGCTCCCCGCGGGCCTTCGACCGCCTCCGGACGCTCGCGACGACGATGCCGGTCGCGATCGTCGCCGTCGACCTCGTCCCCGGCCTGTGCCCCGCCTGGTACGCCGTCCTCCAGGGCCTGTCCGCCCTGTCCCTCGCCGCCGTCGCCGTCCTCACCCGCGGGGCGGCGCTGCGGGAGGCCTTCCCGAAGAGCTGACGCCCGGGGACCCGCGCGCCGCGCCCGCTTCCGCCTCAGGCGGGGGCGGGCGCGGCGCGGCAGTCGAGGATGCGGCCGTCCCATGTGCCCAGCAGCAGCGAGCCCGTGGGCATGGCGGCCAGGGACAGGGCGACCGTGGCGACGCCGTCCACCGCGAGGTGGTGGCGCCACCGCACGCGGCCCGTGAGGGACTCCAGGGCGACGACCTCCCCGTCGGTGAAGGCCGCGTAGACGGTCGGGCCGTCGGTGTCCACGGCGGTGGGGGCGTGGTCGGCGGTGAACACCCACGCCGGGGCGCCGTCGGGAAGGCGGCGGCGGACGACGAACGCGTTGCCGGGGAGGAGCCCGTGGCCGTCGTGGACGGCGCCCGCGTGGACGACGGCGGCGCCGAGGCCGTCGTGGAGGTACGCGCCCGGGCCGCCGAAGAGGTGCCGGGGGCGGTCGGTCTGCCACTCCAGGGGGAAGAGCGTCCGGACGGACCAGCCCTGCCCTCCGGCGGCCGGTTCCGCGACGACGACATGCTTGTCGAGGTGGTGGTGCTTACCGCTGCCGCTGAGGAAGAGCAGGTGCGGGCTGCGGCGGACGGCGAAGTAGTGGTTCACGCTGTCGTAGCCGCTCAGCCGGAGGTCGCCCACGGGCGCGCCGCTCCGCCCGGCGGCGAACACCTGGGCGGGCCCGTGGTTCGCCGTGCCGCCGGGCTCCGCGTCGCGCAGCGCGAACCACCCCTCCGTGCTGCCGGTCAGCACGGAGGTGCCCGTCGTGTCGAGGGTGTCGAGGACCGCGCCGTCCGCCAGGGACAGCCGCTCGACGCGCGTGGGCAGCCACTGCCACCTGCGGTTCGTCCATACCGCGTGCTGCGGCGCCGCGACCCACACCGAGCGGCCGTCCGGCGCCGGGTGCAGCTGACGGCCGCCGACGTCGTCGGGCACCGACCAGGCGCGCGTCCCGGCGGGCGTCCACGACTCCGCCGCGACCCCGTCCAGCGCGGCGACCACGCTTCCCTCGCCGTGGGCCGCGTGCGGCTCCACCGCCCACACCAGGCGGCGCGTGCTCCACCGCACACCCGCTGCCGCGCAGATCCCGGCGAGCTCTTGCTCCGCCCCTGACGTGTCGTCCGGGAGGGCGCACGGCACGCGCGGGCCGGTCTGCTCCGCGACGGTGAAGCCCCGCTCCGGCACCGACGTCCAGTCGTCGCAGGTGAGGCTGAAGGCGTGGCCGTGGGTGTGGGCCCCGGCGTCCTCGTAGTCGGTGAACGGGGACGCCACGACGTCGAGCGTGTCGTCGCCGCACCAGCTCAGGGTGCGGATCTCCCGCCCGTACCGCAGGACGGACACGGAGTCGCCCGAGCGCAGGTCGAGCAGGATCAGCTCGCCCTCGAAGGCGTACCCGCCGTCGTAACTGCCCGTCCCGACAGCGGCCAGCGGAAGCCGCGGGTGGAGGGCGACGGCGTTGACCGGCCACCGCGAGGGCCGGATCGCCAGGCAGCGCGCGCCGTCGGGCGGGAAGACCCCGACGCGGTGCTGCGCCGTCCTGCCGCCGACCAGCCACCCCGGCCACTGCAGCGCCCCGAGACTCCCGCCGACCACGACGACGCCCCGCGCCGGGTCGGACGCCACGGCCGTGGGCCTGCCCACGGGGGCGAAGGGCGTGTCGCCCAGGACACGGCTGACGGTCAGCGGCGCGGGGGCGTCCCCGCTCCCGTCGGTCACGTCACGCCGCCGGGCGGTGGCCGCCGTAGGAGGCGACGAGGGCGTCCGCCACGACCGCCGCGTCCGCGGCCGCGGTGTCCTCGGGGTATTCGGGCAGCAGGTCGTCCCAGACCGGCAGCCAGGAGCCGTAGAGCTGGGCCTGGCCCTCGGGGCGGGCGAAGAACCAGATGTGCAGGTGGGCGCCGCCGTCGCCGATGCGGTAGACGTGGGCGCGGGCGATGTGCGCGAGGGCCTGGACGTGGCGGGCGATGTGGGTGGTGAGCACGCCGAGTTCCGCCGCCAGGGTGTCGGGGAGGTCGGCGAGGTCGTGGTGGTCGCGCGGGTGCAGCATCAGCACCAGGGGGACGCCGACCTTCTCGATGCGGGTGAGCCGCCAGCGGTCGTCGCGCCAGATCCCCTCGTCCCGCGCGCGGCAGGAGCCGCAGTCCGCCGGGTCCTCGCCGTGCCGGGGCGGCTCGGGCAGCACGGGCGGGCGCAGCGGCGAGACGCGCAGCCCTTCCGGCTCGAACGGGCTGATGTCCCATCCCGTCATACGGGACAGCGGGAGCCGGGCCTCGGCGTCCGCGGCGGCGAGCGCGCGGGCGTGGAATTCGTCGGGTCGCAGGGCCATGGCCCGGAGCCTACGGGGGCGCGCCGCCCGCGGGATCCGGCGGTAGGGGCCCGAGGACGGGCGGGCCCCTACGCCGCGGCCGGCACCGCTACTTGCCCATCTACTTGCTCATCGCGAAGCGCATCAGCGCCTGCTCGTCCCCCTGCTTGATCTTCCCGGTCTCGTTGATCACCTGGAGTTTCCAGACGCTGCCCTCGCGGGTCGCCTTGGCCACCGCGCAGCCGTTGTCCGTGGTGAGCAGGCTCGGCCAGATGTCGGCGACCTGTTGGGCGCTGCCGCCCGTCGCGTCGTAGACCTTGAAGCTGATGTTGCGGGCATTCTGGAAGGCGCTGCGCTTCTTGTAGGCGGCGGCGACGAAGACGATGGACGTGATGGCGTCCGGCACCTTGTCGAGCACGACGGTCACGGTCTCGTCGTCGCCGTCGCCGCGCCCCGTCTGGTTGTCGCCGCTGTGCACCAGCGCGCCGTTGCCGAAGGGGTCGAGGGAGTCCAGCCCGGCCAGCCGCACCGGCTCGGCGCCCGCCATCGCTATCGCGATCAGGTCGAGGTCGGTACCGCTCTTCTGCCGGATCTTCCCCATCAGCCCGCCGCTGCTCCCGGCACTGGGGTCCCAGGAAACCCCGATGGACAGGTGGGTGACACCGCCCAGGTCCGCGGGCTCGTCGTCCTTCTTCAGCGTGATCATGCTCGATCCCCTTGTCGATTGGCACTGCGCCATGTGAAGTGTGCCTGGTGCTCCCCACCTTGTCCTCCACCCGGCACCCCCGCCCCGCCCGCTGGGCCGCCCTGCCCGCCCTGGGCCTCGCGGGCGGGCTGGGCTCGGCACTCCCGGTCACCGGGTCCATGGCGGGGCTCGGCCGCGTCGGCGGCTGGCCGTTCGGCACGTTCGGCGCGGTGCTCGTCGTGGGCGCGGGGCTGCTGGTGGCGGCGGCCCCGATGCTGCTCGCCGTCCACGCCGTCCGCCGCGCCGGGCACCGCGACGTGCGGCCCCTCCTCCTCCCCCTGCTCCTCGCGAACACGGCGGCGACCCTGCTGCTCGCGCTGCTCCTCCCCTTCCGCTGGGGCGTGTTGAGCTGCGCCCTGTACTGCCTGCCCGCCCTGTGCGTGGGGTGGGGGGCGCTCGTACGGTCGCGCGCGGCGGTGCTGGGAGCGCTCTGCGGGCTGCTGGCGCTGTACGCGCTCGCGTGGCCGGTGCGGGAGGTGCAGCAGCACGTCGCGGCGCACGAGTGGCTGAAGGCCAACGGCATCCCGTCCCGCGCGCTCGCCCAGGTGGTGGTGCTGCCGGGGGCGGCGCAGGAGCCGTACCGCTGGGACGGCACACGGCTCACGGCGATGTTCACCGTCCCGGTCGGCGGCTCGGACGCGTGGGTGGGCGCCGAGACGGTCACGCCCGGCAGGGCCGACCCGTGCGGTCCGCTGCTGACGGGCGACGGCGACGCGGCCGGCGAGGTGACACCGCCGTGCGTCGTGGAGGGCGCGGGGCTGTGGTTCCGCGGGACGGAGCGGGAGGCCGTGGGGTACGTGCTCCAGCGGGACGGCGTGACCGTCACCCTCACCGGCGGCACACAGCCGGGAGGCGACGCGGCCGCGCACCGGGCGGCGCTGCGGCGGGAGATCCTGGCGGCCCGTCCGGCGACCGACGCCGAGTTGTGGTCGCGCGGGCGGGCCGGGCCGACGACGCCGGTGGCACGCCTGGTGCTCTGAACGCCCCCCTGCCGGGCGGGTGGCGGATGATGGGGAGGACGGCAGGGCGGCGGAGGCGAGGGCGGGGCAGTGGCGGAGAGCGAGTCGGTCCGGGTGGCGGGGGCGGAGCGCGAGGACGAACGGGCGGAGCCCGCGGACGACGGAGGGCGGCGGGCGCGGCGGCGGCGGTTGGGGCTGCCGGTGGTGCTGTCCGTGCTGGGGCTGCTGTTCGCGCTGCCGTGGGCGACGCTGTTCGCCTTCGGCACGGGCTGGCCGCTGCCGGTCTTCGTCGCGGGCACGGCCGTCTTCGGCGCCGGGCTGGTCTCCTTCCCGTTCCTGATGGCCGCGGGCCACGGGCGGCGGCGCAACGACCGGGCCTCGCGTATCGCGGACACCACGCTCGGGGTCGTGTGGGTGCTGTTCTCCTGGTCGGTGCTCGGCGGCCTGGTCCACCTCGTGCTGATCGGGCTCGGCACCGGGGGCGCCGACCGGGCGCGGGCGATCGCGCTGGGCGTCGCGGCGGTCGCGGCGGTGCTGCTGGCCTGGGGCCACTACGAGGCCATGCGCGTACCGCGGATACGGCGGGTGGACGTCCCGCTCCTGCGGCTCGGCGGCGGGTTGGACGGGACCCGGGTCGTCGTCCTGGCCGACACCCACTACGGGCCCATCGACCGGGCCCGCTGGTCGGCGCGGGTCACGGAGGCGGTCAACGCGCTCGACGCGGACGTCGTCGTGCACGCCGGGGACATCGCCGACGGCACACCCGCGCAGCGCACCGCGCAGTCCGCGCCGCTCGGGACGGTACGGGCGCGGCTCGCGAAGGTCTACGTCACGGGCAACCACGAATACTTCGGCGAGGCCCAGGGCTGGCTGGACCGCATGGCGGAGCTGGGCTGGGAGCCGCTGCACAACCGCCATGTCGTGGTCGAGCGGGGCGGGGACGCGCTCGTGCTCGCGGGCGTGGACGACGTGACCGCGGAGTCCTCGGGCCTGGCCGGGCACCGTGCGAACCTGAGCGGCGCGCTGGAGGGCGCGGACCCGGAGCGGCCGGTGCTGCTCGTCGCCCACCAGCCCAAGTACGTGGGGCAGGCCGCCGCCGCGGGCATCGACCTCATGGTCTCCGGGCACACGCACGGCGGGCAGATCTGGCCCTTCCACTACCTGGTGCGGATCGACCAGCCGGTGGTGCAGGGCCTGAGCCGGCACGGCACGCGCACCCGGCTCTACACCAGCCGCGGCACCGGCTTCTGGGGCCCGCCCTTCCGGGTGTTCGCGCCGAGCGAGATCACCGTGCTCACACTGCGCGCGGGCGGCACCGACGCGTCCTGACGGGTCGCGGACGGCTGCGGCTGTTCCACGTGGAACGCTCCGCACGGCCACGGTCGGCCGCCCGTCCGAAAGTTTCGCACTCGCCATCGACCGTCGAAACAGGGGCAATTAACACCGGCGCGACACCTCGGAAACATCTCGTTTGGTTCGACGGTTAGCCTGGCGGCGTGACGATCGTCGAGCGGCTCGTGCCGGACGCGCTGTGGCAGGCCTTCCAGCGCGTGGCACCGGCCGCGCCCGTCCGGCCGCAGGGTGGCGGCCGACGGCGGTACGGCGACCGCGAGGTGCTGGCCGCGATCGTGTTCGCGGCCACCTCCGGCTGCACCTGGCGCCAACTGCCCCCGGTCTTCGGGCCGTCCGGGCCCACCGCGCACCGGCGCTTCGCCGAGTGGAGCAGGTCGCGCGTCTGGGACGAACTGCGGACCCTGCTGCGCGAGGCGCCCGGCCCCCGGGCGGAACTCGCCTGGTCCCGCGCCGCGGTGGACGCCGTGGCCGCACGCGCCGCGGCGCGGCACCGCTGACGACGCGCGAGCACGTACGCCCACGTCACAGCCCCTCGCACACCGCCTCACCGGCCACCAAATGAGACGCCGAATCCGTCGAATTCGAGCCGTGCAGCGTCATTGACTCCGCCAGAACGCCGGGGCTAGCTTTCAGCTCCGATCGAACATCGGTCCGAAACTTTCGAGACCGCTCACCACCCGGGAGTCCGCTGTGAAGCTCCGACGCAGATCCGCAGTCGTCGCCGCCGGTGTCGCCGCGGCCGCCCTGCTCGTTCCGGCCGCAGTCGCCGCCGCCCACGGAAACGGCAAGCAGGACGACACCTCCCTGCGGGCGCTGGCGTCGAAGCAGGGGCTGCGTTTCGGCACCGCCGTCGACGCCGCCCAGCTGGGCAGCAACAAGGCCTACACCGACATCGTCGCCGGGCAGTTCTCCGCCGTCACCGCCGAGAACGCCATGAAGTGGGACGCCGTCGAGCCGAGCCAGGGCGTCCACAACTGGAAGGCCGCCGACGACCTGGTCAAGTTCGCCCAGCAGAACGGGCAGGCGGTCCGCGGCCACACCCTGATGTGGCACAACCAGCTCCCGGGCTGGCTGACCACCGGCGTCGACAACGGCACCATCAGCAACGCGCAGCTGCGCAACATCCTGCACCAGCACGTCACCGACGAGGTCTCGCACTTCAAGGGCAAGGTGTGGCAGTGGGACGTCGCCAACGAGGTCTTCGCCAACTCCTGGGAGACCCCGCAGGCCGACGGCCTGAACGCCGATGACTTCTGGGTCAAGCACCTCGGCTCGGGCGTGCTCGCCGACGTCTTCCGCTGGGCGCACCAGGCGGACCCGAAGGCGCTGCTGATGTACAACGACTACAACATCACCGGCGAGGACGGCACGAACGTCAAATTCCAGGCCGTCTACGACTTCGTCAAGAAGCTGCGCAAGCAGGGCGTCCCGATCGACGGCATCGGCGAGCAGGGCCACCTCGACACGCAGTACGGCTTCAACGCCACGCTCTACCAGAACGACCTGCAGGCCTTCGGCGACCTCGGCCTGAAGGTCGCCATCACCGAGGCCGACGTGCGCACCTTCGTCGACGCCCCGGCCACCCAGGTGCCCACCGACTCGCTCGCGCAGTTCGCGCAGCCGTACGAGTTCTCCGCGCTGCTCAAGGGCTGCGAACTCGTCAGCCAGTGCATCTCCTTCACCGCGTGGGGCGTCCACGACGGCGACTCCTGGATCCCGAGCACCTTCAGCGGCGAGGGCTACGGTCTGCTCTACGACGTGAACATGCAGCCCAAGACCGCGTATTCGACGCTCCAGCAGGACCTGAAGGCCGCGGCCGGCACGAAGAAGCACGGCCCGGTGGGCGGCGGCAAGTAGCCGCAGCGGCAAGTAGCCCCGCCCCTGTCCAGCAAGCCCCCTTGTCCCGAGGGCCCCGGTCACCTGCCGACCGGGGCCCTCGCCGTACGCCCCGGGCCTGTTGGCCTCCGGGCGGCGGTGGGAAGCTTCACCGCATGAGCCAATTCCCTTACGAGGGCTGGTCGTTCGCGGGGGCGCGCGAGCCGTCCCGGTTCGGCGCCTGCCAACTGGACGACGCGCCGGGCGTCGACCACGCGGTGGGCCCGCGCGGGACGCTGTGCGGCATCACCGGGCGTCCCCTCACCACCTACCGGCATCTGTTCGCACCCTCCGCCCCGCACTCGTGCCCGCGGTGCACCGACCTGGCGGCGGCCGCGCCGACGCAGCCGTCCACCCAGGAACGGCTGCACGACCGGGTCCTGGCCGCGGCGCCGGGCGAGGTGCGGGACGCCCTGCTCGCGGCGCTCCGCCGGGGCGCGGCGGTACGGCTGTGGCTCGACGGACCGGCCGCGACCCTCACCGCGCACTACGCGCGGCTCGGCGAGCTGACCGAGGGCGCAGGGGCCGCCGCCGGGGCGCTGGCGTCCGCCGCACGGCCGGGGCTGGCGGAGGTCGAGGCCGGCGAGCTGCGGTATCTCGTCGTCCTGCCCGACGACGGCGGCGCCCCGGTCGTCGCCCGCGGGCCGCGTACCGCCCGCTGAGACGCAGCGCGGACCGCGGACCGCCCGCCGAGGCACCGCACGAACCGCGTACCGCCCGCCGAGACGCCGGAGCACGGCTGCCCCGCGCGCCCCTCCACACGACATCCGCCGTTCCTGTGTCTCATGTCACGGGCGCGCGACAACGCCGTCATGGGCGTGCCACGGCGGAACCGCCCCCTGGTCAGGCATCGTGTGAGTGATCGTCAACCCGCTTCACCCAGCGGCGGCCGAGCACGGCCGCCCTCTCCAGGGGAGTCACGAACCATGAACCGTCGTCTGCGCGCCGCCGCCCTCGCCGCCGCCACCACCCTCGGTGCGGGGCTGCTCATGACGGCCTGCGGGGGCGGCGACGACTCGTCGTCCGCGGCCAAGGATCCGTCGCCGTCCGCGACGTCCTCCGCCCCGTCCACCCCCGCCGCCTCCGCCACCGCGTCGCCGTCGACCACTGCCGCGGCCCCGGCGGACGGCTCGTCGGACAGCACGAGCAAGCCCGCGAAGTCCGCGAAGTCCGGTGCGGACGACAGCGGCAGCGCCCCGGACAAGAAGGGCTACGGCCAGACCTGCGGCACGAACGACATCTCCTGGAGCGTGACGTCGCAGTCGCAGGCGGGCGGCTACTTCCTGGTCAAGGCCACCGCCAAGCCCGGCATCACCTGCATCCTCCCCGCCGCCCTGCCCGTCATCGCCTTCGGCTCGGACGGTACGGAGGCCAAGCCCGCCGAGCAGTCGGCGGGCCAGCCGATCACCCTCAAGGCGGGCGTCTCCGCCTACGCCGGGGTGAACCCCAAGTCGACCGCGACCAACGGCGGCAAGGAGCTGACGTTCATCATCGTCTCCGTCTCCGACGCCGACCCGAACCCGGTCTCCCTGAAGACCGGCACCTTCACCGTCGACAAGCCCATCGTCACCAGCTGGCACACCAAGGCCGCCGACGCGGTGCCCTTCGCGAGCTGACCCCCCGCCCCAGGCCCGCCCCCCGTCCGCGTTTTCGCCGCTCGACCGCGGTGCCGGGTTCTAGAGTTGACGCGCCGCGTTCGGCGGGCGGCGGGGCTTGGAGGGGCAACCGGTGGCCTACAAGGCGCTGTTGATCGGAGCGAGCGAGTACGACGACCCGGCCATCTCCGAACTGGCCTTCGTACCCGGTGATCTGACGCGTGTGCAGACCGTGCTGACGGAGCGGGGCTTCGCGTCCGCGGAGATCCTGGAGTCCGCCCGCGGTGTCACGCGGACGGCCGTGAACGCGCGCGTCAGCCGCTTCCTGCGCGAAGCCGACCGCGGCGACTGCCTGCTCGTCCTGCTCAGCGGGCACGGCCAGCACTTCGAGGGTGCCGACTACCTGATCCCGGAGGACGCCAGCTTCGCGATCGAGCCCTTCGCCGACTGCTGCGTGCAGATCGACTGGCGCAAGGAGCTGGAGAATTCGCCCGCCGCCCGGGTCGTCTTCCTGATCGACGCCTGCCGGGAGGGCTTCGAGCGGGACACCAAGTCCCCGTCCGGCGTGCGCGGATGGAGCACACCGAAGATCGCCGCCGCCCTCCGGCGCAAGGTCGCCCACGTCTACGCGTGCTCCCCCGCCGAGGTCGCCCTGTACGTCAGGACCTCGGACCGCGCGGTGGACCAGGCGGCGGCGGGCCCGCCGGGCGACTCCTTCAGCCTCTTCTCGCGGGCCGTGGCCGATGTCGTCGCCGGCACCGAACACTCCCTGGACCTCGCGGAGTTCGAGCAGCGCGTGCAGGCCCGGATCGACACCCTGCACGCCGCGTACGGCAAGCCGCGCACCCCGCAGCGCATCCGCGTCGCCACCGACACCGACCGCGCCGGCTTCGCGGTCGTCCCCGGCCCCGCCCGGACGCCGCGCGCGCACCCCTGGCTGCACCTGGTCGCGGGCCACTCGGCGTGGGAGCGCACGGCGCCCGGACCGGCCCGGGAGGCGGTCAAGGCGGTGTGCGTCACGCTCGCGGCCCAACTCGCCGACAGCTTCGCGGTCGCCACCGCGGCCCTGTCCGACGACCCGTGGCACGACGCGGAGTTCGCCCTCCGCGCCCAGAAGCGCATGCACTTCCTCGTCGGCCGGATGGAGCGCACCAGCACCTTCTCGCCGACCGAGGCCGCGCTCGCCGTCCTGCTGCCGCTCGTCACCGAGGCGTACTGGGCGGTGGAGGCGGCCGGACGCGCGGGCCTGCTCGCCGAGGGGGCGACCGGCCCGGAGCGCGACCGCTTCGAGGACTTCGTCCGCACCCACCCCCGCCTCGTCCGGCGGCTGCGCGCCCTCGGCGAGTCGGCCGACCGCAAGGCCGACGCCGCCGGCATCCGCTGGTGGCTCTTCCACCGCTGGCTCGCCCTGCAACCCGACGTCTACGGCGCGCAGTCGCTCAAGACCCTCCTCACACCGCCGGACGCGCCGGAGGACCCCGACCGGCCGGACTGGATCGACGGCGCCCTGTCCGCCGACCGCTTCGCCCGCTTCCTCCAGGGCCGGCTCACCGCGCCCTTCGCCGTCGCCCCCGAGGGCCCGCCCGACGTGGTGGCCGCCAGCACCGGCGACGAGCACGAGGTGCGCCACGGCCTCCTCCTCGCCCTCGCCAAGGCCGCGCACGCGCTGGCCGTCGACCCCGTCGACCTCCCCGAGATCGTCGTCGAGCACCTCGGCATCTCCGACAACGTCGGCCTGCCCGAACTGCTCGCCACCCTGCGCGCGTCCGAGTGGCACGCCTCCGGCGTCGGCCGCTCCCTGAACGCCGCCTGCCACCACCCGGCCGTCCAGATCGCCCTGCGCGAGCACGCCCACCGCACCGACGCCCTGCTGCGCGACATCAACCGCTCCCCGTCCCTCGCCCCGCTGCGGGCCCTCCCGCCCTTCGCCGACGCCGACCTCGTCCGCCTGACCGGCAACACCCCCGCGCACCTGTCCGACGGCATCCGCTTCCAGCTCGCCGAGGACCGCGTCCAGGAGCTGCTGATGGGCGAATCCCTCTACGGCGACCGCAAGCTCGCGATCCGCGAGCTGTACCAGAACGCCCTCGACGCGGTCCGCTACCGCGACGCCCGCACCCAGTACCTGACGCGTACCAACTCCGGCCGCCGCCTGCCCCCCTGGACCGGCGAGATCGCCTTCCGGCAGGGCGTCGACGACACCGGCCGGCCGTACCTCGAATGCCACGACAACGGCATCGGCATGGGCGTCCACGAACTGAGCCGCACCTTCGCCCAGGGCGGCGCCCGCTTCGTCGACCTCCCCGAATACGTCGAGGAGCAGGCCGCCTGGTCGGCGCTCGACCCGAAGATCGAGCTGTTCCCCAACAGCCGCTTCGGCATCGGGGTGTTGAGCTACTTCATGCTCGCCGACGAGATCGTCGTCCACACCTGCCGGATGGGCCGCGACGGCCGCCCCGGCCGCCGCCTGAAGGTCACGATCGCCGGCCCCGGCAACCTCTTCCGCATCGAGGACACCGGCGAGGGCGACGAGACCGGCACGTCCGTGCGGCTGCTGCTCTCCCGCGCGGCGGGCCAGGTGTCGTGCGTGGACGCGCTGGAGGAGGTGCTGTGGGTCGCGCAGTACCGCACGACGGCGGTGCACGCCTCCCGGCGGCTGGAGTGGGAGCCGGGGGTCCTGTCGGAGCGGGCGGTGGAGCGGCACTGGTACGAGAACCCGGACTACCGCGACCCGGGCGGCGGCGTTTTCGCCTCCAGCGACCCGGACCTGTGGTGGATCGGCGGGGAGGGTGTGGCGCTGTCGGACGGGCTGTTCGCGGACGCGTCCCACGGACCCGAGTCGATGCTGCACGGCGTCGTCATCAACCTGCACGGGCGGCACCGTCCTGAGCTCAGCGTCGACCGCGCGACGGTCCAGAACCTCCGGAAGCAACCGCTGGAACTGCGCGCGGTGGCCGCGGCACCGAGCCTGGCCGACGGTGCCGGCCTCGCCCTGCTGACCCCCACCTGGCTGGGGCTGGTCGGCGTGCCGTCGCGGCCGCTGGCCGACGCGATCGTGGAAGCCGTCCGCGGCAGGGATGTGTCATGGCCCCTGGGCTCCCGCGAGGCCCCGCTCGACGCGGTCGGCGTCTTCCCCCCGGACGGCCTGCTCGTGCCGGTGCTCGCCCCCGAGCCGCGCCCGTACGAGCAGTGCGACTATGCCGCCGCCTACGCGCGGCAGATCCCCGCGACGATCCTTCGGTGGCGCCTCGCCACGCTTCTCCGTGCCGGGCTCGCCGACGACGCACGCCCCGCGTTACGCGCGGACGACTCCCGGCCTGTCGCCCGCCCGTCGGACCTGACCCTTCTGGTGCCCTCCTGGCGGCACGCGACCTACTGGCAGGACGACCTGGACATGTGGATGCGCGGTCCGGACAACCAGCAACAGGGTGTCCGGCCGTCGCCGTATCTCCGGAACACCGGGATCCACGGCCTCTACCATCTTCCGAGCTGGCTGCTGCCCCAACGTCCCGTGGCAGCGCACGAGATACTCGAACTCGTACTGGCCACCGGGCGCCGTGCCGACGATGTCGCCCTGCGCTTGCGGGAACTCGGCTACCGCCCCGAAACGCCGAGCGGGATCGAGGATGCCGGGGTGGACGACTTCCGCCTGCTCAACACGATAGGTCAGTTCCAGCTTCTGCGTAGGCCGGCGGCCACGGTGCACGCCGCCCAGATCAGCATCAGCGCCGCCAGTGCCGATGTTCCTTCCGAGACGGCGGCGAAACGGCTTCGGGAGCTGGGCTTCCAGGTCACCGACAGCTTCCGGCGCCATGCCGACTGGTCCCCCCAGGACACACTGATCCTCATCAACCTCCTGGACGGGCGAGGTCTCCCACCCGAGCAGGACCCCGGCACCGTGTCGGGGCCGCAACTCCTGAACACAGCCGCTCTCTCCGGCCTGTCCGTACCCGCACTCGCCCAGCGGCTGCGCGCGTGGGGTTTCTCCCTGCCCCCGGCCGACACCTACCCGCACGATCTGGACGACGACGACCGCTCGCTCCTGGTCCGCGAGGGCAGGGTGCCCGGTCTGGAGGCGCCGGTGCCGTCCCCGCACGTATTCGCCGCTGCCCAGGGAACCAGCCGCTCCACGGCCTGGGCCGCACACCGCCTCGCCGAACTCGGCTTCCGCATCGACCCGGAGAGTGCCGTCGCCTCGTGCGAGCTCCACGCGGAGGACCACAAGCTCCTCCTCCGTGCGGGCCTGTACCCGCGGCGGTGGACTCCGCACGGGAAGAAGATCTCCGTGGTCGGTATCGCCGAAGCGGCTCTGCGCACCGACTGCTCGGCGGCTGACATCGTCGAATGCCTGACGCGGGTCGGGAAGGCGGTCTCCGTCGCTCCCGCGGTCCTGCCACAACTGGGACCGGACGAGCTGGCAGCTCTCAGCGACTACCGGACTCCCGACCCGGAGTTCTGGGGCCCGGTCACCCCGCCTCAGGTCTACGCCCTGGCCGCGTACACCGGCCGCTCACGCTCGGACATCGCCCGCGATCTCGCGGACCTGGGCTACGACGTCGCACCGGCCGACGAGGACTTCGAGCGGGACGTACGGGCGGAGCGGCTGCTGGAAAAGACGCTGGGTGGAAGTCCGGCGGTGGCACGCGCGCTCGACCCGCTGGACGGCGGGACCGCCGAGCCCGCCGCGCGCGAGATCTCGCTCTCCGCGCTCGTGGCCGTCGCCCTGCGGCTGGGGCTGCGACTGCACGAGGTGGCCTCCGCCGCCCAGGGGCTGGGCCTCGCCAACGAGGCCGCCGCCTGGTTCGCGGACGACTGACCGGCCCCCGCCGGTACGGTGGCCGGGGAGCGCAGGTCACGGGGACGGGGGGCGGAGCCGATGGAGTTGCGGCAGCTGCGGAGTTTCGAGGCCGTCGTGGAGGCCGGGAGCGTCACCGAGGCCGCCGTGCGGCTGGGGATGGCGCCCTCCTCCGTGTCGCAGGCCGTGCGGACGCTGGAGGGGGACCTCGGGGTGCGGCTCTTCGAGCGGGAAGCGCGGGGGATGCGGACCACCACCGCGGGGGCGGAGCTGGTGGGGTGGGCCAGGCGGCTGCTGGAGCAGGCGGAGCGGGCGCGGCAGGAGGTGGTCGCCGCGGACGCCGCCGCGCGGCAGGTCACAGTCGTACGGCTGGGGGCGCTGGAATCCATCGCCGCCGAGCTGGTGCCGGGGATCCTGGACCGGCTCGCCGCCCGGCGCCCCGGGCTCACCGTCGAGGTGCGCGCGGAGGCCTCGCGGGACGCGCTGCTCGCCGCCGTACGCAGCGGGGAGCTGGACGCGGCGCTGCTGCTCGACACCGGGGCGGCCCTCGGGGACCTCGGCTTCGCCGTCCCGCCCGGCGCCGAGCTGGACTTCCTGGACCTCGACCCCGTCCCGCTGGTCCTGGTCGCCGCGCCCGGCCGGGCACCCGCGGACCTCGACGACGCCCGGCTGCTCGTCAACACCGCCTCCACCTGCTCCTTCGCCCTCGCCGCGGGCCGCGTCTTCGGGCCCGGCGTCGCGCGTGTGCAGGCCGGGAGCGTCGCCGTCATGCGGGCCTGGGCTCGGCAGGGGGTGGGCGTCGCGCTACTGCCCTCCTTCGCGGTCGCCGCCGACGTCGCCGCGGGCGCGCTCACCGCCCTCCCGCTCCCCCGCCCGCTGCCCGCGCTGCGGCTCCGGCTCGTCTGGCCGCCCTCCGCGGCCGCCCACCCCTCGACCCGCGCGCTCCTGTACGCCGCGACGGCGTAATGTCCGCGTATTACCTGCCGGGCAAGCTCACCCCAGGGCTTGACACAGTGCGGGAAGCGCAGGGTGCTGCGCCCGCACAAGCGGGACCGGTAGGCTTTCCGTGTGATCTTCAAGCGCATCGGAAGCTCTCGGCCGTACCCGGACCACGGCCGGGTGAGTACGCGTGACTGGGCGGACGTCGCACCCCGACCTGTGCGGCTGGACCAGTTGGTGACGACCAAGGGCCAGCTCGACCTGGAGACGCTCCTCGCCGAGGACTCCACCTTCTATGGCGACCTGTTCGCACATGTCGTCAAATGGCAGGGTGATCTCTATCTCGAAGACGGCCTCCACCGAGCCGTACGCGCCGCTCTCCAGCAGCGCCAAGTGCTGCATGCCCGGGTCCTGGAGATGGACTGACAATCCGCTTACGCTGCGCTCATGAGCATGCTGACGCCCTCCGGGATGGGCGGTAAATACCGAATCACCGGGGACCACTACCCGCGGATGCGGCGGCCCAAGCGGCGCGGCCGCATCGTGGCCGTGGTCATCGCGTCGGTCGTCGTGCTGGGCCTGTTCGGCTACGGCGCGCTGCAGCTCTTCGACGTCTTCAAGGGCGACGACGGCGACACCAAGGCGAACGCGGCTCCGCAGAGCCACCCCTGCACCGCGAGCCCGGCGCCCGCGCTCAAGCCGATGGCGCTGCCGCAGCCGGCGGGCGTGACGATGAACGTCTACAACGCCACCACGCGCGGCGGCCTGGCCAAGACCACCGCCGACGAATTCGCCAAGCGCGGCTTCAAGGTCAAGTCGTTCGGGAACGCCTCGGCGCCGTACGACAAGAAGGTCACCCAGACGGCGCTGGTCGTCGCCGGTCCCGCGGGGGAGGCCGCGGCCCGCGAGGCGGGTACGCAGATCGCCGGGTCGACCGTGAAGATCGACCCGGCGCGCAAGGACAAGAACGTCGACGTCATGATCGGCAACGCCTACACCGCGATGGCCAGCCCCGCGGATGCGGCCAAGGCCCGCGTGACGGCGGCGAATCCCCCGCCGCCGGCCCCTGCGTGCGGTGCCTCGACCTCTCCGTCTGCGAAGCCGAAGTCCAGCTGACGCTGGGGGTGAGCGTTCCGGGGTGCGGCTGCGCGCCGCCGGGCGAGCGTTTTAGGGGCGCGGGGAACTGCGCGAGCAACCCACCACCGGCCGGTGGTCCGGTACGGACCGAACTGCCCCTTCGGGCCGGTGACTACCCGCGCCCCGGTAGGGGCTCGGCCGCGCAGTTCCCCGCGCCCCCAAAAACGCTCGCCCCGCGCGGCAAGCGCATCCTCCCCGCGGCGCAGCCTGGGGACGCGCACCGCCCTGCGCAAGGGCGGACCCCCTCAAGCCCCAGCGGCTAGCTGACCGCCCCGTAGAGGCGGTCACCCGCGTCGCCGAGGCCCGGGACGATGAAGCCCTGGTCGTTGAGGTGGTCGTCGACCGCGGCGGTCACGACGGTGACCGGCTTGCCCGCGAGCGCGGCCTCCATCGTCTCGACGCCCTCGGGGGCGGCCAGCAGGCACAGCGCGGTGACGTCGTCGGCGCCCAGCTCGATGAGCAGGTTGACCGCCGCGACGAGGGTGCCGCCCGTGGCGAGCATGGGGTCGACGACGTAGACCTGGCGGCCGGACAGGGATTCGGGCATGCGGGTGGCGTAGGTCGTGGCCTCCAGCGTGTGCTCGTCGCGCACCATGCCGAGGAAGCCGACCTCGGCGGTGGGCAGCAGGCGCATCATGCCGTCGAGCATGCCGAGCCCGGCGCGCAGGATGGGCACGACCATCGGGCGCGGATGGGACAGCCGCACCCCGGTGGTGGCGGCGACGGGCGTGCGGATGTCGACCTGCTCGGTCCGGACGTCGCGCGTCGCCTCGTAGGCGAGCAGCGTGACCAGCTCGTCGGCGAGCCGGCGGAAGGTCGGGGAGTCGGTGCGCTCGTCGCGCAGGGTGGTGAGCTTGTGCGCGACCAGCGGGTGGTCGACAACGTGGAGACGCATAGCGACGACTGTAACCGCAGCTCCCGGGGGTCCTGCCAGCCCCGCCTCGCTCCCGGCTCCTGCGCGGCCGGTGGGGTAAACCGCCCGAACGGGGGAAAGTGGGTCTGTACGCCCGGGCGCGTCACCCGGGTGAAGCGACCCAGGGATGGTGGCGCCATGGCGGACCGCGAAGGGCGCGCGGCGGAAGGGCAGGGCCGCGAGCGCGCGCGGGAGCCCGCGGGCGAGGCCGGGAGCGAGCAGGAGCGGCGCCGCAAGCGCGCCTCCTTCCTGCGCGAGCTGGACGAGGCGCGCGAGCTGCGCGACCGGGTGCAGCCGCGCCGGGCCCGGGCGGCACGTCTGCGGCAGCAGATGCGGATGCGCACGTTCCGGTGGTGAGGGTCCCGTGCGCGCGCATCCGGGGCCCGGGCGTCCGGGGTCCGGGTGACCGCGGACGATCGCGGCGCGCGCGGAGTGTGACCGGTTGGTGCCGCTCGGGTGACCACCGGACCCCCGCAATGGCGGTACGCGACCCGGGAATCCCGCAGAAGTGACGAAGACCTGGCACGTCGCAGTGCCGAAGACCTCTCGCAACGCCCCGGTTTCTGCCACGATGCCGATGGGCGGGACCGTGGAATGCCGAGAGATGTCGGCGGCGGCCCCACCCGGTCCGGACGGCCTGAGACCTGTGGGAGAGTCACGGTGTACTTCGCCGCACTGCTCGCGCGCACCGAGGACGGTTGGCAAGCGAGCGAGCCCGATCTCGACAATGTGGAAACCCTCGCCGACCTGAGCGATCTGGCCCGCGCGGCCGGCGACGAGGACGAAACGGTTCTGGTCTTCATCGAGCAGGAGGACGCCTGGTTCGGCGTCGTCCGCGTCGACGGTGAGGACGACCCGAGGATCTACGTCTCCGACGCGGCCGCCGCGGCCCGCAGCTCGTACGGGGAGATCCTGCTCACCGACGAGGTGCTGGGCCGCGACCCGGAGGACCTCGACGGACTCGTCGACCTCGACGGCACCGAGGACGGCGGCGGGGACGAGGACGAGGAGGGGGCCGTGGCCGGCCTCTCCGAGGACCACGTGCCCGTCGGCCCGCTCGGCGAGACCGACCTGCTGGCCGACCTCGGGATGAGCCGCAAGGAGCTGCTGGCCCTCAGCGGCGACGGCGCGCTCACCGGCGAGGCGCTGGGTGAGATCGCCGACGCCCTGGGCTGCGGCGAGGTTCTGGAGGCGGTCCGCTGACAGCACACCCACCGCACCCACCCGTACCCGGCTCCCCCCAGCAAGGGGAGCCGCCGGGCGAACCGCCCGGGGAGCCCCCCGGGGGCGCCCCGGGTCCGCGCGACCCCGTACGCGACCCCTGGGCGCCCGCCATGCGGCTGGCCCTCGCGGAGGCGGAACTGGCCCCGCTCACCGGCGACGTCCCGGTGGGCGCGGTCGTGCTGGCCGCGGACGGCACGACCGTGCTGGCCCGCGCCCGCAACGAGCGCGAGGCGACCGGCGACCCGACCGCGCACGCCGAGGTGCTGGCCCTGCGCAGGGCCGCCGCCGAGGTGGGCGAGTGGCGGCTGACCGGCTGCACGCTGCTGGTCACGCTGGAGCCGTGCGCGATGTGCGCGGGCGCGCTCGTGCAGTCCCGCGTCGACCGGGTCGTCTACGCGGCCACCGACACCAAGGCGGGCGCGGCCGGCTCGCTGTGGGACCTGCTGCGCGACCGCCGCCTCAACCACCGCCCCGAGGTGATCGCCGGCGTCCTCCCCGAGCCCGCCGCCGCCCTCCTGACCGCCTTCTTCCGCTCGGGCCGCCCACTGGACCGGTAACGGATTTCTGCGCACGCCCCGGCGTGGGCTAAGCTCTCTCTCGGTAGCGTGTCCGAGCGGCCTAAGGAGCACGCCTCGAAAGCGTGTGAGGGGGCAACTCCTCCGTGGGTTCAAATCCCACCGCTACCGCTCCCAGCGCGAGCACAGCGCAGCGTACGCCCGTCGACTCCCCGTGAGACGACGGGCGTTCGGCGTTTCCGGGGCAGCCCCCGGGACGGGCCACGCGTCGGGCCGCCGGACGTTTCCGGGTCCGGATCACCGGGGAAGCCGTTCATCGGATCAAAGGTCTGGCGGACGCCTTCTTGCGCCATCTGACGGATAGACTCTGTGGATTGCACACTTGTGACCGTTGGTGTGGGGCTGCGGGCTGGGGAGGGCAAGGCGCATGGCGCAGGCGAGGAAGATCGCCACGTACGTGCTGGTGATCTTCGTGCTGTACACGATCATCAACCAGCCCTCCCGGGCCGCCGACCTGGTGCAAGTAGGCTTCGTCGGGATATCGAACGCGGCCAAGAGCATCGGGCAGTTCATGCACGACTTGGCCAACTGACGAGTCGAGCGAGGGTGGCATGATCCGGCATCTGGTCCTGTTCAAGCTCAACGAGGGTGTCTCGCGGGACGAGCCGCGGGTGGTGGCGGGCGCACAGGCGTTCGCCGAGCTGGGCGGGCTCGTACCCGAGATCGCGTCGTGGGAGACCGGCTGGAACGTCTCCGACCGGCCCATCGCGTACGACTTCGCGATCAACTCCTCGGCCGCCGACGCCGATGCGCTGCGCCGCTACGTCGAGCACCCGGCGCACCAGGCCGCGGTCGCGCCCTGGAAGGAATTCGCCACCTGGGTGATTGCCGACTACGAGTTCTGAGGCCCCGCCCCCCGCGGCCGCGCCCGCGGCGCGCGGAGCGGCCCCCGAGCCCCCTGCCTTCCCGGCGGGGGGCTTCGTCGTTTCCGGCGGGCGGCGGCGGGCGGCGGCGGGGCCCCGGTCGTACAACACGGCACTAAGCGGTGCTTGAACCCCCACACATGAATTGTGATGCTATGACCGCTTTTGCCGGACGAGTAGACCGAAGAACCGAAGAGGGGTGTGACGTGCCGGTGCCGGCCCGTACGGCGTCGACTGCGGCGACCGCGTCGACCTCCTATCCCCGCGGCAGGACACGCACCCCCAGCGCCGGCGCGGCGGACGCACGGGCCCTCACCCAGGTGCTTTTCGAACAGATCCGCACACTTGAACCGGGCACGTCCGAACACGCCCAGGTGCGCGCGGCGCTCATCGAGGTCAACCTGCCGCTGGTGCGCTACGCCGCCGCCCGCTTCCGCAGCCGCAACGAGCCGATGGAGGACGTCGTCCAGGTCGGCACCATCGGGCTGATCAACGCGATCGACCGCTTCGACCCGGACCGCGGGGTGCAGTTCCCGACCTTCGCGATGCCCACGGTGGTGGGGGAGATCAAACGTTACTTCCGCGACAACGTGCGGACCGTGCACGTACCGCGCCGGCTGCACGAGCTGTGGGTGCAGGTCAGCGGGGCGATCGAGGACCTGACCGTGCTGCACGGCCGGTCGCCGACCACCGCCGAGATCGCCGAGCGGCTGGGGCTGTCGGAGGAGGAGGTGCTCGCGTGCCTGGAGGCCGGCCGGGCGTACCACGCGACGTCCCTGGAGGCCGCCCAGGAGGGCGACGGCGCCCCCGGGCTGCTGGACCGGCTCGGCTACGAGGACCCGGCCCTGTCGGGCGTCGAGCACCGCGATCTGGTGCGGCATCTGCTGGTGCAGCTCCCCGAGCGCGAGCGGCGGATCCTGCTGCTGCGCTACTTCGGCAACCTGACGCAGTCGCAGATCAGCGCTGAGCTGGGGGTTTCCCAGATGCACGTGTCCCGGCTGCTCTCCCGCAGCTTCGCGCGGCTGCGGTCCGCAAACCAGCTCGAACCCTAACCGAAGAGGATTAAGTCACCTGCACAGATATGTCGACATGGCGCTACAGCGTGTTGCCGACATGTGACATTCTGCGGATACCGCGTTTGTCGCGTGCGCTCAGCCGGTATTCCAGTGGAGGAACAACCGGAAGACGTCGCTCGCGACACCCGTCCGCGACCTCAAGGGGGTGGCATGTCCGTACAGGTGGGCAGTCCCAAGGTGCTCGACTCCGACGCAGCACCGCACGATGCTCTTCATCACGGCGAGGCCATCGACACCCGTACGCTGTCCCGCTCGCTCTTCCTGCGCCTCGCGGAAGTGCCGCAGGACAGCCCGGAACGCACCTACGTACGCGACACGCTCATCGAGCTGAACCTCCCGCTCGTGCGGTACGCGGCGGCGCGCTTCCGCAGCCGCAACGAGCCCATGGAGGACATCGTCCAGGTCGGCACCATCGGCCTGATCAAAGCCATCGACCGCTTCGACTGCGAGCGCGGGGTCGAATTCCCCACCTTCGCGATGCCGACGATCGTCGGCGAGGTCAAGCGCTTCTTCCGCGACACCTCGTGGTCCGTCCGCGTGCCGCGGCGGCTCCAGGAGCTCCGGCTGGCGCTCACCAAGGCCAGCGACGAGCTCTCCCAGCGCCTGGACCGCTCCCCGACCGTCGGCGAGCTGGCGGCCTGCCTCGGCGTGTCCGAGGAGGACGTCGTGGACGGCCTCGCGGTCGGGAACGCCTACACGGCCAGCTCGCTGGACTCCCCGCCGCCCGAGGACGACGGCAGCGAGGGCTCGCTCGCCGACCGCCTCGGCTACGAGGACGCGGCACTCGAAGGCGTCGAGTACCGCGAGTCGCTCAAGCCGCTGCTGGCGCAACTGCCGCCGCGCGAGCGGCAGATCATCATGCTGCGGTTCTTCGCGAACATGACGCAGTCGCAGATCGGCGAGGAGGTCGGCATCTCGCAGATGCACGTCTCCCGCCTGCTGACGAGGACGCTGGCCCAGCTCCGCGAAGGGCTGACGGCCGAGGCGTGACGGGACGGAGTGGTCGGGCCTGCCTGCGGGAGCGCCGAGGCGCCCGAGGACCGAGGGCTACTTCATGGCGAGTACGACCACTCCGACGATGACGACCACCGCGACGACGATGCCGACGATCAGGCCGACCCGCGGCCGGGCCTGCGCCCGCTGCACCTCGACGGCCTGCGGCTGCTCGTCGACGAAGGCACGGAACATCTGCGTGGAGCCGGCCGGGTCGTAGTTGTTCTCAGGGCTTTGCTGGCTACTCGACATGCCGCCTGACCCTAGCGTGTCGGCTCCGGCCGCCGCACCCCCCGCAGGCCCCCCATCTGCGGCGGTGACGCACGTGGCGTGTGCCACAGCCCTCCCACAGCGCTTGTCCTATACAACCATATGGTCGTATGGTTGCTTCAGGCAATTAAGTGGAGGCCTGATGGCGACCCCGTCGACCCGGAGCGACAAGCAGCTCCCCGACCCGTCCGGCACGACCGGACCCTCAGCTCACACCGCCCCGCCGGGGTCCCCGGACGGGGCGGTCATGTCCCACCGGCAGATCATGGAGGCGCTCTCCGGCCTGTTGCTGGGGCTCTTCGTGGCGATCCTGTCGTCCACCATCGTCTCCAACGCGCTGCCGCGCATCCTGTCCGACATCGGCGGCGGCCAGAGCGCGTACACCTGGGTGGTCACGGCCTCGCTGCTGGCCGTCACCGCCACCACGCCGATCTGGGGCAAGCTCTCCGACCTCTTCAGCAAGAAGCTGCTCATCCAGCTCTCGCTGGTGATCTACGTGCTCGGCTCGGTCGTGGCGGGCTTCTCCACCAGCCCCGGCATGCTCATCGGCTGCCGCCTCGTCCAGGGCATCGGCGCCGGCGGCCTGTCCGCGCTGACCCAGGTGATCCTGGCCGCGATGATCTCGCCGCGCGAGCGCGGCCGCTACAGCGGCTACCTCGGCGCGACCTTCGCCGTCGCCACCGTCGGCGGTCCGCTCATCGGCGGTGTGATCGTCGACTCGGCGCTCGGCTGGCGCTGGTGCTTCTACGTCGGCGTGCCCTTCGCGATCATCGCGCTGATCGTGCTGCAGAAGACGCTGCACCTGCCGGTCGTCAAGCGCCAGGTGAAGATCGACTGGACGGGCGCCTTCTTCATCACCGCCGCGGTGTCGCTGCTGATGATCTGGGTGTCGCTGGCCGGCCAGAACTACGCCTGGATGTCCTGGCAGTCCTGCGTGATGGTGCCCCTCGCGCTCGTGCTCGGCGCGCTCTTCGTCTACACGGAGTCCCGCGCCGCCGAGCCCATCGTGCCGCTGCGGCTCTTCCGCAACGCCACCATCACCCTGACCTCGCTGGCCAGCCTCTTCGTGGGTGTCGCGATGTTCGCCGGCACGGTCTTCCTGAGCCAGTACTTCCAGCTGGCCCGCGGCGAGACCCCGACGATGTCCGGCATCATGACCATCCCGCTCATCGCCGGCCTGTTCGTCTCCTCCACCGTGACCGGCCAGATCATCACCCGCACCGGGCGCTGGAAGGTCTTCCTGGTCGCCGGCGGCCTGCTGCTCACCGCGGGCGCCGCGACGCTCGGCCTGATCCGCTACGACACCCCGTACTGGGAGGTCGGCGTCTACATGGCCCTGCTGGGCCTCGGCGTCGGCATGATGATGCAGAACCTGGTGCTCGCCGTGCAGAACCAGGTCACCACCGCGGACCTCGGCGCCGCCAGCTCGCTCGTGACCTTCTTCCGCTCCCTCGGCGGCGCGATCGGCGTCAGCGCGCTCGGCGCGGTGCTCGGCAACCGGGTCACGCACTTCACGAGCGACGGCCTCGCCGCCCTCCACATCAAGCCCGCCGCCGGCGACAGCGGCGGCATCCCCGACGTCGCCCTGCTGCCCGCACCGGTGCGCGGCGTCGTGGAGAGCGCGTACGGGCACGGCATCGGCGACGTCTTCCTCTACGCGGCGCCCTTCGCGCTGCTGTCCTTCCTGCTCGTCATCTTCGTCAAGGAGGTCGCGCTCAAGACCCGCAGCGGCCTGCAGCGCACCGAGGACTGAGCGCCCGGGCGCGCCCCGCGCCCATCCGATGAACCCCCGTCCACCCGCCCTGAGCCCACAGCGGAGAGGTCCAGGCCGCGGAGGTACGGGTGACGGGTCCCGGCGGCTGCCGAGGCAGGGGACGGCCGACGCCGCCCGCCGGGACCTCCGGCCCTCCCACGCCCGGCGGGCGTGGGAGCACCGACGTAAAGTGCGGGACATGGCTCCCAACATCGCCACCAACACCGCGGTCTCGCGGGAAGAGCTCCTCGACTTCATCCGCCCGCGGCATCGGGCGATCCTCCTCACCACCCGCGCGGACGGCCGCCCCCAGGGCTCCCCGCTCACGGCCGGCGTCGACGACGCCGGCCGCATCGTCGTCTCGACCTACCCCGAGCGCGCGAAGACCCGCAACGTACGGCGCGACCCGCGGGTGAGCGTCGTCGTCCTGTCGGACGAGTGGGACGGCCCGTGGGTCCAGGTCGACGGCGTCGCGGAGGTGCTGGACGTGCCCGACTCCGTCGAGCCGCTCGTCGAATACTTCCGCAACATCAGCGGCGAGCACCCCGACTGGGCGGAATATCGCGAAGCGATGCTCCGCCAGGGCAAGTCCCTGATCCGCGTCACCCCGGAACGCTGGTCCCCCGTCGCCACGGGGGGCTTCCCGGCGCGCTTGGCGTGACCGCCGGGTAAGGGGGCACGGGCCCGCATCTGCCCCTGACGGCACGCTGCCGTCTACCGCCAGGTGGGTGGCTTGTCGCGCAGTTCCCCGCGCCCCCAGGTGGTTGCCACTTGGCGTGGCATGTCGCCTTTCCGCCCGGTGGGGGCTGGGCGCGCAGTTCCCCGCGCCCCTGGTGGCTTGCCCTCTGCACGCAGGGTGAAGCGCCCGTCAGGGGCTTGCGCATGCCGCGCAGGGCAACCAATCAGGGGCGCGGGGAACTGCGCGACAAGCCCACCACCGGCGGAAGGTCGCGCGGATCACCGCGAGAGGCACCCCGGCGCGCAAGGGGCGCGGGCGAGTGTGCGGCTTAAGGGTCCACAGACTAGCTGACTAGTGCCGGTCCTGTCTCGGGCCCTGGTCAGACAGTGGAAGGCCCCGCCTGGTGCGCCACGGGGGAGACGCACGGAGCGGGGCCGGTCGGTGGGGTCTAGCCGTTCTTGCCTCGGCAACGCGGGCACAGGCAGAGCGGCCACTCACCGGATACCAGCGGGGGAAGGTTCTGCCCCGGCCGGTACTCCCGCGTCCGGTCCCACGTCTTCCCGCCGTCGTGGCTTACGCGAATGGTCATCAGCGGCGCCCCTGTGCCGGGGCTTGCCTCGCTCATGCTGGCACCTCCGCCGGGTAGTCCTGCCCGAGCGTCGCCAGTACGGCCGCCCGTCGCCTCTCTCGCTGTCGGCCCCGCTCTTGCTCGGCCTCCCACGCCGTGAGGTACGGCCGGATGAGTGCTACGTCGTGGCCGTCCAGTGGGGCGGGAATGGGCCGGACAGCGCGGCGGGCGGGGGTGGGGACGGTGGTGGGTTCCGGTGCGGCTCGATGGGTGCCCTTTGCGGGCATGAGCCATCCGAGGATCAGCGCCAGTAGGGTTCGCATAGCCGAAGCTCCATTCTTCGGTCAGCCCCTGGGGAACGGCCCTTGCCCGGCCGCCTCGGGGGCGTTTTGTTGAGCTACCGAGACTAGCTGACTAGTGGACTACTGCGATAGCGGACCAGCGGATTAGCACGCACGCTGACTACATGGAGCTTGATCGTTCGATCCCGTTTGCCGGACAGGTGGCCGACGACCTACGCCGACGCCTTGACGCGGACGAGTGGAAGTCGGGCGACAAGTTCCCAGGGACCGTGGCCATCGCTGCTGAGTACGACATCAGCCAGTCCACGGCGTCCCGCGCGGTCGGCGTGCTGGTCACCGAGGGCCGACTACGCAAGGTGATCCCGCGCGGATTCTTCGTGATCTAGTGCCCGTCCGGGTGCCGTCGCATCAACACGTTGGCATCCGTGATCGTGGTTCCGTCGCCACTTTGTCTCGCCCAGTCGCGCACCTTGACCAGCTCGGTGCAACCGGCGCACCCCTCAACGGGGGTCGGCTCCAACTCACCGGATCGGTCCGGGAGTTCCACAGGTCTACCGGGGTACGTCTTCGGGTCGGTCATGGCCGTTCCCTTCGCGTCATCCGTTTGGCGACCACGCTAGGAACGGCACAACCTCAACTCACAGCGGATTGCACGCGATTGCACGCCAATCACCCGAGGGAGTCACGCGCCTTGATCAGCAGGGCGCGGGCCTTGTCGCCGTACACGGCTGTATCGGCCAGCGCGGCGAAGGTGTCGGCGTAGGCCGCTACCTCGCTGGGCTGCGTGATCGTGAGGTAGCCGGATACAAGCTCGACGTTCACTTGCGCCGTGTCGAAGATCCAAAATCCCTCCACCGGCATGCGGGCCCGGCCGAGCCTTGTCGGCACAACGCCAACGCTGACGTTGGGCAGCGCGGCAACGTCCATCAGGTGGTCAAGCTGTTCCGTCTGCGTGTCCGCGCCGCCAAGCCCGTTGCGCAACGTGGACTCCTCGACCAGGAACGCGAACGTACGTTGCCCCTCGTAGAGCACTTGCTGACGTTCCATACGTGCGGCCACGGCGTCGGCCACATCATCGACGCTTACCCGCCTCCGCTGGACAGCGCGCAACACGTCCTCGGTGTAGCCGAACGTCTGGAGTAGGCCGGGGAATAGGCCCGGCGAGTAGGCACGGAACCGGCGGGTTCGTTCGTAGAGCGGCAAGCGCGCTACCTGCGCCCGTCGCAGCCCCGCGCCCTCCATCCGACGCCAGGACACCCACATGTCCTCTACGGCCCGCAGGGAGGCAATCAGGTCTGCTGTCTGGTCTTCCGCACCGCACGCCCGGCACCACGCCCGAATGTCGTCGGCGCTGGGTTGCGTCTTCGCTGTCGAGATGCGGGACACTTTGGACGGATGCCATCCGCACTGTGCGGCCAGGTCTTTGCCGTCTAGCCCGGCATCCTTGACCAATTCCCGAAGGCGGTTGGCAAGGAGTTGCCGGGCTTGACGGACGCTAGAAGATGGTGATTGCGGCATGACTCACTAAACCGGCTTGTACTCCTCGTGAGGGGTAGCCCGTTCCCATACCGTCTCGAAGGCAGACGAGACCAGTTGGATTACCTCGGGCTCTGTCCGCCACTCCCGGTCAACGACTTCCCCAACGCCAGAGAAGTACGTGAACAGTACCGCTTCCCCGTCAAACATCCACAGGTCAGTACCCGGCAAGGGGATGTCAGCGGCCCGCCGCCGGGGCAGCCAACGAATCAACTCCCCCGCTGCGACATTCGGAAACGTCACGTCATGCTCGTACCGGATGTAGTCCGTGACCGGCTCCGAGACGATGCGGGCCCGCCGCATGACCACACCGCGCGCCGTCGTCTGCGTCACCACGTCAAGAAACGGGCGCCACCACTCGGACCGATCGGCGGCAGGGTCCAGGCGCTTTCCTTTCTGCCACTCGATGAAATCGGGGTCACTGGGCTGGTAGGCGTCGCGCATTTCCAGGTGAACAGCGGATCGGCGAGCTTTCGCCAATCCCTCAAGTACGGGGTTGTTCATCGTCTCTACTCGCTGTCGTGAGGCGGCAGGTACTTCCGCATTACCTTGGGCAGACGGATGATCACCTCATGATTCGGAACCTCCGTGCTGTGGCCAGGGATCGACCCGATTTCCTGGCACGCCTTCACTTCTTCCTCGGTGGCCCGGTACGACTGGATCAGCAGATCCCCCGTGTCCTCGTCCAGCCAGATGGTGGGTGAGTCGGTGTCAGGGGTGTTCGGGATGATCCCGAGGAACCGCAGCTTCATGTCTGACCTCTCCCTCTGTCGAGTCGATTGCAGCCGATTGCAAGACTTTCGCCCGCAGGTGAGATCCGTCAAGACCGCGTAACGAGCCAAGTTAGTTGGCCTGATCATGACATATTACGGCGCGTCAGATATGGACTCCACCTCGGCCGCATAACGCAAAATCCCCCGACAGCCGGTCAGGCCATCGGGGGATGTAGGAACGTTCCTAGGTCCAAATGTTCGGGAGCGTGAGCCAGTCGGCACCCTCGCAGTCGTCACAGCGGGAAGACCGATAGTCCGGCTGGTCAAGGTCGATTGCAAAGGCGCGGTCGCTCAACAATCGCCCACACTCCCGGCACCGCTTCCGCTCGTAGTGGTCGATATTGAGTTGAACGAACATCAACGCTTGCCGTAGTTCCTCGTTCGGCCCTCTCGCGCTCGTGGCGGTCGGGGCAATCGGTCGGGCCATTCCTTGGTCGGCGCGGGTACCTGCTGTGTCGGTAGGAAGCGCCACGCGACGAATCCGGGCCGTGCCGGTGCGTCGGAGGGAACCCAGCCGGTAGGGGTGAGAATCACGCGGATTGGTTCCATGCTTATCCCCTCGCGTACGCGCTGACTAGTTCGTCCAACAGTGGCGGCCATTCGTAGGTGTCGTGTATTCCATCGGCTATCACCTGCCGGAACAGGGCACGGTCGGTATCTGCGTCACGGCCTAGCGCGGCCCCACCTACGCAAAATGCGTCGTATGCGCGCTGCCATCTATGACACCGAGAGGAACAATATTGCTTGTGCGTCCGGCCGTTATTCCGACGTTTGGTTTCCTGGTAGCAGCTAAGGCGCTTGCAAATCATGCGTCCGCCTTTGCGCTGTAACCGATGCGGTCAAGGTAACGGCGGCCGGTTCGAGCGGACACGCCGAAATGGTCGGCCAGCGCAGCGCCGGTCAGCGGGCGGCCATGGCGCGATTCCAGAACGGTCACAGCGGCGCGGATATCGTCGTCAGTCGGCGGGCCGTCCGCGCTGTCCGCCTCGGCGTCGGTTTCAAAGTCCTGCCACAAGTCCGCGTCCGGCCACTGTCCGCCCGTCTGCGGGGCGTGTGTCACCTCGGCCGGGGCCATGTCCGGCAGGCTCTCAGCGGGCCGTGTAGCGGCTTCCGCCCGGTGCATTCGCCAGACGGTCAGCGGGAACACGGCATGCAGTCCGGCGGACACCCACGTATTGACAGCGGACAAGGATTCGGCCGTGAGGACACCGGCCACATTGGCGGCCACGGCAACGGCCACGGCTAGGGAAATATCCCGACGCGACCGGACGGCCCACACCATGAATAGGTCAATGGCCACCGGCACGGCAAAGGCGACGGACACGGGTACGCCGTGCGTCTGCGCTAGCTCCCGCTGTGTCGTAAAGCTAATGAGCATGGCCGCGACTAGGGCGGCGTATCGGGCAGCATTGGCCACGGTCAGTCTCATAGGAACGTTCCTAGGTTCGATTACGGAAGGTAGCGGCCGGCCGGGGGCTTACCTTGGAATTGAAGCTTGGGCGACTTGGAAACCCGTACCGGTTTTGAACTGCTATACGCTTGCGGTGAAAAAGGTTCCCGAAAGGGGGTCACCCCCCACCCCGTTACCTTGGAATTGAAGGCAAAGGCTCAGGAATTAAGTTACTCAGTGTGACTCTGACGATCCGAATCACTCTCGCGCAACGCGCGACCAGTAATCAGGCATGGGCTCTGTCATGAACCCGGGACGGCCTGAAATTTCACGGCGGGGTCGTTGTGCTCGGCGCGCTTCTGCTGATTCAGCTTGCGTCTTGCGCGTGTGGCACGGCTCGCAGAGCAATTGCAGATTTTCTAGCGCGTGATTATCGCCTCGGATGATGTGGTCAACCTGCGTGCCGGGCCGACCGCATGACTTGCATAGTCCGCCGTCCCGCCGCTTGACCCGGGCCCGTAGCTTGTGCCAGTTGGCAGGTAGCCGAGATTCCCGGTTGCTGTTTTCCCAACCTATAGGGTGTTTCCTTCCCGACAGCGGGGCCGAGGCTGTCCGATGACCCCGGCCCTGCTTTTTTGGCTACGCGCTATAACTGCCATTTTCTACGCGAGAACTACCGACAGTTCGACGTCCCGTGCTGGCGTTCATGATCACGCCGTATCGGTCGGCCTCGGTCCGTGTTAGCTCGTCCTGCCATTCGTCGTATCGCTTGTCGGCAAGCTCAGGCAGTGCATTGGCGATATCGTCCAGATCCCCAGCGAGCAGCGTCCCGCCGGTTACTGGGTCGTCGTTGCGCACGAACCGGCGAACCTCGCTCATTGCCTCGGCAAGCTTCGGTGCAGTCCAACTGCGGTGCGGGGCAAGGAATACGCTGCTGTGCTCAATCGGCTTACCGTCGAACGTCAGCGCGGAAACGTCGTCGCGCAGCAGCCCATTAAGCGTGAGGTCACCGAGCGAGCCGTAAAGCGACCCTAGAGCAGCTAGGTTCCCGTCCAGCTCGGCGAATGCTGCGCGCACGGCCTCACGGCGCTTGACGAATTCGGCAGCCACGGTCTCTCGGTACGCGGCGAGGAATGCCGGGTCCTCCCACAGCGCGTCATAGGGCTTGCGAGCCGTAACGATTGCCCGGCGGGAGGCGCGGAAAGCCTCGAAGCAACCATTTAGGTCTAGCTCGGCCTGAAACACCTTTGCAGCGGTACCGGCCGGTGCGTTCTTGCCCTCGGCGTGGGCCTTAGCACTAGCTGCTAGAGCTTCCTGCCGGGCATCCTCCAGCGCGTACGATAGTTCGTACCAGCGGTCGTACAGGCTCTCGCTCTTGTCGATTGCGTCCTGTACTGCCTGCCACCGCTGGAAAGCAATCTTTGGCGCTAGCGCATCATGCCGGTGACTAGTGTCAACCTGGTAAGTCGTGCTCATTAGTAGGTGGTCGGGCGTGATCTTTTCCATGTCTGCGTGTCCTTTCAGTAACGAAACTTGCGGCGGGCGATCTTCCGGCCAAGCTCGTAACCCTCGCGGTGAGCCTCGGCGCGTTCCTCATCGGTGATCGACTGGGATTCCTTGACAGCGGCCCGAGCCTCATAGACAGAAATGCCCGAATCCATCAGGTCGGCAATTTCCGCGTGCATGTCGTCCACGGCGTCCGCCGAATTGCGGTCCGCCGGGTCCTGCCCTGCCGCCGTGTCAAGCCGAGAGATAGAACCCCGGCCCTCGGCCGTCATGTCGTGCACTGCCATAGCGCGTTTCCTTTCGGGTATACAAAAAGGCCCCCTCGCTCGCCGGGTCTCTGCTCAGACCACAGCGGGCAAGGGGGCCCACCGGTAAGCGCTCCGCCGCAGTGCGCGCGAGAGACTAACTCACCGAAGAATTTAGGGAGGCGGGAGCAGCCGCAGAGGGAAGGCGGTACCTAGGAACGTTCCTATGATGACCGGCCGGGCCGGAGAGACGCGGACGCCTACCCGACCGATCATCACGCGAAAGGAAACACACAGGACGCAGCCAATCCCGAGAACGACTTTCGACGTTCACGATTCACGAGGTGAGTTGGTTAACCGCATAGCGGTAGCACTCGGACATAGGCGACGCTAGCGTTACGCATTCGATATAAAGTCCTGTGTGGCCCCGTGAGCGCTTATCTCGGCCCCGGTGGGACAACTCCCCGGCCGACCCTTCAACGGCTCTCAGGCGCACTCTCAGCCCGCTTGCGGAGTCGGTATGCCTTAGTGCGGTGAGCCGGAGAGCAATAGCGACGGGCTCGGCCTGCGCCATCCCAACCGCAGTTCTCTTCGCATCCGTCCAGATGGCATACGGCTTCCTCGCGTTCCTTGACCGCCTCATCGGCGGCGAACAGCGAGCAGTCGGGGGAGCAGAACCGTTGACGCTTGGTGTCCGGGTAAAAGCCTCGCTTGCATTGATCGCACTCGCGCTTGGCCAGTACCTCACGAGTCAGCGTGGACATGCGCTTGTGTGCCTGTCGGCAAGCGTTGCTGCAATAGCGTTCCTGTCGGCCGCCTAGCTTGTGGTCGCAGACCACGCACTGATCCTCTTGTTGCTGCCACGAGTAGTAGCCCATTTTTGTTCCTTCACAGTTGCCACGGGAGGCGTGACGTTTCGCAGTGCAGATGACACAGTGACCCCATAGCTCCTTAGAGTTCTATAGCGTCTCTGTACCTACTGTGTCTTCTACACTTAGAAACATCACACCTACATAAAAGAAAGAAAACTAGAGAACCGGCTCAGCCCTCGCGCTGTGTGCGCTGTTGCTTCCGCTGGTATGCGGCCCGGTCCTTGCAGCGAGCCGAGCAGTAGAGCGCCGGACGGCCAAAGCCCTTGTCAGGCACGGTCTCTAGGCAGTTGGGACCTGAGCAGTGGCCCGAGGGGAACAGGGTGGCGTTCACCAATTCCAGCGCTTCCCGCGTTGCCTGGTGGATCTCACCGGCCATCGGGTGACCGGATGCAATGGCCTCCCATGCAGCGGCCTCGGCGCGCTGTATAGCCTCGCGTATGTCCGCGAAACCGGGCTTTCGGTCGGACCGGCTCCGCGAAAGTCCTTCGTTAGTCCGCGTTTGTCCCTCGAAAGTCTCGTCTGTCATATCGGTTTTACTCCTTGACTTGGTTGATGGTTCGCGGAAGTCCGGCGCTGCTCCGCTAAGGTCCGCGAAAGTAGTTCAAGAAAAACCCCCACCCGGAGGCAGGGGTAAGAGTGGGGGCTTTTCTTGGGGGGCGGGGACAGAAAGTCTTAGGCGGGCATTGCCGCATATTCGAGCAGCAGTGCGAGCCGTGCCGCCTGTAGGTCTGCGGAGTTCCCGAGGTTCTTACGGAATGCTCGGACCAGACGGCCCCGCTTGGTGTCCGTCTCGCTGGCCCATGCGTCCATCCGCTGAGCGAGCGTTTCCAGAGTCATTGTGTTTGTGAGCGGCACCGCTTCCCTCCTTGCTGGTCTCTCTGTGCGGTGTTTCGTTCTCCACGAGGGGTGCGAGTTAAGGGACGGCGCATATTTGACGCAGTGTCAGCAAATCCGTAGGCGGCCGTCTGAGGGCACGGGAAAGGCCCGGCGGGGAGTTGGCGGGGAGTTGCCCACCGGGCCTCTCAGAGCGTCTTACGCGGCCGTCTGCATGCCTAGCGCGGGCCGTGCCAGTCGGCGCAGTCTGGCCGTTGCCTGACAGCGGAGAGCCTGAACGCTGCGCGGGGTCGTGTTCAGTTCCTCGGCTAGCTCGGCGTCCGTCGCCGGTTCGCCTATGCCGTAGGTGGCTTCGATGATCCGAGAGGATTTCGGCCCGAGCGACGACACCAGCGCGCGAACGTAGGTCTCCCTCGGCGTTGGCCGCCCGCTGTGGGCCGTGCCGACAAGCGCGGGTGCCTCGGGCTCATACGACAGCGGTACGGGGTCCTGTGCGGCCCTGCGCGCGGCGGCAAGGTACGTGTACTGAACCCACCGGTACGCGTACGCGAAACAGCCCTCTACGCCGTTCCCCCGGTTGCGGTAGCGCATGACCGCTTCCCACGCTGCGGCCCGGCCCATGGCTAGCCACTCGTCCCGGGGGAAGCGCCGGAAGTCGGCGTAAGCGACTCGGGCACAGCGGTCTATCTCCTCGGCCATGGCGGATTCCGGGTACGCCTCTCCCCGCTGTGCCGCGTACACGTCGGCGAGGATTACAGCGCGGCTCACGCTGCCATCTCCGCAACGATCGCTTCGGCCGTAGCTGGGTCCACCTCCATTTCGTCCATGGCAATTGCGATCAGTTCGGCGGTAGCCGGGTCGTTCTCCCGCACCCATGCCGGGCCGTCGATACGCACGTCTGCGCGCGACGGGTCGAAGCTGCGCGCGCCGTTGCTCGGGGAGATCACCGCACGGACGCCGAACGCTTCCAGGAGTTCCCGCCGCCCGTCCGTGTCCCGCGCCGCGTACTCCTCCGCGATGGTCCGGCCGGTCGGCACCCATGAAACGGCGGGGTTCTCCTGCTCCCGCTGCGCCGCTTCCAGGACAACCAACTTGGCCTCAAGTTCGGTGAGCTGGGCGGCCGTACGGCGCTTGGCCCGACCCTCCGGGAGCATGTTCAAACCGTCGGTGTGCGAGTCGATCGCTGCTTCCGTCTCGCGGATTTCGCGGCTCACGTCTCGGCCCTCGGCCACCACCTCACGCAGCATGTCGGCCCGGCCGAGCAACCCGAGGAACTTGGTTTCCACCAGGGCCTCAAGCTTGCGCGCGTTCATCTCGACAGCGACGTGTCCGCCCCGCGCTCCGTGCTGGCACGTGTAGCGGGACCGGTCCTTGTCCCCGTCCATCCGGCGACGGTGGTAGAGGTGCCCGCCACACTCGGCACACGCCGCGATGTGCAAGAGAGGAGCCTTACCGGCGCGCTGTCCGGTCGCCCGGTGCTTGGTCGCCCTGCTTGCAAGAACGGTCTTGACGGCATCGTGGGTGTCCGCGTCGATCAGCTCGGGGCCTACCTGCTGCGGGTTGCCCTTGTCGTCCAGAACAGCGGACACGGCCCCGCGCTTGCGCTTGCTGCCCGGCTGCGGGGTGGACTGCACCAGGTGCCCGCGCATGGCCGGGGAAAGGAGGATGTCCCGCAGGGCGGTCCCGCTCCACTTGGTCCCGCGAACCTTCCGCCCCTTGCGCTTCCGGGCGTAGTCGGCGGGGGACAGAGTGCCCGACTCGTTGAGCGCCCGGACAATGGCGTTCAGCGAGGAACCGTCCAACAGCTTTTCGACCACGCCCCGCAGCACGGCCGCCGCCTCGGGGTCGATCTCCAGATAGGTCCCGCCGTCGCGCTTGATCAGCCGGTAGCCGTACGGGGCCTCTCCGCCCATCCACCGGCCGACGCGCCGCATGTGTTCCTTGGCCGCCAGGATGCGCGCCTTGATCGTGTCCCGCTCCCACGCTGCCAGCGCGCCGAAGATGGTAAGGATCAGCTCTGCCGTCTGGGGATTGATCATGCCGTCAGCGGTCACGAGGGACGCGCCGGATTCCTTGCACAGCTCGGTCAGCGTGAGGAGTTCCAGCGTGTGACGCGCGAACCGGTCCAGCTTGGCGGCAAGCAGATAGTCAGCCTTCGGGAGCTGGGGGAGGACTTCCGCCATGCCGGGCCGGTCCGTGAGCTTCGTAGCGCCGCTGACGCCGTTGTCCTTGTCGGCGACGAACAGGACGCGCCACCCCTGCGACAGCGCGAATGCCCGGCATTCGGCCACCTGAGACTTGATCGACGTACTCAGGTCGTCGGCCCGGCTGAGCCGGACATAGATGATGCAGGTCTTCGTACGGTTCTGACGCGGGAGAGTTGCGGTGTCCATGTGTTCCCCGGGTGAGTCTGTTAACTCGCTCGGGGTGGACCGTTAGGCCAGAACCTCGGGGAACTGCGCGCTCAGCCACAGCGCGCGGACGGTCGCGCAACGCACGGACCGGGGCAGCCCGTGGCGCAATCGCGCGGGCTGCCCCGGTCGGGGGCTACGACGTCACGACGTCAGGTCGTACACCGTCGTCGAGCCCACCGTCTTCGCGGTGAACGTGGACGCGACCCACGAGGCGATGTCGGACGCGGCGGCGGAGCCGCCCATGCTCCCGCCGCCCATACCGCCACCACCGATGAAGTAGTGGATGCGGCCCTCGGCGACGTACTCCTTGAACTGGGCCAGCGTCGGAGACGGATCGCTGCCGTTGAAGCCGCCGATGGACATCACGGGCTTGCCGGTCGCGAGCTGGTAGCTCGCCTGGTTCTGCGAGCCGACAGCCGCGGCGACCCAGGTGTACGCGCCCGCGTTCGCCTTGAGCAGGGACGTCATCTCGGCGCTGACCTGCGTGCCGTTGAGCAGGCCGCCCATGCCTCCGGCGCCACCGGCGCCGCCGGGGAAGCCGCCCTCGCCCATGCCGGGCGGGAACTGGCCCTGCCCCTGGGCGCCCTGCGTGCCCTGCCCGCCCTGGGCGCCGGGGAAGCCCTGCCGGCCCTGGCCGGCCTGGCCGGTCTGGCCACCCGGGAAGCCCTGGCCGCCGGGCATACCACCCGGCATCCCGCCCGGGAAGCCGCCGCGGCCGCCGCCCCCGCCACCCGGGAAGCCACCGGACATGACGGCGGGACCCGCGGTGACGATGGAGCCCTCGTGCGGGGTCGACACCGTGTCGAGGGTGTACGCCACGGGCCCGCCGAGCACGGCGACGAGGCCGAGCCCGGCCGCGGCGGCGCTCACGCCCGCGCTCCGCACGTACGGCAGCGCGACGAGCGCGGCCGCGGCGAGGACGCCCGCGCCGAGGACGACGGCGCGCAGCCACGGGTGCCAGTTCGGGGAGCGGTCCAGCAGCACGTACGCGACCGCGCCCGTACCGGCGACGACCGCGCCGAGGGCCGCCGCGGCGGGCAGCGAGCCGCGGCGCCGCCACAGCAGCGTGCCGCCCATCGCGCACACCGCGGCGATGTAGGGGGCCAACGCGATGTTGTAGTACTGGTGGAAGATCCCGGACATGAAGCTGAAGGTCACGAAGGTGACGAGCAGCGAGCCGCCCCACAGCATCAGGTCGGCGCGGATCAGGTCGGTGCGGCGTGCGCGCCGGGTGAGCCACAGGCCCGCGAGCAGCAGCGCGAAGGCCGCGGGGAGCAGCCAGGCGATCTGGCCGCCCATGTCGGAGCTGAAGAGCCGCCCGATGCCGGTCTCGCCCCACATGCCGCCGCCACCGCCCCCGCCGGGTCCGCGGCCCCCGCCGCCTCCGCCGACGCTGCCGGTCTCGTTGCCGGTGATGCGGCCGAAGCCGTTGTAGCCGAAGGTCAGCGACAGGAAGCTGTTGTCCTGCGAGCCGCCGATGTAGGGGCGGGAGGACGCGGGCCACAGCTCGACGATGGCGACCCACCAGCCGCCCGCGACGACCATCGCACCGCCCGCGGCGAGCAGTTGCAGCAGCCGGCGCGGCAGCCGCGCGGGCGCGCACACGGCGTAGACGAGGGTGAGCGCGGGCACGATCAGCCAGGCCTGGAGCGTCTTGGTGAGGAAGGCGAGGCCGAGCAGCCCGCCCGCGGCCAGCAGCCACCGGGTGCTCGCGTGCTCCAGCGCACGCTGCACGCAGTAGATCGTGGCGACCATGAGCAGCGCGAGCAGCGCGTCGGGGTTGTTGAAGCGGAACATGAGCGCGGCGACCGGCGTGAGCGCCAGCAGCGCCCCGGCCAGCAGGCCCGCGCCGGCGCCGAAGCGGCGGCGTACGGCGGCGTTCAGCAGCGCCACGGTGCCGGCGCCCATGAGCGCCTGGGGCACCAGGATCTGCCACGAGCCGAGGCCGAAGAGCCGTACGGACAGGGCCATCGGCCACAGCGCGGCCGGCGGCTTGTCGACGGTGATGGCGTTCGCCGCGTCGGAGGAGCCGAAGAAGAAGGCCTTCCAGCTCTGGCTGCCGGCCTGGACGGCGGCGGAGTAGAAGGAGTTGGCGTAACCGGAGGCGCCCAGGTCGTACAGGTAGAGCACGAGGGTACCGAGCAGCAGCGCGAGCAGCGCGGGGCGGGCCCACACCGGGTCGGCGGCCCGGCCGCGCCACATCCGGCGGGCCAGGCGGGCCGCGCGCGCCTGCGCCGTGGCCGGGTGGGCGGCGGTCGGCGCGTGGGGGAAGCCGGTCGTCGCGGTCATCGCGGACTCCTGTCGGAGGGGTTCGGGACCCCGCGGTCCGGCGCGTGCACGCCGTCCGCGGTGCCGTGGGAGGTGTCGCCGTACGCCCCGGCGCGGGGCGGCGTGCGGTACGGGCTCGCGCCCGGGGCGGCGCCGGACGGGTCGGCTGCGGGAGCGCCGGGCGCGGGGCCGCGGGAAGCGGCAGCCGGTCCGGGGTCGTACGTGCCGGGCGCGTCGCCGTACGGGCGGGCGTCGGGCGCCGTCCCGGGGGCGGCGGGTGCGGAGCCGTGCCGCGTGGCGTCCGGGCCGGGTGCGGGGGCGGCCGCGGGGCTCCCGGGGGAGGGTGCGGCGGCAGCCGCGGGGCCCGCCGGGTCGGGGAAGACCCAGGCGCGGAAGAGGAGGAAGCGCAGCACGGTCGCCGCGAGGTTCGCCGCGACGAGGACGGCCAGCTCGCTGCCGTGCGAGGGCGAGGCCGTCGCCGTGTGCAGCGCGGCGAGCGAGCCGCTGGTCAGGGCGAGGCCAATCGCGAAGACGACGAGCCCCTGCGCCTGGTGCCGCATCGCGCGGTCGCGGCCGCGTACGCCGAAGGTGAGGCGGCGGTTGGCGGCGGTGTTGCCGAGCGCGGACAGCAGCAGGGCGAGCGCGTTGGCGCCCTGCGAGCCCGTGCCGAGCCGGAAGAGGGAGAAGAGCGCGAGGTAGACCAGGGTGCTGAGGGCGCCGACGACGCAGAAGCCGACGAGCTGGCGGGCCAGCCCGACGGGCACGCCGGACAGGTCGCGGTCGCGCGGGTCGTCGCCGAAGGGGCGGCGCAGCCGGTCCAGGGCGAGCCGGCCGGTGGCGAGCGCCCGGCCGACGCGCCAGACACCGCGCAGGTCGTCCAGCGCGGTGCGGACGATGTCGACGCTGCTGTCCGGGTCGTCGACCCAGTCGACGGGCACCTCGTGGATGCGCAGCCCCGCGCGTTCGGCGACGACGAGCATCTCGGTGTCGAAGAACCATCCGGTGTCCTCGACCATCGGCAGCAGCCGCTGCGCGACATCGCCGCGGATCGCCTTGAAGCCGCACTGGGCGTCGGAGAAGCGCGCGGCGAGCGAGCCGCGCAGGATTATGTTGTAGGAGCGGGAGATGAACTCCCGCTTGGCGCCGCGCACCACGCGCGAGGAGCGCGCGAGGCGGGAGCCGATCGCGAGGTCGGAGTGCCCGGAGATGAGCGGGGCGACGAGCGGCAGCAGCGCGTTGAGGTCGGTGGACAGGTCGACGTCCATGTACGCCAGCACGGGCGCGTCGGACGCGGTCCACACGGTGCGCAGGGCGCGGCCGCGCCCCTTCTGCTCCAGCCGGAAGGACGTCACCTCGGGCAGCTGCGCGGCGAGTTCCGCGGCGACCAGCGGGGTCAGGTCGGTGCTGGCGTTGTCCGCGACCGTGATGCGGAAGGGGTACGGGAAGGTGCCCGACAGATGGGCGTGCAGGCGGCGGACGCAGGGGGCGAGGTCGTTCTCCTCGTTGTGGACGGGGATGACGACGTCCAGCACCGGAGTGGCGGCCGCGCCGCCCACGCCCTCGGCGGGCGCCGCGTCCGCGACCGGCAGGTGCTGCCGGGGGGGCAGATTGCCGAGTGTGGTTCGCATACTCCGAGGCTCGGCTCGGGCCCTGTCACGACGTTGTGCTGAGGCTGGGGGCGACCTGTGAGTGCGAAGGGGGCAGTGTGACGCTGAAGACGGTACGTCCGGGGGCGCTCGCCAGCTCCACGGAGCCGCCGTGCGCGGCCACCACGGACTGCACGATCGCCAGGCCCAGGCCCGTACTGCCGCCGCCCTGCGGGGTGCGGGTGCGGGAGGCGTCGCCACGGGCGAAACGCTCGAAGACGACCGGCTGGAGGTCGGCGGGGATGCCGGGGCCGTCGTCCTCGACCTGGAGCCGTACGGCGCCGCCGGGCAGCGGGGTGACGCGGGCGGTCACGGTGGTGCCGGCCGGGGTGTGGGTGCGGGCGTTGGCCAGCAGGTTGGTGAGCACCTGGTGCAGCCGCTGCGGGGCGCCGTCGACCACGGCCGGGTCGTCGGGCAGGTCGAGCCGCCACAGATGGCCGCCACCCGCCGCGCGGGCGTCGCTCACCGCGTCCACGACCAGCGGGGACAGATCGGTCGGCACGGGGTCCAGCGGGCGCCCGGCGTCGAGCCGCGCGAGCAGCAGCAGGTCCTCGACCAGGGTCGTCATCCGGGACGCCTCGGACTCGATACGGCCCAGCGCGTGCCGGGTGTCCGGGCCCACCGGCTCCCGGCCGCGCCGGGTCAGCTCGGCGTAGCCGCGGATCGACGCGAGCGGGGTGCGCAGCTCGTGGCTGGCGTCCGCGACGAACCGCCGGACCCGGGTCTCGCTCGCCTGCCGCGCGTGCAGCGCGGACGCGACGTGCCCGAGCATGCGGTTGAGCGCCGCGCCGACCTGGCCGACCTCGGTGCGCGGGTCGGTGTCGGACTCCGGGACGCGCTCGTGCAAGGCGACCTCACCGCGGTCCAGCGGCAGCTCGGACACCCTCGTCGCGGTCGCCGCGACCCGGCGCAGCGGGTGCAGCGCGATACGCATCAGCGCCGCGCCCGCCAGGCCCGCGGCGACCAGCCCGGCCGCCGACACCGAGACCTCGACCCACATCAGGGTCGACAGGGTGTCCTCGGTGCCCTGGGTGGACAGCCCCACCAGGACGGTGCTGCCGTCCGTGCCGGGCCGCGCGGACTCGACGCGGTAGCCGCCGAGGCCGGGGACGTCGAGGGTGTGCGGATGGCCGTCGCGCGGGACGTCCGCGAAGGCGGCCGCCTGTTCACCGGTGAGCGCGGCGGCGACCAGGGCGCCGCCGGACGAGCCGGAGGAGCCGGTGGCGTCGGTCGCGCTCACCGCGGCCTGCGCGACCGCGCCGGACGACGTCACGACCGCGCCGACCGTCTCGCGGGGCTGGCCGCCGCCGATGAGGAAGCCGAGCGGGACGTCCCCGGCGCCGCCGGGGGTGCGGTCCGCGCGGGGGGTGTTCCCGCCGTTCGTGCCGTTCACGCCGTCCGTGCCCGGGAGCGGGCCGCCGGGACCGCCGCCGGGGCGGCCGGACGCGCGCATCGCCAGGTCGTGCACCTTGCCGTCGAGCTGGCCGTACAGGAAGTCGTGCAGCGCGAAGATCGTGACGGCGCCGATCACCGCGCACACGACGGCGACGAGCGCCACGCACGACGCGACCAGGCGGCGCCGCAGCGACCACCGCGGGCGCGGGCGTCCCGCGCGGGTGGACCTGCCGGGGCGCGGCAGGGTCACGCGGGCTCCCCCGGCTTGATCAGATAGCCCGCGCCGCGCCGGGTGTGGATCATCGGCGCGCGCCCGACGTCGATCTTGCGCCGCAGGTAGGAGATGTACAGCTCGACGACGTTGGCCTGGCCGCCGAAGTCGTACGACCACACGCGGTCGAGGATCTGCGCCTTGCTCAGCACCCGGCGCGGGTTGCGCATCAGGTAGCGCAGCAGCTCGAACTCCGTCGCGGTGAGGTGGATGTTGTCGCCGCCGCGGCTCACCTCGTGGCTGTCCTCGTTGAGGACCAGGTCGCCGACGGTCAGCAGCGACTCGTTGCGTACGGCCGCGGCGCCCGAGCGGCGCAGCAGGCCGCGCAGCCGCGCGACGACCTCCTCCAGGGAGAAGGGCTTCGTGACGTAGTCGTCGCCGCCCGCCGTCAGGCCCGCGATCCGGTCCTCGACGGCGTCCTTCGCCGTCAGGAACAGCACCGGCACGTCCGGCGTCTCGCGGCGCAGCCGGGCGAGGACCTCCAGCCCGTCCATGTCCGGCAGCATCACGTCCAGCACGACCGCGTCCGGCCGGTCCTCGCGCGCGGCGCGCAGCGCGCTCGCACCGTCGCCCTCCGTGCGCACCTTCCAGCCCTCGTAGCGCAGGGCCATCGACAGCAGGTCGGCGAGCGGCGCCTCGTCGTCCACGACCAGGACGCGGACGGGGGAGCCGTCGGGCCGGGCGAGGTCGCTGGCGCTGACGCCCGGGTTGACGGTGGTGGTGGCGGCGCTGTGGCTCACGGAGCTCCTGGCGGCGCGAAGCGCGCCACCACCGGCCGCGGCGCCCTGCGCGGCGGGAGCGGGGGGTGTCGTCGTCATGCCCCCACCCTGTGGGGCCCCTATGAAAGCCGTCTTGGCCGAATCTGTGAATCCTCTGAGAATCCGCTGCGCTCGGCGGGTGGGGCTTGCGCAGGGGCTTGCGCTGGGGGCTGGCGCTCCTGCGCGGTGGGTGGGTCGGGGGCCACTCCGGGGGTACCTCCTCGGAATGCGCGTCCGACCTCACCCGTGTCCGGCCCCCGGCGGGGTGCGCATTCCTGCGGGGGCACCCCCGGATCGTCCCCCTCCCGACGTCTCGTCGGCGGCTGCCCGCCGGTGGGGGTGCCGTTTTCAGGGACCGCGGTTCGCCCCCGACGGCGGTGCACCCCCGCAGGGGGACGTCAGCTGTCGCTACCACCCGCACGGGTGGTGGGGGTGGGAAACACCCGCGCCGCAGGCGCGGGCACCCCCGCGGCGGGCCGGCCGCGAAGCCCCACCGCATGGGGCAACCCCCGGCGCGGTCAGCGCTGACCCGGCGCGGCCTGAAGGTCCGTGCGCCAGTCGTTGCACGTCATCCAGCTGCCCTTCGGGTACTCGAAGGAGACCTCCTCCAGAAGCTCGAAGCCCGCCTTGCGGCAGACCCCGTTCGACGCGGGGTGGTCGACGCTCGGAAACGCATGCAGATACCGATTGCCGTCCGCCTCCCGCGCCACGCGGACGATCCCGCGCGCAGCCGCCGCGGCTATCCCGCGCCCCTGGAATTCGGGAAGCACGCTCCAGCCCGCCTCCCACACCGGGCCGCCCCGCCACTCCCGCTCCCAGAAGCCGATCGACCCGGCCGTCTCGCCCTCGGCCGTCACGACCCTGAACATGCCTCCCTTCGCCAGCTCCAGATACCGCCGGTGCCGCGCCTCCAGCGCCTCCGCGCTCTCGGGGCCGCCGAGATGGTCCGTCATCTCCGGCGTGTTGGTCCGCTCCAGCAGCCAGAAGTCGTCCTTGCCCCAGCCCACCAGGTCCACTCGTGCCACGTTCTCCGTCATGAAGATCACGATAGGGGGAGGGTCTGACAACGGCCCCCCGTCGCGGCCGCGAGCACCGCGCGGCCGCCGACCCGTACGTGCCGCGGGCCCGGCCCGGTCTCCGCGGCGGCGGTGATCGTGGCGGGAGCGCCGAGCGCGTCGCCCATGTCGGCGGCGATCCGGGGCACGCCGCGGTCCGCGAGGCAGGCGGCCAGGCACGCGGTGCTGTTGGCGTTCGCGATGTCCTCGGGCACCCCGATGGACGGGGCGAACATACGCGCCGCGAGCCGCCCGTACGCGTCCGGCGGAGTGTGGACGTAGACGCCCAGCAGCCCCAGCCGGTCGCACGCGGCGCGCAGGCGGGCGGAGTCGGGGGCGAGGCCGCGCAGCGCCGTGCGGTCGGCCACCGGGAGCAGCATGCGGGCCCGGCCGAGGGAGGCGATCACGGCCCCGTGCGGGGCCCGCGCCCCGAGGGCGTCCGCCACGGCCGCCGCCTCGTCGGGCGCGGCCGCGCGCAGCTCCACCCGGCGGGTGCGGAAGTCCGCGCGGTAGCCGGACCCGTCCCGTACCGCCCGGCCCGCGAAGGCCGCGCCCCCGGCGTGCAGCTCGCCGAGGAAGCGGCCGTTGCCGCGGGCGGCGAGATACGCCAGCGCGGCCACCGTGCCGTGGCCGCAGGCGGGCAGTTCGCCCTCGGCGGTGAAGAAGCGCAGGCGGGCGCCGCCGGGTGCGGGGTCGACGAAGACGGCGTGCGAGACGCCCGCCGCGGGCGCGACGGCCGCGCGGTCCGCGTCCGCCGCTCCCGCGGCCTCGTGCTCGGCCACGACCGCGGTGGGGCTGCCGCCCGCCGCGCCGCGCACGCACGCCCGCACCACCGTCACGCCCCACCCGCGGCTCATACGGGCATGCTGCCACCCGGCGCGGCGAGGGCGCGGGCCACCTCCGCGGGGGTCCAGTGGCCCGCGGCGCCGGGGCGGGTGGCGAGGTAGCGGGCGATCGCGGCGGGGTCCCGGCCGCTCTCGCGCAGCCCCGCGGCGATGACGCGCAGGTAGGGCGCCGAGGGCGGCACCGGCGGGACGTCGTCCAGGTGCCAGGGCGCGGTGAAGGTCAGCAGCGGGTGGCCCTCCAGGGTGCCGGGGCTGACGAGGGTCTCGTAGCGGCCGGGGCCGAGCGCGTACCGGCCGGTGGCGAGGACGGGCGCGAGGTCGAGGTCGCGGCCGGGCGGCCCGTACATCTCCTGCGCGGCGATGTCGGAGAGCTGCGCGGCGGTCAGCAGATGGGCGCGGGCCCATGCCGTACCGGGGGCGTCGGGGTCGTAGAAGGCCCGGCCGCCGTGCCAGACGGGGGAGCGCGTCGCGAAGTACAGCGCGCCCGGAAGCTCCACGGGGCGCGAACGCGCGGGCATGCGCGGGTCGCGCGCTCCCGCGTACGTACGCGACCCGCCGGGCGGGCACCCGCCCGCGAGGTAGCAGCGCAGCCGCTCGGCGCACATGTTGGAGCCGTACGCCACGTACCAGACCAGCCCGCCCGCCTCCTCGCCCACGCCCACGCCCCTTCGCCGCTCCGGTCCGGCCCCGCTTCCGCCTCCGCCGACATCCGTATCAGCCGAGGGCACCGGACGGGCGGCGCGACGCGTACGCCACGGAGGCGCCAGGCTCCCTGACGCTCGGGGTAGGGGCCCGGTCCGGCCCGCCGCACGACGGGCCCGTCCGTCACCGCACCCCGCGCGCGCCGAAGGCGCCCGAAGCGGCGGTCACGTCACCACACCCCCGCGAACCCAGCGCACCCGGCCCCGCGGACAAGCCGCCACCGCCGGGGACACCCCGCGCACCCAGCTCATCAGGCACCTCACCGCACCGCGCGACCCGAGCGCACCCGCCCCCGCAGCCGCGCCGCCACAGCCGAGGGCAACCCGCACGGTCGGCCCCGCAGGCACTTCACCGCACCCCGCGCGACCCGAGCGCGCCCAGCGCCCCGGTCACGTCACCACACCCCCGCGAACCCAGCGCCCCCAGCCCCGCAGACAAGCCGCCACCGCCGGGGACACCCCGCACACCCGCCCCCGCGGTCACCCCACCGCACCGCGCGCCCCGAGCGCACCCGCCCCCGCAGGCGCGCCGCCACCGCCGGGGACACCCCGCACGGTCGCCCCCGCGGTCACCTCACCGCACCCCGCGCGCCCCGAGCGCCTTCGCGGACAAGCCGCCACCGCCGGGGACACCCCGCACGGTCGCCCCCGCGGTCACCTCACCCCCGCCGGGAGGCACCCCGCACGGTCGCCGCCGCCGTGACCGCCGTGACGAGGCGGCGTACGGCCGCGCGGTCGGGGGCTTCCGGGCCTTCAGGGCCGTCCGGGGGCGCGTCCGCCCGGCGCTCGCGGTCGGCGAAGATCAGGTGGCCGCCGCCGACGAGGGAGAGCGTCAGCGCGTCCACGTCCGCGCCCGGGGCGATCCGGCCGAGGTCGCGCTCGGCGGCCAGATACGCGCCGACCGCCTCCGTGGCCTGGCCCAGGACCGCGATGCCGCCGCCGGGCGTGGCCTCCCGCAGCCGCGCCCGCAGCGCGTCCCGGAAGGTGATGAGCGGGATGATCGCCACCGGCACCGGCCCGAACAGCGCGGTCAGCGCCCCGGTGAGGTTGTCGACGACGCTGCCCTCCCCGGCCGACGCGCGCAGCACCCGCGCCTGCTCCTCCAGCTCCGCCGCCCGGTCGAGGACGAGCTCGGCCAGGAAGGCGTCGAAGTCGGCGAAGTGCCGGTGCAGCACCCCCTTGGCGCAGCCCGCCTCGTCGGTGACGGCCCTGCTGGTCAGGCCGTTCGGCCCGGACCGCAGCAGGATGCGCTCGGCGGCGTCGAAGAGCTGCTGCCGCGCGTCGCGCAGATGCACACCGGTCGGCATGCGCCGCTCCCCTCTCGCCCGCGGGCGGTCCGTTGTCGGACGTCGCCCTGACGGCCGATTGTTGCCCAGTGGGCATGCGCCCACTAAGGTGGGCACATGCCCACTCTACCGGCACAGCCCCCTGAGCAGGCCCGGCCCACCACGGGCTCCCCGCGCCCCGCGCCGGACACGGCCAGCGGTCCCGCCCCCCACACCGCCCGCCGTATGGCCGAGTCCTTCGGCGAGAACGCCGGGCAGTACGACGCGGCCCGGCCCGGCTACCCCGACGCGCTCGTCGCCCGGATCGTCGCCGGGATGCCCGCGAACGCGTACGCGCCCGCGCCCGCCTCCGGCGACGGCTCGGCCCGCCCCGCCGTCCTGGACGTGGGCTGCGGCACCGGCATCGCCGCCCGGCAGTTCCAGGCCGCCGGATGCACCGTGCTCGGCGTCGAACCCGACCCGCGCATGGCCGACTTCGCCCGCTCGCGCGGGCTGCCCGTCGAGGTCGCGGCGTTCGAGACGTGGGAGCCCGCGGGCCGCACCTTCGACGCCGTCGTCGCCGCCCAATCCTGGCATTGGGTGGACCCCGCCGCAGGTGCCGCCCGCGCCGCCGCCGTACTGCGCCCCGGCGGGCGGCTCGCCGTCTTCGGGCACGTCTACGAGCCGCCGCCCGAGGTCGCCGAGCCCTTCGCCGCCGCCTTCCGCCGTGCCGTCCCCGACTCCCCGTTGAGCGCCCAGCCCGCGCGCCGCCCGCTCGACGCCTACCAGGCCCTCTACGCCTCGTTCGGCGACGCCGTCCGCGCCACCGGCTCCTTCGACGCCCCCGAGCACTGGCGCTACGACTGGCAGCGCCCGTACACACGCGACGAATGGCTCGCCCTGCTCCCCACGACCGGTGGCCTCACCCGACTCGCCCCCGCCCAACTGTCCGCGATCCTCGCCGAGGTCGGCGCGGCGATCGACGCCCTCGGCGGCGCCTTCACGATGCCGTTCACCACCCTGGCGACAACCGCGGTCCTGCGGTCCTGACACCGCACCTTCCACCCCCGCACCGCCGTCCGCCGTTCCGCGCCCGGAAACGCCCGGAGGCGCTCGGAGGCACCCGCGCCCCGACACGACCGCGAAGCCCGTTGCGCGCACGGCTAATTCACTGGCGGCCGCCGCATCCCGCAGCCCACTCTGACCCCATGCAAGAGCCCACCCACCGCGTCCGCGCCCTCGCCACCGACTCCACCGTCACCGTCTACCAGGCGTACCGGCCCGGGATCGGCCTGGCGGCGGTGCGGGAGGGCCGCTTCCCGGCGGAGTGGAAGAGGGACCGGATGACGTGGATCAAGCCGTCGTTCCTGTGGATGATGTACCGCTGCGGGTGGGGCACCAAGGAGGGCCAGGAGACCGTCCTCGCCGTCGAGATCACCCGCGAGGGCTTCGCATGGGCGCTCGCGCACGCCTGCCTGTCGCACTACGAGCCGGGCCTGCACGCCGACCGGGCCTCCTGGAAGCGGGAGGTGAAGCGCTCTCCCGCACGCGTCCAGTGGGATCCCGAACGCGACCTCCACCTGCGCCCGTTGCCGTACCGCTCACTGCAACTCGGCCTGTCCGGCGAGGCCGTACGCCGCTACGCCGACGAGTGGACCGTCGCCGTCACCGACGCCACACCCCTCGCCCGTACGATCCACGCCCACGTCCGCGCGGGCGAGTTCGACGCGGCCCGCGCCCTCCTCCCGCGGGAGAGCCCCTACCCCGCGGACGTCTCGCACCTCCACCGCTGACCCCGGCGGCCCTCCGCCGACGCCTTCCCGGCGCGCCGCCGACAGGCAAGGATGGCCCCACCAGGGCCGGTTGAGCAGGGGGACGCGCAATGAGCCGCACACGGACCACCGGCCCGTCCGCGTACGGGCCCGCCGGAGGACCACCCGCCCGCGTGCCCGTACCGGCAGCGCCGCCCGCCGAGGGCTGAACGCGCCGTGCAGACCGGCTTCGTCACCTCGCTCGCGATCCTCGCGCTGTGCACGTTCGCCGCGCTCCGGCCGCCCATGCCCCGGCGGTCGAGCCCGTCCGACGTGTGGTTCTGGCTCGGCTGGTTCGTCAACGAGCAGCCCTTCGTGGGCCTGGCCGTCCTGGCCCTCAGCACCTACGAGACGCTGGCCACGGACGTCGGCGGCCCGACGTGGTGGCTCGCGGCCGCCCTCACCGCCGCCGTCGCCTGCGGCATGGCCGCGCTCGCCGTACGCACCCGGTCCGCGCGGGGCGTCCTGGAGGCGGCTCTCGCGGAGGTGCCGGACCTGCGCGTCCCCCGCCGCCCGCTTCCCCTGCTCCGCGTGCTGCTGCCCTTCCTCGTCCCGCGCCGCGGTGTCCGCCGACTGTGCAACCGCCGCTACGGCACGGCGCGTTCACAGGCCCTCGACGTCTACCTCCCGCGCCGGCGGCCGGACGGCGCACCCGTCCTGCTCTACTTCCACGGGGGCGGCTTCACGATCGGCAGCAAGCTCATCGGCGGACTCCCCCTCCTCTACCGCCTCGCGGCGGACGGCTGGGTGTGCGCGAGCGCCAACTACCGCCTGCGCACCCCCTATCCGAACTCGCTCGCCGACGCCCGCGCGGCCGTCGCCTGGCTTCGCGCCCATGCCCGCGAACTCGGCGCCGACCCCGAACTCCTGGTCGTGGCGGGCGGATCCGCGGGCGCGCACCTCGCCGCGACCGTCGCGCTCACCGACGACGCGGTGTCCGCCGCGATCGGCTTCTACGGCTACTACGGCGAGGTGGGCGGCGACCGGGCCACCCCGCACGCCCATGTCCACCCGGCCGCACCGCCGTTCCTGCTCGTCCACGGCTCCCTCGACACCCTCGTGCTGGCCGCGGACGCCCGCGCCTTCGCCGCCGACCTCGCCCGTACGTCCGCCGCGCCCGTCGTCCTCGCCGAACTCCCGGGCACTCAGCACAACTTCGACGTCCTCCCGTCGCTGCGCCTGCACGCCATCAGCGACGCCGTCGAGGCGTTCGCCCGCTGGGCCACGGTCCGCCGGGACCGCGACCGCTAAGACCGCGACCGCCGAGCCCGCAACTCTGCGGCGCAACCGCCGCGCCGCCCACCCGTGTCACGCCGCGGCCTGCGCCTCCGCGGCCGCGTGCAGCAGGAGTTCGCGCAGCGCCAGGGCTGCCGCCGTGGGCTCCGCGGGGGTGAGGACGACCTGGTCGGCGGTCGTCGAAGGGCCGGTCAGCGGGATGACGCGCAGGCCGGGCGGGGTGTGGTCGAGCGCGGAGCCGACGGTGATGCCGATGCCCGCCCCGGCGGCGACGTGCGCGGCGATGGCGTGCACGCTGTCGGCGGTGCGGATGATGCGCAGGTCGGCGCCACCGATGTCAAAGGCGGCCAGCAGCCGGTCGCACAGGCCGCTGTTGATCTGGTGCGGCCAGGTGAGCAGGCCCGTCGCGGACAGTTCCGCGGCGCTCAACTCCGCCCGCCCCGCGAGCGGATGGCCCACAGGCACGAGCGCCATGAAGCGCTCCGCGGAGAGCACCCGAGCGCGTACGCCGGTCAGCCCGTCCGAGGCCCAGCCGACCCCGAGGCCGATCGTGCCGGTGCGCAGCGCGGTGAGCTGGGCCGTGGTCGGCATCGGCTCGGGCACGATCGCGACGTCGGGGAAGCGGTCGCGCAGCCGCGGCAGGCACTCCAGCAGCAGTTGCTGGCCGGTGTATTCGGCGTGGCCGACGACGAGGGTGGTACTGCTCCGATCACCGGCGGCCAGGGCGCGACCGCGCTGCTGGAAGCGGCGCAGCTGGGCCAGCGCGGCATGCGCGTCGGGCAGCATCGCGGCGCCCAGCTCGGTGAGCGCGACCCGGCGGCTGGTGCGGTGGAACAGCCGCCCGCCCAGGGCGGTTTCGAGCCGCCGGACCGCGTCGCTCACCGTCGGCTGGCCGCGGTGCAGACGTGCGGCGGCGCGGCCGAAGTGGAGTTCCTCGGCGACCGCGACGAAGGCTTCCAGCTCCATCCTGTCCACACCGCAAGGCTAGTGCGGTGACCGCACCGGCGCCGATCGATCGGTGCGGCCGATCGCTGCATGCCGGAATCCCTCGTTGATGGTGCGCCGCGCGCGGGTTGTGATGGCAGGGCAAGCAGCGCCCGCCTCCCGCCGCCACCGGCCGGGAGCGGCACCCGCCCCGCCAGCAGGAAGCGTGAACAGACATGACAGCCAACGGCGTTGACCCCAGCTCCGGCGTAGTCCCCACCGTCACCGTGACGGTCGTCGTCCACTCCGTGCACGGCCGCACCCGCCTCCTGGCCGAGCACCTCGCCGCCGGTGCCCGTACCGTCCCCGGCGCGCAGGTCCACCTCGTCGACCTGCGGCCCGAGGACGTCACGGCGGGCCGCTGGCACAACGCGGAGGCGGAGGAACTGCTCGGCCGCTCCGACGCGATCGTTTTCGGCTGCCCGACGCTGATGGGCAGCGTGTCGGCGGTGCTCAAGGCCTTCATGGAAGCGGCGTTCACGCCGTTCACGACGCAGGGCTGGAAGGACAAGCTGGCGGGCGGCTTCACCACGTCCGCGTCGCAGAGCGGCGACAAGCTCGCGGTGCTGCAGCAACTGGCCGTCTTCGGCGCCCAGATGGGCATGCAGTGGATCGGCGTGGCCGACATGCCGGGCAACAACTGGAGCGGCGGCACCCGCGACGACGTCAACCGCCTCGGCTCCTGGCTCGGCCTGATGGCCCAGTACCACACCGACCTCGGCCCGGAGGAAGGCTGCTCCCCCGGCGACCTGACCACGGCCGAGCGCTACGGCGAACGCATCGCCCACCTGTCCCAGCGCTGGGTCAACGCCGTCCCCTACACCACGACTCGCATGACCGAACACGAGGCCCGCACCCTGTCCGCGTCCCTCAGGAAGCCCGCGGCCGCCCCGGTGGCCTGACCCCGCGAACGCCCGGAGGCGGCGGGTCCGGCTCCGCCCCTAGGGTGTGCCGGTGATCTTCAAGAGGAAGCAAGAGGCCCCGGGCCTCGCCCCCGCCGTGACCGAGCTGGAGGGTGCGGTCGCCGCGCGCGACGGCGGCCGCACCGAACGCGCCTTCACCGCCGTGATCAGCGGCGTGCAGTCGGCCCCGGACGACGCACGCGTCGCGGCCGGGCCCCGACTGGCCGCGCTGCTCCCCGCCTTCCCGCCGACCGGCCCGCGGCCGATGCTGGCTAAGGCGGCCGGCTTCTGCGTGGAGCGCGGGGCGGACCCGGTGGCCTGCGCCGGGCCGATTCTCGACGGCGTCCGCCAGGATCTGCTCGACGCGCTGGAGTTCGCCCGCCGCTGGACGGCCACCGGCGCGGCCGGCGAGGAGCTGCCGGAGCCGGACGAGAAGATCATCGACGACGCCCTGCTGAGCCGCCTCGGCGGCGACCCGCACGAGGCCACGCGGCTGGCGCTGGCCTGGTGCTCGGTCGAGGAATGGCAGCCCCCCGCGCTCGCGGTGCTGTGCCGCAGCGCGGAAGTACGCCGCCTGCACGCGGCCGCCCTGCTCCCCGCCTGCCGCGAGCTGACCGCCCTCGACCGGCACGACCTCAAGTGCCTGGCCTACGCGCTGGCGGTGCTGGACGACGAGCCCGTGATCGTCCTGCACCGGCCCACGAAGACCGGCTTCGAGATACGCATCGGCGGCATCGGCGACAACTTCCAGCTCCACACACTGCTCGCCCACGTCCTGATCGGCGCCGGTCATGTGCCCGGCACCCCGCCCTCCGCGGAGAGCGTCCGCCTGGCCACGGACCCCGAGCCCGCCCGCGGGCGCAGCGGGGCCGTCGCGACCGGCGCCTTCGAACTCCTCACCCCGGACGGCACCCGCATCTGGAACGAGGGCCTCCCCGACGACATCCCGGTGGTCGCGGGCCGCCGCCTCCTCGTCCTCGACACCCCGTCCTACCCCCGCACCTGGACCGCCGACCGCTTCTTCCCCCACCTCCCCGGCACCGCCACCCTGACCCGCGTCCTCCCCCCGGACGAGGCCCACACCTGGTTCACCCACACCTCCCCCGACAGCCCGTCCTGACCCCGCCCCGCCCCGGGCACACGCAAGAGGCCCCCGGAGATCCTCCGGGGGCCTCTCGGCTTGCTGTGCACTCGGCGAAACAGGTCACCACGAGTACACCGGGAGCCGATCAACGGCGAAAGAGCTTGGTGAGGTTGCCGTACTTCGCTGCTGTACTGCGGACGGTCTGCCAGGCTTTGCCAGTGCCCCTCGTCTCGCGCGTGAACTGTCGGGCGGCAGTCGCCCACAGCCCTTCACCGCCGACTGCCACTGACGCGTGGTTCTCCGACCCGAGGCTTGCAATGTGATCCGCGTACTCGTTGCGGGCGTCGGTCAGACTCAGTGATCCGTTCGGTCCGCCCCATACCTCGTCCGCGTTGAGGTCGTCCTGGCCGTCGTCCTCCCACCCGCACTCCACGCAAATCTCCCAGTTGCACTGCGACTCCAGGGTCAGCAGGTGGCAGCAGGGGCAGGCGTACGGTCCGCCGCCGGACTTCGGCGACTACGGAATCGGCCACCCCGTTGCGCCTTCCCGGGCCGGCGAGCCGGCTGCTGTACTTCGCTGCTGTACGGCACGACAAAGCCCCCGTCCGGACGATCCGGCGGGGGCTTTGACCTCTGTGCACTCGGCAGGATTCGAACCTGCAACCTTCTGATCCGTAGTCAGATGCTCTATCCGTTGAGCTACGAGTGCGGGGCTACTTCGCGGCTTTTGGGCCGGTCGGCGTTGCGGGAACAACATTACATGAGGTGGGGCGGGACGTGAAATCGATAAGGGGGAGGGGGGCTGAGCTGCGGCGGAGGGTCCGGGAGGGGGTGGCGGGGCAGGCCGGGGGAAGGGGGTGGGGAAACGGCGGAACCCCGCTGTCCGGGAGGGACGGGCGGGGTTCCGGGGAGGTGGCGGAGGCGGAGGGATTTGAACCCTCGATGGACGGTAAAGCCCAAACCGCATTAGCAGTGCGGCGCCATAGACCGGACTAGGCGACGCCTCCAACGCGCGACCCGCGTGAGCGGGCGCGTGTGCAGATGATGGCACAGCCCTGCGGGCTGCGACCAATCGCTGACTACGGTACAAGGCCGCCGGTCGGCAGAGCAAAGGGGTTGGGCGATCGGGGCGGGTGAACCGCCGGGATCGTGCGGCGCGGCTCGCCCACGAACGGGTGAAATGGACCCCTCCGGGCGTATCGCGGCGGTAAAGGATGGGTATGGCTCTTGTCAGTGGTCGTGCCGCACACCGCCGTGCAGGCTCTCGCGTCAGCCGTCCCCGTGCCGCCCGGGGGCGGCACCGCGTCCGGGTGCTCGGGGCGCTCGGGCTCGCCCTCGCCGGGGGTGTGCTGGCCGGCGGGCAGGCCGTCGCCGTCGGCCTGCCCTGGTCCGCGCTCGGCGGGGGCGCCGACCGGCTCTCGGTGGCGTACGACGACGGCAGCGGGCAGGTCAGGACGTTCACGCTGAGCTGCGGCACCGCGGTCCGGGCCGAGCAGCTCGACGCGTGCCGGCAGCTCGACGAGCTGGGCGGGCCGCTCGCCCCCGTGCCCGCGGGGCAGATGTGCTCGATGATCTACGGCGGCCCGCAGACCGCGCACGTCACGGGCGTGTGGCGGGGCGAGCCCGTCGACGAGACCTACCGCCGTACGAACGGCTGCGAGGTCGCCCGCTGGAAGCGCATGATCCCCGCGCTCCCCGCGCCCACCGCGGGCGGCCCCCGCACCCTCGCCGCCTGAGCCGCCCGAACCGCCTGAGCCACCTGAGCCGCCCGAACCGGGCGCGCGGCGCGACCGCGCGCCCCCGCCGCGCGCCGCGTGCGCCGTGACCGACGCCACACAAGCCCCGCACACATCCGAACCCCTATACGCACAGCCCCACATGGGCATCCGCCGCCCCGCCCCCGTGGCCGACACGTACACTCGCTCTAGTGACATGACCCGGGGGTGGCGGCAAGATGGGCCGCCCGGAAATCGGCCAAGGACGGCCGACGTCGCCGGCCGGTGCAGGCGGGCGGCAGGCCGGCCGTGTGCGGTGCCGGCGCCCGGGGCGAGAGCAGTGCGGTGACCAGAGAGGACGCGTCTCGTGAGCAGCAGGCCATCCCGAGGCGCTGCTCGCCTCGCCTCCATACTCGACGCCCTCCCGGACGCCCTGCTCCTGGTCGACGTCAACGGCACGGTGGTGAACGCCAACGCGATAGCGCTGGAGACTTTCGAGTCGCCCGGCACCGCGCTCGTCGGCCGCGGCCTGCTCGACCTGCTGCCCGGATTCGACTCGAAACGCATCCCCGGCTCCATGCGCAGCCCGCGCGAGGCCGCCGAGGACACCCGCACCAAGCCGACCCGGATGGTCGCCCGGCGCACCGACGGCACGGAATTCCCCGTCGAGGTGACCAGCGCCAACCTGGAGGACGGCCGCACGCCGTACGCCGAGTACGGCGACGGCGTGCCGCACTACACCGGTGACGAACTGCTCATGCTCGTCGTCCGCGACCTGACCGGCACGGTCGACACCGAGGCCGAACTCGCCCGCCAGCAGCGGCAGACGGAGATGATCCTGCGCGCCGCCGCCGAGGGCGTGGTCGGCGTGGACACCGCGGGCAAGGTCGTGCTGGTCAACCCGTCGGCCGCGCAGATCCTCGGCTACCGGGCCACCGACCTGGGCGGCAAGGAGCTGCATCCGCTGGCGCACCACTCGCGCCCGGACGGCAGCCCGCTGGCGTACGAGGAGACCCCGCTCGCCGACACGCTGCGCAGCGGCCGCAAGCACCGGGTGCGCGGCCAGGTGCTGTGGCGCAAGGACGGCACCGCGGTCCCGGTGGACCTGACGACGGCGCCGGTGCGGGACGGGGACCAGCTGGTCGGCGCGGTCATGACCTTCACCGACCGCACGTCCTTCGACGCACTCGCCGCCCGTACGGCGCAGTTGCGCGCGCTGCTCGACACCTCGCTGCGCGGCCCGCTCGCGGAGCTGCGCAGCGAGCTGGTGGGGCTCGCGGCCGACCCGGCGGGGCAGCTGTGGCCCGAGGCCAACCAGATACTGCACCACCTCGCGGCGGGCTACGCGCGCATCACCACGCTCATCGACAACGTGCTGGCCTTCCAGCGGCTGGACCGCGGCGAGGAGAAGCTGCGCCGCGCGGACGTCGGCCTGGACCAGGTCATCGCGGCGGCCGTCGAGGGCGCGACCGAGCTCATCGGCCCCGGGCGCGCGCAGTTCGCGGTGCACGCGCCGCCCATCCGGGCCGCGGTGGACGGCGAGCGCATGGCGCAGGCGCTGGCCCACCTGATCGCGGACGTCGCGGGCATCGACTCGGCCGGCAACGCGCAGGCCTTCGCGGGCGACTCGACGATCGTGGTGGCCGCGGCCCCGCGCGGCGAGGTCATCCGCATCGACGTGCGCGGCCCGCACCCCGGCGGCGACCCCGTCCACCTCCCCCTGGCCCGCGGCATCGTCGAGCGGCACGGCGGCGTCCTCCAGACCCACGAGGTCCCCGGCGCGGGCAGCGCGTACGTCCTGGAGGTGCCGGCCGGCAAGAGCGGCTCCACGGACGACGCGAGCGGTACGCGGGCGGCGGCCTCGGACACCGAGCCGGCGCACTCCGGCGCGGGCGCGGCGCCCCGGGGCACCCGGCGCGCGTCCGGCGAAGGGAACGCGCCCCACGAGTCCGAGACGACCGTGATGCCGGTCTCGACGGAGCCGGTACGCGGCACGCACGGCCCCGGCGCCGACGGTACGGGCAAGCCGGGCGGCGACGCGGCCGCCTGGTCCGCACAGGGCCAGGCCCAGATGCAGGCGCAGGCCGCGGCGCAGGGGCAGCCCGCCGGGCAGGGCCACCCGCAGGCGCACGCCCTCGGCCAGCCGCACGCCCCCCACGCCCCCGAGCAGGACGCCGCCCCCACCGGACGCCGGCGCGCGCTCCGCCGTCCGGAGGGCCGCCCCGAGCCCGTGCCCGCCGCGCCGGTGGCCTCCGCGGAGCCCCCGCAGCCCCAGCCGACCGGCCGCCGCCGCGCCCGCGCCGAGGAGCCGCAGGCCACCGCCCCCGGAGCCGAGCGCGCCGAGCTGCCGCCCGTCCCGATCCCCAACGCCCTCCCGGCGGCGGCCCAGGACACCCCCGGCGCGCAGCAGCACCAGCTCCCGCCCGGCCCGCAGAACGGCGGCAGCAGCCCGCTTGGCCACCAGGACCCGGCAGGCGACGCCGGCGCGCACGCCGACCAGAACGGCCAGACGGGCCAGAACGGCCAGGGCGGCCAGAACGCGCGCCGCCGCGCCGCCCACCGCGCCCCCGAGATCCCCCAGGCCCCCGAAACCACCGCGCCCGCCGAGCCCCAGACCCCGGCACCCGTCCCGGCCCCCGGCTCCGGCCTCGCCCCCGTACCGCCCCAGCCGCAGCCCCCGGTGCCCGCGCCCGCACAGCAGCCCGCGCAGCAGCCCGTGCCGCACGCCGTCCCCGCGCAGCAGCCCGCCCCCCAGTCGTGGCCCGACGCCGGGCAGGCGCTGCCGGCCACCCCGCAGGCCTGGCCCAGCGCGCCCGGCCAGCCCGGGGCCCCCACGCCTCCGGCGTCCCCCGCGGCCCCCGCCGCCGAGACGCCCGCGCTGCCGCCGGCCACCGAGTGGCCCGCCGCCCCGGGCAACGGCGGCGGCAACCGCCCCGCCCTCGCCTCGCCCCCGCCGCAGCTCCCGGGCCCGGCCGCGGGCCAGCCGCAGGACCCGACGCACAGCACGTACGGCCGGGCCATAAGCGTCCGCACCCTCGGCCAGGGCGTCTTCGCGCCGGGCCCGAACGGTCAGACGGACCCGCAGGGCCTGCCCGCCGAGGTCGCCGCGGGAGGTTCCGGGCGCCGCCGCCGGCTGAGCCCCGACCGCACCGCCGACGACGCGCCGTCCACCCGCAGCCTCATCCAGCAGGTGCCGAGCCAGCCGCACGGTCCGGGCGGCGAGAGCCAGGCGCGCCAGCACCCGCAGGCCGACCCGGACAGCGGGCAGCTGCCCGTACGCCGTCCCGACGCGCAGCCGACGGCGCCCGCTCCCTCCGCGGAGGAGGAGACGGCGCTGCTGCGTCCCGTTCCCGCGGCGCCCGCGGCCGTGGCCGTACCGCCCGTGCAGCCGCCGGGCCGCTCGTACGCCATAGGCGCGCCCGCGGCCGGTGCCGCGGAGGGGCCGGAGCCGCTGGACGGGCCGAACGGCGCGGTCGACGTCACCGACATGGCGGACGACCGGCTGGAGGAGCCGCTGGACGAGCCGCGCCGGCTGCTGGTGTGGCCCGAGCCCGACGTCTCGACGCGCCAGGCGCTCACCGACCGCGGCTACCGTCCGGTGATCGTACGATCGCGCGAGGAGGTCGACGCACAGGTCGCCGAGCCGCCCGCCGCGCTCTTCGTCGACCCGCTGACCGGGCCGATCACGCGTACCGCGCTCCAGGCGCTGCGCCAGGCCGCAGCCGCCGCCGATGTCCCCGTGCTGGTCACGGCGGGTCTCGGGCAGGCGACCCGGGAGGCGGCGTACGGCGCGGACCCGGCCGTGCTGCTGAAGGCGCTCGCCCCGCGCGACAGCGAGCAGCACCCGCCGCGGGTGCTGCTCGTCGAGGGCCACGAGCCGATCGCGCAGGCCTTCGCCGCCACGCTGGAGCGGCGCGGCATGCAGGTCGCGCACGCCGGCTCGGAGGCCGAGGCGATGACCAAGGCCGCGCAGGTCCACCCCAACCTGGTGGTGATGGACCTGATGCTGATCCGCCGCCGCAGGCAGGGGATCGTCGACTGGCTGCGCGGCCACCAGCGGCTCAACACCACGCCGCTGGTCGTCTACACCTCCGCCGACATCGACCCGGCCGAGCTGCCGCGGCTGGCGTCCGGCGAGACGGTCCTCTTCCTCGCCGAACGCTCCACCAGCACGGACGTGCAGTCCCGGATCGTCGACCTGCTGGGCAAGATCGGTACGTGAGACGGCGGGCCGGTACGTGAGCCCCCGCTCCGGCGAGGCTCAGCCGCGGGCCACGCGCAGGTCCGCGCCCGCGCGGCGGGCGCTGGTGATCGCGATCCGGTTCCAGGTGTTGATGGAGATGATCTTCGCCAGCAGGTGCGCCAGCTCCGTCTCGTCGAAATGCGCCGCGGCCTCGTCGTAGACGTCGTCCGGCACCCCGCCCTGCGAGACGAGCGTGACCGCCTCGGTGAAGGCGAGCGCCGCCTGCTCCTTGGGCGTGTAGAAGTGCCGGGCCTCGCGCCAGGCCGCGAGCAGGTACAGCCGCTCCTCGCTCTCGCCGTGCTTGCGCGCGTCCTTGGTGTGCATGTGCAGGCAGTACGCGCAGCCGTTGAGCTGGGAGGCGCGGATCTCGACGAGCTCGGCGACGGTGGGGTCGAGCCCGGCGCGGGCGGCGGCGTCGAAGGCGATCTGCGCCTTGAAGGCGGCGGGGGCGTGCTGGGCGAGTTCGAGCGTCCGGGCGGGGGCGGTCGCGGTGGTGCCGGCGGGCTGCTGCGTCGTTGTCGTCGTCATGCATATGAGCCTAGGGAGCGCAGTGACCTGACGTAGAGTGCAATTTCGTGGACGATACGCGGGTCAATTCGCTGTCGGGTGACGTGAATACGGCTGCGGACGCCGGTCCCGGATGGGCGGAGGCGGCCGGCGGGCTCGGCCGCGACCTGCATCTGGAGCTGGCCGCGCGGGGCGGGGGCCGGGGCGGCGGCGGGCGGCGGGCCGCGCTGACGACGGCGCTGCGCGAGGCCGTACGCGGCGGGCGCCTCGCGCCGGGCACCCGGCTGCCGCCGTACCGCTCGCTGGCCGCCGATCTCGGGATGGCCCGCAACACGGTCGCGGAGGCGTATGCCGAACTCGTCGCCGAGGGCTGGCTGTCCGCCCGCCAGGGCTCGGGCACGCGGGTCGCCGACCGGCCCGCGCCGCCGATCGCACCGAGCGGCCCGCCGCCCGCGCCCGCCGCGCCGCCGCCCGGCTCCCGTCCGGTGCACGACCTGCGCGAGGGCATCCCGTACACCGCGTCCTTCCCGCGCGCCGCCTGGCTCGCGGCGACCCGGCGCGCGCTCGACGCGGCGCCCAACGACGCCTTCGGGCCCGGCGATCCGCGCGGCCGGATCGAGCTGCGGCGCGCCCTCGCGGACTACCTCGCGCGGGCCCGGGGCGTGCGGACGTCGCCGGAGCGGATCGTGGTGTGCTCGGGTACGGCGGGCGCGCTGCGGCTGCTGGCGTCGCTGCCGCGGCTGCGGTCGGCGCCGCTCGCTGTCGAGGCGTACGGGCTGGCCTTCCACCGCCGCCTGCTCACGGGCGCGGGCCTGCGCACCACGCCGCTTCCGGTCGACGGCCGCGGCGCCGATCCGGCGGGGCTCGCGGCGTCCGGCGCGGGGGCCGTACTCCTCACACCCGCGCACCAGTTCCCTACCGGCGCGGCCCTGCACCCGGACCGCCGGGCGGCGGCGGTGGGCTGGGCGCGGGCGGCGGACGGGCTGGTCCTGGAGGACGACTACGACGGCGAATTCCGCTACGACCGGCAGCCGGTGGGGGCGGTGCAGGGACTGGACCCCGAACGCACCGTCTACCTGGGCTCGGTGAGCAAGAGCCTCACCCCGGCGCTGCGGCTGGGCTGGATGGCGCTGCCCGCGCACCTGGTGGCGGAGGTGGTCGCGGCGAAGGGCGAGCGGGAGCAATGGGCCAGTGCGCTCGATCAGTTGACGCTCGCCGCCTTCATCGAGTCGGGCGGCTACGACCGGCATCTGCGCGGCATGCGGCAGCGCTACCGGCGCCGCCGCGACCAACTCGCCGCGGTGCTCGCGGAGCAGGCGCCGCACATCCGGGTGACCGGCATCGCGGCGGGCCTGCACGCGGTGCTCCGCCTCCCGCCGGGCACGGAGGCGGCGGTGGCCAGGGCGGCGGCCTTCCAGGGCATCGCGCTGGGCGCACTGCGGGATTACCTGCATCCTGACGCGCTGCCCGCCGCCGCGGAGTCGGGCGACGGGGCCGGGGCCGGGTCCCTGTCCGGGTCCACGTCCGCGTCAGATTCCCGGTCCCGGACCGGGTCAGGGTCGGGCATCCCGGCGGACGGCCTGGTCGTCGGGTACGCGGCCCCGCCGGACCACTCCTTCACGGCCGCGCTGGCCGCGCTGTGCGGGGTGCTGCCGTCCGGCTGAGGCCGCCGCCTGCGGGGCGGGACCTCAGAGCCGCGTGACGTCCAGCTCGCCGTCGGCGTACGACTTGCGGATCACCTTCTTGTCGAATTTCCCGACGCTCGTCTTCGGCACCGCGGGAACGACCGCCCAGCGCTCGGGCACCTGCCAGTGCGCGATCCGCTCGGCGAGGAAGTCCCGCAGCTCCTGGTAGCCGGTGCTCGCGCCCTCGGCCAGCACCACCGTGGCGAGCGGGCGCTCGCCCCAGCGCTCGTCGGGCACCGCGACGACCGCTGCCTCGGCCACGTCCGGGTGGGACATCAGCACGTTCTCCAGCTCGACGGACGAGATCCACTCGCCGCCGGACTTGATGACGTCCTTGGCGCGGTCGGTGAGGGTGAGGAAGCCGTCCGGCGAGATGACGCCGACGTCCCCCGTGCGCAGCCACCCGTCGGGGCTGAACTTGTCCTCGGGCCGCAGCGGCTCCGCGCCCGCGCCCCCGTAGTACGCCCCCGCGATCCACGGCCCGCGCACCTCCAGCTCGCCCGCCGACTCGCCGTCCCACGGCATCACGGAGCCGTCCGGGCCGATGAGCCGCGGCTCGACGGAGGCCGGGAAGCGGCCCTGCGTGATGCGGTACGCCCACTCCTCCGCCTCGCTCTCCAGGCCGCCCGGCGGCAGCGCGACCGTGCCGAGCGGCGACGTCTCCGTCATGCCCCAGGCGTGGCAGAGGCGTACGCCCAGCTGCTCGTCGAAGGCCTTCATGAGCGAGGGCGGGCAGGCCGAACCGCCGATGGTCACCCGGGTGAGCGAGCTGACGTCCCGCGGCTTGGCCGTCAGCTCGGCGAGCAGACCCTGCCAGATGGTGGGGACGGCGGCGGCGTGCGTGGGCCGCTCGCTCTCGATCATCTCGGCGAGCGGGCCCGGCTGGAGGAAGCGGTCCGGCATGAGCAGGTTGACCCCGCTCATGAAGGCCGCGTGCGGCAGCCCCCACGCGTTCACGTGGAACATGGGCACGACCGGCAGGCTGGTGTCGTGGTCGGTCAGGCCCATCGACTCCGCGCTGCCGACCTGCATGGAGTGCAGGTAGACGGAGCGGTGCGAGTAGACGACGCCCTTGGGGTCGCCCGTGGTGCCGGAGGTGTAGCACATGGCGGCCGCCGCGCGTTCGTCCAGCTCGGGCCAGTCGTAGCGGGCGGGGCGGCCGGCGAGCAGCTCCTCGTAGTCGTGCACGGCGGGGCGGCAGCCGTCGAGCAGCGCGCGGTCGCCGGGGCCGACAACCACGATGTGCTCCAGCGGCTCCAGGCGCGGCAGCAGCGGGGCGAGCAGCGGCAGCAGCGAGCCGTTGACCAGCAGCACCCGGTCGGCGGCGTGGTTGACGATCCAGGTGAGCTGGTCGGCGGGCAGCCGCAGGTTGAGGGTGTGCAGGACCGCGCCCATGGAGGGGATGGCGAGGTAGGCCTCCATGTGCTCGCAGTTGTTCCACATGAGGGTCGCCACCCGGTCGCCCTCGACCACGCCGAGGCCGTCCCGCAGCCCGTTCGCGAGCTGCACCGCCCGCACCCCGACCTCCCGGAAGGTCCGGCGCTGCGGCTCGGCGTCACCCGTCCACGTCGTGACCCGCGACCTGCCGTGCACCAGCGTCCCGTGCACGAGGATGCGGGTCACGGTCAGCGGGACGTCCTGCATGGTGCTCAGCACAACGGGCCTCCGGCGGGGCTCACGGGATCGGCGAGGGTTTCCCGATTGTGCTGGCATACCGGGTGGTATGTCACTACCCCCTGCGGGGGGCCGCGGCGGCCTCAGGCCACGCACAGCTCCAGTTCGGGGTCGTCGCGGAGCTTGCCGAGGGCGCGCGAGACGGCGCTCTTGACCGTGCCGATGGAGACGCCCATCGCCTCGGCCGTCTGGGCCTCGCTCATGTCCTCGTAGTAGCGGAGCACGACCATGGCGCGCTGGCGCGGGGGCAGCCGGGATATCGCGCGCAGCAGCGCGTCCCGCTGGGCCTGCTGCTCGGTGAGGTCGGGCGTGCCCGCCGTCGTGGGCTCGGGCAGCTCGTCCGTGCTGAACTCGTCGACCTTGCGCTTGCGCCACTGGGAGGTCCGCGTGTTGACCAGGGTGCGCCGCACATAGCCGTCGAGGGCCCGGTGGTCGTCGATCCGGTCCCAGGCCAGGTAGGTCTTGGTCAGTGCCGTCTGGAGCAGATCCTCCGCGTCGGCGGGGTTGGGGGTCAGGGAGCGCGCGGTGCGCAGCAGCGTCGGGCCCTTGGTGCGGACGTAGGCCGTGAACTGCGTTGTGCCGGCGCGGGTGCACACAGGCGTGGTCATGGCTCAACGCTAGGCGCCGGGGTGGCCCGCGCGGATCGGCCGCAGGTGCCGAAAGGAGATCACCCTCAGGTCGTAGGCCGGGGGTTTGCCCCACCCCCCGAGGGGGGAGCCGGGCCTCAGGGTCGGACGGGGGGTACACCCTCAGTTGTACGGCAACCCGCTCCACCGGCGCGGATCCGGCACCCTCCCGCGGGCGCCTCCGGGGGGTGGCTCACCTGCGGGGTGGCGGTCAGTCGACGATCGCGACCGGCGCGTCGATCAGGTCGCGGTCGACGGTGAGCTGCTTGCCGCCGTGCGTCTCGGTCACACTGCCCGTGTACTGGTGGATCCGGGCGTGCGAGGCCCACGCGTCGGCGGCGAGCACCGGCTCGTCGGTGAGCGTCGCGTCCACGCCCCAGCGGGCGTACCAGACGACGTCCGGCAGGTCGCCGACACCCGCCCGGCGGGCCGTCTCCATGTGCCGGATGCCGGAGTCGGCGCTGCTGTAGAAGCCCGCGAGGTAGCCGGCGGCCTGGACCTCGCGGTCCCAGCCGCGCACGAAGGCGAGGGTCGCGGCGGCGCAGTCCGCGTCCTGGATGTCGTAGGCCTCCATGTCGAGGTAGAGCGGGCTGCCCTTGCCCAGGCCCAGCGCCTTCGCCGCGGCGAGCGCGTCCCCGCCCTCGGTGCCGCCCTGCGCGGCGGCGAGGAGCGGGTCGATGCGGTACGGGTTCTTGTTGGTGCCGTTGACGCACGGGCTCTGCGAGCCGACGTAGATGGGCAGCAGGCTCCAGCCGTCCGCCGTGGTCTGCCGGACCCAGTCGGTCGTGAGGTGGAGCTGGCTCTTGCAGGCGCGGGCGCGCCCGCCGAAGTAGATCCCGACGGCGCGGTAGGCGGTGGAGGCGCGCCAGGCGCTCATCGTCGCCAGGTCGGGCGCCTGGCAGGTGTCGAAGCCGCGCCCCTGGAAGATCCGGGGCGCGGTGTCGCCGCGGTTCGCCCATAGGGCGTCCGGCGCGGCGGCGGCGCTCATCGCGGGGAGAAGCAGGCCGGTCATCGTCAGGGTGGCCACCAGGAGGCGGCGGACATAACGGATGAATCCACTTCTGTCGCTCATTTCAGCGAGTCAACGCGGGCAAGGCCCGCGGTACACGCAGACACGCCGCCGCACACCCGTCTGCGGCGGATTCCGCCCCCCTGCCCCCTCGGGCCCCACCACCCCCTCCCCGCACTACTTGTCCACAGCCTGTGGACAGCCCCCCGGTGGGCGCGCGACGGCACGGGGGGACCGTCGCGCGCCCGGACCCGACTCAACCGGCCGGCGAGCGCCTCGCACACCGGGGCCGGGTCGATCGGAGGGTCACCCGAACCAGAGCGGCGAGAAGTGGACGTTCGCGGCGTCCTGGTCGATGGCGGTGAACCCGGAACCGGCCACGTTCGCCTGGTTGTCCTGGTTCGACGCGCCGGGGCCGGTGGCCACCTGCTGGGTCGTCGTCACATTGCCGAAGTTGTCCCCGACGACATTCCCCCCGGAATTGCTCACGACCGTCGCGGCCGACTGGCCACCTGCGAAAGCGCCGTCGTCCGCCGCGGCGGTGCCCGCCGCGAACAGCACCGCCGCCACGGGCAGCGCCGCCACGGCGGCCAGGACACGGACGGTACGGATGCTTGCCATGGTGTTCCCTCCCAGGAAACAGAATTCCCGACTCGGACCTGCTGTCTGCGGCGGAGCGGCCGGCCGACCACTCCTCCCGCCCCTCTGACGGCGTCGCCAAGATCAGATTGCCCAGCGCACTCCGCCCGATGCGCCCGCGTACTCCTTTTCCCTCCCAAGCGTGACGATCTGTCCGCAAACACCCCTGATGCGTCTTTCCGGATCACTGCGGAGGCGCGGCGCGCGCCTCCCCTCTATCCAACGAAACCGCAGGTCAGGCCTTCTTCTGGAGCCAGTCGCGGTAATGCGTGGGCGCGATCCGGGCGTCCGGGCCGCCGATCAGCGCGTCGCCGTCGACCGCCGCGAACATCCCCGCGGTCCCGTCGGTGACGACCTCGCGGCCGTCGCCCTTCAGCTCCAGCGTGAGCCGCCCGAGGTCGTCGAGCGTGAAGACGTCCGGACCCGCGATGTTCCGGACGCCGTTCAGCGGCGCCCCCGTCGCGACCTCGCAGACGGCGGCCGCGACGTCCGCGGCGGCCATCGGCCGGACCGGCGTCGCGGGCAGCCGCACCGTCCGCTCGTCGGAGGTCCACGACAGCACCGCGTCCATGAACTCGAAGAACTGCGTGGCCCGCACGATCGAGTACGGCGTCGGCCCCTGCCGCAGCAGCTCCTCCTGCAGCACCTTGGCCCGGTAGTAGTCCAGCCCCGGCACCTGGTCGACACCCACGATCGACAGCACCACCTGGTGCCCCACCCCGGCGCGCTCGCCCGCCGCGAGCAGGTTGCCCACCGACGTGCGGAAGAACCCGGCGGACTTGTCGTCAAAGGTCGGCGAGTTCGTCAGATTGACCACGACCCCGGCCCCCCGCAGGGCCTCGTCGAGCCCCTCGCCGGTGATCACGTCAACCCCGGTGGACGGCGACGCGGCCACAGCCTCGTGACCCGCGTCCGCCAGCATCCCGACCACCTTGGAGCCGATCAGCCCCGTTCCGCCGACGACGGTGAACTTCATCGCTGCCACCTCTCGCGCGCCCCGCGCACTGACTCGGACCTCCGTTGTCCGAGTCAAGCGGAAGCACCGCGCCTCCGCACGGCGGCGAAGGGCGGACGTGAAGATCTCCGCCAGGGCCGAGTGGGCGCGCTGCCCTGCTCCGTCGTGCGGACGACCGCGAGCGAGCCCGTCCCGGCGGCGCGGCCGGCCGAGCTGCACGACGTCTTCGCGAGCTATCCCGCCAAGCAGCTCCGGGCCCCCTCGCCGCGGCAACCGATGCCTGCGCCCGCCCCCACGCCATCACCCGCGCGACGGCGAGCACGGACACGGCGTGGCGCGCGACGCTCCGGGGTAAACCCGTCGCCGACCTCGCCACCGAGCTGACCGGCGACTACGGCCCGGAAGCACTCCCCGCCATCGGAGCCTGGCTCAACGCGGGAGCGTACGCGTCAGGACTTGTGACGCCGACCGGCCCGCGCGCTCTGTCCCGCACGCGTGGGCCTCGCCAACCGCACGTCCCGCTCGTCACCGGCCGCGAGCGGACCACAGGTTGACCACAGCCCCGCAGGAGCGGGGAGGACGGGGGGCAGCCCGAGACGGTGGGGACCGGGAGCAGCCGGGCCACTCCGATCGGTCATTGCAGGATGCTCAGCTTGGCGGCGACGAGTTCGGAGCGGGTCAGCTCCAGCAGTCGGCCCATCCAGTTCCGTCCCTCGAGCCCGCGTTGCCCCCAAAAGGCCGATCCGACTTCGGTGTAGATCAATCGGGTGGCACCTGTGGCCATCAGCGTCTCGGCGAACTCGGGGTGCTGCTGGAATTTCGCGCGGAGCAGCTGGGTCATGACGGCGACGCGAACCTGGGGCCAGTCGTCGCGCAGGGTGGAATCCTCGGCGAGCTTCTGCGCGTCATACGGCCTTTCTGCACCAAGGACCTCGGTCTGTCGGTGTTCATCGGCAACCGCCAGCGCCCAGTAGGCGTGCGAAACCGTGGGGTAGGTCCGGCCGCCCGTGACGATCGGCGCAGGGAACTCGTTGCGCAGCACAAGGATGCCCGGGTCCTCGGGCCAACCGCCCGGGTAAACCACCTGGTTGACATGAACGCTGCTCTCGACTGGTTCAGTCGGGCCGTCCGCGGGTGTCTTTGTCTCGTGCTGCTTCCGAAGCTGCTCGCGCTCCGCGAAGTACTCCACGGCGGAGGCGTGCATCTCCTCAGTGACATCGACGGTCTTCCCGTTCCACAGCTCGATCTGGTTCCCCGGACCGGTCACGATCACCCGGAGCGGGAAGTCCTTGCGGTCCATGTCACCCAGGGCATATCTCCGCAGGTGTTCCGGGATAGCTTCGTAGGCATCGCGAACAGCGGTCCGGTTGGCCTCGGTCGGCTGCCGGCGGAAGACGTCGACGGCGGCGAGACAGCGGCGGGTGGAGTTCGGACGGCCGTTGAGGTTGTCGATGTCGTCGCGGACCTCGCCGAGCAGCATCTCGGGGGTCAGCCAGCTCTTCGGCTCGGCGAACGTCCACGAGGCGAGGTGGTGGGCCGACGCCCGGGCGCCTTCGGGTAGCTCTGTGGCGACCCATCCGGAGGCGAGCTTGCCGGCGAAGCCCTCCAGGGTCTCCAGCCCCCAGCAGTCGACCATTCCGTCGGCGTAGATCAGCAGGTCGGTGAGGAAGTACTTCCCGCCGTTGCGAATGAAGGCATGCCGCCAGGTGCCCTCAATGCGCTCGCCGTCCACGCTCCGCCATGTCCGCTGTCCTATCGCCATGCGCAGCAGGGTAGTTGTTCGCACTCCCCCAAGATCGGGATGTTCCGGCTGGGGTTATTTCAGACAGCTCAGCGCACTTGATCGCCTCCGGCCGCGTCCACGACCACAGCAAGGTGTGCGCACTCGCCGTCCTTGGGGCCGTTGCGCAGTGCTGCGATGTAGTTCTCGCCATCTGCCGCAGACGAGGGCCCTAACCGGAGTACAGGGCGAACCAATCCGGTCCACGCCTGGTCCCCACACGCAGTGGTGCACGGCGGTCCGCAGCGGACCGCCGTGGGACGGCGAACGCACAGAGCGGGTGCCCCGGACTCCGGGGCACCCGCTCTGGCCTGCTCGTACTGCTAGCTGTGCGGAGGCTGTGGGATTTGAACCCACGGTGACATCGCTGCCACGACGGTTTTCAAGACGGATTCGCTAATGGGCCGACTTGCGATGTAGTGCTCTTTCGCTCACCGTACGCGGTTGCACGGTCCACGCCTGGTCCACTGGGCGGCGACCACCGGGGTGCATTGGCTTGTCCGTGAAATCCGCCAACTCGGGTCCCTGCCCACCAAAATCCTCGACCCAAAAGCCACAAAAAGGAAAATGAGCAGCAATCTAGTACAATAGTCGCCAAAATGGACCGCCGTGGGCCATCGAATTCGCCGCAACCATAAACTGGCCCAGCGCCCGGCCCGTCTCACCGCCATGGATTCAGTGCCGTCGACATGCAACTCGGGCACCCGCCGACCCTGGCGCTGCGATTCGAGGGTCGACTCAGGCGCGCGACTCCTCACAGCCCCGCATAGATGGCATGCGCGAAACGGCCGGGCCGTCCCACAGCGTCGCCTGGGGCCGTCCTGTTGGTCAGCCATCTACAACACAACGAGCCGGTATGTCCAACTACACCTCCGTCAGCGACAGTTGAGCTACCCTGTCCATGCAGACGGCCACCAGGCTCAGGTCCGACGACTTGACCAAATTGGTGGTGCTCACGCCCCGTTTACAACGACCCGGGACGTTTGCCGTCAAGCACACGACACGTGCGTGCAAGTTGATCAGTAATGTCTTGCCTGTAGTTTTGTTGATTTTTACTACCTGAGTTTCGGCGTCGGCGTGGAACTCAGTTCGAACCACTATCAGTGGGTCGAACTGAGCGCGCTCGCTTGAGTTCGGCCCCTCCTTATCTGAAAGGCGGCCGAACCAGTGGATTCGATCGTGATTCTTTGGGTTCTTGCCTGGTCAGGCGCCCTGTCGATCTCGATCTTCGTACTCAAGGGAATCCTGGACCAACTCCCTCCGTTAATTTTCTCGTGGCGAAAGCTTCTACTAGCGGTTCGTGGAAGTAACTCAGTTCCCCCATCAACGTCCGAAGACGCAAGGTGTCGCGACGACGACACCGGTGAACTGCGCTGACCTAGTCGAGCCCTGCACCGTCTGAGGCTCCGCGTGGATGCGGGGGCAAGAGCAGGTCACGTTCCTGATGACCTCCACCAAGCACGGAGCCACTTACGCCCAGGTCGACACGGGCGGATTCGTGGAAGGCGTTGATCGCCGCGAAAACCTCGCGGTTGCGGTCGCGCCAGTCAGTGAGGGTGCCGGGTTGCTTGCCGGTGGCCTGCCAGTCGACCGCGCGGGATGCCGCGTTGAGGTCGTGGGCCGCCTCGATGACCTCGTCGCCGGCCAGGAGCATGATGCGTTCGAAGGCGCGGCCTTGTAAGCGGATGGCGTCGGCGAGTTGGGCGCGGAGCTGGGGCTCGGGGTCGTCGCTGGCGCGGATGCCCTCGCGGTGCTCGTACAGCTCGACCGCGAGGAAGACGGCGGCGCGGACGCGGTCGACGTAGTTCTCGTAGGCGTCGAGCTTGCGGTCGTCCCAGCGGGTCAGCTGCTCGCGGCGGATCTTCTGGCGCTCGGTCCAGTAGTTGGTGAGGTACGTGGTCATGGCGCCGAGGAGGACGGCGGCGATCGTTAAGAGCTGTTCGGACGTGCCCATGGCGTTCCCCCGCCCCCGAGTCATCAAGACGTCTTGAGGATTTTAGGGGGCCCCGCGGGGCACGGTGTTACGGTGCGGCGAAGACGGCGTTGGAGAGGCGAGCGGATGAGCAACCCCACATCAGAGGCCCTGGTCACGCTCGGGCGGTGGTACGTCCGCAGCGCGCCGGGCACGGTCGGGAAGGGACTGCTCGCCGGGCGCTACCTCAATCCGCGGCTGAAGGACGAGCCGCGAAGGCGCATCACCGCGACGGCAGTTGGCGCCAGCTTCGCCGTGGACACCCAAGACCTCATCCAGCGCTACCTCTACCTCTTCGGGGTGTGGGAGCCGCGCATGACCCAGTGGCTGCGCAACCGGCTGGGCCCCGGGGACACCTTCGTCGATGTCGGCGCCAACATCGGGTACTTCAGCGTCCTGGCCTCCCAACTCGTCGGCCCGCAGGGACGGGTGGTCGCGATAGAGGCCTCGCGCGACTTCACCGACCAGCTTGAGCTGAACGCCCGGATCAACAGCTGCGGCAACATCCGCGTCGTCCAGACCGCCGTCTCCGACAAGCGGCAGACACTGACCTTCATCCTCGCCAGCTCCGCCAACATGGGCGCCAACAGCATCGTGCCGTGGGACGGGCCGGTGGAGTCGCGGTTCGACATCGAGGCCTACCCGCTGCCCGACGTGCTCAACGCCGACGAGATCGCCAAGGCCCGCGTCATCAAGGTGGACGTCGAGGGTGCCGAGGGCAGCGTCGTACGCGGCATGGCCCCGCTGCTGGAACGCCTCCGGCCCGACGCCGAGATCACCGTCGAGGTCACGCCCGACCGTATGGCCCAGCTCGGTGACTCCGTCGAGGAGTTGCTCGCCACCATGCGCGAACACGGCTTCCACGTCTACCGGCTGGCCAACGAGTACGCCGCCGCTTCGTACCCGACCGCCCTCCACGGGCCGGCCGCCGTACCCGTCCGCTGGCGCCGCCCGGTCACGGACGAGAGCGACCTGATCTTCTCGCGGGTGGACGCCGAGACGCTGCCGTAGGCCGTAGGCGGGGGCTGAACGCACTGCACCCTCCGTCGCCGCGACGGGCCTGCGGCTGGCGGAGGGAGCGGTACGTTCAGACGTGCTGCCGGGTGCAGGGCCTCGGGCGTATAGCCAGGTCAGCGCGGGTGCTGCGGGTCAGGGTGGTGACCGCGGGCCTGGCGGGTTCCGAGGCGTACGGAGGACGGGACGCCTGCACGTCCGACGTGGCCTGCGGCCTTATGCGGTGGCCTGCCACGCCGGGTCGTCCAGCTTCACGACGGCCCACACCCGCTTGCCCACGCCCTCGCGCGGCCCGACGCCCCACTCACCGCCGGTCAGCGCGTGGACGAGGGCGAGGCCCCGTCCCGACTCGGTCTCCGTCGAGAGGAGCTGCACGCGCGGCTTCGCGTCGTCCGCGTCATGGACCTCGATGCGGATGGCCTTCGGCAACCGCTCGTACCGCGTCTCGACCTCGCTGTCCGGCGGGACGTCGGCGTGCTGGAAGGCGTTCGACAGCAGCTCGGAGAGGACGAGTTCGGCACGGTCGGCGAGGTCGTCCAACTCCCAGGCTGCCAGCACCCGGCGGAGGTCGTGGCGTGCCGTACCGACGCACCGGAGGTCGTACAGCCAGCGCTTCACGTACGGGGATGTCGCCGAGCCGAAGTCCGTGTACAGACCGCGGTTGAGGGTCAGTTGGAGAACGTCGCCGAGCGATTCACGCAGCCGCACGGCGGCGAAGCGGAGGGCGTCGCGTTCGGCGCGCGGGTCGTCGAGGACGGACGTGGCGACGTCCCAGACGGAGCGGGCCGAGTCGAGCTGCTGGCGTTCGATGTCATCGGCCAGGCGGGAGAGGTAACCGTCGCCGGAGACGAGGTGCGCGGGGCGTCCCTCGGGGCCCTGCCAGGGCAGTCGGCGGAGGACGCGGTCCGGCGGGGGCTCGGGCGGCTCGAAGAAGGGGGACAGGGGGACCTCGGTCATGGGTGTGCCTTCTGATCAGGGGTGATGGGGGTGGTGAGGGCGACCGTCGCCCTGTCGCCGGGAAGTACGAGGAGCGCATAGCCGAGGACGTGGCCATGGCCGTCGGCAAAGGTGCGCTCGATCGCGAGCACGGGCGTGCGGGTCCCGATGCGCAGCGACTGCGCTTCCGCCGAGGTGGGGAACCTGGCGGTGGCCTGGTCGGTGCTGGTCGTGACGGGTACGCCGGCGGCGGTGAGGAGGTCGTCGCCCCAGGGGGTGGCGGCCGCGCTCGCCAACTCGTGCGCGCGGGGGACGTAGACGTGGGCGAGGACGTACAGGTCGTCGTCGCGGTGGGCGAGACAGACGTACTCGGTCAGCGGGGCGCCCGGCGACGTGCCAAGTCGACTGGCCAGGTGCGGCGTTGCGACGGTGGCGGCGGAGCTGAGCCTCGTGTGGGCGCCGTTGAGGACTGCGAGGTACGTGATCCGCTCAGGCGGCGCGCTGACGAAGTTGCCGCGGCCCTGGAACTTGGCCACCAGGCCTTCCGTGCGCAGGACTTCGAGTGCGTCGCGCAGGGTCGGCGTGCTGACCCCGTAGTGGGCGGAGAGCCGACTCTCTGGCGGGAGTCGGGTGCCGACCTGGTAGGTGCCGTTCGCGATGAGACGGCGGAGGTCGTCGGCCACTTGCTCGTAGCGGGTGGTCATGGGGCCGCGCCTACTGTGCCGGGCATCAACTCGCCGCGGCGACGGGACCATTCCTCGGCGTTCAGGACGTACGGGCGGAGCAGTGGCCCGTCGTCGTCCCAGGCGTACGGGGACGGCCTGCGGACGCGTAACGGACGCTGGGCGCCGATGGGTTCGGCGGTGATCCGGTGAACGCCCCGTGCGGGGAGGAGCTGCCGGGCGAGCCAGTCGGCAGCTATGCGAATGAGCTGGAACAACGGTTGTCTCCTACGGCAGTTGTGTGCGTCGGATGACGGCCCAGATGCGCCGACCGGTCCCGCCGTCGGACGAGCCGAACTCGTCGGCGTCCTCCAGCGCTGCGAACACGTCCGGCCAGGCCTCCTCGGAGAGCGGCCCGGAGAGGTGGGCCTCGACGCGCGTGCGGTCGGCGTACTCCTTCACGTCGGGCGCCAGACCTGCGGCGACGAGGCGCGCGATGAGGTCCGCGGTACGGGCGTCGCGTGGCGGCACAAGGCGTCCTCCGTTGCCGGGCAAGCACTCTCAGTGAAGCTAGTTAACTAGATTAGAGCTAGTGGACTAGATTGTCCACATGCCTGACCAGCCGCCGTATCTCCGCGTCGCCGACCTGCTACGCGCCCGGATCGCGAGCAACGAGTGGACGCCGGGCGACCGCCTGCCCTCGCGCGCCGAACTGGGCCAGGAGTACGGGGTCGGCGAGAACGTCATACGGCGCGCGCAGGAGATGCTGATCTCGGTGGGCGTCCTGGAGGGCCGCGCCGGGTCCGGGACGTACGTGGCCGAGCCGCGCGAGCGGCTGCGCATCGTGCGCTCCCTCTACCGCGAGCAGGCGGGCGGCTCGCCCTTCGCCGCGGACATGGCGGCGCTCGGGCGCCGGGGGACGTGGGAGAGCCGGACCGATGCGAAGGCGCCTGCTCCGGCCGACATCGCCGCCCGACTCGGCATCGCCGAGGGCGAGTTGTGCGTGCGCACGGCGTACGAGTTCCTGGCAGACGGCAAGCCGGTACAGCTCTCGACGAGCTGGGAGCCGTACGCCCTGACGGCGGGTACCCTCGTCGTCCTCCCGGAGGCCGGCCCGCACGCGGGCATCGGCGTCGTCCGCCGCATGGCGGAGATCGGCCTCACCGTGACCCGGGCGGTGGAGCGGCCGGAGCCGCGGGCGGTGACGCCGGAGGAGGCCACGCTCCTGGGCGTCCAGCGCGGCACGCTGGCGACGCACATCCAGCGGACGTACTACGCCGAGGATGGTCGGGCGGTGGAGACCGCGGACGTCGTGGTGCCGGCGACAGTCTGCGAGATCGTCTACGAGGTCCCAGTCACCCCATAGACCTCATTCTATTCCCTCTCTACCACAACCCATCGAGCGCGAGTGCCATCGCCTGCAACGCCTGTACTCTCGACACATGACATCTGTGATCAATTTCACGATGAGGAGCATGTCAGGGGCCCCAGACACAAACGGGCTAGTCGCGGCATGCAACCAGGCGCTGAAAACAGGAAGCCTGGCCGTTAACATTGCCAACACGCGTGCGATTTACCCCAACGGCGCGGTGCCAATGGCAGCAGCATTGGAGTATTTCAGGGGTTCAGGGTTGAATATTTCTTTCGTTGGAGTCAACGAAGAAGTCACTCGCACGAAATTTTTGCATCCACTACAGGCTACTCAGAGAAATATCGCACGCAATACAATCGGAAATACGATCTGGCGATACAACGAAGGGGAGGCCTCCCAGCTTTGCAATGCTTTCATTGACATGTTGGAAGAAAATGCTCGCTGTGAAACCGGCGTTATTGACTCACTAAACTGGTGCCTATTCGAGGTTCTAGACAACGTATTCCAACACAGCAGAGCTGAACATGGATACGCCATGATCCAGATTCACAGGAAGAATCGATGGTGTACTGTCGCAGTTTCAGACTGCGGGATTGGAATCCACAGATCTTTCGCAGAAAATCAGGTTTACCATGCCCAGACGGCATATGAGGCAATTATGCTTGCAGTGCAAGAAAAGGTGACAAGCAAATCAAAAAACATGGGGAATGGCCTTTATGGCCTGATGCGCGTGATTGGGCTGAATAAGGGTGAGCTGAGAATCCGGTCAGGGCGCGGCTGGCTGGAATACAGGGACGGGAAAATATCCGGCGACCACTCGTACTCGGTGCCCCTACTCGATCTAAACGATCACCACGGCACCACGGTGGACTGGCAACTCGACCTTAGCAAGGAAGTCAGCCTCGCCGAAGCGCTAAGTTTCCCCGAACCGAATCTGCGACTTGAGGCAATCGAAGACGAGTCGGGCGAACATAGAATCAGCGTGCTCGACTTCGAAGACGGTCTGGGAACCAGGCGGTCAGCCGAGCAGGTTCGTATCAAGCTTGTGAACCTTCTAAATGCTGGCATACCTCGCCTGATTCTGGATTTCTCTGGAGTGAATGTCGTATCCTCAAGTTTCGCCGACGAAGTACTCGGAAAGCTTGCCCTCGAAATGGGGATTACATCCTTCGTAAATAGATTCAACCTCGAAGGAATGACCAATACGGTCATGACCATCGTCAATAGGGCAATCTCGCAAAGGCTCGCCGAGGGCGATGACAGAATCCCCGGGTCCTCTACCCGGGGAGATTCATATGAGCGGTGATAAATCTAATTTCGAAGCGCTTTGGTCCGGGATTCAATAACAGACATACGCGCTTCACGTTCTCGATCATCGTAGTGGCCAGGTTGGGCCGTGGCCTGGCCCTCCCACTTGCGGTAGAGGAGGCCGTATTCGCGGGTGAAGTGGCCCGGGGCTACTGCGTTGAGGGCCAGGAGGAGGCCGGTGTCCTCAGAGGCGGGGAGGGCCATCCAGCCGCCCAGGGCGAGGAGGAGGTCGCGGCGGGTGCAGAGGGTCGCCGGGTGGACCTGGGCGCGGTAGCCGTTGGCCTTCCAGTAGTCGAAGACCACGCCGCGGGCGAGGGGGCCGTCGTCGGGGTCGCCGTCGAAGCCGGCCGTCGAGCCATCGGGGAGTAGGTCGAGGACGCGGGAGGTCGTCCAGCCGAGAGCGGGGTCGGCTTCGAGGAGGGCCAGGTCGCGGGCGAGGGCGCCGGGGGTCAGCTGGTCGTCGGCGTCGAGGACTTTGACGTACGGGCCGGACGTGTAGGCCAGCGCCATCGTGCGGGCCACGCCCGGTCCGCCGGGACGGCCCTGGTGAAAGGTGACGCGCGGGTCATCGGCCGGGACGTGGGGGCGTACGGCGTCGCTGAAGCCGTCCTCCTGGACGATCCAGTGCCACTCCCAGCCCTCGGGCAACTCCTGCGCGCATAGCGACTTGTACGCGTCCGCGAGGTACGGCGCCGACGGGGCGTGCACGGCCGTGATGACGTCTATGCGGCGTTCCCGGCGATCCGCCACGGCGGTCACCACCTTTCCAGCGGGGTGACGAAGGTCAGTTCCGTGCGGTCGGCCGGCATGCGCACGAAGGAGTGCTCCACCACGCGGCCGGTCGTGTCGTACGACGTCTTGCCGAGGACGAGCAGGGCCGCGCCTGGGGGGAGGCCCAGCTCGAACGCCTCGTCGAGGGACGGCGGGCGGGCGAGGACGCGCTCCTCTATCCGGTCCAGCTCGACGCCGATGGTGTGCAGCTGGTTCTGCGTGCCGCCGGGCCAGGGCTCGTTCGCCGCGTCGAGGAGGGCGGGGTTGGCGGCGACCACGTCCCGGACGAGGTAGGACTCGACCAGGCTGAAGGGGTGGTCCTCGGCCCGGTAGCGGGTGCGGTAGGTGCGCTCGACCATGACCGTGCCGACCGGGACGCCGAAGATGCCGGCCAGTTCCTCGCCCGCCTCGACCTCGTCGTATTCGGCGTGGAAGACCAGATCGTCTATGCCGAGGCCGGTGTCGTGCTCTGTCGCGCCGGTTTGCTTGCGCTGGTCTTCGGGTTCGAGGGCTCGGTCCTTCTCCCACTGGTGGCGAAGGTTGGTGCGCAGCACGGGGGTGCGGAGCTTGCGGACGAAGTTGCCGCGGCCGTGTTGCTTCTCGATCAGGCCCTCGGCCTGGAGCAGCCCAAGGGCTTGGCGAAGGGTCGGCAGAGAGTTGCCGTAGTGGTCCGCCATCGTCGTCTCGGACGGAAGGCGGTCCCCGGGGGCCAGCTCACCTGCGCGGATGCGGTCTCGGAGATCGTCTGCGATCCGTTCGTACGCCTTGGCCACCGGCTCACCGTCCTGATCGTCGGGCGGGCCTCAGCATAGCAAGTCCTTAAGAGGTCTTGACGAGTTGAGGAGTGCGGGTTCATAGTGCTGACTACTCATCAAGAGGACTTGAGGACATGATCTCTTGAGGACTTGATGAGTTGCACGTCCCCGAGCACGTCCCTCGCCCGCCCGACCTGGGAGATTCCGTGTGTACGACCCGAGACCGCCGCTCCGGCGGTGGCGTCGACCCCGCGTTACGCGACGGCGACGACCTCTACCTCGACCTCTTCCGCGGTCCGGCCGACCGTGACGAGTCCGCCGACGAGCGGGCCGCACGGCTCGCCGCGGCGCGCGACATCCTCGCCGAGCTGCTTCGGGAGGGAGTGCACGATGCCGTCGCCCGGGAGCACGCCCGTTTCGCGCTGCTGACGGCCGCCGGGCCGGTGGCCGTGGTCCTTGAGCGGCGCCAGGTGGGGGAGGCGGCGTGATCCCCGCCGAACGCTTCGACGTACGGGCCGCGTACGGTGCCGCTGCGCTCGTCGGTCTCGGGCTGGTGTGGGCGCTGGCCCGGGGTCTGCGGCGGGGGACGCCCGCCGTGCGGGTGGCCGCGCTCGCCGCAGCCGTCTGCACGGCGTACAGCGCGGACACGTCGTGGCGGTTCGCCGCCGATTACCTCGACGTCGCCGGGGCGGCGGAGCGCGCCGCAATGTTCGCCGCCGCCGAGCTGGCGCTCTTCGCGACCGCGCTCATGGCGCGGCAGAACCTCAACGGCCCGAACGGCGCACCTGGCGCTCCCGGTGTGCTGACCTGGGCGATTGCGGGAGTGCAGGTCATCCCCGCGTATGCCGAGTCGGGGCCGGTCGGCGGCACGGTGCGGGCGGTGATCGGGCCGGTCATGGCCGCCGTTCTCTGGCACCTGGCCATGGGCATCGAGCTGCGGCACCGGCGTCCCGAGGCGCCGTCCAGCGGCTTCGGCGCGCTCGTCGCCCGCGAGATGCGCGAGCGGCTGCTCTCGCGGCTGGGCGTCGCCGAACGGCGGCGGGATGCCGCGCAGATCACCCGCGACCGGGCCACCGCGCGGGCGGTCGCGCTCGCCGCGCGGCTGGCGGAGATCAGCCCGGAGCGCCGCGCCCGGCGTCGTGGGCGGCGCATCGCGCGCCGCCTATCGATAGCCGTCGGGCGAGCGTCGGTAGGCGACGACTCCGAGCAGCGCCGCAGCCTCCTCGCCCAACTCGCCGCCCGGCGCAACGCCGCCGCTCTCGCCACCGTCGCACTGCCGTCGCCGTGGGTCGGCTTCGCACCCGACCCGGCCGCGTCCGCGCTGGCCAGCCAGGTGCGGGAGGAGATGTCACGCGCGACGGCGACCATCCGGCGGTACCGGCCAGCTCTGTTCACCGACCTCCTGCCGGTGAACGAGGTGGACGCCGAGCCCCGTTCGCCTGAACAAGCCGCCGACAAGCTCGACACCGCCGACGCTCTCGCCGCGATCGAAGCGGGCTGGGCCGCTGGCCTCACCGTCCGCGAAACGGCCCGGCGGGCGACGCGCGCGCCGAGTTACGTGCACAGCGTGTTCACCCGGCTCGACGCCGAACGCGGGCCGCGTCCGGTGAACGGTTCCCGATGACGGCCGCCGCGGTTCAAGCGGGCCAGTCACCTCCGCGGTTGGCTCTGGGCCTCGCAAAGGTCGTCGTAAACAGCGTCGGGGTCGTCCTGGGCGCGGTACTCGAAGTGCAAGCGGGCGATGCCGTCCGCGTCCATCAGGCCGACCACGTCGTCCCGCGTTCCGGGCAGCAACCGGGGCGTCCGCCAACGCCGTGCCAGCACAGCGAGGGCAGCGCCGTCGGGACTGCGCGCCACCCAGGTGGAGAGCCCGACCACTGGCAGATACCGATCCCGCTCAAGCGCGGCGAGCACACCCAGGATCCCGAGCTGTCCTGGCAGCTCCCATGTCGCTTCATGCGGAGCGAGGACGTCGTCCCCCATCGCGACGCTCTCCCGCGTGGCCACCACCTTCATAAGCCGCAGCTTAGACAGCTCGTATCTCCCGCCCGACACTCCATCTCGTCTGAGGGAAACTTGCGAATGAACCAGAGCAAACCGCACCCCGAAGGCAGGCTGTTACCCCAAGCCGAAGACAGGGCCGAAGGCCCGGACGTCCACGCGCTGGTCGACAGCCCGGCCGCCGGACCGTCCGGTCCCGGGCTCCTCGCCCGCGCCCGTGGCGCCAAGCGGCGGGCCGTTGTGCCGGCGTGGCTGCGCTCGCGGCGGCAGTTCTGGGACGCCGGGCGGGGCGTGGTCGCGTACGCCTGGCACGTCGCCGCGTATCACGCCGTGCGGACGCCCTGGTACGCGCTCCGGCTCACCCTGCGCGCGCCCCGCGGTGCCGCGCGCTTCGTCGGTGGGGCGCTGCGGTGGCTGGTCGACGCCGAGGGGGAGCCGCTGCGGCAGGCGGCGGCGAGCCGGGAGGACATCGAGGAGTACCTGAAGCTCTCGCGGCAGCGGGACCGCCGGGTGCGGTGGCGGACGGTCGTCGGCGTCGCCGCTGCGGTGCTCGGGCCGGTCGCGGCGCTGGTGGCGTACGTCCTCGCGCCCGGGTGGCTGCTGGCATTGGCCGTACCGGTCACCGTGCTGGGGCTCGGCCGCGTGGGGCAACCGGCCGACGATCCGGTTATCCACAGGGCTGTGGAAATCCCCCGGGCGACGAAACTCACCAGCGATATCGTGGTTCGAGCACTCGGCTCCCTCGGTATCCCCGCCGTCAACCAGGCCCAGGCCAAAGGCTCCCCCGGCTTCGCCTTCACCGCGCCCATCACCCGCGACGGGCCCGGCTGGCTCGCCGTCGGCGACCTCCCGTACGGCGTGACGGTCACGGACGTGGTCGATCGGCGCGAGAAGCTGGCGTCCGGGCTGCGACGGCCGCTCGGCTGCGTATGGCCGGAGGCCGTGCCGGACGAGCACACCGGGCGGCTTCGGCTGTGGGTCGGTGACCAGGACATGTCGCAGACCCGGCAGCCGAAGTGGCCGCTGCTGAACGTCGACTCCGTCGACCTCTTCACGCCGCAGCCGTTCGCGACCGACCAGCGCGGCCGGTGGGTGGCGCAGTCGCTGACGTACGTGTCCGGGATCGTCGGCGCGGTGCCGCGTATGGGCAAGACGTTCCTGCTCCGGCTGCTCCTGCTCATCGCCTGCCTCGACCCACGCGCCGAGGTCCACGCCTACGACCTCAAGGGCACGGGCGACCTCGCCGCGCCCGGACGCGTCGCCCACCGCTACCGGGCAGGCGACGAGGAGGACGACATCGCATACGCCCTCCAAGATCTGCGTGATCTACGCGTCGAGCTGCGCCGCCGGGCCAAGGTCATCCGCGAGCTGCCCAAGGACCTCTGCCCGGAGTCCAAGGTCACCTCGGCGCTCGCCGAGCGCCGGACGCTCGGTCTGCACCCCATCGTCATCGGCGTGGACGAGTGCCAGGTGTGGTTCGAACATCCCAAGCACGGCGCGGAATTCGAGGAGCACTGCACCGACCTGGTCAAGCGCGGCCCCGCACTCAGCATCACGGTGCTCCTCGCCACGCAGCGGCCCGACTCGAAGTCGCTGCCGACCGGCATCTCCGCGAACGCCACGCTGCGGTGGTGCCTGAAGGTCATGGGCCAGATCGAGAACGACATGGTGCTCGGCACCGGCTCGTACAAGCGCGGCATCCGCGCCACCGCGCTGGCCTGGGCGGACAAGGGCGTGTGCTGGTTCGTCGGCGAAGGCGCGGACGCCCGCGTCGTCCGCTCCGTGTACGTCGATGCGCCCGCCGCCGAGGCCCTCGCCGCGAGGGTCTACGAACTGCGCAAGCTCGCGGGCCGGTTGAGCGGCCACGCCCTCGGCGAGACGCCCGAGCCCGCCGCGGCCTCGTACGACCTCCTCGCCGACGTCGCCGCCGCCCTCCCGCCCGGCAAGGCGAAGGCGTGGAGCGAGGACGTCATCGCCCGCCTCACCGAACTCCGCCCCGACGTCTACGGCACGTGGAGCCCCGAGCAACTGGCCGCTGCGCTCAAGCCGTACGGCGTCCGCACCGTCCAGGTCTGGGGCACCACCGAGGACGGCAAGGGCGCCAACCGCCGCGGCGTACGCCGTACCGACATCTCCGCCGCAATCGCGCACCGTGACGACGGCAGCGCCGCCGCGTAGCCCGCGCACTAGCACCGCACCCCGCTAGGTCTAGCACCCCCGCTAGCGCCACACAGGGCCTCCCACCTGGCCTCTAGTCGCTAGCGGCCGACCTTCCGCACGTGCTCCACCACCCGGAAAGGGGCCGTCATGTCCTCCCTCGGCGCCGCTATAGCCCTCGCCCTCCTCGCCACGCTCGGCTACGCCGCACTCTGCGCGCTCAGCCCGTACGGCGCGTGCCGCCGCTGCGGCGGCTTCGGCTTCAAGATCCGGCAGAACCGGCGCGGGCGCATCGTCCGCGGCCGGGAGTGCCGCCGCTGCCGCGGATACGGGCAGCGGATCCGGATCGGCCGGCACGTCTACAACGCCGCCACCCGCCTGCACCGCGAGGGCACCCGCTGACCGCACCCGCCCGATCAGGAAGGCACCGCCATGGTCTTCAGCATCTCCGCCCTCGTCGTCTTCGGCGCCCTGCTCGGCCTGCTGCTCCGCTACCGCGCGCTCACCGCCGGGGCCGCCGTCGTCGCGCTGCTCTTCGGCTTCTACCTCGCGCGCAGCAGCGCCGCCCCGACCGTCGACCAGTTCATGTCCGCGCTCCGCGACGCCATCCCGTCCAAATGACCCGCAGGGAGGTCCCGCCCATGACCCTTCAGCCCACCACCGCCACCCCGCCCCGTATCTCCCTCATGGCCCTCGCCGACCTGCGCGACGCGCTCACCGCCCTCGAACTCGGCCAGGCCCCCACCGCCATCACCGCGCTCATGGCCATCGACGACGAGTCATGGCGGGCGGTGGAGCAGCGGCTCGCCACCGTCGGCGGCGACCTCCGCACCCTCCTCGGCCGCGCCGGCAACGGCTTCAACCCGCTGGCCTGACGGCCGTTCCGAACGGAGGACCCATGACCGACACCACCTGGCACACCGACCTCACCGCGAGCGTGCACGCCCTCGGCGCCGCCGCCCGCGAACTGCGCGCCGCGCACGCCAGCGCCTGCCACGCCGCCCGTACCGTCGACCCGGCCCGCCTCGTCCCGCTGCCCGGCCTGCTCACCGTCCCCGGCGCCGAGTCGGTACGACCGTACGACGAGGCCCTGCGCCAGCTCACCGACCTCTACGCCGCCACCGAGCAGCGCACCCGCGACCTCTACGTCAACGCCGCCCTCGGCTACGCGCACGGCGCCGCCCACGCCCTCGCCGCCGTCCTCCGCGCCGAGCGCCCGCACCACGTCACCCTCTCCCGCGACCCGGCCGGCCACTACGTCCTCGCGGCCCTCCCCGACCTCGCCGCCTCCCTCACCACCGCCGCCGGAGCCCGCGAACTCGCCGCCCTCCACACCCGCGTGCTCACCGCCACGGCCGCCGACCTCCCGGACGCCGCCACCGCGTACGGCGAGCAGGCCGAGCGCTCCCTCCACCACCTCATCCGCCACGCCGCCGCCCACGGCTTCCTGCACGCGCACTGACCCGCACCACCGAAGGGACCGCATTGCCGTACACCCACCCGCTCCGCGCCCACATGATCCAGTCCTGGGACGGCACCGAATGGCAGGTCTTCGTCGCCCTCCCCGACACCGCCCGCTGGCCCACCGTCCCCTTCCCCACCGGCGACGGCATCCCCACGCTCACTGCCCGCCGCAAGGCCCTCGCCACCCTCGGCTACGCCCCGCTCACCGGCGACGCCGCCTGGGACTGGATGGAAACCCCGCTCGAAGGCGAACCCACCGGAACCATCGCCCTCGTCGCCACGACCACCGTGGCCCCGGCAGACCCGAAGTAGCCCCGGTCCGGGGCGGCGGCCTCCCGCCAGGAAACCCGCCGCCCCGTGCCTCCCAACCCCGCAAGGCACAGGAGGTGCCACCAGCATGCCCTACGACGCCAACCCCCCGCCGACGATCACCGCACAGGCCACCGCCCTCCAATCCCTGTCCCACTTCGCCGACGCCCACCCCGACCTCCCGGGCGCCTACGTCGTCTCCCACTCCGCCTTCCCCAAGCAGGTCGATGTCCTGCTCGACGGTCCCGCCGACCTGGAGACCTGGCGCGACGCCCTCGACATCGCCACCAACGCACTCACCCTCAAGCACTACGACGCCAGGCGCCACCTCGAATTCACCACCCCCATCGGCACGACGCTGCTGCGCGTGTACACGGTCTTCCCCGACACCAGCACCACGCCCGAGGGGAGCCAGCCGTGACCAGCTCCAGGCGACCCCCCGCCCGTAGCAGCGCGCCCCGCCACCCCAACCTCAAACTCCCCGACGTCCTCGACGAGATCGGCATGTCCCGCTCGGCCTTCTACCGCATGCGCGCCCGCGGCAAGGCCCCCCGCTGCATCCGCCTCCCCAACGGACAGATCCGCGTCCGCCGCACCGACCTCGACACGTGGCTCGAAGCGCACGAAGTACACACCGCCTGAATCCCACCTACGGCTTGGCGGGGGCGCGCGGCATCACCGCGCGCCCCCGCCGAGGGAGACACCGTGCTCACATATGACGTGAAGATCTGGGGGATTCGGCAACGCGCCAATCGCGCGAACGCCTTCCAACTGCGCTGGCGCGTAGGGATCACCCCGCACTCGAAGAGCTACAAGATCAAGGAGCAGGCGGACGGACGCCGTTCCGAGCTGCTGACCGCCCTGCGGAACCACGAGCAGTTCGACGAGGCCACGGGCCTGCCTGCGTCGGAGTTCCGGCGGCTCCAGACGCCGACGTGGTATCAGCACGCCTGCGCCTACGCCCTCATGAAGTGGCCGAACGTCTCGGCCAAGCACCGCGCCGGGATCGCCGACGCGCTCGCCACCATCACGCCCGTTCTCGTCAAGGACACCCGGGGCGCGCCCGCCCCGAGGGTCCTCCGCGCAGCCCTCTACTCCTGGGCCTTCCGCTTCCAGCGCGACACGGCGACCGGCAGCTTGAGGGCGCGCTCCGAGACGGAGGAGCCCCCGGCGGACATCGCCGCCGCCCTGGACTGGATCGCGCGCAAGTCCGTAGACGCGAACGAACTCGACAAGGCCGTGCGCCTGCGCCCCGCCCTCGATGCCCTCTCGCTGAAGATGGACGGGACGAAGGCGGCGGAGACGACCATCCACCGCAAGTACACGGTGTTCAGCAACGCGCTGCGCTACGCCGTCGAGCGGGAAGTCCTCACCACGTTCCCGCTGGGAAAGGTGGACTGGCAGCCGCCGGAAACCGATGACGAGATCGACTTCCGGTACGTGCCGAGCCCTGCCCAGGCACGCTTGCTCATCGCCGCCGTAGGTGAGCAGGGGCCGCGCGGCGAACACCTGGCGGCGTTCTTCGGCTGCCTGTATTACGCCGCGATGCGTCCCGGCGAAGCGGCAGCACTCGACGCCGCTGCATGCCATCTACCTCCGGCGCCGAAGGGGGACGAGGCGGAAACCGAGTGGGGCGAACTGCTCCTCTCCGAGAGCCGCCCCGAAGTCGGCTCGGGCTGGACGGACGACGGCCGCCCCTTCGACAAGCGCGGCCTGAAGCGCCGTGCCCGCAAGGCAACCCGTTCGGTCCCTATCCCTCCGGTCCTTGTCGGCATGCTCCGCCGGCACCGGAAGAGGTACGGCACCGCGCCCGACGGGCGGCTCTTCCGCGCCGCGGGCGGCGGGCGCGTCCGCTCGACGGAGTACACGGACCTCTGGAAATCGGCGCGGGAGAAGGCACTCCCGCCCCACGACGTCACCACGCCCCTCGCGGACGTCCCCTACGCCCTCCGCCACGCCGGCGTGTCCCTGTGGCTCAGCTCCGGCGTGGACCCGACCGAGGTCGCCCGCCGCGCCGGGCACAGTGTGGCCGTCCTCTTCCGCTTCTACGCGAAGGTCATCAAGGGGCGCCAGTCCCAGGACAACGACCGCATCGCCCGCGCGCTGGCCCAGTAGCGCGGAGCAGGTATGCGCCAATGGGACCCACCCGGGCTGACCAAAATAATCATAGCGCATCTTCCCTGCGATTCGAAGGAATATGACCTACTAGACCTTGCATTCTGAGACGCAAGTCGTATGCTGAACGTGCGGCCGCCGCTGGTGCGGACGAGCAATCGGCTGATCTGCCATGTGCGAGGTGCCTCCCCGATGAACAGGACTCACGACCTCAACGTGAGGCTCTCGCTGGCGAAGATCCGGTGGGGCGTCCTCAGCGGGGGAGGCATCGCCGCGGCCATCGCGTCGGGACACGTGCGAGACCACACCGCGGTCTGGGCCCTGGTCGTCTTAGGCGTCGTCGGGCAGTGCTGCGAAGTGGTCCTTCACATCACCAGCCGACGCAGGGGCTGAGGTCCCAGGCCCCTTCAAAGCCGCCGAGTTCGGTCCACGCCTGGTCCACACGCAGTGGTTCATGGCGGTCCGCAGCGGGCCACGGTGGGACGGTGGACGCACAAAGCGGGTGCCCCGGAGTCCGGGGCACCCGCTCTGGCCTGCGCGTACAGCTAGCTGTGCGGAGGCTGTGGGATTTGAACCCACGGTGACATCGCTGCCACGACGGTTTTCAAGACCGTTCCCTTCGGCCGCTCGGGCAAGCCTCCCCGCGGCGTCCTGGCCCCCGGTGGGGGGGGTGGGGCGTCGCGGGGGTCAGCCTACTGCGGGGAGTCGCCGACGCGGGAGCCGAGGGTGACGGTGGTGGTGTGGGTGGAGCCGTCGCGGGTGTAGGTGACGGTGACCTTCTCGTCGGGCTGGTGCTGCCAGATCTCGCCGATCAGGGTCTCGTCGCTGTCGACGATCGTGTGGTCGAACTCGGTGATGACGTCGCCGGGCCTGAGGCCGGCCTTGTCGCCGGGGCCGCCCGCGGTGACACCCTCCGAGCCGCTGGCGATCTTCGCGCCGTCGCCCTGGTACTGGCTGTCGACCTGGACCTCCATGACCGGGTAGACGGGCTTGCCGGTCTTGATCAGCTCGTCGGCGACGCGCTTGGCCTGGTTGATCGGGATGGCGAAGCCGAGGCCGACGCTGCCGCCCTGGCTGCCGGGCTGCGTGTTGCCGCCGGGCTGGATCGCGGAGTTGATGCCGATGACGGCGCCGTTGGCGTTGAGCAGGGGGCCGCCGGAGTTGCCGGGGTTGATAGACGCGTCCGTCTGGATCGCGCTCATGTAGGACGCCTGCGAGCCCTGGCCGTCGCTGGAGGCGACCGGGCGGTGGACGGCGCTGACGATGCCGGTGGTCACCGTGCCGGACAGGCCGAAGGGAGCGCCGATCGCGATGGTGGCGTCGCCCACTGCCGCGTTGTCGGAATTGCCGAGCGGCAGCGGCGAGAGCTTGACGCCCGAGGCGTTCTTGAGCTTGATGACGGCCACGTCGTAGCCCTGGGCGCGGCCGATGACCTCCGCGTCGTACGTCTTGCCGTTGGAGAAGGTGACGGTCAGCTTGCCACCGTCCGCCGCGGGGGCGACGACGTGGTTGTTGGTGAGGATGTGGCCCTGGGTGTCGTAGACGAAGCCGGTGCCCGTGCCGCTCTCCTGGCTGCCGCTCGCCTTGATCGTCACGACGCGGGGGAGCGCGGTGTTGGCGATGCCGGCGACGGAGGTGGGGGCGCGGTTGAGGGCCTTCTGGCTGCCGCCGTCGGCGACGGTCGTGGAGGCGGACGTGTCGTTCTTGTCGTTGTGCTCCGCGGCCCAGTAGCCGATGCCGCCGCCGACGCCGCCGGCGACGAGGGCCGCCACCAGGACCGCGGCGACCAGGCCGCCGATGCCGCGGCGCTTGCGGCCGCCCTCCGGGGGTACGGGCGCGGGCTGGCCCCACACCGGTCCCTCGGGGCCGCCGGGGGCGCCGTAGCCGGGCTGGGTCTGCGGGGGCTGGCCCCCGGTGGCGTAGGAGGGCGTGACGGGCACGGCGTACGGGTCCTGCGGCGCCTGCGGGCCGTGCGGCGGCTGCGCGGGCTGCGGAGCCTGGTGCGGCGGCTCCGCGCCGAACGCGGCGTGCTGCCCGTAGCCCTGCGGCTGGGCCGGCACCACGGGCGGCTGGGCGCCGGTGACGGGCGGCTGCGGCTGCGCCGGTACGGGCGCGGCCGCGGGGGCGTCGTACACGGGGGCGGCGGGCGGCTTGGCGTCGTACGCCGGGGCGGCGGGCGCCGTGGGCTCGTACGCCGGGGCGGAAGGTGCCGGGGCGGCCTGCGGCTGCTGGTGGGCGAGCGCGGCCGGCGGCGGGCCGTACGGCGACGGCGGCCCCACCGGCGGAGGCGCCTGCGCCGGCAGGACCTCGGTGCGCGCGGCGTCGTCCGTGGGCGCCGGCGGGGTCGCCGGAGGAGCGGGAGCCTGTGCCGCCGGGGCACCGTCGTACGCCGCACCGCCGGGTGCGGCCGACGCCGACTCCGCAGCCGGGACGGAACCGGCTTCGTTTTCGGTGCTCACAGCGTTTCTCCTCGGTTCAGGACAGGGTGGTGGGCCGAACACAGCATTTCCCACCGCGTGTCGGACCACCGTAAGCGGGAGCTGTGCATGTCAGAGACGCGTGCGCCGGGAGCCGGTTCGCGTGGCGCCGCCGAGGCGGTGGCACCATGAACCGGTGACACATGTGCGCGCGGTCCCGGAGGCGTACCCGCAGGGGCGACCTGTCCAGGTCGTCGCCCATCGGGGTGCTTCCGAAGATGTACCAGAACATACGCTGGCCGCGTACCGGAAAGCCATCGAGGACGGCGCCGATGCCCTGGAGTGCGACATCCGCCTGACGGCCGACGGCGAGCTGGTGTGCGTGCACGACTGGCGCGTCAACCGTACGTCGAACGGCCGCGGGGCGGTCTCCTCGCTGGAGCTGGCCGACCTCGCCGCGCTGGACTTCGGCTCCTGGAAGGGTCGGCATGCCGATCCGGAGGCGCCGGAGCGGGAGCCGCTGGGCGATCCCGACTCTCCCGCGGCCCCCGGCGACGCCGAGGAGCGCAGCCGTGTGCTGACCTTGCGGCGGCTGCTGGAGCTCGTCGCGGACACCGACCGCCGGGTGGAGCTGGCCATCGAGACCAAGCACCCGACGCGCTGGGCCGGACAGGTGGAGGAGCGGCTGATCGAGCTGCTGCGCGCCTTCGGCCTGGACCGTCCCTCCCCGGCCGGGGCGCCCTCACAGGTGCGGGTGATGAGCTTCTCGTCCCGGTCGCTGCGCCGGGTGCGGCTCGCGGCGCCCGCGCTGCCGACCGTCTACCTCATGCAGTACGTGTCGCCGCGGCACCGCGACGGGCGGATCCCGGCGGGAGTGCGGATCGCCGGACCGAGCATGCGCATCCTCCGGGCGAACCCGGGGTATGTGGCGCGGCTGCACCGCGCCGGGAACCGCGTCCACGTCTGGACGGTCGACGAGCCCGCCGACGTGGAGCTCTGCGCCCGGCTCGGCGTCGACGCCGTCATCACCAACCGGCCCCGGCAGGTACGCGCCCAGCTCGCGGCGATCGACGGGGCCGGCGGCCCGGGCGGCACCGGCGGGCTCCGGCGCTGAACCGGCGTGGAGAGGGCACACCGCCACGCCCATGACCGGTGCCCGAGCCGTACGGGTCGGGCGGCGGACCGGCGACCGGACCGGGCGCGGAGCCCTGGGGCGGGGGCCGGGTGGCGGGATATCCACCCCGCATATTGCGACGGCACGGCAATACGCCACGGGATCACGGCCGGGCGGGGGCCGGATACGCGGGACGCGGCAATACGCGGAGCGGGGGCGGGACATCGCGTGAGCTGGGGGGCGTACGCGGGCGGGCGCCGGACGCGGGGCGGGCGCGCGGCGCGCGCGGACGCAGGGTTTTCCCTACATGTGGCGCAGGGGCTTTTGCCGGGACGTAAGGAGTGCGTCAATAGATCGCGGTTGGCCTGTTTCCGGTCCAGCCCCAGAGGGCATCCATCCCGTGGCGTGGGGTGAAGGAGGTCACGGGGGTGTCGTTGATGGTCGCACAGGAGGTGCCGACGTCCACGACCATGGCCCTGCCCCATGGTCCTGGCGGCGTCGCGGAGGCACGCAGGTGCATGCGCCGGGATCTGTACGCGCAGAGCGTGCCGGAGCCGGTCGTGGACGACGCGGTGCTCATCCTTTCCGAACTGCTCAGCAATTCGTGCCGGCACGCCCGCCCGCTGGGCGATACGGCGGAGAGCGCGATGCCCGTGATCCCCGGCAGGGGCCCGGGTACGGCCGCAGGTCCCGGGATTCCCGGCAGAAGCTCGGGTGCAGCCACCGGTGAGGCCGGTCCGGAGGATGCGGACGGCGGCATAAGGGCCGGGTGGGCGGTCGGGGACGACGGGCTGCTCAAGATCGAGGTCACGGACGGCGGCGGACCCACCAGGCCGCGCCCTTCCAGCCCCTCCCTGACGGCTCACGGCGGCCGCGGCCTGGGCATCGTCGGCAGCCTCGCGCTCCGCTGGGGTGTGGGCGACTACGCGCCCGGCGAGGTCACCGTGTGGGCCCTCCTGCCCGTCCGGGGCAGGCACGCCCGCCGCGACGACCTCGCCCTGGGCGGTACGGGCATCGGCCTGCCGCGCGGAGTCCCCCTCGGCCTCCCGCTGGACCTGGCGGAGTCCCTGGACGACCTGAGCTGACCGCGCCCGACCCGGCCGCTGCCGCACCGCCCGTCGTGGTCGGGCGGAGGGCCGCCGGGCGCTAGGCTCGCGGCCGGGAACAACGCCGCACCGGGAGAGACCGAGCCATGGCCAAGAAGCGCGCGACCGCCACCAGGAGCAAGGGGGCCGCACCGGCGGCCGGGACCGCGAAGGGCGCGGCAGTGCCGGTGGTCGGCGCGCGCGAGCCCTGCCCGTGCGGATCGGGCCGCCGCTACAAGGCCTGCCACGGCCGGGAGGCGGCGCACGCGGTGACCGAGCTGGTCAAGCGCCCCTTCGAGGGCCTGTCCGGCGAATGCGACTGGGTGGCGCTGCGCGAACTCGTGCCCGCGGCCACCGCCCCGCTCACCCTCAAGGCGCCGCTGCCCGACGGCGTGCCCTCCGTCACGCTCGGCACCGTGCTGCCGATGGCCTGGCCGGGGCTGCGCCGCGACACCGGCGCCGTGCTGCTCGGCCTGCAGAGCGACACCGCTTCCGGCGACATCAGCCGCGACCTCGCCGACACCCTGTCCCGCGCGCTCACCGCCGAACCCGGCAACCCGGTGGAGGGCCGCAGGACCGCCCCCGACGGGCCGCGGCTGCAGGATCTGCTGGACCCGGACGCGCCCTTCGTGCCGGAGGTGCACTCGGGCTTCGAGTTCTGGCTGGAGGACGCGGAGACGGCGACCGGCGAGGTGGCCGCGTCGCTGGAGCGCGCGAACGAGGCCGTGATCCCGACCGTGCGGCTGAACGGCGTCGACGCGGCGTACTGGTGCGAGACGCCGGAGAAGAACCACCTGCGGTGGGTCATGCCGCACCCGGAGGAGGCGCTCCTCGACGCGATGGCCCGGCTGCACGTCGCGGGCGCGTCCTCGCTCGGCGAGGGCACCCGGCTCGTCGGTTCCTTCCGCGCGCACGGCCTGACCGTGCCGGTGTGGGACCTGCCGCTGGGCATGGGCGCGGAGGAGGTCGAGAAGCCCGCGGCCGCCTTCGGCGAGCGCCTGCTGGAGACCCTGGCCCGCACCGAGCCCCTGACCGCCGAGGAGCGGCGGGCCCGCAGCGGCTTCATGAACCGCCAGATCACGCTGAGCTGAGCCTGAGCCTGAGCCTGAGCCTGCGGCTGCGCCTGAGCCGCGACGCGGCCCGCCGCGACTGGGCCGGGGTCCAGCCGGACACCGGCCCCCACGTCGGCGGCGCCGCCGGACGGTGGCGCACCGCATCCGACTGAGCGGTTGGTCAGTGATTCCGGTCACAACTCCCGCAGAATCCCCAGGATTCGGCGGCGCCTCCGCTTGGGGGGAATTTGCGATCGGACGAAGTCTTGTTACCGTTTAGTCAGCCCGGTCGCTGATGCATCCCCCGTCGTCAGCGACCGGGTTTTCCATGTCCTGCCCCAGGTCAGCAGCCCGCGGGCGATGCCGCGGACGGCATCCGGAGCGGCACCCGAGCGGCGCCGGAGCCCACCTTCCGCACCGCCGCGGAATCCTCCGGATCGGGCCGCACGCGGGGCTGCGCGCCCGTCAGTCGCCGCGCGCCGAGCCGCCCGCCGAACCGTCCGCTGAGCCCCCGGTCCGGCTCGCGTCCGGCGCGTCGCGGGGAGTGCTGTGGCCGGCCTGGCGGCGCGGGGCGGCGTCGTGGTGGTCGGCGGTCACCGCGGCCAGCGGCAGGACGACGGCGAGTGCGGCGACGCTCGCGGCCGCGATCAGCCGCAGCCGGTCGCCGGGGTCCTGTGCCGCCTGGCGGTGCGCTGCCATCCGCCGCTCCCCTCCTCCTCGTGCCCGGTCGCCGCGCCTGCCCACGACGCAATGTGCCACGAAAGAGAACATAGCGGCCATGTGCGGAGCCTCCCGCCTGTCCGGTGCCACGGGCCAGGTCTCCCGCGGCCGGTCGCTGCCCGAACGAGTGACGGCGGGAACCGCGTTCACCCGTACGAGGGATTCCGGCGGGGTCCGCGGGACCTCGGCCGTACGCCGTCCCCTGCACGCCGACGCACACACACCGTGGCCGTACAGCGGACCGTACGCCGCCCCGCGTGCGGAGCGCGTAAGGACGCTCCCCGCGTGCGGAGCACGTAAAGAACGCCGGATCACCCGGCACATTGCCGCGCCGTCACATTCCCCGGCGCGCGGAGCCGTACGCCGCGGCAATGTGCCGAGGCATACGGCTCGAACGGCTCCGTCCGGCACGCCTCCGCGAACCCGAGCGGGCTGAGTCCCCGTCAGCCCTGCCCCGCGGAATGCCGGGGCGTCAGTACGTCAGCCGGTCACTGCCCGGCATGCTGCGGCCCGCCCGCACCAGGGCGTCGATCAGGGTGCCGATCTGCGGCAGCCACGGCTGCGGGCCGCCGGTGCGCTCGTCGGGCTGCGGCGGGCGTACCCAGCGCAGTTGGCCGGCACTGCTGCTGGACGGCGGAAGGCCCACGTAGCCACCGTCACCGTGGTAGCGCAGGGACGCGGGGACCCAGTCGTGGCTGTCGAGGATCTCGCCGAGGTCGGCGAGCGAGTAGGGAGCGACCAGTAGCTGATACCGCGTCGGAGTGGCGACGATCGGCCCCAGCCGTACGCCCATGGCGTCCAGCGCCTCCACGGCGCGCGCACCGGCCACGGCGGGCAGGCTCGCCGCCGAGACGCGGTCGCCGGTGGCGACCACGACGGGCGCGTCGGGCCGGCTGGTCCACCAGTAGCGCACCATGCGCGGATCACGGGTCGCGGCCAGGAGTCCGGGGTCGAGCGGGTGCGCCCCGGGTACGGGGCAGTTGGGGCGTGCGCAGGCGCACGGCTGCGCTCCTGCCGCGCGCCAGCTTCCGCGCCCGTCGTACCCGACGCCGGGCACGACACGCCATCGCCACTGCTCGGCGTAAGTGAGCGCCGCGTTGAGCAACGCGGTCCGCTCCTTTCGCTGTAGTGAGAGCTTGCGTCGCCTTCCGAGGATCTCGCGCATCAGCGCTCGTTCCTTTCCGTTAACGCCCAGGGATCTGCCCATTACACAACGTAACTTGTCGAGCACACCGCTTGCGAGGCAGCGCAACACGCCGCCGCCAGCCGAGCGTGGAACGTGGCGGAGGTTAGCGCGAATAGGGCGCTTGGCACTTCGCGGTGCCCTGATCGTGACCCACTCGTTCGTGGCTCACTTCGGGCCCAGCACCCCTGCCACTCGGGTTGGGTCGGCCGTCAACTGATTACGTACTTACGACGCTTGAGCCAGACATCGGGTTCCTACCCATCGCCCGCAATATGACGCGCTGTTGGCTTGGATCAGTCGACAGCGCGCATACGGCGGGGGTGGTTCTTTTCGGCCAACGTATGCCGTCGGGCACGGCGGACGCAAGGGACCCGACACCATTCCTGGTATCGGGACAATCCTGGACATGCCCACGATCGCCCGTGTAGAAGTGGGGTCCTTGACAGCGGCGCAGCACACATGGGGGTTTGCGATGCTAATCATGCGAGTGCTCCGCCCTGCGCGGGCGAAAAGCTCGGATTGCCCCACCCTTCGTTCTCTGCCCGGAAGTCGCGGGCGGTGAACCCCTCCCGGGTCAGAAAAGTGGCCGGAAGCGAGCCACGGCGACCCACCGCGGCGCATACTCCCAACGCGCCTGCCACTACCGCGCCTTCGTCCGCCCTCGCGGCGGCCGCGCCTGCCGCGGCGCCCTCTTCCGTGCCCGCGGTCCCCGCCGCGGCGACCGCGCCCGCCGTGGAAACCGCCCCCGGCCTGCCGGAAAGCACCCCGCCCGGACTGGCTCCCGCGCTTCAGGACGGGCTGGTGTCCTGGTCCTGCGACCTGTCGCTGCTTCATGAGCTGACCGAACGGCTGGCCCGAACGGCCCTGCTGGACGACGCGCTGCGCGAAGTCGCGCTGGCCGGGTGCGCCCTGGTCGGCGCCCGGCGCGGCCTCGCCACACTCGCGCCCGCCGACGACCTGGGCCCCGACACCACCGTCGGCCACGGCCTCGGGCACTGCGACCTGGGCGCCCTGGAGACCGTCGGCTTCGGCGCGGTGCCGACCGGCGCCGACGAGGCCGCGCACCCCGACCTGCGGCAGGGCCCCGGCGCCCGCGAGCGGCACCACGAGGTGGCGGCGCAGCTCGGCCTGGCAGCCGCCTACGGGCTCGCGCTCGCCGTCGACCGTCCCGCCGCGAGGCCGGAAGGCGACACCGTACCCTCACCGGATTCAGCCGCTTCCTCTGCAAACGGCGCGGCATATTCCGCAGCCGACCGCGAGCCCGCCGGCCCCGCGACCTTCCCGGGCGACGGCGCCGCCGAAGACTTCCGCGACTTCTCCACAACCGGCCCCGCCGCATCCGCAACCGCCGCCGCTCCGTCCGCGGGCGCCCCGGCCCTCCGCGCCGCCGGACCGGCCCGCCGCCGCCTCGGCGCGGTCGTGTGGTTCTACGACGAGCCCGCCGAGCCCACCCCCCGGCAGCGCCGGCTGGCCGGAATGTACGTGCGGTACGCCGCCGAGCACCTCGCCCGCGGTCTGGACCTGGCCCGGGCCCGGCGGGACGCCGCCGCCCTGTCCGCCGAGATGCTGCCGGCCCGGCTGCCGCGCGTCCCCGGCGTGCGCATGGCCGTACGGCACCAGAGCGGGCCACGCGGCGGCGGCGACTGGTACGACGCCCTGCCGCTGCCCGAGGGCGCGCTCGGGCTGGCCGTGGGCGGCGTCACGGGCGCGGGTCCCGGCGCGGTGGCCGCGCGGGACCGGCTGCGGGCGTCGCTGCGGGCGTACGCGGTCATGGAGGGCGAGGACCCGGTCGCGGTGCTCTCCGACCTGGAGCTGCTGCTGCGGCTGACCGAACCGGCCCGCTCCGCGACCGCGCTGTTCGGCCATGTGAGCGCCCCGCAGTCCGCCGGGAGCCGCCGGGTGACGCTCGCGGGCGCCGGACACTGCCCGCCGCTGCTGGTCGGCGACCACCGCTGCGAATTCGTCGAGACCTCGCTGTCGGCGCCGCTGAACATGCTCAGCTGCTGGGAGGCGCCCGGCGTCGAGCTGCGGGTGCGGCCCGGCGAGAGCCTGGTGCTCTTCACGGACGGGCTGCTGCACCGCACCGGCGACTGCGCCGACCGGGCCGTCGCGCGCGTCCACGCGGCCGCCCAGAGCGCGACCGGCGCCGTACGCGAGGATCCCGGGCTGCTGGCCGACCACCTGCTGCGGGCCGTGCTGCCCGGCGGCCTGGACAGCACCGCGGGCGCCGAGGACCTGGTGCTGCTGGTGGCCCGTTTCGACTGACACACCCCCCGCCTACGATGGACGAAAGGTTCATCTTGAGGAGGCAGGGACGTGACGGAGGCCGACGGGCAGCGGGGCACGAACGGGGAAGAGCAGGAGATCGCGGGGGCGCAGGAGCCCGAGGCCGCTGCGGACAAGCCGGTCAAGCAGCGCAAGAACGGGCTGTATCCGGCGGTGTCGGACGAGCTGGCGGCCGTCATGAAGTCCGGCTGGGCGGACACCGAGCGGCGCGGCCTGGAGCCGATCCCGCAGGCGCGGCAGACCGCCGCGCGGCGCGCCGCGGTGTCGGCGCGCTTCCCCGGTGAGCGCATCGTGGTTCCGGCCGGCAATCTGCGCCGCCGTTCCAACGACACGGACTACCCCTTCCGCGCCGCGACCGAATACGCCCACCTCACCGGCGACCAGACGGAGGACGCCGTCCTGGTGCTGGAGCCGCTCGCCGAGGGCGGCCACGAGGCGACCGCCTACCTGCTGCCGCGCTCCGACCGGGAGAACGGCGAGTTCTGGCTGCACGGCCAGGGCGAGCTGTGGGTCGGCCGCCGCAACAGCCTGGCCGAGGGCGAGCAACTGCTCGGCCTGCCCTGCCGCGACGTGCGCACGGTCGCCGAGGTGCTGCGCGAGGCCACCGGGCCGGTCCGGGTCGTGCGCGGCCACGACGCGGGCGTGGAGGCGGCGCTGACCGACAAGGTCACCGCCGAGCGGGACCAGGAGCTGACCGTCTTCCTGTCCGAGCTGCGCCTGGTCAAGGACGACTTCGAGATCGCCGAGCTGGAGCAGGCCTGCGCCTCGACCGCCCGCGGCTTCGAGGACGTCGTCAAGGTGCTCGACAAGGCCGAGGCCACCTCGGAGCGCTGGATCGAGGGCACCTTCTTCCTGCGCGCCCGCGTCGAGGGCAACGACGTGGGCTACGGCTCCATCTGCGCCTCCGGCCCGCACGCCACCACGCTGCACTGGGTGCGCAACGACGGCCCGGTGCGCTCCGGCGATCTGCTGCTGCTGGACGCGGGCGTCGAGACGCGCCACCTCTACACCGCCGACGTGACCCGTACGCTGCCGGTCAACGGCAGCTTCACGCCGCTCCAGCGGAAGATCTACGACGCGGTGTACGCCGCGCAGGAGGCGGGCATCGCGGCCGTCAAGCCGGGTGCCGCCTACCGCGACTTCCACGACGCCGCCCAGCGCGTGCTCGCCGAGCACCTGGTCGCGTGGGGCCTGCTGGAGGGCACGGTCGAGCGGGTGCTCGAACTGGGCCTGCAGCGCCGCTGGACGCTGCACGGCACCGGCCACATGCTCGGCATCGACGTCCACGACTGCGCGCACGCGCGCACCGAGGCGTACGTCGACTGCACGCTGGAGCCGGGCATGGTGCTCACCGTGGAGCCCGGCCTGTACTTCCAGGCGGACGACATGACCGTGCCGGAGGAATACCGCGGCATCGGTGTCCGCATCGAGGACGACATCCTCGTCACGGCGGGGGGCAACCGCAATCTGTCCGCGGCCCTGCCCCGCGCCTCGGCCGAGGTCGAGTCCTGGATGGCCGGGCTGCGCGGCTAGCAGGCCCGGAGAAGCTGCCCCGCGAGGCCTCGCGGGGTACGTCCCCCCGACGCCCTCCTCACGGTGTCACGACGCCTTGAGGAGGGCGTCGTCGCGCCATTTGAGGACCTTGTCGAAGGACACGGCCGTCCCGACGCCGGGGCGGTCGTGGAAGCGCACATGGTCCACCAGCGCTTCGATCAGGATGAGCCCTCGCCCGTGCTCGGCATACTGCGCGCGGTGCGGCAGTGGGCGGGCGGGGTGCAGGACCCAGTCGGGTTTGCGGTCGAGGTCGGGTGCGTGCTCGAAGACGGTCGTGCGGTCGCGGGAGGTCGTAGGCGCGGAATCGGCGACCTCGATCCGGCAGCAGTCACCGTCGATGTGGGCGGTGACGCAGTAGCCGGTCGCCGTTCCGGCGTGCTCAACGGCGTTCGCGCACGCCTCGGACAGTGCCACCGAAAGGTCGAAGGAGATGTCGGGGTCCACCCCGGCGGTCTCCATCGTGCCCAGCAGGAGCTTCCGGGCGAGCGGAACGCTCGCAGCCTCGCGCCGCAAATGGAGTGACCACCAGATGCTCATGCTCAGCCTCCTGGCTGCGGCTCGACATACGACTACGTATTGCCGCGAAGGCCACCCCGTAAGCGCGGTGTTGACGTGATACCGCTCATTCGGCGGATGCCCGCGCCCGGCATACGGGTGTAAAAGCGGCCGGACACACCACCGCGAGCCGGACACCCCCTTGTTCACGGATGAGGCGCGTGGTGAGAAGATGTCGGCCGTCATGGCTACCCCCGCCCTCGCTGTGCGCGCAGGCGCCGGCATGCGACTGCTGAGGGCCGCGCTCTTTGCCGCGGTCTGCGTCGTGCTGGCCGCCGCCGGGCACACACTGGCCTCGGGCACCCCGGTGCCGGGCTGGTCGCTGGCGCTGGGATGGCTGGGGGTCGTCGCCGTCGTGGCGCCGCTGGCGGGCCGGGAGCGCACGCTGCCGGGCATCACCGCGAGCCTGGCCGCCGGGCAGCTCACCTTGCACATGGTCTTCGGCGCGGGCCAGATGTGCGCCACGCCGGGGCTCACTCCTTCGAGTGGCGGTGACGGCGGGCTGCTGACCGTGGCCGCCCGGCTGGTGTGCGGCACCCACGCGGCGGCGCTGACCCCGCAGTCCGCGCAGCAGATCGTGTCCGCCGCGGGCCTCGGCCCGCACGCGGCGCACACCGCGGGCATGCCGGGAATGGCGCCGCCCGCCGGCCTCACCGCGCGCTCGGTGCTGGCCTCGCTGCCGCTGTGCTCGCTGCCGATGCTGCTCGCGCACCTGCTGGCCGCCGTGGTGGCGGGCTGGCTGCTGCGGCGCGGCGAGGCCGCGCTCTGGCGGCTGGTCAGGCTGTCGGTCCGCGGCGCGGCGGAACTCACCGGCTTCAGCCCCACCGCCGTACGCCGCGCGCACGCGCTGCTGGCCGCGCTCACCGCCGGCCTGGCCGGGGCCCCGCGGCACGGCCCGCCACGCACCGAGAGGGCACCGCGCGCCTCCCTGCGCACGGTGCTGCTGCGGCATTCGCTGGCCCGGCGCGGCCCCCCGGTGGCACTGGCGGCCTGACGCGGCGTCGGCTCCACCCACCTCTTCCTCACCCCGGTTTGTCCGGGCTCATCCGCGTTCCTCCGGTTTTACCGGCATTCCTGATGCCACCGGACCTTCCGGTGCCTCAGCTGCCGTGCCCGGCGGTGACGACGCGGACGGCCCCGGCGCCCGCGGCAGGTACGGCTCGGGTGGCGGGCGGACGGCGCGCGGGTCCGCCGTGCCGTAGCCGCCGCAGCAGCACCCCGGCGGCGCGCCCGCGTACGCCCCGAACCCGTCGCACATTGCCGCGGCGACCGGCTCCGTACGCCCGTGCGCCCGCCCGGTGCACGCCTTTGCGACGGCGTCGGCCGCGCCTGCACAGCCTTTCCGTCCGCAGCATCCCTCACCGTGGAGAAGCCCTGTCATGAGCACTTCCCGCACGTCCCGCGTGGCCCGCACGTCCGGCATGTCCCGCCTGCGCGGCCGCGCCGCGACCGTCGCCGCCCTCGCCGGCGCGACGGTCCTGCTGGCCGCGGTGCCGGCCTTCGCCCATGTCACCGTGCAGCCGACCGCCGCCGCCAAGGGCGGCTACACCACGGTCGCCTTCAAGGTGCCCAACGAGCAGGACGGCGCCTCGACCGTGAAGATCGAGGTCAACCTGCCCACCGACCACCCGATCGCGTCGGTGTCCCTGCAGCCGGTACCGGGCTGGACCGCGCAGGTGACCAAGTCGAAGCTGACGACGCCGATCAAGACCGACGACGGCACGATCGACCAGGCCGTCACCAAGATCACCTGGAGCGGCGGGAAGATCGCGCCCGGGCAGTTCCAGCAGTTCCCGGTCTCCTTCGGCCCGCTGCCCTCCGACACCGACTCGCTGTCGTTCAAGACGCTGCAGACCTACGACAACGGCGACGTCGTCCGCTGGATCGAGATCCCGCAGGCCGGCCAGGCCGAGCCGCAGAACCCGGCGCCCACGCTGAAGCTGACGGCAGCCACCGACAGCGGCGCGGCGCCCGCGACCGGCACGCCGGCGCCCGCTCCGGCCAATGACAAGACCGCGCCGAAGGCCGCGTCGTCCGGCAGCAGCAGCGACGGCACCGCGCGGGCCCTCGGCATCGCCGGGATCGTCGTCGGCGCCGCGGGCGTCGGCTTCGGCATCCTCGCCGGACGGCGCCGTACCGCTGCGGCGGAGGCGTCCGGCAGTTCCGCGGCCACCGACTGACGCACACGCAATACGCCGGGCGGCCGCGTTCCCGTAGCGCGGCCCCGCGGCCGCCCGGCCTTCGCCATCGCACCCTGGGGACCACCTATGCGCACCACCGTCAAGACCGCCGCCGTCACCCTCGCCGCCGCCTGCGCCCTCCTGCTCAGCGGCTGCGGAGGCTCGGGGGGCTCCGACGCCTCCGGCCCGGGCTCCGGCTCCGGACCCGCGGCCGACGTGTCCACGGCGCCGAGCCAGCCCGGCACGCTGCTCGACACGCCCTTCAACAAGCCGCAACTGCACCTGACCGACAACCAGGGCAAGCCGTTCGACCTGGTCAAGCAGACCGCCGGGCATCCCGTGCTGCTGTTCTTCGGCTACACGCACTGCCCCGACGTCTGCCCGACCACCATGAGCGACATCGCCCTGGCGAAGTCCAAGCTGCCCGCGGCGGACCAGGCAAAGCTGCAGGTCGTGTTCGTCACCACCGACCCGGACCGCGACACCCCGGCCCGGCTGACCGAGTGGCTGGGCGCGATGGACAAGAGCTTCATCGGTCTGACCGGCGACTTCACCACGATCCAGAACGCCGCCCGGTCGGTCGGCGTCGGCATCGCACCGCCGGTGAAGGAGAAGGACGGCAGCATCACCGTCACCCACGGCGCCGAGGTGCTGGCCTTCTGGCCCAAGGACGACAAGGCCCACGTGCTGTACATGTCCGGCACCACCGCCCAGCAGTACGCCCACGACCTGCCCAAGCTCATCAGGAGTGAGGCGCCGTGAAGCGGCGGCGGGCACTTCTGGGCGCAATAGGCGGGGTCGTGGCAGTGGCCGCGGCGACCGGCGCGGCGGCGGGCCTGGCCGGGCACGGCTCGGGGTCGGGATCGGCTTCCGGCAGCGGCTCGCACCCGGGCGGCAGCGCGCGGCTCGTGGTGAGCGGCGGGTACATTCCCCAGCCGCTGCTCACCGACGAGGCCGCCGCGTACGTGACGGTGGCCAACACCGGCGGCACGGACGCCGAGCTGACCTCGGTGACCACGCCGCTGGCCGCGCACGTCACCCTGCACACCACGAGCGGCACCACCATGCGCCAGGTGAGCGCACTCACCGTGCCCGCGGGCGGCACACTCGCCCTGGGCACCGGCGGTGCCCACATGATGCTCGAAGGCCTCACCCACAAACCCTCGGTGGGCGAGCAGATCACCCTGCGACTCCACTTCATCCACGCCTCGCCCGCCACGGTCACGGTCACCGTGCCCGTACGGCCGACGACGTACGACCCGAGGGGCTGATCCACGCATGAACAGACGGCTTTCCGCACGGCGGCACGAACGGCGCTTCATGCCGCGCCGTGCCGCGGCGGCGGTGCTCGCCACGCTGGGCGCACTCGTCGCGGTACTGCTCGGCACCGCCACCCCCGCGTCCGCGCACGCGGCGCTGCTGCGTACCGACCCCGCAGACGGCTCGGTCGTGCAGAGCGCGCCGCAGCGGGTGGTGCTCACCTTCTCCGAGGGCGTCCTCCTTTCCGCCGACTCGCTGCGCGTCCTGGACCCGCAGGGCGTGAACGTCGCCGTCGGCACCCCTGCGCACGCCGACGGCAAGGACTCCGGATCCACCGCGACCGTCGGGCTGCGCACGGGGCTCGGCAACGGCACGTACACCGTGGCGTGGAAGGCCGTCTCGCAGGACAGCCACCCGGTCGCGGGCGCCTTCACCTTCTCGGTGGGCGCGCCCTCGAAGACCACCGTCGACGTGTCGGCGGAGGCCGCGGTGGGCGGCGGCGCCGCGGGCACGCTCTACGGTGTCGCGCGCTACGTCGCGTACGGCGGCTTCGCGCTGCTGGTCGGCGGCTGCGTCTTCCTGTCGGTGTGCTGGCCGCAGGGAGCCCGGCTGCGGCCGATGAAGCGGCTCGCGGCCGGCGGCTGGGTCGCCCTGGTCGCCGCGACCATCGCGCTGATCATGCTGCGCGGCCCGTACGCCAACGGCACCGGGCTCGGCGACGCCTTCGACCTGGACGTGATCCGCACCCAGCTGGAGACCCGGCCGGGCGCCGCGCTGGTCTCCCGGCTGCTGCTGCTCGCCGCCGCCGCGGTCTTCCTCGCTGTGCTCTTCGGCAGTTTCACCGAGCGCGAGGACCCGGAGGAGCGCGCCGACCTGGCCTGGGGCCTGGGCATCGGCGGCAGCGTCGTGGCGGTGGGCATCGCCGCCACCTGGGCGATGGCCGAGCACGCCTCGGTCGGCATCCAGCGCAAGCTGGCGATGCCGGTCGACGTCGTCCACCTGGTATCGATGGCGGTGTGGCTGGGCGGCCTGATCACCCTGCTCACCGCGCTCAGCCTGCCCTCCGCGGCGGCCACACTCGAACGCGCCGCCGTACGCCGCTTCTCCACGATCGCGCTGACCGCGATCACCGCGCTGGTCGGCACCGGCACCTACCAGGCCTGGCGGCAGATCGGTACCTGGCGCGCCTTCGTCGACAACACCTACGGGCAACTGCTGCTCGTCAAGATCGGGCTGGTGTGCTGCCTCGTGGGCACGGCGTGGTTCTCCCGCCGCTGGACGCGGTCCCTCGGCGAGGCGGTGCCCGCGGCGGTGGCGGCGGGCAGGGCCGGCAAGGTGGGCAAGGCGGACAAGGCCGCGAAGGTCGGCCGGCAGAAGGCGCGCGAAGCCGGTCGGGACGCGCGGGCGGAAGCGCGCCGGACGCCCCGTCAGGCCGTCGTCGCGGCCGCGGGCGGCCCGGAGGCCGCGGCGGGCGTGGAAGGCGCCCAGGAGCCCGGCCAGGGCGCGCAGAGCGGCACGGACGACACCGCGGACACGGCGCCGGCCGGGGGAGCGGCCGGGACGGGCGACTCCCCGGCTGCGGAATCGGGCCCGGACGGCACCATCGAGCGCGCCGCCGGGGGCGACCCGCGGCGGGCGGCACAACTGCGCAGGCAGCAGGCGGTACGGGCCGCGGCCAGGGAGCGGAAGGCGCGCGACGCCGACCCCGCGCGGGTGGCGCTGCGCCGCTCGGTGCTGATCGAGGCGGGCATCGCCGTCGTCCTGCTGACCGTCACCACGATCCTCACCGGCAGTCAGCCCGGACGGGCCGCGGAGGAGCAGAAGAACCTGGCCAAGGCGCCCGCCGCCCCCGGCGCGAGCGCCCCGGCGGCCACCGCGCCGCAGCAGGTCAGCCTGAGCATCCCCTTCGACACCGGCGGCGCGGGCGGCAAGGGCACCGCGTCCCTCACCCTCGCCCCGCCGCGCGCCGGCCAGGACGCGGAGATTCACATGGAGCTGGCCGACCCCGCGGGGAAGCCGATCAAGGCTCCCGAGGTGCGGCTCGCCTTCACCCTGCCCGCACAGCACCTGGGCCCGCTCCCGGCGAAGGTCAGCGCCTTCACGGCCGGGCACTGGATCGCGACCGGCGTACGGCTGCCGCTCGCGGGCACCTGGCAGCTCGCGCTCACCGTGCGCACCTCCGACATCGACGAGGTGACGGTGACGCGGAACGTACAGATCACCTCCTGAGCGGCAGAGCACGTCCCGGGTCAGGGCACATCCCGGGTCGCCTCACGGCACCTCACAGCACCTCACGGCAAGAGCGAGCGCACATGAGTACGGCACGCAAAACCGGCAGGACGGGCAGGACCGGCACAGCAGGCCGCAAGGCCGACGGCGGATCCGTGGCGGAGAGCCGCGGATCCGCCGGAGGTCCGGGGGCCGAGGCCCGGCCGTCTGCCGGCGACCCCGCAATATGCGGGCGGGCGGACGCCCCCGGCACGGCCGGGCCGGACACCCGGCGTACGGCGGCCCCGCCCGCCGGCGCCCCGGCAACAGGCGGCGGCGACCGTACGGACCGGCAATATGCCGCGCCGTTCACCCGGCGCCGCCTCCTCGGCACCGCGGGCGCCGCGGGCGCGGCAGGCCTGGTCGCGGGGGGCGCGGCCGGGGTCGCGGGCACAGCTGCCGCGCGCACGGAGCCCGTCGCGCTCGGCACGGTCGGCTCCGCGCACATCCCCTTCGAGGGCGCCCGTCAGGCGGGGATCGTGCAGCCCGCGCAGTCCCGCGGCCATCTGGTGGCCTTCGACCTGCTGCCGGACGCCGGGCGGCGGGGCGCGGCGGAGCTGATGCGCCGCTGGTCGGCCGCGGTGCGCACGATGACCCGGCAGGACCGGCCCGAGGCCCCCGAGGCGTACGACGACCAGATCGCGTACGACGCCGGTCCGGCCTCGCTCACCGTCACCTTTGGCTTCGGCCGCGGCTTCTTCGCGCGCACCGGCCTCGGCTCGGCGCTGCCCGAGGCGCTGGCGCCGCTGCCGCACTTCCCCGGCGACCGGCTGGACGCCGGACGCAGCGACGGCGACCTGTGGGTGCAGATCGGCGCGGACGACGCGCTGGTGGCCTTCCACGCGCTGCGGGTGCTCCAGAAGGCGGCGCGGCAGTGGGCCGCGGTGCGCTGGCAGATGAACGGCTTCACCCGCAGCCCGGGGGCGACCTCCCGCCCCCTGACCGGCCGCAACCTGATGGGCCAGATCGACGGCACCAACAACCCCAAGCCCTCGGACGCGGACTTCGCCGCCCGTGTCTTCGTGCCGCCGCACGGCTCCCCGGCGTGGATGGCGGACGGGTCGTACGCGGTGGTGCGGCGGATCAGGATGCTGCTCGACGACTGGGACCACCTCCCGGTCGCACGCCAGGAGAAGGTGATCGGGCGGCGCAAGTCGGACGGGGCGCCGCTGTCCGGCGGCACCGAGACCACACCCGCCGACCTCGCCGCGTTCGGCGCGGACGGCACCCTCGCGATACCGGGGGACGCCCACATCCGCGTCGCGGCCCCGGCCTCCAACGGCGGCGCGGCCATGCTGCGGCGCTCGTTCACGTACCACGACGGCATCGGCGCGGACGGGACGCCGGACGCGGGGCTGCTCTTCGTGGCTTGGCAGGCCGATCCGATGCGGGGCTTCGTGCCCGTGCAGCGCAAGCTCGACGGCGCGGACGGGCTGTCGCGCTTCCTGCGGCACGAGGCGAGCGGCCTGTTCGCAGTGCCCGGCGGGGCGGGGCCGGGGGAATACGTGGGCCAGCGGCTGCTGGAGGGGTGAGCGCGCCGGAGGATACCGCGGAAGGGGTGACGGTGCGTTACCCGTACGGAGCAGTGTGCGCGGGCCGTTAGGCTGCTTGCATGTCGTCAGCGAGCCGCTACACGTACCTGGGCCCCGAGGGCACCTTCACGGAGGCCGCGCTGCGGTCGCTGCCCGAGGCGGCGACGCGCGAGCTCGTGCCCATGGTGTCCGTGCCGGCCGCGCTGGACGCGGTGCGGGCGGGCGAGGCGGGCGGCGCGCTGGTGCCGATCGAGAATTCCGTCGAGGGCGGCATCACCGCGACCCTCGACGAGCTGGCCTTCGGCGAGCCGCTGATGATCTACCGCGAGGTGCTGCTGCCGATCGCCTTCGCGCTGCTGGTGCGCCCCGGCACGGACCTGTCCTCGGTGAAGACGGTCACCGGCCACCCGGCGGCGCAGGCGCAGGTGCGGCAGTGGCTGTCGGAGCACCTGCCGGACGCGGTGTGGGAGTCGGCGGCGTCCAACGCGGACGGCGCGCGGCTGGTGCAGGAGGGCCGTTTCGACGGCGCCTTCGCGGGGGAATTCGCCGCGCCGACGTACGGTCTCGAGCCGCTGGCGACGGACATCGCCGACGCGGCCAACGCGACGACGCGCTTCGTGCTGGTCGGCCGCCCCGCGCGGCTGGCGGCGCCGACCGGGGCGGACAAGACGTCGGCGGTCTTCTGGCTGCGCGACGACCACCCGGGCGCGCTGCTGGAGCTGCTGCAGGAGTTCTCGATCCGCGGGGTGAACCTGATGCGGATCGAATCCCGGCCCACGGGCGAGGGCCTCGGCCGCTACTGCTTCTCCGTGGACGCCGAGGGCCACCTGACCGACCGGCGGGTCGGCGAGACGCTGATGGGGCTGCGGCGGCGCTGCCTGAACGTGCGCTTCCTCGGGTCGTACCCGCGGGCGGACGAGGTGGCGGGGGCCATCGCGCGCGGCACGGGCGACACGGAATTCGCCGAGGCCTCGGACTGGCTGAACCGCGCGCTCGACGGCCGCGGCTGAGCGGATCCGTACGGCGGGCGGGCGCGGCCTGCCCTGCCGCGGGTGCGTGCGCCGGGTCCGTGCGGCGGTCCGAACCGGCTCTGCCCAGCTGTTCTGCACTGTTCTGCACAGCTACCCGCGAGTTATCCACAGGGGGCGTCGCGAGCCTGTGGGTAACGTGGGGACAAGTCGACAGGCGAAGCGGACGACATCGACAAATCGGTACACAGACACCAGCTCGCCGCAGAGCGGCGCAGGACGCACCTCGTCAGCCCATTTCGCGCGACCCACTCCTCCGAGGGAGGATTTCTCACTCGAAAGTGAGTGTGGAGCGAGTTTCGACGGGGAATCCATAGCCGATCACCCGGCCCCGGGAATGATCTCGCCTTCCTCCACAGATCTTCCCCACACCCTGTGGACAAGTGGTGGAGATCTTCCGCAGGCCTGTGGATAACTCCCCTCGGGGAGGGATGATCAACTCCGGTTCTCCACAAGCCGGATGCACCTGCCCGCGGGACTCCCACAATATGGTTGACGGGCCCTTTTTTCGCCCGCACCGTGGATTTCCCGCGCTTATGTCGTGAAGCTCTCATATCGGGCATAAAGCCGCTAAGTTGTCGCGTCCGCGGGCCCCGCCCCGGTAGCCTGTAGCCGTGATCGACCTTCGCCTGCTCCGTGACGACCCCGACCGTGTGCGTGCCTCGCAGCGCGCCCGTGGAGAGGATGTCGCGCTCGTCGACTCCCTGCTGTCCGCCGACGAGCGCCGCCGGTCCTCCGGCACCCGCTTCGACGAGCTGCGCGCCGAGCAGAAGCAGCTGGGCAAGCTGATCCCCAAGGCGCAGGGCGACGAGAAGGCCGAGCTGCTGCGCCGCGCCGGCGAGCTGTCGGCCGCGGTCAAGGCCGCCGACGCCGAACAGCACGAAGCCGCCGAGGAGGCCCAGCAACTGCTGCTCCGGATCGGCAACGTCGTCCACCCCGACGCCCCGATCGGCGGCGAGGAGGACTTCACCGTCGTCGAGCAGTACGGCACCCCGCGCGACTTCGCCGCCGAGGGCTTCACCCCGCGCGACCACCTGGAGCTGGGCGAACTGCTCGGCGCCATCGACACCGAACGCGGCGCCAAGGTGTCCGGCTCGCGCTTCTACTACCTGACCGGCATCGGCGCGCTGCTGGAGCTGGCCCTGGTCAACGCGGCCATCGCGCAGGCGACCGCCGCCGGCTTCACCCCGATGCTGACGCCGAACCTGGTCAAGCCCGCCGCCATGGCGGGCACCGGCTACCTCGGCCAGGCCGAGGACGACGTCTACCACCTCGACAAGGACGACCTGTACCTGGTCGGCACCTCCGAGGTCCCGCTCGCGGCCTACCACATGGACGAGATCATCGAGGCGGGCCGGCTGCCGCTGCGCTACGCGGGCTTCTCGTCCTGCTACCGCCGCGAGGCCGGCTCGTACGGCAAGGACACCCGCGGCATCTTCCGGGTGCACCAGTTCGACAAGGTCGAGATGTTCGTCTTCACCACTCCCGAGGAGGCGGAGGCCGAGCACCAGCGGCTGCTGGCCTGGGAGAAGCAGTGGCTGACGTCGCTGGAGCTGCCCTTCCAGGTGATCGAGCTGGCCTCGGGCGATCTCGGCCTGTCGGCGTCGCGGAAGTTCGACTGCGAGGCGTGGGTCCCGACCCAGGGCAAGTACCGCGAGCTGACGTCCACCTCGAACACGAACGAATTCCAGGCCCGGCGGCTGAGCGTGCGCCTGCGCGACGAGAACGGCACCCGCCCGCTCGCCACGCTCAACGGCACGCTGTGCGCCGTGACGCGCACGATCGTCGCCCTCCTGGAGAACCACCAGCAGGCCGACGGCTCGGTGCGCGTTCCGCAGGTGCTGCGGCCGTATCTGGGCGGGCGCGAAGTGCTGGAGCCGACCGGCTCGCCCGCCGCATCGGCCGCCGCCAAGTGAGCGCGCCGGACCGGGCCGCCGGGGAGCTGCCCTTCCGGCTGGTCGCGACCGACCTGGACGGCACACTGCTGCGCAGTGACGCGACTGTCTCGCCCCGCTCGCGGGACGCGCTCGCGGCGGTCGCCGCCAAGGGCGCCGCGCACATCGTGGTGACCGGCCGCGCCGTCCCGTGGGTGCGGCACGTGCTGGACTACCTCGACTACCAGGGGCTCGCCGTCTGCGCGCAGGGCGCGCAGGTCTACGACGCCGGGTCCGGCCGGCTGCTGACCTCGGTCACGCTGGACCGGCAGCTCGGCGCGCTGGCACTGGCCAAGATCGAAGCGGAGACCGGACCGCTGGCGGTGGCCGCGAGCCGCGACGGGCTCACCGGCGAGGTGCTGGTCGGCCCGGGGTACGTGCACAACCCCGAGCTGCCGGTCCTGCACATCTCCGGCCCCGAGGAGCTGTGGGCGGAGCCGCTCAACAAGCTCTACATACAGCACCCGCAGCTGACCGACGACGAGCTGACGCAGGTGGCCAACGAGGTGGCGGGCACCATGGTCAGCGCGACCATGGCGGGCGCGGGCATCGTGGAGCTGCTGCCACTGGGCCTGACCAAGGCGACCGGGCTGTCGCTGGCCGCGCGGCGGCTGGGTGTGACGTCCGCCGAGACGATCGCCTTCGGGGACATGCCCAACGACATCCCGATGTTCGCGTGGGCCGGGTACGGCGTGGCCATGGCCAACGCGCACCCGGATCTGAAGGCCGTCGCCGACGAGGTCACCGCGTCCCACGACGAGGACGGGATCGTGCCGGTGCTGGAGCGGTTCTTCGGCCCGCTCTGACCGGGCCGCCCCCGCCGGCGCGGGGTGCAGGCAGCGGTGTCGCCGCATGGCAGCACAGCCCGAGCAGGAACGCCGTGAGGTGCCCCAGGCTGGTGTACGTGCCGCCGGCCAGCACCGGGCGGGCGAAGAAGCCGAGCAGCACCGCGAGATACCCCCAGCGCCACGGCCGCGGCACCCGGTAGGCGAGCACCCCGACGATCCCGGCCAGGCCGTAGCTCACCCCGATGTCCACGGTGTGCGCGAGGGAGTGCGGCAGCCGGTCGTCCCTTATGCCGAAGAAGACCGCCTTCTGGCTGACGAGCGTGGCGCCGATGTGCGCGGTGGCCGCGGTGAACAGCCAGCGCCAGGTGCCGAGCCAGCGCTCGGCGGGGGCGTGCACCAGCTCGAAGAGCACACCGTAGAAGGCGAGCGCCGAGGGCGTCTGGATCCAGAACGCGCTGCCGATCAGTACGCGGACCGGGTGACGGTGCAGCTCGACGAGGTTGGTGCTGTAGTGGTGCAGCAGCGCCGAGCGGGTGTGCGGGGCGGCGACCGCCACGACCACGCTGGTGACGGCGAGCGTGGCCAGCCAGATGTGGGTGCCGGGCGAGGACCGCACCCACCGCGCGGCGAAGCGGCGCGCGTCGCGCGGGGTGACGCGGCGGAGGCGGAGCGCCGCGGCGCGAACCCGGTCCGCCGCCGGCCGCGCCGCCTGCGGTGTCTGCGGGGGCATCGCCCTCAGTCTTCACCGCCGTACGCTCCCCCGCCCGGCGAGGCGGATCCGCGGCGGCTCTTCCGCGCCGTCTCCCCCGCAGCCCGCGGCCGCCGCCGGGTTACGGCGACGCGCCGCGGTGCGTACGGGGCGCCGGGTCACTCCTCGGCGGCGAGCTTCAGGCTGCGCAGTCTGCGCGCGGCGAACCAGGTGGCCGCCACCGTCACGACGGCCAGCAGCACCACGCTCGCGGTGAGCCCCACGTCGGAGCTGACCACGTCGCCGTCCGCGAACTTCTGCGCGACCGCCAGCGCCCACTGCTGGACGCTGAGCTTGCGGGCGCCCGGCACCACGTTGCCGACCGCGCCTTCCCACACCAGCGCGTAGACCAGGCCGACCACCACCGCGTGCCGCGTCACGACACCCAGCAGCAGGAAGACCGCGGAGTAGGCGACGCAGGCCACGGCGGAGCCGACGGCATACGCGACAGCCACGTTCTGCCCGTTGGCGTTGAGTATGTACCCCGCGAGCAACACCGGGATCGCGGTGAAGGCGAGGCTGACGCCTATGGCCACGATCAGCTTGGTCAGGATGATCGTGCCGCGTTTGACCGGCTTGGCCAGCAGGTAGACGATCGCGCCGTCGTCGATCTCCGGACCGATCGCGCCGGTGCCGGCGATGACGCCGACGAGCGGGACCATCGCGCTGAGCCCGAAGCCCTGGAGCACGTCGTTCGCCGTGGAGTCGTCGGCGCCGCCGAGCAGGCGGACCGCGCCCGCGATGATCAGTGTGAGCAGCGGCAGGCCGAAGAGCAGCAGGGCGCGGCGGCGGCCGAGCAGCGCGCCGTACGTGAGGCGGGCGACGGTCGGGTGGTAGACCCGGGGGCCCGGTGACGGCGGCGCGGTGGCGCGGCCGGTCGGGGCGGTGGTGGCGGACATGTCGGTCGCTCCTTACGCCGTGACCAGGTAGGAGAAGACGCTCTCCAGGGACTCGTCGGACGGCGAGACCGTGAAGAGCCGGATGCCGTGGTCGCGGGCGATCCGGGGCAGGAACTCGGTGAAACCGGCGAAGTCGACCGCCTGGACGAGCAGGGCTTTCTCCCGCAGATCCAGTTCGATCGCGGCGGTCGACGCGTGCGCGATCAGCGCGGACGCCAGCCGCCGGTCGTCGCTGGACCGCACGAGGTAGCGGTGCGGGCGGTCGGTCATCAGCCGGCGGATCTTGCGGAAGTCGCCGGAGGCGGCGTGGCGGCCGGCCACCACGACCTCGATGTGGTGGGCGAGCTGCTCGACCTCCTCCAGGATGTGCGAGGAGAACAGCACGGTGCGCCCCTCGGCGCCCATCCGCCGCAGCAGCTCCATGAGGTGCAGCCGCTGCCGCGGGTCCATACCGTTGAACGGCTCGTCGAGCAGCAGCACGGACGGCTCGTGGACGAGCGCGGACGCCATCTTGGCGCGCTGCCGCATGCCCTTGCTGTACGTCTCGATCCGGCGGTGCTGCGCGTACTCCATCCCGACGGTGGCCAGCGCGCGCTGGGCGGCGGCCCCCGGATCCGGCAGGCCGTGCAGCTCGGCGTTGGCCACGACGAACTCACGGGCGGTGAGGAAGTCGTACATCGACTCGCGCTCGGGCACGATGCCGATCTCCCGGTAGACCTGCTCGTTGCGCCAGATGACGCTGCCGTCGAGCGTGACCGTGCCGTTGGAGGGGGCGAGGAAGCCGGCCATCATGTTGATGAGGGTGGACTTGCCCGCGCCGTTGGGGCCCAGCAGCCCCGTCACGCCCGGTCCGATGCTCATCGTGACGTCGTTGACCGCCACCACGTTGCCGAACCAGCGCGAGACGTTGTCGATGGTGATCGTGGTCACGACAGGCCCACCTTCCGGTAGCGCCGCATCAGCAGCCCGAACGTGCCCGTGATGACGCCGACGAGAACCAGCAGGTACACGACTCCCGCCGCCGCGTTCGGCGGTCCCGCGGACTGCGGGAAGGCGGAGTGGGCGCCGAGGAACCAGGTCTGGAAGCCGTCGATCAGGGTGACCGGGGAGAAGAGGCCGATCCAGCCGATGACGTCGTAGTGCTCCTGCGTCCCGGCCACGCCCTGCACGCTGGAGACAGCCGCGTAGGTGATCACGAACAGGGCGATCACCGCCGCCACGCCGAAGCCGCGGCGCGGCGTGACCGCCGCGATGACCAGGCCGATCCCCGCGAAGAGCAGGGAGAGCAATATGACGGACACCAGGCCCTTCGCAAACCCGGCGGTCTGGTGCGCGAAGCCCAGCTTCGCCAGCAGCGCGCCGATGTAGAGGATGAGGAGCGGGATCGCGGTGAGCAGGAAGAGCGCCGCGGCCAGCGCCGCGTACTTGGCCGCCACGTAGTCGACCCGCTCGATGGGGCGGGAGAAGTACAGCGGGGTGGTCTTGAAGCGCAGGTCGCGGCTGACCGACTGCGGGGCCTGGGAGGCGACGAAGAGCGTGATCACCGCCTGGAGCACCACGGCGTAGCGGGTGTACGCGATCGGCAGATCGTTGCGGTCGGCGAAGATCGCGACCGCGACCATGATCAGCGCGGGCAGGCACATCACGCCGAGCAGGATCATCGGCAGCACCTTGGACTTGCCGCTGCGGCCGAGGCCGTAGGCGCCGCGCAGACTCTGCGCGAAGAGCGAGGTGCGTGCGTAGCCGCGGCCGAGGCGCGGCCCGGTGTAGCTGCGGTAGCCGATGTCGTGGATGACGTCGGGTGGTGAACCGGTGGCGCGGGCGCCCGCGGTGGCGGCCGCCGTACCGCCGGGTGCGGTGACGTCAGGCTGCTTCACGGCCGTCTCCTTCCTTGCTGTGGGCGTCGTCCCCTGCCGGGGCGGTGTCGTCGTCGACGAACAGTTCGGCTATCCGGTGCCGGCGCTGCTCCATGCGCACCAGGCCGACGCCGAGACCGGCCACCGCGTCGCGCACGATGTCGTACGTCCCGTCGTCCGCGATGTCGACCAGCAGCAGATGGCCCTGCGCCTGGGTGGTCAGGCCCGCGCCGGTCAGCAGCGCGAGCAGCTCCTCCTCGCGGTCGGTGACCTCGACCGCGAGGGACGCGGTGGTCTGCGTGAAGTCGCTGGTGGAGGAGGCGCGCAGCAGCTTGCCGCCGTCGATGACGACGATGTGGTCGCTGGTGCGCTCCAGCTCGCCGAGCAGATGGGAGGTGACCAGCACCGAGATGCCGAAGTCGGTGTGCACCCGGCGGATCAGGCCGAGCATCTCGTCCCGCCCCGACGGATCCAGGCCGTTGGTCGGCTCGTCGAGCAGCACCAGCTTCGGGTCGTGCACGAGCGCCTGCGCGAGCTTGACCCGCTGCTTCATGCCCGTCGAGTAGCCGCCCATCGGGCGGTACCGCTCCTCGTACAGGCCGACGTGGCGCAGCGTGTCCGCGGTGCGCTCGCGCGCGGCGGACGGCGGCAGCCCCGACATCCGGGCCATGTGCACGACGAACTCGGTCGCCGACACGTCGGGCGGCAGGCAGTCGTGCTCCGGCATGTAGCCGACCAGGCTGCGGATCTGCGGTCCGTCGGTCGCGACGTCGAGCCCGAGCACGGCGGCCCTGCCCTCGGTCGCCGGGGACAACCCCAGCAGGATTTTGATCAGCGTCGACTTGCCGGCCCCGTTGGCCCCCACCAGCCCGGTCACGCCGGGGGTGACGGCCACGGACAGCCCGTCGAGAGCGGTCACGCCCGGGTACCGCTTGCTCAGGCTTTCGGTGGAGATCACAGTCACGGGACGACCGTAGTGGTCGGCCGCACGCCCTGGCGTCCCCCCGGGGTCCCGGATTCGTGTACTCCTCCGGTCTGACCACCCGTAGGGGTCGGTACGACCCGGGGCTGCCGCCGAACGGTCGGGGCGGTTATCCACAGGGAGTGACCGGGCCTTGACCGTCCCATCGAGCGATGTCACAGTGAGTGATGTCAGCTTCGGATGTGCGGACGAAGGGGCGGGTGAGCGGGATGAGCGGAACGGGCGGGAAGCGGAAAGCGGTCGGAGGCGCGGGCGAGGGGCGGGAGGAGGCGGCCGGTGGCCGGCCGGCGTCCGAGCGGTTCGTGACCGGCGCGGACGGGGTCCGGCTGTGCGTGGCCGAGTCCGGTGACCCCGCGCGACCGACCGTCGTGCTGGTGCACGGCTATCCGGACAGCAAGGAGGTGTGGTCGGAAGTGGCCGAGCTGCTGGCCGACCGCTTCCATGTGGTCCGCTACGACGTCCGCGGGCACGGGCGCTCGCAGGCGCCTGCCCCGCTCCGCGGCGGATTCACGCTGGAGAAGCTGACGCGGGATTTCCTCGCCGTCGCCGACGCGGTGAGCCCGGAGCGGCCCGTGCATCTGGTCGGCCACGACTGGGGCTCGGTGCAGGGCTGGGAGTTCGTCACCGTGCCGGAGACCGCGGGCCGCATCGCGTCCTTCACCTCCGTCTCGGGCCCGTGCCTGGACCACTTCGGCCACTGGATCAGACGCCGGGTGCGCCGCCCCACCCCGCGCCGCGCCGCCCAGGTGCTCGGCCAGGGCCTGAAGTCCTGGTACATCTACGCGCTGCACACCCCCGTCCTGCCCGAAATGGCCTGGCGCGGCCCGCTCGGCAAGCAGTGGCCCCGGATGCTCGCGCGCGCGGAGAAGCTGCCGGCCGGCGACTACCCCACGGCCTCGCTGCCGCGGGACGCCGCCAACGGCACCTGGCTCTACCGGGACAACGTGCGCCGGCGCCTCGGCCACCCCCGTACGGACGCCTACGCGCAGGTGCCCGTGCAGCTCGTCACCCCGACCGGCGACGCCTTCCTGTCCGAGCGGCTGTACGACGACCTGGAGCGCTGGGCGCCCCGGCTGACCCGGCGCACACTGCCCGCCAAGCACTGGGTCCCGCGCTCCCGCCCGCAGCAGATGGCCCGCTGGATCGCGGAATTCGCCACGGCGACGCAGGAGGGTGCCCCGGCGGAGGGCGGCGCGGCGGGCGGCCGGGCGGAGCGGCGTGGCAAGAGGTCGGGGGGCGTACCGGCCCGGGAGCTGCGGGCGGCCGGTGAGCGGTTCGCCGGGCAGCTGGTGCTGGTCACGGGTGCGGGAAGCGGGATCGGGCGGGCCACCGCGGTGGCGTTCGCCGAAGCGGGTGCGCGCGTCGTGGCCGTCGACCGGGACGGCGCGGGCGCCGCGCGTACGGCGGAGCTGGCCAGCGCCGCGGGGGCGCCGGGTGCCTGGGCCGAGACCGTCGACGTCTCCGACGGACCGGCGATGGAGGAGCTGGCCGCGCGCACCCGCGAGCGCCACGGTGTGCCCGACGTGGTGGTCAACAACGCGGGCATCGGGCTGGCCGGCCGCTTCCTCGACACGACCGCCGAGGACTGGAAGCAGGTGCTGGACGTCAATCTGTGGGGTGTCATCCACGGCTGCCGGCTCTTCGGCCGCCAGATGGCCGAGCGCGGCGAAGGCGGGCACATCGTCAACACCGCGTCGGCGGCGGCCTTCCTGCCCTCGCGCACACTGCCCGCGTACAGCACGTCCAAGGCGGCCGTGCTGATGCTGAGCGAATGCCTCAGAGCCGAGCTGGCACCGCTGGGCATCGGAGTGAGCGCCATCTGCCCCGGCCCGGTGAACACCCCGATCACCGGCAGCGCCCGGCACACCGGCGTGAGCGACGAGGAGCAGCAGCGCCGCCGGGTCAGGTCCGCGCGGCTGTACCGGCTGCGCAACTACCCGCCGGAGAAGGTCGCCCGCGCGGTGGTCCGTGCGGTGCTGCGGGACACCGCGGTGGTGCCCGTGATGGCCGAAGCCCGCGGCGCGCGGTTGCTGGGCCGGTTGTCGCCCGGCGCGATACGGACCCTCGCCCGGGTCGACCCCCCGCTGTGACCGGTGGCGTACGGTGCAGGCGGGAGCGGGACGGGCCGGGCGCGGCGGTCGCGCCGGGCGGCCCGGGGGCCGCGGAGGCCCGCAGGACGGGAACGAGCAGCCGAGCGGAAGCACATGAGGGCCAGCGGGTGAGCAGCGACACCGACACCGGGAGGAGCGCCTACCGGATCGAGGACCTGTCCCGGATCACCGGGACGACGGTCCGCACCATCCGCGCGTACACCGACCGCGGGCTGCTGCCCAAGCCCGAGCGCCGGGGGCGGGCCAACGTCTACGACGACACCCATCTGGAGCGGCTGCGGCAGATCGCGGATCTGCTGGAGCGCGGCTACACGCTGGCCAGCATCAAGGAGCTGCTGGCCGCGTGGGACGCGGGCACCGGGCTCGGCGGGGTGCTCGGGCTGGTCGGCGAGGTGGACCGGCCCTGGTCGGACGAGCGGCCGGTGCGTATGGGGCTGGCGGAGCTCACCGAGGCGTTCGGCGGGGCACCCGATCCGTCCGCGGTACGGGAAGCGGTGCGGCTGGGGGTGCTGGAGCCGGTTCCGGGCAGTGCGGACGAATTCACCGTGCCCAGCCCGCAGGAGCTGGCCGTGGCGGTGGAGCTGCATGCCGCCGGGGTGCCGCTGGGGGCGATCACCGTGCATCTGCGGGAGCTGCGCGGGCAGGTGGAGCACATCTCGGAGCGGTTCCTGGAGTTCACCACCGAGTATGTCTTCCAGCGCTTCCTCCAGCACCCGCCGAGCGACACCGAGGCGGCCGAGGCCGCCGAGCTGGTGCGGCGGCTGCGCCCGCTGGCCCAGCAGACGGTCGACGCGGAGCTGGCCCGCGCGATGCGGCTGCGCGCCACCGCGCACGTACGGCGCCACCTCGGCGACGCGCTGCCGCCTGCCGCCCCGGACCGTGAGCCCGAGCCCGTACCTCTGCCCGCGCCGCAGCTCGCGCCCGGCCCGGGGGACGGTGTGCAGGTGGCCCTCCCCGCCGCCACCGTGCGGGCCGTCCGCGAGCTGGTCGGCGCGGAGCACGTCGCGGCGTTCGTCGCGGCGGCCGCCGACCGCGAGGCCGCCGCCCGCCGCATGGACGCCCTCACCCCGAAGACCCACCTGCCCGGCCGGAGTTCCCCGGCCTGACCGCGGCCTCCCCGGCGGGGCGGTACGCCGTAGCGGCGCGACGGCCCTACGAGGCCGCGATCGCGAATCCCAGCACCACCGCGGCCGAGACCACCACGGCACCAGGAGCGAGATCCGCCTCGGAGACGCTGCCGGGGTCGCTGTGGCCCCGGTAGCGGCCTGCCCCGATGCTCTCGGGATCGACGTCCTCGATGTGGATGACCTGGCCCAGCCGGACCCCGGCGGCTGCCGCGTACAGCTCGGCCTTCGACCTCGCGGTGCGGACGGCCTTCTCCCGGGCCTGCGCCCTCAGCTCCGGCTTGTTGCGCACGTCGAAGTCGACGCCCTCCACCTCGTTCGCCCCCGCATCGACCGCGGCGACAAGAAACGACTCAAGGGCGTCGAGGTCATGGCACTCCACGGCGAATGCCGCATGGCAGCGATAGCCCAGGAATTTACGGTCCTGCCCGTACCCGCTCCACGAGGTCTGCAGGTCGAGCCTCGACGCCGACACCTGCGCGTCCCGCAAACCGTGGGCCCGTATTGCTTCGCGCAGCGCGGCTATCGCGGCACGCGCGGCGGTGAACGCCTCCTGCGGCGACGCCTCGGTCCGGTTGATACCGAGCCTGACCCGCGCGAGGTCGGGTGCGCCGTGCACACTCGCCGCGCCGTAACTGGTGATTCCCCAAGGAGACTTGATCGTTGTCTGCATGGCCGGAAGTCCATCACATGAACCACCAGCGCCCCCCGTCAGCTCCCGCCAGGGACCGTCAGCCACGCGGCCAGTACCTGCGCCAGAACTGACGCCGCAGGGTCCCGGTGGAGCCACAGGAGCTTGCTGCTGGTTCCGTCATGGTGGTTGACGGTCAAACGGTCGGTGGACCCACCGCGCCGAAGGTTGGCGGACGCGATGTCCGCGAAGGGGATGACCCGGTTGCCCCGGCTCCCACCAACCGTCCGCAGCGCCGCGATCTCGTTGGCATCGCCTTCTGGAAGGGGCATCCGCACCGTTGGCCCACGGCCATTGGCGATGGTCGCGGACAAGCCGAGCGGCGCGGATCCGGCTGGGGACCCTCGTCGACGTCGGTCAAGCCTCGTTCACCCATCACGGGCTGACCTGCGGCTCAGAGGCTGATGAACCCGATCTGCTTGCCGCACAGGCGGGCCATGTCGTCGATGTTCGAAGTCAGGAGGACCACGGGTCCGGCCTGCCGTAGGGCCGCCTCCGCGACGGTCGCGTCGATGGCGTGCTTGTGACCGTGCAGGCCGGCCGCCTTGAGCAGGCGCGCCGCTTCCTTGGCAGTCTGCTCGGTGACCGGCTCCACCTTGACCCGCGACAAGGTCCACTGGAGCCGCGGCATGTTCACGCGGGAGTGGCTGACCTCCACGATGGTGTTCGCGCTGACGATCAGATCCGCGCCTATCTCGTAGAACACCTTCAACAGGCCGAGGATCTTCCGGTCCTGGGCGACCCAGGCGGACAGGCCTTCGCTGTCCAGAACCACGGATTCGATGTGCTGACTCACGCGGCGCTCGCGCCACCCGTGGTCCGCGTCGCTCCGGTGATACGCGCTCGGGCCTCGGCCAGCTCCTCTTCGCTGAAGGAGCCGTGCTCGTCCTCGTAACTCTGCAGATCGGCCCCGAGGAGCTGGTGCCTGATCTGACGGGCGACGGCTTCGGCCACGTAGCCGGAGACGTTGTCCGTGAGCTTCTTCAGCTCTGCCACCTGCTCGGTCGGCAGCGTGACCGTGATCCGGGTCGTGTCAGCCATACAGCGAGCATACCGCGGTATGCACACTAGGGCCTTCCTTCTCGGTCGCCGGCGGTGCGCCGGGCACGCGCTGAGGGCGACCGAACGCGGAGCAGTTCACTGAGCCGGTCACCGATCACGGAGACTCCGGGGCGCGGCTCGCTCTCGTGGTACCAGGGCTTGCGTCGGCGCAGGAGCGCGTCGCCAGGGAGACCAGCGGTCGGCGACCGTCTTGCCACCCGGCAGGCGGCACGCGCGGTGGCCCGCTTCCCCCTCCCCCAGTGGTGGCCTTTCGCCAGTGCGGCGCCCGTCGCCCGTAAGGTCGTCCCCATGCGACTGAGCACCGTGATCCTGCCCATCTACCGCTGGCACGAGCAGGGACGGGAGGTGTGGCGGGAGGCCGAGGAGCTGGGGTTCCATGCCGCATACACCTATGACCACCTGTCGTGGCGGACCTTCCGGGACAAGCCGTGGTTCGGGGCGCTGCCGACGCTGACCGCCGCCGCGGGCGTCACTGGGCGGATCCGGCTGGGGACCCTCGTGACGTCGCCGAACTTCCGGCATCCGGTCACTCTCGCGAAGGAGTTGATGTCGCTCGACGACATCTCCGGCGGGCGGGTCGTGCTCGGCATCGGGTCGGGGGGCACCGGGTTCGACGCCACCGCGCTGGGGCAGGAGCCGTGGTCGCCGAGGGAGCGGGCGGCGCGGTTCGGGGAGTTCGTCGGGCTGCTCGACACGCTGCTCACGCAACGCGCGGTCACCGAGCGCGGCACGTATTACACCGCTGACGAGGCGCGCAACATCCCCGGTTGCGTGCAGCAGCCCCGGCTGCCCTTCGCGGTCGCGGCGACCGGTCCGCGCGGCCTCGCTCTCGCCGCCCGGTACGGCCAGGCGTGGGTGACCACGGGCGACCCGGCGCTCTTCGACGAGGGCACCCCGGAGCAGTCGCGGGCGGCGATCCGCGGCCAGGTCGAACGGCTCGGCGAGGCGTGCGCGGCCGCCGGGCGGGACCCGGGGGAGCTGGAGCGCATCATGCTCACCGGCTTCACCCCGGACCGCAACGCCATGCTGGACTCCGTCGACGCCTTCGTGGACTTCGCCGGCCGGCACGCGGAGCTCGGCATCACCGAGATCGTGCTGCACCGCCCGATCCCGGACTCCGAATTCGCCGCCGACCACGACGTCTTCACCCGCATCGCGACCGAGGGCCTGGCCCAGCTCGCCGCCGCCTCCTGAGCCCGAGCCCTGAGTTCGGCCAATACTTTCCCCTAGGTACCTACTATCCGCACGATGTTAGCTTCGTCGGGTCAGCAGGTGAACGGGCCTGCGCAGACCTGGGGAGCAATCATGATCGTGGTGACCGGAGCCTCCGGAAACGTCGGCAGCCGAGTGGTGGAGGCGCTGGCCGCGTCCGGCGAGCAGGTGACGGCGATGTCCCGGCGGCCGCAGCCGGGCGACGCGCCCGCGGGGGTCCGCCGCGTACCCGGCGACCTCGCCGAGCCCGGCGGCCTGCGGGAGGCGTTCGACGGGGCGGACGCGCTCTTCCTGCTCGTTGCCGGGGACGCCCCGCACGCCGTGCTGGACGCGGCGAAGACCGCGGGCGTCCGCCGTGTCGTCCTGCTTTCCTCGCAGGGCGCCGGCACCCGCCCCGAGGCCTACGCCCACCCGGCGGCCTTCGAGGCGGCGGTCCGCGGCTCGGGCCTGGAGTGGACGGTGCTGCGCCCGAGCGGTTTCGCGACCAACTCCCTGGGCTGGGCGGAGTCCGTGCGCGCCGAGCGCACGGTCGTCGCGCCCTTCGGCGACGTGGCCCTGCCCGTCATCGACCCCGCGGACATCGCCGCGGCCGCGGCGGCCGTGCTGGCGGGCGGCGGCGAGGGCCATGCCGGGCGGACGTACGTGCTGACCGGGCCCGCCGCCGTCACCCCGCGCGAGCAGGCGCGGGCGATCGGCGCCGCTCTCGGCGAGGACGTGCGCTTCGCCGAGCAGAGCCGGGACGAGGCGCGGGCGCGGATGCTCACCTTCATGCCCGAGCCGGTCGTGGACGCCACTCTCGGCATCCTCGGCAGCCCGCTGCCCGCCGAGCAGGCGGTGTCCGGCGACGTCGAGCGGCTGCTGGGCCGCCCCGCGGGCTCCTACGCCGACTGGGCCGCGGCCCACGCCCCCGCCTTCCGCTGACGGGCCGATCGGCCCGTCACCCCGCTCGCCTCCCCGCGGCGGGGAGGGGCACCCCTCGGGTGTGCTCGGGTAGCGGGAGCGGCGGGCGGCGGGGAGGGTGGAAGCCGGGGGTGGTCCACCCGCGGGGGCGGCCCGGTCGTCCGGCCGGACCGGGGAGACGTCCGCCGGGCGCCTGCCCGGCGCCCGCACCAGGCAAGGAGACGCCAGATGCCCGAAGTCACCGGCCCCTACGACCCCGGCACGCCGTGCTGGATCGACCTGATGGTGCCCGACCAGCAGGCCGGCCTCGACTTCTATCGCGACCTCTTCGGCTGGCAGGCCGAGATCGGGCCGGACGAATACGGCGGCTACTCGGTCTGCCTGCAGAAGGGCAAGCCGGTCGCCGGTCTGATGAAGACCCAGACCCAGGAGGGCCAGCCGACCCCGCCCACCGCCTGGACCACGTACTTCTCGGTCCTCGACGCGGACGACACGGCGGCGAAGGTCGCCGCGAACGGCGGCACCGTGATCATGCCCGCCATGGACGTTATGAGGCTCGGGCGGATGTTCGTGGCCGCGGATCCGCAGGGCGCGGTCTTCGGCGTGTGGGAGCCGCGCGACTTCAAGGGCGCCGAGATCGTCAACGAGCACGGCGCGCTGGTGTGGAACCAGCTGCACAGCCCCGACGCCAAGGCCTCGGGCGCGTTCTACTCGGCCGTGCTCGGCGTGACCGCGGGCCCGATGCCCGAGATGCCGGAATTCACCGGCTTCCAGGTCAACGGCCGCACCGTCGGCGGCATCCAGGGCATGGAGAACCTGCCCCCGAACACCCCGCCGCACTGGCTGATCAGCTTCGCGGTCGACAACACCGACAGCATCGTCGACGCGGTCGTGCACGCGGGCGGCAATGTGCTCTCACCGCCCTTCGACATGGACAAGGTCGGCCGGATGGCCGTCGTCCAGGATCCGCAGGGCGCGGTCTTCTCCGTCGTCTCCCCGCTGCCGTCGTAACGGCCGCCGTCCCGTCGTAACCGCTGCCGTCGTAACGGCCGCCGTCGTAACCGCCGCCGCGACGTCGCGTCAGTTGCGGCGGGCCGCGACGATCCGCTCGATCACCCGCGCCACCCCGTCGTCCTCGTTCGCCGCCGTCCTGCGGGTGGTGGCGGCCAGGACGGCGGGGTGGGCGTTGGCGACGGCGTAGGAGGTGCCGGCCCAGTCGAGCATCGCCAGGTCGTTGGGCATGTCACCGAAGGCCACGACTTCCGCCGCGGTGACCCCGCGCTCGGCGCAGCAGCGGGCGAGCGTGGTCGCCTTGCTGACGCCCGCGCCGCTGACCTCCAGCAGCGCGTAGTCACTGGAACGGGTGACCTCGGCCCGCCCGCCGACGACGTCGAGCGCCGCCGCGAGGAAGGCGTCGGGGTCCATCGAGGGGTGCTTGACCAGCAGTTTCAGCAGCGGGTGCGCGCGGTCCTCGGCGAGCAGCACCTCGATCGACGCCGCCGGAGCACCATCGGGCTCGACGGGGGCGTACGCGGGTTCGCGCCGGAAGAGGAAGGCGCGCTCGACCGCGAAGGCGGTGCCGGGCAGCGCGGCGCGCAGATCGCGCGCGACGGCCAGGGCGTCGTCCTCGGGCAGCGGGAATGCCTCGATCAGCCGGCCGGCGCGCAGGTCGAAGACCGCTGCGCCGTTGGCCAGGATCGCCATCCCGTGGCCTGCGAGGTGTTCGGCGACGACACCCATCCACCGGGCGGGCCGCCCGGTGACGAAGAAGACCTCTATGCCGGCTGCTTCCGCGGCGGCAAGAGCGGCGACCGTACGCGGCGACACGGTCCGGTCGTTGCGCAGCAACGTTCCGTCCAGGTCGGTGGCGATCAGCCGCGGCGAGGCCATGGCGATGTCGTCGTGTGCGTGGGGCTGCTGGTGCGCGCCCGTGGAGCGGGAATGCCCTCCGGGGGCACCGATGGCTTGGGTCACGTATCCCATACTCCCGTATCCGCCGCGCTTGTCCCGCACAAAAGTGCGGTTACGTGCTCAGCGGAGCCGGTGGGTCCGGGTGATACGGGTCCTGCGCGGTGCGGTATTGCTGGTGTTTGCGGTACTGCTGGTGCTTCCAGGACTACTGGCGTTCTCAGGACTGCACATATGCGCAGAGGCTGCCGGGATCACCGCTCGTCCGTACGGGCCGGTCGCCGTCGCCACGGAAAGGCGCCGTGGTGACGCGGTGGCGTACGTCGGCCGGGGCCGCGGGGTGGAGCGGAGGCAGGCGGTGCGAGCAGTGCGTGCGGTGAGCGGCGTCGGACACCCGGCCGCGGTGGCGCAGCGCGCAGCGCGCGGCGACCGCGGTCAGCCGCACAGCGCGCGGTCGCGACGGCGGGCGGCGGGGATCCGGGCCTCGCTCTGACCGGCGGCGGCCGCGGAGACGAGCGGGCCGAACGCGAGGTCGAACGGCTCGGCCACGCTGCGCGCGCTGGGGGAGGCGCCGTGCGCTTCCGCCCCGATGCGCTGCTTCATCGTCGGCGGCAGCGACCGTTCCCGCGCGTACGGGCGCGGGGCGGGCACGAAGGTCCGGCCGGACGGGGCGGCGGCGCGGTCCGCCGGAGCGCTCCTCCGGCGGGCGGGCGCACCGGCCCGGGGTTCCGGCGACGCGGTGGCCTGCGCCGGTACGGCAGCCGTCCGCCCGCGCCCGGCCGCCGCTTGCGGCGGTACGGCGGGCAGCGCGGCCCGTGCGGGCGCCTGCGGCGGGGGCCCGGCGGCGGTACGGCCGGCCGGTACGACCGGCGCGACGGTCGGCACGGGCGGAACGGCGGGGGCCGCGGGAGTGGTGGGGGCGGCCGGGACGGCCGGCGTGGCCGAGGCGGCGGCGCGGAGGCGGGCCGGGACGGTGAAGCCCAGGGCGCCGATGCAGGTGATCAGGAGGTTCAGGAAAGCGGCCCAGAAGGCGCTGATCCGGGAAATGGTGGCAGCCATGACCTCTCTCGTTTCTTATCCATCGAGCTGACTAATCCGATGATGGGGAAACGAGCACGGTTTCGCCGGATCCGCACGTCGAGTTCGCCGATATTCAGACCAACGCCACCTGCCTGGCGCAATATGCGCCTGCCACGGCAGGTGGCGAGGGGATTCCGGGGTCCGCGCGGGACGATTCGGGACCCGGATTCAGCGGCCGAGGCTCGCCAGTCCGGTCTGCAGGTCGTCCATGGTCATCACGGGCCGCACGTCGACCTTCGCCCCGGCGTGGAAGAACGGTTCGAGCATCGACGGCATCTGCGCGCTGTCCTTCATGTCGAAGACCATGTAGCAGCAGCGGTCGCCTTCGGTCGCCGTGAAATAGGCGGACTCCGGGCGCAGCTCCTCGGTCATTTCCTGCACCGTCTTGGACATCGTGCCGTCGTCCACCGCCTGGTTCGCGGCCTCGGTGTCCATCCTCGCGGTGAGCAGCATCCGCATGGGGATTCACCCTTCCGGCAGCGCACGGCCGGCGGTCGGCGCCCTGCGCGCGCGGAAAACCGCGGTCGCGCCTCCTTCTTCAGCCTCCTCCGGCCCGGTTGCCGCGGCAACCGGGCCGGAGGGCCGGCAGCGCCCGTCCGGGAGCCACTGTCCGCCGGGTGTCAGGCCGCGGTGGACAGCAGCGCCCCGGCCCCCGCCGCCCCGGCTCCGGCCACCGCGGCCTCGTCGGCGAGCCGCTCGCGCTCCAGGGTGCGGCGGAAGGGGCCGTCCGCCGCAGCCAGCTCGCGGTAGGAGCCGCGCTGCACGACCCGGCCCGCGTCCAGCACCACGATCTCGTCGACGGCGTCGCCCGCGAGCCCGGCGAGCCGGTGCGTGACGATCAGCGTCGTACGGTCGTGCACCCGGGTCGCGTCCAGCAGATCGGCGGTCAGCGCGTCGGCGGTGGCGGTGTCCAGGTGTTCGGCGGGCTCGTCCAGCACCAGCACGGGGAAGCCCGCGAGCAGGGCGCGGGCCAGCGCGAGGCGCTGGCGCATGCCGCCGGACAGCCGGGCGCCGTGCTCGCCGACTGCCGTGTCCAGGCCGAGGTCCAGTCGGGCGGCGGCCAGCGCGGCCCGCAGCTCGTCGTCCCCGGCGCCGGGCCTGGCCAGCCGAAGGTTCTCCCGGACCGTACTGTCGAACACATGTGCGTCCTGCGCGCACAGCCCGACCAGCCGCCGTACGTCGTCGCCGTCGCAGTCGGCCGCGGGCACACCGCCCAGGGTGTACGTGCCGGACTCCGCGTCCAGGAAGCGCAGCAGCACATGGGCCAGCGTGGTCTTGCCCGCACCGGACGGGCCGACGACCGCCACCCGGCGCCCCGCGGTCAGGGTGAGGTCGACGCCGTCCAGCGCCGCGTGCTCACGGCCGGGGTGGCGGGCGGTCAGACCCGCGACCACCAGCGGGAAGGGCGAGGCGGGCGGGGCCGCGGAGTGCTCGGGCTCGCGGACCGGCAGCGGGGCGTCGAGCACGTCGTTCACCCGCTCGGCCGCCCGGCGGCTGCGCTGCCGCTGCTGTGCGGCGAGCGGCATGCCGTTGACGGCCTCGAAGGCGGCGAGCGGCGCGAGCAGCAGGGCCGCGAGGGCCAGCCCGGACATCTGGTGCGCCGCCACCGCGCGGACCCCGAGCCAGCCGCAGGCCGTCACGGTCAGGCCGCAGGCCAGCGTGGTCAGCCCGGCGCCCAGCGCGGTCACGGCGGCGGAGCGGGCGGCGACCGCGGTGAGGGTGCGGTCGGCGTCGGCGGCCTGCGCGCGGCGCCGGTCGAGCGCACCAGCCACCGTCAGTTCCGCGGTCCCGGTGAAGAGGGCCAGCACCCGGGCCGACAGCTCCCCGCGGGCCGGAGCGAGCCGGGTCTCGGTCCGGCGGGCGGCGGCCGCGGCCAGCGCGGGCACCGCGACACCGGCGGCCAGCAGCCCGGCGCCGACGGCGACTCCGGCGGCGGGCAGCAGCCAGCCTGCGAAGGCCGCGGAGGTCAGCACCACGAGCCCGGCGGTGACGGCGGGCTGGAGCCAGCGCAGATAGTGGTCCTGGACCGCGTCCACGTCCGCGACCAGCCGCGACAGCAGATCGCCGCGCTGGCGCTCGCGCAGACCCGCGGGCGCCAGCCGTTCCAGCCGCCGGTAGACGGCGACCCGCACACCCGCCAGCGCACGGAAGACGGCGTCGTGCGCGACCAGCCGCTCCCCGTAGCGGAAGGCGGCCCGTCCGATGCCGAAGGCGCGGGTCGCGGTCACGGCCACCATCAGGTACAGCACCGGCGGCTGCTGCGAGGCCCGGCTGATCAGCCACCCCGACGTCGCCATCAGCCCCACCGACGAGAGCAGCGCGAGCGCGCCCAGCCCGCACGCGGCGGCGAACCGCCCGCGGAATCCGCGCGCCCGCGCCATCGGCAGCAACCCGCGCCCCCGCGGCAGCAAGGCCGCCCCCTCGTCACCGGCAGCGTCGCGCGCCCCCTCGACGGCGCGGGCTCCACCGCCCGAGGCATCCGCGGCGGCGCGGACGGCTGCGGCACCGGAAGCACCGTCAGCCGCCACCGCCGCGGCAGCAGCCTCGTTCCCCGCACCGTCAGCAGCCGTCACCGCGGCACCACGAGCAGTCTCGGCACCCGCGGCCGTCACCACCGCGACGCGCCCGCGCGCCTCCTCGGCGGCTACGGCCCCCCGCATTTCCACCGCAGCACCGGAAGCCGTCACCTTCTCGGCAGAGGCAGCGGCAGCGACACCGCTCCCCGCCCCCACCACAGCACCCTCCACGGGCTCCAGCATCAGGACCCGGTCGGCCAGCGGCAGCAGTGCCGGGCGGTGCGCGACCAGCACCGTCGTCCGGCCGCGGGTCAGGTCGCGCAGCGTCGCGACGAGCGCGGCCTCGGTGTCGCCGTCCAGGTTCGCGGTCGGCTCGTCGAGCAGCAGCAGCGGGCGGTCGGCGAGGAAGGCGCGGGCCAGGGCGAGGCGCTGCCGCTGGCCCGCGGACAGCCCGGCGCCGTCCTCCCCGATGGTGTCGTCGGGAGCGGCGAAGCCCAGCACACCGGCCGCCGCCAGCGCGGCGTCCACCTCCGCGTCGCGGGCGTCGGGCCGGACGAGCCGCACGTTCTCCGCGACCGTGCCCGCGAAGAGGTGCGGCCGCTGCGGCACCCAGGCGATCTGCCGGTACCAGGACGCGGGGTCGATCGTGCGCAGGTCGGCCGCGGTGCCGTCCGCGGCCTCGACGGTGATACGGCCCTGCGCCGCGGGGGCGAAGCCGAGCAGCGCGCCGAGCAGCGTGGTCTTGCCGACGCCGCTGGGGCCGGTGACGGCCAGCGTCTCGCCGGGCGCGAGGGTGAAGGACGTCGGCGCGAGCGACCCCTCGCTGCGGACGGCCAGGTCCTCAACCCGTACGGTCGCGGTGCCCAGGTCGGGCGCCGGGGCGGTGCCGGGCCGGGCGGCGGGCTCGGTCTCCAGCACCTCGAAGACCTGCTCGGCGGCGGCCAGCCCCTCCGCGGCGGCGTGGTACTGCGCCCCGACCTGCCGCAGCGGCAGATACGCCTCGGGCGCGAGGATCAGCACGAGCAGCCCGGTACGCAGCGAGAGCTCGCCGTGCACCAGGCGCATGCCGATGTCGACGGCGACCAGCGCGACCGAGATCGTCGCCAGCAGCTCCAGCACGAAGGACGACAGGAAGGCGATCCGCAGTGTCCGCAGCGTGGCCTTGCGGTAGTCGCCGGTGATGGCGCGGATGCTCTCGGCCTGCGCCTTGGCGCGTCCGAAGACCTTGAGCGTCGGCAGCCCGGCCACCACGTCCAGGAAGTGGCCGGAGAGCCTGCCCAGCAGCCGCCACTGCCGGTCCATCCGCTCCCGGGTGGCCCAGCCCACGAGCACCATGAACAGCGGGATCAGCGGGAGCGTCAGCACGATGGTGAGCGCCGAGATCCAGTCCGCCAGCACGATCCGGGCCAGCACCACCGCGGGTACCACCGCGGCCAGCCCCAGTTGCGGCAGATAGCGGGCGAAGTAGTCGTCCAGGGCGTCGATACCGCGGGTGGCCAGCGTCGTCAGCTCCCCGCTGCGCCGCCCGGTCAGCCAGGCCGGTCCCAGCGCGGTGGCCTTCTCCAGCAGCCGGCCGCGCAGTTGCGAGGTGACCGCGGCGCCCGAGCGGTGTGCGCACAGCTCGGTCAGCCAGGCCACCAGCGCCCGCCCCACCGACACCGCGGCCAGCCACAGCAGGTCGCTGCCCAGTCGGCCGGTCCCCTCACCGTGCTGGAAGCCGCCGACCACCAGGTCCGCGAGCAGTGTCGCCTGCGCCACGATGAGCCCGGCACCCGCCAGTCCCAGCGCCACCGTGCCCGCGAGGAAGACCCGGGTGGTGCGCGCGTACCGCAGAAGCCGTGGATCGACCGGTTTCACGTGGAACACCCCTTTGCATCGCGAATGTGTTTCACGTGGAACATCACCGCGCTCCTCCGGCCGGGACGCCCGCGGGCTTCCCTCCGGCGATGTGCTGCGTCCCGATGCGCTTGCGGAACACCCAGTACGTCCAGCCCTGGTAGAGCAGCACCAGCGGTGTGGCGACGGCCGCGCACCACGTCATGATCCGCAGCGTGTACGGGGTCGCCGAGGCGTTGCTCACCGTCAGGTTCCAGGCGCTGTCCAGCGAGGACGGCATCACGTTCGGGAACAGGCTCAGGAAGAGCAGCGCGACGGTCGCAGCGATCGTCACCCCGGAGAAGGCGAACGACCAGCCCTCCCGCCCGGCGGCGTTCGCGCCCAGCGCGAGCAGCAGCGCGACGGCGGCCACGACCAGTGCGACCAGGCTGCGCCCGTTGCCGCTCGCGGCCTGGGTCCAGATCAGGAAGGCCGACGCCAGGACCACCGCGAGCGTCCCCACCCGGGTGGCGAAGGCCCGCGCCCGCTCCCGGATCGGGCCGACCGTCTTGAGCGAGACGAACACGGCGCCGTGGAAGGTGAAGAGCACCAGCGTCACCAGCCCGCCCAGCAGCGCGTATCCGCCCAGCAGGTCCCAGAAGCCGCCGACGTACTCCTTGTGCGCGTCGATCTTCACGCCGTGCACGATGTTGGCGAAGGCGACACCCCACAGCACGGCAGGCACCAGCGAGGTCCAGAAGATCGCGTGCTCCCAGTTGCGCTGCCAGCGCTCGCCGTCCCGCTTGGCGCGGTATTCGAAGGCGACCCCGCGCACGATCAGGCACACCAGGATGATCAGCAGCGGCAGGTAGAAGCCGGAGAAGAGCGTCGCGTACCAGTCGGGGAAGGCCGCGAAGGTCGCGCCGCCCGCGCTGAGCAGCCACACCTCGTTGCCGTCCCACACCGGGCCGATCGTGTTGATCAGCACGCGCCGCTCCGCGCGGTCCCGCGCCAGCAGCTTGGTGAGCACCCCGACGCCGAAGTCGAAGCCCTCCAGGAAGAAGTAGCCGGTCCACAGAACGGCGATCAGGACGAACCAGACGTCGTGCAGATGCATGATCTTTTCCTCCTGCCGCTCAGTACGAGAAGGCCATGGGACGGTCGGCGTCCTCGGCGTCGCCGCCGTCCGGACGGTCGCCGCCGATACGGGTGGGGGACCGGAAGTCGTCGTCGGTCAGCTCCGGCGGGCCCGCCTTGACGTACTTCACGAGCAGCCCGACCTCGACGACGGCGAGGATTCCGTAGAGGGCGGTGAAGACGATCAGCGAGGTCAGCACCTGGCCGGTGGTCACACCGGGGGAGACGGCGTCCCGGGTGCGCAGCACGCCGTAGACGGCCCAGGGCTGGCGGCCGGTCTCGGTGAAGATCCAGCCCCAGGAGTTCGCGAGCAGCGGGAAGCCCATGGTCAGCAGGGCCAGCCGCCAATACCAGCGGGAGATTGCCGGGCCGAAGCGGGTCGAGCGGGTGAGCATCAGGTTCGGCACCTCGTCCGGGCCGGTCCGGTGCTCGGGCGCCACCCACAGCCGGCGCCGGGTGAGCCAGAGCCCCGCCGCGCCGACGCCGATCGAGACGACGCCGAAGCCGATCATCCAGCGGAAGCCCCAGTAGGCGACCGGGATGTTCGGCCGGTAGTCGCCGGGGCCGTACTTCTGCTGCTCGGCCTTCTGGACGTCGTTGATGCCGCCGACGTAGGAGCCGAAGTTGTCGGTGGCCAGGAAGGACAGCAGGTTGGGGACGTCGATGGCGACCTCGTTGTGGCCCTTGTTCACGTCACCGACGGCGAAGATCGAGAAGGGCGCGCCGTCCTCGCCGTCCCACAGCGCCTCCGCGGCGGCCATCTTCATGGGCTGCTGCTTGAACATCACCTTGCCGAGCTGGTCGCCGCTGATCGCGGTGAGCGCCCCGGCCACCACGGCGACGACCAGCGCGAGCCGCAGCGAGGAGCGCATCACGGCGATGTGCCGCTTGCGCGCCAGGTGGTAGGCGGCGATGCCGATCATGAAGGCGGCACCGGTGAGGAAGGCCGCGGATATGGTGTGGAAGAACTGCGCGAGCGCGGTGCTCTGGGTCAGCACGGCCCAGAAGTCGGTCAGCTCGGCGCGCTTGGTCACCGGGTTGTAGCGGTAGCCGACCGGGTGCTGCATCCAGGAGTTGGCCGCCAGGATGAAGTACGCCGACAGGATGGTGCCGAGCGACACCATCCATATGCAGGCCAGATGGATCTTCTTCGGCAGCTTGTCCCAGCCGAAGATCCACAGCCCGATGAAGGTCGACTCGAAGAAGAACGCGATGAGCGCCTCGAAGGCCAGCGGGGCGCCGAAGATGTCGCCGACGAAGCGCGAGTAGTCCGACCAGTTCATGCCGAACTGGAACTCCTGGACGATGCCCGTCACCACGCCCATGGCGATGTTGATCAGGAAGAGCTTGCCCCAGAACTTGGTGGCCCGGAGGTACTTCTCCTTGGAGGTCCGCACCCAGGCGGTCTGCAGTCCCGCGGTCAGCGCGGACAGCGAGATCGTCAGGGGAACGAACAGGAAGTGGTAGACCGTCGTGATGCCGAACTGCCACCTGGCGACGTTCAGTGGCTCCAGTGCGAGCTGCACGATACGTCTCCTTTTGCGTCGCGCTTGTGAACGTGAACTCATTCACAAGCAGTATCGCGCACATGCGTTCGCCCCCTGCCACCGGGGGGTGGTCAGGGGGCGAAAGGGCAGGTCAGAGATTGTTTGGCGGCTGCCGGACGGGCTCGGTCAGAGCTCCTTGCGGAAGTCGGCCGCGGTCCGCAGCAGCAGATCGTTGGCCTCGGTCTCGCCGATCGTGATCCGGACGCCCTCGCCCGCGAACGGCCGGACCGTCGCCCCGGCCCGCTCGCACACCGCCGCGAAGTCCGAGGTGCGCTCCCCCAGCCGCAGCCAGACGAAGTTGGCCTGCGTCTCCGGCACCGTCCAGCCCTGCGCCGCCAGCTCGGCCACCACCCGGGACCGCTCGGCGACCAGCCCGGCGACCCGCTCCAGCAGCGCGGGCTCGGCCCGCAGGCTCGCGACCGCCGCGTCCTGCGCGAGCTGGCTCACCCCGAAGGGCACCGCGGTCTTGCGCAGCGCCTCCGCGACCGGCTCGTGCGCGATCGCGAAGCCGACGCGCAGCCCCGCGAGGCCGTAGGCCTTGGAGAAGGTGCGCAGCACCGCGACATTGGGCCGGTCGCGGTAGATCTCGACGCCGTCCGGGACCTCCGGGTCGGTCATGAACTCCCGGTACGCCTCGTCCAGTACGACGAGCACATTGCCCGGCACCCGGTCCAGGAAGCGCTCCAGCTCGGCGCGGCGCACCGCGGTGCCGGTCGGGTTGTTCGGGTTGCAGACGAAGATCAGCCGGGTCCGGTCGGTGACGGCGTCGGCCATCGCGTCCAGGTCGTGCCGCTCGGCGGCGTCCAGCGGCACCTGCACGGCCCGCGCCCCGCTGATCTGCACGACGATCGGATAAGCCTCGAAGGACCGCCACGCGTAGATGACCTCGTCCCCCGGTCCCGACGTCGCCTGGAGCAACTGCTGCGCCACCCCCACCGACCCCGTCCCCGTCGCCACGTGCGCGGCCGGCACCCCGAAGCGCTCGGCCAGCTCGGCGGTCAGCTGCGAGCAGGCCAGGTCGGGGTAGCGGTTGATCGACGCGGCGGCGGCCGTCGCCGCCTCCAGGACGCCGGGCAGCGGCGGATACGGGTTCTCGTTCGAGGACAGCTTGAAGGCGGGTGCGCCTCCGGCCGCCGCCGGCGGGCGGCCCGGCTTGTAGGTCGGGATACCGTCCAGTTCCGCGCGCAGCTTGGGGGTCTCGGAGCTCATGGCCACACCCTACGAGGGCGGCGCTGCGCTGGGGAGTGCGGTGCGTCACCCGCCGCCGCCCTACCCTGCTCCGTGGCCCGGGGTGGCGTGGCAGGGGTGGCGCGCCACCGGCGCGGCATCGGCGCGGGGTGGCGCGCGCATCGGCCCACGCCACCCGGGTCTCGGCGTGCCCGGAGTTGCGTCCGGAGCGTGCGCCGCACCATGCTCCGGTGGCGCGCTGGGTGGCGCGCATCCCCCGTAGGAGTGAGTTGCCGCTACCGCTTCCGCTGGACCAATGGCCGATGGGAACGCGCCCGCACGCACGTATTCCGCCAACTCCCAGCCTGCCGCCTGCATATTCCACCTCGCATAACAGTTTCGATCATGGAGAAACCTTTCTTCCCAGCGCCTGCCGGGAAGGCCGCCGGACGGACCAATGCCGCCCTACTATCGGCACGCCATGACAGCAGCAGGTAATCACCAGGCGAGCCGGTCCATCGGACGCCGGCTGGAGCGGGCGGGCATCAGGGACGTCGCCGCAGCAGCCGGCGTCTCGATCACGACCGTCTCCGACGCGCTCAACGGCAAGGGCCGACTGCCCGACGCCACCCGCCGCCATGTCCGCGAGGTCGCCGACCGGCTGGGCTACCGCCCGTCCGCCGCCGCCCGCACACTGCGCACCGGCAGGTCCGGCCTGATCGGCCTGACGGTGACGACATACGGCGAAGAACCGTTCACCTTCACCGAGTTCGCGTACTTCGCGGAGATGGCCAGAGCCGCCACCTCCGCCGCGCTCGCCCGCGGGTACGCCCTGGTCATCCTGCCCGCGTCCTCGCGGCACGACGTGTGGGGCAACGTGGCGCTGGACGGCACGGTCGTCGTCGACCCCTCCGACCAGGACCCGGTGGTCACCGAACTCGTCCGGCAGGGCGTGCCGGTGGTCAGCGACGGCCGCCCGGCGGGCAGCCTGCCGGTGCACGCCTGGGTCGACAACGACCACGAGGAGGCCGTCCTCGGCATCCTCGACCACCTCGCCGAAGCCGGCGCCCGCCGCATCGGCCTGCTCACCGGCACCAGCACCGACACGTACACCAGGCTGTCGACGACCGCCTACCTGGAGTGGTGCGAACGCGTCGGCCAGGAACCGGTCTACGAGGCCTACCCCGCGCACGACCCCTGCGCCGGTTCGGTCGCCGCCGACCGCTTACTCGCGCGCCCCGACCGTCCCGACGCGGTCTACGGGCTCTTCGACCCCAACGGCACCGACCTGCTCGCCGCCGCCCGCCGCTACGGCCTGCGGGTGCCCGACGACCTGCTGCTGGTCTGCTGCAGCGAGAGCACCGGCTACGCCGCCACCGAACCGCCGATCACCACGCTGTCGCTCAAGCCGCGCCGGATCGGCACCGCCGTGGTGCAGTTGCTCATCGACGCCATCGAGGGCGTCGGCCCCGCCCACCCGGTGCAGCAGGTGATGCCCACCGAGCTCATCGTCCGCACCTCGTCGCAGCGGCGTCCGCACCGCACCACCGTCAGCCCGCCGCGCGGACCGAGCCAGGGGGAGGGCTGACCGCCGCTCCCCGGGAGCGGTACGGGCCGCGGGAGCGATACGGGCCGCGCCCGGACATCCTTCGTCAAGGCTTGGCATTCCCATGGGGACTACGCGGTGTTTTGTCTGTACCCTGCGAAATCCAGCTGCCCGGGTATGTCACAACGCGACAGCGTCATTCCTATGATGGGCGGATGGCGGCGCGAGCGTGGAGGGGTCGATGACTCAGGGGGCAGGCCAGGGGGCCGGGCCCGGGACTGCGGAAGGCTGGCGTCCCGAGCCCGGATACGAGCGCGCGGCAGGCTACGAGCACGCGCTGGGCGGGCTGCCCGCCCCGGTGTACGAGCGCGCCGCGGAAGGCGAGCCGAGCCGCGGGCCCGGCCGTGATCCCGGTCGTGAGCCCGGTCGCGAAATCGGTCGTGAGCCCGGCCGCGAGCAGGCCGCGCGGTACGAGCCGTCCGGCGGTTTCGGCCCCGCGCCCGCCGCCTACGGCCCCCCCGCCGGCTTCGCGCACGAGCCCGCCGCCGGCTACGGCCACGAGCACGCCCCCGGCGCCTACCCGGCGCCCGACTCCGTACCGCCCGCCTCCGTGCCGTCCCCGCCCGTACCGTCCGCCTCGTTCGACGGCGCGCCGCCCGCGCCCCCGCACGTCCCCTCGGTGCCCGCCCCGCCCCGGTCGTACGAGCCGACGCAGCGCGACACCCCGCTCGTCCCCGCCGAATACACGCCCACCGCCCACGACCTGCCCGTCATCGCCGACCCCGCGGAGAGCGCGGGCGACCGGCCCGAGCGCCCCGGGCCGCTCTACGTCGTCGGCGACGTGCACGGCTACCTCGACGAGCTGCTCGCCGCGCTGGGCGAGCGCGGCCTGGTCGACGAGTCGGGCCACTGGGCGGCGGGCAACGCCCGGCTGTGGTTCCTCGGCGACTTCACCGACCGGGGCCCCGACGGCATCGGCGTCATCGAGCTGGTCATGCAGCTGTCCGCCGAGGCCGCCGCGGCCGGCGGCTACTGCCGTGCCCTCATGGGCAACCACGAGCTGCTGCTGCTCGGCGCCCACCGCTTCGGCGACCAGCCGGTCAACTCCACCGGCGGCACCGCCTCCTTCCTCGCCGCGTGGCGCCTCAACGGCGGCCAGCCCTCCGACATGGAGCGGCTGGAGGACCGGCATCTGACCTGGATCTCCCGGCTGGACGCCGCCCATCTCACCGACGGCCACCTGTTGGTGCATTCCGACACCACCGCCTACCTCGACTACGGCAGCAGCATCGAGGAGATGAACGACGCCGTCACCGGCGTGCTCCAGCGCAACGACGCCGACGAATGCTGGGATCTCTTCCGCAAGTTCACCAAGCGCTTCGCCTTCCGCGGCGACGGCGGCGCGGAAGCGGCCCGCGAACTGCTCGGCATCTACGGCGGGGAGCGGGTCGTGCACGGCCACAGCCCGATCCCGTACCTGCTCGGCGAGGCCGGCGGCGAAGGGCCGCAGGACGGCGAGGAGCACGGGCACCAGGTGAGCGGTCCGATGATCTACGCCGACAGCCTCGCGGTCGCGATGGACGGCGGCGTGACGATGGACGGGCGGCTGCTGGTCGCGCAACTCCCGCTCATCGGATAGTCCGAGGGACGTCCCCCGGAAATTTCCGCGGCCACCGGTCGCACGCACCGGCGATTCCTCCGGGCGGCCGTTTTACCGCGCGGGAGCCCTGTTGCCCCGTGCGGCCGCTTCGTGCCGCCGTTTCCCGCTCCTTGCCGGAACCCGGCCGCGGCAATTTCTTCTTGTTTCGCGGTTGCACCCTGTCACGCTCTCACCTCCCCGCTCTACCATCGCCTTATCCGTAGGCACACCGCTCTCCGCGCATCCGGCCGGCCGAGCCCGTTCCCTCACCGGAACACCGGCCCAGCACGGGGAGTCGGAGCATCGGGGGATGCACATGACCACCGCTCCACACCTGCTCAACGAAGACCGCCCCGACTTCGAGCACGTACTGGACCGGGCCCTGCGCATCGTCCTCGACCAGGACGACACCGGGGGCCCCCGAGGTACGGCCCGCACCGGCGGCGCGGCGGGGACGGACACCGGCCGGGACGAGGCCGGAAGTCCGCTCAACGCCGAGCAGTTGCGTACGCTCGCGCTCGCCGCGGCGGACCGGATATGCGCGCGGGCCGCCACCGAGTACGACGACTACCGCGCCCTGCGCGCCGACGCGCGCGACGCGGTGCGCGAGGCTGCCCGCTCCCGCGAGAGCCGGGCCTTCGGCTACGCGGCCATGGGCGTCGCGGAGGGCGCGGGGTCGGGCGCCGGACTGCTCGCCGTGATCGCCGTCCTCACGCCGCTGCTCGCGGGGGCGGCGGCGCTGATCTTCCTGCTCATCGGCTACGCCATGTCCGCGGTGGACCCGCAGCCGGCCATCGCCTCGCCGCTGCGCACGGCCGGGTGGTTCTTCGCGGCGGTCACCGGCGCCTCGATCCTGCTCGGCGGGATCGGGCTGCTGCTGACGGCGCTGCGGGACGGCTCCGGCGCCATCCACGACTCGGCCGAGGGCATGCCGCCCGAGGTGCTCGCCGCGCGCGACGCCTGGCACGAGACGCTGCTCGCCCGCGGGATGCTGCCCTTCCTCCTGGAGGCCCTGAGCGACCCCGCCACCGCCGGCGCCGCACCCGCCACCGCCCCGACGCTGCGCCGCACCCCGCGGCTCGGCTACTCGCGGCCCGACTTCGGCGCCCCGCAGGAGTCCCCGCCGCGTACGGCGCCACGCTTCAGCAGCCCGGATTTCACCAGCCCCGACTTCGGCGGCCCCGACCACGCCCCGGAATGAGCCGGCCCGCCTCCGCGGTGCTCCCCGGCCGCGGCCGCGGGGCACCCGGTTGGCCCGCCCCGGCTCGCGGGTGCCGCCGGGCGGCGTTTGACTCGTCCCGTACCTGATCAAACGGGTTGGTCAGACGGGAGAAGTCCATGCGCGTCCGCCGTACGCTCACCGCCCTGTGCGCGATCGCCCCGCTGGTGTGGGCGGCCGGCGGCTGCTCGGACTCGTCCGGCGGGCAGGTCATCGGCACGCGCGGCCTGACCTTCCGGCAGACCATCCAGGACCCGGTGCACGACAAATGCCACGCCTTCGCGCCGAAGGGGGTGGACCAGGTCAGCAACAACACCGGCATCGACATCGTCCTGCACAAGGGCCTCAACTGCACGGACCCGCCCGGCCGCCCCAGCTCGTACCTGGCGACGTCGCTGTCCGCGACCACGGTCCTGGAGCTGGGCCTGTGGCGCAGCTTCTCCACCGTCGGCTGGCCGCCCCCGGTACCCGCCGCCTGACGGACGGCGGCGGGGGCGGACCGCGTACGGCCCGCCCCCGCGCCTTTCGCGTCAGTCCGTCAGCGGCAGGTACACCCGGTTGCCCGCGGCGGCGAATTCGGCGGACTTCGCCGCCATCCCCGCCGCGATCTCGGCGTCACCCGTCCCGTCGGACCCCGCGGAGACCGCGGAGGCCGCGTCGCCGTGGGCCCTGCGGATGTCCTGCGAGATGCGCATCGAGCAGAATTTGGGACCGCACATGGAGCAGAAGTGCGCGGTCTTGGCCGGTTCCGCGGGCAGCGTCTCGTCGTGGAAGGCGCGGGCCGTGTCCGGGTCGAGGGCCAGGTTGAACTGGTCCTCCCAGCGGAATTCGAAGCGGGCGTCCGACAGCGCGTCGTCCCAGGCCTGCGCGCCCGGGTGGCCCTTGGCGAGGTCGGCGGCGTGCGCGGCGATCTTGTAGGTGATCACCCCGGTCTTGACGTCGTCGCGGTCGGGCAGGCCCAGGTGCTCCTTGGGCGTGACGTAGCAGAGCATCGCGGTGCCCCACCAGGCGATCATCGCGGCGCCGATGCCCGACGTGATGTGGTCGTAGGCGGGTGCGATGTCGGTGGTGAGCGGGCCGAGGGTGTAGAAGGGCGCGCCGTCGCAGATCTCCTGCTGGAGGTCGATGTTCTCCTTGATCTTGTGCATCGGGACGTGGCCCGGGCCCTCGATCATCGTCTGCACCTGGTGCTCGCGGGCAAAGGTGTTGAGCTCGCCGAGGGTGCGCAGCTCGGCGAACTGCGCCTCGTCGTTGGCGTCGGCGATGGAGCCGGGGCGCAGGCCGTCGCCGAGCGAGTAGGTGACGTCGTAGGCGGCGAGGATCTCGCACAGCTCGTCGAAGTGCGTGTAGAGGAAGTTCTCCCGGTGGTGCGCCAGGCACCACGCGGCCATGATCGAGCCGCCGCGCGAGACGATGCCGGTCTTGCGGCGCGCGGTGAGGGGCACGTAGCGCAGCAGCACACCGGCGTGCACCGTCATGTAGTCGACGCCCTGCTCGGCCTGCTCGACGACGGTGTCCTTGTAGATCTCCCAGCTCAGCTCCTCGGCGCGGCCGTCGACCTTCTCCAGCGCCTGGTAGAGGGGCACGGTGCCGATGGGCACGGGGGAGTTGCGCAGCACCCATTCGCGGGTGGTGTGGATGTTGCGGCCGGTGGACAGGTCCATGACCGTGTCGGCGCCCCACCGGGTCGCCCACGTCATCTTCTCGACCTCCTCCTCGATCGAAGAGGTGACGGCGGAGTTGCCGATGTTGGCGTTGACCTTCACCAGGAAGCTCTTGCCGATGATCATCGGCTCGATCTCCGGGTGGTTGACGTTGGCCGGCAGCACCGCCCGGCCGGCGGCGATCTCGTCGCGCACGGTCTGCGCGGAGACGTTCTCGCGCAGCGCGACGAACTCCATCTCCGGGGTGATCTCCCCGCGGCGCGCGTACGCGAGCTGGGTGACCGGCTGCCCGGGGCGGCCGCGCCGGGGGAGCCGGGGGCCGTCTCCCCGGCCGGGGAAGACCGCGTCGAGGTTGCGCAAGCCCTCGCCGGTGGCGGCCTTGCGGCCGTCGTCCTCGGGCCGGACCGGGCGGCCCGGGTATTCCTCGGTGTCCCCGCGGGCGGCGATCCACTCGTCCCGCAGCGGTTCGAGGCCGCGCCGGACGTCCGTCTCCGCGGCGGGGTCGGTGTACGGGCCGGACGTGTCGTACAGCGTCACGTCGTCCCCGGTGGTCAGGTGCACCCGGCGGACCGGGACGCGTACGCCGGGCTGCGGCCCGGTGACGTAGTCCTTGTGCCAGCCGATGGCGTGCGTGCGTGAGTCCTGCGTGGTCATGAGACCTACTCCCTACGCCGGCATTACCCGGTAACAGGTTCGGCGGTCGGCGCAGCGACGGCGTGGCCTCGGCGTACTCGCGTACGCCCGTGCCCGCTCCTCAGCGCCCTCTCAGCCCGGTGCTCCGAGCTCCCGCGTGTGCAAAAACGTGTGCAAAAAGCAGCTCCCACGGTAGCGGCCGCCTCCGCCGCCGGACCAGGGGGTCTCACGCCGTCGCGGTACGCCCCCGCCCCCGGCGCACGACCGCCGCCGGTGGCGGGGCCACCGGCGGCGGGAGGGTCGAACGGGAGGGGCAGGCGTCGTCACCAGTCGCGCTTGGACGACCCGCCGGACGTGAAGTGCTTGACGACCAGCACCAGAGCGCCCACGAGGATCACGAACACAATAACCTTGAACAGCAGCCCGATGACGAAACTCACCAGGGCCGCGACGAGGTAGCCGAAGATCACCAGCGCGATGATCGGGACCGCGACCCACTTGACCCACCACGGCAGGCCCTTCAGCAGCTTGTCCATGACGCCTTGACTCTCCTTCGTCCCCTCTTCGGGTCCGGTCCTTCCGGCAGCTCATCCGCCGGTACTTCGACTGTAGGGCCACCGCCGCCCGCTGTGGGGCCCCGGGAGGCCGGATCCGACCCTGACCGGACCCTTAGGGCTCGGGCGGGGAGAAGACCACCATGACCCTGAGGTCCTCGGTGATGTGGTGGAAGCGGTGCGGGGTGCCGGCCGGGACGAAGGCGACGCTGCCGCGCGCGACGGTCGTCGTTTCGTCACCCACCGTGAGCGCCGCGCGCCCGCTCACGACGAGGTAGATCTCGTCCTGCGCGTGCGGCTGCTGCGTGTCGGTCTCACCGGCGCGCAGCGCGTACAACCCGGCGGACATCGTCCGCTCCTTGAGAAAGCGCAGGTAAGCGCCCTGGTTGGCGGCCCGCTCCGCATCCAGGTCGTCCAGCCGGAACACCTTCATCGCCACTCCTCCGCTGCGGTCGGGCTACGGTTTCGCTCAGTCTCTTGCCCTGTCGATTGAGTCTGCGACGATCACACCATGAAGAATTTCATCGTCAAAACGCTGGCGAACGCCGCAGCGCTCGGCGTCGCCACCTGGGTGATCGAGGACATCACCCTGACGGGCGACTCGAACGCCCGCAAGGCCCTCAGCCTGATATTGGTCGCCCTCGTCTTCGGCGTCGTGAACTGGCTGGTCAAGCCGGTCGTCAAGGTGCTGTCCTTCCCGCTGTTCATCCTCTCGCTGGGGCTGATCACGCTGGTCGTGAACGCCCTGATGCTGCTGCTGACGTCGTGGCTCGCGGGCAAGCTGGACCTGGACTTCCATGTGCACGGCTTCTGGACGGCGATCGTCGGCGGCCTGATCGTCAGCATCGTGTCCTGGGCCCTGCACGTCGTCCTCCCGGACGACGAGTGACGCCCGAGCCGGGGGGCACGAACTTCTCAGACTCTTCGGGGCACGAAGGCCTCGGGGGGCACGGAGACCTTGCGGGGGCGGGGGACAGCACGCGCAGCGTGCACGCGGGGCGGCCGCCGGCGACGGCGTACGAGCCGTCGCTGCCCGGACCGGTCTTCGTATCGCACTACCACCTGCCCGGCGAGGCCAGCGGACCGTACGTCTACGGGCGCGACGACAACCCGACGTGGGAGCGGCTGGAGGCGGCGATCTCCGAGCTGGAGGCGCCGGGCGACCCGGAGGTCGGCACCGCGGTCTTCGCCTCGGGCATGGCGGCCGTCTCCGCGGTGCTGCTGTCCCAGGTCAGGGCAGGGCAGACGGTGCTGCTGCCGTCCGACAGCTACCAGACGACGCGCGCGCTGCGCGAGCGGCTGGAGTCGTACGGGGTGGCGGTCCGGCTCGCGCCGACCGCGGGCGACGCGCAGCTGGCGGCGCTCGACGGGGTGTCGCTGGTGTGGCTGGAGACGCCGTCCAATCCGGGGCTCGACGTGTGCGACATCCGCCGCCTCGCCGACGCCGCGCACGCCGCCGGCGCGCTGGTCGCCGTCGACAACACGCTGGCCACACCGCTGGGGCAGCGGCCGCTCTCGCTCGGCGCCGACTTCTCGGTGGCCAGCGGCACCAAGGCGCTCAGCGGCCACGGCGACCTGCTGCTGGGATACGTCAGCACGCGCGACGCCGGTCTGGCGGCGAGTGTGCGCTACTGGCGCAAGACGGTCGGCGCGATCCCCGGGCCGATGGAGGCCTGGCTCGCGCACCGCTCGATCGCGACGTTCGCGCTGCGCGTGGACAAGCAGTCCGCGAACGCCCTGGCTCTTGCCACGGCTTTGCTCAAACGCCCCGAAGTGATGGATCTGCGGCACCCGGCGTTGCCGACGGACCCCTCGCACGAGGTCGCGGCCCGGCAGATGCGCCGCTTCGGCAGCGTGGTGTCCTTCACGCTGCCCGACCAGGCGCACGCCGAACGCTTCCTGGCCGCCTTGCGGATGACGTCGGAGGCCACGAGCTTCGGCAGCATCCAGAGCACCGCCGAGCGCCGTGCGCGCTGGGGCGGCGACGCGGTGCCGCCCGGCTTCGTCCGCTTCTCGGTCGGGATCGAGGACGCCGAGGACATCGTGGCCGACGTGCTGCGCGCGCTGGACGAGGCGGCAGCGGCCTGACGGTGCCGCCGCCGCTGTCACGTGCGGCGACGGAGCCGGCCGGGCGCGGTCACCGGGCGCGCACGGCCGGCCCGCACGCGCCGATTCCCGGCGGTGTGCACGTTTGCCCTGCTTCCGGCCGCGGCAGATGACTGGCATGCCTCCGGATACGCACCCCAGCCCCGCCACCACCCGCCCGGTCGTGAAACGCACCGCCCGCGCGCTGCTGCTGGACGGCGACCAGCTCGTCCTGATCAAGCGCACCAAGCCCGGCATCGCCCCGTACTGGCTCACCCCCGGCGGCGGCGTGGAGGACGACGACGCGAGCATCGTGGCCGCCCTGCACCGCGAGGTCGACGAGGAGCTGGGCGCGAAGGTCACCGACGTGGTCCCGGCCTTCGTCGACACCGTCGAGCACATCGCCGAGGACGGCTCGCACGGGGTGAAGGTGCAGTTCTTCTTCGCCTGCCGCCTGGAGTCGATGGATCTGTCGTTGCGGCACGGGCCCGAGGTGGACGACCCGTGCGGGAAGTACGACGTGGTGCGGGTGCCGTTCACCCGGCTGGGCATCGCCTCGGTCGACATCGTGCCGCTGACGCTGCGGCACTATTTGGACGCGAACATCGAGGGCGTGCTCGGTCTGCTGGGCCCCGAGCTGGGCTGAGGCCACGACCGGGTCACGTGCGCGGAGAGCTGGCCCGCCGAATAGGTCCGCTACGGGATCGTCCCGTAGCGGACCTATTTTGCTACGCTCGGCGGTATGACCGCACAAGCCCCCGCCGCAGCGCCGCCGGGCGGCGCGCTCGGCGCCACCACGGACGTCTCGTACCTGCTCCAGCACACCGCCCATGTGCTGACCACGCGGATGACCGCGGCCCTCGCCGGGATCGGCATGTCGCCGCGCGAGCACTGCGTCCTCGCGCACGCCGCCCAGCAGGACCGCACCCAGGCGCAGCTCGCCGAGCTGTCCGACCTGGACAAGACGACGATGGTCGTCACCGTCGACCATCTGGAGAAGGCCGGTCTCGCCGAACGCGTCCCGTCGCCGTCCGACCGCCGGGCGCGGATCATCCGGGTCACGGAGAGCGGCGCCGAGGTGGTGCGCAAGGGCCAGGCGATCGTCGACCGGGTGCACCAGGAGGTGCTGGACGTCCTCCCGGAGCCGCAGCGCGCCGTCTTCGTCGCGGCGCTGAGCGGACTGGCGACCGGGCTGCTCGCGGAGCCGGTCGACTGCCCCGAGGTGGTGCGCCGGCCACGGCAGTCCCGCAAGTAGCCGCCGGTACGGGCCGGTTGCCGGTGCCGCGGGGCTGCCCGGGGTTCGGGACAACCTAGGTCCGTAAAAGATAGTCCCGAACAAAACCTTCTGCTACGGTCGATCCTGGCATTCCCACCGCGCCAGGAGGCGACCTCATGCCACTGTCTTCCCGATCCCGCAGCGCCGCCCTCGGCGTCCTCAGCGCGGGCACGCTGATGATCATCCTGGACGGCACGATCGTGACCGTCGCCCTGCCGTCCATCCAGCACGACCTGGGCTTCTCCCAGTCCGCGCTGGCCTGGGTGGTGAACGCCTATCTGATCGCCTTCGCCGGTCTGCTGCTGCTGTCCGGGCGGCTCGGCGACCTGCTCGGCCGCCGCCGGATCCTGGTCGGCGGGCTCACCGCCTTCACCGCCGCCTCGCTCGCCTGCGGCCTCGCCGACTCCGCGGGCCTGCTGATCGCCGCCCGCTTCGTCCAGGGCGCGGCGGGCGCGATGGTCTCGGCGGTCAGCCTCGGCATGGTCATCGCCCTCTACCCCGACCCGCGCGGCCGCGGCCGGGCGATGGGCGTCTACAGCTTCGTGCAGTCCGCGGGCGGCGTGCTCGGCCTGCTGGCCGGCGGGGTGCTCACGCAGACCGTCAACTGGCACTGGATCTTCTACGTCAACCTGCCGATCGGCACGGCCGCCGCCGTCCTCAGCGTGCGACTGCTGCCCGACGACCGGCCGACGGCCCGCCCGAAGGACACCGCCCGGCTGCGCGGGCTCGACGCCCCCGGTGCGCTGCTGGTCACCGCCGCGCTGATGCTCGGCGTCTACACCATCGTCGGCACGGCCGACCGCGGCTGGACGTCGGCGGCCACCGTGGGGCTCGCCGCCGCGTCGCTCGTGCTGCTGGCGGGCTTCCTGGTCCGGCAGGCGAAGGCGGCCGAGCCGCTCATGCCGCTGCGGATCTTCCGCTCCAGCCGGGTGACCGGCGCCAACATCGTGCAGGCGCTCATGGTGGCGGGCGGCTTCGGCTTCCAGTTCCTCGTGACGCTCTACCTCCAGAAGGTGCAGGGCTACGACCCGCTGGAGATCGGGCTGGCCATCGCGCCGACCGGGCTGGTCATCGGCGTGATGTCGCTCGCGCTGTCGGCCCGGCTCGGCGCCCGCTTCGGCGAGCGCGCGGTGCTGCTGCCCAGTCTCGTGCTCTTCGCCGCCGGATTCCTGCTGCTGGCCCGGCTGCCCGCGGGACACGCCACGTACGCGGTCGACGTGCTCCCCGCGGTGCTGGTGTTCGGCACCGCCTTCGGGCTCGCGATGCCCGCGATCATGACGCTCGGCATGGCCGACGCCACCCCCGCCGACTCCGGTCTGATCTCCGGCGTCTTCAACACCGCGCAGCAGATCGGCGCCGCGCTGGGCCTGGCGGTGCTGGCCGCGCTCTCCGCGGCCCGCACCGACCACCTGGCCGCCGCCGGCCACCCGCTGCGCAGCGCCCTGACCAGCGGCTACCACCTGGCCTTCCTGGTCGCCGCCGGTCTGCTGGCGGTGGCCGCGGCCGCCGCGGCGGTGCTGCTGCGGGCTCCGACCCGCGCCGGGGTGCTCGCCGCGGCGGGCGCCCCGGCCGATACGGCCGTCCCCGCGGATGGCGTCAGCCCCACGGACAGCGGCGCCGAACCCTCCGGGGTCAGCTCCAGCCCGGGAAGCCGCCGGGCACCGGAGCGGACGGATCGTACGGCTCGCGCGTGAAGACGAACGACCCGAGGTCGAGATGGCTGAGGGAGCCGTCCTCCCGCCGCACCGGCCGCAGCGTCTCGCCCGCGTAGTAGCCCTCGCGCCCGGTCCAGGTGCCGTTCGTCCCGCTGTGTTCCACGTGGAACCTCGTGGCGCGGCCCTGGCCGGTCAGCGGGGCGAGGCTCAGCCCGCCGTCCGCGTCGACCCGCATCACATGGGCGGCGGTGCCCCAGTACCAGGGCCCGGCCAGCTCCAGCAGTTCCGGCGGGAGGGCGTCGGCCGGGCGCCAGGCCCGCGGCAGGCCGGGCTCGGCGTCGGCGGTGATCGCCAGCAGATCGGCGGCAACGGCTCCGACCTGCGGCCCCGAGGTGGCGTTGGCCAGCGCGATCGCGCCGACGCCGTCCTCGGGGCTCACCCACACCGCGGCCAGGAAGCCGGGCATCGACCCGGTGTGCCCGGCAAGGCTGCGCTTCCCGTGGCGGCCGAGCTGAAGGCCCAGGCCGTAGCCCGACCCCGGCTCCTCCGGCGGCGCGGCGGGGCGCCGCATCTCCTCCAGCGTCGCCGCGCCGAGCACCCCGTCCCGCCCGGCGAGCAGGAACGCCGCCCAGCGCCCCAGATCCTCGGCCGTCGACCACAGCTGCCCGGCGGGCGCCATCCGCCCGGTGTCCTGTACGGCCTCGGGCCGCATCACATCCGCCCACGGGTGGACGGCGAAGCCGCCGGCCGCGGGGGCCTCCGGGAGCAGCGTCGTCCGCCGCATCCCCAGCGGCTCCAGCACCTCCGCGTGCAGCGCCTCGTACCAGGTGACCCCGCGCAGCCGCTCCACGAGGGCGCCCAGCAGTGCGAAGCCGGGGTTGGAGTAGTGGTAGCGGCGGCCCGCGGGGTGCTTGACGGGATCGATGCCCAGCAGGTCGGCCAGTTCGGGCCGCAGGTCGCCGGGGGTGCGCTCCCACCAGGGGCCGGGGGTCTCCGATGCGATTCCCGAGGTGTGGCTGAGCAGTTGCGCCACCGTCAGGCGCCCCGCTGCGCGCAGGCCCGCGGCGTCCAGCCCCGCAGCCGCCGCCCCGGCGGGCTCCGCGGTCTCCGGGAGGTGGCGGGCCAGCGGGTCGGCGAGGTCGATCAGGCCCTCGTCCCGCAGCCGCAGCACCAGCACCGCCACGAAGGACTTGGTGATCGAGCCGATGCGGTACTGCGTGTCCCCGTCCGGCGCATGACCCTCGATCATGCTGCGCGAGCCGCACCAGACCAGTGCGCCGTCCCGTACCACCGCGCCGACCAGCGACGGGGCCCGCCCGTCACGCTGGCCCACCGCCACCCGGTGCAGCAGCGCCCGCTGGGTGGCGGGAAGCAGCTCCGTACCCGCCGCCGTGCCGCCCGCCCGTCCCCCGGATCCGGCTTCCACCGTCACCCGCCCACGTCCTTCCGTCGCCCTGTCGAACCGCACGTGTCCTGCCGTGCCCTGCCGTGTTCTGCCGTGTTCTGCCGTGTCCTGCCTGTGCCACCGTGCACCAGGTGTCAGCTGCGCGCGACCCCGTTTCGGTAGTCGGCCGGGCCGAAGCGCACCGAGACGATGGACATCCGCGCCGAGCGCAGACCGGGCACCAGATGGGAGACCGGGGCGACCGCGAACAGCCCCCGGCCGCGCGGCAGTGCCAGCCGGCGCACCTCGGCGATCCGCGGCGACGCGCTGGCCACCTTGCGGTATTCCCCCGCGTTCATACCCCACTGCCACGCAGGGGCGCGGTAGCCGCCCCCGGTCCCGCGCTCCTGCGCCGCCTGGCTGCGGGCCACCATCGCCCGCGGGACCGCGTCGAAGAGGAAGCTCCCACCGGGAAAGCGCTCCGCGCACCGCGCGATGAGCTTCCTGACGTCCCGCGGCGGCAGGTACATCAGCAGCCCCTGCGCCGTCACCAGTACGTTCTGCGGCGGTGTGCCGGACCCCACCTCGTCCATCCAGCTCAGGTCGAGCGCCGAGCAGGCGAGCGTGCGGCGGCGCGGCGGATCAGCGGGCAGCAGCCGGTCGCGTACGGCCACCGTCTCCGGCAGGTCGACCGACAGCCAGCGCACCAGCCCGTCGTCGACCCGCCAGAACTGCGTCTCCAGGCCCTCCCCCAGCGCCACCACGGTCCCGCCGGGATGCGCGGTGACGAAGCGGCGCACCTCGGCGTCGAGGCAGGCGATCCGCAGCGCATGCCACTGGGCCAGGCCACCGCCACCACCGAACCGGGAGAACGGGTAGTCGATGCGCTCGACCAGCTCCACGGCCCGCGGGTCGTCCAGCACCCGCCCCTCGGGCCGGGCGGCCTCCACCGAGCGCTGGTAGAGATTCCACAGCAGCGTCTCGGGCACACCGTCGAGTTCGACCCTGACCCGCTCGCCGTCACGTCCGTCGTCCTTGCCCCGCTCGTCCATCCCCCCAGGCTGCCACCCCGGTGGCCGCGAGGGGGGGACGGGAGCGCTCCCATGTCAACGGCGGTGCAAAGCAAGCGTTTTCCGCGCCCGCCGCCTGTCAGAAGTGTTGACACCCCCTGGGGCCGGGCGTAGACATCCCCTGCCAGAGAGCGCTCTCAGGCTCCTGGTGCACCATCTCTGCCCCACCCCCCACCCGATGTGCAGTCGACACACAGGAGCAGACACATGAGGGTCACCCCACAAGGGCTCTCCCTGTCCCGTAAACGTTTCCGATCCCCCCAGGGGGTCGTCCTGCTGGTGCTGGTCATGATCGCGTCGGCATATCTGTCGATCGTGGCGTCCTCCTCCCACGCGGCCAACCCCGTCCTGCTCTCCCAGGGCAAGACCGCCACCGCCTCGTCCGTCCAGGACGCCTTCACCGCCAACGCGGCCGTCGACGGCGATCCCGGCACCCGCTGGTCCAGCGCGGCTTCCGACCCGCAGTGGCTGCAGGTCGACCTCGGCTCCAGCCAGCCGATCACCCAGGTCGTGCTGAACTGGGAGACGGCCTACGGCAAGTCCTTCCAGATCCAGGTGTCGGACAACGGGTCCACGTGGAATTCGATCTACTCCACGACCACGGGCACCGGTGGTGTCCAGACCCTCAACGTCACCGGGACCGGCCGCTACGTGCGGATGTACGGCACCGCCCGCGGCACCCAGTGGGGCTACTCGCTCTGGGAGTTCCAGGTCTACGGCGGCTCCGGCGGCGGCACCCCGCCCGCGGTCTGCGGCACCACCACCGCGGCGCTCGGCAAGCCCGCCACCGCGTCCTCGGTCGAGAACGCCGGCACACCGGCCTCCGCCGCCTTCGACGGCAACGCGGGCACCCGCTGGTCCAGCGCGGCCTCCGACCCGCAGTGGGTCCAGGTCGACCTCGGCTCGTCGCAGTCGCTGTGCGGTGCCCAGCTCAGCTGGGAGACGGCGTACGCGACGGCGTACCAGATCCAGGTCTCGGACAACGGTTCCACGTGGAACACCGCCTACTCCACGACCACCGGCAAGGGCGGGGTCGAGAACCTCTCCTTCAACGCCACCGGCCGCTACGTGCGGATGTACGGCACCGCCCGTGCCACCCAGTACGGCTACTCGCTCTGGGAGTTCACCGTCCTGACCGCCGGCAGCGGCGGCGGCACCACGACCCCGCCGCCCAGCGGCGGTGACGGCAACTGCCCCTGGGTCGGCTCGACCGCACCGGTCTCCACCCGGGTCTCGCAGGTCATGGCGCAGATGACGACCGCGCAGAAGGTCTCCATCCTGCACGGCAACAACAACTCCTCCCCGTACATCGGCAACATCAGCGGCATCGCCTCGCTGTGCATCCCGGCCATCGGCCTCCAGGACGGCCCGCACGGCGTCGGTGACGGCCTCGGCGGCGTCACGCAGATGCCCTCGGCCAACCTGTCGGCAGCGACCTGGGACAACGCGCTGGAGCAGCAGTACGGCGCGGCGATCGGCCAGGAGTTCGCGGGCAAGGGCGTGCAGGTCGCGCTCGGCCCGACGCTCAACATCGTGCGCGACCCGCGCTGGGGCCGCTCCTTCGAGACCTTCAGCGAGGACCCGTACCTCAACGGTCAGATGGCCACCGCCGACATCAAGGGCATCCAGAGCCAGGGCGTGATGGCCGAGATGAAGCATGTGGCCGTCTACAACATCGAGAACCCCGTGGGCACGGTCGTCGTCGACAAGCGCACCATGCAGGAGCTGTACCTGCCCGCCTTCCAGGCGGCGGCGCAGCAGGGCGCGCCCGCAGCGGCGATGTGCGCGTACAGCATCGTCAACAGCGTCCCGGCGTGCCAGAACCCGGACCTGATGAACACCGCGCTCTACCAGCAGGCGAACTGGGGCGGATTCATCACCAGCGACTGGGGCGGCACGCACTCCACGGTGGAGTCGGCCAACGCGGGGCTCACGGTGGAGATGCCCAACGGGTACTTCTTCGCCGACTTCCTGGCCCAGGCGGTCGCCGCCGGGACCGTCAGCCAGGCGACGCTGGACACCATGACCAGCCGGCTGCTCACGCAGTACTTCGCCTTCGGGCTGTTCGACAAGGCGCCGACCGGCAACCGCGACGCCACCGTGACCACCCCGGCGCATGCGCAGGTCGCGCTGCAGGGCGCCGAGGAGGGCACCGTCCTGCTCAAGAACAACGGCATCCTGCCGCTGTCCACCGCCACCACCAAGTCGATCGCGGTGATCGGCTGGGACGGCGGCGCGGGCGTGCAGTCCATCGGCGGCGGCAGCGCCACCGTCACCAGCTCCGGCACTGTCTGGCCGATCACCGGCATCCAGAACCGGGTCGCGGGCACCGGCACCACCGTCCAGTACAACGACGCGACCAACCTGGACTCCGCGGTGTCGTTGGCACGCGGCTCCGATGTCGCGATCGTCTTCGCGAGCGACAACTACGGCAACGAGGAGCACGACACCACCACGCTGGACCTGCCGAACAACGGCGGCAGCACGGTCAAGCAGAACGACATGATCGCGCAGGTCGCGGCGGCCAACCCGCACACCATCGTGGTGCTCAACAACAACTCGGCGATCAACATGCCGTGGCTGAACCAGGTCGCGGGCGTCTTCGAGGGCTTCTACCCGGGCCAGCAGATCGGCACGGCGATGGCGGCGCTGATCTTCGGCGACGTCAACCCGTCCGGCAAGCTGCCGGTCACCTTCCCGAAGTCGATCGCCGACGTGCCCGCCAACACCCCGGCCCAGTGGCCCGGCACCAACGGGCAGGTGCAGTACAGCGAGGGCCTGAACGTCGGCTACCGGTGGTACGACGCCAAGAACATCGAGCCGCTCTTCCCGTTCGGCTTCGGGCTGTCCTACACCAGCTTCGGCTACAGCAACCTCCAGGTCGGCGCGCTCAACGGCGGCAGCGCCACGGTCCACGTCACGGTGACCAACACCGGTTCGCGGGCCGGCACCGACGTCGCACAGCTCTACGTCGGCTTCCCGGGATCGACCGGTGAACCGCCGCACCAGCTGCGCGGCTACCAGCGCGTCACGCTGAACCCCGGCCAGTCCCAGACGCTGACCTTCACCGTCAGCACGCACGACCTGGCCTACTGGAACACCGGCAGCAGCAACTGGACGACGGCCGCGGGCAACTACCAGATCCTGGTGGGCAACTCCTCCCGCAGCCTGCCGGTGACCGGCACGCTCAACGTGCCGACCACGGTCAACGGCGCGATCGCGGCGTCCCTGTCCCCGCAGGCCGCGGCCGCGGACTCCGCTCCCGTCACGACCGCGGGCGCCCTGTCCGTGCCCAACCCGCACGGCATGAGCAGCCCGGTGCACTCCGTCGTCGACTGGGCCTTCGACCCGGCCGACGCCGCCGCGCACCACACGTACACCGCGACGGGCCTGCCGCCCGGCATCGCGCTGAGCACCGGTGGCACCTTCACCGGCGCGGCCACCGCCAAGGGCAGCTGGACCGTCACCGTCACGGCGAAGGCCACGACCGGCGCCGCCGGTTCCGCCACCTTCGTCTGGACCACCACCTGATCCCGTCTCCCCGCTGACCGACGCCCCCGGAGCCGCCTCCCCGCCGCTCCGGGGGCGTCCGCGTCACCCGGCGAGCAGCGCGGGCAGCTCCCGCATGTCGTGGAAGACCGTCGTCCCGGGCCCGGCGAGCCGCTCGGCCGGGGTGAGCCCGCCGGCGTACCCGAAGGCGCGCATCCCGGCGGCCCGCGCCGCCGTGACCCCCGGCCGGCTGTCCTCGACGACCACGCACGCCGCGGGGTCCACGCCCATGCTCCGGGCGGCATGCAGGAAGAGGTCCGGCGCGGGCTTGCCCCGGGCGACCTCGGAGGCGCTGAAGATCCGCCCCGCGAAGTGGTCGTAGAGCCCGGTACGGCCCAGGGTGTGCCGCATCTTCTCGTGCGAGCCGCTGGAGGCGACGCACGTCGGCAGCGCGATCGCGGCGAGCGCCTCGGGCAGCCCGTCCACCGCGACGAGGTCGGCGTCCACCGCCACCCGGTGCCGCTCCTCGAACCGCTCGGCCCACACCTCGGCGACCTCCTCCCCCAGCCGCTCGGCGACCTGCTCCCGGATCGCCGCGTGCGACCGCCCGATGAACCGCTCGACGACCTCCGCCTCGTGCAACCCCCACCCCAACTCCGCCCCGAGCCCCACCTGCACGCGCACCGCAATGCGCTCACTGTCGACGAGCACCCCGTCGCAGTCGAATATCACCAGCTCAACAGGCTTGATCATCCCGGCAGCATAGGTGGCCCCGACCGGACGGCTCAGGTCTGGGCCATGTCGACGAAGCGGGAGTAGTGGCCCTGGAAGGCGACGGTGATGGTGGCCGTGGGGCCGTTGCGGTGCTTGGCGACGATCAGGTCGGCCTCGCCGGCGCGGGGGGATTCCTTCTCGTAGGCGTCCTCGCGGTGCAGCAGGATGACCATGTCGGCGTCCTGCTCGATGGAGCCGGATTCGCGCAGGTCGGAGACCATCGGCTTCTTGTCGGTGCGCTGCTCGGGGCCTCGGTTGAGCTGGCTGAGGGCGATGACCGGGACCTCCAGCTCCTTGGCGAGGAGCTTGAGGTTGCGGGACATGTCGGAGACCTCCTGCTGGCGGCTCTCCGGGCGGCGGGAGCCGCCGGACTGCATGAGCTGGAGGTAGTCGATGACGACGAGCCGCAGGTCGTTGCGCTGCTTGAGGCGGCGGCACTTCGCGCGGATCTCCATCATCGACAGGTTGGGCGAGTCGTCGATGTAGAGCGGCGCCTCGGTGACGTCGGACATCCGGCGGGCGACCTTGGTCCAGTCGTCGTCGGTCATCGTGCCCGACCGCATGTGGTGCAGCGCGACCCTGGCCTCGGCGGACAGCAGCCGCATCGCGATCTCGTTGCGGCCCATCTCCAGGGAGAAGATGACGCTGGGCATCTTGTTGGCGATGGAGCACGTCCGGGCGAAGTCCAGCGCGAGGGTGGACTTGCCCATCGCGGGACGGGCGGCGATGACGATCATCTGACCGGGGTGCAGGCCGTTGGTGAGCGAGTCCAGGTCGGCGAAGCCGGTGGGGACGCCGGACATCTGGCCGCTGCGGGAGCCGATCGCCTCGATCTCGTCGAGGGCGCCCTCCATGATGTCGCCGAGCGGCAGGTAGTCCTCGGAGGTGCGCTGCTCGGTGACCGCGTAGATCTCGGCCTGCGCGCTGTTGACGATCTCGTCGACGTCGCCGTCGGCGGCGTATCCCATCTGGGTGATGCGCGTCCCGGCCTCGACGAGCCGGCGCAGCACCGCCCGCTCGTGGACGATCTCCGCGTAGTATTCCGCGTTCGCGGCCGTGGGGACGGCGTTGACGAGGGTGTGCAGATACGGGGAGCCGCCGATCCTGGCGAGCTCGCCGCGCTTGGTGAGCTCGGCCGCGGTGGTGATGGGGTCGGCGGGCTCGCCGCGGGCGTACAGGTCGAGGATCGCCTGGTAGATCGTCTCGTGCGCGGGCCGGTAGAAGTCGGCGCCCTTGAGGACCTCGACGACGTCGGCGATGGCGTCCTTGGACAGCAGCATGCCGCCGAGCACCGACTGCTCGGCGTCCAGGTCCTGCGGGGGGACGCGCTCGAAGGCGCCGCCGCCCTCGGAGTAGCGGGCTTCGTCCTGGCCGGACTTCTTGCGGAAGGGGCTGACCCCGGCCGCGGGCCCCTGGTGCTCGCCGGGCGGGAGGTCGGGCCAGTGGTCGTCGGCGGGTTCTGGCTGGCTCACGCCCGCCACCTCCTCCCATCCGGCCGGTCCGGCCGGACCCCGCGTGCGTGCCACTCTTTCATGGCACCGCTCCGATCCTCGATCCGCCCGGTGGCCGTCGCGCACGTGCCGCGCCGCACCGTGATGTGCCGCGCCGCACCGCTCGCGTCACGCGGGGGGAGGGGTCCACGGTAGGGCTCTTGGCCACCCAGACCAAGGCGGTTATCCACAGGGGGTGTGGACGACGGCGGCATACCTGTGGAGAACTGCCCCCAACCTGTGTACAGGCCTTGGGACAGTGCTGTGGACAAGCCGCTGACCTCTCGCGGAGAACCCATCTGACCTGCATCTTCTTCATCCATAGCCTGTGTAGGAGAAAAACTTTTCGCGGGCCGCCAAGATCGCCACAAACGACGCGGAGGAGATCACGCTACGCAGTCACCGGTAAGTGTCCTTCAGGGCTTCCGACTCTTACTTGTGGACGATTAAGCTGTGCTTGTGAATCACGCCGTCGAACCCCCCGGCACCATGGCGCCTGCCCCCGGTCGCAGCCCGCGCCGCGCCCCGGCGGCCCGGCGTCGGCACGACCGCGAGATCCTCACCCTCGCCCTGCCGGCCTTCGGCGCCCTCGTCGCCGAACCACTCTTCGTGATGGTCGACAGCGCGATCGTCGGCCACCTCGGCACGTCCCAGCTCGCCGGGCTCGGCGTGGCCGCGGCGCTGCTCACCACCGCCGTCAACGTCTTCGTCTTCCTCGCCTACGCCACCACCGCCGCGGTCGCCCGCCGGGTCGGCGCGGGCGACCTGGCCGCCGCGCTGCGGCAGGGCGTGGACGGCATCTGGCTCGCCCTGCTGCTGGGCGGCGCGGTGATCGCCACCGTGCTGCCCGCGGCGCCCGCCCTGGTGAACCTCTTCGGGGCGTCCGGCACCGCCGCCCCGTACGCGACGACGTATCTGCGGATCAGCTCGCTCGGCATCCCCGCCATGCTGGTGGTGCTGGCCGCCACCGGCGTCCTGCGCGGCCTCCAGGACACCCGCACGCCGCTCTCCGTCGCCGTGGGCGGCTTCGCTGCCAACGCGGGGCTCAACGCCGCTCTCGTCTACGGCGCCGGCCTCGGCATCGCCGGGTCCGCGTGGGGCACGGTCATCGCACAGAACGGCATGGCCGCCGTCTACCTCTGGGTCGTCGTACGCGGCATCCGCCGCCAGGCCGCGGCAGAGCGCCAGGCCGCGGCGGAGGGCGGCACACACTCCTGGTGGGCGGGCCTGCGCCCGGACGCCGCCGGGATACGGGCCTGCGCGCGCACCGGGCTGCCGCTGCTGGTCCGCACCGTCAGCCTGCGGGCGGTGCTGATGATCGCCACCGCGGTGGCCGCGCGGCTGGGGGACACGGCCATCGCCGCCCACCAGATCACGCTGACGGTCTGGTCGCTGCTCGCCTTCGCGCTGGACGCCATCGCCATCGCCGGCCAGGCCATCATCGGCCGCTGTCTGGGGGCCGACGACCCCGAGGGGGCCCGGGCCGCCTGCCGCCGGATGATCGAGTGGGGCGTGGCCTGCGGTGTGGTCCTCGGGCTGCTGGTCGCGCTGTCCCGTCCGCTGATCGGCCCGATGTTCAGCTCCGACCCGGCGGTGCGGTCCGCGCTGACCTCCGCGCTGCTGGTGGTGGCGGTGTCGCAGCCGCTGTGCGGGGTGGTCTTCATCCTCGACGGGGTGCTGATGGGCGCGGGGGACGGGCCGTACCTGGCCTGGTCGATGCTGGTGACGCTGGCGGTCTTCGCCCCCGCCGCACTCGCCGTGCCGGCGATCGGGGCGGGCCTCACGGTCCTGTGGTGGGCCATGGCGCTCATGATGCTGACCCGGCTCGTCGCGCTGTGGCTGCGCGCCCGGTCGGGCCGCTGGGTGGTCACCGGCGCCGCGCGCTGAAAGGGCCTGGGCCGTAGCAGCCGGACAGACGAGGAGGGCCGGGCATCCCGCTCAGGGATACCCGGCCCTCCGGTGCGTCGTGACGGTGCGGGCACCGTCGGTGTTCCACGTGGAACATCGACGGCATCCGCGCCGTACCGAGCAAAAGGCGCGTTACGCCGCCACGACCTCCAGGTCGAGGACAGCCTCGACCTCGGCGTGCAGGCGCACGGACACCTTGTGCGCACCGAGCGTCTTGATCGGCGCACCGACCTCGACCCGGCGCTTGTCGACGGCCGGACCACCGGCAGCCTTGATCGCCGCGGCGATGTCGGCCGGGGTGATGGAGCCGAACAGACGGCCGGTGTCACCGGCGCGGGTGCTCAGCTTGACCTTGACGGTCTCCAGCTGGCCCTTGACCGCCTTCGCGTCGTCCAGCGAGTGGATCTCGCGGATACGGCGGGCGCGGCGGATCTGCTCGACGTCCTTCTCGCCACCCTTGGTCCACGCGATGGCGAAGCCACGCGGGATCAGGTAGTTGCGGGCGTAGCCCGGCTTGACGTCGACGACGTCGCCCGCGGCACCCAGGCCACTGACTTCGTTGGTAAGGATGATCTTCGACATTACGGTCACCCTTCCTTATCGAGCGGTCGACGTGTACGGCAGCAGCGCCATCTCACGGCTGTTCTTGACGGCCGTGGCGACGTCACGCTGGTGCTGCGTGCAGTTGCCGGTGACGCGGCGGGCACGGATCTTGCCGCGGTCGGAAATGAACTTCCGCAGCATGTTCGTGTCCTTGTAGTCCACGTACACGGTCTTGTCCTTGCAGAACGCGCAGACCTTCTTCTTCGGCTTGCGCGGAGGCGGCTTCGCCATGGTGATTCTCCTATGCGATCAAGAAGTGAGTGAGGATCCGCCCTAGAAGGGCGGCTCGTCCGAGTAGCCGCCGCCGGAATTGCCGCCGGAGCCGCCGCCCCAGCCGCCACCGCCACCACCGCCGCCGCCTTGCTGGCCGCCGGCGGGTGCGCCGGTGGCCCAGGGGTCGTCGGCGGGAGCCCCGCCGCCGGAGCCGCCGCCGGGGCCGCCGCCCCAGCCGCCGCCACCCTGCTGGCCGCCGCCACCGCCACCGCCGTTGTAGCCGCCCTGGCCGCGCCCGCCACCGCCGCTGGTCTTGGTGACCTTGGCCGTGGCGCTCCGCAGGCTGGCGCCCACTTCTTCGACGTCCAGTTCGTAGACCGTCCGCTTGACGCCCTCGCGGTCCTCGTAGGACCGCTGCTTGAGGCGGCCCTGCACGATGACGCGCATGCCGCGCTGCAGCGACTCTGCGACGTTCTCCGCCGCCTGACGCCAGACCGAGCAGGTCAGGAACAGGCTTTCGCCGTCCTTCCACTCATTGGTCTGCCGGTCGAACGTGCGGGGAGTGGACGCGACACGGAACTTCGCGACCGCCGCACCGGACGGGGTGAAGCGCAGCTCGGGGTCGTCGACGAGATTGCCGACGACCGTGATGACGGTCTCGCCTGCCATGGGGTGACCTCTCGACTGGCTCTGGTAGTGCTGACTAGCTACTCGGAGTCCGGACTAGTGCAGTTCCGGACGGAGGACCTTGGTCCGCAGCACCGACTCGTTCAGGTTGAGCTGGCGGTCCAGCTCCTTGACGACCTCGGGCGATGCCTTCAGGTCGACGACCGAGTAGATGCCCTCGGGCTTCTTGTTGATCTCATAGGCGAGACGACGACGGCCCCAGGTGTCGACCTTCTCCACGCTGCCGCCGCCGTTGCGGACGACGGACAGGAAGGACTCGATCAGCGGGGCGACGGAGCGCTCCTCAAGATCGGGGTCGAGAATGAGCATGAGCTCGTAGTGACGCATAGGTGAACCCACCTCCTTTGGACTCAGCGGCCACGGCGTTTCCGTGGCAGGAGGGTTTGTATCTGCGTCGCAACGGTAGCGCGGGCCACTGACAGTCGGAGGAGATCCCCCGTACTGCCCGGCAGGGCCTGCGCAGACACCGGTGCAGACCGTACACAGTACCCGGCTCATGCTCCCGGGTTGAAATCCGCCCACTAATGACCGCAATCTGTACACATCGGGTGTGTCAGGCGCCACAGTGCGCCACTACTCCGTCACGGAGGTACCCCATGGCCCAGCACGCGGCACGAACCCACCGCCTCACCTTCAACACCGACGGCCGGCCCCATCCCCTGGTGAACTCGCTCGCGATCCTGACCCTCGTCCTGGGCGGGATCTCGATCGTCTCCTCGGCGTTCAACAGCCTGCATCTGCTCAGCTCCTGGACCGGGCTCGTCGGCATCTTCACCGGCGGCTGGGGCCAGTTCATCTCGGCCACGACCGCCGAGCGCTTCGTCCTGATCATCGGCATCGGCATGTCCGCGGTCGGCTTCTACATCGGAGTGGCGCACGGCGGCCTGACCGGCGGGCTCTGGTAGCCGCCGCGGCAGCGTCCGGCGGGCTGTGGAAAAGCCGCGCCGTTGTCCACAGGGCTGGTGGGGGCGCTACCCCTGAGCAGTAGGCTTCGGGCCAGATAACCCCGCAGTCGTGAGCATGGGGAGCGCCCCGCATGAGCCTGACCCTGAGGACCATCACCCGAGAGCAGCACCTGGCATACATCCAGAGTCTGCCCTCGGCGAGCCACTGCCAGGTCCCCGCATGGGCCGACGTGAAGTCCGAGTGGCGGTCGGAGAGCCTCGGCTGGTTCGACGAGCAGCCCGGCCAGCTGTCCAAGGGCGGCGGCCGGCTGGTCGGCGTCGGCCTCGTCCTGTACCGGCAGCTGCCCAAGCTCAAGCGGTATCTGGCGTACATGCCCGAGGGCCCTGTCATCAACTGGTACGCGCCCAACCTGGACGAGTGGCTCCAGCCGATGCTGCGCCACCTCAAGCAGAACGGCGCCTTCAGCGTGAAGATGGGCCCGCCGGTGATAATCCGCCGGTGGGAGGCCAACACGATCAAGGCGGGCATCGCCGACCCCGACATCAAGCGGCTGCGGGACGTGGAGGCCGACTTCATCGAGCCGCGCGCCTTCGAGGTGGCCGAGCGGCTGCGCCGGATGGGCTGGCAGCAGGGCGAGGACGGCGGCGCCGGCTTCGGTGACGTGCAGCCGCGCTACGTCTACCAGGTCCCGCTGGAGAACCGCTCGCTCGACGACATCCTGAAGAATTTCAACCAGCTGTGGCGGCGCAACATCAAGAAGGCCGAGAAGGCCGGCGTCCAGGTCATCCAGGGCGGCTACGACGACCTCGCCACCTGGCAGCAGCTCTACGAGATCACCGCGGTGCGCGACCAGTTCCGCCCCCGCCCGCTCGCCTACTTCCAGCGGATGTGGACCAAGCTCAACGCCGAGGACGCCAACCGGATGCGGCTGTACCTGGCGCTGCACGAGGGCGAGGCGGTCGCGGCGGCGACGATGCTCACCGTCGGCCGGCACGTCTGGTATTCGTACGGCGCCTCCGCCAACCACAAGCGCGAGGTGCGGCCGTCCAACGCCATGCAGTGGCGGATGCTGCGGGACGCCTACGCGATGGGCGCCAGCGTCTACGATCTGCGCGGTATCAGCGACTCGCTGGACGAGACCGACCACCTGTTCGGCCTGATCCAGTTCAAGGTGGGCACGGGCGGCCAGGCGGCCGAGTACCTGGGTGAGTGGGACTTCCCGCTCAACAAGCTGCTCCACAAGGCTCTCGACATCTACATGTCGCGCCGCTGACCGGCCGACGCACGACAGGAAGGTCCTCCAGGCCATGGCGCTCACGCTGTATGTCGACACCGCACGCTGGCGCGCCCACCAGCGGCAAGTGGCCGACCAGTTCCCCGGCATAGTCCCGGTCTGCAAAGGCAACGGCTACGGCTTCGGCCACGAGCGGCTCGCCGACGAGGCGACCCGGCTGCGCGCCGACATGCTCGCGGTCGGCACGACGTACGAAGCGGCCCGGATCAAGGACTTCTTCGGCGGCGACCTCCTCGTCCTGACCCCCTACCGGCTCGGCGAGGAGCCGGTGCCGCTGCCGGACCGGGCGATCCGCTCGGTCTCCTCGGTGGAGGGGGTGCGCGGGCTGGTGGGCGCCCGGGTCGTCATCGAGGTCATGAGCTCCATGCGGCGCCACGGCGTGGGGGAGGACGACCTCGGCAAGCTGCACACCGCGATCGACGACGTCCGGCTGGAGGGCTTCGCCATCCACCTGCCGCTCGACCGCCCCGACGGCAGCGACGCGGTCGAGGAGGTCTTCGGCTGGATGGAGCGGCTGCGCGCCGCCCGGCTGCCGCTGCACACCATGTTCGTCAGCCATCTCAAGGCGACCGAGCAGGCGGCGCTCCAGCAGCAGTTCCCGCAGACCCGCTTCCGCGCCCGGATCGGCACCCGGATGTGGCTCGGCGACCACGACGCGACCGAATACCGCGGCGCGGTCCTCGACGTCACGCGGATCACCAAGGGCGAGCGCTACGGCTACCGGCAGGAGAAGGCCGCCGACAGCGGCCATCTGGTCGTCGTGGCGGGCGGCACCTCGCACGGTGTCGGCCTGGAGGCGCCCAAGGCGCTGCACGGCCTGATGCCGCGGGCCAAGGGCGTGGCGCGCGCGGGCCTGGCGACCGTCAACCGCAACCTGTCGCCGTTCGTCTGGGCGGGCAAGCAGCGGTGGTTCGCCGAGCCGCCGCACATGCAGGTGTCGATCCTCTTCCTGCCGGGCGACGTGGCGCCGCCCGCGGTCGGTGACGAACTGGTGGCGCACCTGCGGCACACCACCACGCAGTTCGACCGGATCGTGGACCGTCAGGCGTCGTAACCCGGCCCGCCCGCGGGCCCGCCGCCGGGCGCGGCCGGCCCCGCGGGCGTACCGAAGCCGCCGGGCCCGGCCCCCTGGCCGGGCACTCCGGCGGCCGCGGGCAGCGGCTGCGGCTCCGCGCCCGGGTCCGCCGCCAGGGCCAGGACGAAGGAGTCCCCGGCCCCGTCGAGCACCCCGCCCACCGGGTCGTCGGAGCCGTCCTGCCGCAGGACGTCGTGCTCCGGCCGCAGGATGTCGCGGACGATCGTCGCGCTCAGGTAGAGCACGCCCAGCAGGTGCAGGACGACGGCCAGCTGGTAGCCGTCCGTGGGCAGCCCGTGGTGCTTGGTGCCGCCGCTGACGTAGGCCAGCTCCATCCAGATGCCCAGGTAGTAGAGCACCTCGGCGCCCTGCCAGATGAGCAGGTCGCGCCAGCGCGGCCGGGCGAGCACGGCCAGCGGCAGCAGCCAGAGCACGTACTGCGGCGAGTAGACCTTGTTGCTCACCACGAGCGCGGCCACCAGCAGGAAGGCGACCTGCCCCAGCCGCGGCCGGCGCGGTGCGTAGAAGGTGAGGCCCGCGACGGCGGCGCACAGCACGATCATCAGCGCGGCGGCGTACGCGCTCACCCCGCTGAGCGGGTTGCCGGTGCGCTGCATGACGACCAGCCACAGCGACCCGTAGTCCACGCCCCGGGAGCGGGTGTAGCTGTAGAACTGCTCCCAGCCGGAGCGGGCCAGCAGGATCACCGGCAGGTTGACCACCAGCCAGGCGCCCACCGCGCCGCCCAGCGCCGTACCGAACGCCCGCATCCGGCCTGCCCGCACGCACACCAGCAGCAGGGCGAGCAGCAGCAGCACCGGATAGATCTTCGCGGACACGGCCAGGCCGATGAGCACACCGGCGGCCAGGGGCCGGCTGCGCGACCACATGAGCAGGCCCGCGGCGGCCAGCGCCACGGCGAACAGGTCCCAGTTGATCGTCGCCGACAGCGCGAGCGCCGGGGACAGCGCGATGAACAGGCCGTCCCACGGCCGCCGCCGGTTGGTCTTGGACACCACTACGACGAGGGCGGCCGCGCAGATCATCAGCATGCCGGAGTTCACGATCCAGAAGATCTGGCCGCGGTGCTGCATGCTGCCGCCGTGCGGCGTCAGCCAGGAGGAGACCTCCATGAAGAGCCCGGTCAGGACCGGGTACTCCAGGTGCTGGAATCCGCTGCCGGAGATCGAGCCCGGGATGCTGTCGAAGTACGGCACGACATCGTCGGCGAAGCCGCGGTCGTGGTAGAGGTGCGGGATGTCGGAGTAGCAGGCGTGGATGTACTGGGCGTCGCCGCCCTGGAACCACCCGCCGTCGTAGCACGGCACCTTCTGGACCATGCCGAGCGCGAACATCCCGATGACGATCAGCACCATCACGCGCAGCGCCGTCCACCAGCGGTGCCCGCCGGTCTCGGCGTGCTTGCCCGCCGGGCCGCCGATCAGCTCGCTCGCGGCCGCGGCCAGCGAGTCCTCGTCGGTGGGGCGCACCGGAACGTCCCGCCGGTCGTCCTCTTCTCGATCGCGCACGCTCGTCATGCGCACATCCTGCCGTACGGGGCTGTGGGTGCAGCAGACCCCGTGGCGGTCGTCATGCGATCCGGATGCGGATCCGTCGACCGGCACGGGGTCTGGGGGAGGCCCGGCCTCAGCGGTGCGGGGGCCCGGCCCGCGGCGGGCGCGGGCCCCCGCGGGTCAGCCGGAGCTGCCTCTGGTGCCTCCGTTGTTGTTGTTGCGTCCCGGCGGCCCGGTGTCCGTCGGGGTCGGCGACGACGGCGGCGAGGAGCTGTTGCAGTCCTGCGGATTGAAGATCGAGCACCTCGGCGTGTCCGTGGGCGACGGTGTGTCCGTCGGCGGCTGCCACGTCGGCGTCTCGGACGGCTCCTGGGAGGGGGTCTGCGAGGGCGTCGGCGAGGTGGACGGGGTCGGCGGCGTCGACATCGACGGAGTCGGGGACGGGGCGCCCTTCTCGTTGATCGTCTTGCCGTCGCCGACCTTGCCGGGCTTCGGGAAGCCGGGGTCGTCGGCGTTGCCGAGCGCCTTCTTCATGTAGTCGGTCCAGATGGTCGCCGGGATGTCACCACCGTGGGTGGTCGACGACGGGCCACCGGTACCGGCCATCGGCTGCAGCTGCTTCTTCTTGGAGTCCTGCCGGAACATCACGACCGAGGTGGACAGCTGCTGGGTGTAGCCGACGAACCACGCCGAGCGCGTACCGCCGTCGGTGTCCGTCGTACCGGTCTTGCCGGCCACGTCGCGGTGCAGCTCCAGCGCGGCCTTACCGGTGCCCTTCTTCACCACGTTCTGCAGCACCTGGGTCACGGTGTCGGCGACCGCGGGCTGGAGCGCCACCGTCTTGGTGCGCTCCGGCTTCTTGAACGCGTGGTCGGTGTCCCCGTCGTGCAGCACCTTGGTCACCGAGTACGGCTCGACGGAGACGCCCGAGTCGGCGAACGTCCCGTACGCGTTCGCCATGCGGATCGCGCTCGGCGTCGAGGTGCCGATGGAGAAGGAGGCGACGTTCTGGGTGGCCTCCATCGAGCTCTCCAGGATGCCGGACTTGAGCGCCACGTCCTTGACCTTGTCCAGGCCGACGTCCTCGCCGAGCTGGACGAAGGGCGAGTTGATGGACTGCTCCATCGCCTTGTTCAGGGTGACGTAGCCCCATTTGTAGCTGGACTCGTTCTTCTGTTTGAAGACCTCGCCCTTGTTCATGATCTGGTTGCCGTCGTGGTCCTTGATCGGGATCAGGTCGTCGGCGTTGTACTTGCTGTCCGGGGTGAGCGGTTTGCCGTCGCTGTAGTTCGTGCCGTAGGTCATCGCCGCGGCGAGCACGAAGGGCTTGAAGGTCGAGCCGACGGGGACACCCGCGGTGTCGGCGTTGTTGTTGAACTCGCCCTTGTCCATGCCCGGACCGCCGTAGATGGCCACGATCTTGCCGTCACCCGGGACGACGGAGGCCGCGCCGAACTGCACGTTGGTGTCGGCGTCGCCCTTGAACTGGGGGTCGCCACCCGTGTACATGTGCCCGGCGCCGGGCTTGATCCGGTCCGCCTGCACCTTCTCGACGGAGACCTTCAGCGCGTCGACCTTGGCCTTGTCGAAGGTCGTGTAGATCTGGTAGCCGCCGCGGTCCAGCATGTCCTGGGTGATCTTCGGACTGGAGTGCTGGATTATGTAGTTGTTGGCCGTCGAGACGAGATAGCCGATCTGGCCACTCATCCCGGCCTGGGCCTTGAGCCCCTGCGGCATCGGGAAGGTCGTGTACTTCGCGCGCTCGGCCGCGGACATGTGGCCGAAGCGGACCTCGTTGTCGAGGATCGATCCCCAGCGGGATTCGGCGCGTACCTTGTTCGCGGCCGCGGTCGCGGATCTGTCGATGTTCTCGTTGCCGTTGGGGTCGTAGTACGTCGGACCCTTCAGCAGCGCGGCGAGCATCGCGCACTGGCTGGGGTTGAGCTTCTCGGCGTCGACACCGTAGTAGGTCTGCGCCGCGGCCTGCAGCCCCCACGCGCCCCGTCCGAAGTACGAGGTGTTCAGGTAGCCGGCCATGATGTCGTTCTTGCTGACCGTCCGGCCGACCTTTATGGAGATGAACAGCTCTTTGAACTTGCGGCTCACCGTCTGCGACTGGTCCAGCATGGTGTTCTTGACGTACTGCTGGGTGATCGTCGAGCCGCCCTGGGTCTCGCCGCCGCGCGCCATGTTGAACAGCGCGCGGGCGATGCCCTTCGGGTCGACGCCCTTGTCCGTCTCGAAGCTCTTGTTCTCCGCCGAGATCACCGCGTCGCGCATGGCCTTGGGGATCTTCGCGTACGGGATGTTCTGCCGGTTGACGCTGCCGCCGCCGGTCACCATGCGGGAGCCGTCGGCCCAGTAGTAGACGTTGTTCTGGGCCTGGGAGGCCTTGTTCACGTCGGGGACGTCCACCATGGCGTAGGCGATGCCCGCGATGCCGACGAGGGTGCCGATGAAGCCGATGCAGAGCGCGGTGACCTGCCGCCAGGACGGCATCCAGCGGCGCCAGCCGTCCTTGCCGAAGCGCGGGTAGTCGATGAAGCGCTTCTTGCCGGGGCGCCTGCCGGCTCCCTGCCCGCCGCGCCCGGCCGGGCCGCCGGGTCCGCTGCCCGCGCCGCCGCGCCGCCGCCCGTGCCCTTGGGCCGCGCGGCGCGCGGCCGCCCGGCCCTGGTACGGCTCGCCTCCGGAGTCCTTCCCGCCACCGATGATGTCCGGGCCCTCGGCCCGTCCGCCGTGCGAACCGCTCGGCGATCCGGTGGGGACGTCGCGTCTGCCGGGGTCGCCGGGCGGCGGCCCGCCCCCGGTCCGGCGGCCACCGGACGGCGGGGGCGTCGGCTGCTGTCCCCCGCGCCGGGCGGCTGCGCGGCCGCCGGACGGCGACGGCGGCTGCTTGCGACGGTGCTCGCTCATGAACAGCTACTCCTCGACAGGCGGGATCGCCTGAAGGCATCGATGACAGTGCGGTCGGTGGTCCCCCTGCATGCGGCTGGGTCAGGCCGCATTGCACCGAGAATCAAGACGCCCGCCAACAGCGTGGGGTTCCCGGTGCTCCGCATGGCGAACAGAGTACGCAGGGCCAAAAGGCCCATGATGCGAACGTTCATCACATAGCGGACTGCCCAGGGGTCACAGGTTTACGGATGTGACGCCGGTCACGACGACCCGCCTTGCACGATGTCTCGCGCCGCTCTATCGTCACGATGTATCGACTCGATACATCGGATCGACAGAACCGCGAAACGAGAGGACGAGGGTCGGGCCATTGAGCAAGCGCTCCGGAATCCTCGAGTTCGCGGTTCTCGGTCTACTGCGCGAGTCCCCGATGCACGGTTACGAGCTGCGCAAGCGGCTCAACACCTCGCTCGGGGTCTTCCGGGCCTTCAGTTACGGGAGCCTGTATCCCTGTCTGAAGACGCTCGTCGCGGTGGGGTGGCTGGTCGAGGAGTCGGCGGTGGACATCGATCCGCACGCAGCGCCTCTGGCTGGACGCCGCGCGAAGATCGTCTACCGGCTGACGGCGGCGGGCAAGGAGCACTTCGAAGAGCTCCTGGCCCACTCCGGGCCGGACGCCTGGGAGGACGAGCACTTCGCAGCCCGCTTCGCCTTCTTCGGCCAGACGTCCAAGGACGTCAGGATGCGGGTGCTCGAAGGGCGGCGCAGCCGCCTGGAGGAGCGCCTGGAGAAGATGCGCGTCTCGCTGGCCCGCACCCGCGAGCGGCTCGACGACTACACGCTCGAGCTGCAGCGGCACGGCATGGAGTCGGTGGAGCGCGAGGTCCGCTGGCTCAACGAGCTCATCGAGACCGAGCGGGCCGGGCGCACGATGCGCCCGCCCGATCAGCGGGACGACAACGACAACAACCAAGAGAACGGCGGCCGACCCGAAGCCCGGGGAACCGCGTGACGATTACACAGGGAGCAACGGGTATGGGCGCGGTTCGCGTAGCCATCGTCGGTGTGGGCAACTGCGCCACGTCACTGGTGCAGGGCGTCGAGTACTACAAGGACGCCGACCCGGACGGCAAGGTGCCTGGTCTCATGCACGTGCAGTTCGGCGACTACCACGTGCGCGACGTCGAGTTCGTCGCCGCCTTCGACGTCGATGCGAAGAAGGTCGGCCTCGACCTCGCGGACGCCATCGGCGCCAGCGAGAACAACACCATCAAGATCTGCGACGTGCCGCAGAGCGGCGTGACGGTGCAGCGCGGTCACACCCTCGACGGCCTCGGCAAGTACTACCGGGAGACGATCGAGGAGTCCGCCGAGGAGCCCGTGGACGTCGTCCAGGTGCTCAAGGACCGCCAGGTCGACGTGCTGGTCTGCTACCTGCCCGTCGGCTCCGAGGCCGCGGCGAAGTTCTACGCCCAGTGCGCCATCGACGCCAAGGTCGCCTTCGTCAACGCCCTCCCGGTCTTCATCGCCGGCACCAAGGAGTGGGCGGACAAGTTCACCGAGGCGGGCGTGCCGATCGTCGGCGACGACATCAAGTCGCAGGTGGGCGCGACCATCACGCACCGCGTGATGGCCAAGCTCTTCGAGGACCGCGGTGTGGTCCTGGAGCGCACCATGCAGCTGAACGTCGGCGGCAACATGGACTTCAAGAACATGCTCGAGCGCGAGCGCCTGGAGTCCAAGAAGATCTCCAAGACGCAGGCCGTCACCTCGCAGATCCCCGACCGCGACCTCGGCGCCAAGAACGTGCACATCGGCCCGTCCGACTACGTGCAGTGGCTCGACGACCGCAAGTGGGCGTACGTCCGCCTCGAGGGCCGCGCCTTCGGTGACGTCCCGCTGAACCTGGAGTACAAGCTCGAGGTCTGGGACTCCCCGAACTCCGCCGGTGTCATCATCGACGCGCTGCGCGCCGCGAAGATCGCCAAGGACCGCGGCATCGGTGGCCCGATCCTGTCGGCGTCCTCGTACTTCATGAAGTCCCCGCCGGTGCAGTACTTCGACGACGAGGCCCGCGAGAACGTCGAGAAGTTCATCCGCGGCGACGTCGAGCGCTGACACACCGCTCACACGGTCCCACAGCGCTCGCGCTGCGCACTGCTCTGACACGGAAGGCCCTGGGTCGCGTACCCGGGGCCTTCCGCGTCGTGTGAGGCTGTGCGCATGGGCCTTCTGCGCGACCTGCGCGTTCTGCTGCGGCTGCCGGACTTCCGCCGGCTGCTCGGGGTGCGGCTGCTGTCCCAGCTGTCCGACGGCGTCTTCCAGGTCGCGCTGGCCGCCTACGTGGTCTTCTCCCCGGAGAAGCAGGCCACCCCCGGGGCCGTCGCCTCCGCGATGGCGGTGCTGCTGCTGCCCTACTCGCTGCTCGGCCCCTTCACCGGTGTGCTGCTCGACCGCTGGCGGCGGCGCCAGGTGCTGCTGGGCTGCAACCTGCTGCGGGCGGTGCTGTCCTGCGGCACCGCGGGGCTCATCCTGCTGCACGTCCCGGACTGGCTGTTCTATCTGTCCGCCCTGTCGGTGACCGCGGTCAACCGCTTCGTCCTCGCCGGGCTCTCCGCGGCCCTGCCCCGGGTGGTGGACCGGGACGCCCTGGTGACCGCCAACGCGCTCACCCCGACGGCCGGCACCCTCGCGGCCACCGTGGGCGGCGGGGCCGCGTTCGTGGTGCACCTCTTCGCCGCCGAGGGGGACGCGGCCGACGCCGCGACCGTACTGCTCGGGGCCCTGCTCTATCTGTGCGCGGGCCTGGCGGCGCTGACGCTGGACCGCGACCTGCTCGGCCCCGACCCGGACCGGGTGCGCCCGCGCGTGCTGTCCGCCCTCGCCGGCACCGCGCAGGGTCTGCGGGAAGGGCTGGGGCATCTGCGCCGCCGTCCGCCGGCCGCGCGGGCGATGGCCGCCATGACCGCGATGCGCTTCTGCTTCGGCGGGCTCACCGTGACCTTGCTGATGCTCTGCCGCTACTCCTGGTCCGACGCGTCCGACACCGACGCCGGCCTCGGCCTGCTGGGGCTGGCCGTGGGGTTGTCGGCCGCCGGGTTCTTCACCGCGGCGCTCCTCACCCCGTGGGCCACCGGACGGCTCGGCACCTCGGGCTGGATCACCGTGTGCTGCGCCGCCTCGGCGGTGCTGCTGCCACCGCTCGCCCTGTCGTTCACGCTCGCACCGATGATGCTGGCCGCGATCCTGTTCGGCCTCACCACACAGGGCGCCAAGATCGCCACCGACACGGTCGTCCAGGAACAGGTGGACGACGCGTACCGGGGCCGGGTCTTCTCGCTCTACGACGTCGTCTTCAATGTCGCCTTCGTGGGCGCCGCCGCGGTCGCGGCCCTGGTGCTCCCTGCCGACGGGCGCTCGCCCGTACTGGTCGTGTCCCTCGCGCTGATCTACGCCGCCACCGCGATCGGCATGGTCCGGGTCCGCGATGTTTCACGTGGAACACCGCGCACGAGCACCCCGGCCGGCTGACCCGGCGGGCATGTTCCACGTGAAACATGCCCGCCCTCAGCCAGTGGAGAGACCGGCTCTCACCCGGCGGACTGCGCCGCCCACCACTCGTGCAGGGCCGCGGTCGCGGCCTCCTCGCCCAGCGGGCCGTTCTCCAGCCGCAGCTCCAGCAGATGCTGGTACGCCTTGCCCACCACCGGCCCCGGCGGGATGTCCAGCACCGACATGATCTGGTTGCCGTCCAGGTCGGGCCGGATCGCGTCCAGCTCCTCCTGCTCCTGGAGTTCGGCGATCCGCGCCTCCAGGCCGTCGTACGTCCGCGACAGCGCGGCCGCCTTGCGCTTGTTGCGGGTCGTGCAGTCGGAGCGGGTCAGCTTGTGCAGCCGCTCCAGCAGCGGCCCCGCGTCCCGCACATAGCGGCGCACCGCGGAGTCGGTCCACTCGCCGCTGCCGTAGCCGTGGAACCGCAGATGCAGCTCGACCAGCCGGGAGACGTCCTTCACCAGCTCGTTGGAATACTTCAGCTGGAGCATGCGCGCCTTGGTCAGCTTGGCGCCCACCACCTCGTGGTGGTGGAAGGAGACCCGGCCGTCCGACTCGAAGCGCCGGGTCTTCGGCTTGCCGATGTCGTGCAGCAGCGCGGCCAGCCGGAGCACCAGGTCGGGCCCGTCCTCCTCCAGGTCGATGGCCTGCTCCAGCACCGTCAGGGTGTGCTCGTAGACGTCCTTGTGCCGGAAGTGCTCGTCGCGCTCCAGCCGCAGGGCCGACAGCTCGGGCAGCACCCGGTCGGCGAGTCCCGTGTCCACCAGCAGCCGCAGCCCCTTGCGGGGGTGGTCGGAGAGGATCAGCTTGTTCAGCTCGTCACGGATCCGCTCGGCGGAGACGATCTCGATCCGGTCGGCCATCTCCGTCATGGCGGCGACCACCTCGGGCGCCACCTCGAAGTCCAGCTGGGCGGCGAAGCGGGCGGCACGCAGCATCCGCAGCGGGTCGTCGGAGAAGGACGCCTCGGGCGCCCCCGGGGTACGCAGCATCCGGGCGGCGAGGTCGTCGAGGCCGCCGTAGGGATCGATGAAGTCGCTCTCGGGCAGCGCCACCGCCATCGCGTTCACCGTGAAATCCCGGCGGACCAGGTCCTCCTCGATGGTGTCGCCGTAGGAGACCTCGGGCTTGCGGGACGTGCGGTCGTAGGCCTCGCTGCGGTAGGTGGTGACCTCGATCTGGAAGCCGCGCGTCGCGCCGTCCAGTCCCTGCGCCTTCTTCATACCGCCGACCGTGCCGAAGGCGATGCCGACCTCCCACACCGCGTCCGCCCACGGCCGCAGGATCTTCAGGACCTGCTCGGGGCGCGCGTCGGTGGTGAAGTCCAGGTCGTTGCCGAGCCGGCCCAGCAGGGTGTCCCGCACCGACCCGCCGACCAGGGCGAGCGCGAACCCGGCGGCGCGGAAGCGGCGCCCCAGGTCCTCGGCGACGGGCTCGACCCTGCGGGAGGCCTGTGCGGCACCGGCGGGCGACGGGGTCTGAGCGGCATTGTTGGCATTCGGCACAACGTAAAAGGGTACGGGTCCGCGAGCGCCCCGCGCGCACAGGTTTCCCGGCCCGGCCGGCTCCGGTACCAAGCCCGTATCAAGCTGCCGTCCACGGCACTGCGGCACAGCGCCGATCGTTACCATGCCAACACGCACATCAGATGGGCCGGCACGGCAGACGATCAGATTCACAGACGAGGACGGGCGAACGCGTGGGCGAGGCGGCACAGTCACCCGGAAAGTCCCCGTCCCGGGTCCGGCGCCGGATGGCGCGCGTCCTGGCGCTGGCTACCGGCGGTGCCCTGCTGACGGGACTGGCGCAGGCCACCGCCGCACCCGCCGCCCGGGCGGCGGCCCCGTCCGGCTCACGTGCGGTCGCGGTCTCGCTGGACGTCATCACCCCGCGTATCCCCGCCAAGGGCAGCACGATCACCCTCTCCGGCCGGCTCACCAACAACGGCAAGTCCGCCGTCACCGACGCCCACATCGGCCTCCGGGTGCGCTCCGACGGCCCGCTGGAGACCCGCAGCGCCCTCAAGAGCGCCGATTCCCGGACCGGCTACAGCTACGCGCAGGACGGCGACGAGGTCGACGGGTACACCACCGACGTCGCGGACCTCCCGGCGGGCGGGAAGAGCACCTTCAGCATCAGCGTCCCGGTGAGCGCCCTCCACTTCACCGACGCCGGCGTCTACCAGCTGGGCGTCGCACTGGAAGGCAGCACCTCGTCCGACTCGACGGAGCACGTCGTCGGCATCAACCGCACCCTCCTGCCCTGGTACGGCGCGGACGACGCCACTGGCACCAAGCACACCAAGATCAGCTATCTGTGGCCGCTCATCGACACCTCGCACATCGCACCGCGCGGCGACACCGACTCCCAGCGCAGCCCGATCTTCCTCGACGACGACCTCGCCACCGAGCTGGCGCCGGGCGGCCGGCTGCGGACGATGGTGGACCTGGCCAGGAATCTGCAGGTGACCTGGATCGTCGACCCCGACCTGCTCGCCACCGTGGAGTTCATGACCAAGGGCTACCGGGTGGCGGGCCCCGGCGGCGACGTCACCAAGACCACTGCCGGGACGGGCACCGACCTCGCCAAGCAGTGGCTGAACGACCTCCGGCTCGCGGTCGCCGGCGACCAGGTGATCGCCCTCCCCTTCGGTGACACCGACCTCGCCTCCATGGCCCACCAGGGGCAGAAGGTCGCGGGCAGCACCGGCTACCTCAAGACCGGCACGGCACTCGGGCTGAGCACCGTCGAGACGATCCTCGGCAGTACGCCGACCGCCGACGTGGCCTGGCCGGTGGACGGCGCGATCGACCCTTCCATCGTCTCGGTCGCCCGGACCGGCGGCGCCAAGCGGATCATCGCGCGCAGCGACACCTTCCACGAGAGCGAGGGTCTGGACTACACCCCGAACGCGGCCCGGCCGATCGGCAAGGGCACCACCGCCGTGGTCAGCGACGCGACGCTGTCCACCGCCTTCAGCGGTGCCATGTCCGACCCGCAGGACGCCGACCTCGCGGTGCAGAGCTACATCGCGCAGACGCTGATGATCACCATGGAGGCGCCGGAGAGGCAGCGCTCGGTGGTGGTCGCACCGCAGCGGATGCCCACCGTCGCCCAGGCCCAGGCCATGGCGGAGGCGATCCACGAGACCTCGTCGGCGGCGTGGGCCACCCCGGTCTACTTCGACGAGGCGGCCTCCGCCCACGCCGACTCGCGCGCCAACCGCTCGGTGCCGTCGACGAAGGCCTATCCGGCGAAGCTGCGCAAGCAGGAGTCGACCGTCCAGGACTTCACGCAGCTCAACGAGACGCAGAAGCACCTCAACAGCTTCGTGGTGATCCTCACCCGCCAGGACCGCGTCACCGTCCCGTTCGGCAACGCGGTGCTCCGCTCACTGTCCACCAGCTGGCGCGGCAATACGGCAGGTGCGGCGGCCTACCGCGACGCGATCGGCGGCTACCTCACGGACCTCATCGGCTCGGTCCACATCGTCGACAAGGCGACGCTGACGCTCTCCGGACGCAGCGGCACCATCCCGATCACGGTGAAGAACGAGCTGGGCCAGCCGGTGAACGTGGTGCTGAAGCTCACATCGGGCGCGAACATCCGGCTGGAGATCAAGGACGCCGACCTGCCGATCACCATCGAGGGCGGCCACACCCGTACCCTGAAGTTCCAGACCAAGGCCGGAGCGAACGGCACGGTAGGGGTCACCGCCGCGCTCTACACCGTGGACAATCAGCTGTACGCGTTCACGACGTTTGATGTCCACATCAACAAGGTCACCGACCTTGTGATGCTCGTCATCGGCGCCGGACTGCTGCTCCTGGTCCTGGCCGGGGTACGGATCTACCGTCAGCGCAAGAAGCTGGCCGCCGCGGGCGGCGGTGACGACGGTGGGAACAGCGGGGACGGCGACGGGGATCCGGACGGAACCGACCCGGAGCAGCCGGGTGACCCTGCCGCTGACACCGGGCAGGAAACCTGGGAGCCATCACCAGCAGGTGAGAAAGTGGACGGGTAGCCGGAGACAATAAGGTGGGGCACTGATGAACGCGCCGTATGACGGTGACCGCGACTCTGCGGGCCAGATGCCCCAGCCTCCCGACCAGGGTCCGGCGGCACCCGACCCGTATCTGCAGAACACGTATGCCTACGATCCGTACCAGCAGCAGGATCCGGCGCAGTGGCAGCAGCAGCATCCCGGCTACCAGCAGCAGGGCCCCTATCCGGACGCGGCCGCGGCGCAGTATCCGCAGTACCAGGACACGGGCGCGCCGGGCCCGGGCCAGGATCAGCAGGGCCAGGAGTACGACGCCTTCGCGCACCTCTTCCGGGACGAGCAGCCGCAGTATCCGCAGCAGGACAACGGCTACCAGCAGAACTACCAGCAGCAGGGCGGCTACGACCCGCGCGCCGGCTACCAGCAGGGCGGGTACGAGCAGAGCTACCAGCAGCAGGACTACCAGCAGCAACAGCAGGGCTATCCGCAGGACGGCGGCTACCGGGGGGGCCCGACCGGCTACCAGCAGGGCGGCGGCCACCAGGGGTACCAGGGGCAGCAGTACGGCTACCCGGCCGGCTACCCGCACGTGCCGTCGGCGAACGAGACGACCGGCTTCTCGCTGCCGGTCTTCCAGGACACCGGCTACGCCCAGGACATGTACCACGACCAGGCGTACGACGACGCTCGCTACGCCGACCAGCAGTACGTCGACCCGCGCTACGCCGACCCCCGCTACGGCTACCCGTACCAGCAGCCCTACCAGGAGCCGTACCAGCAGCCCTACGAGGATCCGCAGCAGCAGTATCCGCCGCAGGACTACCAGCAGCAGCCCGGGCACTCCCCGCAGGGCCCCCGGCAGGCTGCTCCGCCCGCCACGGGCGCGCCCCGGCGGGCGGCCGCGGCCCCCGCCCCGGCGGCCAAGGGCGGCGGCATCCTCAAGTCCAGTGCCCTGATGGCCGCGGGCACCCTGGTGTCCCGCCTCACCGGCTTCGTGCGCACCCTGGTGATCGCCGCCGCGATCGGCGTGGCGACCCTCGGCGACTCCTACGCCGTCGCGAACACCCTGCCGACGATGATCTACATCCTCACCATCGGCGGCGGCCTGAACTCGGTGTTCGTCCCGCAGCTGGTGCGGGCGATGAAGGACGACGAGGACGGCGGCTCGGCCTACGCCAACCGGCTGCTGACCGTGGTGATGGTGGTGCTCGGCGGCATCGTCGCGGTCACCGTGATCGCGGCGCCGCTGCTGATCCGGCTGATGTCCGCCAAGATCGCCGACAACCCGGACACGTACGACGTGGCGATCACCTTCGCCCGCTACTGCCTGCCCACGATCTTCTTCATGGGCGTCCATGTGGTCATGGGCCAGGTGCTCAACGCGCGCGGCCGCTTCGGCGCGATGATGTGGACCCCGGTGCTGAACAACATCGTGGTGATCTTCACCTTCGGCATGTTCATCTGGGTCTACGGCTCCTACAGCACCACGCGGATGGACGCCACCACCATCACCCCCGAGGGCGCCCGGTTGCTGGGCATCGGCACCCTGCTCGGCCTGGTGGTGCAGTCCCTCGCGATGCTGCCCTACCTGCGCGACGCCGGGTTCAGGTTCCGCCCGCGCTTCGACTGGCGCGGGCACGGGCTCGGCAAGGCCGCCAAGCTCGCGAAGTGGACCTTCTTCTTCGTGCTCGCCAACCAGGCCGGCCTGATCGTGGTCACCCAGCTCGCCACCTGGGCGGGTGCCAACGCCGACAAGAGCGGCTTCCAGGGCACGGGCATCACGGCCTACAACAACGCGCTGCTGATCTGGCAGATGCCGCAGGCGATCATCACGGTGTCGGTGATGGCCGCGGTGCTGCCGCGGATCTCCCGCGCCGCCGCCGACGGCGACATCACCGCGGTCCGCGACGACATCTCCTACGGTCTGCGCACCTCGGCGGTCGCGATCGTGCCGGCCGCCTTCGCCTTCCTCGCCCTGGGCGTGCCGATGTGCACCCTGCTCTACGCGAGCACCAACGCGGGGTCCGCCCGCAACATCGGCTTCATCCTGATGGCCTTCGGCGGCGGCCTGATCCCCTACTCCGTGCAGTACGTCATCCTGCGCGGCTTCTACGCCTTCGAGGACACCCGCACCCCCTTCTACAACACCGTGATCGTGGCCGCCGTCAACGCGGCGGCCTCCGGCTTCTGCTTCCTGGTGCTGCCCGCCCGCTGGGCCGTGGTGGGCATGGCCTTCTCCTACGGCCTGGCCTACGCGGTCGGCGTCGGGGTGGCCGTCAAGCGGCTGCGCACCCGGCTGGGCGGCGACCTCGACGGCCGCCGGGTGGTCCGCACGTACGCGCGGCTCGTCGGGGCCTGCATCCCGGCTGCCGGGATCGCCGGGATCGCGGTGTGGGTCCTCAGCGACAAGCTGGGCGGCGGGGTGACCGGGTCGCTGGCGTCGCTGGTGGTCGGCGGCGGTCTGCTCGGGGGGATCTTCCTGCTGATCGCGAAGCAGATGCGGATCCAGGAGCTGAACGGCATGATCGGCATGGTGCGGGGGCGGCTCGGGCGCTGACGGCGTCCGCCGCCCGCCGGCAACGCGTCCGCGGGCAACCATCGCGGGCCGCCGCGTGTCGTGCATACAGCCGGAGTGCGGGCACAATTGTCCTCGGCTCGATGTGAGGTCGTGCACTGGATGGGGAGGCAGGAACGACGGTGGCGGATCGGAGCACGGCGGCCGTCGAAGTGGCCGATGAGGGCAGCGCATTGCCTGACCCCCAGCAGGACGGCACACCCGACGAAACGCCGACGGACGGCCGGCACGGCGGCAGCGCCGACGGCGACACCCCACCCGAGGACACGGCAGAGGACGAGCCCACCACCGACGTGACCGCACAGCAGAAGACGCGAGACCCCGACACGTCCACCGATACCGAAGCCGCCGCGGAGACGGCGTCCGGTACCGAAGCATCCGCCGAGACCGAGACCGGGACCGAGACCGACACCGACTCCGCCCTCGGTGCCGAGACCGAGCCCGGGACATCCGCCGACACCGGGACCGGCGCCGACGAGCGGCCCGTGGACGGACCGGCGCCCGAGCCCGGCACCAGCGAGCCGGACGCCCCCGCGCAGGCCCCTGAGACCGCCGCCGAGCCCCCTGCCGGCAAGTCCCAGCCCCGCCCCCGCCCCAAGCCCGCGGCACCGGACCTGCACAGCGGCCACCGGCTCGCCCGCCGCTACCAGCTCGCGGAGTGCGTGACCCGGGTGGACGGCTTCAGCAGCTGGCGCGCGGTCGACGAGAAGCTCCGCCGGGCGGTCGGCATCCACCTGCTGCCCGCCGACCATCCGCGGGCCCGCCAGGTGCTGGCCGCGGCCCGTTCCGCGGCGCTGCTCGGCGACCCGCGCTTCGTCCAGGTCCTCGACGCGGTCGAGGAGGACGAGCTGGTCTACGTGATCCACGAGTGGCTGCCCGACGCCGTCTCGCTGGCGGATCTGCTCGCCTCGGGCCCGCTGGAGCCGCACGAGACCTACCAGATGGCCGGGCAGGTCTCCCAGGGCATGGCCGCCGCCCACCGCGAGGGGCTGGCCCATCTGCGGCTGGACCCGGGGGCCGTGCTGCGCACCAGCTCCGGGCAGTACCGCATCCGCGGACTCGCCGTCGCCGCCGCTCTGCGCGGGCTGAGCGCGGACCGCCCGCAGCGGCAGGACACCGAGGCGATCGGTGCCCTGATCTACGCCTCCCTCACCCAGCGCTGGCCCTACGAGGACGACGCGCACGGCCTGTCGGGACTCCCCAAGGGCGTCGGCCTGGTCGCGCCCGACCAGCTGCGTGCGGGGGTCCACCGCGCTCTGTCGGACGTGGCGATGCGTGCCCTCGTCAACGACGGTGCGACGGCCTCCCGCGAGGAGCCGCCCTGCACCACTCCGGAGGAGCTGGCGAAGGCCGTTGCCGGTATCCCGCGGATCCGGCCGCCGGAGCACCCCAAGCCGGTCTACCGGCAGCCCGCTTTCCAGCAGCCCCCGCAGCCGCCTGCGAACGCGTCCGTCTACCCGGCTCCGGCGGCGGCGTCGGCCCCGCCGCCCGCGCTCCCGGGCCGCACCGGAAGCGCGCTCAAGTGGGCCGTGTCGGCGCTGCTGATCGTCGCCATCGGGCTCGGCAGCTGGCAGCTCGCGGACGCCCTGAAGTCGCGGGAGAACTCCACTCCCACCCCGACGCCCACGCCGACGGCTCAGCCGCACTCCGCGCCGCCGCCGCCCGCCCCGGTGACGATCGTGGGGGCGACGTCGTTCGACCCCCAGGGCAGTGACGGCGTCGAGTCGCCCAAGCTGGTCGGCAACGCCTACGACAAGGACCCGTCCACCTACTGGCAGACCATGGCCTACACCCGGACGGACCTCGGCGGTCTCAAGGACGGCGTCGGCCTCGTGCTGGATCTGGGCGGCGACCACCGGGTCACGTCGGTCACCGTCGACCTGGGCGGCGGCACCACCGACCTGCAACTGCTCGCCGCCCCCTCGGGTACCGGCTCCCAGCCCACCGAGCTGAGCGGCTTCAGCAAGGTCGCCTCCGGCTCCGGCGACTCCCAGGTGACGCTCAAGCCCGCCTCCTCGGTGACCACCCGCTATCTGCTGGTCTGGCTGACCAAGCTCCCGCCCACCGCGAACGGCGATTTCCGTGGCAAGATCTCGGAGATCAGCGTCATCGGCTGACCGACCGCGGACGGGGGGAGTCCGGCATTGGAGGAGCGAATACCGCTCGGCGAAGCCGACGACGCCGATCTGCTCGCGCGCCATGTGGCCGGCGAGCCGGACGCCTTCGGCGAACTGGTCCGCCGGCACCGGGATCGGCTGTGGGCGGTCGCCCTGCGCACGCTGGGCGACCGCGAGGAGGCGGCGGACGCCGTGCAGGACGCGCTTGTGTCGGCCTTCCGGTCCGCCCACACCTTCCGCGGCCAGTCGGCCGTCACGACGTGGCTGCACCGGATCACCGTGAACGCCTGCCTGGACCGGGTCCGGCGAGCAGCGTCCCGGCGGACCGCCACGATGGCCGACGACGACAATCTCGAGGCCCACCTCGAACCGCACGAGTCCGCCGAGGCTCCGGCCGAGCGCGAGGAGCTGCACCGCGAACTGCTGCGGGCTCTGGGCACACTGCCTCCCGAGCAGCGCGCCGCACTGGTGCTGGTCGACATGCAGGGCTACCCGGTGGCCGAGGCCGCCGCGGTGCTGGCCGTTCCCGAGGGCACGGTGAAGAGCAGATGCGCGCGGGGCCGCGCCCGGCTGCTGCCGCTGCTGACCCACCTTCGGTCGGGCGGAGCGGACCGTACGGGCGCCGGGCCCGGAAGACAGAGGAACCGGTCGGCGGAGCCATCCGTCCCACCGGCAGGAACGGAACAGGGCGGAGGTGACCCCCGATGACATCGCGCACGGACCAGAACCCACATCCCGACGTCATCGAGATCGCCGACCTCGCCGAGGGCATCCTGTCGGCCGAGCGGGCCGCCCAGGTCCGCGCGCACCTCGATTCCTGCGCCGACTGCGCGGACGTACTGGTGTCGCTCCAGGAGATCAGCGGGCTCCTCGCAGACTTGCCCGAGCCCGAGGCGATGCCTTCGGACGTGGCCGCACGCATCGACGCGGCACTCGCCGCCGAACCGCTGCCCGCGACCGAGCAGCCGGATGTTCCACGTGAAACAGCGCGGCCCGGAGTCGGCGGATTTCACGGCGATGTTCCACGTGGAACATCAGCTCCGGCCGGTCGCCCGGCCGCATCCACGGGTCCGGGGCGGGCAAGGACGCGCGGACGCCGGATGCTGCTGACCGCTGCCGGGGCGGCCGCCGTCCTCGTACTGGGCGGACTCACGTATCAGCTCGCGTCGCACAGCGGCTCCGGCGGCGGCATGAACAACGACAGCAGCGCCGCGGCCAAGGGCTCGAACCACGACGAGGCGCCTCCGGATCCGGTGGCGAGCGACGTCGCGCGTCTCCTCGGCGGCACCGGAAGCCCGTCCTCGGGCGGCCCGGCGAACTCCCCGATGCTGGGCGAGAGGGGGGACATCGTCGTCGCCGCCCCCAACGGCACCGTGACGTCCGTCCCCTCCTGTGTGCTCAAGGGCACTCAGCGCACCGAGAAGCCGCTGGCCGCCGAGCGGAAGCCGTATCAGGGCGTCGACTCCTTCGTGATCGTCCTCCCCGACCCGAACAACAGCGTCCTGGTGGACGCCTATGTGCTGACCTCGTCGTGCAATGCCGCCACTCCCGCCCAGGTGCTCTTCCAGAACAGCTACCCACGGGGCTGAGACCCTCCTGGGGGCTTGCGGCGGTGCGCCTGGAGCGCTGCACCGCCACGGGAATGCCCGCCCCGTAGGATCCGTTAGGCACGACGAGAGTCCAGCCAGTACCGGACCCCCACCGCAGTCCGCAGAGACGAGGAAGACACCCGTGAGCGACGTCCGTAACGTGATCATCATCGGCTCGGGGCCCGCGGGCTACACCGCGGCGCTGTACACGGCACGCGCCTCCCTCAGCCCGCTGGTCTTCGAGGGCTCGGTCACCGCCGGCGGTGCGCTGATGAACACCACCGAGGTGGAGAACTTCCCCGGTTTCCGCGACGGCATCATCGGCCCCGACCTGATGGACAACATGCGCGCCCAGGCGGAGCGCTTCGGCGCCGAGCTGGTCCCGGACGACGTGGTGGCTGTCGACCTGTCGGGTGACATCAAGACCGTCACCGACTCGGCGGGCACCGTCCACCGGGCGAAGGCCGTGATCGTCACGACCGGGTCGCAGCACCGCAAGCTCAATCTGCCGAACGAGGACCAGCTCTCCGGCCGTGGCGTCTCCTGGTGTGCCACCTGTGACGGCTTCTTCTTCCGCGAGCACGACATCGCGGTCATCGGCGGCGGCGACACCGCGATGGAGGAGGCGACCTTCCTCTCCCGGTTCGCCAAGTCCGTCAAGATCGTGCACCGGCGGGACAGCCTGCGGGCGTCCAAGGCGATGCAGGAGCGGGCCTTCGCCGACCCGAAGATCTCCTTCGTCTGGGACAGCGAGGTCGCCGAGATCCACGGCGACGGCAAGCTCTCCGGCCTGACGCTGCGCAACACCAGGACCGGCGAGACCTCCGAGCTGCCGGTCACCGGGCTCTTCATCGCGATCGGCCACGACCCGCGGACGGAACTCTTCAAGGGCGTGCTCGACCTGGACGCCGAGGGCTACCTCAAGGTCCAGTCGCCCACCACGCACACGAACATCCCGGGAGTCTTCGCCGCCGGGGACGTCGTGGACCACTCCTACCGCCAGGCGATCACCGCGGCCGGCACCGGATGTTCCGCCGCCCTCGACGCCGAGCGCTACCTGGCGGCCCTCAGCGACGCCGAACAGCCCGCCTGAATCCTTCACCCGCATCCCATCGAACCTGAGGAGAACGCCGTGGCCGGCAAGCCCATCCACGTGACGGACGACACCTTCGCCGACGAGGTCCTGAACAGCGACAAGCCTGTTCTGGTCGACTTCTGGGCCGAGTGGTGCGGCCCGTGCCGCCAGATCGCTCCGTCGCTGGAGTCCATCGCCGCGGAGCACCCGGACGAGATCACCATCGTCAAGCTGAACATCGACGAGAACCCGGTCACCGCCGCCAAGTACGGCGTGATGTCGATCCCGACGCTCAACGTCTACAAGGGCGGCGAGGTCGTGAAGACGATCGTCGGTGCCAAGCCCAAGGCGGCGCTGCTGCGCGACCTGTCCGACTTCATCGGCTGAGTCCGCGACTGTTCCACGTGGAACACGAAGGGCCGGCTCCCTCCGGGGGAGCCGGCCCTTTCGCTGTGCTGCGGCGTCTGGCGGCCCGCCTGCGCGCTCCCGGCCCGTCAGAGCGGCCGGAGGACCGGCTCCTTCTGCACGGCGCCCAGCAGCCGGTCAATGGCCATCTCGACGTCCTCCTTCCAGGAGATCGTCGAGCGCAGTTCCAACCGCAGCCGGGGAAAGCGGGGGTGGTGCCGGACCGTCTTGAAACCGACGGCGAGCAGATGGTCCGCGGGGAGAACGCACGAGGGCGAGGTCCATGTCGCGTCGCCGAAGGCCTCGATCGCCTTGAAGCCCCGCCGCACCAGATCCTTCGCCACGGTCTGTACGAGCACCCGCCCGATGCCCTGGCCCTGGTAGCCGGGCAGCACCCGGGCGGTCATCAACTGGACGGCGTCCGGCGACACCGGGCTCGTCGGGAAAGCGGTGGACCGCGGCACATACGCGGCGGGGGCGTAGAGAACGAAGCCCGCGGGCATCTCGTCGACGTAGACGACCCGGCCGCAGGACCCCCACTCCAGAAGCGCGGCGGAGATCCAGGCTTCCTTCTCCAGCTCGGGCTTGCCCGCCTGGACGGCAGCCTCGCCGCTCACGGGGTCGAGCTCCCAGAAGACACAGCGTCTGCAAGGTCTGGGGAGATCGGAAAGATTGTCCAGCGTGAGCGGTACCAGCCGACGCCCCATGTGCCACAGACCCCATTTCTGTCGCTACTGAACGGCGGTGGCACCCCGGCCGTACGGCCCGGGGTGCCACGGTGTCACTCGTCGTCGTCCTCGGCGTCGTCCTCCAGCCGGTTCTCCAGGACTTTGCCCTCGCCCGGCGCCATCGCGCCAAGGATCCGTTCCAGATCCTCCATCGACGCGAACTCCACCACGATCTTTCCGCGCTTCTGGCCCAGGTCGACCTTCACCCGGGTGTCGAAGCGGTCGGACAGCCGGGTCGCGAGATGGGTGAGTGCCGGGGACACCCGGCGTCCCGCCCGCGGCGCCGCCGTCTTCTTCGCCGTCCGCGGCTCGCTGTTCATCAGCTTCACGATCTCTTCGACCGTGCGGACCGACAGCTCCTCGGCCACGATCCGGAGCGCCAGCCGGTCCTGCTCCTCGGAGTCCTCCAGTGCGAGCAGCGCGCGGGCGTGTCCGAAGGAGATCACTCCCGCGGCCACCCGGCGCTGCACCGGAGCCGACAGCTTCAGGAGCCGCAGCGTGTTGGAGACCTGCGAGCGCGATCGGCCGATCCGGTCGGCCAACTGCTCATGCGTGCAGGAGAAATCCCGCAGCAGCTGGTCGTAGGCGGCCGCCTCTTCCAGCGGGTTCAGCTGGGCCCGGTGCAGATTCTCCAGCAGGGCGTCGAGCAGCAGCTTCTCGTCGTCGGTGGCCCGGACGATCGCCGGGATCCGCTCCAGCCCCGCCTCGCGGCAGGCCCGCCAGCGGCGTTCGCCCATGATGAGCTCGAAGCGGTCCGGACCGATCTGCCGGACGACCACGGGCTGGAGGAGCCCGACCTCCTTGATGGAGGTGATCAGCTCGTTGAGCGCGTCCTCGTCGAACACCTCCCGCGGCTGCCGCGGGTTGGGAGTGATCGCGTCGAGTTCCAGCTCGGCGAAGTAGGCACCGCTCACCGGCACCCGGGCGGCGGAGAGATCCGGCTCTGTTTCACGTGAAACAGGGATGTCCACCACGGGCGGTGCGTCGGCCGAGCGGCGGTCCACCAGTCCGGCCACCTTGGCGGCTGCGACCCCGCGGTCCGGCACCATCACCGGGGCGGCTCCCGCCGCCTGGCTGGTCGGCTGCGGCGCGGCCGGGATGAGCGCGCCGAGACCGCGCCCAAGTCCTCTGCGTCGATCACTCACTGGATGCCCTCCGACATGCTGTGCGGGTGCTGCTCTTGGTGCTGGTCGTCCTGCGGCTGGTACTCCACGGTCAGGCCGCCCGGCAGACCGCGCAGCGCCATTTCCCGCGCCGCCTCCAGATAGGACAGGGCGCCGCTGGAGCCCGGATCGTAGGTGAGGACGGTCTGGCCGTAGCTGGGCGCCTCGGAGATGCGTACCGATCGCGGAATGCTGGTACGCAGCACCTCCTTGCCGAAGTGGGTGCGCACCTCCTCGGCGACCTGGGAAGCGAGCCGGGTCCTGCCGTCGTACATCGTCAGCAGGATCGTGGAGACATGCAGCTTCGGATTCAGGTGGGCCCGGACGAGATCCACGTTCTTCAGCAACTGCCCGAGGCCCTCCAGCGCGTAATACTCGCACTGGATCGGGATGACCACCTCGGCGCCCGCCACCAGGGCGTTGACGGTGAGGAGTCCCAGCGAGGGCGGGCAGTCGATCAGGACGTAGTCCAGCGGTTGCTCGTAGGCCTCGATGGCACGCTGGAGCCGGCTCTCCCGGGCGACCAGCGAGACAAGCTCGATCTCCGCGCCGGCCAGGTCGATCGTGGCAGGTGCACAGAAGAGCCCCTCCACATCGGCCACCGGCACCACCACGTCGGACAGCGGCTTGCTCTCGACCAGCACGTCGTAGATCGACGGCACTTCGGCGTGGTGGTCGATGCCGAGAGCGGTGGACGCGTTGCCCTGCGGGTCGAGGTCGATGACCAGCACACGGGCGCCGTGCAGTGCCAGGGAGGCCGCCAGGTTCACCGTGGTCGTGGTCTTGCCGACCCCGCCCTTCTGGTTGGCGACCACCATGACGCGGGTCTGCGGCGGTCGCGGCAGCCCCTCGCCCGTGCGGTTCATCGCCTCGACGGCCATCTGGGCCGCGCGGCCGATCGGGGTGTCATCCATAGGAGGCAATGTTTCACGTGAAACATCGCTCCCGAACCCGGGGGGCGTGGAAAGTGATCCCCCGGCTGATTCAGCAGTGCGGGGGCCGGGGACCGGGTCGGCCATCGGCCCCGCGATGTTGGCGTCGGACCGCAATGACTCACTCTCCTCGACGTCAGGCTCGCGATAAGAAGAGCCTGCCATGCCTGAGGGGTGCTGAACCAGCGAGCCCCGGCCGCCTGTGGACAAATCCCGGTTATCCACAGCCGAATTGGTCTTGGTCGGTTTGTTGGCGCGCGCCTCAGCAGCGGCCCGACCGCGGCTGAGGACTCCTGGAAGCAGTGAGCGACGTTTCACGTGAAACACGATGCGCCGCACCGCGCTGGTATTGCGGTAGACACTCCGAATTATGCCGCTTTGGCCGTTTCCGCGGACATGCTCGGCCCGACAGCGTCCGCCGCGTCACGTCCCGCCCGGTTTCAGCGCCGGCGGCGTCCCGCGTTGCCTCCGGTACGCGGCGCCCGACTGGCCCGCGCGGCCTTCGCCCGCCGCGTCGCCGCCCGTACCCCGCCGGGGCTCTCGCCCACCAGGACGCGCACCACGGTGGACAGCGGGTCCACCACGCCCTCACCGACCTGGACCACCGAGGTGCCCACCGCGCCGAGCTTGCCCAGCGCCGCCCGCGCCGCCTTCAGCTCCTCCTCGGCGGTGTCGCCCTTGAGCACCGCCATCTCCCCGTGCGGCCTGAGCAGCGGCAGTCCCCAGCCGGCGAGCCGCTCCAGCGGCGCCACGGCACGCGCGGTCACCACGTCCACCGGCGGCAGCTTGCCGACCATCTCCTCCGCCCGGCCGCGCACCACCGTGACGTTGTCCAGCCCCAGCAGCCGTACCGCCTCCTCCAGGAAGGTCGTACGGCGCAGCAGCGGCTCCAGCAGGGTGATGTCCAGGTCGGGGCGGGCCAGCGCCAGCGGAATACCGGGAAGCCCGGCACCGGAGCCCACGTCGCACACCGACACGCCCTGCTCGATCACCTCGGAGAGCACCGCGCAGTTCAGCAGGTGCCGCTCCCAGAGCCGCGGCACCTCACGCGGACCGATGAGGCCGCGGTGCACCCCTGCGTCCGCCAGCAGCTCGGCATAGCGCACCGCATCGGCGAACCGGTCGCCGAACACCGCCCCGGCCTGCTCCGGCGGCGCGGGAAGCTCCGCTGCTGCCTCCGTCACGGGACTGTCCTTTCGTCGGTTCTCGTGGTCGGTTGTCGTGTCGATCGTCACGTTCGGGCTCGTCCAGACTGACAAGCTTCGGCCCCGCCTGCGAGCAGACGGGGCCGAATGATCATGGGCGGCAGCCGGTCGTCAGACCGGCAGGACGACCACCCGGCGCTGGGGCTCCTCGCCCTCGGACTCGCTGCGCAGTCCCGCAGCGGCCACCGCGTCATGGACGACCTTGCGTTCGAAGGGCGTCATCGGGTCGAGCTTCACCGGGGCGCCGGTCTCCTTCGCCTCGGCGGCCGCTTCCGCGCCCAGCTGCGCCAGCTCGGCGCGCTTGCGGGCCCGGAAGCCGGCGATGTCCAGCATCAGCCGGCTGCGCTCGCCGGTCTCGCGGTGCACCGCGAGCCGGGTGAGCTCCTGGAGCGCCTCCAGCACCTCGCCGTCCCGCCCGACGAGCTTGGTCAGCTCGCGTGCGGAGCCGTCGCCGATGATCGACACCGAGGCACGCTCGCCCTCGACATCCATGTCGATGTCACCGTCGAGGTCGGCGATGTCCAGCAGCCCCTCCAGGTAGTCCGCCGCGATCTCACCCTCCTGCTCGAGCCGGGTCAGAGTCGCGGACGAGCCGCTGTCGGTCGCCGTGCCGGTGTTGACGTCGCTCACGCCTGGACTCTCCTCTTACTTCTTCTTCGACGACACGTTGGTCGACTTGCCCTTGGCCCCGGACTGCTTGCCCCCGGAGCCGCCCTTCTGACCGCCCGCCTTCGGGGCTCCGGCACGGGGCGCACCGGCGCGCGGGGCCCCCGCCCGCGGCGCACCGCCGCTGCCGGACTTGGGCTTGCTGCCGCCGGATGCCGGGGAGGACCCGGAAGGGGCGGTGGACCCGGAGCCTTCCGTGGAGCCGCCGCCATCGGTCGAGCCGCTGCCGCCCGCGTCCTGGCTCTGGCCGCCGGAACCGCCCGCGCGGGGAGCGCCGCCGCCCGTGGTACCGGTGTGCCGCTTGGCCTTGGTCTGCCGCTTGGGCTGGGTGCGGTTCGCCCGCGCGACCTCGACAGCCTCCTTGGCGGCGACCTCCTCGGGCGCCTCCACGAGCTTGCCCTTGGCGCGCAGCCGCTCCTGGCGCTGCTTGAAGGCCAGGCTGCCCGGGGTGGGGTTCCGGTAGATCACGAACATCTGCTGGCCCATCGTCCACACGTTGGTGGTCAGCCAGTAGATGAGGACACCGACGGGGAAGTTGATACCCATCACGGCGAAGATGAGCGGGAAGACGTACATCAGCATCTTCTGCTGCTGCATGAACGGCGTCTTGACCGTCATGTCGACGTTCTTCGTCATCAGCTGGCGCTGGGTGAAGAACTGCGAGGCCGACATCATCACGATCATGATGATGGTGACAACCCGCACATCGGTCAGCGTCGCGCCCAGGCTCTCGACCTTGGAGGAGCTGTCCAGGAACTTCGCCGCCAGCGGGGCACCGAAGATGTGGGCGTTCTTCGCGCTCTCGACGAGGCCGTGGTGGATCACACCGACCTCGTTGCCCTTGGCGATGTTGCTCAGCACGTGGTAAAGCGCGAAGAAGAACGGTGACTGCGCCAGAATCGGCAGGCACGAGGAGAGCGGGTTGGTGCCCGTCTCCTTGTACAGCTTCATCATCTCTTCGGACTGCTTCTGGCGGTCGTTCTTGTAGCGCTCCTGGATCGCCTTCATCTTCGGCTGGAGCGCCTGCATGTTCCGCGTCGACTTGATCTGCTTCACGAAGAGCGGGATCAGGCAGATGCGGATCAGGACCACCAGCGAGACGATGGACAGACCCCACGCCCAGCCGCTGTCCTTGTCGAAGATCAGGCTGTAGAACGAGTGGAACTGGACGATGATCCACGACACTGCGTCGTATAGGGGGTTCAGGATCCCCACGGTCAGGCTCCTTGGGCGTGAGAGGGTCCGGTGGGCTCGGGCGTGACGGGCCCGTCGGAGCCGCCCCGCAGTGCGCGGCGCAGCAGTTGGTGCCATGGCGGCCGCTTGCGCGGCGGTACATGATCCACACCGCCGGGCGACCAGGGGTTGCACCGGAGGATGCGCCACGCGGTCAGGGCGGTGCCCTTGATCGCGCCATGCCGGTCGATCGCGGTGTACCCGTAGTGCGAGCACGACGGGTAGTACCGGCACACCGGGCCGAGCAGCGGACTGATCGTCCACTGGTACAGCTTGATCAGTGCCAGCAGCGGGTATTTCATCGAGCCACCCTCCCCTCGGCGTCGCCATGGGTGTCACGGCCCAGCAGCCGCGTCAGTGCGGCGTCCAGGTCGAGGGCCAGCTGTGCATGGTCCGCGTTCCCCGCGTCGGGAAGCGCGCGTACCACTACCAGGCTACCGGGGGGGAGCAGAGACAGGCGTTCCCGTACGAGATGCCTGAGCTTGCGCTTGACCCGATTCCGCTGTACGGCGTCGCCGACCGCCTTGCTTACGACGAAACCCGCACGTGCCGGGGGAGTGCTCTCCCCCGGCACGTGCGGGTGGGTGGCGTCGCGACGCAGATGGACGACCAGAAGCGGGCGGCCCGCCCGGCGTCCACGGCGTACGGCCGCAGCGAAATCCTGGCGCCGCCTCAGCCGATTCTCGGTGGGCAGCACGACATCAGGCCTGGGGCAATCAGGCGGACAGGCGGCCGCGGCCCTTGGCGCGACGGGTCGCGAGGATCGCGCGACCGGCGCGCGTACGCATCCGCAGGCGGAAGCCGTGGGTCTTGGCACGACGGCGGTTGTTCGGCTGGAAAGTGCGCTTGCTCACTCAGGGGCTCCAGGAGAGTCTCGGATCCGGCGGGGCGTCGCGTGGCTGTCACCGTGCGCCCACGAAAAGCTCGCGGACCAAACGGGTCACCGCTTGACGACCGCCCGGCATGACGAACATTCCGGAGGATCCTCGCCCATCGGTAGGCAGGCGGCAGCAGCCATCGACAACTCGACCTCGATACGGTACGTGCGGCTAGGCCATCCGGTCAAACCCGGCAGTGCGCACCCGCCATTTGTACACACCCTGTGGACAACGACTTGAACCGTGCACGCCGCCCTGTTTACCGTGGCTGAACTCCGTACTCTTCCCGCCCCTGTCGCGATCCACACGTCCGCGGGAGTCCACGCACCCCCCAGTTAGTACAGCAACCCGAGAGAGCGTGCCCTGTGGCTGACGTAAGCGCCGATCTTGCCGCAGTGTGGCCCCGGGTCCTGCAGAAACTGCTGGTGAGCGGGGAGGACCTCAAGCCGGTGCACGCCGAGTGGCTGCGCCGGATCCAGCCGCTGGCGCTGGTGGCGGGGACGGCGGTGCTCTCTGCTCCGAACGAGTACGCCAAGAAGATCCTCGAGGGGCAGCAGCTCAAGCAGCTCATCACCGATGTGCTCAGCCATGAGTTCGGTCACACCGTGGGGATCGCCATCGCGGTCGCGTCCGGCGGCGAGCAGGAGCAGCCGGCCCCCCCGTCCGCCCCGTCCTCGGAGCGGGAGCGGGAGCGGGAGCGGCAGCGTCCGGCGGAGGACCCGTACGACGAGGTGCCCCGCCCGCGGCACTCCTACCAGGACCCGCCCGGCGGCGGCAGCGACGACTGGACGCCGCGGGCCCCCGCCGCCGAGAGCTGGCAGCAGCCCGGTCTCGGCAACTGGGGCACGTCCTCCGGCGGCTTCCAGGACCGCAGGTCCGACGACTACTCCGGGCACCGCGACCCGCGCCCCGACCCCTCCGGGCCCTACCGCCCCGAGCGCTCCGACGGCTACCCCTCCGTGCCGCACCAGGCGATGCCGCCGGAGCGGGGCCCCTACCCTCCGGCGTCCGGCGGCGGCTACCCGCCGCAGCAGCCCCAGGCCCCCGAGTCCCGCGGCGACCGCCCCGGGGCCGGCCACGGCGGCGGTCCGGGCGGCGGCCACGGCGGTGGACCCGGATCGGGCGGTGCGAGCGGCGGGGCGGTGGAGCCGACCGCACGGCTGAACCCGAAGTACCTCTTCGACACCTTCGTGATCGGCGCCTCCAACCGCTTCGCGCACGCGGCCGCCGTCGCGGTGGCCGAGGCGCCGGCCAAGGCGTACAACCCGCTGTTCATCTACGGCGAGTCGGGCCTGGGCAAGACGCACCTGCTGCACGCGATCGGACACTACGCGCGGAGCCTCTACCCCGGCACCCGGGTCAGATACGTCAGCTCGGAGGAGTTCACCAACGAGTTCATCAACTCCATCCGGGACGGCAAGGCGGACGCGTTCCGCAAGAGATACCGGGACATGGACATCCTGCTCGTCGACGACATCCAGTTCCTGGCGCAGAAGGAGTCGACGCAGGAGGAGTTCTTCCACACCTTCAACACCCTGCACAACGCCAACAAGCAGATCGTGCTGTCCTCGGACCGGCCGCCCAAGCAGCTGGTCACCCTGGAGGACCGGCTGCGCAACCGCTTCGAGTGGGGCCTGATCACCGACGTCCAGCCGCCGGAGCTGGAGACGCGGATCGCGATCCTGCGCAAGAAGGCGGTGCAGGAGCAGCTGAACGCGCCGCCGGAGGTGCTGGAGTTCATCGCCTCGCGGATCTCCCGCAACATCCGCGAACTGGAGGGCGCGCTGATCCGCGTCACCGCCTTCGCGAGCCTCAACCGGCAGCCGGTGGACCTCCAGCTCACCGAGATCGTGCTCAAGGACCTGATCCCGGGCGGCGAGGACTCGGTGCCGGAGATCAGCGGCAACGCGATCATGGCGGAGACCGCGGCCTACTTCGGGCTCGCGGTGGACGACCTGTCCGGCTCCTCGCGCAGCCGGGTCCTGGTCACCGCGCGGCAGATCGCCATGTACCTGTGCCGGGAGCTGACGGACCTGTCGCTGCCGAAGATCGGCGCGCTCTTCGGCGGCCGCGACCACACCACGGTGATGCACGCGGACCGCAAGATCCGCTCGCTGATGGCCGAGCGGCGGTCCATCTACAACCAGGTGACCGAGCTCACCAACCGCATCAAGAGCTGAGCGGGCCGGCGCGCGCTCCCGCGCCCTGTTCGAATCCCCGGCGCCGCGGTCCTGTTGTCCACAGGATCGCGGCTTTTTTGTCGTCCACACCCTGGGGACACCGGAGTTGTCCCGATACTCTCCACAGGTCCGGCCGCCGCGCCGGTGTCCGGGCAGCTCAGCCGGTTGGGGAAATGTGGGTAACCGTCATCCACAGACTGTGGACGACGCGGCCGTCCACAGCACCCCCCCGACCGGTTGTCCACCGCTCGCCCACAGGATGCGGCCGGTTGTGCACAGCCGGAGGCCACTTCTCCACACCTCTGTCCACTGTTCGGCAACGAAATCCGCTCTGTCCCCCGGAAGAGTGAAAGCCGTCACACCGACGTGGTGGGTTCGCCTGGGGAGAACCTGGGTATTCCTGGGGACGCAGCTGGGGACAACCCCCCTCGGCCTGTGTACGAGGTGTGCACAACTTTCCGCCGTCCACAGCGGGCCCATGTTGCCCACAGGCTCCACCCACAGGCTCTGGGGATAAAAAACGCGGCCTGACCTGCACAGGAACCGGTTATCCACGGTATCCACAACCCCTACTACTACGACTACACGTAGAGAGGGGGGAAAGCGTTTCGAAGCGGGTCCTGTGCACAACTCGCCCGTCGTCGTCCGCCCGCCCGTGTCGCCGCTTGACGGCAAGCAGCAACGAGTGACAGTCCCCTGCGGCAGACTGTTCCCCGACAGTCGGCAACAAGCAGGAGGCGGTTCCGGTGAAGATCCGGGTGGAGCGCGACGTACTCGCCGAGGCAGTGGCTTGGGCGGCCCGCAGCCTCCCGGCCCGTCCCCCGGTGCCGGTTCTCGCCGGCCTGCTGCTCAAGGCCGAGGACGGGCAGCTGAGCCTGTCCGGCTTCGACTACGAGGTCTCGGCCCGGGTCGCCGTCGAGGCCGAGGTGGACGAGGAGGGCACCGTCCTGGTGTCCGGCCGGCTGCTCGCCGACATCTCCCGGGCGCTGCCCAACCGCCCGGTGGAGATCTCGACCGACGGCGTCCGCGTCACCGTGGTGTGCGGCAGCTCCCGCTTCACCCTCCACACCCTGCCTGTGGAGGAGTACCCGGCGCTGCCCGCGATGCCGACGGCGTCCGGCACGGTGCCCGGCGAGGTCTTCGCCGCCGCCGCCAGCCAGGCCGCCATCGCCGCGGGGCGCGACGACACGCTGCCGGTGCTGACCGGTGTGCGGATCGAGATCGAGGGCGACACGGTGACGCTGGCCGCCACCGACCGCTACCGCTTCGCCGTCCGCGAGTTCCTGTGGAAGCCGGAGCAGGCCGACATCTCCGCCGTCGCCCTGGTGCCCGCCAAGACGCTGCAGGACATCGCCAAGTCGCTCACCAGCGGCGACACCGTGTCGATCGCGCTGGCCGGCTCCGGCGCCGGTGAGGGCCTGATCGGCTTCGAGGGCGCCGGGCGCCGGACGACGACCCGGCTGCTGGAGGGCGACCTGCCCAAGTACCGGACGCTCTTCCCCACCGAGTTCGCCTCCGTCGCGGTCATCGAGACCGCGCCCTTCGTCGAGGCCGTCAAGCGCGTCGCCCTGGTCGCCGAGCGCAACACCCCGGTGCGGCTGAGCTTCGAGCAGGGCGTGCTGACCCTGGAGGCCGGCTCCAGCGAGGATGCACAGGCTGTGGAAAGGGTCGACGCCAAGCTGGAGGGCGACGACATCTCGATCGCCTTCAACCCGACCTTCCTGCTCGACGGCCTGAGCGCGATCGACTCCCCGGCCGCCCAGCTGTCCTTCACCACCTCCACCAAGCCGGCGCTGCTCAGCGGCCGCCCGGCCGTCGACGCCGAGGCCGACGAGGCGTACAAGTACCTGATCATGCCGGTGCGGCTGTCCGGCTGAGCCCGCCCGCAGGGGGCATACGGACCGACGTAGGCTCGTCCTCAGGTCAGGTTCAGGCTCTTTACGGCTGCGGACGGCGCCGGTGCGCGTCACGGGTGTCCGCGAGGCTTCGAAACGAAGGAAGTGTGATGGAGCTCGGTCTCATCGGTCTCGGCAAGATGGGCGGCAACATGCGCGAGCGCATCCGCCGCGCAGGCCACACCGTCATCGGCTACGACCGCAACCCCGATCTCGCCGATGTCCACAGCCTCAAGGAGCTTGTGGACAGCCTGCCGGGGCCGCGCGTGGTGTGGGTCATGGTGCCGGCCGGCGCCGCGACCCAGGCGACCATCGACGAGCTGGGCGAGCTGCTCTCCCCCGGCGACCTGGTCGTCGACGGCGGCAACTCGCGCTGGACGGACGACGAGAAGCACGCCGAGCAGCTCGCCGCCAAGGGCATCGGCTTCGTCGACTGCGGCGTCTCCGGCGGCGTGTGGGGCCTGGCGAACGGCTACGCGCTGATGTACGGCGGCAAGGCCGAGGACATCGCCAAGGCGCAGCCGATCTTCGACGCGCTCAAGCCCGAGGGCGACAGCGGCGCGGTGCACGCCGGCAAGGTCGGCGCGGGGCATTTCGCGAAGATGGTCCACAACGGCATCGAGTACGCGATGATGCAGGCCTACGCCGAGGGCTGGGAGCTGCTGGAGGCCGTGGACTCGGTCACCGACGTCCGCGAGGTCTTCCGCTCCTGGAAGTCCGGTACGGTCATCCGCTCGTGGCTGCTGGACCTGGCCGTGGACGCCCTCGACAAGGACGAGCACCTGAACAAGCTGCGCGGCCACGCCGACGACTCCGGTGAGGGACGCTGGACGGTGGAGGCCGCGATCGACAACGCGGTGCCGCTGCCGGCGATCACCGCCGCGCTCTTCGCGCGTTTCGCCTCCCGCCAGGACGACTCGCCGCAGATGAAGATGATCGCCGCGCTCCGCAACGAGTTCGGCGGCCACGCGGTCACCGCCGCGGAGTAAGCCGCGTGTGCGGGCCGCCCGGCGGTCCGCACCGCACAGCACAGCAGGGAGGTCGGCGCGGCCGCGCGCCAAGCACGCGATGCACGTAGCGCACCTGTCGCTCGCCGACTTCCGCTCCTACGCCCGGGCCGAGGTCCCTCTCGACCCGGGCGTCACGGCTTTCGTGGGCCCCAACGGGCAGGGCAAGACCAACCTGGTCGAGGCGGTCGGCTATCTGGCGACGCTGGGCAGCCACCGGGTCGCCTCCGACGCCCCGCTGGTGCGCATGGGCGCCGAACGCGCGGTGGTGCGTGCCCAGGTCGTGCACGGCGGCGGATCCGGCAGCCCCGAGAGCGAGCGCCGCCAGCTGCTCGAACTGGAGATCAACCCCGGCCGCGCCAACCGCGCCCGGATCAACCGCTCCTCGCAGGTCCGCCCGCGCGATCTGCTGGGCATCGTGCGCAGCGTGCTCTTCGCGCCCGAGGACCTGGCGCTGGTCAAGGGCGATCCGGGGGAGCGGCGGCGCTTCCTCGACGAGCTGATCACCGCTCGCGCGCCGCGCCTGGCGGGGGTTCGCAGCGACTTCGACCGGGTGCTCAAGCAGCGCAACACGCTGCTGAAGACGGCCGCGCTGGCCCGTCGGCACGGGGGCAAGGGCGCGGATCTCTCGACCCTCGACGTGTGGGACCAGCACCTGGCCGCCGCGGGCGCGGAGCTGCTGGCGCACCGGCTGGACCTGGTCGCGGCCATGCAGCCGCTGGTGGACAAGGCGTACGAGCAGCTCGCGCCGGGCGGCGGGCCGGTGGGCCTGGAATACCGCGGCTCGATCGGCGACGAGGCGATGGCGGGTGCGAGCGGCCGCGAGGAGCTGCGCGAGCGGTTGCTGGAGGCGCTGACGCAGGCCCGGCGGCAGGAGATCGAGCGCGGCGTGACGCTGGTCGGCCCGCACCGCGACGACCTGCTGCTCAAGCTCGGCCCGATGCCCGCGAAGGGCTACGCGAGCCACGGCGAGTCCTGGTCGTACGCGCTCGCGCTGCGGCTGGCCTCCTACGAGCTGCTGTGCGCGGACGGCGACGAGCCGGTGCTCGTCCTCGACGACGTCTTCGCCGAGCTGGACGTCCGCCGCCGGGAGCGGCTCGCGGAGCTGGTCGCGGGCGGCGAGCAGGTGCTGGTCACCGCGGCGGTGGACGACGATGTGCCCGGGGCGCTGCACGGCGCGCGGTTCGCGGTGGAGAACGGGACGGTGACGCGCCAGTGAGCGACACCCCGAGCACGCCCGGCGCCCCCGGTACGCCGAGCACACCTGGTACGTCGGGACCCTCCGGCACGCCCGCCGTCCCGGGCCAGCAGCCCTCCGGTGTGGACCTGGCGCGGGTCGCGCTGCGCGCCGCGAAGGAGCAGGCCAGGGCCAGGGGCGCGGCGGCCGTGCAGAAGAAGCAGGCCAGGCGCGGCGGCCTGCGCAGCGGCGCGCACGCCGACGGGCGCGACCCGCTGCCGCTGGGCGCGGCCATCAACCGGCTCATCACCGAGCGCGGCTGGGAGGCGCCGGCCGCGGTCGGCGGCGTGATGGGCCGCTGGCCGCAGCTCGTCGGCCCGGACGTGGCCCAGCACTGCGCGCCCGAGCGCTACGACGAGGAGGCGCGCGTCCTCACCGTGGTGTGCGACTCCACGGCCTGGGCGACGCAGCTGCGGCTGCTGGCCCCGATGCTGGTGGCCCGGCTCAACACCGACCTCGGGCACGGCACGGTCAAGCTGCTGAAGGTCCAGGGGCCCGCCGGTCCGCCGCGCGGTTACGGCGGGCGGCTGCGCGCGCCGGGCAGCCGCGGCCCCGGCGACACGTACGGCTGAGCCGCCGTCCGCCGGGGGCCGCGGGAAGAGCGCGCCCATCTCGTGCCCCGTCTCGCGCCCCCGTACCACCGCCGTACGCCCGTACGACCCGGGCGGAGCCGCGGACCCTGCACGTACCGCGATGAAAGTGCAGGTCAGCGGGCTGTGTCGGACCTGCGTGCGAGCCTGGTCGCAGGTCCGGGGGGAAGTCGGGGGACGACCCTGCTGTGCGTAGCCGGGCCCTGACAGCCGGAAGCCCTGGACGCCCGTGTGAGCGGTTTTGGGGCCCTGGCCGCGTGGAGGGAGTCTCACGGCAGCGGTTTTGGGCGGCACATGGGAAGCGAGGTACCGGCAAAGCCCCATGAGGGTCGGCGCTACCGGTAGACTGGCTCCAACACCGCCCTCCCCTGGCCACGCGGCAGGGGTACCCCAGCGGAACATGTCGAAGACGCAGCCGATCCCGCGCGGCGGGACCCGGCTCGTGCTGTGCCAGAAAGGGCGCTTCGTGGCCGATTCCGGCAACCCCAACGAGAATTCCAGCAAGTCCTACGACGCCAGCGCGATCACCGTGCTCGAAGGCCTGGACGCGGTGCGCAAGCGTCCGGGCATGTACATCGGGTCGACCGGTGAGCGCGGCCTGCATCACCTCGTGCAGGAGGTGGTGGACAACTCGGTCGACGAGGCGATGGCCGGGCACGCGGACACCATCGACGTCACGGTCCTCGCCGACGGCGGGGTGCGCGTGGTGGACAACGGGCGCGGTATCCCGGTCGGCATGGTCGCCTCCGAGGGCAAGCCGGCCGTCGAGGTCGTGCTCACCGTGCTGCACGCGGGCGGCAAGTTCGGCGGCGGCGGCTACGCGGTCTCCGGCGGTCTGCACGGCGTCGGCGTCTCCGTGGTCAACGCGCTGTCGACGCGCGTCGCGGTCGAGGTGCGCACGGACGGCTACCGCTGGACGCAGGACTACAAGCTCGGGGTGCCGACGGCGCCGCTGGCACGCAACGAGGCCGTCGAGGAGACCGGCACGTCGGTGACCTTCTGGGCCGACCCGGACATCTTCGAGACCACCGACTACTCCTTCGAGACGCTGTCGCGCCGCTTCCAGGAGATGGCCTTCCTCAACAAGGGCCTGCGCATCTCGCTGACCGACGAGCGCGCCGACCACGTCGACGAGGAGGGCAAACCGCTCAGCGTCACGTACTTCTACGAGGGCGGCCTCGTCGACTACGTGACGTACCTCAACTCGCGCAAGGGCGAGCTGATCCACCCCACCGTCATCGACATCGAGGCGGAGGACAAGGAGCGGCTGCTGTCCGTCGAGGTGGCGATGCAGTGGAACAGCCAGTACAGCGAGGGCGTCTACAGCTTCGCCAACACCATCCACACGCATGAGGGCGGCACCCACGAGGAGGGCTTCCGCGCGGCGCTGACCAGCCTGGTCAACAAGTACGCGCGGGAGAAGAAGCTGCTCCGCGAGAAGGACGACAACCTCAACGGCGAGGACATCCGCGAGGGTCTGACCGCGATCATCTCGGTCAAGCTCGGTGAGCCGCAGTTCGAGGGCCAGACGAAGACCAAGCTCGGCAACACCGAGGCGAAGACCTTCGTGCAGAAGGTCGTCCACGAGCACCTCAACGACTGGCTGGACCGCAACCCGGTGGAGGCCGCGGACATCGTCCGCAAGGCGATCCAGGCGGCGACGGCCCGGGTGGCGGCCCGCAAGGCGCGCGACCTGACCCGCCGCAAGGGCCTGCTGGAGTCCGCGTCGCTGCCCGGCAAGCTGAGCGACTGCCAGTCCAACGACCCGACGAAGTGCGAGATCTTCATCGTCGAGGGCGACTCGGCCGGCGGCTCCGCGAAGTCCGGCCGCAACCCGCAGTACCAGGCGATCCTGCCGATCCGCGGCAAGATCCTCAACGTCGAGAAGGCCAGGATCGACAAGATCCTGCAGAACCAGGAGATCCAGGCGCTGATCTCCGCCTTCGGCACCGGCGTGCACGAGGACTTCGACATCGCCAAGCTGCGGTATCACAAGATCATCCTGATGGCGGACGCCGACGTCGACGGCCAGCACATCAACACCCTGCTGCTGACCTTCCTCTTCCGCTTCATGCGCCCGCTGGTGGAGGCCGGACACGTCTACCTGTCCCGCCCGCCGCTGTACAAGATCAAGTGGGGCCGGGACGACTTCGAGTACGCCTACTCCGACCGCGAGCGCGACGCGCTGGTGGTGCTGGGCAAGCAGAACGGCAAGCGCGTCCGCGAGGACTCGATCCAGCGGTTCAAGGGCCTGGGCGAGATGAACGCGGAGGAGCTGCGCGTCACCACGATGGACATCGACCACCGTGTGCTCGGCCAGGTCACGCTGGACGACGCGGCGCAGGCCGACGACCTGTTCTCGGTCCTGATGGGCGAGGACGTGGAGGCCCGCCGCTCCTTCATCCAGCGCAACGCCAAGGACGTCCGGTTCCTGGACATCTGAGTCGGCCCCCTCATTGGCCGTGTGAAAGGACTATCTGACAGCGATGGCCGACGACCAGACCCCCCCGAGCATCCCCCCCGTGCCCGACGTCCCCGACTCCGAGCGGGAGCTGCGCAACGAGGCCGGCGGCCTGCGCGTCGAGCCCGTCGGGCTCGAGACCGAGATGCAGCGCAGCTACCTCGACTACGCGATGTCCGTCATCGTCTCGCGTGCGCTGCCGGACGTACGGGACGGCCTCAAGCCGGTGCACCGCCGGGTGCTGTACGCGATGTACGACGGCGGCTACCGGCCGGAGAAGGGCTTCTACAAGTGCGCCCGCGTCGTCGGCGACGTCATGGGCACCTACCACCCGCACGGCGACTCCTCGATCTACGACGCGCTGGTGCGCCTCGCGCAGCCGTGGTCGATGCGGATGCCGCTGGTCGACTCCAACGGCAACTTCGGCTCGCCCGGCAACGACCCGGCCGCCGCCATGCGGTACACCGAGTGCCGCATGATGCCGCTGTCCATGGAGATGGTCCGGGACATCGACGAGGAGACCGTCGACCTCCAGGACAACTACGACGGCCGCAACCAGGAGCCGACGGTCCTGCCGTCCCGCTTCCCGAACCTGCTGATCAACGGCTCGGCGGGCATCGCGGTCGGCATGGCCACCAACATCCCGCCGCACAACCTGCGCGAGGTCGCGGACGGCGCCCAGTGGTGCCTGGCCCACCCGGAGGCGAGCCCGGAGGAGCTGCTGGACGCGCTCATGGAGCGCATCAAGGGCCCCGACTTCCCGACCGGCGCGCTGGTCGTCGGCCGCAAGGGCATCGAGGACGCCTACCGCACCGGCCGCGGCTCGATCACCATGCGGGCGGTCGTCGAGGTCGAGGAGATCCAGAACCGGCAGTGCCTGGTCGTCACCGAGCTGCCGTACCAGGTCAACCCGGACAACCTGGCGCAGAAGATCGCCGACCTCGTCAAGGACGGCCGGATCGGCGGCATCGCCGACGTCCGCGACGAGACGTCGTCGCGCACCGGCCAGCGGCTGGTCATCGTCCTGAAGCGGGACGCGGTCGCCAAGGTCGTGCTGAACAACCTCTACAAGCACACCGACCTGCAGACCAACTTCGGCGCCAACATGCTGGCCCTGGTCGACGGGGTGCCGCGCACCCTGTCGCTGGACGCCTTCATCCGGCACTGGGTCACCCACCAGGTCGAGGTCATCGTCCGGCGCACCCGCTTCCGGCTGCGCAAGGCCGAGGAGCGCGCCCACATCCTGCGCGGTCTGCTCAAGGCGCTGGACGCGATCGACGAGGTCATCGCGCTCATCCGGCGCAGCGACACGGTCGAGGTCGCGCGCGAGGGCCTGATGGGCCTGCTCGACATCGACGACATCCAGGCCAACGCGATCCTGGAGATGCAGCTGCGGCGGCTGGCCGCGCTGGAGCGGCAGAAGATCATCGCCGAGCACGACGAGCTCCAGGCGAAGATCAACGAATACAACGCGATCCTCGCCTCGCCGCAGAAGCAGCGGCAGATCATCAGCGAGGAGCTGCAGGCCATCGTCGACAAGTACGGCGACGACCGGCGCAGCAAGCTCGTGCCCTTCGACGGTGACATGTCCATCGAGGACCTGATCGCCGAGGAGGACATCGTCGTCACGATCACCCGCGGCGGCTACGTCAAGCGCACCAAGACCGAGGACTACCGCTCGCAGAAGCGCGGCGGCAAGGGTGTGCGCGGCACGAAGCTCAAGCAGGACGACATCGTCGACCACTTCTTCGTCACCACCACCCACCAGTGGCTGCTGTTCTTCACCAACAAGGGCCGGGTCTACCGCGCCAAGGCCTACGAGCTGCCGGACGCCGGGCGGGACGCGCGCGGCCAGCACGTCGCCAACCTGCTGGCCTTCCAGCCCGACGAGCGCATCGCGCAGATCCTGGCGATCAAGGACTACGAGGCGGCGCCGTACCTGGTGCTCGCCACCAAGTCCGGCCTGGTGAAGAAGACCGCGCTCAAGGACTACGACTCGCCGCGCGCGGGCGGTGTCATCGCCATCAACCTGCGCGAGGCCGCCGACGGGGCGGAGGGCGCCGACGGCGGCACCCCCGACGAGCTGATCGGCGCCGAGCTGGTCTCGGCGGAGGACGATCTGCTGCTGGTCAGCCGGAAGGCGCAGTGCATCCGGTTCACCGCGTCGGACGACGCGCTGCGGCCGATGGGCCGGGCGACGTCCGGGGTCAAGGGCATGAGCTTCCGCGAGGGCGACGAGCTGCTGTCCATGAACGTGGTGCGGGCCGGGACGTACGTCTTCACCGCCACCGACGGCGGCTACGCCAAGCGCACCTCGGTCGACGAATACCGGGTCCAGGGCCGCGGCGGCCTGGGCATCAAGGCCGCCAAGATCGTGGAGGACCGGGGTTCGCTGGTCGGCGCGCTGGTGGTCGAGGCCGGTGACCAGATCCTGGCGATCACGCTGAGCGGCGGGGTCATCCGGACCCGGGTCGACGAGGTCCGGGAAACCGGCCGTGACACCATGGGCGTCCAGCTCATCAACCTCGGAAAGCGCGACGCGGTGGTCGGTATCGCGCGTAACGCCGAAGCAGAGGATGATCCGGATGCGGCCGGACCCGCCGTTATGGGCGAGGATGGGTCCGGACACGGAATCGAACATGTCGTGGCCGGCACCGGGCAGGACGCCGGACAGGACGTTACGGCCGAGGGCGCAGCGCCCGCGGCCGGTGAGCCGGAGGAGTAAGCCGTGAGTGGAGCCACGGGCGCCGCAGGCGGGGCCGGGACGACCGGAGGTGCCCGTGGCTCGGCTGGCGGCCCTGACCAGGGGGGATACTCAGTGACGGGCACGCGTCAGCAGCCGGCCCAGCCGCACCAGCCGCCGCAGGCCTATGCGCCTCCGCCGCCGGGTGCGCCGCCGGCCCCGCCGGGCAACGCGCCCGGCACGGGCGGCGGCCACGGCGGGCGGGGTACGCAGGGCCGCTCCGGGGGGCGCGGCTCGGCGGCCTCCGCCGGGGTGCGCCGCCCGCGCCCCGCGGCGCGTACGGTGCCGCGCACCCGCAAGGCGCGGCTGCGGATCGCCAAGGCCGATCCGTGGTCGGTGATGAAGGTCAGCTTCCTGCTGTCCATCGCGCTGGGCGTCTGCACGATCGTCGCCGTGGCGGTGCTGTGGATGGTGCTCGACGCGATCGGCGTCTTCAGCACGGTCGGCTCGACCATCTCCGACGCCACCACGTCCGAGCAGGGCGGCAAGGGCGGCTTCGACCTGGTGTCCTTCCTGTCGCTCTCCCGCGTGATGCTCTTCACCACGGTGATCGCGGTCATCGACGTGGTGCTGGCCACCGCGCTGGCCACGCTGGGCTCCTTCATCTACAACCTGTCCGCGGGATTCGTGGGCGGTGTGGAGCTGACGCTCGCCGAGGACGAGTAGCGCCGGGCGATACCGATTTTGGGACATGGCCAGGCGTGCGCTAATCTTTCGTTGCAGCGCGGGGCTATAGCTCAGACGGTTAGAGCGCTTCCCTGATAAGGAAGAGGCCCCAGGTTCAAGTCCTGGTAGCCCCACCGACGCTTCGAAGGCCACCTGCTCGGTCGAGCAGGTGGCCTTCGGCGTATGTGTGCAGGTCCGCGCGGGGGTGCGGCGCTTCGGGGGCGCAGGTCACCGTTCGGTATCGGCTGCTGTGTATAGTCGGGCGCGTCAGGAGCTGTTTCCACCATGCATGAAGGAGGAGGTCGGGCGATGAAGAAGATTCTCCTGGTTGCACTGGCCGCCGTCGCCGGTCTGTTCGTCTACCGACAGATCCAGGCGGACCGCGCCGAGCAGGACCTGTGGACGGAAGCCACTGACTCGGTCCCGGCGGGTTCCGGCGCCAACGTGTGACGCCGCGGTGGGCCGCCCAGAGGCAGGCACCACCGCCCCAGGTCCCGGCCGCAGCGACTGCGGCCGGGACCTTCGTTGTTGCGGGACCGTGACCGCCCGCTGATGCATTTGCGACAGCAAAGATATTAGTTTGCTAGAGCAAATAGCGGATGCGACCGCGGTTGACGAGGGGGATGCGGCGCCATGAGACGACGACCACCGCCCGGCAGGTTCCTGCTGCCGGCCACCGCCCTGCTGTGCCTGGCGGTGGGCCTGCTCACCGCCCCCGCCGCCGAGGCCGCCCCGCCCGCCGCCGCGGGCCCGGACGGCAGCCTCGTGATGGTGCTGGACTCCTCCGGGTCCATGGCCGGGCCCGACGGCTCGGGCCACACCCGGATCGAGTCCGCCCGTACCGCCGTCGGCTCCGTCGTGGACGGCCTGCCCGACGGTTATCCGACCGGTCTGCGGGTCTACGGCGCCGGCAAGACGCACGGCTGCGACGACACCACGCTCGCCCACCCCGTGACCGCGCTCGACCGCGCCGCCGTCAAGCGCGCGGTGGCCGCCGTCAGCCCCAAGGGGGACACGCCCACCGCGCTCGCGCTCACCAGGGCCGCGGCCGATCTGCCGGCGCACGGGACCCGCACGATCCTGCTGATCTCGGACGGCGAGTCCAACTGCGGTGCGCCCAAGCCCTGCGACGTGGCCGCCGGGCTCGCGGGCGACGGTCTCTCGCTGCGGATCGACACCGTCGGCTTCCAGGTCGAGGGCGCCGCCAAGAAGGAGCTGGAGTGCGTCGCCAGGGCCGGGCACGGTTCCTACTACGACGCCCCCGACGCCGCCGCGCTCGCCCGCCAGCTCGTCCGCGCCTCGCAGCTGAGCGCCGACGGCTACCGGATGGCCGGCGACCCGGTCACCGGCGGGGCCACCGCGGCGAAGGCGGCCGCCCTCGCCCCCGGGCAGTACACGGACACCATCGGGCCCGGCGAGACCCGCTGGTACGCCGTCACGCTCGACGCGGCGAGCACCGCGGACCTCTCCGCGACCGCCGCCCCGCAGCCGGGAGTGCCGGTCGACTACGGCGACGGCCTCGAACTCAAGCTCACCGGAACGGGCTCCTACGCCTTCACCTGCGACTCCGACACCGCCCACTTCGGCCAGGACGAGGGCGCCATGACGCTCACCGGCGCCGTCAGCAGGATCCCGACCGAGCAGCACCACGACGACTGCGACAAGGCGGGCCGCTACCTGCTGTCCGTGCACCGCACGGCCGCCGCGGACTCCGACCGCGGGCGCTGGCCCGTCGAGCTGCGCTTCGGCAACGAGGCGCCGCTGCCGCCGGGCACGGTCGCCGCGGCCGCGCGCAGCGATTACGGGCAGGCCCCCGCGGCGCTCACCGGCGCCCCGAAGGACGTCACCGGCGGTACGGGCTTCAACGACGCCACCGCGCTGGCCAAGGGTGTGTGGCGGGACCGGCTGCTGCCCGGGCAGACCCGCTACTACAAGGTGCACGTCGGTTGGGGGCAGCAGCTCACCTACGCCGCCGACTTCGCCAACGAGCCCGTCGTGGACGGCGACGCGTCCGGGGGTTCGGCGGCTTCGACCTTCGTCGCCACCACCGCGTACGCGCCGGGCCGGCTCCCGGTGGCGGACGCCTCCGACAGCCACGCGACCCGCTCCTACGACGGCAGGCCGACCTCGGTCGGCCTCGGCACCGTGCCGGTGAGCTGGACCAACCGGTGGGTGGACGGCGGCGACGTGACCCCCGTGCACAGCGCGGGCGACTACTGGATCGCGGTCGGCCTCGGCCCGGACGCCGCCCAACTGGCCAGGAACGCCGCGGTCGGTGTCGTGCTCCGGGTGAACGTCACCGGCACCGAGCTGTCGGGCCCGCAGTACCAGGCCCCGCCGCTGGCCGCGCACGGCGAGGCCGCGGCGGACGACGGCAAGAACGCCGCTGACCACGGCAAGGACGCGGCCGCGCCCGAGGCCGCCGCCGCGGCCTCCTCCGGCGGGGGCGGCCTGCGGGGCATGGACCTGGTGGCGGCGGGCACGGGCGGCGCCGTGGCCCTCGCCGGACTCGGAGTGGCGGGCCTGGTGCGCCGTCTGCGGAGCCGTACGACAAGGGGTGGGGCATGACAGGGCGCAGGGTGCCGCGCGGCGGCATACGGGCGGCAGCGGCCGCGGGGCGCGGTGTACGGGCCGGGGCGACGGGACGGCCCGGCGCTCATGCGGTACGGGCGCGGGGCGGACGGCGCGGTATATGTACGGCGGTGGCCGAACGGCTCGGTATATATGCCACGGAAAACGAAGAACCCGGCATATATGCCGGGGGAGGCGCGGACCGTGCCCGCAGGAAAGGCGTCCGGCGCGCGGTGGGGGTCCTCGCGGCCGGGGCGCTGCTGGCGCTGGGAGCCGGGCCCGCGTACGCCGACGGCACCCCCGCGGCCGCGCCCGGCGCGCCCGCCACCTGGCAGCCGCAGGGCGCGACGCTCGCCGGTGCGGCCACGACGGCGGACGCCCCCGCGATGGAGCCCGGCGCCACCTACCGCGACACGATCAGGCCCGGCGAGACCCGCTTCTACGGCATCGCGCTCGACGCCACCTCCTCCGCCTACGCCTCGGCCTTCGCACTCCCCGCACCCGGCGGGCGGGTCGCCTTCGACGACGGCATCGAACTGACCCTGCTCAGCGCGGACGGCGACCGCTGCGACGCCGCGAGCGTCCACTTCGGGACCGACGACGGGGCGCGCCCGGTGGGCACCGCGGTCTCGCGCACGGTCGCGGGCGACGACTCCTGCCAGGGGGCCAACCAGTACACCCTGTCCGTGCACCGCAGCAGCGACGGCGCCTCCGACCCGGCGCCCTGGCCGCTGGAGCTGCGATACGTCCTGGAGCCGCCGCTCACGGCCGGTACCTCCGCGGGGCACGCGCCCGACGTCGACCCCGACAGCGCGACCCCCACCCCGCTGACCGGCGGAACCCCGCGGCAGGCGGCGGGCGGCACCTCCCCGGAGACCGCGGCTGCCGTCAAGACCGGCATCTGGAAGGACAAGGTGCTGCCGGGCGAGACCCGCTTCTACAAGGTCCCCGTCGACTGGGGCCAGCAGGCCACCGTCTTCGCCGACTTCTCCAACGCCCAGGTCACCGACGACTCCGGCTACACCAGCGGCGGTGTGCGGCTGGCCGCCTTCAACCCGGTGCGGGGGCTGGTCGACGACGCCGACCACTCCTACGACGGCAGCCCGACCTCGCTGCACGAGCAGCTCGCGCCCGTCTCGTACGCCAACCGTGCCGCCGACGACTCGGCGGTCTCGGCGGTGCGCTTCGCGGGCTGGTACTACTTCGCCGTCACCGTGCACCCGAAGGTTGCCACCTTCGTGCGGGGCGCCGTGCCGGTGACGCTGCGGATCGAGGTCTCGGGCACCGCGCAGGCCACCCCCGCCTACAGGAGCGACCCGAAGGGCGCCGGGATCGGGGTCGGCGCGCACGACGTGTCCTCGGCGGACGGCACCGCGCGGTCCTCGGCGGCCGGAGGCGGTGGCACCTCCGCGCGCCGCTTCGTGGGCTTCGCCGCCCTCGGCGCCGGGACAGTGCTGGTGCTGGCGCTGGGCGTGTGGACGCTCGCGGCGCGTCGGCGGCCGGCTGCCGACGACACCGTGACGCAGCAACTGCCACCGCAGCCCGGCTACGGGCCGCCGCAGCAGTGGTGACGGCGGGCTGAACGCCTCCGCCGCGGGCTCAGCCCGTGGCCAGCGCCACGATGCCGACGGCGAAGCAGAGGACGGCGACGACCAGGACCGGGATCACCACCGAGCGTGGTGGTCCCGGTCTGCGCCGCGGGGTCGTCCGGTGCGCGCCCCGCCGGGCCCCGGCGGTCGCGGTGTCCGCGCGCGCCGGCAGGGGCTGCGGCTGGGCGGGCGGCGACGGGGTGCCGGTGGAGGCCTCGGGGCCCGGCACGGGAGCCGGTACGGGGGCGGGGGCAGGGAGCGGCCCGGGCGGTGGCGGTACGGCGGGCTGGGCGGCGGGGCTGGGCGGCGGGCCCGGCGGGGGCGGTACGGCGGCCGGTGCGGGGACGTCGGCCCGGGTGGGCGGATGCGTGACGGAGGGCTCCGCGGTGGCCGGGAGCGGGTGACCCAGCGCCTGCGCGGCACCCTGGGGGCTCACCTCCGCGACCTCCGGCCCCGGCTCCGGTCCGGCCTTCGCGGCGGCCGGCCCCAGGACATACGTGCTGCCGCCGGTCGCCGCCCGCACCGGGCCCTCCGGGCCGAAACCCTCGGGCAGCGGCCCCACCTGGTCGAAGATCTCGACCGGCTCCTCCCCCGCCGGCGGCTCGGGCAGCAGCTCGACGGCGCCGGCCAGCGCCTTGCGCGCCCCGAGGGCGGTGCGGAAGCGGGCCTGCGGATCGGGCTGGAGCAGCGCCACCAGCACCTGCCACAGCGGCCGCGGCACCTCCCGGGGCGCCGGCGGCGCACCGTCGGCGAGGAAGCGGGCGTTGACGGCCTCGGCGTCCGGGCGCAGCCCGCTCAACAGGTAGAGGGCGACGAGGCCCACCGCGTAGAGGTCGGCGGCGACGGCCGGTTCCGCCCCCTGGAGCTGCTCGGGCGCGAAATACCCCGGGGTGCCGACCACGAAGTGGGCGTCGGTGAGCCGCGGTTCGCCCTGCCGCATGGCGATGCCGAAGTCCGACAGCCGCACGTGCGGGGAGGCGGTGCCGGTCGCTTCCAGCAGGATGTTCGCGGGCTTGATGTCGCGGTGGATGATGCCCTCGGTGTGGACCGCGTGCAGCCCGGCGAGCAACTGGTCGAGCAGCACGCACACATAGTGCGGCGGCAGCGGGCCGTAGTCGCCGACCAGGTGCGACAGCGAGCCGCCGCGCACCAGGTCCATGGTGAAGAGCACCTTGTCGTCGTCGGCCGCCCAGCTCGCCGGTGCCAGGACGTGCGGGTGGTCGATGCGCATGGCCTGCTCGCGGACGAAGCGCAGCAGGGCGTGGGCGTCCCGCTGCTGCAGCACCTTCGCCGCCACGTAGCGGCGCCGCCGCTGGTCCCAGGCCCGCCAGACCGCGCCGGTGCCGCCGCGTCCGACCGGGTCCACCAGCTCGTAGCGACCGGCGAAGACCTCACCCATGGCGTCCTGCTCTCCCCCTGTGGCCGTCCGTCAGTCCCGGTGCGCCTCGTAGTGGGCCACGGCCTCGCTGGTCCGCCCGGCGCCGTACACACGGAGGAACTCTGCCAGGTGCGGATGGAGCGGCGCGAGGGAGCGGGCCGCCTCCTCGACCTCCGCGGCCGAGGCCAGCGAGCGCAGCACCTCCTGGATGCCGCGCACCACCTCGCGGGGCGCGGCGACCGGGGCCTCGGCCGGGACCGCGGAGTGCGTCGTCGTGCTGAGGACGGAGGTGGCCGCCGCGTCGCGGATCTCGTCCATCCGGGCCGCCGCCTCCAGCGCGCCCGTGCGCCCCTCCACGACCTGCGCGGCCAGTTCCTGGAGCGCCTGCAGCCGCTGCACCACCGCCGGGTTGCCGATCTTGGCCCGCTGCCCGCTCTTGAGCTGCGACAGCATGGGCGCCGACAGCCCCAGCACCGCCGCGAGCCGCGCCTGGTTGAGCCCCAGATCCGCGATGAGCCGCTGGAACAGCTCCCCCAGCGGCTCCCCGTACCACCCGCGCTGCAACTCCCGGGCCGCCGGCGCCCGCGCACCGGTGTCCTGGCCCCCGCCGGTCCGGCCCGAGCCGTCCATGGCCACTCCCTGTTTGCGCGTGCGAATCCCGCAAACCATCCTAGGTCCCGGAAATGCCGTTCGGCCGATGCCGCGACAGCGGGTAGGCTGACTCCGTTGCGGGGCCTTAGCTCAGTTGGTAGAGCGCTGTCTTTGCATGGCAGATGTCAGGGGTTCGACTCCCCTAGGCTCCACCGCAGCTCAACGCCCCTTTCGCGGACCGCGGAAGGGGCTTTCGCATGCCTGGAGTCCACCCAGAGTCCGCCGGGGCCCGCGCGGGGCGGGCGCGCGGGCCCCTCAGGCGGACGAGGCAGTCCGGTTGACGACGTTTCACGTGGAACAGCGGACGTCGTGGGACGGGCTCAGGCGGCGACGGCGGCCGGCCAGAGGGCGTCGATGGCCTGCTCGGCCTCGGCGAGGCTCTTGTCGGCCAGCGGGACCAGCTCGGCCATCGCCGGGTTGACCCGGGAGAGCGTCAGCTCGGCGGTGATGAAGCGCGGGACGAGGCCGGTCAGCGAGACGCCGTGCGGAAGCCACTGCTGGGCGTGGTCCCAGCCCTCGCGCGGGGTGCCGGGGGCGTAACCGCCGCCGCGGGACTCCACGACGATGAAGTCGCGGTCGCCGAGCAGGCCCTCCTGCGTCTCGGGGTGGACGGACAGGCCGACGGCGATCAGGTGGTCGACCCAGGACTTGACGCTGCTGGGCGCTCCCCAGTTGTAGACGGGCAGGCCGAGCACCACGGCGTCGGCCGCGAGGACCTCGCCGACGACCTCCTGGCTCAGCGCCCAGGCCGCCGCCTGCTCGGGGGTGCGGTCGGCCTCCGGGACCATCCCGGCGTGCACGGTCGCGGGGGTCAGGTGCGGCAGCGGGTGGTTGCCCAGGTCGCGGTAGGTGACCGTGCCCTCGGGGTGCGCGGCACGCCACGCGGCCGCGGCGCGGGCGGTCAGCCGCCGGCTGGTGGAGTTCTCGCCCTGGACGCTGGAGTCGATGTGCAGCAGATGGGGCATTTCGTTGGTCCTCTCTCATTGATTTGCCTTACGCCAACGATTTATAGCACGACACGATTCCCGCATGCCGGGATAGACTTCGTGAATGGCCTCCCTGCCCGTGCTGAACCAGCCGCCGCGGCGGTCGGGCGCGCTGCTCGACCACGTCGCACGGCGCATGCGGCTGCACGCGGAGGGCGTGCTCGGGCCGCTCGGGCTGCGGCCGCGGCATCTGGTGGCGCTCACGGTGCTGCGCGACCAGGGCGGCAGCACCCAGCAGGCCCTTGCGACGACGCTGATGATGGATCGCGCCACGGTGGTCGGCCTGCTCAACGAGCTGGAGAGCGACGGGCTGGTCGAGCGGCGGCGCTCCCCCGAGGACCGCAGGCGTCACATCGTGCGGCTGACCGAACAGGGGGAGCGGGTGCTGGTCAAGGCCGAGTTCTCGCTCGCCGGGGTCGAGGACGAGGTGCTGGGGGCGCTGGACGCCGAACAGCGGGACACTCTCTACGAACTGCTGCTGCTCGCCGCGTCCGGATCGCTGCCCGCCTGCGACGCCGCGGCGCACGGGCCGGCGGGCGACGGCTGCACCCCGGCGGAGGACGACGGCGGCTGCGCCCCGGCGGCGGGCTGCTGAACGCACCCGGTGCCCCGTGCCGCCGGTGCGACACAATCGGGGCGTGATGTTCGGCATCCTCGGTACGACACGGGCCCTGGGCGCGGACGGCGCCGAACTGGCGCTGGGCGGCCCGCGGCGGCGCGCGCTGCTCGCGGTGCTGCTGCTCGACGCCGGGCGGCTCGTCGGCACCGAGCGCCTGATCGACGCGCTGTACGGGGAGGAGCCGCCGTCCGGCGCGGCCAACGCGCTGCAATCGCAGGTCTCCCGGCTGCGGCAGGTGCTGCCCGTCCCGGTCGAGGGCCACCCCGCGGGCTACCGGCTCGCCGTCGCGCCCGACCAGGTGGACGCGCACCGCTTCCAGCAGCTCAGCGCGCAGGGCCGGGATGCGCTGCTCGCCGGCCGGCCCGCCCTGGCCGCCGAGCTGCTGCGGGACGCCCTCGCGCTGTGGCGCGGCCCGGCGCTCGCCGACGTCGGTGACGCGCCCTTCGCGGCCGCGCAGGTCGTCCGGCTGGAGGAGCTGCGCACCGGCGCGGTCGAGGACCGGGCCGAGGCCGATCTCGCGCTGGGCCGACACCGCTCGCTGGTCGCCGAGTTGGGCGCGGCGGTCGCGGCACACCCGCTGCGGGAACGGCTGCGCGGCCAGCTGATGCGGGCGCTGTACGGCAGCGGGCGGCAGAGCGAGGCGCTGGAGGCGTACGAGGACGCCCGCCGTGAGCTGGCCGAATCCCTCGGGGCGGACCCCGGACCCGAACTGGCCGCCGTGCACCTGGCGATCCTCCGCGGTGAACCGCTCGACGTCCCGGCGGACGGTGTTCCACGTGAAACACCGGAAAACGCCTCCAGTCGGGATGTTCCACGTGAAACACCGCCGGGCACCCACTCCATGACGCCGGCCCGGCCGGCGGTGCGGACACCGCCCGCAGCCCTGCACGTCACCGCACCCGCGCCCGTGTCCGTACCGGACGCGTCCTCCCCGCCCGCCGCCCAGCACGATCTGCCGACCCAGCTCACCAGCTTCGTCGGCCGTGGCGAGGAGCTGTCGGCGCTCGACGACCAGCTGGCCCGACGGCGGCTGGTGACCCTCATCGGCCCGGGCGGCGCGGGCAAGACCCGCCTCGCGGTGCAGGCGGCCGGCCGCCATCCGCACGACGCCTGCTTCGTGGACCTGACCGGCGTGACCGACGGGTCAGAGGTCTCCCAGGCCGTCCTCGGCGCCCTCGGCCTGCGCGACGGAGGCCTGCTTCCGACAGCGGGCCACACCGGCCCCGCGGGCGCCGCCCCCGGGACGGGCGCCGCCGACCTCGTGGCCCGGATCGCCGCCGCCCTCGCCGACCGGCCGCTGCTGCTGGTGCTGGACAACTGCGAGCACGTGGTCGCCGAGGCGGCCGCGCTCGCCGAGCGGCTGCTCGCCGCATCCCCCCATCTGCGGATCCTGGCCACCAGCCGGGAGGCCCTCGGCATCACGGCCGAGACGCTGTGCCCGGTGCCCACGCTCGCCCTGCCGCGGCCCGGCAGCGACCGCGACCAGGTGCTCGCCTCCCCCGCGGTGCGGCTCTTCGCCGAACGCGCGGCCGCCGTCAGCCCGGGCTTCGACCTGAGCGCGGACCCGGCCACCGCCGACACCGTGCTGCGGCTGTGCACCGCCCTGGACGGGCTGCCGCTGGCCATCGAGCTGGCCGCCGCCCGGCTGCGCACGCTGCCCGTCACCGAGATCGCGGCCCGGCTCGGCGCGCTGCCCGCGGACACGGCTTCGTACAGCATCGGGCCGCGGCCCGACGTCCTCTTCCGGCTGCTGTCGCGCGGCAGCCGGACCGCCCAGCCGCGGCAGCGCACGCTGCGCGGGGTCGTCGACTGGAGCTGGGAGCTGCTGCCGGAGGACGAGCGGGCCGTGCTGCGCCGCGCCTCGGTCTTCGCGGGCGGGTGGACGCCGGCCGCCGCCGAGGCGGTGTGCGCGGACGGCGCCGACCCCGAGGACAGCGCTGGCGCCGCGGAGGGCATCGACCCCGAGGACATGCTCGACCTGATGGCCGCGCTCGTCGAGAAGTCGCTGGTGGTGGCCCAGCACACGGACGGGCCCGGCGGCGTCCGCTACCGGATGCTGGAGTCCATCCGCGCCTACGGCGCCGAGCGGCTCGCCGAGGCGGGCGAGACGGAGCGGACCCACCGCGCGCACGCCGCGTACTTCCTCGGCTTCGCCCTCGCCGCCGACTCCCGTCTGCGCGGCTCCGAGCAGCTGGACTGGCTGCGGCTGCTCTCCGACGAGCGCGACAACCACCAGGCCGCCCTGCACCGCACCCTCGACGCCGGCGACATCCCCGGCGCCATGCGGCTGATCGCCGCGCTCTCCTCCTACTGGCTGCTGCGCGGGGTCCGGTACGAAGGCGTCGGCCCCGCCCGGCAGGTGCTGGCCGCGCTCGGGCCGCACGCGCCCGAGGGCCTGGAGGAGGAGTACGTGCTGTGCGTGCTCGCCGTCGTCAGCGCGCTGACCGACCCTTCCGACTACACCGCGCACGTGGCCGAGTCGACCCGGATCGTCGAGGGCTTCTTCCGGGTGGCCAGCCGCTTCCCCGTCCTGACGCTGCTGTGGGCGCCCTTCGCCGGGGCGCCCACAGCCGACTCGGCGGAGCTGGCAAAGGCCGAGGCGAGGCTCGCCTCCCGCCACGACCCTTGGTACGACGCGCTGGGGCGGCTCGGGAACGGCTTCCAGGCGTGGCTGACCCACCGGGATCCGGTCGCCGCCCGCGAGGCCTGCGAGGAATCCCTCGCGGGCTTCCGGGAGCAGGGCGACCGCTGGGGCATGATCACCAGCCTGCATCTGCTCGCTGATGTCGCCGACCACGCGGGGGACCTGCACAAGGCCGTGGCGCTGCACGAGGAGGCGCTGGTGCTCGCCGAGGAGCTGGACAGCGCCCTCGACGTCTCAGAGCTGCTCACCAACCGCGCCGCCTACCGGCTGCGGGCGGGGGACCTCGCGGGCGCCGAGGCCGACTGCGAACGGGCCGTCGTGCTCTCCCGGCGGGCCGGCGCCCCCGAGGGCCTGGCCCTCGCGCACAAGGGCCTCGCGGATGTCGCGCGGCTGCGCGGTGATCTGCCGGGTGCCCGGGCGCTGGCCGAGCAGGCCCTCGCCGAATGCCCCACCGGCTGGTTCTCCGGCAACGCGACCCGCACCGGGATACAGGTGGCCCGCGCCCGGATCGCGGTGGCCGCGGGTGACGCGGACGGTGCGCGGGCGCCGCTGCGGGACGCGGTGACCTTCGACCCCGACGTGCTGCGGATGGCCGCGGAGACCGCCGCGACCGCCGCCGAGGCCGCCGCCGCCCTCGCGCTGCTGGACGGCGAACCCCGGCAGGCCGCCACGCTCCTCGCGGCCGCCGAGGCGCTGCGCGGCGGCTCCGGCACCGGGCCGGACAGCACCGGCGTCCTGCGGGACGTCCGGGCGGCGCTGGGCGGCACGGACCTCCCGCAGGACACGCCGTCCGACCGGACCGCCGCCGTCGAGCTGCTGACCTCGTACGTCTGCCGCGACTGACCCCGCGCACAGCGCGCACCGCGTCCGGTGCGTGAGCGGTGCGTGAGCGGTGCGCGGACGGTCAGCCGCCGGTCAGCGGCGCCCCGCAGGCTGCCGTGCATGACGAAGACATCGACGCAGGACACCACCGGCGCGACGGGCGCCGCCGACCGCGACGGACGGCGCTGGGCCGTCCTGGCCATCTGCAGCGTCGCCTCCGCGCTGCTCGGTATCGACACCAGCGTCCTCAACTACGCCGTGCCCTCGCTCAGCGCGCAGCTCGCGCCGTCCGCCACCCAGCTGCTGTGGATCGTGGACGTCTACGGCTTCGTGCTCGGCGGCCTGCTCATCGTGATGGGCAACATCGGCGACCGGATAGGCCGCAAGAAGCTGCTGCTGATCGGGGTGACCGGCTTCGGCGCCGCCTCCGCGCTCACCGCCTACGCCGGCAGCCCGGAGATGCTCATCGCCGCCCGCGCGCTGCTGGGCCTCTTCGGCGCCACGATCATGCCCTCCACGCTCTCCCTGGTGCGGGCGGTCTTCACCGATCCCAAGGAGCGCACCGCCGCGGTCGGCATCAGCGGCGGGGTGGCCGCGGCCAGCTTCGCGCTCGGCCCGGTCGTCGGCGGCCTGCTGCTGGACCACTTCTGGTGGGGCTCGGTCTTCCTGGTCAACGTGCCGGTGATGGCGCTGGTGCTGGCCCTGGGCGCGGTCGTGCTGCCGGAGAGCCGCAACCCGAAGCCCGGGCGGCTGGACTGGATCAGCGTGCCGCTGTCGGTGGCGGGCATGTTCGGCGTGATCTACGCGATCAAGACCGCGGCCCGCGACGGTGTCGCCGAGCCCGCGGTGTGGATCGCCGGCGGCCTGGGCGCCGCGCTGCTGCTCACCTTCCTGCGCCGCCAGAACAGGCTCGCCGAACCGCTGCTGGACCTGCGCCTCTTCCGCAACCCGGCCTTCTCCGGCGCGATCGGCGCCAACGTCGTGACGATGTTCGCCTCGACCGTGCTCTCCCTCGGCTTCTCGCTGTACTTCCAGGAGGTGCGCGGCTGGTCGCCGCTGACCGCGGGCCTCGCCGTACTGCCCGGTCCGCTGGCCGCCGCGGTGGTCGCCCCCGCCGCCGCCGCGCTGATCCCGCTCATCGGCCGGGCCCGTACGGTGGCCGCCGGGCTGGTGCTGATGGGCCTCAGCACGGCGGGCCTGGGCCTGGCCACCGAGCACAGCGCGTACTGGGAGCTGCTGCCCGTGGTGATCGTCAACGGCGCGGGCCTGATGCTCACCTTCGCGGTGACGGCCGACACCATCCTCGCCAGCGCCCCGGCGACCCGCACCGGCGCCGCGGCGGCCACCTCGGAGACCGCCATGGAGCTGGGCGGCGCTCTCGGCATCGCCATCCTCGGGTCGGTGCTCAACGCCTACTACCGCAGCGACCTGACCCTGCCCTCCGGGCTGACGGCCGGCCAGACCGGCGCGGCCCGCGAGTCGGTGAGCGGCGGTGTCGCGACCGGCAAGGAGCTGGCCGGCGGGCTCGGGCACCAGGTCGTCGAGGCGGCCCGGAGCGCCTTCACCGACAGCCTGCACGTCACGACCCTGATCGGCGGCGGCCTGATGCTCGCCGGCGCGGTCGTCGCGCTCATCACCCTCCGCAAGGTGCCCGCGGTCCTGCTCGACCCGGAGCCCGCGACCGCCTGACACCCCGTACGACCCCGTACGACCCCGCGGAGCCCTGGCCCCGCGCCCCCTCGGCAGGGGGCGCGGGGCCAGGGCTCCGGTGCGTGCGCGCGCTGTGGCGGGGCGGACCCCGCGCCTTACGCGCCCTCGGGCTTGTCGTCCTCGGACGACGGGAAGTCGGCGTCGGCGTCCGCATCCGCGGAGCCGTCGACGAGGTCCACGTGCGCGCCGCTCTGGCCGTTGACCGACGACGGCGGCGCGTCCAGCGGGTCGACGACGGTCAGGGTGCTGGTGCCGCTGATCGTCTCCTCGGGAGCCGGCGCCTCGGTGGCCTCGCCCGGCTCCACCAGCCATTCCGGGTCGGCCTGCGCGCTCCACCAGCGCCAGGCGGCGAAGACCGCGCCGCCCGCGACCCCGGCCAGCAGCAGTGTGCCGAAGGCCCGCGCGGTCTTCTGACGCCGGATCCGCTTGCGGACCAGCCGGTCGATCTCGGCCGCGGTCACCTGGCCGCGCAGCGCGTGCAGGGCCGCGGAGCCGCGCACCAGCGCCTCGGCGGTGACCGGTACGGCCACCGCCCGGGTTGCCGCGACCGCGGAGTTGACCCGCGGCACGGTGTAGTCGGCGGCTGTCCGCGCGCCCTGCGCGGTGCGCCGTGCGGCGGTCTCGACCGCTTCCGCGGCCTTCGGCGGCACCGCCGCCCAGGCCTGCTCGCGCGCCTGCTTCACTTGGGCGGCGAGCTTGGCGTCGTAGGCCCGGCGGGCGTACGAGCCCGCCTGCTGGGCGTAGACGCCGGCCTGCTGTGCGTACCGCGCGGCCTCGTCCTTCGCGGTGTTCGCGTACGGCGCAGCCACCTCCGCGGCGTGCCGCACGCTGTCCTTGGTCATGTCGGCCGCGTTGCGCACGCTGTCGATGCGGGTCACAGGAACCTCCTCCTCGGTGGCGTACGGTTTTCGCCTTTCCATCCGGTTTGAAATCATGCCCTCCTACACCGCGTACGGCATGTGCGGACGGGCATCCGGGTCAGTCGGCCCGGTTGCTGCGGAGTCGGCGGGCGCGGAGTGCGGGGGAAGGCCGCGCGGCGGTTCGCGCCGTGCGAGGATCGACCCCTGTCAGCGACGACTATGGAAGGTAGACCGTGGCCGAGGAGCTCTACGCCACCTTGAAGACCAACCAGGGCGACATCGTGATCCGGCTTCTGCCGAACCATGCCCCCAAGACCGTGGCCAATTTCGTCGGCCTCGCCGAGGGCACCCGGGAGTGGACCGACCCGAACACCGGCCAGGCGTCGCACGACCGCCTCTACGACGGCACGGTCTTCCACCGGGTGATCTCCGGTTTCATGATCCAGGGCGGCGACCCGCTGGGGAACGGCACCGGCGGACCCGGCTACAAGTTCGCCGACGAATTCCACCCCGACCTGGCCTTCACCAAGCCCTACCTGCTGGCGATGGCCAACGCGGGCCCGGGGACCAACGGCTCGCAGTTCTTCATCACCGTGTCCGCGACCGCGTGGCTGACGGGCAAGCACACCATCTTCGGTGAGGTCGCCGACGACGCGAGCCGCAAGGTCGTGGACGCGATCGTGGGCAGCCCCACCAACCCGCGCACCGACCGTCCGCTGGAGGACGTCGTGATCCAGTCGGTCGTCGTCGAGAAGCGCGGCTGACGTAGGCTGCGGGGCCCAGGCCGCCGCGACACGACAACGACGGGAACACCGCGCCCCGCCCGCACGTCGGAAGAGCGGGTGGGGCGTTCGGCGCGCGGGAGCGCCGCGACAGGGGAGTGGACTCATGGACCAGCCGGTCTGCTGCTATCGGCATCCGGACCGGGAGACCGGCATACGCTGCACCCGGTGCGAGCGGCCGATCTGCCCGGAGTGCATGATCAGCGCCTCCGTCGGCTTCCAGTGCCCGGACTGCGTACGGCAGGGGGCCTCGGCCCACACCCGGCACCGGACGGTCGCGGGCGGCGTGGTCGCCCGGGACCCCTTCCTGGTCACCAAGATCCTCGTCGCGCTCAACGTCGCCGTCTACGTGCTGGAGCTGACGGTCGGCAGAAGGATCGCCGACGACCTCGGCCTGCAGGCCGCCTGTTACCCGGGGACGGGCCAGTGGTGCGGCAGCGTCGCCGACGGCCAGTGGTACCGGATCATCACCTCGGCTTTCGTGCACGACCTGCCGCCCAATTTCACGCACATCCTCTTCAACATGCTCACGCTGTGGTGGATCGGCGGGCCGATGGAGCGCATCCTCGGCCGCAGCCGCTATCTCGCGCTCTACCTGGTCTCGGCGCTGGCGGCCAGCGCTTCGGTGCTGCTGCTGGATCCGCACGCGCTCACCTTCGGCGCCTCCGGGGCGCTCTACGGGCTCTTCGGCGCGACCGCGGTCTTCGCGAAGCGGCTCAACTACGACATGCGCCCGATCCTGATCCTGCTCGCGCTCAACATCGTCTTCACCTTCACCTGGCCCCATGTGAGCTGGCAGGCGCACCTGGGCGGGCTGGTGGGCGGCACCGCGGTCGCCGTGGGGATGTTCTACGCCCCACGGGAGCGGCGGAACGCGGTGCAGTGGGGGACCACCGTCGGAGTGCTGGTGCTCTCACTGGTGATCAGCGTGGTCGCTGTGGCCCAGGTCACGTCCTGAGGGCCGTAACCACAGCCGTTGATCAGACGTTATCCACAGCGGGTAGGGAAGTCTGTGCATGTTGTGCACACCCCGCGGAAGGGGATGTGGGCAACCGGCCGGGCGTTCGGATTGCCCCGATTTTTCCGGCAAGATCACTGCGGTTCGATGTCGGGACAGCAAACGACCGGTGGCCGTCAGCCGCGGCCACCGGTCGTACCGGCGTCAACCTCGTAGAGGTTATCCACAGATCTTCCGACCTTTTCCCCACTGTGGAAAGGGCTGTGGATAACTGTGTGGACAACCGTTCCGGCACTGCGGCCGGCAGTGCCCGCTACTTCCACTGAGTGGAGACGACGAAGCCCCCGGCGATGAAGCCGAAGCCCACGACGATGTTCCAGTTGCCGAACGCGTCCACCGGCAGATCGCCCTGCGTGACGTAGAAGAGCACGATCCAGGCCAGCCCGACGACGAAGAACGCCAGCATCAGCGGGGCGACCCAGCCGCGGTTGCCCAGCTTTATGGCGGTTGCTGCCTTCACCGGGGGCGGGGTGAAGTCGGCCTTCTTGCGGATCCGTGACTTCGGCACGAGGGACTCTCCTGTCGATGCGCTGCGTAACCGCGCGAAGGTGCTGGGCGGTCCTGGCGGGTATGGGCGGATGTAGGCGGATGTGGGCGGATACGGAAAGGACGGGGGCGGTGCCGCCGCCGGGCGTCCGTTAGCGTAGTGCTTCATCTGCTTGTTAAGGAGACAGCGTACGGTGGCGACGGATCCTGGCGGAAGCGCACCCGCCCCCTCCTCTCGCCCCGCCTCGCGCACGGTGGCGCTGCGGCTGGCCAGTGCGGGAGTCTTCGCGCTCGCGGGGCTGATCTTCTGGATGAGCTTCGACACCGCCAAGGGCGTCGACATCCGCAGCGACGACCCGCTGCCGAAGCTCTCCGACACCATCCGCAGCAAGAACGCCCACAACGAGCAGCTGGAGGACCAGCTCACCGGTGTCCGCGACGACGTGGACACGCTCACCCGGCAGGGCAGCGGGCTGAGCGCCGCCGAGCAGGCCAGGATCGACGCCCTCCGCAAGGACGCCGGCACCGCCCCGCTCACCGGCCCGTCCGTCGAGGTCACCCTGAACGACGCCCCGCAGGGCGCGACCCCGCTCATCCCCGGTGTCCCCGACCCGCAGCCCAACGACCTGGTCATCCACCAGCAGGACCTCCAGGCCGTGGTGAACGCGCTCTGGCAGGGCGGCGCCCGCGGCATCCGCGTCATGGACCAGCGGCTGATCTCCACCAGCGCCGTCCGCTGCGTCGGCAACACCCTGATCCTCCAGGGCCGCGTCTACTCCCCGCCTTACCGCATCACCGCGGTCGGCGACCAGGCGAAACTCCGCCAGGCTCTCGACCGCAGCCCCGCGATCCAGAACTACCTCCAGTACGTGGCCGCGTACGGCCTCGGCTGGAAGGTCGGCACCGCACGCAGCACCACCCTGCCGGGCTACACCGGCTCGACGTCCCTTCACTATGCGCAGCCTGTGGAGCAGCCCTGAAAAACCCCCGGACAACGGGCTCTTGGCCGCCGGACGCGCAGGTGAAGCCAGGACGAAGCTTTGTCCGGCTACCAACCCACTCCGGGCGATCTCCCCTTACTCTGTTCCGGGGAGCCGGAAGGAAGGGACCGCATGTACGGCTGGATCTGGCGGCATCTGCCGGGCAACGCGTGGATAAGGGCGCTGACCTGCCTGGTGCTGATGCTGGCGGTCGTCTACCTCCTCTTCCAGTACGTCTTCCCCTGGGCGGAGCCGCTGCTGCCCTTCAATGACGTCACCGTCGACAACGGGATGGCCGCCGTCCGATGAGCACACGCATCCTCGTGGTCGACAACTACGACAGCTTCGTCTTCAACCTGGTCCAGTACCTCTACCAGCTCGGCGCCGAGTGCGAGGTGCTGCGCAACGACGAGGTGCGGCCGGCCCACGCGCAGGACGGCTTCGACGGCGTGCTGCTCTCCCCCGGCCCCGGCACCCCCGAGGAGGCCGGGGTGTGCGTCGACATGGTGCGGCACTGCGCGGAGACCGGGGTGCCGGTCTTCGGCGTCTGCCTCGGTGTGCAGTCCATCGCGGTCGCCTACGGCGGCGTCGTCGACCGGGCCCCCGAGCTGCTGCACGGCAAGACCTCGCTGGTGACGCACGAAGGGGCGGGCGTCTTCGCCGGACTGCCGTCGCCCTTCACCGCCACGCGCTACCACTCGCTCGCGGTCGAGGGCCCGACCCTCCCGGACCAGCTCCAGGTCACCGCGTGGACGGACAGCGGGATCATCATGGGGCTCAGACACCGGGAGGCCGCCGTGGAGGGCGTGCAGTTCCACCCCGAGTCGGTGCTCACCGAATGGGGGCACCGGATGCTCGCGAACTGGCTCGCCGAATGCGGCGACGCGGGCGCGAGGGACCGCTCGGAGGGGCTCGCGCCCGTTGTCGGGAGGGCGGGGGCGTGACCACGCTCCGCCCGGAGCGCCCCGCCGACGACGGCCCGATGTCGTACGAGAACACCGGGCAGTTCAGAGCTGTCGTGGAGCAGCTCCACGATCCGCTGAACGACCCGCTGCCCGGCCGCCCCGCGGCGGTCCCGGAGGAGCCGCAGGAGGCCCCGGGCGGCGAGGGCCCGCAGGGCGTCCCGGAGCTGTACGCGGAGCAGGGCCCCGAGCCGGAGCAGGTGTACGCCCCCGCGCCGCAGGCCTTCGCCGGGCCCTCGTCCGCCTCCCCGTGGTTCAGCCCCGCGCAGCCCCTGGAGCCGTCCCCACCCGCTGCCGTACCGCCCGCCGTTTCGCCGTACCCGGAGCCGGCCCCACCCGCCCCAGCCGCCCTCCCGTACGAGCAGCCCCCCGGACCCGCGCCGTACGACGAGCCTGCCGCACCGGCCCCGTACGACGAGCCCGCCGCACCGGCGCCGCACGACGAGCCGCGGGAGGACGGGGGCGGGGACACCGCCGTGCTCCCGGTCGCGGCGCCGGAACCCGAAGCCGCGGCCGAGGCCCCCGTCGTCACGCCGCCCCCGGCGGACGGCGGGCGGGCGGCGCGGCGCAAGGCCGCGCGGCAGGGCGGCGGCGGGCACCGGGCCCGCGGCGGCGGCCAGAACGGCGCAGGACAGGCCGCGCAGCCCGCGCAGGCGCAGAACGCGGCCTCCGCGGCGCCGCTGAGCCGCGTGGAGGCCAGGCGGGCCGCGAAGGCCGCCAAGGACAGCCCCGCGGTCATCGCCAGCCGGGTCGTCGGCGAGCTGTTCATCACCGCCGGCGTGCTGATGCTGCTCTTCGTGACCTACCAGCTGTGGTGGACCAACGTCCGGGCCCACCGCGAGGCCGCCGGCGCCGCGAACAACCTCCAGCAGAAGTGGGACAACGAGTCCGCCGACCCCAACCGGGTGCCCGGCACCTTCTCGCCCGGCCAGGGCTTCGCGATCATGTACATCCCCAAGCTGGACGTCAAGGCGCCCATCGCGCAGGGCGTCTCCAAGCACAACGTGCTCGACAAGGGCATGGTCGGCCACTACGACGGCGCCCTGAACACCGCGATGCCCTGGGACAAGACCGGCAACTTCGCCGTCGCCGCGCACCGCAACACCCACGGCGAGCCCTTCCGCTACATCAACCACCTCAAGGCCGGCGACAAGGTGGTGGTCGAGACGGAGAGCGACTACTACACCTATGTGATCACCAGCTCGCTGGCCAGCACCCCGCCGTCCAACATCAGCGTGCTCAAGCCGATCCCGGACGGATCGGGCTTCACCGCGCCCGGCCGCTACCTCACCCTCACCACCTGCACCCCGGAATTCCAGAGCACCAACCGGCTGATCGTGTGGGGCAAACTGGTCGAGGAGCGTCCGCGCAGCAAGGGCAAGCCGGACGCGCTTGTCTCCGGCGACTGACGGTTCCGCGGAGCCCGCCCCCTCGCCGGCAGTGCCGCAGTGCCATCGGACGGAGAGCTGAACAGCGTGACGACCACCACGACCAGCGAGACGGGCGACCCCGGCGCTCCGCAGAGTGGCGACGGCCAGGGCGGCCCCCCGAGAGGCAGGAGCCCCCTCGCCTCCGTCGTGAGCGTCGTCGGCGAGCTGCTCATCACGGCCGGGCTGGTCCTGGCCCTCTTCGTCGTCTACTCCCTGTGGTGGACGAACGTGCTGGCCGACCGGCACGAGGCCAAGGAGGCCGAGAAGGTCCGCCAACAGTGGTCCCAGGCGCCGCCCGGCGCACCCGGGGCCGGGACCCGGGGTCTGGACACCGGCGACGGCATAGGTTTCCTGCACGTCCCCGCGATGGGCAAGAACTACGAGGTGCTGGTCAAGAAGGGCACCTCGACCAAGGTGCTCAACGAGGGCGTCGCCGGCTACTACACCAAGCCCACCCCGGCGGCCATGCCCTGGGCGAAGACCGGCAATTTCACGCTCGCCGCGCACCGCGACGGCCACGGTGCGAAGTTCCACAACATCAACAAGATCGACGAGGGCGACGCGATCGTCTTCGAGACCAAGGACACCTGGTACGTCTACAAGGTCTACAAGATCCTCGACCAGACGTCGAAGTACAACGTCGGGGTGACCGCCCAGGTGCCCAAGGAGTCCGGCCGCACCAAGCCGGGCCGGTACATCACCCTCACGACCTGCACCCCGGTCTACACCTCGCGCTACCGCTACATCGTGTGGGGCGAGCTGGTGCGCACCCAGAAGGTCGACGCGCAAAGGACGCCGCCGCCCGAACTGCGCTAGTCCGGACGGCGGCGCCCCTGGTGCTGCGGTGGGCCCGGGTCCGCCCCGGGCCCCGCGGGATCAGCCGCCCCCGCCGCCGCCCATCGTCACCAGCTGGACCGTCTGGCCCGGCTGGAGCGGTGTGCCCTGCGGCGTGGTGCTGCTGATCACCCGGGCGTTGTCGCCCTGCGGGCCGCCGCCGATGACCTGGACGTTCATGCCCATCTGCTGGAGCTGCTGCTTGACCTCGCCCAGCCGGTGGCCGGTGACGTCCGGCATGACCGCGCCCTGCGTCGGGTCCTGCGTCTGCTGCGCGGGGCCGGAGGAGATGATCACGGTGATCGAGTCGTCCAGCTTCGCCGAGGAGCCCGCCTGCGGGTTGGTGCCCATGACCGTGCCGTTCGGATACTGCGGGTCGTCCGACGGCTGGTTCTGGGTGTGGATGTTGGTGAAGCCCATGTCCTGGAGCTGCTTCTTCGCACCGGCCTCGTTGTAGCCGGCGACATCCGGGATCTCCTTCTCCGCCGGCTTGACCGCGACCTTCAGCGTGATGATCGTGTCCTTGGGCTGCTTGGTGCCCGGCTTGGGGTCCTGGCTGATGACGGTGTCCTCGTCAACCGTGGTGGACTCCTGGTCCACCCGCTTGACCTGGAATCCCTGGCTCGTCAGCTGGGTCTGCGCGTCCTCGAACTTGTCGTTGACGACATCCGGCACCTCCTTGGGCGCCACGCCCTTCGACAGGACGACGGTGACCGTCTTGTCGGAGGGGATCGCGGCGTCGGCCGCCGGGGTCTGCGAGCAGATCAGGTCCTTCTCGACCGCGTCGCAGAAGGCGGGGGTGCCCGCGACGATCTTCAGGTTGATGTTGCCGCCCGTCGTCGTCGCCTCGTCCATGGACTTGCCGACGAAGTTGGGCACCTTCTCGTCGCTGCCCGCGCTGCCGCCGCCGAAGAGCGCCTTGCCCAGGAAGATCGCGCCGACCAGCACCAGGACGCCGGCCAGCACCAGCAGGACGGTGGACGCGTTGCCGCCGCTCTTCTTCTGCCGGCGCCGGTCGGGGCGCTCCTCGTAGCCGTAGCCGCCGTCGTCGTCGCGGGCCGGCGGCAGCATCGAGGTGCGCGGGTCGGCCTGCTGCGGCAGGGCGGTGGTGGCGGCCCCGTCGCCGTACGACGGCGGGTAGCCGTAGCCGGCCGCGCCCATCGCGACGGCCGCCGCGACCGGCTGGCCGTCGAGCGCGCTCTCGACGTCGGCGCGCATCTCGTCGGCGCTCTGGTAGCGGTAGTCGGGGTCCTTGGTCAGCGCCTTGAGGACGATCGCGTCCATCGCCGGGCTGACCTCGGGGTCGAAGACCGACGGCGGCTGCGGGTCCTCGCGGACGTGCTGGTAGGCCACCGCCACGGGGGAGTCGCCCACGAAGGGCGGCCGCACGGTCAGCAGCTCGTAGAGCAGGCAGCCGGTCGAGTAGAGGTCCGAGCGGGCGTCGACCTGCTCGCCCTTGGCCTGCTCCGGCGACAGGTACTGCGCGGTGCCGATGACGGCGGCGGTCTGCGTCATCGTCATGCCCGCGTCGCCCATCGCACGGGCGATGCCGAAGTCCATGACCTTGACCTGGCCCGTACGGGTCAGCATCACGTTGGCCGGCTTGATGTCCCGGTGGACGATGCCCGCGCGGTGGCTGTACTCCAGCGCCTGGAGGATGCCGACGGTCATCTCCAGCGCCCGCTCCGGCAGCAGCTTGCGCCCGGAGTGGAGCAGCTCGCGCAGCGTCGAGCCGTCGACGTACTCCATCACGATGTACGGGATCGAGACGCCGTCGACGTAGTCCTCGCCGGTGTCGTACACGGCGACGATCGAGGGGTGGTTGAGCGAGGCGGCCGACTGGGCCTCCCGGCGGAACCGGGCCTGGAACGACGGGTCGCGGGCGAGGTCCGCCCGCAGCGTCTTCACCGCCACGGTACGGCCGAGACGGGTGTCATGCGCGAGGTACACCTCCGCCATGCCACCGCGGCCGAGCACCGAGCCCAGCTCGTACCGGCCGCCGAGGCGACGCGGCTCTTCCATAGCTCTACCCTCTCCTCAAACCCGTATCTTGACGTTCACGACCCGAATCCGTTAATCCCTGCCCTGCGCTGCACGCAGCTACGGTACCGGGCATTTCCCGCGGATCCGTGCCCTCGCCCTCCGCCGATACCTGACCGGTATGTGAACAGGGGCGACACCGTGCGTGACGTTGGTCTCACTTGCCCAGCACCGCTTCCATGACGCTCTTGGCGATGGGGGCCGCGAGGCCGCCGCCGCTGATGTCGTCGCGGTTGGCGGCGCCGTCCTCGACGACGACCGCGACCGCCACCGGCGAGCCGTGGTCGGTCATGGCGTAGGAGACGAACCACGCGTACGGCGCCTTGTCGTTGTTGACGCCGTGCTGCGCGGTACCGGTCTTGCCGCCGACACGCACCCCGGGGATCTTCGCGTTCTTGCCCGTGCCGGAGGTGACGACGGTCTCCATCATCGACTGGAGCGCCTGGGCGTTCTTCGGCGAGAGCGGGGTGCTCAGCTGCTTCGGGGTGGTCTGCGAGACGGTGCTCGTGTTGGGCGCCTCCAGCTTGTCCACCTCGTACGGCTGCATCAGCACACCGTTGTTGGCGATCGCGGAGGCGACCATGGCCATCTGCAGCGGCGTCGCGGCCGTGTCGAACTGGCCGATGGACGACTGGGCGACGTGGTCGGTGCTCATCTCGGTGTCGAAGTTGCTCGCGTTGGCGCGCACCGGGACGAACTGCTCCTTGTTGAAGCCGAACTTCTCGGCCTCGGCCACCATGTCCTTCAGGCCGACGTCGGTGCCGAGCTTGCCGAAGACGGTGTTGCAGGACTGCCGCAGCGCTTCGCGCAGGGTGGCGTTCTTGCACTTGATGCTGCCCTCGTTCACCAGCGGCTTGGTGGTGCCCTCGGGGATGTACGGGTCGGGCGACGTGGTCGGGTCGTCGATGTCGGTGACCTGGCCGTTCTCCAGCGCGGCGGCGGCGGTGACCAGCTTGAACGTCGAGCCCGGCGGGTAGGTGATGCGCAGCGCGCGGTTCTGCGTGGGGTCGTCCGGGTCGTTCTTCTTGTCGAGCGCCGCCCACGCGTCGCCGTCGTTGCTGCCGGCGATCGTCGAGGGGTCGTACGACGGGGTGCTCGCCATCGCCAGGATCGCGCCGGTGCGCGGGTCGAGCGCGACGACCGCGCCCTTCTTGTCGCCGAGCCCGTCGTACGCGGCCTTCTGCGCCTTGGCGTTGAGCGTCGTCACCACGTTGCCGCCCTGGCGCTGCTTGCCGGTGAGCAGGTCGATGGTGCGGTTGAAGAACAGCCGGTCGTCGTCGCCGGTGAGGAAGCTGTCCTCGACGCCCTCCAGCATGGTCGTCCCGTAGACCTGCGAGGCGTAGCCGGTCACCGGCGCCCACATCTTGCCGTCGGTGTAGGTGCGCTTGTACTTGAAGTCGCTGCCGGTGGTCTCGGTGTGGCCGGTGACCGCCTTGCCGTCGACGATGATGTCGCCGCGCGGCTGGGCGAACTGGTTGATCGCCAGCCGCCGGTTGTGCTTGTCGTTGTTGAGCTGGTCGGCCTGGACGAACTGCACGTAGTTCACCCGCACCAGCAGGGCGAGGACGAGCAGACCGCAGAAGATCGCAACCCGTCGCAGTGGCTTGTTCACTGGCTCTTCACCACCTGGGTCGCTTCGGCGTCGGGGGATCCTGCGGGGGTCGGGGCGGGCCGGCGCGCGGTGTCGCTGATCCGCAGCAGGATCGCCACCAGGGCCCAGTTGGCGATCACCGAGGAACCTCCCTGCGCCATGAACGGCATCGTCATACCCGTGAGCGGGATGAGCCCGGTCACGCCGCCCGCCACCACGAAGACCTGCAGCGCGAAGGCGCCGGACAGGCCGATGGCCAGCAGCTTGCCGAACGGGTCGCGGGCGGCCAGCGCGGTGCGGATGCCGCGCTCGATCAGCAGCCCGTAGAGCAGCAGTACGGCCATCACACCGGCGAGGCCCATCTCCTCGCCGACGGTGGCGAGGATGTAGTCGCTCTTGGGCGCGATGCCGAGGATCAGCCGGGAGTACCCCTGGCCGAGCCCGGAGCCGAACAGCCCGCCGGCCCCGAAGGCGTAGCGGGCCTGCGCGGTCTCGGTCACGCCGCCGTTGGAGGCCAGCGCGAGCGGGTGCAGCCAGTCCTGGACGCGCATCTTCACGTGCGACTCGGTCGAGGCGACCGCGACCGCGCCGGCCGAGCTGAGCAGCAGGCCGAAGACGATCCAGCTGGTGCGCTCGGTGGCCACGTACAGCATGATCACGAAGAGGCCGAAGAAGAGCAGCGAGGTGCCGAGGTCGGTCTCGAAGATCAGGATGAGCAGGCTCAGGGCCCAGATCACCAGGATCGGGCCGAGGTCGCGCCCGCGCGGCAGGTACAGGCCCATCACCCGGCGGCTGGCCAGCGCCAGCGCGTCGCGCTTCACCATGAGGTAGCCGGCGAAGAAGATGGTGATGACGATCTTGGCGAACTCACCGGGCTGCAGCGAGCCGATGCCGGGCAGCGTCACCCAGATCCGGGCGCCGTAGACGGGCGGGAAGAACACCGGCAGGACCAGCAGGAACAGCGCCAGCGCCATCGAGATGTAGGTGTAGCGCTGCAGGATGCGGTGGTCCTTGAGGAAGACCAGCACCGCGATGAAGAGCGCCACGCCGAACGTCGACCACATCAGCTGCTTGGACGCCATCGGGGCGCCCAGGCTCGGCTCCTGGTCGAGCCGCCAGATCAGCACCAGGCCGAGGCCGTTGAGCAGCGTCGCGATCGGCAGCATCAGCGGGTCGGAGTACGGCGCGAACTTGCGCACCAGCAGATGGGCCACCCCGGCGAGCAGACCGAGGCCCACGCCGTAGCCGAGCAGGCCCGCCGGGACCGAACCGTCCATGGCCAGCCCGACGTTCGCGTAGGCGAAGACCGGGATGAGGACGGCGAAGAGGAGCAGGGCCAGCTCGGTGTTGCGGCGGTTGGGAGCGCCGATCGACGTGATGGTGGTGGTGTTGCTGGCGCTCATGACGAGCCGAGCCCTCCTGGACTTACGACTGCCCCGACGGGCAGTTCCGGGCCTTCGCCTGCTCTTCCGGCGTCAGGGCCTCGGCAGTGGGCGGGGTCGTGGCCTTGCCGGTGTCGGCCTTGTCGGGGCCCGACGCGTCCGGGCTGTTCTTGCCGGGGGTCGAGGTGCTCGTCGGCTTGCCCACCTCGGGGCCGGCCGCGCCGGCGGCACCGGTGCTGGTCGGCAGTGCGGACTTCGCCTTGTCGAGCGGGCTCGCGGCCCGGTCGTCCTTCTCCGACGCGCTGCCCCCGGCGGCTCCGGTGTCGCCCTTCGGCGTCCCGGCGGGGTTCTGCGCCTTGATCCGCTCGGCCTTCTCGCAGACCTTCGCCTGGTCGCCGAGCTCCTTGGCCTTGTTCTCGGCCTGGCTCAGGCTGCTCATCGCGATGGTGTCGGTGACCTGGCTGCGCAGGTAGTCCGGCAGGTAGGCGAGCTTGATCTCGGGGTGCTCCTTGTGGAGCTTCGACATGCTGACCCAGATCAGCTTCTGGTCGATGCCCTGGTAGACGGCGACGTGGTCGCCCTTGGTGCCGACGTAATACCGCGTCTGCGCCCAGGTGTAGAAGCCGTAGAGGGTGCCGCCGGCGAGTACGGCGAGTACGGTCGTGCCGATCACCGTGCGCTTGACCCACGACTTCTTGCGGGGCTTGTCCGGCTCCGTGTCCTCGTGCTCGCCGAACGTGCCGAGCGGGGCGCCCGGGACGGGCCCGCCGCTGCCGGGGGGGCCGAACGCGCCGGCCGGGCCCGACTGCTGCGGGGCGCGGCCCAGCTCCGCGGCGCGGCCGGCCGGGGTCTGCAGGTGGCGGGCGTCGCTGAGCGGCAGCTGGGTGTCGGCGACCGCGCCGACCACCACGGGGGTGTCGTTGAGCCGGCCGGCCACGGTGTCGCCGTCGTCGGTGTCCAGGACGTCGGCGACGATGCAGGTGATGTTGTCGGGGCCGCCGCCGCGCAGCGCGAGCTGGATCAGCTCCTGCACCGTCTCGTGCGGCGCCTGGTAGCCGGCCAGGGTGTCTTCGAGGGTCTGGTGGCTGACGACGCCGGACAGGCCGTCGGAGCAGATCAGATAGCGGTCGCCGACCCGCACCTCGCGGATGGACAGGTCGGGTTCGACCCGCTCGCCGCTGCCCAGCGCGCGCATCAGCAGCGAGCGCTGCGGATGCGTGGTGGCCTCCTCCTCGGTGATCCGCCCCTCGTCCACCAGCCGCTGCACCCAGGTGTGGTCCTGGGTGATCTGGGTCAGGACGCCGTCGCGCAGCAGGTACGCGCGCGAGTCGCCGACGTGGACCAGGCCGAGCCGCTGGCCCGTCCACAGCAGGGCGGTGAGCGTGGTGCCCATGCCCTCCAGCTGCGGGTCCTCCTGGACCATCTGCAGCAGCTGGTCGTTGGCGCGCTGCACCGCGGAACCGAGCGACGTCAGGATGTCGGAACCGGGAATGTCGTCGTCGAGCGAGACAATGGTGGAGATCACCTCGGACGAGGCGACCTCACCGGCGGCCTGCCCGCCCATGCCGTCGGCGATCGCGAGCAGACGGGGACCGGCGTAGCCGGAGTCCTCGTTCCCCTCGCGGATCATGCCCTTGTGCGAACCGGCGGCGAAACGCAGGCTCAGAGACATGCGTACCTCCCCCGTCGGCTCCGGGTACATCCGCACGCTGCCCACCCTCTCGCTCGCGCGTCGTGGCTCCGCTCGCTCATTGTGCGACTACTTCCGCAGCTCGATGACGGTCTTGCCGATGCGGATCGGTGCACCCAGCGGGACCGGGGTCGGCGTGGTGAGCCGATTCCGGTCGAGATAGGTGCCGTTCGTGGACCCGAGGTCCTCCACGATCCACTGGCCGTCGCGGTCCGGGTAGATCCTGGCATGCCGGCTGGACGCGTAGTCGTCGTCGAGGACGATCGTCGAATCGTGCGCCCGTCCGAGCGTGATCGTCTGGCCCTGGAGCGCCACCGTCGTCCCGGCGAGCGACCCCTCGGACACGACCAGCTTGGTGGGGGCGCCGCGCCGCTGGCGCGGGCTCTGCTGCGGCGCCTGCGCGCGCTGCGCCTGCGGCGCGGCCTGCTGGCGCTGCTGCGGCGGGCGCGTCCCGGCGTCGCGGCGCCCCGCGCGCTGGGTCACCCGGGTCCCGAAGAGGTCACTGCGGATGACCTGCACCGCGACGATCACGAACAGCCACAGCACGGCGAGGAAACCCAGCCGCATGACCGTCAGGGTCAGCTCTGACATTGGCCCCGCTTCACCCTTCGGCTTGCCGGTAGACGATGGTCGTGCTCCCCACGACGATGCGGGAGCCGTCGCGGAGCGTAGCGCGCTGGGTGTGCTGCCCGTCCACCACAATGCCGTTTGTCGACCCGAGGTCCTGCACGAGTGAGGGCATGCCGACCCGGATCTCGCAGTGTTTGCGTGATACGCCCGGGTCGTCCACCCGGACGTCGGCCTCCGTGGAGCGGCCCAGCACCAGGGACTGCCTGGTGATCTGGTGCCGTGTCCCGTTGATCTCGATCCAGCGCCGCATGGACGCGCCGGGGGCGCCGGCCGGGACACCCGTGCCCGGGAGGCGGGTGACGGGCCGGGCGCCGCCACCGGGAGGCGGGGCGGCGGGCATGGGGGGCGGGGCCGCGGGGCGCGGGCCGGCGGCGGGGAGGGCAGGCGGGCCGCCGGTCGGCGGGTAGGGGGCGTGCTTCGGGGGATACCCCTGCGGGGCCTGCGGTGTCTGCGGGGCCGCCTGGTACGCGGCCGGCCGCGGGTACTGCCGCTCCGGCGGGGGCTGCTGGGGGTGCGGCGCCTGCTGGGGGTGCTGGGATTCGCTGGACGCCAAGGTACGGCTGCGTACCCGGTAGAGCCCGGTGTCCAGATCGGCGGCCCGCTCCAGGTGGACCTTGATGGACCCCATGAACGTGTAGCGCTGCTGCTTGGCGTAGTCGCGGACCATCCCGGCCAGCTCGTCGCCCAGCTGGATCGCGTACGGGCTCAGCCGCTCGAAGTCGGTGCCGCTCAGCTCCACGATGAAGTCGTTGGGCACGACCGTGCGGTCGCGGTTCCAGATCGTGGCGTTGTTGTCGCACTCGCGCTGGAGCGCGCCCGCGATCTCGACGGGCTGCACCTCGCTCTTGAACACCTTGGCGAAGGTGCCGTTCACCAGTCCTTCCAGGCGCTGCTCAAAGCGCTTCAGCACGCCCACGGGGCACCTCCCTCCTCGGTCTTCCTCCGAGTCGAATCCGATACTGCTTACTGATCGTATCCACGCGCGGGAAAAACCTGCGGTTCCCCGAACACCCTGGACAGGGCAGTGTCAACCCTCACACGCCCGCACTTCCCCTCGTTCCCCGTGTCCCCCTTCACCTGCCCTCACTCGTCTCCACAGCGATGGTAGATCCGGCTCCGTGCCCAGTGTCCCCAGTCTCCCGCACGACCGGGTACCCCCGTGCCGACTCCCGCAACCTGTCGCTCCGTTCCCGCCACCCTTTCCGCCACCACCCCCCACCCCCGTCCGGCCCAGGCCAAACGGATGTGATTCCACACCTGCCCCCGTGCTAATCTTCTGCATGTCGGAAGGCGCTCACCGCCACCGGACCGAACAGTCCACCGGATGTGTGAGAATCGAACGGCAGCACCCATGCGCGGGTGGCGGAATAGGCAGACGCGCTGGATTCAGGTTCCAGTGCCCGAAAGGGCGTGGGGGTTCAACTCCCCCCTCGCGCACAATATGTGAGCGCTCGGTCACGCATGTGACCGGGATCTCAGGACCCCCGCTCCGGATTCGTTCCGGAGCGGGGGTTTTTCGTGCCGGGCGGCCGGGCCGGGCCCGGCTCGACCGAGTGCTTACGGTGGCAGCCCGCCGGGAACCGGGGCAGGGTGGTGTCCGTTGGAGCCATTGGGCAAAGAGATCGTCAAGTGGCGCGGCCCGCGCCGGATTGAGCAGGGAGATCCACCATGGGTGTCAGCCTTTCCAAGGGCGGCAATGTCTCACTGACGAAGGAGGCCCCGGGACTCACGGCGGTCGCCGTCGGCCTGGGCTGGGACGTCCGCACGACCACCGGTACGGACTTCGACCTCGACGCGAGCGCGCTGCTGCTCGACGCCACGGGCAAGGTCGTCTCGGACAAGCACTTCGTCTTCTTCAACAACCTCAAGAGCCCTGACGGCTCGGTCGAGCACACCGGTGACAACCTCACCGGCGAGGGCGAGGGCGACGACGAGACCATCAACGTCAACCTGGCCGCCGTGCCGGCCGAGGTCGACAAGATCGTCTTCCCGGTCTCGATCTACGACGGCGAGACCCGGCAGCAGAGCTTCGGCCAGGTGCGCAACGCGTTCATCCGGGTCCTCAACCAGGCCGGCGGCGCCGAGATCGCGCGCTACGACCTGACCGAGGACGCCTCGACCGAGACCGCGATGGTCTTCGGCGAGCTGTACCGCAACGGGGCGGAGTGGAAATTCCGCGCCGTCGGCCAGGGCTATGCCTCCGGCCTGCGCGGCATCGCGCAGGACTTCGGCGTCAACCTCTGACGTACGCGCGGACGGCCGGCGTACGCCGGTCGCAGGCGTGACAGCCCCGTCCGCCGCCCCTCACGGGTGGCGGGCGGGGCTCACGGGTGTGCCGCGGCGTCCGCGTTGTAGCGGACGAGGTAGCGGGCGAAGCGCTCCAGGTCCTCCGGGTCCCACGCCGCCAGCCGCGCCTGGATGGACTCCTGGCGGCTGCGGCGCGCGGAGGTGAGGACCTCCCGCCCGCCGGGCGCCAGGTGCAGCACCTGCACCCGGTGGTCCTTCTCGTCCACCCGGCGCTCGATGAAGCCCAGCTTCTCCAGCGCGGCGACCTGCCGGCTGACCGTGGACTTGTCCAGCATGTAGTGGGTGGCCAGGTCGGTGGCCCGGCAGCCCTGCTGCTCCTCCAGATGTGCCAGGATCGTGTACGACACGAGCGAGAGCTCGGGGTGCATGCGCGCCGCGGTGGCCCGCGCGCGGCGGGCGAACGCGGTCAGCTCGCGCTGGACGATGTCCAGGGACGACGAGGACTCCCGGGCGTTCATGGCTGCGACTCCTCACACCGGCACTCCCGCCGGCCGTCCGGGATCCGGTGACCGTCTGCCGGGACAAAGTGTTGTAGAGTGCAACAATATCAGCTGGGTAGTGGAAGTTCGAACCACACGACCTTGCCGACCGCCTTGCGGCTCGTCCCCCAGCGCCGCGACATGTGCGACACCAGCGCCAGCCCGCGCCCCCGGACATCGTCCGCCTCGGCACGCTGCAGCTGCGGCAGGTTGTGGTTGTCGTCGCTGACCTCGACCAGCAGCTTGCCGACCCGCATCAGCCGCAGCTCCACCTCGTAGGACGCCGCCCGGATCGCGTTGGTGACCAGCTCACTGACCAGCAGTTCGGTGGTGTCGCTCAGCCGTTGCAGGCCCCAGCGGTCGAGCTGGCGCCGGGTCAGGTCGCGGGCCCGCGCGACATCGGACTCGTCCACCCGCAGCCGCCACTGCACGACGTCCCGCGGCGCGATGCCCTCGAACCTGGCGACCAGCAGCGCCACGTCGTCGCGCCGGTCCTCGGAGTGCACCCGTTGCAGGATCTGCGCGCAGACGTCCTCGGGGGTCTGCTGAGGCTCGATCGCATGCGCGCACAGCGCGGCGAGTCCGGCGTCTATACCCTGGCCGCGCACCTCCACCAGGCCGTCGGTGCACAGCACCAGCCAGCTGCCGTCCGGCACCGGGATCTCCACCGTCTCGAACGGCACCCCGCCCACCCCGATCGGCGCGCCGCCGGGGATCGCCAGCAGCTCGCTGCGCCCGTCGTGACCGGCCAGGACCGGCGGGATGTGCCCGGCGTTGGCGAGCGTGAGAGTGCGGTTGATGGGGTCGTAGACGGCGTAGACGCAGGTCGCCAGGTGGTCGGTGCCCAGGCGGTGGGCCAGGTTGTCCAGGTGCCGCAGCAGCTGGGCGGGCGGCAGGTCGAGGGCGGCCATGGTGATCACCGCGGTACGGAACTGGCCCATCACGGCCGCCGCCTGCAGGCCGTGGCCCATCACGTCCCCGACGATCAGCGCGACCCGGCCGCCCGGCAGCTGGATCGCGTCGAACCAGTCGCCGCCGACCTGGGCCTGCCGGTCGCCCGGCATGTAGTGGTGCGCGATGCGCACGCCGGGGATGCGGGGCGGCCTGGTCGGCATCATCGAGCGCTGGAGCGTCGCGGCCGCGCGCGACTCCAGCCGGTGCAGCCGCGCGTTGTCGAGGTGCACGGCCCCGCGGGCGGCGACCTCGGCGGCGGTGGCGGCGTCCCGCGCGTCGAAGGGACGGCGTCCCGGACCGCGCACGAAGCAGATCCGGCCCAGGACCGTACCGCGGGCGGTGAGCGGCGCGAGGATCAGCGAATGGCCCGCCAGCAGGCCGCCGAGCGCCGGGACACCCAGGTCGGCGGCGATGTCCGGGGCGAGCGAGGGATCGACGACGGGTACGAGGACCGGGTCGCCGAGCCGCGGCATCGCGTCCTGCGCGGGCAGCGTGAGCAGCTCGCCCTCCGGAAGCGCCGACTCCCAGGCCGTGGGCCAGGCCACGGCGGGCTCGGGCTGGTGGGCGAGGGCGATCCGGCGGACCACGACGCTGTCGGCCGCGCGGTCGTCCTTGAGCGGTTCGGTGTCGGAGAAGAGCTGGTCGACGACGAGCACGCTGGCCAGGTCCGCGAAGCGGGGGACGGTGACCGAGCACAGCTCGCGCGCGGTCAGCCGCAGGTCCAGCGTGGAGCCGACGACGGAGCCGGTCTCGCGCAGCAGCGACAGCTGCTCGTCGAGCGCGCTGCCGGGCGAATTGCCGCGCCGCGCGGCGCGGGTGGGGCGCGGGGTTCCCGGGGTGTCCTGGGCGTCCTGGGCTCCCCGGGCTTGCGCAGTTTTCGGAACGGGGAAGGTGGGGGAGCCGGAGGCGGGTGGCGGTACGGCGGTGAGGGCCGACGCGCTTGAAGGGTCGCCACCGTGGGTAGTCACATGGTGTCGGGGAGTCGTGGTGCCGGGAGTGGTGGCCCGGTCCGGGCGGGGGCCGGGCAGCAGCTCGCGGCGGGCCGAGCGGTCGGCGCGGGCGGCCGCGGCGACCTGGGCGTAGTCCTGCGGGGTGACCGGCAGCCGGACGCTGCCCTCGATCTCGATCGCGGGGTGCCCGAGCGGGGCGATCTGCCGGACGATGCGGTCCAGCCGGCCGGGGCCGACGCCGGGCAGTACGGTCCCGAGCCGGGCGGTCAGCGCATGCCCCTGCGCGGGGTCGGGCGCGGGGGACAGGACGGCGGCGACAGCGATGTCCTGCCGCTGCGGGCCTTCCGCGGTGTAGGGCAGCAGCCGGCCGCCCACCGCGATCCGCAGCCCACCCGTCCGCAGCGGCCTGCCGTGCGTGGCGATGGCGAGCAGGCTGCGCCCGCCGGGTTCGGTGATGCGGTACGTCCACCACAGCACGTCCTTGACGGTGCCGTCCCGGTCGGTGGCGGCCAGTGCGCCGGACCAGGCCGAGGTGGTGAGGTCGTCGAGGAGGTCGAGGGTGTCCTGGCGGGAGGTGCCCGACGAGGTGTGCGGCGCGCCGGCGGCGGTGCGGGTGGGAGTGAGCAGGCCCGAGGCGCGATGGCCGAAGACGTGCTCCCAGCGGTGGCCGAACAGCTCCTCCGCGCCGCGGTTCCAGTACGAGATCCGGCCGTCCGGGTCGACGCACAGCACGGCGAGGCGCAGCAGCGCGGTCATGCCCGGGAGGGCCCCCGGTGCCTGCCCGGGGACGCTGCCGAACGGCTCGGCGGCGGCCTGTCCCGGCGCGGTGGCGGCCGCGGGGGGCGCTCCGGTTAACCGGTGACCGGCAGGCCGCGGGAGCTCCGGGGCCGGGCGGGTGGCGGGGTGTGCCTGACCGTCGTGCGGGTCTTGGGGTGTGGGACGTTCCGTGTGATCATCTGCATCGGTGGCTGCGGGATGCCGGTTGATGTCGTCCAACGTCGTGCACCTGCGGTTCGCCGCTGAGTAGGGTCCTCTGGGATTCAAGGCAAGCACGGATCGGGCGGCGGGGGCGGACGAACAGCCGGATTGACCCCCGCTGTGGGTTACATCACGGGATGTCCGCTGACGCGGACGGCTGGGGGGAGTTGTCCGGTGCACGCACGGGTGCCGCATGTGGCGGGGTTCGCGCGCTGGCCGCACGAGCGGTCGGCGAAGCAGCAGGGCAAGGCGCTGCGCGAGGACGTACCGCGGTCCGTCTTCGGGCGGCCGGAGCTGTGGACGTGGCGGGAGCGCGGCGCGGGGAGCGCGGCGGTCGCCGCCGTCGAGGAGTCGAACGCGGGGCGGATACCCGAGCTGGTGCCGCTGCGCGTCGGGCGGATGGCCGCGAGCCCGTTCGCCTTCCTGCGCGGTTCCGCCGGGCTCATGGCCGCCGACCTCGCCGACCGCCCGGTGACCGGTCTCGCCGCCCAGATATGCGGGGACGCGCACGCGGCGAACTTCGGCCTCTACGGCGACGCCCGCGGCGGCCTCGTGATGGACATCAACGACTTCGACGAGACCGCGCGCGGCCCCTGGGAGTGGGACGTGCTGCGGCTGGCGGTGTCGCTGGTGCTGGCCGGGCGGGAGGCGGGCGCCGCCGAGGACGTCTGCCGGGCGGCGGCGTACGACGCGGTGGGCGCCTACCGGCGGACGATGCGGCTGCTCGCCAAGCTCCCGGTGCACGAGGCGTGGAACGCCATCGCCGACGAGCGGCTGGTCGCGCACGCCGGCGCCCACGACCTGGCCGGGACGCTGGAGCAGGTCTCCGCCAAGGCCCGGCGCAACACCAGCGCGAAATTCGCGGCGCGCTCCACCGAGGCGCTGGAAGGGGGCGCGCGGCGCTTCACCGACGCTCCGCCGGTGCTGCGGCGGATACCGGACGCGGAGGCCGCGGCCGTCGCGGGCGCGCTGGACGGCTACCTGCGCACGGTCGGTGAGGACCGGCTGCCGCTGCTCGGGCGCTACGCCGTGCACGACGTCGCCTTCCGGGTGGTCGGCACCGGCAGCGTGGGGACGAGGTCGTACGTGGTGCTGCTGCTGGACCATCTGGGGGAGCCGCTGGTGCTCCAGGTCAAGGAGGCCCGCGCCTCGGCGCTGCTGCCCCACCTCGCGAAGGCCGGTTTCGACCCGGAGCCCGTGGCGCACGAGGGGCGCCGGGTCGTGCTCGGCCAGAAGCGGATGCAGGTCGTCAGCGACCTCCTGCTCGGCTGGACCGACGTGGCCGGTGTGCCGTACCAGGTGCGGCAGTTCCGGAACCGCAAGGGCAGCGTGGACCCCGCGACCCTGCCGCCGGGACTGCTGGACGACTACGCCCGGATGACCGGCGCGCTGCTGGCCAGGGCGCACGCGCACAGCGCGGACCCGCGCGCGGTGGCCGGCTACTGCGGCAAGAACGAGGAGCTGGACGACGCGGTGGCCGCCTTCGCGGTGGCCTACGCCGACCGGACCGAGGCCGACCACGCCGACCTCCTGGCGGCGGTCCGCAGCGGGCGGCTGGCCGCCGAGACGGAGGACTGAGGCGGCACTGCCGTTTGCCGGGACGGGGGCTGAGCGCGCCCTGCTGGCCGCCGAGGCAGGAGGACTGAGCGCCCCCCCGCCCGGGACCGGGCCTCGGGTGCGCCGTCGCCTCGCGCGCGTCCGGCGCGTTCGGCGCGGCCACCGGGACAGGGCCTAGGCTGTCCGGGTGACGAACACCTTCGGAACCGAGTCCGCCGCCGCGACCGGCCCTGCCGCCGTGCCCGGTGCCGCGCCCGCGTCAGCCGGGCAGGAGCGGCTGGCGAAGGCGGTGCGCGCGGCCGAGCAGGCACTGATCGAGTTCGAGATCGCCGTGGAGACCTTCCGGGTCGAGGTGGAGAACTTCTCGCGGCTGCACCACCAGCGGCTCGGCCCGATGTACGCGCGCCTCGACGAGCTGGACGCGCTGATCGCGGAGGCGGTCGCGGCCCACAGCGGGGACCGCGCGGACATCGAACGGGCGTGGGAGGCCCGCGCCCTCGTCATGCCCATGCCCGGCGTGGAGGAGCTGTTCGGCGGGCTGCTCGGCTCGGACGGGGTGCGCCCGGTGGAGGACCCCAACCCCCCGCGCCGGGTCCGGCCCGGCAAGGAGGCCCAGCGGCTCTACCGCGAACTGGTCCGCAAGGCCCACCCCGACCTCGCGCAGGACGACGAGGAGGAGAAGGAGCGGCGCAGCGCCTTCATCGCCCGCGTCAACGAGGCCTACGCCTACGCCGACGAGGACGCGCTCCAGGCCCTGGCCGCCGAGTGGGAGGCCGGGCCCGTACCGCTCGCGGACCTGCCCGGCGAGGCGGAGGTGCTCTACGCCCGGCTGGAGTGGCTGGCCGAGCGCAAGGAGATGCTGTCGGCGATGGCCACCGAGCTGGACGAGAGCGCCATCGGCCAGATGATGCGGCTCTCCCCCGACGACCCGGACGCGCTGCTCAACGAGATCGCCGAGCAGCTCCTCGGCCAGGTCGCCCAGCGCGAGGCCAGGCTCGCCGAACTCGTCCGGGACCCGGCCGACGGCTGAGGTAGCTTTGCGAGAGTCCTTGCCCACGCGTCACCGCGCTCTCCCGCGCCCCAGGAGGCCGAGCCCGATGTTCCGTTCCCAGCTGCCCTCGGTGGACGCCGCCGCCGTACCGGCCGACGCCGTCCTGCTCGACGTCCGCGAGGACGACGAATGGGCGGCCGGCCATGCCGCAGGTGCCGTCCACATCCCCATGGCCGAGGTCGTCGCCCGGATCGACGAGGTGCCGGACGGCGCCCCGCTCCATGTGGTCTGCCGGGTCGGAGGCCGCTCCGCCCAGGTCACCCAGTACCTGATCGCCCAGGGGCGGGAGGCGGTGAACGTCAGCGGTGGCATGCTCGACTGGGAGGCCGCGGGCCGCCCGGTCGTCACCGGCGACGGCGCCGCGGGCTTCGTGGTCTGACAGCGACCCTCGCTCCGCCGGTCCGTCGGCGGGACCCGCCGATCCCGCCGGACGGTCAGGCGTCGAAGTCGACCTCGACCTCGGGTGTGAGCGGGTGCGACTGGCAGGCCAGGACGTAGCCGGCGTCCGTCTCCTCGGGCTCCAAGGCGAAGTTGCGGTCCATCCGCACCTCGCCCGACACCAGTCGACTCCGGCACGTCCCGCACACCCCGCCCTTGCAGGCGAACGGGGCGTCCGGCCGGTTGCGCAGCACCGTCTCCAGCACCGTCTCGCCGGCCTGCGCGCGCCAGCTGCCCGCCCGGCCGTCGAGCGTCGCCCGGACCGTACCGCCACCGGGTATCGCCGCCGCGGGGCCGGGCGCGGGCGGCTCGTCCACATGGAAGATCTCCTGGTGGACCCGCGACCGCGGCACACCGAGCTTGCGCAGCGCCCGCTCGGCGGCGCCGACGAGGCCCAGCGGACCGCACAGATACCAGCCGTCCACCGCCGCGACCGGCAGCAGCGCGGGAAGCAGCGCCTCCAGCCGTCCGGTGTCCAGCCGCCCGGACGGCAGCCCCGTCTGCTGCTCCTCCTGGGAGAGCGCGGAGACCAGCTGGAAGCGGTCGGGCCAGCGGTCCTTGAGCTCGGCCACCTCGTCCAGGAACATCGTGGAGGCCGCCGTACGGTCGCTGCGGATCAGGCAGAACCGCGCCCGCGGCTCCCGCGCCAGCAGCGTCGCGGCCTGCGACAGCACCGGGGTGATGCCGCTGCCGCCGACGACCGCGGCGAAGCGGCCGGGCCGCGGCTCCAGCACGAACCTGCCCGCGGGCGTCATGACGTCCAGCACGTCACCGGGCGCCAGCTCCTTGAGGGCGTACGTCGAGAACTCGCCCGTCTCCACCAGCCGCACCCCCACCCGCAGCCGCCGCGGTCCGGGACCGGCGCCCGCGGCCACCGGGTCGCACAGCGAGTACGTGCGGCGGATCTCCGCGCCGCCCACCCTGCGGCGGATCGCGATGTGCTGGCCGGGCGCGTAGCGATATGCCGCGCGCAGCTCATCGGGGACCTCGAACGTGAGGGTCACCGAGTCGTCGGTGAGCGGGCTGACCTCGGCCACCCGCAGCGGATGGAACATTCACACCTCCTTGAAGTGGTCGAACGGCTCGCCGCACGACTCGCAGCGGCGCAGCGCCTTGCACGCCGTGGACGAGAAGCGGCTCAGCAGCACGGTCTCGGTGGAGCCGCAGTGCGGGCAGCGCACCGCCAGGTCCACGGCGACCGGCGCTCCCCGGCCGGCCGCGGCGGCGACCGGACCCGCCCCGGGCCGGGGCGGCGCGACGCCGTGCTCGGCGAGCTTGCGGCGGCCTTCGGCGCTGATCGCGTCCGTCGTCCAGGCCGGCGCCAGCACCGTGCGGACCTCCACGTCGGACATGCCGCGCTCGGTGAGCACCCGGGTGATGTCGGCCGCCATCGTGTCCAGCGCCGGGCAGCCGGTCCATGTCGGGGTCAGCTCGACCTCCACCCGGCCCGGTCCGGTGACCTCCAGGCCGCGCAGCACTCCCAGATCGGCCAGCGACACCACCGGCAGCTCCGGGTCCGGGACCTCGCCGACCAGCCGCAGCAGCTCCCGCTCCAGCGGGCTGTCGCTCACCATGCCGCCCCCGGGTGGGCGCGGTGCAGATACTGCATCTCGGCCAGCAGCCGCCCGAAGGCCTCGGTGTGGACGCCCTGCCGGCCGCCGCCCGCCGACCACGCCGTACGGTTGCTGCCCTGGGGCAGGGTGAGGGTCGCCCGGTCGAGGACCGCCCCGATCCGCTCCAGCCACGCCCCGCGCAGCGCGGGCAGCTCCACCGCGAGGCCGTCCAGCGGGTCGAACAGCTCCCCGGTGCAACTCCACTGCTCGTCCAGGGCGCGCTGCATCCTGCGGTGGCTCTCCTCCGTCCCGTCACCGAGCCGCAGTGTCCACTGCTCGGCGTGGTCGCGGTGGTAGGCGACCTCCTTGACCGCCTTGGCGGCCAGCGGCGCCAGCTCGCTGCCGCCGCCGGCCAGCGCCCCGTACAGCAGCTCCTGGTAGACCGAGAAGTACAGCTGGCGGGCGATCGTGTCGGCGAAGTCGCCGTTGGCCCGCTCCACCAGCTGGACGTTGCGGAACTGGTGGGCCTCGCGGCGGAAGGCCAGCTCGTCCTCGTCCCCGACCAGGGAGAGCAGGGTGCGGGCCTGGCCGAGGAGGTCGAGGGCGATGTTGGTGAGGGCTACGTCCTCCTCCAGCACCGGGGCGTTCCCGGCCCACTCCCCCAGCCGCTGGGCCAGCACGAGGGCGTCGTCGCCCAGCGCGAGGGCGGCGGCCGCGGTGGTGGTGGCGGGCGGGGTCACAGGTGCTTCACCCCCTCGGGGATCGCGTAGAACGTCGGGTGGCGGTACGGCTTGTCGGCGGCGGGCTCGAAGAACGCGTCCTTCTCGTCGGGGGAGGAGGCGGTGACCGCGGCGGACGGCACCACCCAGATCGACACCCCCTCCGCGCGGCGCGTGTAGAGATCCCGCGCGTTGCGCAGGGCCATCTCGGCGTCCGGGGCGTGCAGGCTGCCCGCGTGGGTGTGGCTCAGCCCGCGCCGGCTGCGGACGAAGACCTCCCACAGCGGCCACTCGCCGCCCGGCTGCTGCTGCCCGCTCATGCGCTCTCCTCCTGCCGTTCGTGCTGCTCCGCCCGCCGGGTGCTGTGCTTGGCGGCGTAGGCGGCCGCCGCCTCCCTCACCCAGGCGCCGTTCTCGTGCGCCGCGCGGCGGCGCTCCAGCCGCTCGCGGTTGCACGGCCCGTTGCCCCGCAGCACCTCGCGGAACTCCGTCCAGTCGATCGGCCCGTGGTCGTAACCGCCGCGTTCCTCGTTCCACCGCAGATCCGGGTCGGGGAGGGTCAGGCCGAGGATCTCCGCCTGCGGGACGCATATGTCCACGAAGCGGCGCCGCAGCTCGTCGTTGGAATGGCGCTTGATCCGCCAGGCCATCGACTGGGCGGAGTGCGCCGACTCGTCGTCGGGCGGGCCGAACATCATCAGCGAGGGCCACCACCAGCGGTCCACCGCGTCCTGCGCCATGGCGTGCTGCTCGGGGGTGCCCCGGCTGAGGGCGAGCAGCAGCTCGTACCCCTGCCGCTGGTGGAAGGACTCCTCCTTGCAGACGCGCACCATCGCCCGCGCGTACGGGCCGTAGGAGCAGCGGCACAGCGGCACCTGGTTGGTGATCGCGGCGCCGTCCACCAGCCAGCCGATGGCTCCGACGTCCGCCCAGGTGAGGGTGGGGTAGTTGAAGATCGAGGAATAGCGCTGGCGGCCGGCGTGCAGCTTGTCCAGCAGGTCGTCGCGGCTGACGCCCAGGGTCTCGGTGGCGCTGTAGAGGTAGAGGCCGTGGCCCGCCTCGTCCTGGACCTTGGCCATCAGTATCGCCTTGCGGCGCAGCGAGGGCGCGCGGGTGATCCAGTTGGCCTCGGGCTGCATGCCGATGATTTCCGAGTGGGCGTGCTGCGCCATCTGGCGGACCAGGGTGTCCCGGTAGGCGTCCGGCATCCAGTCCCGCGGCTCGATCCTGACCTCGTCGGCCACCGCCGCGTCGAAGGCCGCCGTGAGCGCGCCGACGTCCTGCCCGGCGGCCGCCGCGCCCGCCGCCCTGCCCGTCGTCGTGGTCGCCGTGGTCGTCATGCGGACGCCTCCTTCGCGCGGATCCCTGCCTTGTCCTGCCTGCCTTGCCGGTGAGCCGACCGATCGTTCGGTCTATTCAATGGTCGGGGGCCGGTCGTGGGGGTGTCAAGGCATTCCGTCACCTGTGGATAACTCGGTATGGTCACCGCCGGACCCCCGGATGGGTAGCGTGCTGCCCGGTACGAGCGCGCCTGGTGCGACGACACGAGAGCGGAGAGACGATGCAGTCAGCGGAGGGGTCGACGCCCCAGGTGGCGACGTTGTCGCTGCCCGCACGAATAACGGTGGCGGTGACCGTCGGCGTCGTCGCCGTGGGAGCGCTCTTCCACCTCGGCATGGTGTTCCTGCACGTCTCGCCGTCGAACACGCTCAACACCCAGCACGCCGCGGCGGTGAGCGACTACATCTATCCCGAGTTCGAGCAGAACTGGAAGCTCTTCGCGCCCGACCCGGTCCAGCAGAACAATCATGTGCAGGCCAGGGCGGAGGTCCGCAAGCCGGACGGCAGCACGCAGACCACCGGATGGGTGGACCTGACGGCGCTGGACGTGGCGGCCATGCGCCACAACCCGATCCCCAGCCACACCGACCAGAACGAGCTGCGCCGCGCCTGGGGCTACTACACCGACACCCACAACGACCAGAACCAGCCGACCTCGGGCAACGGCAGCGACCTGAGCGACACCTACCTGCGCAACATCATCGCCCAGCGCCTCGGCTCGCACCTCAACGGCGGGACCGTCGTCCGCATCCAGGCCCGGGGGGCGGTGACCCCGGTCGCCAAGCCCGGCTGGAGCGGCCAGGCCCCCGACACCACGACCACTTACCGTGAGCTGCCGTGGTGGGTCCTCCCCGCGGCCCCTGCCGGGCAGGAGAAGGCCTCGTGAGCGACCCCCGCACCCCCGCCGGACCCGCGGCCGCCGACGCCCCCGCCACCGGAGGCAGCCACGCCGCGGCCGACGCCCTCGGCAAGGACGACGGCCCGGTGCCCTCGCCCTTCGCCGGGCTCGGCGCCGCTGTCGACCGCGCTATCGCCCAGGGCCTGGCCAAGGTCACCGGTTCCGCCCTCGGCCCCTACCAGGTCGCGATCGTCCGGATCGGCTTCGCGCTGACCTGGCTGCTCTTCCTGCTGCGCGAATTCCCGCACCGCTCGGAGCTCTACGGCCCCGACAGCCCGTGGAGCTTCGACCTCGCCAAGCGGCTGATCACCGGCAACCACGCCTTCACCGCGCTGATATGGAGCGACAGCCGCGGCTGGTTCGAGCTGGTCTACGCGGTGGCCATCGTCAGCAGCGCCATGCTGCTGGTGGGCTGGCGCACCAGGACCGCGTCGGTGCTCTTCATGATCGGCGTGCTGTCGCTGCAGAACCGCAGCGTCTTCATGGGCGACGGCGGCGACAACGTCGTCCACCTCATGGCCATCTACCTGGTCTTCACCCGCTGCGGCCAGGTCTGGTCGGTCGACCGCAGGCTCGCCGACCGGGCCGCGGCCAAGGCCGGGGCGCGGGCGGCGGCGGATCCGGAGATCTCCGCCGACCTGGCGCCGGCGCGCACCGGGAGCGATCCGCTGGGCGTCGGCCTGTGGGTGCTGCTGGCCGCCGGCCTGGTCCTCGCCACGTCGATGGGCAAGCTCTCCACCGAGTGGAAGGTGGCCCTGTGGGCGGGGCTGCTGCTCCAGGCGCTGTGGTGGGCGGTGCGCCGCTACGCGCCCGGTGAGCCGCGCTCGGTGCTCGACATCATGGCCAACGTCATCCACAACGGCGCCATGCTGGTGATCGTCGTGGAGGTCTGCCTGATCTACTCCACGGCCGGCTGGTACAAGATCCAGGGCAGCCGGTGGGAGGACGGCACCGCGCTCTACTACCCGCTCCACCTGGACGACTTCACCCCGTGGCCCTCGCTCTCGCACGCCCTGGCGGGCAATTCGCTGATGGTCATGCTGATCACCTACGGCACGGTCATCGTGCAGGTCGCCTTCCCCTTCACCCTCTTCAACCGCAAGGTGAAGAACGTGCTGCTGGGGGCGATGATGCTGGAGCACGCGTCGATCGCGATCGTGCTCGGGCTGCCCATCTTCTCGCTGGCGATGATCGCCGCCGACTCCGTCTTCCTGCCCACCAACTTCCTGCGCTGGCTCGGCCAGCAGGTGGCCCGGCTGCTGCACCTTTCCCCCGGGCCGCGGGAGACGGCCGAGATCCCGGGCAGCCGGCAGGCCGGCGACGACGCCCCCGCGGGCGGCACTCCGACCGCCGAGCCGGTGACCGACCTGGCCTGACCCGGGCCGTCCGGCCGTGCGGTGCGCGGTCCGCGGTCCCCGCGACGGCCGGACGGCCGCGCATCCGGCCGTAGGCTGGCGCCATGAGCGACGAGCAGGCCGCATTCCGGCTGTCCGGGGTGCGGTCCGCCGTGACCCGCTGGCACGAGCACGCCGCGGACGCGGTGCTGCTCGACGGCTTCCACGCCCTCAAGCACGCGCTGCGCTTCGGCGCCGGTGTCCATGTCGCGGTCAGCAGCGACAAGGAGGCCGTCCTCCGGCTCGCCGCCGATCTCGCGCCCGATCTGGCGGCCGCCCTCGGGGCGTGCGTGACCGAGATCCCGGCCGCCGAGCTGCGCGGCCTGGTGGCCAGGGTCCATCCCACCGCGGTGGCCGCCCTTGCCGCCGCCCCCGACCCCGCGCTCCGCACGGCGGCGCTGACCGCGCTGCCCCGGCGCGCCCCCGTGGTCGTCCTCGACCAGCCCCGCAACCTCGGCAACGTCGGCGCCGTCGTCCGGCTCGCCGCCGGTTTCGGCGTGACCGGCGTGGTCACCACCGGGGACCTGGACCCCTGGCACCCCAACGCCGTACGCGCCGGGGCCGGGCTGCACTACGCGACCGCGGTGGCCCGTACCGGCCCCGACGGGCTGCCGCCGGGCCCGCTGCACGTCCTCGACCCGGAAGGCGAGGACATCCGCGCCACCGCGCTGCCGGACGACGCGCTGATCGTCTTCGGCTCGGAGCGCCACGGTGTGTCCGACGACCTGCGGAAGCGTGCCACCGCCCTGGTGGCGCTGCCGATGCGCCCGCAGGTGTCCAGCTACAACCTCGCCACCAGCGTCGGCATGGCCCTCTACCACTGGGCCGCCACCTCGCGCTCCCCGCTGGTACCGGGCCGCTCCTGAACACGGACCGGCGGCGGGCGGCTCAGGCGGGCCTGCGCACCTCCACCGTCCGGAAGCGGCCGGCGACGAAGGCCGCGTCGCACAGCGCCGCGTTGGCCGCGGGATTGCCACCGGAACCGTGCAGGTCGGAGAAGGCGGCCGTCTGGTTCACGTACACCCCGCCGGTCAGGTTGAGCGACAGCTGGGCGCACTCCTCGAAGCACACCTCCTCCAGCTGCCGTTCGACCTCGGGCGAGGTCGTGTAGCCGGCGACCGTCATGGCGCCGTGGTCGTGGATGGTACGGCGCAGCAGCCGCAGCGCCTCGTCGGTGGAGTCGACGGCGACGGCGAACGCGACGGGACCGAAGCACTCGGCGGTGAAGAGCGCCTCGCTGTCCGGCTTCGCCGCGTCCAGCCGGATCAGCGCCGGGGTGCGGACCACCGCGCCGGGGAAGTCGGGGTGGACGACCTCCCGGGAGGCGAGTGCCACCTCGCCCATGCCGGGGGCGGCCTCCAGCCGGGCCTTCACCTCCGGGTTGACCAGGGCGCCGAGCAGCGCGTTGGCCCGCGCGTCGTCGCCGAGCAGCTTCTCCACCGCGGCGGCGAGGTCGGCGACGACCTCGTCGTACGTCCGCAGGCCCGCCTCGGTGCCGATGCCCTGCCTCGGGATCAGCAGATTCTGCGGGGTCGTGCACATCTGGCCGCTGTAGAGGGACAGCGAGAAGGCCAGGTTGGCGAGCATGCCGCGGTAGTCGTCGGTGGAGTCGACGACCACCGTGTTGACGCCCGCCTTCTCGGTGAAGACCAGTGCCTGGCGGGCGTTCGCCTCCAGCCAGTCGCCGAAGGCGGTCGAGCCGGTGTAGTCGACGATGCGGACCTCGGGGCGTACCGCCAGCGTCTTGGCCAGGCCCTCGCCGGGGCGCTCCACGGCCAGGCACACCAGGTCGGGGGAGAAGCCGGCCTCGGCCAGTACGTCACGGGCGGCGGACACCGTCAGCGCCAGCGGCAGCACGGCCCGCGGATGGGGCTTGACCAGCACCGCGTTGCCGGTGGCCAGCGAGGCGAAGAGGCCCGGGTAGCCGTTCCAGGTCGGGAAGGTGTTGCAGCCGATCACCAGGCCGATGCCGCGCGGCACCGCCGTGAAGGACTTCCGCAGCTCCAGCGGATCCCGCTTGCCCTGCGGCTTCACCCACTCGGCGGTGCCGGGCACGCGCACCTGCTCGGCGTACGCGTACGCCACCGCCTCCAGGCCGCGGTCCTGGGCGTGCGGCCCGCCGGCCTGGAAAGCCATGGTGAACGCCTGGCCCGAGGTGTGCATGACCGCGTGGGCCATCTCGTGCGTCCGCGCGTTGATCCTCGCCAGGATCTCCAGGCACACCAGCGCCCGGGTCTCGGGCCCGGCCTCCCGCCAGGCGGGCATCGCCGCGCGCATCGCGGGCAGCAGGACGTCGGGGTCGGGGTGCGGATACTGCACGCCCAGCTCCACGCCGTACGGCGAGCGCTCGCCGCCCGTCCACTCGTCCGTGCCCGGCTGCTCGGCGGTGAACGCGAAGCGCCGGCCGAGCAGCGCGTCGAAGGCGGCCTTGCCCTCCTCCGCGTCCGCGTACGCCTTCGGATGCTCGGGGTAGGGCGACCAGAAGCCGCGCGTCCTGATCGTGTCCAGCGCCGTGTCGAGGGTGGCGCGGTGGCGTTCTGCCAGGGACTGGGGGGAGAGACCGGCGGACAATGGGACCAACTCCTCGTCGAGCTGCGCGGAGTGAGGGCGACACAGCTAGATTAACCGAATGGTCGGTCGGGACAAGGGCGGCCGACCCGGCCTGTGGAAAACTCTCCGGGCCCGTCGCGGCCGCCGTGCCGCCGGGCAGCGGGAGCGCCGCGACGGGCCGGGACGGGGACGGACAGGGAGGGGCGACCGTGGACGGGCAGGCACGGGCAGGACGCCGTGAGAGGGAACAGGGGACAGCGTGACCGGGATCGACCGCACCAGCACCGTGGCCGTCGTCGGCACCGGCACCATGGGCCAGGGCATCGCGCAGGTCGCGCTGCTCGCCGGCCACCGGGTGCTGCTGCACGACGCCCTTCCGGGCCGTGCCCGGGCCGCCGCCGACGGCGTGGCGGGCCGCCTCGACCGGCTGGTCGCCAAGGGACGGCTCGGCCCGAGCGAGCACAAGGAGGCGCTGGCGCGGCTCGTGCCCGTGGAGAGCACGGCCGAGCTGGCGGACGCCGCGCTCGTGGTGGAGGCCGCCGTCGAGGACCTGACCGCCAAGCAGGCGCTCTTCGCGGGCCTGGAGGACGTCGTCGCGGACGGCTGCCTGCTGGCGACCAACACCTCCTCGCTGCCGGTGACCGCCATCGGCGGCGCGCTGCGGCTGCCGGGCCGGCTGGTCGGGATGCACTTCTTCAACCCGGCCCCGCTGCTGCCGCTGGTCGAGGTGGTCGCGGGTGCGGAGAGCTCCCCGGCGGCCGTCTCCCGCGCCGCGGACACGGCGACCGCGTGGGGCAAGACACCGGTGCGCTGCACGGACACCCCCGGCTTCGTCGTCAACCGCATCGCGCGCCCCTTCTACGCCGAGGCCCTGCGGCTCTACGAGGAGCGGGTCGCGGACCCGGCGACCATCGACGCCGTCCTGCGCGAATGCGGCGGCTTCGCCATGGGGCCCTTCGAGCTGATGGACCTGATCGGCCAGGACGTCAACGAGGCGGTGACCCGTACGGTCTGGGAGGCCTTCTTCCACGACCCGAAGTTCACCCCGTCGCTGGCCCAGCGCCGCCTGGTGGAGTCGGGCCGGCTCGGCAGGAAGTCCGGCCGCGGCTGGTATCCGTACCCGGCGGACGGCCGCCCCGGCGGCACCGCGGACCCCGACCACCGGCCGCACACCGCCGAACCCGCCCTGGCGCCGACCAGGGTGCTGGTGCGCGGCGGCCTGGGGCCGGCGCAGGAGGTGGTACCGATGCTGCGGGAGGCCGGTGTCGAGGTCGCCGAGGACCCCGTGGGCGGTGACGGGGCGCTCGTGCTGCCCGACGGGACGCTGCTCCGCCTGGCCGCGGGCCGGGAGAGCGACGAACCGGAGATCTGCTTCGACCTCTCGGCCGACTACCGGGCCGCCACCCGGATCGCGCTGGCACCCGAACCGGGGGTGCACGCGGACGCGGTGGCGCACGCCGTCGGCCTCTTCCAGGCGCTCGGCAAGGAGGTCAGCGTCGTCAACACCGCTCCCGGCCTGATCGTGGCGCGGACCGTCGCCATGCTGGCCGACCTCGCGGCCGACGCGGTCGCGCGCCAGGTGGCCTCCGCCGAGGACGTCGACACCGCGATGCGGCTGGGGGTCAACTACCCGCTGGGCCCGCTGGAGTGGTGCGACCGGATCTCGGCGCAATACGTGGTGGATGTGCTGGAGGGGATGCACGACATGTACCCCACCGGGCGCTACGCCCCCAGCCAGGGGCTGAGGCGGCGCGCGTGGGCGGAGCAGGATGTGATCTCCTCATGACCATGCCGAAGCGCGACACCTATACGCCGGACTCGCTGCTCGCCGTGGCCGTGGAGGTCTTCAACGAGCGCGGTTACGACGGCACGTCCATGGAGGACCTCTCCCGCGTGGCCGGGATCTCCAAGTCGTCCATCTACCACCATGTGCGCGGCAAGGAGGAGCTGCTCCACCGGGCGGTGGGACGCGCTCTCGACGCGCTCTTCGGCATCCTGGGGGAGCCCGCGGCGGCGGAGGGTTCCGCCGTGCGGCAGCTGGAGTACGTCATCCGGCGCACGGCCGTGGTCCTGATGGACGAACTCCCCTATGTGACGCTGCTGCTGCGGGTGCGCGGCAACACCACGACCGAGCGCTGGGCCATGAAGCGCCGCCGGGAGTTCGACCAGCGGGTCGCGGAGCTGCTCAAGGCCGCGGTGGCGGAGGGGGACCTGCGGACGGACGTGGAGGCCCGGCTGGCGACCAGGCTGCTGTTCGGGATGATCAATTCCATAGCCGAGTGGTACCGGCCGGCCGCGAAGGGCGCGCTGGACCGGGAGCAGGTCGCCGACGCCGTGGTGCGGCTGGCCTTCGACGGACTGCGCGCGTAGCCGGCCGCCGCCGGGGCCACGGCTTGATCGGCGCCTTTCACCCGGACGGGCCAAGGCGGGCCGCGCGGCACCGGGGGCGGCCGAGGACTCCCGGTCGCGTGCCGGGGCCGGGTCAGTCCCCGACCACCAGGTCCGTCTCCTCGAAGACCAGCAGCGTCCTGCTGCTGAGCACCTCCTCGATCGACTGCAGCCGGGTGAGCACCAGCTCCCGCAGGCTGCGGTTGTCGACCGTGTGCACCAGCAGCAGGACGTCGAAATCACCGCTGACCAGGGCGATGTGGACGACGCCCGGAAGCGTCACGAGCTTTTCCCGCACCGTCCGCCAGGAATTCTGGACGATCTTGAGGGTGACGTAGGCGGAGGCGGCGTGCCCCGCCCGCTCGTGGTCCACCCGGGCCGTGAAGCCGCGTATCACCCCGTCCTCGATGAGCCGGTTGATCCGGGCGTACGCGTTCGCCCGGGACACGTGCACCCGCTCGGCCACCGACCGTACCGAGGCCCTGCCGTCCTCCTGGAGCAGCCGGAGGATCGTGCGGTCTATCGGGTCCAGCGGCCGCGCCGGCGGCTCCTGGTCGGCCATCTGTTCTCTCGCCATCCCCCGGAAGCTCCCTACCATGGACGTACTGGCTCCATCTCAGGCTGTGCAGAACCGTTTGTCCACAGGCGGAACCACCCCGTAGCCAAAATGCCTCCGGCGACCGAACAATCGGTAGGGAGAGCGGAACCCGCTCGCGCTACCGACTGCTGACGGTCACCGACCACAAGGAGGTGCTCGCGATGACCGTGCTGGACACCCCCGCCTGGCGGCCTCGCACCGACGCCGCGCCGCTGCTGCCCGACCCGGAGCCCTACCGGCTGCTCGGCACCCCCGCCGCCACGCGTCTGGACCCCGCGCTGCTGCGTGCGCTGTACGCGCAGCTCGTCCGCGGCCGCCGCTACAACCGGCAGGCGACCGCCCTGACCAAGCAGGGCCGGCTCGCCGTCTACCCGTCCAGCACCGGTCAGGAGGCCTGCGAGATCGCCGCCGCTCTCGCACTCGCGCCCGCCGACTGGCTCTTCCCCAGCTACCGCGACACCCTCGCCGTGGTGGCCCGCGGGGTCGACCCGGTCGAGGCGCTGACGCTGCTGCGCGGCGACTGGCACACCGGGTACGACCCGCGCGTCCACCGCGTCGCCCCGCTCAGCACCCCCCTCGCCACCCAGCTGCCGCACGCCGTGGGCCTCGCGCACGCCGCGCGGCTCAGCGGCGACCCGGTGGCCGCGCTCGCCATGGTCGGCGACGGCGGCACGAGCGAGGGCGACTTCCACGAGGCGCTCAACTTCGCGGCCGTCTGGCACGCGCCGGTGGTCTTCCTCGTGCAGAACAACGGCTTCGCCATCTCCGTGCCCTTGGCCAAGCAGACCGCGGCGCCCACCTTCGCGCACAAGGCCGTCGGCTACGGGATGCCGGGAAGGCTGGTGGACGGCAACGACGCACCGGCCGTCCACCAGGTCCTCACCGAGGCGCTGGACCGTGCGCGGGACGGCGGCGGACCCACCCTGGTCGAGGCGGTCACCTACCGGATCGACGCGCACACCAACGCCGACGACGCGGGCCGCTACCGCGAGGAGGCCGAGGTCGCCGCGTGGCGCGCGTACGACCCGGTGGAGCTGCTGGAAAGGGAACTGACCGGGCGCGGGCTGCTCGACGAGGCGGGGCGGCAGCAGGTGGCGGACGAGGCCGAGACGCTCGCCGCCGACCTGCGCGCCCGGATGCACGACGAGCCCCCGCTCGACCCGGCGGAGCTCTTCGCGCACATCTACGCCGAGCCCACGCCGCAACTGCGCGAGCAGGCCGCGCTGCTGCGGGCGGAGATGGCGGCGGAGGCGGCGGAATCAGCGGCGGCCGTCTCGGAGCAGGCGCCGGCGGCGGAGCGCCGGTCATGACCACTGCCACGACCGACGCGGGCCGCGAGGCACCGCCCGCCCGCAAGCAGACCACCATGGCGCAGGCGCTCAACCAGGCGCTGCGGGACGCCCTCGTGGCGGATCCCGCCGTGCACGTCATGGGGGAGGACGTCGGCGCGCTGGGCGGGGTCTTCCGCATCACCGACGGCCTGACCAGGGATTTCGGCGAGGACCGCTGCACCGACACACCGCTTGCCGAGGCCGGCATCCTCGGCGCGGCCGTCGGCATGGCGATGTACGGGCTGCGGCCGGTCGTGGAGATGCAGTTCGACGCCTTCGCCTACCCGGCCTTCGAGCAGCTCGTCAGCCACGTCGCCCGGATGCGCAACCGCACACGGGGCGCGCTGCCGATGCCCATCACCGTGCGGATCCCGTACGGCGGCGGCATCGGCGGCGTGGAGCACCACAGCGACTCCTCGGAGGCCTACTACGTCCACACACCGGGTCTGCACGTCTTCACCCCGGCCACGGTGGAGGACGCGTACGGGATGCTGCGGGCGGCGATCGCCTCCGACGACCCGGTCGTCTTCCTGGAGCCGAAGCGGCTGTACTGGTCGAAGGCCGACTGGTCGGCGCAGGAGCCGGCCGTGGTGCCGCCGCCCGGGCGGGCCGTGGTGCGACGGGCCGGGCGCACGGCGACGCTGGTGACGTACGGGCCGTCGCTGCCGGTGTGCCTGGAGGCCGCGGAGGCGGCGAAGGAAGAGGGCTGGGATCTGGGTGTGGTGGATCTGCGCAGCCTGGTGCCCTTCGACGAGGAGACCGTGGCCGCGGCCGTGCGGGCCACCGGGCGGGCCGTCGTGGTCCACGAGGCGGCGGGCTTCGCCGGGGCGGGCGCGGAGATCGCCGCGCGCCTCACCGAGCGCTGCTTCCACCACCTGGAGGCGCCCGTGCTGCGGGTCACCGGCTTCGACATCCCCTACCCGCCGCCGATGCTGGAGCGGCACCACCTTCCGGGCGTGGACCGCATCCTCGACGCGGTCGGCCGGCTCCAGTGGGAGGACGACTGATGGCCGTGGTGCGCGAGTTCACCCTCCCCGACCTCGGGGAGGGCCTGACGGAGGCGGAGATCGTCCGCTGGCTGGTGCAGGTCGGCGAGGTCGTCGCGGTCGACCAGCCGGTGGTCGAGATGGAGACGGCCAAGGCCGTGGTCGAGGTGCCCTGCCCCTACGGCGGGGTGGTCACCGCGCGGTTCGGCGAGGAGGGCGAGTCGCTGGCCGTGGGGCGGCCGCTGGTGACCGTCGCGGTCGGGTCCGCCGACGCGGCGGGGATGCTGAGTCCGGGATCGGGCGGCGCGGGCCACGCCGGCGACGGGGACGGCGTCTCCGGGGAGTCGGCGGACGGTGGCCAGGGCTCGGGCAATGTGCTGGTCGGCTACGGCACCGGCGCGGCCGCGGGCCGCCGCCGGGCGCGGGTGCGGGCGGGCGGACGAGGGCCCGTACCGGCCGCTGTCCCGCCGGTGGCTTCCCCGCCGCCTCCCGCTCCTCCGCCGGTGCCCGCACCGGACGGGGTGGACGGTGGGCCGGTGGCCGTCATCTCACCGCTGGTGCGGCGGATCGCGCGCGAGCACGGGCTGGATCTGCGGACCCTGGCCGGAAGCGGACCCGAGGGGCTGATCCTGCGCTCCGACGTCGAGCGCGCGATCACAGCTCCGGCCCCTGCCCCCGCGCCCGCCGCCCCTGCCCCCGCGCCCGTGCCGGAGGGCGCCGAGCGGGTGCCGCTGCGCGGGATACGGCGAGCGGCGGCCGAGAAGCTGGCCCGCAGCCGCCGCGAAGTGCCGGACGCCACCTGCTGGGTGGACGCCGACGCCACCGAACTGCTCGCGGCCCGGGCGGCGATGAACGCCCCCGGCCGGCCCCGGATCTCCGTGCTCGCGCTGCTGGCCAGGGTGGTCACGGCCGCGCTGGCCCGCTACCCGGAGCTCAACGCCACGGTGGACACCGAGCGCGCGGAGATCCTGCGGCTGCCCGGCGTGCACCTCGGCTTCGCCGCCCAGACCGACCGCGGCCTGGTGGTGCCCGTGCTGCGCGACGCGCACACGATGACCACCGCGGAGCTGTCGGACGCGATCGCCCGGCTCACCGACTCGGCCCGCGCGGGCACGCTGTCCCCCGCCGAGCTGACCGGGGGCACGTTCACGCTGAACAACTACGGCGTCTTCGGTGTCGACGGCTCCACGCCGATCATCAACCACCCCGAGGCCGGGATGCTCGGTGTGGGGCGGATCGCCGCCAAGCCCTGGGTGCACGACGGCGAGCTGGCGGTGCGCCAGGTGGTGCAGCTCTCCTTCACCTTCGACCACCGGGTGTGCGACGGCGGCGTCGCGGGCGGCTTCCTGCGGATGGTGGCCGACTGCGTGGAGCAGCCCGCCCTGCTGCTGGCCGCCGTCTGACCGGCGCCGCCCGCTCCCCCGGCCGCGCCGCGCGTCGGCCGGGGGATACTCGGCGGCATGACGACGAGCTACGACGCGGTGGTGCCGGCCGGCGGGGCGGCCCGGCGGCTGGGCGGCACCGACAAGCCCGCGCTCGCGGTGGGCGGCCGGACGCTGCTCGACCGGGTCCTCGCGGTGTGCGCGGACGCGGACCGCACCGTCGTCGTCGGCCCCCGCAGGCCCACCGCCCGGCCGGTGTGCTGGACCCGGGAGGAGCCCGCGGGCGGCGGCCCGCTGCCCGCGCTGGCCGCCGGGCTCGCCGCACTCGGCGGCCCGGACCGCCCGCCGGTCGTGCTCGTCCTCGCGGCCGACCTGCCCTTCCTGACGGTGGACACGGTCGCGGCGCTCACCGGGAGCCTCACCGGTGCGTGGGAGGGCGCTCTGCTCACCGACGCCGACGGCCGCGACCAGCCGCTCGCGGCCGCCTACTCGGCGGAGCCGCTGCGCCGCGAGGCCGCCCTGCTCCGGGCGGAGTACGGCACCCTGTCCGGCCTGCCGCTGCGCCTGCTCACCGCGGGACTGCGGCTCCGCCGGATCCCCGACCCGACCGGCCGCGCGAGCTTCGACTGCGACACCTGGGAGGACGTCGCCGTCGCGCGCTCCCGGCTGGACCCGCAGGGCGGCCCGCCCGGCGCCTGACGCCCCACCAGACCCGGTGCCACCGCCCGCCGGTGGGCCGGGCGGGGTGTCCACGGGGTGAGCCTGGGTGGCTTGCGCGGGCGGATCGGGGACCATGGGCGTGTGGTGGACGAATGGATCGCAGCAGTCAAGACCGAACTGGGTATCGACCTCGACGTGGACACCGGTGTCCTGCTCGACCTGGCCCGTGACGCCGCGCACGGTGTCGCGCGCCCGGCGGCGCCGCTGACCACCTTCCTGGTGGGCTACGCGGCCGCGCAGGCCGGCGGCGGGCCGCAGGCCGTACGCGAGGCGGCGCGCAAGGCCGCGGACCTGGCCGTGCAGTGGCCGGAACCGGAGGAATAAGGCGGATGAACGGCCCCCGTGACCGCGGCCGGAGCGGCGAGGACGCCGCCGACCGCGCCCTCGACGACGCCCTCGCACTGGCCAACGGCCCCCGGGGCAGGGCCGGCCGCGGCGCCCGGACACCCGCCAACGATCCGCTCGCGGTCGCGCTCGGCCACGAGCCGCTGCGCGCCCCGGACCCCGCCCCGCCCCCGGCGGCCGCCGTCTCCTGGCCGGAGGCGCGGCGTATCGCCCGCCGGGCCGGGCGCCGGCTCGACGTGCGGGCGCTGCCGCTCGGCGAGGACATCCTCGGCATGGCGCTGGCGCGGCCGCTCGCCGCGCTGACGGACCTGCCCTCCTTCGACTCCTCCGCGATGGACGGCTGGGCGGTCGCGGGCCCGGGCCCGTGGCGGCTCAAGGGGCAGGTGCTCGCCGGGCAGCGGCGCCCCTCCGAACCCCTGCTGGGCGGCCACGCGGCGCGTATCGCCACCGGCGCGGTGCTGCCGCCGGGCGCCACCGCCGTCCTGCGCAGCGAGCACGGCAGCGTGCGGCAGCGGACCGACGGCGAGTGGCTGCACGTGCTGGCGCCGCACTCCCCGCCCGCTCCCGGCCAGGAGATACGGCGCAGGGGCCAGGAATGCCGCAGCGGCGACGAGCTGCTGCCCACGGGGGCGCTGGTCACCCCGGCGGTGCTCGGACTGGCCGCGGCCGCCGGATACGACGAGCTGGTCGTCGTCATGCGGCCCCGGGTCGAGATCCTGGTGCTCGGCGACGAGCTGCTGGACCAGGGCCCGCCGCGGGCCGGGAGGGTGCGCGACGCGCTCGGCCCGATGCTGCCGTCCTGGCTGCGCGGGCTCGGCGCGGACGTGACCGGGGTGCGGCGGCTCGCGGACGACGCCGACGTGCTGCACGCCGCGCTGGCCGCGAGCACCGCCGACCTGGTGGTGACCACCGGGGGGACGGCGGGCGGCCCGGTCGACCATGTGCATCCCGTACTGGCCCGGCTCGGCGCCGCACTGCTGGTCGACGGGGTGGCGGTACGGCCGGGGCACCCCATGCTGCTCGCCCGGCTGCCCGCCGGGGGCCTGCTGGCCGGGCTGCCCGGCAATCCGCTCGCGGCTGTCTCCGGCGTGCTCACCCTGGTCGCGCCCGTGCTGCGCACGCTCGCCGGACGGCCGCTGCCGGCCCCGTACGCGGCGCCGCTGACCTCGGACGTGCCCGGCCACCCGGCGGACACCCGGCTCGTGCCCGTCGTCTTCGACGACGAGTCGGCCGCGCGGCCGCTGCATTTCACCGGTCCCGCGATGCTGCGCGGGCTGGCCGCCGCGGACGGTATGGCGGTGATCCCGCCGGGCGGCGGGAGGGCCGGGGAGGAGACGGCGGTCCTGGACACCGGGGTGCTCGCACCCGCGTGGGGGAGCGGGACATGACCCCGCAGGAGGGCTCGGGCGGCGCCGACGGGACGCCGCCGCCCGACGCCACGCCGGGCGGCCACGTGGTGGCCTTTCCGCACCAGCCCGCGGGGCCGCTGCTGCAGGTGAGCAGGCGCCTGCTGCTCGCGCTGCTGGTGCTCGCCGTCACCGTGGCCCTCGTCTACTTCGACCGCCACGGCTACCACGACGCCGCCGACACCTCGGTGGGCTTCCTCGACGCGCTGTACTACTCGACGGTCACCCTGTCGACGACCGGCTACGGCGACATCGTCCCGTACAGCACCAGTGCGCGCCTGACGACCACGTTTCTCGTGACGCCACTGCGCGTGCTCTTCCTGATCATCCTGGTCGGCACGACGCTCGAGGTGCTGACCGAGCGGACCAGGGAGCAATTCCGGATCACCCGTTGGAGGCGAACGGTGCGCGATCACGTCGTCATCGTGGGATACGGCACCAAGGGCCGGGCGGCGGCGCGGACGCTGCTGGGGCGCGGGGTGCCGAAGGAGCAGATCGTGGTCGTCGACCCGAACCACAAGGCGGTGCACGGCGCGACGGAGGAGGGGCTGGTCGCGGTCGCCGGTGACGCGACCCACAGCGAGGTCCTGCGGCGGGCCGAGGCGCAGCGGGCGCGGCAGATCGTCGTCGCCGCGCAGCGCGACGACACCGCCGTCCTGGTCACGCTGACCGCCCGCCAGCTCAACCCGACCGCGCACATCGTCGCGTCGGTCCGCGAGGACGAGAACGGGCCGCTGCTGCGGCAGTCGGGCGCCGACTCCGTCATCACCAGCTCCGGCTACGCGGGGCGGCTGCTGGGGCTCGGGGTGCTCAGCCCCAGCGTCGGGCGGGTGATGGACGACCTGATCACCTACGGCAGCGGGCTCGACCTCATCGAGCGGCCGGTGGCGGCGTCCGAGGCGGGCAAGTCGCCGCGCGAATGCACGGATCTGGTGGTGTCGGTCAAGCGCGGCTCGCTCCTGCTCGGCCACGACGACCCGGACGCGTCGCCCCTGCGCCCGACCGACCGGCTGATCACCATCCACCGGGCGACCGGAAGTTCGGAGACCGCGCCGCTGGACTGACTCCGCGCTCCCGCACCGCAGCACGGCGCGGCCGACCGCCGGGGCCGCTTCCCGTATGGTCGTGGCATGCGTGCGATCACCATTGCCCAGCCCGGCGGGCCCGACGCGCTTGTCCTCGCCGAGGTCCCCGATCCCGAGCCGGGGCCGGGCGAAGTGCTCGTCGAGGTCGCGGCCTCGGCCGTGAACCGCGCCGACGTCCTGCAGCGGCAGGGCTTCTACGACCCGCCGCCCGGTGCCTCCCCCTACCCCGGCCTCGAATGCTCCGGGCGGATCGTGGCGCTCGGTGCGGGCGTGGCCGGCTGGACGGTCGGGGACGAGGTGTGCGCGCTGCTGTCCGGCGGCGGCTACGCCGAGCTGGTCGCTGTGCCCGCCGGCCAGCTGCTGCCGCTCCCCGAGGGCGTCGACCCCGTCACGGCGGCGGGGCTGCCCGAGGTCACCGCGACGGTCTGGTCCAACGTCTTCCAGATCGCGCACCTGCGACCGGGCGAGACGCTGCTCGTGCACGGCGGCTCCAGCGGCATCGGCACCATGGCGATCCAGCTCGGCAAAGCGGTCGGCGCGACGGTCGCGACCACCGCGGGCACCGCGGAGAAGCTGGCCTTCTGCGCGGAGCTGGGCGCCGACATCCTGGTCAACTACCGGGAGCAGGACTTCGTCGAGCAGCTGGGCGACCGGGGCGCCGATGTCGTCCTGGACGTGGTCGGGGCGAAATACCTGGACCGCAACCTCGACGCCCTGGCCGTGAACGGGCGCCTCGTCGTCATCGGGATGCAGGGCGGCGTGAAGGCGGAACTGAACCTTGCGAAGCTGCTCGCCAAGCGTGCGGCCGTGATCGCGACGAGCCTGCGGGCCCGGCCCGCGGAGGAGAAGGCGGCGATCGTCGCGGCCGTCCGCGAGCACGTCTGGCCGCTGGTCGAGGCGGGCACCGTCCGCCCGGTCGTCGACCGCGCCTTCCCCCTGGCCGATGCCGCAGCCGCGCACCGGCTGATGGAGAGCAGCGAGCACGTCGGCAAGATCCTGCTCACCGTCTGACCGCCAACGCCCCGCCGGGCACCCGGGATGCCGGGATCGTCGCTTCGTGTGACGCTGATTCCACCGAGAGTCCGGCGGAGAGGCGAGGGATGTGCGGTGGGCATCCGGCAGGAGCGGGTCACCGCCCGATGCCGCCCACTGGGCCCACTCGGCCCGCCCGGTCGCCACGGTCCTCCGGGCGGCGGCGCCCGCTCTGGCCGTCGCGGCTCTGCTCGCCCCGGCCGCCACCGGGCGGGCCGCCGCACCGGCGGCGCCCGCCTCCGTCTCCGCACAGCGTGGATCGCCGCAGGCCGCAGCTCCCGACGCGGCCCGTCCGCCCCTTCCGGGGCGCGACCCCCGGCCCGGCGGCCCGCAGCCCGGCGGGACCGCGGACGTCCGGCCGCCCGGACCCGCCAGCCCCAACCGGCCCGCACCGCCGTCGAAGCCCGCGCGTCCCGCACGTCCCGCGCCGTCCGAACGGCCCGGACCGCCTGCGCGGACCGAGCGGCCCGCGTCGCCCGAACTGCCCGCGAGCGGCCCGCATTCCGGCTCGCCGCGTCCACCCGCCACCTCCGGCACGCCTGCCATGCCGTCACCTCCTCGTCCCTTTCCGCCGGCTTCCGCCGGTCCGTCCGTTCCGTCCCGTCCTGCCGGAAGGCCCGCCCGCTCCGATTCCGCTCGGCCGCCCGAGCCCTCCGCCTCCGGCGGTGCGCCGCTGCGGCCGCCCGCCGGGCTCCCCGCCGGCGGATCCGGTCGGGACGGTCACGCGCGGCACCGCGCGTACGAGGACCGGCCCCGGCAGCACCGCTACGACCACGGCTTCCGTGAGCAGGCGCCCTCGCTCGTGCCCGACGCGGGCTCCGCGGGCCCGGCACCCACCGCGACCACGCTCCCCGCGCCGACCGTGGTGCGAGGCGGCTCCGCTTCCGTCGCCGCCCGCGAGCCCCGGGTGCGCCGGGTGCGCCGGGTGCTGCCGCTCGGTGCGGGGATGGTGCTGGTCGGGCTCGGTCTCGGCTTCCTCGGTCTCCGTCTGCGCCGGAGCTGACCGCCCGGCGCCGCCCCCGTCTTCTCCCCGCGCCCGCGCCCGCACGCCCGCACCCGCCCGCCCGCACCCGCACGCCCGCGTACCCGCGCCCGCGCGAACGCGCGCACCCGCACGCGAGACCTTCCGTCCCGGCCTCCCGTGACTGCGGGTGACCGTTCCCGATCATGATTGCCTGCGGAGCGGCCTCTCGAACATCGAACGCCCTTCGTTCATTCGTTCGAGTGAAGAGAGGGTCCGGCGCGCCGATCGGCCTTGTCGCGGGCGGCCTTACTCGGTATACATACTCAGTATGTCGATCCGTCACGGCCTGCTGGCCCTCCTCGAACGAGGGCCGCGCTACGGCTACCAGCTACGCACCGAGTTCGAGTCGCGCACCGGTTCCACCTGGCCGCTCAACGTCGGGCAGGTGTACACGACCGTCGCCCGGCTGGAGCGCGACGGCCTGGTCGTGCCCGCGGGCGAGGACGAGGCGGGGCACGCCCTCTACGCCATCACCGAGGACGGCCGCGACGAGCTGAGGCGCTGGTTCACCACGCCGGTGGACCGCGCGAGCCCGCCGCGCGACGAGCTCGCGATAAAGCTCGCGATGGCGGTGGGGACGCCCGATGTGGACGTCCGCGCCGTCATCCAGGCCCAGCGCGCCCACACGATCCAGGCGATGCAGGACTACACGCGCCTGAAGGCGCAGGCGCTGGAGGCGGCGGCCGCCCGTCCGGGGGTCTTCGACCCGGACGACGTGGCCTGGCAGCTGGTCCTGGACCAGATGATCTTCCAGGCCGAGGCGGAGGCCCGCTGGCTGGACCACTGCGAGACCCGGCTCGTCCGGCTCGCCCCGCAGGCCGTGGCCGACCGGCGGGAAGGAGCGGACAACCCGCCTTCGGACGGGGACGGCACCGCCGAGCAGGCGGACGGCGCACCGCAGCGGAGCCCGGCGCGCGTCGGCGGGCTGCGCGGCGCGCTGCGCCGGCCCCGCCGCTGACCAGGGCGCTGACCGGGCCGCTGACCGGGGCGCCCGCCGGGGCCCGGGTGGGAGACGGGCCGCGCACCCGGCCGCGCCGCAGGAGCGGTGTGCCACGGGATCACGGGACGACGTACGCGAGGAGCACGACCGACAGTCCGGGCCTGGACGGCCCGGACCGGAAGCAGGGGGAAGAGTCCGATGTCCAGTCAGTCCACACCACCGGCCGAGCCGGAGAGGCCGTCCGGCACGTATGGCCCGGCTGCCCCGAGCGGCGCCGCCCCCGGGGACGAGCGAGGGGAGGAGCGCGAGGTCGAGCCCGTGCTCAGCATCGAGGAGGTGACCCGGGTGCACGGCACCGGAGCGGCCGAGGTGCACGCGCTGCGCGGGATCGATCTCGACGTCCACGCGGGGGAGCTGGTCGCGGTCATGGGGCCTTCGGGCTCGGGGAAGTCCACCCTGCTCACGCTGGCCGGCGGGCTCGACCTGCCGACGTCCGGCCGGGTCCTGGTCGAGGGCACCGACCTGACCACGGCGAGCCGGAAGGAGCTGGCGGCGCTGCGGCGGCGGAGCATCGGCTACGTCTTCCAGGACTACAACCTGATCCCGGCGCTGACCGCGGCGGAGAACGTCGCGCTGCCCCGCGAGCTGGACGGGCTCGGCAGCCGCAAGGCCCGCCGGGAGGCGCTCGTGGCGCTCGGCGAGATCGGTCTGGCCGACCTCGCCGACCGCTTCCCCGACGAGATGTCGGGCGGGCAGCAGCAGCGGGTGGCCATCGCCCGCGCGCTGGTGGGCGACCGGCGGCTGGTGCTCGCCGACGAGCCCACCGGCGCGCTGGACTCGGAGACCGGTGACGCAGTGCTCGCGCTGCTGCGGTCGCGGTGCGACGCGGGGGCGGCCGGCATCCTCGTGACGCACGAGCCGCGCTTCGCGGCATGGGCGGACCGGGTGGTCTTCCTGCGGGACGGTTCGATGGTCGAGTCGACGCTGCGCTCCAGCGCGGAGTCGCTGCTCACGGGCGGAGCGGCGCAGTGAGCGGGCGGCGGTGGGCGGGGGTGCCGGGCGCCGGGCGGCTGCACGCCTGGCGGGTGGCGGTGCGGATCGCCCGCAGGGACGCCGTGCGGTACAAGGGCCGCAGCCTGCTGGTGCTGGCCATGATCGCGGTGCCCATCATGGGCGTGAGCGCGGCCGACATCACCGTCCGCAGCTCGCAGCTGTCGGTCGCGGAGAAGACGACGCGGGAGCTGGGAGCCGCCGACGCGCGGCTGACCGACCCGGGGTACGGACCGCAGCCGGTGTACGAGGATCCGGCGGACAGCGTCGGGATGCCCCTGAAGCACCAGGATCCGGCCGACGGGGAAGGCCCCGCGGCCGACCCCGTGGTCGACCCGCTGACCGCGCTGCCGGCCGGGGCGCGCTGGCTGAGCGACGTCCACGCCTACGCACCGGTCATGGGCAAGTACGGGCTGCTGGACACCGAGGTCAGGGAGCTGAAGGCCGGTGACCCGATGACCAAGGGCATCACCCGGCTGAGCCGGGGCCGCTATCCGAGGACGCCGGACGAGGCGGCCGCCACCGGCCAGTTCCTCAAGGACAGCGGGTTGGACATCGGGTCGCGGGTGAAGGTGCGCGGTCTGAGCCGGTCCTACACGATCGTGGGCGTCTACGAACTGCCGAGCGATCTGCACGACGCGCAGCTCAACGTGCTGCCCGGTGCTTTCGTCGCGCCCTACCAGGCGGCCGCGGACACGATGAAGGACAGGTTCTCCTCGGGACGTGCCAGCTATCTGGTGTCCTTCCCGGGGGATTTCACCTGGGAGATGGTCAAGCACGCCAACACGCTGGGCGTGGTCGTCGATTCACGGCAGGTGCGCGAGCACCAGCCGCCGGCGGCCGAGGTGCCGCTCTACCAGGCGAGGCCCGAGAGCGCGCGGCTGCTGTCCGACAGCAGCGACACGCGGGCCGAGGCGGTCGCCGTGATCGTGACGATCGTCGGGCTCAGCGTCGTGGAGATCTGCCTGCTGGCCGGCCCGGCCTTCGCCGTCGGGGCGCGCCGCTCGCGGCGCCAGCTGGGGCTGGTGGGTGCCAACGGCGGTGACCGCAGGCACATCAGGGCCATAGTGATCTCCAGCGGCCTGGTGATCGGCGTGGGGGCGGCCGTGGTCGGGACGGTCCTGGGGGTCGCGCTCACCCAGCTGCTGCGCGGGCCCCTGGAGGAGCGCGGCGGCGCGCGGTTCGGCGGGCTGACGGTGCGGCCGCTGGAGCTGGTGGCCATCGGTGGGCTGGCGGTGCTCACCGGGGTGCTGGCGGCGGTGGTGCCGGCGGTGTCGGCGGCGCGGCAGAGCGTGCTCGCCTCGCTCACCGGCCGGCGGGGGGTGCGGCACGCGAGCCGTGTGCTGCCGTTGATGGGGGCGGGCGTGATGGTCATCGGGGTGGCGACCACCGTCTACGCGACGACACGCACCGACAGCATCTATTCGGCGGTGCTCGGCGCGAGCCTCGCGGAGATCGGGCTGGCGATGACGACCCCGGCGCTGATCGGGCTGTTCGGCCGGTTCGGGCGGTGGCTGCCGACGGTGCCGCGGCTGGCGCTGCGGGACACGGTCCGCAACCGGGGCCGCACGGCGCCCGCGGTGGCCGCGGTGCTGGCGGCGGTGGCCGGGTCGGTGGCGGTCGCGACCTACATGGCGAGCAAGGGGCAGGAGGACCGGCAGGCCCACCACGCGATGCTCCCGTACGGGTCGGTGGCGGTGTCGGGATACGGGAGCGCGTCCCGCGACCTCGCGCGGGTGCGGGCCGCGGTGGAGAAGGACTACCCGGTCACCGGGCGGGTGGACGTGTCGCGGGTCTACGTCGGGGCGCCGTCCTGCGCGGTGGACGAGAAGGAGGGCTGCGGAGCGGTGCAGGCGGAGATGCCGGACGCCAACCGGTGCCCCTCGGCGCCGCGTGAGGGCGGACCGGCCGTGCAGCCCACGTCGGTCGAGGCGCTGCTCGCGGACTGGCGCTGCACGAGGCCGAACAGCCCGACCGCGATGCCGAGCTACGGCGGGATCATGGTCGGCGGGGCCGATGTGCTGCACGCGCTGGACATCCGCGACCCCGCGGCGGAGCAGGCGCTGGAGCGCGGCGAGACGGTGCTGTTCGACCGGGCCTACGCCGACCACGGCAAGCTCCGGGTCAAGGTGATCGCGGACATCACGAAGACCGACGTGGGGGAGGGTTCGGAGCCCGCGGGCACAGTGAAGGTGCTTTCCGCGCATCTGGCCGCCGAGGACGTGCCGTACGGGCTGACGGCGCTCGTGCCGCCGCGGGCGGCGGAGGCGGCGGGCTTCCGGACCGTGGCACTGGGCTCCTACTACACGACGGCGAGGATGCCGAGCGGGAAGGAGCAGCAGACGCTCCGCCTGGACGTGGCCAAGATCGGCACGCAGGCGGACGTGTACGTCGAGGACGGCTACTCCCGGCACGACGGGGTGCTGCTGCTGGCGCTGGCGATATTCGCGGGGCTGATCACGGTCGGTGCGTCCGGGATAACGACGGGGCTCGCGCAGGCGGACGCCGGGCCGGACCTCAGGACGCTGGCGGCGATAGGCGCGAGCGGGGGCATCCGGCGATCGCTGTCGGGTTTCCAGTGCGGGGTCGTCGCCGTGATGGGTGTGGTGCTGGGCTCGATCGCCGGGGTGCTGCCCGCGGTGGCGCTGCGGCGGGTCGAGCGGCGCCACCAGTGGGCGCAGTTCCGGCGCGACCTGCTCCACGGCTGGACGGATGGGAGCAGCGTGCCCCATGTGCCGGTGGCGATCCCCTGGGGGACGCTGACGCTGCTGGTGGTGGCGGTGCCGCTGGGGGCGGGGCTGCTGGCGGCCCTGGTCACCCGGTCCCGTCCGCAGCTCGGCAGGCGGGCCGACGGCTGAGCGGGGGCTGAGCAGGGGACGGGCCGGGACCGGCCGGGGCGAGTGCGGGGGACGGGCCGGGGGGTGCCCGATGATGTGCGGGCCGTGTGGGAGCAGGAGGGGGCCACACGGCCCGCGCGGACGGAGGTGCGGGACAATGGCGACATGGAGATGCCGATGAACGAACGCTCGCCGGAGAGCTCGCACAATCCGCAGGTCCTGGTCGTCGGGCCGGACGGCATGGCCCTGGGCGGTGCCGGGGGCGCCGACGGCGAGGAGGGGCGGGAGATCCCGGTCACGGAGATGGTCGAGCAGCCTGCCAAGGTGATGCGGATCGGCAGCATGATCAAGCAGCTCCTGGAGGAGGTGCGGGCGGCTCCGCTGGACGAGGCGAGCCGGGTGCGGCTGAAGGAGATCCACGCCAGTTCGGTCAAGGAGCTGGAGGCCGGGCTCGCGCCGGAGCTGGTGCAGGAGTTGGAGCGGCTGTCGCTGCCCTTCACCGACGACAGCGTGCCGAGCGAGGCCGAGCTGCGGATCGCCCAGGCGCAGCTGGTCGGCTGGCTGGAGGGCCTCTTCCACGGCATCCAGACCGCGCTGTTCGCCCAGCAGATGGCGGCCCGCGCGCAGCTGGAGCAGATGCGGCGGGCGTTGCCGCCGGGGGCGCTCGGCCACGAGGAGGAGCTGGACCCGGGGCACCCGGGCTCGCGCTCGGGCCCGTATCTCTAGACGGCACCACGCCCGTACGGGCGGGACGAGCGCCACAGGCCCGTACCGGCCGGAAGAGCGCCGCGGGCCCGTACCGGCGGGAAGACCACCGCGGGCCCGGCCTCTCTTCCGAGAGGCCGGGCCCGTGCGGTGAAGGGAAGGGGCGGCGGCTAGTTGGAGCCCTTGCCGGTGGAGACCCAGATCGTGATCTTGGCGCCCGAGGTGGGGTCGAAGTCGTCGAGTGCCTGCGGGCTCTGGCGCGTGACCGTGCCCTTGCCCCACTGCTGCTCGTCCATGTCCTTGATCTCGTAAGGCCAGTTGGCGGCCTTCATGCAGGCGACGGCGGAGTCGACGTAGATCGAGGTGAAGTCGGGCATCGTCATGAGGTGGGGCTTGCCCGGGTTGATCAGCTCGTTGTGCGCCTCGGTGCACTCGGACAGCTCGATGGTGCGGGTCTGGTCGCCCATGACGACGCCGTCGCCGCTGGCGGTGGGCTCCGCGGTCGCGGTGGTCGCGGTGGGGTTGGGGGCGGCCGTGGGGTTGGGGTCCGGCTTGCCGCCGCCCTGCGTCGCGAGGACGACGGCAATGATGACGACGATCGCGACGCCCACCACCGCGGCGCCCACGATCAGCGGGGTGTTGCGCTTGCGGCCGCCGCCCGGGCCGCCCGCCCCCGGGCCCATGCCGCCGCCCATGGGGCCGCCGCCCATGTGCTGCTGGGGTATGCCCTGCATGGAGGGCGGCGCGCCCATGCCGTACGCGGTGCTCGGCGGCGGGGTCTGCGCGGCGGCCTGCTGCGGGTAGCCGTAGGCGGAGGGCGGCGGGGTGTGCGGCGCGTAGCCGGACTGCGGGACGGGCGGCGTCGGCGCGTACGGCGTCTGGAGCTGCGGCGGCGGGGTCTGCACCGGCCCCTGCGCCGACGGGAAGACGGAGTTGGCGACACCCTCGCCCCGGCTGCCCGTCCCGGCCTCGCCGGAGAGCTGCGGTATCGCGTTCTGCCCGGTGGCGGCGAGGACGCGGTCGGTCTCGTCGTGCATGGCGTCGGCGGTCGGGAAGCGCTCCGCCGGGTTCTTGCGCAGCGCGCGGGCCACGAGCGCGTCGACGGCCGGGCCCAGCGCGCGGTTGAAGCCGGACGGCGCGGGCGGTGTCTCCTGGACGTGCTGGTACGCCATCGCCAGCGGCGAGTCGGCGTCGAACGGGAGCCGCCCGGTGAGGAGTTCGAAGAGCATGCAGCCGACCGAGTAGAGGTCGGAGCGCTCGTCGACGCCGCGCCCGAGGGCCTGCTCCGGCGAGAGGTACTGCGGGGTGCCGACGACCATGCCGGTCTGCGTCATCGAGGTGACGCCGGACTGCATGGCCCGCGCGATGCCGAAGTCCATGACCTTGACGACGCCGCGCCGCGTGATCATCACGTTGCCGGGCTTGATGTCCCGGTGGACCAGGCCCATTTCATGGCTCACGGCGAGCGCGGCGAGCACGTCGCCGACGATCTTCAGCGCCTTGTCGGCGGGCATCGCACCGTACTGCGCGACATCCGCGGCGAGGACGTCGCCGAGCGGTCGGCCCTCGACGTACTCCATGACGATATAGGGGACGACCTGACCGTCGATCGTGTCCTCGCCGGAGTCGAAGACCGAGACGATGTTGGTGTGGTTGAGCTTCGCGACGGACTGCGCCTCGCGGCGGAAGCGCTCGCGGAAGGACTGCTCGTGCCCGAGGTTGGTGTGGAGGGTCTTGACCGCCACCGGCCGGTCGAGCACGGTGTCATGTGCCAGATGCACGGAGGCCATGCCACCCTGGCCGAGCAGGTTGCGCAGTACGTAGCGCCCACCGCCCACCGAGCGCCCCGTGTAACCGCCGCCCTGCGTGGCGTCCCCGCTCATCAGTACCGCTACCCCCATGAAGGTCCGACGGGATGACACACGTCCCCGAGCTTGCCCGCTCAGTCTGGCCGATCGCACGGGCACGTCAAGTTCGTTGACCATGTCGTCACCTGATACGCATCGCTCGCATACAGAACGCGGAACTTTCCCGCGTACAGGGGTCGGACGGCCCCCGGGGGGTAGACGGCCGGAGCAGGCGGCGCGGCGCGAGCCCGTACGGCCGTGCGGCGCCGGGGCACGGGTGCGCCCGTCTCTCGGACACGGGCCGTGGCCGCCGGTGGAAAAGCGGTACGGTGGCGCACCAGACCCAGCGAAGGCGAACGACGGCGAGGACTGATGGTCGACCCGAACGAGACGGCCGCGGGCACCGGAGCGTCGGAGACCTCCCTCCAGCAGTGGGGCACGGGCTCCGTCGTCGGCGAGGGCCGCTACCGGCTCACCCGGCGGCTCGGCCGCGGCGGCATGGCCGAGGTCTTCGCGGCCGAGGACGTACGGCTTGGCCGGATCGTCGCCGTCAAGCTGCTGCGCGGCGACCTCGCCGAGGACCCGGTCTCCAAGGCCCGCTTCACGCGCGAGGCGCAGGCCGTCGCGGGCCTGAACCACCACGCCGTCGTGGCCGTCTACGACTCCGGCGAGGACCGCACGCCCAGCGGTACGGCCCCCTACATCGTGATGGAGCTGGTCGAGGGCCACACGATCAAGGACCTGCTCACCAGCGCCACCCCGCCGCCCGTCGACCAGGCGCTGCTGATCGTCTCCGGCGTGCTGGACGCCCTCGCGTACAGCCACCAGCACGGCATCGTGCACCGGGACATCAAACCCGCCAACGTGATCATCACCACCGGCGGCGCGGTCAAGGTCATGGATTTCGGCATCGCCCGCGCCCTGCACGGCGCCGCGAGCACCATGACGCAGACCGGCATGGTCATGGGCACCCCGCAGTACCTCTCCCCGGAGCAGGCGCTCGGCAAGCCCGTCGACCACCGCAGCGACCTCTACGCCACCGGCTGCCTGCTCTACGAGCTGCTCGCGCTGCGCCCGCCCTTCGTCGGCGAGACCCCGCTGTCCGTGGTCTACCAGCACGTCCAGGACGAGCCGCGGCTCCCGTCGCAGATCAGCGACCGGGTGCCGCCCGAGCTGGACGGCCTGGTGCTGCGCTCGCTGGCCAAGCAGCCGGAGGAGCGCTTCCAGAGCGCCGAGGAGATGCGCGGCGTCGTCGGCTACGCCCACCAGGCCCTCACCCAGCAGGGCGGCTGGACCGGCGGCATGTGGGACACCGGCGCGATCACCGCCGTCCTCCCCGAGGGCCAGGGCCACGCCCCCGGCGGCTACCGCCCGGACGGCCGCAGCGGCAGCACCGCCGAGCTCAGCGCCCCCCTCGTCCCCGGCGTCGTCGGCGGTACGGGCGCGGGTACGGGCTCCGGCGGCAGCGGGAGCGGCTACGACGACGACCCCGGCGGCAGCGGCAACCGCTGGCTCAAGCCCGTGCTCTTCACGGTGGCCGCGGTGCTGGCCGTGGTCATCGGCGTCGTCCTCGCCACGCGCGGCAACGGCAACGGCGACAACCCGGCCGACAACCAGCAGCCCTCGTCGTCCACGAGCGCACCGGCCGACCCGCCGACCGAGGACCAGCCCACGGACCAGCCGACGGACGAGCCGACCGACACCGGCGGGCCGACGGACGACCCGACGAAGCCGAGCTGGACGCCGTCCACGAGCGCCCCGCCCTCGGCCCCGACGAAGACGCCGCCGACCGAGGACACGCCGAGCTCGAAGCCGACGGACGACACGCCGACGACGTCGAGCAAGCCCACGCAGTCGGACACGCCCAGCGGCACGCCGACCGACCCCTCCCCCACGGACGACAGCAACGGCGGGAACTGACCTCCGCTACCCCGCGAAAGCGTCCAGCACCGCCTCGTACTTCCCCGTCCACCACACGGCCAGCGCCGAGGTCGCGGGGAAGAGCGGGTCGGAGCGCAGGTCGCGCTGCTCGTAGCGCCACTGGAGCATCCAGAAGTCGTTGAGCCGCTCCCACCACACCCGGTGGACGGCGGCCGCGACCTCGTCCTCGCCCGCGCCGGAGGCGAGCCGGTACGCGCGGGCGTACGCGCGGACCTTGCGCAGGTCGAGACGGCCGTCGACGGGGTGGACGAAGAAGATCGCGGCGGCCCGGACGGCCTCCTCGGCGCGCGGCTGGACGCCGAGCCGGTCCCAGTCGACGATCGCGGCGGGCTCGTCACCCCGGTAGAGCAGGTTGAGCGGGTGGAAGTCGCCGTGCACCCAGCCCTGGACGCCGCCCTCGGGCGCGGGGGCGGGCGTGGGGTCGGGCGGGCGGCGGTGGGCGTGCCGCCGCAGGAGTTCGCGCCGCTCCACCAGCCGGTGCTCGGCGAGCCGGTCGAAGGTGTCGTGCGGGCGGTGCGCGCGGGCGAGGGCGAGCAGCCGCTCGATGTCGGCGTAGGTGGCGTCGGGGTCGGCGCTGGGGCGCGGGCCCGCGGCGGGCGGCGGCTGGACCCGGGCCAGCCCGGTGTGGACGAGGCCGAGCAGGATGCCGAGCCGGCGGCACTGGTCGGCGTCCAGCTCGGTGCCCTCGCGGTGGGTGCCGTCGATCCACGGGAAGAGGGCGTAGCCGACGCCGCCGTGCAGGGTGACGGTGTGGCCGTCGGTGGCGCGCAGGGGCGCGGCGGCGGGCAGGCCCAGGCGGGCCAGGCGCCGGGTGGCGCGGTGCTGGCGCACGATGGTCGCGGGGGCGGCGGTGTCCGCGGAGATGTACTGCTTGAGGAAGTAGCGGCCCCGGGTGGTGGTCACGCGCCAGCCGCGGTTGAGCAGCCCCCGGGGGACGGCTTCGCAGGTCAGCGGTTCGCCCGCGTCCTCGTACCGGTGCAGCAGCGCGGACAGCGCAGCCCGCGTGTGCGGCTCCGTTGCCGTGCCCGTCACGAGTGTCAGCGTAGATCAACGGGCGCGGCCCTCCCGGCGAGGTGGCGCCACCCCACCTCGACCTGCTAAGGGCAGGCTTACGTCTTTTGCGCCGCCTTACGCCCCCGCCCCCGCGCCCTGCGCTCCGTCGCGCGCCATCCCCAGCTTGTGCAGGAGCTGCGAGACCTGCCGCCGTACCGTCCGCTCGTCGAGGCCGGCGCGCTCGGCGATCTCGCGGTTGGTGAGGCCCTCGCCGATGAGGTCGAGGAATTCCCGCTCGTCCGTCGACAGCCGCCCCGGCCGCTCGCCGGGTTCGCCGCCGCGCGCGCCGCCCTCGCGCAGGCGCTCCAGCACCTCCGCGGTGGCGGCCGGGTCGATGAGGGAGTGGCCGGCGGCGACCTCGCGCACCGCGCCGATCAGGTCGTCGCCCGTGATGACCTTGGGGACGTAGCCGGCCGCGCCGCCCATGACGGCGTCGAAGAGGGCCTCGTCGTCGGCGAAGGACGTGAGCATCAGGCACTTCACGGACTCGTCGTGCGAGCGGATCTCCCGGCAGGCCTCGACGCCGCTGCCGTCCGGCAGCCGTACGTCCAGGACGGCGACGTCCGGATGGGCGTCCGGCACCCGGTCGACGGCCTCGGCGGTGTCGGAGGCCTCGCCGACGATCTCGATCGACGGGTCACCGGACAGCAGCCGGTTCACCCCGCGCCGGACGACGTCGTGGTCGTCCACCACGAAAACGCGTATATGACCGTCATGCCCTTTTTCGCTCACGCCCCCAGCGTCGCACCCCTCGGCGGCCGCCGCCTCCCGCCGGTGCGCTCCCTGCCGCCCCTTACGGTTGTCCGCCATTCGAGATACGGTGCGATTGTCCCGGTGGCCTGCGGTGATAAACGATTGCCCGGCCCGAATGCGCGAAGCTCGCGCAGTTACTAGGAAATCCAAGCAAAACCGCAGGTCGGACGGCTTAGCGCGAATGCTGGACTTGTGGGTAACGTCTGTAGTTGCAGGCCATTCGCCGGGACGCTGTCAGCCCTGGGCTCGGTCATGCCGCACACACCCCGTGCGTCCCGCCGGACCAGGTGTGCCGCCTCCCGTGGACGCGGGAAAGCGGCTCCATCCTGCTCCCCGGCAGATCCCGGGGGCCGGACAGACGGAGGAGCGAACGTGAGCGTGAAGAGCACTGCCGACGGTGGTGCCCCCGCGAAGAGGGGGCGGACGACCCGTGCAGCCGCCGCGAAGCGCCGCAGCGGCGAGCCCGGGCTCGTACAGCTGCTGACCCCGCAGGGCGAGCGTGTCGAGCACGACGACTACGCGATCGACCTGACGCCGGAAGAGCTGCGCGGCCTGTACCGCGACATGGTCATGACCCGCCGCTTCGACGGCGAGGCGATCACCCTGCAGCGGCAGGGCGAGCTGGGCCTGTGGGCGTCGCTGCTGGGCCAGGAGGCCGCGCAGATCGGCTCCGGCCGGGCGACCCGCCCCGACGACTACGTCTTCCCGACCTACCGCGAGCACGGCGTGGCCTGGACGCGTGACGTCGACCCGCTCAATCTGCTGGGAATGTTCCGCGGCGTGAACAACGGCGGCTGGGATCCCAACGAGAACAACTTCCACCTCTACACGATCGTGATCGGCTCGCAGACCCTGCACGCCGCCGGTTACGCGATGGGCGTGGCCAAGGACGGCGCCGACTCCGCGGTGCTGGCCTACTTCGGCGACGGCGCCTCCAGCCAGGGCGACGTGGCCGAGGCCTTCACCTTCGCCGCCGTCTACAACGCGCCCGTGGTCTTCTTCTGCCAGAACAACCAGTGGGCGATCTCCGAGCCGACCGAGAAGCAGTCCCGCGTGCCGATCTACCAGCGCGCCGCGGGCTACGGCTTCCCCGGTGTGCGGGTGGACGGCAACGACGTGCTGGCGGTGCTCGCCGTCACCCGGGCGGCCCTGGAGCACGCGCGCAGCGGGCAGGGCCCGATGCTGGTGGAGGCGTTCACCTACCGGATGGGCGCGCACACCACGACCGACGACCCGACCCGCTACCGCAGCGAGGAGGAGCACGAGGAGTGGGCGTCGAAGGACCCCATCGCCCGGCTGCGCGCCTACCTCGACCACGAGGGCCTGGCCGACGAGGACTTCTACACCAGGATCGACGCGGAGAGCGACGCACTGGCCAAGCGCGTCCGCGAGGGCGTGCGGACCATGCCGAACCCGGGCCCGATGGCCATCTTCGACAACGTCTACGCGGACGGCAGCTCGCTCGTCGACGAGGAGCGCGCGCAGTTCGCGGACTACCTCGCGTCCTTCGAGGAAGACGGCGCGACCGCAGGACAGGGGCACTGATCATGACGCAGACGATGGCAGTGGCGAAGGCCCTGAACGAGTCCCTGCGCAAGGCGCTGGACAACGACCCGAAGGTCCTCGTCATGGGCGAGGACGTCGGCCGCCTCGGCGGCGTCTTCCGCATCACCGACGGCCTGTACAAGGACTTCGGCGAGGGCCGGATCATCGACACCCCGCTCGCCGAGTCGGGCATCGTCGGCACCGCGATCGGCCTGGCGCTGCGCGGCTACCGGCCGGTGGTGGAGATCCAGTTCGACGGCTTCGTCTTCCCCGCCTACGACCAGATCGTCACCCAGCTGGCCAAGATGCACGCCCGCGCGCTCGGCAAGATCAAGCTGCCGGTCGTCATCCGCATCCCGTACGGCGGCGGCATCGGCGCGGTCGAGCACCACAGCGAGTCGCCGGAGACGCTCTTCGCGCACGTGGCGGGCCTGAAGGTGGTCTCGCCCTCGAACGCCTCGGACGCGTACTGGATGCTCCAGCAGGCCATCGAGTGCGACGACCCGGTGATCTTCTTCGAGCCCAAGCGGCGCTACTGGGACAAGGGCGAGGTGAACACCGAGGCGGTCCCGACCGGGCTGCACACGGCGGTCGTCGCGCAGCAGGGCGCCGACGTCACGCTCGTCGCGTACGGGCCGATGGTGAAGGTGTGCCTGGAGGCCGCGGCAGCGGCGGCGAACGAGGGCCGTAGCCTGGAGGTCGTGGATCTCCGCTCGCTCTCCCCGATCGACTTCGACACCGTGCAGGCATCGGTGGAGAAGACCCGGCGGCTGGTCGTGGTGCACGAGGCGCCCGTCTTCTACGGCTCGGGCGCGGAGATCGCCGCGCGGATCACGGAGCGCTGCTTCTACCACCTGGAGGCCCCGGTGCTGCGGGTCGGCGGCTTCCACGCGCCCTACCCGCCGGCCCGCCTGGAGGACGAGTACCTCCCCGGTCTGGACCGTGTGCTGGACGCCGTCGACCGCTCGCTGGCGTACTGAGGGAGAGGGTTGTGACTACCGTGACCGCACAGGCACAGCGCTTCCGTGAGTTCCGGATGCCGGACGTCGGCGAGGGCCTGACCGAGGCGGAGATCCTCAAGTGGTACGTGGCGGTGGGCGACACCGTGCACGACGGCATGGTGATCTGCGAGGTGGAGACGGCGAAGGCGGCCGTCGAACTGCCCATCCCCTACGACGGGGTGGTCAGCGAGATCCGCTTCGACGAGGGCACGACGGTGGACGTCGGCACGCCGATCATCGTGGTGGACGCCGGGGGTGCCGACGGCGGCGAGGGTACGGCGCAGGCCCCGGCCCCCGAGAGCGTACCGGCGCAGCCCGAGCCCGCGCCCGCCGCGGAGCCGGCCGCCAAGCGCGAGGCGGTACTGGTCGGGTACGGCGTCGCGCCGTCCGCCACGACCCGCCGCCCGCGCAAGCAGCAGCCCCCGGCCGCGCCCGCGTCCGCGCCTGAGTCCGCGCCGCTCAACGGCTACGAGGCGGCCCCCGCCGCGGAAGCTCCCGCGGCAGAGGTCCCGGCCGCGCCCGCCGCTCCCGCCGAACGCCCGCTGGCCAAGCCCCCGGTGCGCAAGCTCGCCAAGGAGCTGGGCATCGACCTGGCCACCGTCGTCCCGACCGGCCCGAACGGCGTCGTCACGCGCGAGGACATCCGCGCCGCGGCCGCGCCCCCCGCGCCGCTCCCCGCCGCACCGCTGACGGCACCGGCGGCGACGGGCGCGCGCGAGACCCGTACGCCGATCAAGGGCGTGCGCAAGGCCACCGCGCAGGCCATGGTGGCCAGCGCGTTCACCGCCCCGCACGTCACCGAGTTCGTGACCTTCGACATCACCCGCACCATGAAGCTGGTCCAGGAGCTGAAGGAGGACCGGGCCTTCACGGGCCTCAAGGTCAGCCCGCTGCTGCTGGTGGCGCGGGCGCTGCTGGTCGCGATCCGGCGCAACCCCGCGGTCAACGCGACGTGGGACGAGGGCGCGCAGGAGATCGTGCAGAAGTCCTACGTCAACCTCGGCATCGCCGCGGCCACCCCGCGCGGCCTGATCGTCCCCAACATCAAGGACGCGCAGGACAGGACGCTGCCGGAGCTGGCCGCCGCGCTCGGCGAGCTGGTGGCGACGGCCCGCGAGGGGAAGACCGCGCCCGCCGACATGCAGGGCGGCACGGTCACGATCACCAACGTCGGCGTCTTCGGCGTCGACACCGGCACGCCGATCCTCAACCCCGGCGAGTCCGCGATCCTCGCCTTCGGCGCGGTGAAGCTCCAGCCGTGGGTGCACAAGGGCAAGGTCAAGCCGCGGCACGTCACCACGCTCGCGCTGTCCTTCGACCACCGGCTGGTCGACGGCGAGCTGGGCTCGAAGGTGCTCGCGGACGTGGCGGCGATCCTGGAGCAGCCCAAGCGGCTCATCACCTGGGCCTGAGGCCCGGGACGTCCCGCGAAAGAGTGGGGCGGGTGCGGACGTACTGACGTCCGGACCCGCCCCTTCTGCGTGTTTCCGCCACCCGACGGACGAATTGTGCTGCTATCGCCCCATGGTCGTCCACGTGTCCGTCATCGTGCTGCTCCTCGTCATCGTGGGGATGCTCATGCACAACAAGAGCCTCAAGGTCAGCCATGCGATCGTGGCCGGCCTGCTGGGCTTCTGCCTGGCGAGTTCCAGCATCGCGCCCACGATCCAGTCGACCGTCGCCTCCACCGCGGACCTGGTCAGCACCATCCGCCCCTGAGGCGCCGCCACTTCGGATCACCCGGTCATACGATGAACGGATGACCGACATCGAGGGCATCGACGCCGAGGGCAGTGACACCGAGGGCAACGACGCTGAGCGCAACGCCGCCCGCGACTCCGTCGCCCTGCGCCCGATCACCGAGGACGACCTCCCCGTGATCAACGGCCACCTCTCCGATCCCGCCGCCTCCGGCCCCTACCAGTGGTTCGGCTTCCCCGACCCCCACCGCTGGCGGCGCGACTGGGAGCAGAACGGCATCCTCGGCCCGGACGGCGGCCGCCTCCTCGTCGTCCGCGGCACCGAATCGCTCGGCTTCGTCTCCTGGCGGAAGATCCCCCGCGGCATCTCCTCCCACTGGAGCATGGGCATCCTGCTCTGGCCGCACGCGCGCGGCCGCGGCGCCGGCACCGAGGCCCAGCGCCTCCTGGTGCGCTACCTCTTCGACAACACCCTCGCCTTCCGCGTCGAGGCGGACACCGACATCGAGAACATCGCCGAGCAACGCGCCCTGGAGAAGGCCGGGTTCACCCGCGAGGGCGTCATGCGCGCGAGCCACTTCCGCGAGGGCCGCTGGCGCGACAACGTCCTCTACGCGATCCTCCGCGACGATCTCCCGCCCGCGTCCTGACCCCTCTGGTGCGGGGGTCGCCCGGGGTGCGAAGATGCGCTGCCCCCGGTCTGCGGGGGCGATGCGTCCTGTGGGGGGATTCGCGATGGAAGCGCTGGTACCGGGGGCGGCCGCGCCCGGAGGCTACGAGGTAAGACTGCGCTGGGGCGTGCTGCGGGTGATGCAGTCGCTGATCCTGCCGCTCGTCGTCGCGGCGTACATCCTCTACCCGTACAACACACGGGTGAAGCCGCTCTCGCTGGTGCTCGGTGGTCTGTCGCTGGTGTTGGCTGCGGTGGTCCAGCGGGCGCTGTACCGGATGCGGAAGGCGGGCTGCCTGATCCGCGTCGATCCGTCGGGGATCACCGTGCACGGCGAGCAGACGGTGCCGTGGCGCGACCTGGACCGGGCGGTGGTCGTCCGCGGCCGGGTGGTGGCCTTCCACGCCCGGCAGCCCGACCGGCAACTGCCGCTGGCCCCGGTCGGAGCCGGCCGGCCCCGCTCCGCGCGGATCCGCAGACAGCTCGACCGCCGGTTCGGCACCCAGCTCGTCGTCTCCCCGCGGCTCTACGGCCGGCGGGTGGAGGACCTCGTCGCCGCCGTGCGCCGCTACAGCCCCGGCCTGCCCGTCTTCGACGGCGACTGACGTCACGTCACCCCGCCCTGGCCGGGCGGCGGGCGCGGTGGGACGATGCGTCCGGATCCCCGCCTGCGGGGCGGGGCCGTGTCCGGGGGGACGGATGGCGACGGAGCGGCGCCACCGCAGGCGGCTGGCGAAGCGCTTCGGCTCGGTGATGGTGGTGCCGACGCGCCTGTACGGGGTGCGGCGCACCGACGTCGTCGCGGCGGTGCGCCGCTACAGCGGGAGCGTGCCCGTCTTCGAGTGACCGCCTCCCCCCGGGGGCGTACGTCCGCATGACGGACCGCCGTACCGTCCGCCCCGCTGTTGTATCTATGATGTGCGCATCATGGATACCGTCACCGCGCCCCCCGGCAGCACCGCCGTCAAGTCGCCGCCCGCCGCCGAGCGGGTCTACCTGCACGTCAAGGCCGGGGTGCTGGACCGCAGTTACGAGGGCGGGACGCTGCTCACGGAAGGGGATCTCGCCGAGGCCGTCGGGGTGTCGCGCACGCCCGTGCGCGAGGCGCTGCTGCGGCTGGAGGCGGAGGGGCTGCTCAAGCTCTACCCGAAGAAGGGCGCGCTCGTGCTGCCGGTCTCCGCGCAGGAGATCGCCGACGTCGTCGAGACCCGGCTGCTGGTGGAGCAGCACGCGGTGGCCAAGCTCGCGGGCGCGCTGCCCGACCCGCTCGCGGCGCGGCTGGAGGAGCTGCTGGCCGAGCAGCGGCTGCACGCCGCCGCCGGGGATCTCGCGGCCTTCGCGGTCGCCGACCGCTGCTTCCACGCCGAGATCGTCCGCGCGGCCGGCAACCGCATCCTCGCCCAGCTCTACGACCAGCTCCGCGACCGGCAGCTGCGGATGGGCGTGGCCACGATGCACGCCGAGCCGAGCCGGGTCGCCAAGAACATCGAGGAGCACGCCGAGATCCTGGACGCGCTGCGCGGCGCGGGCGTCCGCGAGGCGAAGGCGGCGGTCTCCCGGCACCTCGTCCGCGTCAACACGCTCGCGCGGGGCGAGTCGTGACGGCGGGCGGTGACTGCTCCGGGGGCGGGATACGGGCGCTGCCCGGCGATCCGCCGGGCGGCCGGCAGGCGGTGCTGGTGTGGAGCGTCGGCACCCTGGTCTACCTCGTCGCGGTGGTGCACCGCACGAGCCTCGGCGTCGCGGGCATCGACGCCGCCGACCGCTTCCACATCGGCGCCTCCGCCCTCTCCTCCTTCTCGATCCTCCAGGTGCTGGTCTACGCGGGGATGCAGATACCCGTCGGCCTGATGGTGGACCGGCTCGGTACGAAGAAGGTGCTCACGCTCGGCGCGCTGCTCTACACCGCGGGCCAGCTCGCCTTCGGCCTGTCGCACTCCTACGGCATGGCGCTCGCCGCCCGCGCGGTGCTCGGCTGCGGCGACGCGATGACCTTCGTGAGCGTGCTGCGGCTCGGCTCGCGCTGGTTCCCGGCCCGCCGCGGCCCGGTCATCGCGCAGACGGCGGCGCTCTTCGGGGTGGCCGGCAACCTCGTCTCGACCGTCCTGCTGGCCCGGCTGCTGCACTCCGCGGGCTGGACCCCGACCTTCCTCGGCTCCGCGGTCGCGGGCGCGTTCGTGCTGCTGCTCATGGCGCTCCTCCTCAAGGACCACCCCGAGGGATACGAGCCCGCGCCCGCCGAGCACGCCGGGGCCGCGTACGTGAAGCGGCAGATCGCCGCGGCCTGGGCCGAGCCCGGCACCCGGCTCGGCATGTGGACGCACTTCACGACGCAGTTCCCCGGCATGGTCTTCCTGCTGCTGTGGGGCATGCCCTTCCTCGTCGAGGCGCAGGACCTCTCGCGCGGGGCCGCGGGCGGGCTGCTCACCCTGGTGGTGCTGGCCAACATGGGATTCGGCCTGGTCTTCGGCCAGGTGATCGCCCGTCAGCACGGGGCGCGGCTGCCGCTGACGCTCGGCGTGGTCGCGGCGACCGCGGTGTCGTGGGCCGTGGTGCTGGCCTGGCCCGGCGGCCACGACCCGATGTGGCTGCTGGTGGTGCTGTGCGTGGTGCTGGGCGCGAACGGGCCCGCCTCGATGATCGGCTTCGACTTCGCCCGCCCCGCCAACCCGCCCGAGCGCTTCGGCACCGCCTCCGGCATCGTCAACATCGGCGGCTTCGCCGCCTCGATGCTCACGCTGCTCGCGATCGGCGTGCTGCTGGACTCCACCGGCGACAACTACCGCGTCGCCTGGTGCAGCGTCTTCGTGATGGAGGCGGTCGGCCTCACGCAGATCCTGCGGCTGCGCCGGGCCAGCGAGCGGCTGGAGCGCGAGCGGATCGCGGTCAGCCGCGTCGAGAGCGTCCACCGCACGCCCGCGGCCGTCCGCGGCGAATAGCCCCGTAGCCGTGCAGCCCCCTGCGTAAGCCGAACGGGTGCGGGTCCACGAGGGACCCGCACCCGTTCGGCTGATCGCGGCGGTGCGGCCGCACCGGTCAACGCGTCACGGAGATGTGGCGCAGGATCGCGTCGGCGAGATCGGCGTCGCCCTCGATCTTCACCTGGCCGGCCACCGCGGCCGGGCGGACCCGGCCGGTCAGCAGCCGCAGGAAGGTCTCCCAGTCCAGGACGAAGGTCACCGCGGGGCCCAGCGACACCGCGGAGTCGATCGAGCCGCGGCCCTCGGCGTTCACCCGTACGGTGCGCATGAACTCCAGCGGGCCGTGGACGTCGAAGACCACCGCCGAGCCCGGCTTGGCGCCCGCGTCGTGCGCGACCAGCTTGGGCAGCGCCCGCAGCACGTAGTCGCGCGCCAGCACCGCACCCGCCGACGCCAGGTTGCCCGGCTTGTCGAGCGCCCGCCGCAGATCCTGCTCGTGCACCCAGACGTCGAAGACGCGGCCCCACAGCTGCTCCTCCAGCGTCGTCTCGCCGCCGCCGATCGCCCGCACCTGCGCGTCCGGCTGCCGCGACTCGTTGCGCAGCTGCCGCGACCTGCGGATGATCGTGTACTCCAGCTCCGACGTCATCTCCGGGGCGGTGTGGTGCCGCCGGATGTCCACCGGCACCTCGGTGTAACGGGCCGACTCGGAGGTGATGTGCCGCAGGTCGCTGGGAAGGGTGTGGATCGGGCGCGGATCGCCGAGGAGTTCGCACTCGAAGCCGATGAGGTGGGAGACGATGTCGCGCACCGACCAGTACGGGCACTCGGTGGGGCGGTTCCATTCCCCCTCGGCAAGGGGCGACACCAGCTCGTTGACGGATTCGATGGAGTGGGTCCAGGCGTCTATGTACGGCTGGAGCTTGCTGTGGACGGTCACGGGACCCCTCGACGGATCGGTGCGCGGTCGTGGTGGTTGGCGCCTAAGTTACGCTGCGCGCGGGCGCCCACGCAGTGCTTTCGAGTGACGATGGTAGGCCCGGCTTGACGACCCAACGTATGGGCGGTGTCCAGGTGCGCGCAACGCTAGTCCAGATCGATGTCGACCCGGCGGAGACACCCGCGCGGCGGCGGGAGCGCGCGGCCGCGCTCGTCCGCGCGCAGGCGGGTGCGGATCTCGTCGTCCTGCCCGAATTGTGGCCCGTCGGAGCGTTCGCCTCCGACGACTTCGCCGCGGAGGCGGAGCCGGTGGACGGCGGGCCCACCGCCGCGGCGATGAGCGCCGCCGCGCGGGACGCCGGGGTGTGGCTGCACGCCGGGTCGATCGTCGAGCGCGCCCCCGAGGGCGCCCTCTACAACACGGCGCTGCTCTTCTCGCCGGACGGCGAACTGGTCACCTCCTACCGCAAGATCCACCGCTTCGGCTTCGACAGCGGCGAGGCCGCGGTGCTCGACGCGGGGCGGGCCGTGGTGACGGAGCGTCTGCCCTTCGGTGTCGTCGGGCTCGCGACCTGCTACGACCTGCGCTTCCCCGAGCAGTTCCGGCTGCTCGTGGACGGCGGGGCCGAGCTCTTGGTGCTGTGCGCGGGATGGCCGGCGCGCCGCCTGGACCACTGGCGGGTGCTCGTGCGGGCGCGGGCGGTGGAGTCGCAGGCGTACGTCCTGGCGTGCGGGACCGCGGGGTCGCACGCCGGCGTGGAGCAGGCCGGCCACAGCATGGTCGTCGACCCCTGGGGCACGGTCCTCGCCGAGGCCGGCCCCGCCGAGCAGCTCCTCACCTGCGAGCTGGACCCTTCGCGGGTGGCGGCCACCCGCCTCGACTTCCCCGTCCTGCGCGACCGCGTGCTCCCCCTTCCCCCGCCGGGCACGCTCTGACCTGCCCCTTGCGGGGGGCGCCGCGACCTTCCCCCGGTGGTGGGCCGGCCGCGCGGTTTTCCGCGCCCCCGACGGGCGCGGGGAAATGTCCGCACCCGGAAATGTTGTTGGATGGGGACATGACTGCACGTGCACGCGTCCGGGCGCCCGAGCTGACCGGCAGGGGCGGCTGGCTGAACACCGGCGGGGCCACCCTCTCCCTCGCCGACCTCCGCGGGTCGATCGTGATCCTGGACTTCTGGACCTTCTGCTGTGTGAACTGCCTGCACGTCCTGGACGAGCTGCGGGAGCTGGAGGAGCGGCACCGGGACACCGTGGTGATCGTCGGCGTGCACTCGCCGAAGTTCGTGCACGAGGCCGAGCACGACGCCGTCGTGGACGCGGTGGAGCGGTACGAGGTGCACCACCCGGTGCTGGACGACCCGGCCCTGGCCACCTGGAAGCAGTACGCCGTACGGGCGTGGCCGACGCTCGTGGTGATCGACCCGGAGGGCTACGTCGTCGCGCAGCACGCCGGCGAGGGGCACGCGCACGCGCTGGAGCGGCTGGTCACGGAGCTGGAGGCCGAGCACGCCGCGAAGGGCACGCTGCGCCGCGGCGACGGCCCGTACGTGCCGCCGGAGCCGGTGGCGACGGACCTGCGCTTCCCCGGCAAGATGCTGGCGCTGCCGGGCTCGGGCCACTACCTGGTGTCGGACTCGACGCGGCACGCCCTGGTGGAGCTGGCGGCGGACGGCGAGAGCGTCGTGCGGCGGATCGGCAGCGGTGTGCGCGGCCTCGCGGACGGGGACGCGGCGACCGCGCGCTTCAGCGAGCCGCAGGGGCTCGCGATGCTGCCGGACGGCGGTGTGATCGTTGCGGACACCGTCAACCACGCGCTGCGCCGCCTCGACCTGGAGTCCGGTGTGGTGACGACGGTCGCCGGGACGGGCCGCCAGTGGTGGCAGGGCTCACCCACCGCGGGGCAGGCGCTCCAGGTGGACCTGTCGTCGCCGTGGGACGTGGCGTGGTTCGAGGACCGGGTGTGGATCGCGATGGCGGGCGTGCACCAGCTGTGGACGTACGACCCGGCGACCGGCCGCGTCGAGGTCGCCGCGGGCACCACCAACGAGGGCCTGGTCGACGGCCCGGCGCGGGAGGCGTGGTTCGCCCAGCCGTCCGGGCTCACGGTCTCCGGGGAGAGGCTGTGGATCGCCGACTCGGAGACCTCCGCCCTGCGCTGGGCCGAGCGCACCGCGGAGGACACGGGGTACGTCATCCGTACGGCGGTGGGCACCGGGCTGTTCGACTTCGGCCACCGCGACGGCCCCGCGGGCCAGGCGCTGCTCCAGCACCCGCTGGGCGTGACCGGGCTGCCGGACGGCTCGGTCGCGGTGAGCGACACGTACAACAACGCGTTGCGCCGCTACGACCCCGTCACCGGCGAGGTCAGCACGCTCGCGACCGACCTGCGGGAGCCGTCCGACGCGGCGGTCGTCGCCGGGGACATCGTCGTCGTGGAATCCGCCCGGCACCGGCTGACCCGGCTGCGCCTGCCGGAGGAGGCCGTACGCGTCGAGGGCGTCGCCCACCGCACGCAGCGGGCCGCGACCGACGTGGCGCCCGGGCTCTTCCGGCTGGACGTCGTCTTCTCGGCGCCCGCCGGGCAGAAGCTCGACGAGCGGTACGGTCCCTCGACCCGGCTGCTGGTCAGCGCGACCCCGCCGGAGCTGCTCACGGAAGGCGCCGGTAAGGGCACCGACCTCTTCCGCGACCTGGTCCTCGACCCCTCCGTGCCGGAGGGCGTGCTGCACGTCTCGGCGATGGCGGCGTCCTGCGACGACGACCCGGCCAACGAATACCCCGCGTGCCACGTCCACCAGCAGGACTGGGGCGTCCCCGTCCGGCTCGCCGACACCGGCGACTCGCGGCTGGCCCTGGTGCTCGCCGGAATGGACGAGGGCCCTCAGTAACGCTGGCCCTCACTAACGCGGGCCCTCGGTAACGCGGGCCTCTCAGTAGCGCGGGCCGTACCGCTCGTCGGAGTAGTAGCGCTCCTCGACGACGGGCGGTACGTCGCCCTGGCTCGTCGGCGGCAGCGCGCGGCGCTTGAAGATGCTCACGTACGCGGCGAGCCCGATGACGCCCACGGCCATCATGATCAGGCCGACCAGGTCCAGGTTGACGCCCTTGGTGTGCCAGTCCGTCGCGAAGGTGAGGATGCCGCCCGCGGCGATCAGGATGATGCAGCCTCCGATACCCACGGTGTCCGCCTCCAGAGATGGATTGCGTTCGGATTCCTGCCTGCTGTCCTGGTGGATCGCCTTCCCGGTGCGGGCAGTTGCATGCCCGCCCGCTAACTCCCTTACGGAAAAGGCGTGTTGGGGTGTCACCTCGGGGCGGGCCGGCGCGTGAGAGGAACGGACGGCACGACCCGTAGGCCGTCCGGATCGGAGAACTTGCTCATGCGCATGCGGACTTCTGCCGCAGCCGCGATGGTGGCGACCACCGCCCTGATCGCCACCGGAATGCTCACCGGCACCGCCTCGGCCGCCCCGCGGCCCGCGGCCGCCGGTGGCGGCCCGCTCACCGCCCAGCCCCTCCCGGACGTCAACGGGAGGCTCTACGACGTCACCCAGGTCGGCGCCCACGTCACCCTCGCGGGCGGCATCGCCCAGGGGGTCGAAGCGGACGGCGACCTCGCGGGGACGCCGCTGCTGCTCCGCAAGGACGACCGGGACGGCAAGGGCTGGCAGACGGTGCAGCTGCCGCAGCAGGACCTCGGCGACTCCTTCACCGAGATCAACTCGGTTGCTGCCGTCCCCGGCACCGCGGGCCAGGCGTGGGCGGTGGGCCTGGAGCCGCACACGCCGGACTGCGCCATGCCCGGCCACGAGGCGTGCCCGCCGATACTCGCCTACCGCTTCGACGGCACGTCCTGGACGGCCGCGCCGGTGCCGGTGCCGGAGAACACGGCGGGCGCCGGCCTCAGCCAGGTGGTCGCGAACGGGCCCTCCGACGTGTGGGCGGTCGGCTGGGCGTACATCCTCGACCACGCGGAGCCCAACCCCCCGCCGAAGCCCGGCGGCTGGCACACCGTGGAGCACCTGGAGGCGCTGCTCGTCCACTGGGACGGCCACGCCTGGACCCGGGTGGCGGTGCCCGACGAGCTGACCCTCACGCCGACGTCGGTCGCGGTGTCCGGGCGCGACGTCTACGTGGCCGGCATCAGCGACGGGCCGGCGCCGGAGGTCCAGCACTGGAACGGCCGCACGTGGACCACCGAGAAGCTCCCGGCTTTCGCCGACGGCGCCGAGCTGTACAAGGTCGGCGTGGACGCCGCCGGTTCGCCCTGGGCGGTCGGCCGCACCTGGCTGGGGGAGGACGACGTGCAGGGCCACGGCCTGCTGCTGCACAAGACCGGCGGCGTGTGGCGCAAGGTCGCGGTGCCCGCGGACGCGGGGCTGCTCACCAAGCTGGCCTTCACGCCGAGCGGGGTGGCCGTCGCCGGGTCCGACGCCTCGGACGGCCGCAGCGGCTACGTCGCGCAGTCCGACGCGACGGGCTGGCACCAGATCGCGCTGCCCGCGGCCCCCGAGGGCGGGCTGCTCGCCACGGAGGGCATGACGTACAGCCCGCAGCACGGCCTGACGGTCGTCGGCCACCAGGAGGGCGCGGACGGCCCGTTGGGCGCGGACGTGCTGCCGGTGGTGCTCGACCAGCGCTGAACCGGCGGGTTTCGGGGTGTCACATCAGGGCGGTGCCAGGCGTGAGAGGAGCGGACGGAACCTTCCGTCACAGCTCGGATCGGAGAACTCGCGTATGCGCATGCGGACTTCAGCCTCCGCCGCCCTGGTGGCCGCCGCCGCCCTCATCGCCACCGGCAGTCTCACCGGCACCGCCTCGGCCGCCGGTGGCGGTGGCGGTGCCGGTGGGCTCACCGCCCAGCCCGTGCCGCCCGGCAGCGGATGGCTGTTCGACGTCACCCAGGTCGGCGCCCACGTCACCCTCGCGGGCGGCCTCAGCCAGCAGGCCACCGACGACGGGTTCACCCGGCAGAGCCCGCTGCTGCTCCGCAAGGACGACCGGAACGGCAAGGGCTGGCAGGCGGTGCCGCTGCCGTCCGAGGGGGTCGGCGTCAGCGACAACGAGATCAACTCGGTCACCGCGGTGCCCGGCACCGCGGGCGAGGCGTGGGCGGTCGGCCTGGAGGGGCGCAGCAGCACGAACTGCGGCTTCCCGCCCGGCTACGAGGTGTGCGGGCCGATAGTCGCCGACCACTTCGACGGCATCTCCTGGAAGGCCGAACCGGTGCCGACACCGGCGAATTCCGAGGGCGGCGGCCTCACCCAGGTGGTCGCGGCCGGGCCCTCCGACGTGTGGGCGACCGGCTGGCTCCAGATCTTCGACAGCGCGTCGCCGACTCCCGGCAAGCCCGGCGGCTGGACCGTCGTGGACCACATGGAGGCGCTGGTCGTCCACTGGGACGGCCACGCCTGGAAGCGGGTGACCGTCCCCGACCAGCTGACCTACCTGCCGAACGCGGTCGCGGTGTCCGGGCACGACGTGTACACCGCCGGGTGGGGCGGCGACGACGTGCCGGTGGTCCAGCACTGGAACGGCCACAGGTGGACCACCGAGAAGCTCCCCGACCCGGCCTTCGGCGGCGAGGTCTACGGCCTCGGCGTGGACGGCTCCGGCTCGCTGTGGGCGGTCGGCCGGACGCTGCTGACCGAGGACGACCCGGGCCACGCCCTGCTGCTGCGCAAGACCGGCGGTGTGTGGCGCAAGGTCGCGGTGCCCGCGGACGCGGGGCAGCTCACCGACCTCGCCTTCACCCCGGGCGGCGTCACCGTCGTCGGCAGCACCGTCGGCGGCCGGGACGCCTACGTCGCGCGGTCCGACGCGCGCGGCTGGCACCGCGTCGCGCTGCCCGCGGCGCCCGCGGACGGCCTGATCGCCGCGGACGGCGTGTCGTACAGCCCGCGGCAGGGCCTGACGGTCGTCGGCCACCAGGAGGGCCCGGACGGGCCGTTCGCCGAGAGCGCGGTGCCGCTGGTGCTCGGCCGGAGCTGAGCCTCCCCCTGAACGGCGGGCCCGCACCCTCCCCCGGGTGCGGGCCCGCTTCTCGTCCCTACGCCCTTACGCCCTGAGGAAGGCCGTGAGCGCCCCCGCCAGGTAGGCCGGGTCGTCGGCGCCGCACAGCTCGCGCGCGGAGTGCATGGAGAGCATCGGCACACCGACGTCGACGGTGGCGATGCCGTGCCGGGCGGCGGTGATCGGGCCGATCGTCGTACCGCACGGCATGGCGTTGTTGGACACGAAGTGCTGGAAGGGCACGCCCGCGCTCTCGCACGCGGCGGCGAAGAGGGCGCGGCCGACGCCGTCGGTGGCGTAGCGCTGGTTGACGTTGGACTTCAGGATCGGCCCGCCGTTGGCCCGCGGGTGGTGCGTCGGGTCGTGCCGCTCGGGGTAGTTGGGGTGGACGGCGTGGCCGACGTCGGAGGACACGCACACCGAACCGGCCAGCGCCCGCGCCCGGTCCTCGTAGCCGCCGCCGCGCGCGTGCACGGAGCGCTCCAGGACGTTGCCGAGCAGCGGGCCCATGGCGCCGGTGTCGGCCTGGCTGCCGTTCTCCTCGTGGTCGAAGGCGGCGAGCACCGGGATGTGCGTGAGGTCGCCCGCCTCGACGGCGGCCAGCAGCGCGGCGGTGCAGGCGTGGGTGGACAGCAGGTTGTCCAGCCGCCCGGACGCGAGCAGCTCGCGGTCCCGGCCGAGGTAGGCGGGCGGCTGCGTGTCGTACGCCATCAGATCCCAGCCGGTGACGTCGTCGGCGTCCAGGCCTGCCTCGGCGGCCAGGAAGGCGATCAGGTCGCCGTCGTGCGCCTCGCCCAGGCCCCACACCGGCTGGAGGTGGCGCTGCTTGTCGAGGGTCAGCCCGTTGTCGTTGACCCCGCGGTCGAGGTGGACGGCGAGCTGGGCGACCCGCAGCAGCGGCCGGCCGGCGTCCACCAGCACCGTCGAGCCGTCGCGCAGCGCGAGCCGCCCGGCCAGGCCCAGGTCGCGGTCCAGCCAGCTGTTGAGCAGCGGCCCGCCGTACAGCTCGACGGAGACCTGCCGCCAGCCCGCCGCCCCCATGTCGGGGCGCGGCTTGACCCGCAGGTTCGGCGAGTCGGTGTGCGCCCCGACGATCCGGTACGGCGTCTCGGGCCGCGCCCCCGCGGGCACGTACCACGCGACGATCGCCCCGCCGCGGGCCACGTACTTCCCGCCCGGCTCGCCGTCCCACGCGTCCGTCTCCGCGACCCGCCGGAAGCCCGCGGCCTCCAGCCGCTGCGCCACCTCGGCGACGGCGTGGTACGGCGTGGGCGCCGCCTTGACGAAGGCGGCCAGGTCGTCGGTGTGCGAGCGGTCGAAAACACGCGGTGCGGAACTCATACCGGCCAGTCTAGAAAACCCGGCCGACAGTCACCCGGGACGGTGACGGGTGGCACGGCCGGGAAGGGTCACATGCGCTCGATCTCGGTGAGGTCGACGGTGACCGGGAAGGGGACGTCGACCCGGAGCCGGTCGCGGTGGACGCCGGTGGGGACGTAGCCGAAGGTCAGCACGTCGAGCACGTACGTGTGGACCACCGGCAGGTTGTCGGGGCCGGACATCTCGACCCGCCAGTAGTGCGGGATGCGGGCGCGGGCGTACTTGAACGGCTTGGTCTCGCGGTCGCGCTCCCGGGAGTCGGGGGAGACCACCTCGACGGCGAGGGCGACGCCGTCCGCCGGGTAGCTGCGCCGCTCCGCCCCGTCGGTGCCGCCGGTGCTGTCGGTGTCGCCGTCGTCGCCGGTGCCGTCGGTTCTGACGACGATCACATCGGGTACGGGTGCGGTGTGCTCGCTGAGCACCACGGCGGTCTGCCGGCGCGCCCGCAGACCGCCGGGAGCCGCCTCGCGCAGCGCGTACAGCAGCAGATCGGTGGTCACCGCGTGGAATTCCTGCTGCGGGAAGGGCAGCACGAGGCTGCCGTCGATCAGCTCGGCGCGGGCGGGCAGGTCCAGCCGGAGGAGGTCGTCGAGGCGGTAGCCGCCCGGCGGGGGCACCGGCCACGGCGAACCGTCCGGCTGCGTCGGCCCGTCGGCGGCGGCCCGGGGGCGGGGGGTCGTACTCCTGGTCACCTTCCGGATTCTGGCCGTGCCACCCCCCGCGCCCGCACGCAAACGTCCCGCCCTCACCCCAAAAGGTGAAGGCGGGACGTTTCAGCAGTTTCAGCAGGTCAGAAGGCCGGGGGCCTTTCGTCGAGCAGCCGGGGCCTTCCGTCAGGCGGACGTCTCGCGGGCGTCAGAACGCCTCCTCCGGGAGGTCCATCACGTCGAGGGTGACGGTGTCGGCCATCGCGCGCTGGACGGCGACCTGCGGCAGGACGTTCGTCGCGAAGAACTTCGCCGCCGCGACCTTGCCCTGGTAGAAGGGCACGTCCTTCGCCGAGGCGCCCGGGAGCTTGTCGAGGGCCACGCCCGCGCCGCGCAGCAGCAGGTAGGCCACGACCACGTCGCCGGAGGCGAGCAGCAGCCGGGTGGTGTTGAGGCCGACCTTGTAGATGTTGCGGACGTCCTGCTCGGTGGCCGCGAGGTCGGTCAGCATCGTGCCGACGATGCCCTCCAGGTCGGCCGCGGCCTTGGCGAGCTGGTCGCGCGCGTCGGCCAGCTCCTCGCCGCCCGCCGCGTCGGCCAGGAACTTCTTGATCTCCTCGCTGAGGGCGGTGAGCGCCTGGCCCTGGTCGCGGACGATCTTGCGGAAGAAGTAGTCCTGGCCCTGGATCGCGGTGGTGCCCTCGTAGAGGGTGTCGATCTTGGCGTCCCGGATGTACTGCTCCAGCGGGTATTCCTGCAGGTAGCCGGAGCCGCCGAAGGTCTGGAGGGACTGCGCGAGCTGCTCGTAGGACTTCTCCGAGCCGTAGCCCTTGACGATGGGCAGCAGCAGGTCGTTCAGCCCGTGCAGGCGGCGGGCGTCCTCGCCGGTCGCCTCGGCGGCCTGGATCGCGTCCTGGACGGAGGCGGTGTAGAGGACGAGCGCGCGCATGCCCTCGGCGTAGGCCTTCTGCGTCATGAGCGAGCGGCGCACGTCGGGGTGGTGGGTGATGGTGACCTTGGGCGCGGCCTTGTCGGTGAACTGCGCCAGGTCCGGGCCCTGGACGCGCTCCTTGGCGTACTCCAGCGCGTTCAGGTAGCCGGTGGACAGCGTCGCGATCGCCTTGGTGCCGACCATCATGCGGGCGAACTCGATGATCCGGAACATCTGCCGGATGCCGTCGTGCTTCTCGCCGATCAGCCAGCCCTTGGCGGGGTGCCGGTCGCCGAAGGTCATCTCGCACGTGTTGGACGCCTTCAGGCCCATCTTGTGCTCGACGTTGGTCGCGTAGACGCCGTTGCGCTCGCCCAGCTCGCCCGTCTCGGGGTCGAAGTCGAACTTCGGCACCATGAACAGCGACAGGCCCTTGGTGCCGGGTCCCGCGCCCTCGGGGCGGGCCAGCACGTAGTGGATGATGTTCTCGGCCATGTCGTGCTCGCCCGAGGTGATGAAGCGCTTGACGCCCTCGATGTGCCAGCTGCCGTCGTCCTGCGGGATCGCCTTGGTACGGCCCGCGCCGACGTCGGAGCCCGCGTCCGGCTCGGTGAGCACCATCGTGGAGCCCCACTGCTTCTCCACCGCGAGCGCGGCGATCTTCTTCTGCTGCTCCGTGCCCTCCTCGTAGAGGATGCCCGCGAAGGCGGGGCCGGAGGAATACATCCAGATCGCCGGGTTGGAGCCCAGGACCAGCTCGGCGTAGGACCAGATCAGGGAGCGCGGCGCGGTGGTGCCGCCGATCTCCTCGGGCAGGCCGAGCCGCCAGTACTCGGCGTCCATGAAGGCCTGGTAGCTCTTCTTGAACGTGTCCGGTACGGGGGCGGTGTTCGTGTCGGGGTCGAAGACCGGGGGGTTGCGGTCGGCGTCGGCGAAGGACTCCGCCAGCTCGTTCTCGGCGAGGCGCGCCAGCTCGGCGAGGATGTCGCGCGCGGTGTCGGCATCCATGTCGGCGAACGGACCCGTGCCGTACAGCTGGTCGCGGCCGAGCACCTCGAAGAGGTTGAACTCGATGTCGCGGAGGTTCGACTTGTAGTGGCCCATGACGTCGGCTCCGTATCGCTGCTGGTGTCACAAAACGTCTCACCCATGATGCTACCCGTCAGTAATAACGCGCAAGCCCCGCTCCCCGGATGTGACGGGATCGATCGGGTGGGGTGCGGGCCGGGGTCCGCGCCGGGATCCGTCCCCGGCCGGGCCGGGGCGCCGTTACGCTAGGGCCCGTGTACGGCTACGACCAGAGCGCGAATCCGGGTCAGGGGCCGGGCCCCGGCGGGCCCGCGCCCATGCCGGGCTACCCGGACGCCGGCGGTACGCCGATGAACGGCTACGCCGACCCGAACGCCGCGCCGCCCATGGGCGGCGGCTACCCCGAGCCCTCGCCGCCGTCGCTCACCGACGCCGTACGCGCCTTCACGACCGGCTCGATGGCGGCCGAGGACTTCCAGGCGATCTTCGCCACCTCCCGGGTCTACTGCCCGCGCGGCGAGAACCCCGGCTTCCTGGCGCTGCACGACACGCAGCAGCCGGTCATCCCGATGTTCAGCTCGCTCAAGGAGCTGCGCCGCTACGCCGGCAAGGAGTCGAAGTACTTCGTCATCACCGGCGCCGAGGTGCTGGACCTGCTGCCGACCGGCTACGGCTTCGTCCTCGACATCGACGGGCAGCACCGGATGGTCTTCGACGCGAAGGCCGTCGAACAGATGGTCGATTTCACGATGCGCCGGATGTACGGCTGATGTGCCGGATGTACGGCTGAGGTCCGCCGCTTCTTGAGTCCGTTACGCCCCTTGCGCCCCTTGGGCTGTCGCGCCCGATCGGGTGAGGGAATGGTCACGCGTTGCGAGATGTTCAGTGTTCAACTACATTGGAAGCGCACCGTCCCCGAGGAGGTCCCCCCATGCCTGCCGTGACCGTCGAGAACCCGCTGGCCCTGCCGCGGGTCACCGCACCCGCCGAGGCCCACTCCCGTTCCGCCCTTGCCGTCTCCACCGCCCCGAGCGGCCTGGAGGGCGAGGGATTCCCCGTCCGCCGCGCCTTCGCCGGGATCGACTACCGGCACCTCGACCCGTTCATCATGATGGACCAGATGGGTGAGGTGGACTACGCCGCGGGCGAGCCCAAGGGCACCCCCTGGCACCCGCACCGCGGCTTCGAGACCGTCACGTACATCATGGACGGCACCTTCATCCACCAGGACTCGCACGGCGGTGGCGGCACCATCACCAACGGCGACACCCAGTGGATGACCGCGGGCTCCGGCCTGCTGCACATCGAGACCCCGCCGGAGTCGCTCGTGCTGAGCGGCGGCCTCTTCCACGGCCTCCAGCTGTGGGTGAACCTGCCGAAGGCCGACAAGATGATGCCGCCCAAGTACCAGGACCTGCGCGCCTCCGGCCTGAAGCTGCTCACCTCCGGCGACGGCGGTGCCCTCATCCGCCTCATCGCCGGCGACCTCGGCGGCCACACCGGCCCCGGCGCCACCCACACCCCGATCACGATGGCGCACATCTCCCTCACCCCCGGCGCCGAACTGACCCTCCCCTGGCGCGCGGACTTCAACGCCCTCGCCTACGGCCTGGCCGGCTCCGGCTTCGCGGGCCCCGAGGCCCGCCCCTTCGCGATGGGCCAGGCCGTCGTCTTCGGCACCGGCGACGCCCTCACCCTCCGCGCGTCCGAGACCCAGGACTCGCGCTCGGCGAACTTCGAGTTCGTCCTCCTCGGCGGCCGCCCCATCCGCGAGCCGATGATGCAGTACGGCCCCTTCGTCATGAACTCCCACGCGGAGCTGGCCCAGGCCTTCGACGACTACCAGGCGGGCCGCCTCGGCACGATCCCGGCGGACTCCCCCCTCGGCAAGTAGCCGCCTCCTTCACGCGGGAGGGCCCGCTCCCCGTCCGGGGGGCGGGCCCTCCCGCGATGTACCCACGGCCGTGCGCAGGCCGTCGAAGGCGGCCCCAACGGCGGAAGGTCCGTACGCGGCCAACGCCCACAGAGCAGAAATCGTCGTGGCTTCGGTCCACAGATCCCCGACCACTGCTGGTGGACGGAACGCGTGCACGGTGAGCTGCCGCTCGACGAACGGGCGGCGATCGAGGTAGCGCCAGCCGCCCGTGCCACAGAGGTAGGTATCGGCGCCGACCGCGGTCGTGAGGTCGGCCAGACGTAGCGAGCGGTCCGAAGAAGCGGCGAGATCGCTGCTGCGGACGATGGTGCCACGCCAGCCAAGAAGCTTCAGCAGGGCGCGGGTCGTGGCCTCGGCAACAGCCGCAGTGCCGACGGCTTCCGAGACGGTGTCGACAACGGGTTCGAGCACGGCATGCAGCAATTGCCAGTGGCGACTGGTGCGGTAGTGCTGGGCAGGCAGATAGCTCAGACGGCGGGCTGCACGCCGCGGATCCGCGAGTAGAGCATCGCGGACCAACGTGGACCGGCCGTCGGGGAGACGGGTTTCCACAGACAGCCATCGCTGCCGCTGCGGGTCGTCGAGCGCTGCGAGGCGGGCCCTGTGCTGGTAGTCGCGGCGGGCGAATTGGACGTCGTCAAGAACCACCCAGATATCAGCCGCGTACAACTTGGCCAGAGTGGAAAGGCGGGGCAGAAGGTTGGGCTGATGGATCGCGCATAAGCGCGGCGGTTGCGTGTGCATGCTGGCGCGGCTTGCTCAGGCGGGCAGGAGCCAGGTGTCGTAACCGCGGGTGCGGAGCCGTTCGAAGGCGTCACGGACCTCTCCCGGGACATGCTGCTCGATGGCGAAGCCGTGCTTGGGGTACTTCATCACCCGTTCCATGTCGCCCATGAGCATGTCGATGAGCTGCTTCTCGTCGTCGTGGGTCATGACGTACTCGTCGAACGACAACGCCTGGGAGACGCAGACCGGCTCGACCTCGGGCCACAGCTTGCGGCAGGTCGCGTACGCGCGGCGCTGCATGTAAGGCATGGAGATCAGCAGCACGGTGGTCATTGGGACGCCCGCGTTCTCCAGCGCCTCGCGCGAGTAGGCGATGTTCTGCCCGGTGTTGGTGGCCTTGGGCTCCAGCAGAATCGCCCCGTTCGGCACTCCGAGCGACAGCGCGTGCTCGCGGTAGTGGACGGCCTCCCCCCGTGGGAACCGCTCCTTGGTCGCGTCGCTGGTGTCGCCGGTGAAGACCACGACCGGGAACATGCCCGCGTGGTACAGCTCCGCGGTGGCGCTGGCGACGCCGAGATCGAGGCTGCCGAGCGCGATTGCGGCGGAGCAGGACCGCAGCTCGTGACCCATCTGGTGGAAGTCCCAGAGGGTACGGGCATCGGCGCGGTCCGCGTTGCTGATCGAGGCCTGGTCGGTCACGTGTACTCCAGGTCGTTACGGAATTTTTCGATGCTGCGCAGCTGGTGTTTCAGGCCGTACCGAATGGCGGTGCCCGAGGCCCGGTCGAGTACGACCTGCCCCGCGCTACGCGTGTCCGGGTCGGTGAGCAGGATGTGGCCGTGTGCCGTTTCGATCTGGACGCGTTGGAGCGGGGTCTCGAAGCGGCCGTTGCGGCGGGCGGTGTCGATACAGGCCAGGGCCCGGGTGAGATCGCCGATGCCGCGATGGGCCAAGGCGAGCTTCTGCTGGGCGGTCGCCCAGTCCTCCGGTTCTCCCAACTCCTCGAACCGCCGCGCCGCCTGCCCCATGACATGGAGGGCGAACTCGTTGCGGCCGTCCTTGGCCAGGGCGGTGCCGATCCACAGGAGAGCGCGGGCGCGGTCGGCCGGGCCGAGCCTCTCGTCGGCGGTGAGCTGCTGGTAGCGAGTGGCTGCCAGGTTGAGACGTCCGGCCATCTCCGCGACCACGGTGAGAGAGAGTTCGACCTGTGCGGCTCGTCGGGGGATGCCGAGTTCGGTGAACACGTCATGTGCCTGGGAATAGAGCCTCTTGGCGGTCAGCAGGTCCTGGAAGGTGCCCTGGAGGCGGCGCAGGTCCCCGGACAGGACCAACGAACGCCCGTACAGGTACAGACCCCGATCGTCGAGGGCGTGGGGCTCGGCGTGGCTGAGCCAGCGCTTCAGCAAGGTGGCGGCGAAGGCGAAGTCCTGACGATCCAGGCAGATGGCGATCCGCTCCAGATCCTCCGTCCACGTCTCGTGGTCGGCGATGGCGAGGGAGGGCGTACCGGTCGGTCGGCGCCGCGGTGAGCCTTCCGTGAGGAGTTCTTCGAAGCGCGCCTGGGCGGTGGCGTCCGAGCGGGCGAGAGCCTCGTCGAGGATGGCCTGGGTGTCCGGCCAGGGGCAGGTGGACGCGCCGAATTGCTCCCACTTGGAGACGGTCCGGACCCCGACACCGAGGTGTGCCGCGTAGACCCGCACGCTCATGCGCAGTGCCTGGCGGAGTAAGCCCGCCTCGCGGCCGGTCCATCGCCTCACGGTTGCCACGGGGCGCCTCCTTCCTGCCGACAGGAAATCACGGACGGCGACCGAGGGACCACGGAAGTGCCACGAAGGTGCAACGCCCGTTCATTCCCGGCTGACCGGGCGTGAGCCACGCTGGCTTCACTCCGTACGCCTGGGCCGTCACTCGCCCTGGCGCAGCCGCCCCGATGGGAGAAGCACATGAGCACCGACATCGAGCAGGCCCCGAAGATCACCGCCCTGACGCGGCGGCTGGACCACTCTGTCCCGGACGGCGACTTCGCGCCGACGGTCACCGGCCTCACCCGGGCCCTGGACCACATGGTGCCGGACGGCGACTTCGCGCCCGTGGGAGCCGAGAGCTGATCTCGGCCCTGAAGCGACGCCGCCTGGTGACGGCACGGCGGGTCGGCTCGGCGTGAACAGCCGAGTCGGCCCGATCCCCTCTCGACCCGCCATCTGCACGTTCCGCCCAAGGAGAGTCCACCGTGTCGACCACGATCGCCACCCGCGTACCGCCCGGCTCCTTCTTCGACCTCACCCGCAGTGACCCGGAACTGGCTCAGCTCCGCGAATCCGAGGCCGCGTGGGCCCTTCCTTTCGCGCTGATGGGCCGCATCCTGCACTCGGGCACCCCTTACGCGGAGCACGCCCGTGCTCTGCGCAGCGAGCGTCTGACGGCAGCCGGGGCGACCTTCGACTGGTACGACGCCGAGCTGCCCCGCGAGATCGCCGCCGACGTGAACCTGGCGAACTACCGGATCGTGGAGCACACCGGCGAGCGGCGAGCGGAGCTGACCGCCGCGCTGGACCGTCTGTCGGTGGTCCACCCGAAGGGCTTCGACCGCATGCGTGAATTTGTTCGCGGCATGCTGTGGGTGGGCCTCAAGCCCGGTGCCCACGCCTCGTCGCTGACCAGCTCCAGCGACCCAGCGCTCCCGTACGTCATCATGTTCACCGACAAGGCCCGGCACCACATCCCTCCGAACACGGTCAGCGCGAAGCCGTCTCCCCGTTTCCTCGCGGAGAACCTGCTGCACGAGGGAACGCACCAGTCGGTCGCCCTCCACATCCACCAGCACCAGGTCTTCGCCGACGGGTACTCGTCCGAGGCTTCCCCGAAGATCGAGATCGCTTGGCGGGCCGGTCAGGGGGTTGCCCGCAACCAGTTCTGGGAGATCGATCGTGCCTTCCACGCGACCTGCGTCTACGTCCAGTTGCTGGACTTCCGCCGGTCCGAGCTGGACCGCGACGACCTGACCGCCGACGAGCGTGCGAGCTTCCAGAACGCCTACGACGAGGGGCTGCCGGCCGCCCGCTACCTCATGCGTGAACTCGAAACCTCGAACCAGCACTTCACCCCGCACGGAGTGGAACTGCTGACCGGCCTGCGCCGGCAGATCGACGAGCTGTAGCACCACGCCGAACCGAGAGAGGCAGGGTCCCGTGCTCCAGCACCTCATCACACAAGACGCCAACCTTCGCATGGTGCCCACCGACCGAGCCGAGTTGACCGCTGCGGTGGACCGGCTCCGCGAGGAGGTGTCCACCGGGCCCGCGCCCGACCGCGTCCGTGACCTGACCCGGTGGATCGGCATCGCACAGATGAGCCTGGGGGATTACGGCCAGGCACGCGCGTTCCTCCGCCAGTCGCTCGGACTGGCCATCACCAGCGGGAACGTCCGGGCCGTCGTCGCCACGGAACTCAACCTCGGTGATGCCCACCGCTACGCCAACGACGCCGGGGCCGCGGAGAGGTTCTACCGCAGCGCCCTGCACACCGCGCGGAGTAGGTGCCCGGAACTCCTCGACTTCGCGCTCCAGCACTTCGGCAAGCACCTCATGGAGCGCGGCGACCTCACCGGTGCCCGCGTGTACCTGGAGGAGGCGCTCCAGCTCCGGATCGCCAAGGGGAACACCGAACTGGTCGATTCCACGCAAGCTGCGCTCGACAGGGTCGATGCGTCGATCGGCAACGCTGCCGCATCGGGGTCGGCCATCGTGGCACCGGGTGGGTGGAGCCGCCAATGGACAGCGTGGTTCCAGGCCCACACCACCGTTGCCGACCCGGCGCGGTGGCACGAGGGGGCCTCGTCCATCCAGAAGGCAGTGCGGAGCCTCGCCGTGCACCAGCGGGTGCAGCCTCGGCACCTGCAGGACCAGCCGTTTGCCGCCGAGTTGGTCGCCGCCATGGCGTCGGAAGCCGACAAGGCCCTCCTCTCCGACGGGTACCGGCACAACGGCAAGCGGAACGCGGCCGTCGGCGAGGCAGCGAACCACTTCGCCGCCCAGGTCGACCTGGCGGCGCTGATGGCACGGTCCACCGGCCTGGATGTCGAGCAACCGCACACCGGCGTCTACATCGGCTACACGGAAGGGCAGTTCCTCGACTTCCACGTGGATGAGGCCGGGTTCGGCGATGCGAACCTGATCATCTGCCTCGGGCACACTCGCGGTCCGGAGGCAGCCCAGGCCAGTACCACCGTCTTCATCAGCGCCGGCGGCTACCTCACGTACGACCTTGGCGTGGGCTGCGGAGTCGTCTTCGACGGCGCACTCACCCCGCACGGTCGGACCCCGCTCGGTGCCGGAGAGAGCATCACGCTCATCAGCCTCGGCTTCCGTGCGCGGGATCAGGACAAACGCGTCCTCGCGGACCTTCCTCCGGCTCCGACTCCGGCGTAACGAGTCCTGCTTACGCCTCGGGGCCCACCTTGCGGCGGCGCGTGGACGCCCCGCAGTCGCCTCCGTACGCTGGGTGCACGGCTCGGCGGTGGTTTGGCTGTTCGTAGACAGCGCGGCGGGCTGGCGGACCTCTCGACACTTCGTTCCTACGTGCCCCGAACCCGGCCGAAAGGGCAGCGCGCCATGACCGTTACCGAGTTCGAAGCGAAGGTCCTCGACGTCGCGCAGGAGAAGGTCCGCGCGTTGCTGGCCGAGGCCGGGGCCGAGCACCGGGGCGACCACTTCCAGCGGCGCTACGTCTACGACATCCCCGGCCGGTCAGGTACGTGGGTCCGGCTGCGCGACACCGGCAGCGAGATCACGCTGTGCGTCAAGGAGATCCACTCCGACGCGATCGACGGCGTCTTCGAGACGGAGACGACGGTCGGCGACTTCGACGTCATGAACGCCCTGCTCGGCAAGCTCGGTTACCGGCCGAAGGCATACCAGGAGAACCGCCGGTCCTCCTGGTCACTGGGCGGTGCGGCCGTCGAGATCGACGAATGGCCGCTGATCCCCCCGTACGTGGAGATCGAGGGGAACAGCGCCGATCACGTTCACGCGACGGTGCGCGCGCTAGGCCTCTCGTCGGCCGAGTTGACGAGCGAGAACACGACCAAGGTCTACCGCCGGTACGGGATCGACATCGAGGCGATTCCCCGGCTCACGCTCGGGTGAACCGTGCGGGTCCCCGCATGCGCCCCCGCGCCCGCACTCCTCAGAGCAGGTGGTCGGCCTTGCCGGCCTTGATGTCGGCGATGAGGGTGCGCAGCGCTTCGGCGGAGTCGGTGAGGTAGTGGTCCTCCTGGCCGTTGACGGCTATGTAGGCGTTGCCTTCGGTGTCGGTGCCGAGGCGGAAGCAGGAGTTGCCCTCGCCGCAGAAGGGGGCTTCCCAGGTGATGTCGGCCATCAGGTGCTCCTCACAGGTCGTGTGCGATGTCGCGGATGAAGTCGCGGGACTCGTCCGGTGACAGGGCCAACTCTTCCAACCAGTCCAGCTGTGCCCGGTATTTCGCGAGTTGGGCCTCGGTGTGGAGGAAGGCCGGTCCGTGCAGGCTGTCCACCTGCACCGTATCGAGTTGGGGCACACGACCCTCGGCGTAGACGGCGTTCTGCCCGGCGCCGGGGAAGGCGCCGCGTGTGAAGGGCAGGGCCAGGATCGTCACGTTGTCGCGCTCGGAGAGGTCCAGGATGTGGTCCAGTTGGGCCCGGGCCACGTCGCGGCCGCCGAACTGCATTCGCAGGGCCGCCTCGTGGACGATGGCGACGTAGGGGATCGCGTTGTCGCCGGTGATCACCTGTTGCCGCTCGGAGCGGTGTGCCAGCCGGAGGGCCACCTCGTGGTCCGGGAGCTTGGGCACGACGACGCGGAAGACGGCCGTCGCGTGGTCTGCGGTCTGCAGGACGCCGGGAATGTGCGCCGTGTTCGCGCCGCGCATGCGTACCGAGTGGGCTTCCATTTCCGCGATGTCGAGCATGCCGGGCGGCAGGCTGCCCCGATAGCGCTCCCACCAGCCGACATCCGACCGGGCCATCGCCACCAGCGCTTCGATGTAGGCATCGTCGCCGCACGCGTAGTTGGTCGCCAGGGTGCGCACGCGCTCGGCGTTGATGGTGCGGATGCCGGATTCCATGTTGGCGATGCGGGTGCGGTCCATCCCCAGGAGGCCGGCTGCGAATTCCGTGGAGATGTCCGCGGAGGTGCGGAGCTTGCGCAGTTCGGCACCGAGGCGCTTCTGGCGCTCAGTTGGCGTGCGTCGCGTCGACATGCAGTCCCCTCGGCTCGTCTGGGGCCAGTCTGCCCCTTGATCCCGCCTCAGTTCAAACCCGTCAGGGGGTAGTTGCAATCAAACTGGAGACAGTTGCACCCGTGATGCCCTACGGTCAGTACAGCGCACCGCTACACACCGCGACGCCGGAAGCGCGCCGCGCGAGCGTGCCCGTCCGCCCTGGGACGGGTGTGCCCGCGACCAGGGCGGCATGCCACCGGCGGGACCGAACACCCCACCCTCACCACGGAGTTCGCCATGCCCGACATCCCCCTCGTGCCCTCCCTGTGGCGCTTCCCCGCACACCCCGCCTCCGTCGCCCGCGCCCGGCAAGCCGTCGCCGAAACCCTCCCCCAGCGCCTGCGGCCCCGCCTCGGGGACGACCTCGGCGTGCTCACCAGCGAACTGCTCACCAACGCCATCCGCCACGGCGCCCGGCCCGAGGAGGACGAGCTGGTCGAGCTCGTCCTGTGGCCCGCCGACGGCCACTACTGGCTCGCCGTCTCCGACCCCGGCAACGGCACACCCCACCTCACCCACCCCGTCCCCGACGCCGAAACCGGCCGCGGCCTCCTCCTCGTCGACCACCTCGCCACCACCTGGACCGTCCGCCCCCGCCCCACCCGCGGCACCTCCGTCATCGCCGGACTCCGGCTCCCGGGCTGACCCGAACGGGTGACTTGTACGCTCGGAGTGCGGGTGATTACGTTCAGTGCTCCACCGCCGAGAGCTTTCGGGCGCGGCCCGGGGGCGATGCGAAAGGGACGGCTGTCGTGAGCCTCAGGGGTCCGGGTGTGGGAGGTGCCGTGTCTGCGGACGGGGCCGACGCCGCGAAGCGCTGGGCGCCCGAGCGCTGAGCTGGGACGAGCTTGGGAAGCTGCCGGGGGATGTCGCGGCCCACGTTGAACTGTGGGACCGCAAGGTGATCCGGAGCGAGCCCGGACCGCTGGAGCACCAGCGCTTCGCCGTACGGATGCGCAACGCGCTCGAAGCCGCCGCCCGCCGAGCGGAGGGGCGCTGCTGGCAGGTCGAGGTTGAGACCAACGTCTTCTTCGCCCCCGACAAGTCCAGCTTCCTCACCCCCGACTTCCTCGTTCGCCGCTGCCTGCCCCGCGGCGCCGACACCTTCGCCGACGACGTGGTCCTCGCGGGCGAGGTGCTGTCGGGCTCCGACACGCCCAAGCGCCGCGCCTGGAAGGCGGACCGGTACGCCGAGGCCGGGATCCCCTGGTACTGGGAGGTGGAACTCGACGCCGCCGACACGTGGGACATCGCGGCAGTGCGCGCGTACGAACGCACCACGTCCCCCGTCGCCGACCTCGTCGTCAAGCCGCTGCGTCCGGCCCGCTACGTCCCCGTGGGGGAGTGGGAGCCCGGGGGCCCGGGGATCGTCTTCCCCGAGCCCTTCAGCGTGGACGTCACCTGGGACGACCTCGCCTTCTGAGCCTCGGGCCCTCGGCCGAGTCGCTGGAGCGGCCGGATCGCCGGCCGGTGGCGCGGACCGGTTCCTCGTACCGGACGGTCTCTGGCAGCGATGGGCCGAGGGATCGCCCGGCGGCGGCTACGGCGACCCCGAGACGTACCGCGAGTTCGCCGGCCGGCTCTGCGATCTCGCCGAGGAGGGCGCCGGGTACTGCGCGGCGAGGAGGCGACGGCCTCGCACTCGGCGGGCCGTCCGCGGAGGGTGACCCGCTCAGCCGCGGGTGACGCGTAGCAGGGCAGTCATCTCTTCGAGTGAGACCCACCCTTCCGTGCCCTCGGCCTCGGCCTCGTCGGCCAGCCGGATCAGCCACGCCTCTTCGGCGGCTGCCGTGGGATCGATCGCCGGTTCGCTCATGCCGCAGATGTAGCAGATGCGCAAGAGGGAAGGGCCCCGACCGCAAAAGAGAGCCCCGGCCACCTTCGTGGTCGGGGCCCTCCTCGTCGGCGCGGGTCAGTTGGTGATCGTGCCCACCAGGCCGCTGACGTTCAGGAGTTCGTGGCAGCCGGCGGACTGCTTGCCGGTGGCCGGGGTGCCGGGCTTCTGGCAGGTGACCTCGACGGAGACGGTCTCGTTCTGGGCGACCTCGATGGGGGTGACCCAGTGGTAGTCCTGGTTGCGGAAGGTCTCCAGGGCGATCGTGGTGATCTTGCGGTCGCCGAAGGTGATGGTCAGGACGCCCTCGTCGCCCTGGAAGTTGGCGACGACGAGGTCGGTGACGCGGAAGACCTGGCCCGCGGGGACCTGGTAGACGCCGGTCTTGGTCTGGCCGCCGGACGCCTTGACGTCGATGGTCTGGGAGGCCTGCTGGTTGCCCGTGACCCCGGTGCCGCCGGAGCCGCCCGAGCCGCCGGCGCCGCCGGTGCTCGCCTGGGCGCCGCTGCCCTGGCTCGGGGTCGGGGCGGCGCCCGCGTCGCCGGGAGCGGGGGCGTTCTGGGCGCTGGTGCTGGGCTGCGGGTGGACGACCTTGTTGGCCGCCGCCTTCGCGGTGCTGCGCACCGTCGGGCGGACCAGCGCGAACCACGCGAGCAGCAGCGCGATGATCGCCGCCAGCACCGCGAGCAGCCACCGCGGGAAGATCGGGATCTGGACGAACTCGCCGTCCAGCGGCGGCCGCAGGGCCGCGCTCTCGTCGGTGACCGGGATCTCCGGGGTGACCGGCTCCATGGCGTACTCGGTCGCCGTCAGGGTGAACGGCCGGGTGACCGCCCTGCCGAACCAGATCGGCCGGCCCGTGCGCACCAGCAGCCGCAGCTCCGCCGACTCGCCGGGCTCCAGCGGCACCCGCGCCGGTGTGAGCGCGAACTTCAGTTCGTCGCCCGCCTGCCCCGGCGTGAAGCCCACCCGCACCGGGGTGTTGCCCTGGTTGCGCACCGCGAGCCGGTAGCGGCCGCGCAGCCAGCCGCGGCGCCGGCGCGGCAGCAGCTCGGTGCGCAGCTCGTGGAATTCGCCGATGTGCACCGTGGTCTCGGGCACCCGTACGGCTTCGGGGTGCTCGGCGGGCAGCACGCGCACCGCGAGGGGCACCGCGCCTGCCCGCACCTCCGGGGAACGTGGCGGATCCAGGCGGATCGTCACCGTCTCGGAGGTGCCGGGGTAGAGGGAGACCCGCGCGGGCTCCACGGTCGTCCAGGGCGCGCAGTCCCCGACGACCTCCAGGGCGTACGCCTCGACGATGTCGCTGTCGTTGCGGACGGTGAGTGTGGTCGTGGCGGTGCCGCCGGGGGCGACCGCCACTTCCGGAATGTCGAGACCGGGCGCACCGGTACCGGAAGAGGCTGCAGAAGGCGTCACGCACGCGAGCGTATGTCCGCACCCGGGATTGCCACGAGGTGTGACGAGGGCAATACAGGGGCAGACCTAATGCCCGGGAAGTCAGGTCAACTATGTTGTTGTTGAACAGAGTTGTTCCATTAATACGACTGACACGCAGTCGGTCAACGGCCCGTGCGACCCTCGCCCGACGTACTCCTCCGACGCCACTGACCGCCCCTGCGTGCACCCGATGCCCCCGAAACCCCGTCACCGAACGCCCTCAGAACTTGCGGAACGCATGACACTCGTGTCATGCGCAGAGGAGAGCCTGAACCATGTCCGTAGCCGTGTCATCAGAACCCGCCACTGCCCAGGCGGACTCCGCGCCCCGGGCTTTACTGAACAGCCGTCCGGCCCGGGTGACCGTGGCCGTCCATGCCGCCGACCTCGTCCTGCGCGTCGGCATCGTCCAGCAGCTCCGCCAGCGCCCCGAGGTCGAACTCGTGGACGGCCCGGACGCGGATCAGGCCCAGGTCACGCTCGTGGTCGTGGACGGTGTGGACGACGAGGTCGCCGCGCTGCTGCACCGGCTGCGGCACAACAACGCCACCCGCACCGGGCTGATCGCCGGCAGCCTCGGCCCCGGCGCCCTCCAGCGCGTCATCGAGTCCGGCGTGGCGGCCGTGCTGCGCCGCGCGGAGGCCGACCAGGACCGGCTGCTGCACCTGGTCAAGGCGATCGCCAACGGCGAGGGCGTGCTCCCCGGCGACATGCTCGGCAAGCTGCTCACCCATGTCGCGAGCCTGCACCGCTCGGAGCTGGAGCCGCAGGGCCTGTCCCTGTCCAGCCTGACCACGCGGGAGGCGGACATGCTGCGGCTGGTCTCGGAGGGCATGGACACCGCGGAGATAGCCCGCAAGACCGCGTACTCCGAACGCACCGTCAAGAACGTGCTGCACGAGGTCACCACGCGGCTGCAACTGCGCAACCGGGCCCACGCGGTCGGTTACGCGCTGCGCAACGGGCTGATCTGACCGCAGCAAGACGTACGCGAGACGTACGCGGGACGTACGCGGGGGGAGCCGCGACTACCCGAAAGCACATCGCCGCTTCCCCCGGGTACGGCCCCCGCGCCCTGCCCTTCCGCCGCGCCGCGCGGCAGGCTGGCACGGTCGCACCCGTACGCGTACCTGTACGCCGATCCGTACGCGCACACGTACGCGCACCCGCACGCCGCAGCACCCTGGGAGGGGACCGTGACCGGACCTGCCGACCCCCGCAGGCGTTTCCGCCTGGGAAGACTCGGGGTGTCGCTGCTGCTGATGGTCCCGCTGCTCGGGGCCACCGCGGCCGCCGCGGGAAACAGCGGCGGCAGCTCCGCCACGCCGCGCGCGGCCGCCGCCGCGACCGGCGCCGACGACCGGATCACGTACGCCGGCACCAAGCACCGCAGCCTCGGCGAGGTCACAGCGGCGGACACCAAGAACAGCACCCCGCTGTTCGGCGACGGCCCCACGCACTACGACACGCAGCCGGCCGCGCTCGGCGACCAGCTGGTCTTCGCCAGCCGCCGCGACGAGCAGAAGCCGCAGATCTACCTGCGGGCGGCGGACGGCTCGGTGCTCAAGCTCACGGAGGGCATGGACGCCGCGCACCCGCGGCTCACCCCGGACGGCGACTCGGTCGTCTTCGACGCCGTGGAACCGGCCGCGGGCGGCGGCACCCAGCGCGACCTGTGGCTGGTGCACACCGACGGCAAGGGGCTCACCCGGCTCACCGACACGCCGGACAACGAGGAGAACCCCACCGTCTCCCCGGACGGGAAGCGGATCGCGTTCTCCTGCGACAACGACCCGGCCACCGGCCCGCAGATCTACGTCCGGGACCTCTACAGCGGCCCGCTCACCCGGATCAGCGACCCGGCCAACGGCCCGGCCACCGAGCCGGTGTGGAATCCGGTCGACGACGACGCGCACCGCGACCTCGTCGCCTACACCGCCACGATCCCGCCCGACAGCGGCCCGCGCCTGACTGGGGCCAAGGCCGTCGCGGCGGCGGTCGCGAACGGCAGCCCCCGCCTGCGGGTGACGGACGGCACGACCGACCAGCCGTTCATGGCGGGCGACTACGCCTCCTGGCGGGCCCACGGGGCATCGTGGCTGCCCGACGGGGACGAGGTGGTCTTCCTCAGCCCCGAGGTGACGTGCAGTTGCGAGGGCGACTTCGACCATGTCTTCCGCACCTCGCTGCACTCGGACGGCGAGCCCTCGCTCGTGCTCACCGAGGACCGCGAGGTCACCTCGCCCACCTGGGTCGGCCCGGTCGACGGCGGCGGCGCGATCGTCGAGCGCGACACCGCGGCCAACCCCTGCATCGTGACCCTCCAGGACGTCCGGATGGACGGCTCCGACCCGCGCGACCTCGGGGTGACGATCCTGGAGGAGGACCCGGCGGCCTGGACGAACACCGACCCGTCGAAGAACCCGCTGTTCGTGCCCGCGGCCGGCTACGACCCGTGGAGCGAGCGGCAGAACTACACGCCGGACGGCCGCCGGATCGTCGTGACCCGCTTCGAGGACGTCGACCCCGGCAACGCCGACACCGCGCGCACGGAGCGGATCTGGCAGGTGGACGCGGACGGCACGCACGGCGAGCCCATGCCGCTGGCCGGGCGGAGCGACACCGACTGGGACACCGACCCGACGTTCTCCCCCGACGGCACGCACATCGCCTTCACCCGCACCTCCCCCGGCGGCGTCCTGGACGCGGCCGGGCCCAGCACCGTGCTGATCGCCGACGCCAAGACCGGCGAGATCACCGGGAAGATCACCCCGCCGGCGGACGCGGCGCAGGGACGGGACGCGCAGCCCACCTGGTCGCCGGACGGCACGATGCTCGCCTTCACGCGGGACACGACGAACGAGGGCGGCCAGAAGCACATCTGGACCGCGCCCGTCGCGAACCTCGCCGACCAGCACGACGTGACCAAGGACAACTGCCCGGACGGCTGCGCGGTCATCGACGACAGCCCGGCCTTCTCCCCGGACGGCCGCGGCATCGTCTTCAACCGCAAGAACTGCGACTGCCGCGAGGGCGAGTACGACGGCCTGCTCCAGGTCGCCGCGGACGGCAGCGGCTGCAAGGTGCTGCTCCCGCAGGCCGCCCGCGGCAACGCCTGCACCACGGAGCTGCCCGACACCTCGCAGACCGGGCCCTTCCAGCCGCGCGACGCGGCCTGGACGGCGGACGGCAAGAGCATCGTCTTCACCTCGCGCGAGACCGACGCCCCCAACAGCCCCGAGCATCTACGGCTGCTGGACCCCGCGACCGGCACCGTCACGGCGCTCACTTCCGGGCTCGACGGGAGGCAGAAGGAGCCGTCCGTCCAGCAGTCCGTGGACCTCGCGGTCGACGCGCCCGGCACCGTGCCCGCGGCCACCGTCGGCAAGCCCGCCACCGTCACCGTGAACGTGGTGAACCACGGCCCCGCCGCCTCGCCCGGCACCGTCCTGACGATCGCGCCGCCCACGGGTGTCCGGGTCACCGGCATCACCTGGCCCGGCCACACGTGCGAGGCCGCGTCGCTCCAGTGCGACGTGGGCATCGTGCCGCCCGGCGAGAGCGTGCCGGTGACCGTCACGGTGATCGGCGACGTGCCCGGCAACGGCTCCATCGGCTGGCACGTCACCGGCTCCGTCGTCGACCCGCTGCCCGACGACAACGACGGCGACACCGTCGTCCCCGTGCAGGAGGCCCCGCCCACCTCGCCGCCGACCACCCCGCCGCCCACGACCACCCCGCCGACCACGCCCCCGCCCACGCAGCCGCCCGCCCCGCCCGCGCCCGAGGCCGGGCCCGGGGTGCATGTCACCGCGCAGCCCAACCCGGGCTACGTCGGCGGCAAGGTCGTCGTGACGTACACCGTGCGCAACGGGCGCAACGCCCTCGCGACCGGTCTCCAGCTGCACATCGGGCTGCCCGCGGGCCTGCCCAACTCCGGTCCGCCGCCCGGCTGCGACAGCTCCTGGGTGTGCGCGCTGCCGGACCTCAGGCCCGGGAAGAGCGTCGTCGTCACGGTCGTGCTCAGCCCCGACAAGGCGCTCACCGGCACCGTGACCGGCCGCCTCACCACGACCGGCACGGACGCGGACCTCGGCGACAACACCGCCCGGCAGAAGCTGCGGATCCTCCAGCCGGTGATCATCGCGGTGCCGCCGATCGGCAAGCCCGGCTTCGTCACCTCCGTCCGCGGCAAGGACTTCCCGCCCGGCGCCCCGGTACGTTTCACGTGGAACCCCGGCATCACCGCGGCCGCCGCGCCGACCTTCCCCGGCAAGGACCGCACCTTCATCGGGCAGCTGCTCATCCTCACCAAGGACCAGACCGGCCCGCGCACCATCACCGCCACCGGCCCCGGCTTCACCTGCGAGCCCATCGACTTCCTGGTGGTCAGCGGCAGCATCCAGCCGCCCGACGAGGTGACCCGCCGGTGATCCACGAAGTCGACGACGCCCTCGGGCGGCTCATCACCGAATCCGGCCTGGAGGCGTCGGGCGTCGAAGTGGTCTTCGACGCCCCGACGAAGGAATGGGCCGCGCGGCGCGGCGGCCCCACGGTGTGCGTCTTCCTCTACGACATCCGCGAGGACGTCAGCCGCCGCGGCAACGGCGCGGGGGAGATCTACGACGAGGACGGGCACGTGGTGGGGCGGCGCACCCCGCCGCGCTGGTTCGAGCTGACCTACCTCGTCACGGCGTGGGCGACCCGTCCGCAGGACGAGCACATGCTGCTCTCGCAGGTTCTGACGACGCTGACCTCCACCGAGACGCTGCCCGCGCGGCTGCTCGGCGGCTCACTGGCCGAACTCGGCCTCCAGATCGGCCTGGACACCGCAGGCACCGCGATGGACGCGCCCGCCGCCGCCGACGTCTGGTCCGCCTTCGGCGGCGAGCTCAAGGCCTCGGTGTCGGTACGGGTCCGCGCCCCGCTCGCGGGCGTCACCCGGCAGACCGCGCCGCCCGTCACGGAGGGCCTGGTGCTGCGCACGACCGACCCCGTCCACGGGGCGGAGGAGCCCGACCCCGGCCGCCGACTGCGCTACCGCGAGGTCAGCGACCCGGGCGGGGACGGCTTCGCGGGCCCGCGCGACCGCGGCGCCCCGCCCGCCCGCCGCCGCCGCGGGGAGCGCCAGCCGTGAGCACGGTTGCCACGAGCGTGGCGGAGGAGGCGCAGCCGGGCGATGCGGCCCCCGGGGAGCCGGGCGAGGCGGCCGAGCCGGGCGCGGTGGCCGGGGCGTCCGGCGGGGAGCCGGACTTCGATCTCTGGGAGCGGCTGGCGCACGTCGAGGTACGGGTACGGGCCGCGGTCGAGGCGCGGCGGGGGGAGGACCCGGACCCGGACGACCCGTACCGGGGGCAGTACCTCACGCCCGAGGCCGCGCAGCGCGTCCTCGACGGGCCCGGCGGGCTCGGCCTGCCCGCCACCGGGAGCTGGCGCCCCGCGCCGGGGACCGTGCTCGACGGGCTCGCCGCCCGCTTCGGGCTCACCCCGCTCGACCTCGACCTGCTGCTCGTCGCCCTCGCGCCCGACCTGGACGCCCGCTTCGAGGCGCTCTACGGCTACCTCAACGACGACCTGACGCGCCGCCGCCCCACGGTCGGGCTCGCGCTCGAACTGTGCGGCCGCACGGGGACGTCGGCCGCCCGCTTCCGGCTCACCCCCGGGGCGCCGCTCGTCGAGGGCGGCCTGCTGGAGGTCACCGAGCCCGAACGGCCCCCGCTCTCCCGGACGTTGGCGGTGCCCGACCGGGTGACCGCGCATCTGCTGGGCAGCTCCCGCCCCGATGTCCGGCTCACCGCCGTCCTCGGCGAGGCGGTCCAGGACCCGGCGGCCGACCCCGAGCACGTACGGGCGGCTGCCGGCGCGGCGGCCACCGGTACGGGCCTGGTCCACCTGCGCAGCAAGGGCGGCGACGCCGAAGGCCTCGCCGTCGCCGCGCTGCGCGCGTCCGGGCTGCGCCCGCTCGTCCTGGACGCGGCGGCGCTCGCCCCGCGTGCGGCCGACGTGCCGGACATCGCCCGCGCGGCCGCCCGCGAGGCCCGGCTGACCGGCGCCGGGGCGGTGCTCGGCCCGCTGGAGGCGCTGCCCGACCGGCCCGCGGAACGCGCCCGCGTGCTGGGCGAGCTGTGCGCGGCCCTGCGCGGCATCCCGCTCTTCACGCACGGCGGCTCCGCGTGGGATCCGGCGTGGGCGGCGGACAGCCCCGTCGTCCTGACCGTGGCCGCGCCCTCCCCCGAACGCCAGACCGCCCGCTGGCGGCACGCCCTGGACGAGGCGGCGCGGGCCGTACGCCCGGAGGTTCCCGGCACGGTGGACGCAGGTCCGCAGGCCGCCGCCGTACCACAGGAAGGGTCCGGCGCCGTACCGTCCGAGGAGCCCCCCGCCGCACCTCCAGGCGAACCCGGCGCCGCACACGTACCCCCCGCCGTACCTCCCGCCCAGGACGCCGCGGCGCTCGCCGCCGCCGTCGGGGCGCACCGGCTGGACGCCCGGCAGTTGCGGCGGGCCGCCGACGTCGCCGTACGCACCGCCGCGCTCGCCGCCCGCCCGGTCGCGGCGGACGACCTGCGTACCGCCGTACGCGCGCAGAACGGCGCGGGGCTGGAGCGGCTGGCCCGCCGGGTGGAGCCCGGCGTCGGGTGGGACGACCTGGTCCTGCCGCCGCCCACCCACCGCAGGCTACGCGAACTCGCCCTGCGCGCCCGGCGCCGCGACCAGGTGCTCGGGCAGTGGGGGATGCGGCCGGGCGGCGGCCGCGGGCGCGGCGTCATCGCGCTCTTCTCCGGCGAGTCCGGCACGGGCAAGACGATGTCCGCCGAGGTCGTCGCCGCGGACCTGGGCATGGACCTCTACGTCGTGGACCTCTCCACGGTCGTCGACAAATACGTGGGGGAGACCGAGAAGAACCTGGAGCGCATCTTCACCGAGGCCTCCGCCGTCAACGCGGTGCTGCTCTTCGACGAGGCCGACGCGATCTTCGGCAAGCGCTCGGAGGTGAAGGACGCGAGCGACCGGCACGCCAACATCGAGTCGGCGTACCTGCTCCAGCGCATGGAGTCCTTCGACGGCATCGCCGTCCTGACCACCAACCTGCGGGCCAACCTCGACCCGGCCTTCACCCGCCGGATCGACGTCGTCGCCGACTTCCCCGTGCCCGACGCGGGCCGCCGCCGGGATCTGTGGGAGCGCTGCCTCGGCGACCGGCTGCCGCGCGCCGCCGACCTGGACCTCGCCTTCTGCGCCGAGCGCTTCGAGCTGGCCGGCGGCTCCATCCGCGCCTGCGCGGTGACCGCCGCCTACCTCGCGGCGGAGGCGGAGGGACCGTTGACCATGCGGCAGGCGGTGACGGCCGTCGCGCAGGAGTACCGCAAGCTCGGCCGCCTGGTCCTGGCGGGCGAGTTCGGCCCCTGGCTCGCGGAGATCACCGAGACGTGACCGGCCGGTAGCAAGGGGCCGCGAGGGACAGCCGCAAAGGGCAGCGGGCCTGCCCCCCGGCAGGTCCGCCCGTCTCTGGCCGCCCCGGGCGTCTGCTCCGCAGACTCGGAGCGGAGACAGGTGATCCGCAGCCGGATCCGCAGCCGGTTTGGACGCGAAGGAGCGAGTATGGCGACGTACCTCACCCCGGGTGTGTACATGGAGGAGGTGCAGTCCGGGGCACGGCCGATCGAGGGGGTCGGCACCGCGGTCGCCGCTTTCGTCGGCTTCGCCGAGACCGGACCCTTCCACGCACCGACCCTGGTGACCAGCTGGGACCAGTACAGCCAGTCCTTCGGCGGCTTCACCGAGGGCACCTACCTGGCGCACGCGGTCTACGGCTACTTCGCCAACGGCGGCGGCGCCGCGTACATCGTGCGCATCGGCGGGGCCGCGGGCACGGGCGCGGACAGCTCGCAGAAGGCGGTCGGTTCGGCGCAGCCCGTCGAACTGGGCGGCTTCACGGTCGTGGCCAAGCCCGGTGCGTCCGGTCTGACGGTCGAGGTCGCGGACGCGGAGGGCGAAAGCCCCGCGGAGGACCGCTTCAAGCTGCTGGTCAAGCAGGGCGACAAGGTCGTGGAGACCTTCGACGCCTCGACCCGCAAGAACGTCCGCGCCTACCTCGTCACGCAGGCGCGCGGCTCCGAGTACGTCGAGGTCGCCGAGAAGCGCGGCGGCGCGCAGACCCGCCCGGCCAACGGCGTGACCGCGCTGGCCGACGGCCCCGCCCCGGCGGGACGCGGCGGCTCCGGCGAGGTGCAGCGGCTCAGCGCGTCCGAGTACGTCGGCGACACCGCGGCCCGTACCGGCTTCGGCGGCCTGGAGACGATCGACGAGATCACCATGGTCGCCGTCCCCGACCTGATGAGCGCCTACCAGCGCGGCGCGATCGACGCCGAGGGCGTCCGCACCGTGCAGCTCGCCGTCATCGCGCACTGCGAGCAGATGGGCGACCGGGTCGCCGTGCTGGACGCCCCTCCCGGGCTGTCGGCGCAGCAGGTGCGCACCTGGCGCAACGACGAGGCGGGCTACGACTCCCGCTACGCGACCCTCTACTACCCGTGGGTGCGGGTCTTCGACCCGGCGCTGGGCCACAACACGACCGTCCCGCCGAGCGGCCACATCGCCGGTGTGTGGGCGCGCAGCGACACCGAGCGCGGTGTGCACAAGGCGCCCGCGAACGAGGTCATCCGCGGCGCGGTGGACCTGGAGCTCAAGCTCAGCAAGGGCGAGCAGGACCTGCTCAACCCCATCGGCGTCAACTGCGTGCGCTCCTTCCCCGGCCGCGGCATCCGCGTGTGGGGTGCCCGCACCCTCTCCTCCGACCCGGCCTGGCGCTACCTGAACGTGCGCAGGCTGTTCAACTACCTGGAGGAGTCCATCCTGCTGGGCACCCAGTGGGTGGTCTTCGAGCCGAACGACGACCGGCTGTGGTCCAGCATCCGGCGCAACGTCACGGCCTTCCTCACCGAGGAGTGGCGGCGCGGCGCGCTGTTCGGCCGCACCGCCGACGAGGCCTTCTACGTCAAGTGCGACCGCGACAACAACCCGCCGGAGTCGATCGACCAGGGCCGGGTCGTGTGTGAGATCGGCGTCTGCCCGGTCAAGCCCGCCGAATTCGTGGTCTTCCGGCTGGCCCAGTTCTCCGACAGCACCAGCCTCATCGACGAGTGACCGTGCACGCGAACGCGACGGCGAACGTGACGGCGAACCAGCGACGCAGCAAGGAAAGGTGACGGACAGTCATGGCAGAGGGCGACGCGCTTTCCACCCACATCTTCGGTGTGCAGCTCGGCGGCTACCTGGTGGAGTCGGTCCAGGAGATCAGCGGGCTGACCGTCGAGGAGGAGGTCGTCGAGGTCCGGCAGGTCAGCTCGGACGGCAAGCAGATCATCCGCAAGCAGCCCGGTGCCCGGCTGGCCGGTGAGATCACCATCACCCGCGGCATCGACAAGAGCAGCGAATTCACCAAGTGGATCAAGGAGACGCTCAACAAGGGCGCCGTCAACACCGCTCGGCAGAACCTCACGATCGAGATCAAGGACTCCGAGGGCAGCACCGTCCGCCGCATCCAGCTGATGCAGGGCTGGGCGTCCAAGTGGGAGGGCCCGTCCCTCAACGCGGGCCAGTCGTCCGCGGCCACCGAGTCCGTGACCATCGTGTTCGAGGAGATCGTCGTCGAATGAGGCGCCGTACGGTCAGCGCGGGCAGCCTGGAGGAGATCCTCGAGGCGACGGCACCGCTCGCCCGCGCGGCGGAGCAGCCGGGCGAGGCCGCGGGCGCCGCGGCCCCCGCGGCTCCGGCGGCCGCCGCCCGGCGGCAGCAGGTGCTGCGCGACGAGTTCGACTTCGAGCTGCCCCGCGGCTACGTGGACGACGAGGGCGTCGTGCACCGGCACGGCGCCATGCGGCTGGCCACGGCCCGCGACGAGCTGCGCCCGCAGATCGACCTGCGGGTGAAGGAGAACCCGGCGTATCTGAGCGTGGTCCTGCTCAGCCAGGTGATCACCCGGCTCGGCACGATCACCGATGTGCACGCCGGGATCGTGGAGCGGATGTACGCGACCGACGTCGCCTTCCTCCAGGACTTCTACCGGCGGGTCAACAGCGAGGGCCACACCCGCGCGGCCGTGACCTGCCCGCACTGCGACGGCGGCTTCGAGGTCGACCTCTCGGGCGGGCGCCTGGGGGAATCGTGACGTACGCCCTCCCCCGGCTGCGGGAGGAGATCGCGTACATCGCCTACCACTTCCACTGGGCGCGCGAGGAGATCCTCGACCTCACGCACGACGAGCGCCGCCAGTGGGTGAACGAGATCGCCCGTATCAACACCCGTATGAACGAAGGCGGTTGAGCACATGGCATGGCGGGACAGGCTGCACCGCCGCCCCGCGAACGGCTCCGCGAAGGGCTCCGCCGGGGCCGAGGGTGGGTCGGGTGCTTCCGCGCGGGGTGCGGGTGCTGCCGGAGGCGCTGACGCGCCGGGTGGTGCGGGCGGTTCCGCCGGGGGTGGGGGCGGTACGGGGCCGGGCGGTGCGGGGCGTTCCATGCCCGCCGGGTGGGACGGTGGGTGGCGGCGGACGTCGCCGCCCGAACTGACGGTCCAGCGCTCCGCGTTGGGCGTGAGCGACGGGCTGGTCTTCCGGGGGCGCCTCGCGTCGTGGCAGAACCCGATGTTCGACAACGGCCTCGGCCACGCCGTGTCGTCGAGCGCGCCCGCGGGCGTGGCCCGCGGTGTCGCGCGCCCGTCGGCCGGACGGCCCGCCTCTTCCTCCTCCGCCGGGCGCGGGGGCCCGCTGCTGCTCAGTGCGGTGCCGGACCGTACGCAGGGCGGGGCGTCGGCCCGCGAGGGCGCGGCGGGCGCCACCGCCTCGCGGCCGCTCGCGCATGCCGCCGACTCCCCTGCGACGCTTGCCGGTTCGGGGCCCGTGGTGCAGCGGGCCGCAGATACCTCCGCCTCCTCCGCGGCCGCGGTGCCGATACCGCTCGTACGGCGGGTCGCCGTCGTGCCGGGCACGGGCGAGGCCCCGCCCGCCGCGGGCGGTCGCGACTTCGCCGCCGGGGCCGTCCCGGTCGTGCGGCCCCGCCCGGTGGGGCCCTCGCCGGTGGTCGCCCGCCGCCCGGCCCGTCCGGCGGCACGGCGGCTGAGCGCGCTGCTTCCGCCGGTCGCGGCTCCCGTGCAGCGGGCGGAAGAGGCTTCCGGAGCCCCGTCCGCACCGGCGCTGGGCGGCCGGGATCCGCTGGGCGCGCCCGCGGGTGCGGCTCCGCACGCGGCGGCCTCGCCGGGCGCCGGGGCGGGTGCCGCGTCCCCGGCGGCAGGCGGAATGCCGGTGGTGCAGCGGGCGGAGGGGGCTACTGACGGTACGGGTGCCGGGCCGCACGCCGGTGCGCAGGGCGGCGCCGCGTCCGTACAGCGGTCGGTGCCGTCGCTCGGAGGGCGCGATCCGCTGGGCGGGGTGCCGGATGTGGCAGCGCCGGTGGCGCCCGCGTCCGGGGGCGTGACCGCTGGGGGACTGCCGGTCGTGCAGCGTGCGGAAGGTGCGTCGGACGGCGGCGCGGGCGCGCATTCCGCAGGTGGCGGCTCCGCACGGGGTGCCGGGAGCGGCGACGGGCGGGGCGGCTCGGCCGCGGGCGCGCACGCCGCGGGGGGCGGCTCCGGGCCGCACACCGGGAGCGGTGAGGCCTCGGGGGCGGCCGGGGCGCGGGGCGGCTCGGCCGCGGGCGCGCATTCCGCGGGTGGCGGCTCCGGGCGGGGCGGGGGCTCGGGGGCGGCCGGGACGACGGGTGGCTCGGCCGCGGGCTCGCAAGGCGGTGGGGCAGCCGGTGCCGCCTCGGGTACGACCGGTGGGGCACCGGGGGGCGCCGTGCAGCGGGCCGTGCCGCCGCTGGGCGGACGCAGCCCGCTCGGGCCTCCCACGGCCCAACTCCCCGACACAGCAGCGCCAGTGGCCTCCAGCTCCGGCGGCGGGCTGCCGGTCGTCCAGCGTGCGGAGGCAGCTCCCGGCGGGGGTGGTCCGGCAGGCGACGGGTCCGGCACGGCGTCCGGCGGTGGCGCACGGGACGGGCGGCCGTCCGGTTCCGCGAGCCGCGATACGGCGGGCGCCGACGACGCGTCCGGTACGGCGCCGGGTGCGGACGCGGTCCACGCAGGGCCCGTGCAGCGGTCGGTGCCGTCGCTCGGCGGCAGGACCCCGCTGGGCGAACTGCCCGACGCGGCGGCGCCGGTGGCGCCCGCGCCCGGGGACGCGACAGCTGGGGGACTGCCGGTCGTGCAGCGTGCGGAGGGCGCGGCCCCGGCAGGCGGCGCGTCCGGTACGGGCCCGCGCGGCGGTGACGTGCCCGCCGGTCGTGGCCAGGCGGCGGCAGGGAGCGGTACGGGGGCGCAGCCGGGTGCGGCCTCTCGCGCCGGTGACGCACCCGGCGGTGACGCCACCCGCTCCGTGCAGCGGGCCGTGCCGCCGCTCGGCGGACGCAGCGCCCTCGGGGCGCCGATGACCCAACTCCCGGACAGCGCACAGCCCGTGGGCCCCACCGGAGCGCCCGGCGGCGGCATGCCCGTCGTCCAGCGTGCGGAAGGTGCTGCGGACGGCGCGGCCTCGGCGTCCGGCGCGTCCGGTACGGGCCCGCGCGGCGGTGACGCGCCCGGCGGTCGTGGCCAGGCGGCAGCCGGGAGCGGTACGGGGGCGCAGCCGGGTGCGGCCTCTCGCGCCGGTGAGGCACCCGGCGGTGACGCCACCCGCTCCGTGCAGCGGGCCGTGCCGCCGCTCGGCGAACGGAGCCCGCTCGGGGCCCCGACGGCCCAACTCCCTGACATTGCACAGCCGATGGGAGCGGCTCCCGGCAGCGGGCTGCCCGTCGTCCAGCGTGCGGAGGGTACGTCCGAGGCGCCCGGCGCGCAGCGCCCCCGCAGCGGTCTGGGCGCCCCCCTCCCCGGCATGCCCGCGAGCGCGGAGATCCCCGGCGCGCCCCGAACCGCCCGGCGGGCCCCGGCCACCCCCGTGCTCGGCCCGAACGACCTGCGGCCCCGTACACCCGCGTCCCCCGCCGCCCCGGCGCACCCGGCAGCCGGTGCGGCCCCCGCCGCCCCCCTCGTCCGCCGCCCGGCGCCCACCGGCCCGCCCCCCGTCGTCATCGCGCGCGCCCTCGCGAGCGGCGGCGGCAACGGCGGCGGCGCCCACCCGCTCACCCTCTTCCCGGCGAAGCCCCGAGCCGCCCGCCGCGCCCTCCCGCTGCTCACCGCCCGCGGCCTCACCCTCAGCACCGGCTCCGCCGAGGCCGCCGCCCCGCCCCCCGCAGCGGCCGCGGCCCCGCCCGTGGTGGCCCCGCGGTGGCCCGGCGCCCCGGGCGTACCGCAGGTCCAGCGGGCGGAAACGGGCTCGGCGCCGCCGCTCGTCCGGCCTGTGGCGCCGCCCGCCCCCGCACCCTCCGCAGTCCCCGGCGCGCTCGCCTCCGCAAGCGCGCCCCCCGTCGTGCCCCTGCTCCAGCCCCGCCCCACCGCACCCGGCGGAAGCGGAAGCGGAAACGGCAGCCCCTCGCCCGCCCCCGTCGTCCCCGTCGTCCAGCGCTCCGCCCTGAACGGCCCCGACTTCGGCCTCCCCCCGGGCGTCCCGGTCACGGCCGTCCCGAAGCCGCAGCAGCCGCAGCCGCAGCCGCAGGTCCAGCGCCGTACCGCGGGCCTCACCGCATCCGGCGCGCAACCGCAGCCGCAACCGCAACCGCAACCGCAGCCGCAGGCACACGGCACCGATCCCGCCGAACTCGACGATCTGGCCCGGCGGTTGCTCGAACCCGTCTCCCGGCTGCTGCGCACCGAGCTGCGCCGCGGCCGGGACCGTATCGGCCGTCCGCACGACGGCCGCCGCTGAGGGCGGGGAGAGGGAAGAGGGAGTCACCAATGACGGACAGCATCTTCGCCACGAGCGTGTTCTTCCGGCTCGCGATCGGCGGCAACGACCTGGGCGCCTTCCACACGTGCTCCGGCATGGGCGCCCAGGTGGAGATGGAGAGTTACGCCGAGGGCGGCAACAACGGCTTCACGCACCAGCTGCCCGGACGCGTGACGTGGTCGAACATCACGCTCACCCGCCCCGTCACCGCCGACACCGCGAAGATCGCCCGCTGGCTGGACGAGACGCTGCGCCGGGTGGAGCCCAAGGACGGCGAAATCGTCGCGCTGCGGCCCGACTTGACGCCGATCATCAGCTGGCAGGTCTTCGGCATCGTCCCGGTGCGCTGGGAGGGCCCGTCCTTCGACCCGTCCAACTCCCAGGCCGCGGTGGAGACGTTGGAGATCGCCCACGAGGGTCTGCGCCCGGGCTGATCCCCGCGACGTCCGACCACCAGCCCAACCGCCCGCCGCCACAACGCCCGTGAGAGACACCCGTCCGGAAAGGAACCCCCCGCATGTCCCCTGCGCTCCCCTCCGGCCGGACCTCGGCCCAGCTCGTCCTCATGGAACCGCCCGCGACCGTGGGCGCGAAGCCGGGCGGGCAGATCGCGCAGCTCAAGCTGCAGTTCAACCCCAACACCCTCCAGTTGCAGAAGACCAACGAGTGGCGGCGGACGCCGTCGCGGATGGCGGAGGAGTCGGCGCTGCCGGAATTCGTGGGCAGCGGGCCGCGCACCCTGAGCCTGGAGGTCTTCCTCGACGCCACCGCCACGCACGACAACTCGGTGGAGCAGGCGGTGGAGAAGCTGCTCAAGGCGTGCGTGCCGACCCCGGCGAGCCTGGGCCGCAAGAAGCCCGCGAGCCCGTGGGTGCGGTTCGAGTGGGGCACGGCCCGCACGACCTCGTTCTACGGCGTGGTCATGAGCGTCGCGGCGACGTACACGCTCTTCGACGTGGACGGCAAGCCGCTGCGGGCGACGTGCGCGCTGTCGATCGAGGAGGCGAGCGTCGACGTGCCGGGCCAGAACCCGACGTCCGGCGCGCGTACCGCCCGCAGCACGCACACCGTGGTGGCGGGCGACACGCTGGCGATGCTGGCGTGGCGGGAGTACGGCGACGCGTCGGCCTGGCGGGAGATCGCGGAGGCCAACGGCATCGACGACCCGATGGCGCTCGCGCCCGGCACGGAACTCGTGGTGCCCGCGCTGCGCGGGTCCGGACTTGAGGGCTGACGCCCGAGCTCCCGCAGTGGTCGGCCGAGGGACGAGGCCGCCCGCGGAGGGAGTGAGCAGGAAGACCGACCACAAGAGCGGAGGAAGAGGCATGAGCGAGCAGGGCGGGCGGTCCTTCGCCGCGGATCCGATCGTGGAGGCGCCCGGCGAACTCCCCAAGATCTGGGCGGCGCAGCTGGTGAGCTGCGTCGTAGACGAGAACGTGGGGCTGCCGGACGCCGCCGTGCTGACCTTCCGCGACCCCGACCACGAATTCCTCGGCAAGACCGGCATCACGATCGGCACCCCGCTGAAGGTGTCGGTCATGACGGCCTCCGGGCAGGGCCGTGAGCTGCTGTTCAACGGCGAGGTCACCGCGCTGGAGCTGGACCGCGACCGTACGGGCAGCTTCACCGTCGTGCGCGCCTACTCGCGGGCGCACCGCCTGCAGCGGGGCCGCCGGGTGGCGGCGTACCGCAACATGTCGGCGTCGGCGATCGTGCGGCAGGTCGCGACGCGCGCGGGCCTCGCGGTCGGCAAGGTCGAGGCGGCCCCGGTCACGTACAAGCAGCTGTCCCAGGCGAACGTCTCGGACTGGGACTTCCTGCAGTTCCTCGCGCACGAGAGCGGCGCGCTGGTGCGGGTGGACGACAAGGGCCTGCTGCAGTTCACGAAGCCGAAGAACGCGTCCGGCGCGCCCGCGCCCTCGACGTCCGCCGCGCGCAACCCGCTCGTCCTCGAATACGGCCGCAACCTGCTCGCGCTGCGGGCCGCGCTCACGGCTGCGGACGGCGCCGCGCAGGTCGAGGTGCGCGGCTGGGACGTGCGGACGAAGAAGCCGCTGGTCTCGCGGGAGCCGTCCATCGTGAGCGACAGCGTCCAGCCGGGGCTGAGCCCGTCGCGCGCCGCGTCCGTCTTCGGCACGGCCAAGCTGACCGTCACCGACACCCCGTACGCCACGCTCGCCGAGACCACCGCCGCCGCCGGGGCGGCCGCCGACCAGGTCGCGGCGGGCTTCGCCGAGCTGGAGGCGGTCGCCGAGGGCAACCCGATGCTGCGCGCGGGCGTACCGGTCGCGCTCGGCAACGTCGGCGAGGCCTTCTCCGGCCGCTACACCGCGACCGCGGTCCAGCACGTCCTGGAGCCCGACCGCGGCTACCGCACCACCGTGTGGGTCGGCGCGAGCCCGGACCGCTCGCTGACCGGCCTGGTCACCGGCGCCAACGCCCCCGGGCGCGGCGCGCGTGTCCCGGGCCTCGCCACCGGTGTCGTCACGGACGTGCGCGAGCCGGAGGGCGGGCAGAACGGCGCGGTGCGGCTCACCTTCCCGTGGCTCGACGACACCTACGTCACCGACTGGGTGCGCACCGTCCAGTGGGGCGGCAAGGGCGGCGGCGGTGTGGTGAGCCCCGAGGTCAACGACGAGGTGCTGGTCGGCTTCGAACAGGGCCTGCTGGACCACCCGTTCGTCATCGGCGGCCTCTACAACGGCCGGGACAAGCCCTCCAAGCACGACGTCCCGCTCGTCGACCCCACCAGCGGCAAGCTCAACCGCCGCTCGGTGGTGTCGCGTTCGGGTCACCGGGTGGAGCTGCTGGACTCGCCGACCGGACTGAACGGGGTGCGCCTCCAGACCGGCGACGGCCGTCTGGAGGTCTTCCTCGACGACCGCAACAACCGCATCGAGGTGACGGTGTCCGCGTCGGCGGGCGGCGCCGCGCTCAGCTCCCTGGTCATGGACCGGAACGGCATCACGCTGGACGCCCGGCAGGGCACGGTCAACGTGCGCGGGCGGCAGGTCAACGTCGACGGGACGGCGGGCGCGCGGGTGAGCGGCGCGTCCGTCAGCGTCAAGGGCACGGCGGACGTCACCGTGGACGGCGGCGCACTCGGCGTCCTCCGGGCCGCGCTCGTCCGGATCAACTGAGGCCCGCCGGTGGTTACTTGCTCGTACGCTGACAGGTGCCGGCCGCCGACCCGCTCCGGCCCGCAGACCCTCACCGGCGCCACCGTCCCAACCGGCCCCCGGGCCAAAGCACTTGCAGCACGTGCAGGACTTGCAGCACTCCAGGACTTCCGCGAGGAGCGACGTATGCCGGCCGCAGCCCGAACCGGTGACCCCACCGACCACGGCGGGGCGATCACCACCCCGCCGCCGCCCGCCGCCGCGACGGTGGCCCGCGTGCTGATCGGCGGCAAGCCCGCCGCCGTCGTGGGCAGCCTGCACGTGTGCGTCGTGCCGCCGCACGCCGCGCTCGGCCCGGCCGACGTCATCCTGCCCAGCCCCACCGCGCTCGCCCGCCCCGTCCTCATCGGCGGGCTGCCCGCCGCGCGGATGGGCGACCGCACCGTGTGCGGCGCGCAGATCATCCTCGGGGCGGTCAACGTGCAGATCGGAGGGGTGTGATGAGCGAGCGCTTCATCGGCCGCGGCTGGGCCTTCCCGCTGCGGGTCGGGCCGACCGGCGGCATCGCCATGGTCGAGCGCGAGCGGGAGATCGAGGAGGCGATCCGGCTGGTGCTCGGCACCGCGCCCGGCGAGCGCCCGATGCGCCCCGAATTCGGCTGCGGCATCCACGACTACGTCTTCGCGCCGGGCGACGGCGCGACCGCCGGGCGGATCGCGCAGCAGGTGCGCGAGGCGCTGGAGCGGTGGGAGCCGCGGATCCAGGTGGACGACGTCGTGGTCGCCTTCGACCAGATCGACGCCGGGACGCTCTACATCGACGTCCACTACACCGTCCGCTCCACCAACGACCGGCGCAACCTCGTCTTCCCCTTCTACACGATCCCGTCCGACTCCGCCGAGGACCCCTTCGCGGCCCTCCCGGACGTCGTCGCGACCGGTGAGCGGAGGGCCGGCTGATGCCCCTGCCCGCACCCAACCTGGACGACCGCCGCTTCCAGCAGCTCGTCGACGAGGCCAAGCGCTACGTCCAGCAGCGCGCCCCGGAATGGACCGACCACAACGTCTCCGACCCGGGCGTCACGCTCATCGAGACCTTCGCCTACCTCGTCGACCAGCTGCTCTACCGGCTCAACCGGGTCCCGGAGAAGAACTACCTGGCCTTCCTCGACCTGCTCGGCATCCGGCTCTTCCCTCCCGCCGCCGCCCGCGCCGACGTCGACTTCTGGCTCTCCGCGCCGCAGGACGACACGCTCGTGCTGCCCGCGGGCACCGAGGTCACGACCCTGCGCGGCGAGACCGAGGAGGCGGTGGTCTTCGCCACGACCGGTGAACTGCGCATCCTGCCCTCGTCGTTGGAGCGGCTCGTCGCCGCGCCGCGGGGCGGCGAGCAGACCGACCGCACCCGCACCCTCACCGAGGGGCGCGACGTCCCGTGCTTCCAGAGCGCGCCGCAGCCCGGCGACGCGCTGCTGTTCGGCCTGCCCACCGCCGTACCGCGGTGCATCGTCGCGATCCGCCTCGACAGCCGCGTCGAGGGCATCGGCGTCGACCCGCGGCAGCCCCCGCTGGTGTGGGAGGCGTGGGACGGCGCGGCCTGGCAGATCTGCGAGACCGGCGAGGACTCCACCGGCGGCCTCAACCGCCCCGGCGAGATCGTGCTGTACGTGCCCGCGGGCCACACCGCTTCCACCAGCGGCGGCACCCGCGCCGGGTGGCTGCGCTGCCGCGTCACCGAGCCCGAGCCCGGCCAGCCCTTCTACTCCGAGTCGCCCACCGTGCGCGAGGCCTCCGTCTTCACCGTCGGCGGCACGATGCCCGCCGAGCATGCGCAGACCCTCACCGACGTCCCCCTCGGCACCTCCGAGGGCGTCCCCGGGCAGGTCTTCCGGCTCGCCCGCCCGCCGGTGCTGCTCGACGGCGAACCGCCCGTCGTCGAGGTCTCCTCCGTCACCGACGCGGCAGGCTGGCAGCGCTGGCAGATCGTCGAGGGCTTCAGCCGCTCCACGCCGGACGACCCGCACGTCACGCTGGACGCGACCACGGGCGAATTCGCCTTCCCGCCCGCGGTGCGCGAGGCGGACGGCACCCTGCGGCACTACGGCGCGGTGCCGCCGAAGGGCGCGCAGATCCGGGTGGCCCGCTACCGCACCGGCGGCGGCCCCGCCGGGAACGTCGCCCGCGGGGCGATCTCCGTGCTGCGCAGCTCCGTCCCGTACGTCGCCCGCGTCGCCAACCGCGAGGCCGCGCGCGGCGGGGTCGCCGGGGAGACCGTCGACAACGCCAAGATGCGCGCGCCGGACGCGCTGCGCATGCAGGAGCGCGCCGTCACCGCGGAGGACCACGAGATCATCGCCCGCCAGGCCGCGCCCTCCGCCGCCCGTGTCCGCTGCGTCCCCGCGGGTGCCGCGGGCGCGGTACGCGTCCTGGTGGTGCCCGACGCGGTCGCCGACGAGGGCGACGACCGGCTGCGCTTCGAGCAGCTCATCCCCTCCGACCAGGTGCTCGCCGCGATCACCGAGGCCCTCGACGAGCGCCGCCTCATCGGCGCGAGCGTCGCCGTCGAGCCCCCCGCCTACCAGGGCGTCACCGTCGTCGCCCGCCTCACCACCGCGCCCGGCGGCGACCCGGACGCCGTCCGCGAGGCCGCCCTCGACGCCCTCTACCACTACCTCAACCCCCTGACCGGCGGCCCCGACGGCACCGGCTGGCCCTTCGGCCGCCCCGTCCAGTACGGCGAGATCTTCGGCGTCCTCCAGCGCGCGACGGGCGACGCGGTCGTCGAAGAGATCCGCCTCTTCCCCGCCGACCCCCTCACCGGCCGCCGCGGCGCCCCGACCGACCGCATCGACGTCACCTCCGACGCGCTCGTCTTCTCCCACCAGCACCAGGTCGCTGCCGCTCGGGCAGAGGGGACTCCGGCGTGAGCCCCCGCCGGCGCGGGGCGCGCGCTTCTGCTGCGCAGGGCGGTGCGGCGCGGGCGCGCCTGCGGCGCGGAGCGACCGTTTTCCCCGCCGGGGGCGGTGGGGCGAGGGTGCGCCTGCGGCGCGGGGCGAGCGTTTTTAGGGGCGCGGGGAACTGCGCGCTCAGCCCCCACCGGGGCGCGGGTAGTCACCGGCCCGAAGGGGCAGTTGCTGTCGTTTCCGGACCACCGGCCGGTGGTGGGTTGCTCGCGCCGTTCTCCCCCAGAGCTACGCCTGGGAGGTACCCCCACGCGCCCCTGCGGGGCGCCCTGCGCGGCAGCGCGAGCCTGCGCGGGAGCGCGGACGGGGAGGTCATGCGATGAGCCGCGCAGCCGTACCCGGCCTGCGGAGCAGGCACCCCATTGGGGAGCAGCTTCCCGCGCTGTACGCCGACGACGACCTCGCTCAGAGATTCACCGCCGGGCTCGACGTCGTCCTCGCACCCGTGTTCGCGACACTCGACAACCTGCCCGCGTACCTCGACCCGCGCCTCGCGCCGCCGGACTTCCTGGCGTGGCTGGGCTCGTGGGTCGGGGTCGTGGACGACCCGCGGTGCCCGCTGGAGCTGCGCCGCGAGGCGGTCGTCCGCGCCCTGGAGCTGCACCGGCTGCGCGGCACCCGCAAGGGCCTGGTCGAGGCGCTGTGGCTGGTGCTCGGCGTGCACGCCGACGTCAGCGGCGACGGCGGCGCGACCTGGTCCCGTACCCCCGGCTCCGACCTCCCGCCGCAGGACCCGGCGGGACCGCTCGTGCGGGTGTGGCCGGGCCGCGAGCAGCACGTGGACGCCGAGCGCGTCCGGGAGACCGTCCGCGCGATGTGCCCGGCGCACACCGCCTGCCGGGTGGAGATCCTGCCCGGCCCGCCGAGCGAAGGGAGGTGACGTTCATGCGTGCGTGTCCCGCGTGCGGGGCGTCCAACGGCCCCACCGAGGACTTCTGCGGCACCTGCGGTACGTATCTGGGCTGGTCGCAGAGCCCGGCGCCGTCGTCGGCGGGGTCACCGCCCGCGAACGCCTCCGGCGGTTCGGCCCCCGCGGAGGGCGGGGCGTCCGACGCCCCTGCCGCGTCCGGCGGTTCGGCGCCGTCCGGGAGCGGGGCCGGGGCGCCCGCTGGCGCGTCGAGCGGTTCGGCTTCATCCGGGGCCGGGTCTGCCGCGCCCGATGCCCCTGCGCCGTCCGGGGGTGGGACCGGGTCTGCCGCGCCCAACACCTCTGCCTCGCCGGGTGGAGCCAACGCTCCTGCCACGCCCGAGGGTTCGGCTTCCTCCGGAGCCGGAGCCGGAGCTGTCCTGCCCGCAGGCGCGCCCGCAGCCTCGCCCGCTGGCGCGTCCGGCGCGTCCGGTGCGTCCGGCGCAGCCAACGCCCCCGCCGCGCCCGGCACTTCGGCCGACCCCGGCCCCACCCCCGCCGGGCCGGAGGAGCAGCCCGCCGCCCCCGAGCCCCGTGGCGGGCGCCTGCGGCGGGCGGTGCGCGGGGCCTCCGACGCGGTGGCGCCGGGCGGCGACGTGGCGCGCGCGGCGGACGCTCCCGAGCGCGCGGAAGGTCGCGTCCGGCGTGCGGCGGACGCCCCCGACCGGGCGGAGGGACGCGTACGGCGCGCGGCCGACGCGGTGACCGAGGGCCCCGACGCGTGGGCCGGGCGCCTGCGGCGTGCCGTGCGCGACGGCCTGTCGGGGTCCGGCTCCCACGGATCCGAGTCGGCGCCTCCCGCCGCGCCACCCGCTCCCGCCCAGGAGCCCGCCCCGCCGGTCGTATCGGCGCCGCCCAACCCCCCTGCGGCGCAGGCGAGTTCCCCCACCACGCCGCCCGCCGCGCAGGCGCCCGCGCCCGTACCGCCCGCCGTCCCGCAGGGGTCCGTACCGCCCCGGCGGCCCGGCGCGCCCGCCGAGGAGGCGCCCGAGGCGGACCCCGCCCCCGTACGCCCCGTGCTGCCCGGACGGCCGGTCGCGCCGCGGCCCGTGGTGCGGCCGCTGCCGGAGCCGGAGGAGGCCGAGGGGGAGCCCTGCCCCAACTGCGGGACGCTCAACCCGCCCGACCGCCGCTTCTGCCGCCGCTGCGCCGCCCCGCTGAACCCCGCGCCCGCGCGCGCGGCCCTGCCCTGGTGGCGGACGATCTGGCCCTTCCGCCGCCGGGTGCGGGCGGGTTCGGGCCGCTTCAAGCGGCTGCTGGTGATCCTGCTGGTGGTGGCCGTCCTCGCGGTCGGCGTCTTCTTCGCGCTGCCCGCCGGGCGCGGCCTGTTCGAGGACACGAAGGACAAGCTGGACGGCGCGAAGTCGATCCGCCCGACCCACGCCACCGCGAGCGCGCAAATCCCCGGCCACCCGGCCGCGAACACCCTGGACGGCCTTAATAACCGGTACTGGGCCGCCCCTTCGGCGGGCGCGACGATCACCTACACCTTCGCGAAGCCCATCCGCCTGGTCGACGTCATCATCACCAACGGCGCCTCCACGACCCTCAAGCAATACCAGGCCGAGGGCCGCGCCCTCACGATCGACCTGGACACCACCTCCAGCAACGGCACCACCCACCACCAGGAGTTGACCCTCGACGACCGCCCCGGCGACCAGACCTTCACCACCGGCGTCAGCGACGTCACCACCGCCCGCCTCACCCTCCGCGCCCCCGCGGGCCTGACGAAGGGCCACCATCTAGCCCTGGCCGAAGTCGAGTTCTTCCGCCGCGGCTGACCCTCCCGCCCCGCCGCCGGGTCCAACCGTGACCCGGCGGCGGAGCCGTGCCCTCCGGCACTGGCCGAGAACGCCCGCTGCTCCCCCGCCCCGTCCGTACCCTGTGCGACGGGAGCAACACCCAATGCACCTGACCCCGGGGGGGAGTCACATGCGCAGCGTGAACCCGGAAGACCTGGAGCAGTTAGCCACGCTGCTGGACGGCGCGGATCCGACGAGCCTGAAGAACGCCACGGATTCCGTCTTCCGCAGAGCAGCCACCCTCAACGTCACCTCGAAACTCGCCACCCTGCACCCCATGATGACCTGGGCCACCGAAACCGCCCCCGACCTCCGCCGCCGCGCCGCCCGCACCCGCCTCTCCAACGGCGACCTCTCCGGCGGCCTCCTCTGGGCCGGCTTCACCCCCGACGACCTCAAGGCCTACCGGGGCAACACCCTCGACCCCGAAACCGTCCTGATCGCCGACTCCGTGGCCAACAGCGACGACCCCAACGCCTCCCTCTTCCACCGCAAACCCAACGAAAACCTCGAAACCTACCTCGACCGCCTCCGCGCCACGGCCCTGACCAGCATCCCGGGCCTCCAGCCCTTCGAACCGGCGGTGGAGTACCTGCTCGGCGCGTACGGCGACTGGAAGTCGGTCGCGGAGTCGGGCGGGCACGTGGTCGCGCAGGGGACCGCGCTGGCCAAAGTGCTGGTGAACAACTCGTTCGCGAACGGCTTGGGCAAATCATTCACGACCTGGCTGGGTCTTCGCATTCAGTCGAGTGGCAACCCGGTCGTCAAGGCTGTGGGCAAGGCGATCGAGGATTTCGCACCGAGGGTGAGGTCGCTGTCCGCCCCGGGCACATGGCTGCCCACCAAAGTTCTCGGGCCGCTTACGCGCCTTCCGCAGGTGGGGGACCGCGTCGCAGACCTCGCCAACACCCGTTACGACCAACTACGCGCCCTGCCGTTCTTCACCGACTCCTTCCGAGGGGTGTCGGTCAACAAGGCCGTCAACTTCTTCATCGGCAGCGACAAACTGGCCAGCCAGTATTCGCGGGCGACCCACGCCGGGCAGGCCGTTACCCGGGCCGCGAACGCCCGTCTCCTGAGCGTCCTCACCAACGCCTACGGCGAGACCCGACTCGTGGCTGCCGCGCCCCGCGTGACGTCCCTGGTGCGCGGGATCAGCATCGCGGCCAGGACCTCGGGCGTGCTGCGCGGACTGGGCATCGGCACCAGCGCTGCCGCAACGGTCTTCAGCGGTGCCAACGTCATCTCGGACGGCCTCAACCCGGTCACGGCCTTCAAGCGCCAAGGCGCGGGTTACGTCGCGGACGTGGCGGAATTCGGCTTCAACGCATCACTGACAGCAGCCTTGGTATCCCCCTCGCCCTTCTCGCTGGGCGCCGTCGTCGTCTTCGGGTCCGTCTACGGCGGTGCGAAGATCGTCGAGCACTGGGACGACATCACCAAGGGCACCGGCAAGGCCGTCGACTGGACGGCGGACACGGCACAGAAGGCGGGCCACGAAGTGGCCAGCGGAGCGAAGAAAGCTGGTCACGAGGTGGCGAGCGGGGCGAAGAAGGTGGGCAAGGCGCTCAATCCGATGAAGTGGTAGAGGCTTGCTGACACCGTGGACACGGGAGCCGATCGCCAGCATCCCCATGTCCGGACGACACCGGAGGCGGGGCTGGCGACTGAGGAACCTTTCAGGCCATCCTTTCCGACCGCACCAGAGTGGAAGACGCACACGTGACCGACAGCTTCGAGTTCGTTCTGGAGCCCTACGACACCAAGACCGAGCGGGGCGTGACGGGCACGGTGGGTGCGTTCGGCGAGGTGAGGGTCTTCCACACGCGGGGCCGCCACATCAGGCCCGGGGACATCCTGCGGACGGAGGTGGTGAGCGAGCGGCTGCCGGACACGTACCTGACCAACATCGGAATGGCGGGTGAGCCGTATCTCAGCAAGAAGGCGACCTTGAGCGTCGGCGGCATTCTTGCCGGGCTCGCCTACAACCCGTTGGGGCTGCGTCGCTCTGCCCGTGCGTTGTTCATCGGCCTTGCGGGGCGCGAGTACGGGTACGCCTCGACGGGTGAGGGGCATGCCGTGGAGTTGCGGCGTGGGGGTGATGTCCGGGTGGGGTTCGTGGACGGGCCGCATGTCCGGAAGACCAGTGGCCACCGGCGGTTCGGGACCGCGCACGGCCCGGTCGACGCGATGGACATGGCAATCGCCCTGGTCTTCGAACGGGTCGACGTCGCCTGGCTGTCCACGGGGGGGATGCTCGCGACCGCGCCCTTCCGGATGATCTCGTCGCAGAACGACGGTGACGGGAGGGCGCGTTAGGCCCCGCCTGTTCGCCGCAGATCATGAACACCGACTGAAGAGCTCGGCAGGGAGAGTTTCGTGACCGACAGCTTCGAATTCGTCCTGGAGCCCTACGACACCAAGACCGAGCGGGGTGTGACGGGCACGGTGGGTGCGTTCGGCGATGTGAAGGTTTTCCACACCTTGAGCCGCAGGACCCGGCCCGGAGAGATTCTTCGCACGGAAGTGGTGAGCGAGCGGCTGCCGGACACGTATCTGTCCGGCATCGGTATGGGCGGCACACCGTATCTCAGCAAGAAGGCGACCTTGAGCGTCGGCGGCATTCTTGCAGCCCTCTCCTACAACCCGTTGGGGCTGCGTCGCTCCGCTCGTGCGCTGTTCATCGGCCTTGCGGGGCGCGAGTACGGGTACGCCTCGACGGGTGAGGGGCATGCCGTGGAGTTGCTGCGCGGGGACGACGTCCGGGTGGGGTTCGTGGACGGGCCGCATGTCCGGAAGACCAGCGGCCACCGGCGGTTCGGGACCGCGCACGGGCCGGTCGACGCGATGGACATGGCAATCGCCCTGGTCTTCGAACGGGTCGATGTCGCCTGGCTGTCCACGGGCGGGATGCTCGCGACCGCGCCCTTCCGGATACTCACCCCGCAGAAGGACGGCGAGGGCGCGTCGTACTGAGGCGGGCTACGTGATCAGCCGGAAGTCCGGGTGGGGCAGATGGGCGACGAGGGCGCGGGACTCGGCCAGCCGCGCAGCCTCCTCCTCCCGGGTGAGGTCGCGCGCGGTGCGGCGGTAGCCGAGGAGGCTGCCGAAGTCGACCAGGGCGCAGAAGCCCTCCAGCCACGGCACGGCATCGAACGCGCTGCGCTCCTGCGGCAGCCACAGCCCCACGGTCGGCCCGCTCACGACGTCCGCCCTCCTCGTTTCCGCTCAGTCTGACGCCGGCGGCGCCGGGCAGCGGCCCGTGCATCGTAGGAGGTCGCGGGCGACGTACGAGCCTGCGGTGTAGTAGCGCGTCACCTCGTCGGCGGGGTGCGCGGCCAGCCGGGCGCGGGCGTGCTCCAGGATCGCCGCGGGCGGCAGCGCGGTGGGCAGGGGCGGGGTCTCGGCGAGCTGGCCGGCCAGCCAGTCGAGGGCGGCCTCGGGGGTGGTGAAGGTGCCCGCGAGCATGCTGCGGGGCTTGCCGGGCCACTCGGCGATGACCAGGGGCGGGGCCACGGTGGCGGGGTTGCGCGCGTCGGAGTCCCGCGGCCGGGAGGGGCCGGTGTAGGTGTACGCGTGCCAGTGCGGCGTCATGTCCTTCCTCTACCAGGAGGGGCCGACAACCAGGCGGTGGCCGGCCCCGAACGGGTGATGCGCTACCGCCTGCCGCAGCCGTCGCCCCCGCCGCAGTCGGGTTCGTCGGCGGGCGGGGTCGGTTCGTCGTCGCCGGGGTCGGCGGCCGTTACGCTCATGGGAGTCACCTCCCCTCGCCTGTCGGGGTGGTGGTGCCGTCAACCTCCCCGGGTCTGCCGCCAAGCTCGGCCCGGGGAGGGGCTCAGGATTCCCGGGAGGCTGCGCTGCGGGCGGTGTGGCAGGCCCGCCAGTCCCGGCACCACACGACCTCGGTGGGCCCGTGGTCCGCGTCGATGTCGTGCACGATGAATTCCGCGGTGACCCGCCCGCACCACCCGCACGTCCGCGCGGCGCTCACGCGGTGCCCCCGCTGTCCTGGCGGGGCGGCGGCACGATGCCGTCGCGCCGCACGCACGGGTTGCAGGCATAGACGGCGCCTCCGCCCTCCGGCCGGGAGATGACCACGGCGTCCGTACCCATGACCCACCCCCGATGCCGCACGCAATACCGCATCACGCCCCGACCCCCAGGACGCGCCGGGATCCGCCGCGCGGGTGCGTAGGGCTCACGTCTTCGCAAGACGTCGGGGTCCTCATGTTCGCGCCCCTTCCGGCGTGACCGCGCCCCGGTCGTTGTCGCCGCGGGGCCTTGTGCCGCCGCCCCCGCCGGACGAGGCGCGAGAGGCGAGCACTTCGACGCTACGAGCGATGTGTGCTTGTGGGCGAGCGATGTGCAGCGATGTGCACCCAGGTAACTCGTCAGGGCGTAAGGCCGAATATGGTCTTGCTCAAAGAGCCCCGGCGCGGCCATGGTTACGCACAACCCTGCACCAAACCGAGGAGGGACCAGCCCATGGCCGCCTTAAAGTTCATCGGAGTCGACCCCGAGACCGGGCACAGCGGATCGCCCACCGCCTGGGTGCACACCGTCACCCGCGACATCCTTTTCCAGAGCTACATCGCCGATGAGGAAACGCGCCAGGAGTGCGCGGACAACCCCGCGCCCGGCCACGCTCTGGGCATCCCTGCCGGTGAGACGGTCATCCGTATCCCGGCCCACCTGATCCCGCTGCTGAGGGAGGCTTGCGATGCCGCCGAGCGTGGATTTTAGGTCCCTGCTCACCTCCGCGCGCACCTCGGCCTTCCACCTGGAGATGCGCGACCAGTACGCCGTCGGCGACGAGGCAGCCGACTACGACCACTGGCTCCGCACCGGTGAGCGCGACGCGGACCCGGCGTCGGCGTACTGGGCACCTTGGGTGGACCTCATCGCCGGAGTGTGCGCCCGCGGTGTTGCCGTGCACCGGGCACGCGTCATCTCGGAGCCGGTCACTTCGTACATCCGGTACGAGCACGCCGGGACCGCCGTCAACGTCCTCGCGGGTGAAGAGGTACGGTGGCTGCCGCGTCGGCAGGCCGCGGATCTACTGCTGCCGGGCTGCGACCTCTGGGTCTTCGACGGTGAGGCCGTGCTCTTCAACCACTTCACCGGCGTCGGCGATTGGGCGGACCCGGACATCGAACTGACCACCGACCCGGCCGTCGTGAAGCAGTGCGTCGACGCCTTCGATGCCGTGTGGAACCGAGGCATCCCGCACGACCAGTACGAGATCCGCTGACCAGACCACCGGAAGGCCATGCCTGTCTCCCCGTCCTCGGCCGCCCAGGATGCCCGCGAAGACGTCGCGCGACGCCTCCGCAGCCTGCGGCGCGCCGCTGGACTGACCGTTTCGGAGCTGGCCTCCCGGTGCCAGTGGCACCACTCCAAGACGAGCAGGATCGAGAACGCCCGTACACCCGCGTCTCCTACGGACATCCGGCTGTGGTGCAGAGCCACCGACGCCGGGGAGCAGGCAGCGGACCTCATCGCGGCCTCACTCCACGCCGAGTCGCTCTACACCGAGTGGCGGCGAAAGGCCCGCGAGGGTTTGCGGCAGCTCCAGATCAGCTACCTCGCCCTCTACCGCTCCACCGAGACCTTTCGGGTCTACACCAGCACCTTGGTCCCCGGCCTGCTCCAGACCGAGGGATACGCCCGGGCGCTGCTGAGCACGAACGCGCGCTTCCTCGGCATCCCGGACGACGCCGAGGAAGCCGCAGCGGCGCGTGTCGACCGCTCCCGGGTCATCCACGAGGCCGGGCGCCGATTCATCCTGATCGTCGAAGAGGCGGCGTTGCGGTACCAACTCGGCGACGCGGACGCCATGGCCGGCCAACTCGGCTTCCTCCTGACCGCGGGCGCGTTGCCCGCGGTATCTCTCGGCATCATCCCGATGAACACCCGCGAGCGTCCCCTCTGGGCAGCCGAGACCTTCTCGGTATTCGACCACTCCCTCGTCGCGGTCGAGCTCCTTTCCGCAGAGGTCAACATCACCCAGCCCACCGAAATCGGCCTCTATCTCCGCGCGTTCGAGCAACTTCGCACCATGGCCGTGTACGGCGCGGAGGCGCGGGCCCTGATCGTCCGCGCCATCGACGCTTTGCAGTGACGGCGCTTCGGCGGCCGCCGCCCGCGGCAAGGCGATGGGCGCCACCCTTCCTCAACCACGCCGTGGTCAGGCACGACAGTGGTAGCCGACCGTCACCGGAGGCGACGATGTCACCGAAAGCTCTGCTGTACACCGAATGGCGACACAAGCTGCGCGGCGGTCTGCGGCAGCTCCAGACGAGCTCGACAAAGCTGTTCCGCGACACGGATTTTTTCCGGGTCTACTCGTCCTCCCTGGTGCCCGGCTTGCTCCAGACCGAGGGATACGCGGCCGCGATCCTTCGTTCGGCGGCCCGATTCCGCCAACTGCCTGTGGACGACAGTGATGCCGCCGCTCGTGCGCGGGTCGAGCGGTCACGCATCATCTACGAGCCGGACCGCCGCTTCGCTCTCCTGATGGAAGAAGGCGTGCTTTATCACCAGATGGGCGCCACCGACGTCATGGCTGCGCAGCTGCGCTTCCTGCTCACGGCTGGTGAACTGCCCGCAATATCGCTGGGGATCATCCCCAAGACGGTCCCGGACCGGATCCAGTGGCCGCGCGAGACCTTCCATGTGTACGACGACCGGCTCGCGTCCGTCGAGTTGGTCAGCGCGCAGGTGCAGGTCAACCAGCCGTCCGAAGTCGGCCTGTACGTTGCCGCGTTCGAGGAGTTGCGCCAGATGGCCGTGTCCGGGACGGAGGCGCAGGCCCTGGTCGGCCGTGCCATCGACGCCCTGCGGTGAGGGAAATGCTGGGCGCGCAGCTGCCCGTGAACAGTTACGACGTAGCGGAGGTTCAGATGTCATCGAGCAGTATGCCCAGCTTCGAGCAAGTCCTCGACGGGACCAGGCACTCCGCCGTGCACCTGGAGATGCGCGACGCGTACGGCGTCGGCTCCGACGTACAGAGCTATGCGCGCTGGCAGGCCGCCGGAGAGCTGAACGTGGACCCGGAGTCGGACTACTGGCGCCAATGGGTGGAGCTGATCCGGCGTACGGTCGCCCGTGGTGTCGTCGTACGCCGGGCGCGGATCGTGTCGGAGCCGGTGAGCGCGTACATCCGGTACGAGCACGCTCTCACCGTCGTCAACGTCGAGGCCGGGGAACAGGTGCGATGGCTCCCGCGCCGCCGGGCCAGCGACATCGCGCTCCCCGGTAACGACTTCTGGCTCTTCGACGGCCGGACGGTCCGGTGGAACCACTTCACCGGCGAGGGCGGCTCGGCACCGCGCGAGATGACCGAGGACCCCGCCGCCGCCCGACTGTGCGGGGACGCCTTCGAAGCCGTCTGGTCGCGGGCGATCCCGCACGACGCGTACGTGATCATCTAGGGCGGAGCCGAGCGGTACGCCGCTGCTGCCGGGCCCGGCGCGGGGGCGTGGGACCCTGGCTGCTCTGCGCGGGGCCCGTGCCGGGCGACGAAGGGGGTGCGGCGTGTCGCCTGACGAGTGGGCCGCCGAGGCTCACCGGATCCGCGCGGGCGGAGGCTCGATCGTCGACATCGCCCGTGCGCTCCGTGCCTACGGCGAGAGTGGCGGGCGGAAGATCAACGCAGCCGCCGCCTTCGGCAGCCACCACGGCTGGTTGGTCCGGCAGAAGCTCGAACTCCTGAGCTGGACCGAGGGCGGGGTCACCGACGGGGAACTCATGGCCTTCGTGTCGTCGTGGTTCGGCCCCGCCGAGCCCTGAGACCTGGTCGACGCCCCCACCCCTTACGCGCGCGCCTACAGCAGGTGGTCCGCCTTGCCGGACTTGATCTCTGCGATGAGCGCGCGGAGCGCGTCGTGGGTGTCGGTGAGGTAGCGGTCTTCCGCTCCCGCCACGGCGATGTAGGCGTTGCCATCCGTGTCGGTGCCGAGGCGGAAGCAATTGCTCCCGTCCTGGCAGAAGGGGGCTTCCCAGGTGATGTCGGGCATGGTGCTCTCTCCTAGAGCAGGTGGTCGGCCTTGCCGGACTTGATCTCTGCGATGAGCGCGCGGAGGGCGTCGTGGGTGTCGGTGAGGTAGTGATCTTCCGCTCCGGCGACGGCGATGTAGGCGTTGCCGTCCGCGTCGGTGCCGAGGCGGAAGCAGGAGCTGCCCTCCGCGCAGAAGGGGGCTTCCCAGGTGATGTCTGCCATCGGTGGCTCCTCAGAGGTTGTGGGCGATCGTGCGGATGAGGTCGCGGGATCGTTCCGCGGACAGGGCCGACTGTTCCAACAGGTCGAGCTGGGCGCGGTATTTCGCGAGCTGGGCCTCGGCGTGGAGGAAGTCGGGGCCGTGGGAGCTGTCCACCTGGACGGTGTCCAGCTGGGGGACCTGCCCTTCGAGGTAGACGAGGGTCTGGCCCGCGCCGGGGAACGAGCCGTGCGAGAAGGGCAGGACGAGGAGGGTGACGTTGTCGCGTTCGGAGACGTCGAGCAGGTGGTCGAGTTGGCTGCGGGCCACCGCCTCGCCGCCGAACTGCATGTGCAGGGCCGCCTCGTGGATCAGGGCCACGTAGGGGGTCGGGTCGTCGCCGTCGATGACCCGTTGGCGCTCCGCGCGGTGTGCCAGGCGCAGGGCGACCTCGTGTTCCGGCAGGGCGGGGACAGCGGCGCGGAAGATGGCCATGGCCTGCTCCGAGGTCTGGAGCATGCCGGGCACGTGTACGACGTTCCATCCGCGAAGGCGGGCCGCATGGGCTTCCATCTCGGAGACGTCGAGCATGCCCTGCGGCAAGCTGCCCCGGTACCGCTCCCACCACCCCACCTCCCTCGGCTCCGCCATCTCCGCCAGCGCGTCCACGTATGTCTCGTCCGTGCAGTCGCAGTTGCACGCCAGCGTGCGCAGCCGCTCCGCGCTGATCGCGCGGGTGCCGGACTCCATGTTGGACAGGCGGCTGCGGTCGACGCCGAGCAGGCCCGCCGCGTGCTCGGCGGACATGCCCGCCGCTGTGCGGATGCGACGCACCTCGCTGCCCAGGCGTTTCTGCCGTTCGGTGAGGACCGTCCGCTGGACCATGCCGTTCCCTCCGCCGTCGCCGTGGTGCTGGGTACGAGCATAGGCACTCGTCCGTGGCCAATCTGACGGTACGTCTGGCAAATTGGGCCCCGTCGCCCTAGTGTGGGGAACACGCTGCTACGCGTAGTGACGCCGGAAGCGCACCGCGCGAGCATGCCCGTCCGCCCTGGGACAGGTGCGCTCGCGACCAGGGCGGCATGCCACCGGTGAATCCACTGCACGCACCAAACCCTCACCCTCGCAACGGAGTTCGCTATGCCCGAGATTCCCGTCGTGCCCGCCCTCTGGCGGTTCCCCGCCCGACCCGCTTCCGTCGGGCGCGCTCGGCGCGCGCTCAGCGACTGGCTGCCGAAGGACGTACCGGACGCGCTCCACGCCGACCTCACCCTCCTGACCAGTGAGTTGGTCACCAACGCCGTACGGTACGGGGGCGGGGTCGAGGACCGGGTGGAGCTCGTGGTGTGGGCCGCCGACGGGCACTACTGGCTCGCCGTGTCGGACCCGGGGGACGGGCGGCCCGTCATGCGTCAACCGCCCGACGTGCACAGGGAGTCCGGGCGCGGGCTGCTGCTCGTGGACGCGCTCGCCGCCGCGTGGGGGGTGCGGCCGCGGCCGTACCGGGGCAAGTCCGTGGTCGCCGGGCTGGCCCTGCCCTGATCGGCGGGAACCTCCGCAACACCCCTGAGCGTCAAAAGTGTCGTTGGCTACCATCAAGGTGTCGCCAAGTGCGCCGCACGCGTGCGCCGGCGTGCGCAGCCGTCCGCAGCCGTCCGCGTCCGACACGGGGGAAACGGGGAAACGTCACGTGCGCAGTGTGAAACCGGAAGACCTGGAGCAACTGGCCACCCTGCTCGACGGAGCGGCGCCGACGAGCCTGAAGAACGCCACGGACTCCGCCTTCCGCAGGGCGGCCACGCTCGGGGTGACGTCGAAGCTGGCCGGGCTGCGGCCCATGGTCGCGTGGGTCAGCGAGACCGCGCCCGACCTGCGCAAGCGCGCCGCGCACGTACGGATGGACAACGGGGATCTGTCGGGCGGCCTGCTGTGGGCCGGGTTCACCCCGGACGAGCTGAAGAACTACAAGGGCGACGCCCTGAGCCCCGAGGCCCTCCTCATCGCCAACTCCGTGGCGAACAGCAAGGATCCGAAGGCGTCCACCTTCCAGCGCAAGCCGGACGAGTCGCTCAACGACTGGCTCGACCGGCTCAAGGCGACGGCCCTCACGAGCATTCCGGGGCTCCAGCCGTTCGAGCCCGCGGTGCAGTACCTGCTCGGGGCGTACGGGGACTGGAAGTCGGTGACGGACGCGACCGGGCACGTCGTCGTGCAGGGCACCGCCATGACGAAGGTGCTGCTCGGCAATTCGTTCAAGCAGGGCTGGGGCAAGACCTGGAAGAACTGGGCGGCCCGCGGCATCCAGAAGATCCCCAGCTCCAGGATCCAGGGGTGGGGCCGGGCCCTGGAGACGTGGTCGCCCAAGCTGCGCTCGCTGAGCGCGCCCGGCTCGTGGCTGCCCGGCAAGATCAGCGCGGGCCTGCAGCGAATACCCGGCACCAGCGGCTTCATCGGCGACTGGACGGGCAGCGCCTACAACTCCTTCCGCGGCCTGAGCTTCATGAGCCGCCCGCTGGCCGGGGTGACCGCGAACGGCGTCATCGACTTCGTCGTCGGCTCCGACGAACTCGCCAAGCTCTACGGCGGGACGACGCACGCGGGCCTCGCCGTCGCCCGGGCCGGCAACGCCAACCTGTTCACCGTCGGCAAGAACGCCTTCACCGCCGCCCGCGCCGGCAGCGAGGCGGTCCCCGCGGCCACCCGCGGCGCCTCGCTGCTCGAGGGCCTCAGCGTGGCGAGCAAGACGTCGGGCGCCCTGCGCGGCCTCGGCATCGCGGGCAGCGCCGCCGGTACGGTCTTCAGCGCCGCCAACGTCATCTCGCAGGGCAACCCGGTCGACGCGTTCAAGCGCAACGGCGCCGGGTACGTCGCGGACGTCGCCGAGGTCGGCTTCAACGCCTCGCTCACCGCCGCGATGATCGCGCCCAACCCCGTCACCTTCGGGCTCGTCGTCGGCACCGGCATCGTCTACGGCGGCGCGAAGATCGTGCAGCACTGGGGCGACATCACCAAGGGCACGGGCAAGGCGATCGACTGGGCGGGGAAGACGGCGAGCGACGCCGGGCACAAGATCGCGAGCGGCGCGAAGAGCGTCGCCAACGGGGCGAAGAACGTCGCGAAGAAACTCAACCCATTCCATTGGTAGGGCTCTCCGGCCGCGCCGCCGACCGAGAGAGCCCGCGCCGCGCACCGAGAGAGCCCGCCCCACCTGAGACGACCCCCACCACGGAAAGCGCATGAGCGACAACGACTTCGGCTTCGAACTCGAACCCTTCGAGGACGACACCCAGCACGGCCTGAGCGGCACCATCGGCGCCTACGGCCTGGTGCGGATCTCCTACACCAAGCCCGCCTCCTGGCAGTCCGGCGACGTCTTCCGCACCGACCTGGTCGGCGAGCACCTGCCGCCCGCGTCCGTCACCGCGACCGGCATGGGCGGCGAGCCGCACCTGAGCAAGAAGGCCGTCCTCACGGTCGGCGGCGTCACCGCCGAGATCGGCGCCAACTGCCTGGGCGTCAGCCGCTCCTCGCGGGCGCTGCGCATCAGGCTCGGCGGCCGCGAGTACACGTACGCGCGCACCGGCCGCTCCGGCGGGCTCGAACTGCGGCGCGGCGAGGACCGGGTGACCGTCACCGACGGCAAGGCGGTCGGCGGCGCGGGCTCGCGGCGGCGGCGCAAGGGCGAGGTGCGCGGCGGCGTGGACGCCACGGACCTCGCGGTCGCGCTGGTGCTGGAGGAGACCGGCACCTCGTCGCTGTCCGTCGGCGGGGCCCTGATGAGCGCGCCCTTCCGCGCGCTCATGAACCCCGGCGACGGCGGGGGCGAGTAGCCCCCGCAGGCGCCGGCACCGCCTGGCGTACGGGCGGGACGCACGCCCTCGTCCAGGTCGGGGGACAGCCGCAGGGCCGGCTCCCGTTGGCGGGATCCGGCCCTGCGGGGGTGGGGGACGGAGTCAGTTGAGGGTGATGGGGGCCGTGTCGTCCGACGCGTCCGTGTCGAACGCCGGGTGGCCGGCCTGGCCCCAACTCATCGTGATGGAGCCCTGGGCACCCGGGATCACCTGGTCGACGTGGACGGTGACGGTGCAGTCCGTGACCTCGCCGGCCGGCGAGACGATGGTGCGGTCCGAGCAGTGGGTCCCGTTGGCGGAGCTGACGAGAGAGGTGCCCGGCGGCAGTTGGATGTTGGCGGCAGCCACGATGTCGCCGCTGCGGTAGAAGATCGTGGCGGGACCGTTGTTGGTCATGCTGAGGTGCAGCGTCACCGTGTCGCCCTCGGCCGCCGTCGCACTCGCCCCGCTCACCGAGAAGTCCGCGGTGTTCGCGGCCTGGAGGGAGGCGATCCGGTAATTGCCGTGCACGCCGCGCTCCGTCAGTGACACCGTGCCGGACGGCGCGTCGTTCGCCGTTCCCGGCGTGATCACCTTCAGCGTCAGTTGGCCGCCCGTGCCCTGCGTCCACTGCTGTCCCGCGGCGGACTGCTGGATGTTCGTGTCGCCCGCAGGTGCGATCATCGTGTCCATGTAGGTGTAGTAGGCCGTCGACTCGACGTTCAGCCGGACCGCCGGCGACAGCGCGGCCGTCTCTCCCGGCAGCACCAGTCCGGGGATGGTGCACAGTGCCATCTCCGCCACCATGGGCTGGTTCCCGCCGCTGTACTGGCAGTTGGCGAAGTGCCGGGCGAAGCCGATCCCGGGCGAGGCCCACAGCAGCACCTGCGTGCCGTCCGCCGAGCGGTCGCCGCGGTTGGTGAAGCGCACCGCCTCGTTGAGCGTCGTCCCGACCGGCACGTCCGTCAGGTTCTTCGGCTGGGTCTCGTCGTAGGCCGGGCCGCCGATCTCCACCGTCCCCTGGCCGCCGACGATCGTCGCGCTGTCCGCCGTACCGCTGACCGTGTAGGACGCGGACGCCCCGGCGGGCGCGTCGGCCTTCGCCGTGACGCTCATCTGCGTCAACGCGCCGATCGACCCCACGCCGCTCAGGTCGTCGTAGGAGAACGACTCCCAGCAACTGGCGACGTGCTGGACCACCGTGCAGTTGTCCGAGAAGCTCACGTTCGCGATCCGGGCGAGCTGCGTCACGTCGATCGTCAGCGTGGCCCCTGTGCTCAGGCTGTTCGCCGTCGTCGTGAACGACAGGTACGACGTCGCCTTCTTCGAGACACCGGCCAGGGTCGCCGGCGACACCGCGAGCGGTCCGACGGGCTGGAGCGCGATCACCGGCTGGTCGGCGGCCTGCGCCGGGCCGACGCCGGTGAGCGCCAGCCCCGCCGCCGCACCGACGGCGGCAACGAGCGCCAGGGCACGGCGCTTCGAGCTGTGTTTCATACGGTTCCCCCCACTGGGTTTTCCCACAGAGTGTTCACAGGACGTACGCGACACACGCTAGGGACCGGCACTGACAAACAGTGCCCTGACCCGGCGTCCCCGCCACCGCCGAGCCGCCGCCTCAACCTTCCGAGCCGGCGACCTGCTCGCCGGTGACGCTGAACTGCCGACTCGGAGGACTAGGACGCGGGCGTGAATCCGCCCGGCGCGTCCAGCAGGTCCTCGCTGTCGGGGAGCAGGTCGGTGAGCCGCTCCCACACCTCGGCGGCGGTCACGCGCACCAGGTGCAGCGCGCTGTCCGGCGTGACCTGGCCCGGCAGGATCGGCTCCTCGGGCTGCTCGCGCACCCAGTAGCCGAGCGGCCCGCAGTCCCAGACGGCCAGTGCGCGCAGGCTGGTGGCGGGCTCGCCGTCCTGCCGGCCGCCCCACACGGTGGTGACGCGCCAGGTGCAGTTGAGGGCCGCGACGAGGTCGGCGAAGAGCGACAGCGCGGGCTCCGCGGGCCCGCCCGCCTCGGCGACCGCCTTACGGGCCAGCTCGGCGCCCTCCGCGATCTCGACGCCCGGCGCCTCGCCGAGCGCGACGAAGGCGGCGTCCAGCACGCCCATCGTGGTCTCGACGCGCTCCACGGGCGGCTCGACGGTCTCGCCGGTGCGCAGGTTGACCAGCCGCGCCAGCTCCCACAGCAGCATGCTCGGCTCGGCGGAGACGTACTCCGACTCCTCCTGGCCGGGCCACCCGTCGTGCACGACGACGGCGTCCTGCCCGATGACGATGCCGTGGCTGACTGCCCCGTGCTCGCCGGTCACCTCCACCTGGACCATGACCATCGGGTCGGCGAAGGTGACGACCAGGTCCTTCAGCAGCGGGGACAACTCGCCTTCCTCCCCGACGAGGCCGATCTGCTGCAACTCCCCGAGTGCCTCGACGAGTTCGGCGGGCGGAGTCTCCCCGTCCGCGAGGTGGCCGAGGACGGCCACATGCCGGTCCGCCAGCCGGAGCCGGGCACGGGAACTGTCGTAGGACGGCATGGTCGGGTGCTCCCTGTCGCGGTCGGTCGGTGTGCTGCCGTGCTGCGCGCGTACGCCCTAGCGCTGCTTGTTGAGGTCCTTGGCGTTCTGCTCGCAGGTGTTCGCCTCGGTGCGCAGATGCTCGGCGACGGTACGGCACGTGGTCCGCCAGGTGCCCATCTCGCCGCGGGTACGGTCCGCGTGCGGCCCTTCCCACTGCGTCATCGTCTGCGTCGCGAACGTCCGCGCCTTGTCGGGCAGCGCCTCGATGTCGGCGGCCAGCCCCCGCAACTGCGCGGCCCGCGTGTTCAGTTCCTGCGCATCCGGTGAGCCCATCCCGGCTCCCCCTCCCCTGACGCCCGGAATCCCTCAGCCCATACGATAACCCGCCCGCCCATCCCCTTCCCGGCGATACACCCGCTCATCGCGCTGATTCCGCTCGCCCCGCCGACTCCGCTCACCCCGCGACCGCGGCCGGCGGCAGCGTCTCGTACAGCTCGAACCACGTCGCCTTGCCGTCGCCTCGCGGGTCGACGCCCCAGGCGTCGGCCAGTTCCTCCATGAGGAGGAGGCCGCGGCCGGAGGAGGCCATTTCGCCGGGGGAGCGGCGGTGGGGCATCTCGTCGGAGCGGTCGCCGACGTCGACGTGGAGGCGGCGGGTGCCCGGCATACCGGTGACCTGGGCGAGGAGGGCGGCGTCGCCGTCGGTGTGGACGAGGACGTTGGTGACGGCCTCGGAGACCAGCAGGACGGCCGACTCGACCTGGTCGGGGGAGGACCAGTCGTGCAGCAGGGCGCGGATGTCGGCGCGGGCGGCGCGGATGCGGCCCGGGTCGTCCTGCGGGATCGCCAGCACCGTGCGGCGCACCGGGACCGCGCAGGTGGGGCCGTCGGGGTCGCGGCGCAGCAGCACGAGCGCGATGTCGTCCTCGCGGCGGTCGATGAGCGGGCCGGTCGTCTGGTGCGAGGCGGGGCCGTGGACGGCGTCGACGAGGGAGTCGGCGAGGACCTCCAGATCGCCCGGCGGGCCGCCCGCGAGGGCCTTGGACAGCCGGTTCCAGCCGGTGTCGAGGTCGTGCCCGCCGGTCTCGATGAGGCCGTCCGTGCACAGCAGCAGCACCTCGCCGGGCTCCAGGACCATCCGGGTGGTCGGGTAGTCCGCGTCGGGCTCGATGCCCAGCGGCAGGCCCCCCTCGCTGCGGCGCAGGATCGTGGTGCCGTCGCCGAGCCGTACCGCGGGCTCCGGGTGCCCGGCGCGCACCATCTCCAGGGTGCCCGTGAGCGGGTCGACCTCGGCGTACAGGCAGGTCGCGAAGCGCGCGTCGGCGGAGGTGCGGCCGAGCCCGGCGAGGAAGCGCGAGGTGCGGCTGAGGACGGCGTCGGGTCCGTGCCCCTCGGCCGCGTAGGCGCGCAGCGCGATCCGCAGCTGGCCCATGATGCCCGCGGCCCGCACGTCGTGGCCCTGGACGTCGCCGATGACGATCGCGGTGCGCCCCGAGGGCAGGTCGATCACGTCGTACCAGTCGCCGCCGACCTGGAGCCCGCCGCCGGTGGGGACGTAGCGGGCGGCCACCGCCATTCCGGTGACGTCGGGCTTGCGGGCGGGCAGCATCGTGCGCTGGAGGCCGTCGGTCAGCGCCCGCTCCGACTCGTGCTGGCCGGCGCGGGCGAGCGCCTGGCCCAGCATCCGGGCGACTGTGGTGAGCACCGCGCGCTCGTCGGGGGTGAATTCCACCGGGTCGCGGAAGGCCGCCATCCATGCCCCGATCGTCGTCCCGGCCACGGTCAGCGGCAGGTACGCCCACGACACGCGCCCGTACGGCCGCACCAGGGGCCAGGTGGAGGGGAAGCGCTCGGCGTACGACCGGGGCGTGGGCAGGTAGACCGCCTGGCCGGTGCGGGCGACGACCGCGGCCGGGTAGTCCGCGGACAGGGGCATGTCCAGGATGCTCGGGTCGATCACCTCCTGCCCGTGGTGGCCGATGACCGACAGCCGGTCGCTGTCGGCGCCGAAGACCGCCAGGCCGTCCGGCGAGAAACCGGGCATGGACAGCGTCGCCGCGACCCGCAGCACCTCCTCCGTGGAATCCGCCTCGGCGAGCGCCCGCCCGGCGTCCAGCAGGAAGGCCTCCCGGGCCCGCCGCCAGTCCCGCGGCGGGCGGCCCGACCCGCTGCCGCCGACGGGCACCTCGTGCAGCGTGCCGCTGATCTGCCCCTCCGGGCGCGGCGCCACCCGGGCCCGCAGCGTGCGCCGCACCGCCCCGTCCGCCCCGACGACCCGCACCAGCTGCTCGGCGACCGTGCCCTCGGCCGCGGCCAGCTCCACCTCGGCGGACACCGACACGTAGTCCGCGGCGTGCAGGCAGGCGCGCACCGCGGCCGTACGGTACGTCCCGGCGCCGTCCGGCAGCCCGAGCAGGTGTGCGGCCTGGGCGTCCACCGCGATCTCCTCGGTCGCCGCCTCCCACTGCCACACCCCCGACCCCACGGCCGCGAGCACGTCCTCGGTGTGCATTGGGCCATTTTATGAGGAATGGGATGACATGGGCGAGTGTGTGGCCCTCTGGGCCCGGTCCGCAGGGCGTCCCGGAGGTCCCCGGAGGGGGGATACGGGGATGAGGAGCGGGGCCCGCCGCCGGTAGGCTGTGGGCGTTCCCCCACCATCGCGACGACCTGACGACTTGGACGAACCCACGATGCACCGGTACCGGTCACACACCTGCGGAGAGCTGCGCGCCACCGACGTCGACACCGACGTCCGCCTGTCCGGCTGGCTGCACAATCGCCGTGACCTGGGCGGCATCCTCTTCGTCGACCTGCGCGACCACTACGGCTTCACGCAGCTGGTCGCCCGCCCGGGGTCGCCCGCGTACGAGGCGCTGAGCAGCCAGTCCAAGGAGTCCGTGCTGCGGGTGGACGGCCGGGTCGTCGCCCGCTCGGCGGAGAACGTCAACCCGGAGCTGCCCACCGGCGAGGTCGAGGTCGAGGTCGCGTCCCTGGAGGTGCTCGGCGCCGCCGACCCGCTGCCCTTCCCGGTCTTCCCGGAGGACAGCGCCAACGAGGAGATGCGGCTCACCAACCGCTTCCTCGACCTGCGCCGCCAGCGCATGCACCGCAACATCATGCTGCGCACCCAGGTCATCTCCTTCCTGCGCCGCGAGATGACGGCGCTGGGCTTCAACGAGATGGCCACCCCGATCCTGTCCGCCACCTCCCCCGAGGGCGCGCGCGACTTCCTGGTGCCCTCGCGTGTGCACGCCGGCAAGTTCTACGCCCTGCCGCAGGCGCCGCAGCAGTTCAAGCAGCTGCTGATGATCTCCGGCTTCGACCGCTACTTCCAGATCGCGCCCTGCTTCCGCGACGAGGACTCGCGCGCCGACCGCTCGCCCGGCGAGTTCTACCAGCTCGACGTCGAGATGAGCTTCGTCGAGCAGGAGGACGTCTTCGGCGTCATCGAGAAGGTCATGACCGACCTCTTCACCGAGCTGGGCGGCGGCCGCCGCGTCACCTCGCCCTTCCCGCGCATCCCCTTCCGCGAGTCGATGCTCAAGTACGGCAACGACAAGCCGGATCTGCGCACCGCGCTGGAACTCGTCGACGTCTCCCACGTCTTCGCCGGCTCCGGCTTCAAGGCCTTCGCCGGCAAGCACGTCCGCGCCCTGGCCGTGCCCGACACCGCCGACCAGCCCCGCAAGTTCTTCGACCAGCTCGGCGAATACGCCGTCTCGCTCGGCGCGCAGGGCCTGGCCTGGGTGCGCGTCGGCGAGGGCAACGCGCTGACCGGCCCCATCGCGAAGTTCCTCACCGAGGACGACGTCACCGCGCTGGTCGACGCGGTCGGCGCCAAGCCCGGCACCGCGGTCTTCTTCGGCGCGGGCGAGTTCGACGAGGTCTCCAAGATCATGGGCCCGGTCCGGGTCGAGGCCGCCAAGCGCACCGGGCAGTTCGAGGAGGACGTCTTCCGCTTCTGCTGGATCGTCGACTTCCCGATGTTCGAGCGCAACGAGGACACCGGCGCGATCGAGTTCTCCCACAACCCGTTCTCCATGCCGCAGGGCGGCCTGGAGGCCCTGGAGACCAAGGACCCGCTCGACATCCTGGCGTGGCAGTACGACATCGTCTGCAACGGCATCGAGCTGTCCTCCGGCGCGATCCGCAACCACGAGCCCGCGGTCATGTACAAGGCCTTCGAGATCGCCGGGTACGACCGCGAGACGGTCGAAGCGGAGTTCGGCGGCATGCTCCGCGCCTTCCACTTCGGCGCCCCGCCGCACGGCGGCATCGCCCCGGGCGTCGACCGCATGGTCATGCTGCTCGCGGACGAGCCGAACATCCGCGAGACGATCGCCTTCCCGCTCAACCAGCACGCGCAGGATCTTCTGATGGGGGCGCCGTCGGAGGTCTCGGAGACCCGCCTCCGCGAACTCCACATCCAGCTCCGCCGGAAGTAGGCGCGGGGCGCCCCGCAGGGGCGCGGGGAACTGCGCGCTCAGCCCCCACCGGGGCGCGGGTCGTCACCGGCCCGAAGGGGCAGTACGGTCCGTACCGGACCACCGGCCGGTGGGTGGTTGCTCGCGCAGTTCCCCGCGCCCCCAAAAACGCTCGCCCGGCGCAGTCCGGAAACGCTCGCCCGGCGCGGCAGCGCAAAACGCGTGCCCCGCGCGGCAACCCGGGCGCGGGGGTCGCGCGTTAGGGGGGTGTGGAGAGGAAGCGGCGTGGGCGAAGGCGGGTTCGAGCAGTTCGTCGCGGCACGCGGCCAACGACTGCTGCGTGTCGCGTGGCTGCTCACCGGGGACGCGCACCTCGCAGAGGACCTGCTGCAGACCGTCCTGGCGAAGGTCTGGCCCAAGTGGCAACGTATCGCCGACGAGAACCCCGAGGCGTACGTCCGCCAGGCCCTCGTGCACACGCACGCCTCGTGGTGGCGGCGCCGCTGGCGCGGGGAGGTGCCGCACGGCGATGTGCCGGACCGGGCGCCCGCCCCGGACGCGTACGCCGGGGTGGATCTGGAGCAGGCGCTCGCCGCGGCCGTACGGGCGCTGCCGCTGCGGCAGCGCGCGGTCGTGGTGCTGCGGTATTTCGAGGACCTGAGCGTGACCGAGACCGCGGAGGCGCTGGGGTGTTCGGAGGGCACGGTCAAGAGCCAGGCGTCCAAGGCGCTGCGGACGCTGCGCGGGCTGCTGCCCGAGGCGGCCTTGGCGGACGGCGGTGAGCGCGGATGAGTGAGGGCACGGAGCCGACGCCGGAACTGGAGCGCGCGGAGCGGGAGTTGCGCGCGCTGCTGGAGCGCGCGGTGCCGCAACTGCCCGCGCCCGCACAGCGGCTGGAGCGGGTACGGGAGGGGATCCGGCGGCGCCGCCGCAGGCGTACGGCCGCGGTGACCGGCGGCGCCGTACTCGCCCTCGCGGCGGGCCTGGTGGCGGTGCCCGGTCTGGTACGGCCGCACGGCGGGGGCCGCGCGGCCCCCGCGGTGGTGGGCAGCGCGACCCCGCGGCCCAGCGCGTCGCAGACCACGCCGCCGTCCGGCTACCGGCCCGCCGGCATGGGCGGCCTGGTGCTCCAGCTGCCCGCGGACAAGAGCTGGCAGACCTTCGCCGACCCCAAGACGGCGAGCCTCTTCCTCGGCACGCAGCGCATGGTGCTGCCCGAGGGCGGCTGCGCGCACGCCCTCGACGGCTTCTGCACCCCGCTGGCGCTGGCGCTGAAGAAGGACGGGGCGCTGGTGATGTTCCGCCGCCAGCCGTCCAAGATGCCCCTCGGCAAGGCCCACGACTACGAGGTCCCGCTCACCGAGGACACCCCGTACCAGGCCTGCCGCACGGTCGGCGGCACCCGCCAGCTGACCCGCACGGCGGTCGGCCCCGACGGCACGATCGTCTGGGCGGTGGCCTGCCTGGCCGATCCCTCCCAGACCCGGGTCCAGGAGGCGCGCTACCTCCTGGACTCGGCGGTCTTCGGCTGACGCCGGGCGTCAGGCAGCGTCGGGGTCGCCGCCGAAGCGGGTCACGTACGACGCGAGGTCGTCCTCGGTGATCTTCGCGAAGAGCACCGGCGGGACCGTGAACGGCGTGCCGGACGGAACCGCGTCGAGGGTGCGGGCCTCGGCCGGGGTGATCCAGCGGGCGTCGTCCGCGGGGAGGGTGAAGGCCGCGCGCATCGCGGCCGCGGAGGTGGGGATGAAGGGCTCGGAGACCACCGCGTAGAGGTGGATGAGGTTCATCGCGGTGCGCAGGGTGAGGGCGGCGGCGTCGGGGTCGGTCTTGATCGCCGTCCAGGGGGCCTTGTCCTCCAGGTAGGAGTTGCCCGCGCTCCACAGCGCGCGCAGCGACTGCGCCGCCTTGCGGAACTGGAGCGTGTCGAGGTGGCCCTCGTACTCCGCGAGCAGGGCCGCGATCTGCTCGCCGAGCTTCGCCTCGGCCTCGCCCGCGGCGGCGCCCGCCGGGACCTCGCCGCCGAAGCGCTTGCGGGAGAAGGAGAGCACACGGTTGACGAAATTGCCGAGGGTGTCGGCGAGATCCTTGTTGACGCCCGCGGTGAACAGCTCCCACGTGAAGGAGGAGTCGTCGGACTCCGGCGCGTTCGCCATCAGGAAGTAGCGCCAGTAGTCCGCCGGGAGTACGTCGAGTGCGGCATCGGTGAAGACACCGCGGCGCTGCGAGGTGGAGAACTTTCCGCCGTAGTACGTCAGCCAGTTGAACGACTTGACATAGTCCACCCGCTTCCAGGGTTCCCTGGTTCCGATCTGGGTTGCGGGGAACATGACCGTGTGGAAGGGGACGTTGTCCTTGGCCATGAACTGCGTGTAGCGGACATCCGCGGCTTCGTACCACCAGGACTGCCAGTCACGCGTCTCACCCTCGGGGGCCGCGTCCGACCATTCCTTGGTGGAACCGATGTACTCGATCGGCGCGTCGAACCAGACATAGAAGACTTTGCCCTCGGCGGCGAGCTCCGGCCAGGTGTCGGCGGGGACGGGCACGCCCCAGTCGAGGTCGCGGGTGATGGCGCGGTCGTGCAGGCCCTCGGTGAGCCACTTGCGGGCGATCGAGGACGAGAGGGTGGGCCAGTCGGCGCTGTTCGCGTCGAGCCAGGACTCGACCTCGGCGGCGAGCTCGGACTGGAGGAGGAAGAGATGCTTGGTCTCCCTGACCTCCAGCGCGGTGCTCCCGCTGATCGCCGAGCGCGGCTCGATGAGGTCGGTGGGGTCCAGGACGCGGGTGCAGTTCTCGCACTGGTCGCCGCGGGCCTTGTCGTAGCCGCAGTACGGGCAGGTGCCGACGATGTAGCGGTCGGGCAGGAAGCGCTCGTCGGCCAGCGAGTAGACCTGCCGGATGGCGCGCTCCTCGATGAAGCCGTTCTCGTGCAGGCGGCGCGCGAAACGCTGGGTGATCTCGACGTTCTGCGACGAGGAGCTGCGGCCGAAGTAGTCGAAGGAGAGCGCGAAGCCGTCGTAGATGGCCTTCTGGGCGTCGTGGGCCTGCGCGCAGAAGGCGTCGACCGGGAGCCCGGCCTCCTTCGCGGCGAGTTCCGCCGGGGTGCCGTGCTCGTCGGTGGCGCAGATGTAGAGGACGTCGTGGCCGCGCTGGCGCAGATAGCGGGCGTAGACGTCCGCGGGGAGCATGGACCCCACCATGTTGCCCAGGTGCTTGATCCCGTTGATATAGGGCAGGGCTGAGGTGATGAGGTGACGAGCCATTGCAGGCTGCTCCCAATTCGTAGCGTGGAGTGAGGAATTCATCTACGGACCGTCAATCGTATCGGACCGTAGCGGGGGGACCGCCACTGCGTTTCTCATACCGGGCAGGTTCGGGTCAGAGCGGGTATGTACGTCACGCGGCGTGACTGCACGTGCACTTGCACGTGCAGATGCACGTGCGCTCGCTCCGAGTTATCATCTCCTGTACCACACGGCACTATTGGAGAGTGGCTGATGCGCCGGACGCACAATGGAATGCCCGCTGATGACCTCGCGGGTGTGGTCTGGCAGAAGAGTAGGCACAGCAATGCCAATGGCACGTGTGTGGAGTTCGCCGCACTGCCCGACGGCGACGTGGCCGTTCGCAATTCGCGCTTTCCGGACGGGCCCGCGCTGATTTACACCCGCGCCGAGATCGAGTCGATGATCATCGGGGTCAAGGCGGGTGAGTTCGATCACCTCATGCCGGGACCCTGAGGGCGCGTCTCTCAGGGCCGCAGAATCGGGACGGCCGGGGCGGCCAGGAACAGCGCCCAGACGACCTTTCCCGTACCGCCCAGCGGGTGCCATCCCCATTTCTCGCTGAACGAGTCGACCAGGTGCAGCCCGCGGCCCGTCTCGGCCACGAAATCCGCTTCCTTGGGTGTCGGCGCCACCTCGCTGGGATCGCGCACCGCGCAGACCACCCGGCTCGTCCAGCGGGCCAGGCTCAGCCGCACCGGGGTGCCCGGGGTGTCCGGCGGCACCGCGTAGCGCAGCGCGTTGGTCACCAGCTCGGAGGCGACCAGTTCCATGGAGTCGCGCAGCGCGGCGAGATCCCAGCGCTGAAGTGTCGTACGGGTGAAGCGGCGCGCCTCGCGCACCGATTCCGGGGTGGCGGGAAGTTCGCACGTGGCGCCGTCACCCGCGGCAAGCCGCTCGGGCGCGAGCACGCCTTGCCATAACGGATACAGCGCGGGTGCGGTCTCCGCGTTCATACCTGCCCCCGGGGTATCTGCACGGTCACCATGCTCATGGATCGGCACCCGAGGATGCAAGGGCGTCTGCACGTGCATCTGCAAGGAATTGATGCACGTGTCGTTGGAGAGTGACGAGACGGGTACTGCCCGCAAGCCATTAGTGGCAGACTGCTGATGAACCAAGGGCGGAGCGTGACCTATGAGCGCAGGGCAGCCGGGAGGCGGGTCCATCGTGCGACGAATGCTGCTCGGAGCGCAGCTGCGGAGGCTGCGTGAGTCGCGGGGGATCACCAGGGAGGACGCCGGGTACTCGATCAGGGCCTCGGAGTCGAAGATCAGCCGCATGGAGCTGGGAAGAGTCAGCTTCAAGGAGCGGGATGTCGCCGATCTGCTGACGCTGTACGGCGTCACCGAGGAGGATGAGCGGCTCGCCATGCTGGGACTCGTGAGGGAGGCGAACGCGGCCGGCTGGTGGCACGGCTACGGCGAGGTGATGCCGACGTGGTTCCAGACGTACGTAGGCCTGGAGGAGTCCGCCGCGCTGATCCGCACCTTCGAGGTGCAGTTCGTGCACGGTCTTCTGCAGACGGAGGACTACATAAGGCAGGTGATCCGACTTGGTCACCCTGACGCAGCCGACCCCTGGGTGGAGAGGCGAGTCGGCCTGCGCCTGGAGCGGCAGAAGCTGCTCGTCTCCGAGCGGGCCCCGCATTTCGTCGCGGTGATGGACGAGGGCGCGCTGCGCCGCCCGTTCGGCACCCGGCAGGGCATGCGCGACCAGATCGCGCACATCCTGGAGGCCGCGGACGCGCCCAACGTCGAGGTGCGCGTCCTGCCGTTCGCCATCGGCGGGCACGCCGCGGGCGGCGGCGCCTTCACGCTGCTGAGCTTCCCCGAGTCCGACCTTCCGGACCTGGTGTATCTGGAGCAGCTCACGGGCGCGCTCTACATCGACAAGCACGACGAGGTCGTGGAGTACGACAAGGCGATGACCACGCTGGGGCGTATCGCGCTCAGCCCCGCGGACTCGCTGGACTGGCTCGCCGAACTCCAGCGGGAGCTGTGACGCCGGGGCCGTCGCGCAGGTCGTTCTGCAGGCCGTTCTGCAGGCCGTGACCTCGGGTCAGGATTCGGTCGTTTTGCCCGTTGTTCATCCTTCCGGGTGAACAACGGGCGCGCGCGCCCCGTGCGCCCTCCCCAGCCGTGCCGCCGCGCCGTTACGGTGGCGCGAGTCACGCCAGGGGGACGGGGGACTCGGGTGAACGAAGAGGGGCTGCCGCCGCCCACCGCGTACGCGCGCTCGTACCGGCTCGCGCGGGCCACCGTCGTGGAGCTGGCCGGGGAGATCGACCTCGGCAGCGCCTACGGGGTGCACCCGCACCTGGACGCGGCCGCCTTCACGGGCAGCCCGCCGCTCGTCGTCTTCGACCTCGGGCCGCTCGAATTCATCGACTGCTACGGGCTCACGCTGCTCGTCCGCGCCCGCCGCCGGGTGCTCGACCGCGGCGGCCGCACCGCCATGGTCTGCGCCCACCGGCAGACCCTGCGGCTGCTCGCGCTCACCGGACTCGACGCCGTCTTCCACCCCGTCCGCACCCTCGACGAGGCGCTGCTGCCCTGAGGCCCGCCGGCGTTTCCTGCGCGTGCGCCCGCGCTTCCTGAGTGCCCGCCGCAAGCCCGCCCCGTTACTCCACGCTTTTCGCACGTCACCCAAATGTTGACGCCGTACAGTGTCTCGCTGGGCAAACGCCCTCCCGGCCGAGTGTGACCCGGGTCATACGGCCGAGCCGGATCGACTGGTAAGAGTGGGGGCTTCGTCGTGATGTGTGCGGGTGCCACCGGACCGAAGGTGTAAAGGCAGATGGGCGTTCGTGGGCGCAAGCGGGAACGGAAGCACAACCGCAAACGCTGGATCATCGCGATAGTGGTGTCGTTCGTGGTGCTGCTCGTCGGCGGCGCGGGTGCGATCTATCTCAAACTCAACGCGAACATCGACACCTTCGACTCCGCGGGCATCAGCAAGGACCGCCCGGCGGAGACGAAAGCGGACGCCAACGGCGACAAGGCCGTCAACATCCTGCTCATAGGCTCCGACACCCGCTCCGGTGAGAACGGCGAACTCGGCGGCTCCTCGTCCGGCGACATAGGCCGCTCCGACACCACGATCCTGCTGCACGTCTACCCCGACCACAAACATGCGGTCGGCATATCCATACCCCGCGACTCACTCGTCGAGATACCGCCCTGCCTGCTCCCGAACGGCAAGTGGTCCAAGGACCAGCCGTCCGCGATGTTCAACTCCGCCTTCTCCATGGGCGGCACGGCCAAGGGCAACCCCGCGTGCACCCAGAACACCATCGAGAAGCTGTCCGGGATGCGGGTCGACCACACCATGGTCGTCGACTTCGCCGGTTTCGCGTCCATGACCTCCGCCATCCACGGCGTCGAGGTGTGCGTCCCGAACGACATCTACCAGGGGGATCTCAACCCCAAGCGCGGCAGCAAGGGCAAGGTCGTCCTCAAGGCCGGCATGCAGAACCTCTCCGGCCAGGACGCCCTGGACTACGTCCGCGTCCGGCACGGTGTCGGTGACAACTCCGACGTCGGCCGCATGCTGCGGCAGCAGGCCTTCCTCTCCGCCCTGATCAAGAAGGTCAAGGGCCAGGGCATGAACCCCACGACGCTGCTGCCGCTGGCCAACGCCGCGACCAAGTCCCTCACCGTCGACCCCGGCCTCGGCAGCGCCGCCAAGCTGGTGTCCTTCGGGCTGTCGCTCAAGAGCATCGACCTGAACAACATCCAGTTCATCACCGCCCCGTGGAAGTACGCCGGCGCGCGGATCGACCTCGTTCACCCGGACGTCGACGACCTCTTCGCCGCCCTGCGCGCCGACCAGACCCTCGACGGCGTCAACGCCTCCGGCAAGACCACCCCCAGCGCGTCCGCGACCCCGAGCCCCAGCGCCACGGTCGACGGCAGCGGCATCGACGTCTCCGTCTACAACGGCACCCTCACCACCGGCCTGGCCGGCAAGGGCGGCGACCTGCTGAAGTCCCACGGCTTCACGGTCCTCGACACGACCAACGCCAAATCCCGCGACCACGCCGTCACCCGCATCGAATACGGCACGGCGGACGCGCCCCAGGCCAAGACCGTCGCCAAGCTCTTCCCCGGCGCCCAGCTCGTCCCCCTCAACACGACCGGCATCAACGTCGTCCTCGGCTCCGACTACGCCGCGGTGGCGTCCAAGACCTCCCCCTCCTCCACCCCGACCCCCCTCCCCACCAGCATCAGCAAGGCAGCCCGCTCCGCGGACGCGGACCCCTGCAGCAAGCTCTCCTACGGCTGACGGGCCCCGTCCCCGCGCGGGGGCGGTCAGGCCGCCTTGAGCCGGGCCACCTGGCGGGCCCGGTGGTTGCCTGCCACGCCGCCGTCGTCGTAGCCCGGGACCACGACGGCCTCGTAGACAGTTGGCGTGGAGGGCGGCCGTGTCGGCCGTGGTGAGCGGGGTCAGGCTCTGGCGGCGAGGGACGGGACGGGGCCCGCGTTGAGGGCGGCGCGCACCCTGGCGCGGCCTCGGGCAGTGACGCTTGCGCGCACTGCCGAGTCGTCGGGCTCGTGCGCCAGGCCCGCGCAGGTGCGGCAGATCCCCTCGTGCGGGATCGGGCGGGCGCACTGCCCGCACTCGTGCGGGCGCGGCCTCGCGGGAGGAGCGGCTGCTTCCCGCGCGGGCGGGAGCTTGCGGGTGAGGCGGTCGCGGAGGAGCGCCGTGGCGCTGTGCACGGGCTCGGGCAGCCCGCCGAGGAGCGCTGCGGACAGGTCACGCTGACCGTATCCGCGCTCCAGCCACGCGCTGACCAGCGGCGCGAGCGCCAGTGCCTCCGCCGTGCCGAGGCGCAGGCGCGGCTCGGGGCGGATGACCCGGAAGAGCGTCGCCACCGCCTCGCCCACCGGGCCGGTTGGAGCGGGCTGCGTGGCCGGGGGCTTCGCCCGCCCCTTCTCCCCCGTGGCGGCGCTCGGCCGCCGGTCGGGGAGGGTGGGTTCTTTCCTGCGGTCCTTTACGGGGTTGGCGCCACGGTTTTCGGACTCCGCCGCACCGGGTCCCGGACGGGTGGCATCCGGAGCGGCCTGCGGCGTATCGAAGACGTGGACCTCGCTGACGAAGGTGCCGTCCGTGCGGCGGACCCGGTCGACGCGGTAGTAGCCGAAGGCGGTCAGTTCCCGGAGCGCCTTGGCGACCGCGTGGCGGCCCTGCGGACTGGTGGCAGCCATCCGGCGGCCGTCCTCGGACCAGCCGTCCGGGCGGGAGAGGAGGTCGACGAGGACGCCGCGAGCGGTGTACGAAAGCCGTCGGTCCTGGAGCAACGTGTTGGGCAGGACCGTGAAGCCGCGCGTATGGCGGCTACGATGGATCTGCATGAGGAGCTTGATCTCCTTGTGCCGGGCCCCGGAGCGTTCCCGCGCTGCCGGGGTCACCTTATTGAGTTGGTCTGCGACCGAACGTACCACGCAAAGCAGAACCAATCGACCTGCTCGCGACGGCAACTGATCGCACATCAGGCGCTGCCCGTCGGCCGACGCAGACGTCCTCCCACACCGGGAAAACGCCGACGGACGAAGCGTCCGCCGCGCGGGCGCGGCACGCGTCGGTCGGGACGTAGGCTGAAACACGGTGCTTCCTCACGAGATCGGTCCAGCCGGCGTAGTCGATCAGGGCGACCGCCTCGTCGGTGAACAGGGAGTACCCGACCTTGTCGGGCACGGCCTGGGCAGAAGCAGCCTGATCCGCCAGCTCCGGAAGGACGTCCGTTGCTTCCCCGACGCTGAAGGCCGCTCGGCCGCGGCCCTCGTCTGCTACTCGTTGTCCTTGGGGGCGGTGCCGCCCCTTCCCTCGGCGAGGCAGCGAACGAGGCTCGCTTCCGCGGTGCTGATGGCCTGCGTCATGGTGGACAGTGCCGATTCCGGCAGGCTCCCCTGACCGAGATGGCCGTCGCGGACGATCACTTGCAGTCTCCGCCGCGACTTCTCAGCGGCCGCGAGGTCGCGGTGGCGCAGGATCTCGCGCGCCGCGTAGGCGTCGCCGGCGTGCACCGTGTCGCCGACGATCGCGCTCAGCAACTGTGCTTGCGCGTCGGAATCTTCTGGAGCCAGCTCGATGGCAGCCAGGACCAGTCTCACGCGGAACATGCGCAGGTTCTGCGGGGCCGGCTCCAAGACATCTCGTACGGCGCGCTCCACAGGACTGAATCCTTCAGCCGCGGCGCGACCCGCACGGTGATCGGCGTAGTGGCGGAGGATCTGCGCGACGGCGTTCTCCCACGGCTCGGTGAGCGCGGCCTTGTCGATCAGGGAGGCGGCTGCGTCCGTGTCGGCTGGTGCAAGGTTGCCATGACGGTCGCTTGCCTGCTTTCGTGCAGCCGCTCGGGGACTTGGTCGTAGGCGGTCGCGTGCTCGGCTGCTCGGGGCCATTGGCCGGCGGAGGCCAGCAGCCGCGTGCCGTCTTCGAGAATGACGGTGCTCAGCCAGGGCTGGATGTGTTCGCGCGTTGCGTCGTTGGTGAAGTCCGTCAGGTCGATGGGGGCGCCGTGGACGGTCACCGTGCCGCCGTCGTGTACGGCGCGGTGCACGCTCATGAGCTGCTGGTAGGCGAAGTGCGGGTCTTCGGCTCGGGCGGTTCAGGCGGCGGGCCAGGAGATCGAGATCCGGCTGTGCCTCTTGGTGATGATCCGGTCGGCGGTGATCCGGTCATCGGGCGTGCCCGCCGGGTGGACGGCGATACACGGGCCGTCAGAGCCACGGATCTTTTCGCCCCAGGTGCGGAGGATGCCGGCGATTCGCTCAGCGAATGCGGTCGCGTCGGGCCCGAAGGCGTGGACGCCGTACTCCGCGGTCTTCTTCTCGGTGTCACGGCGCACGACGGTGTAGGCGAAGTGCGGCCCGTCGATGGCGACCATGGACCAGCTACTGCCCGTGGGGCCGATCTTGCCGGTGGCCTGATCGGGTTTGCCGGACATGAAGCAGTACGTCGGGACCTGCGTGGACAGGTACATCTGGAGGGTCCCGAGGGGTTCCTGACTGGCGACGGTCACCCCCGTCCACAGCTCGGCGCGGGCGGTGTCCAGGACGCCGTCCAGCAGGGAGGGATTCGCGGGCGGTGCCTCGTCGAACCGCAGCGTGATGCCCTCTTCTCCGGGGAGTTGCATAACCTGCTGCGTGTGGCTGCCGGCGCCTTGTACCGCTACGAAGCCACAGACGTGGGCGCTGGTGGCGACGAGGCGGCCCCCCTGCCGGATGAACCCGTAACTGCGGGTCAGGCCGTTGATGCGGAGCGGCACGACGAGCCGGCCGCCGGGCTTGAGCTGGTCGATCCAGGCGGGCGGGATGTCCCAGGCGCCGACCGTCACCACGAGCGCGTCGTAGGGGGCGTGCTCGGGAAGGCCGTTCTCGGCGTCGGCGACTACGACGTTGACGTCGGTATAGCCGGTCTCGGTGAGGAACCGCCTGGACCGGTCGGCGGGCGCAGGGTCGATGTCGACGGTGGTGACCTGACCGGCGGGTCCCACCAGCTCCGCGAGGTAGGCGGCGTTCGGCCCGTTGGTCCCGATCTCCAGCACGTTGTCACCCGGACGGATGCCGGCCTGCTCCAGCTGCATCGCCTGGATCTGCGGAGCAGACACCGAGCTGATGTGATTGCCGTGCTCGTCCTCCTGGGTGATCACGGCGTTGTAGGTGCTGTAGGCGTCGCCGAGCGATGCCTGCGGCACGGCCAGATGCCGGGGCACTTTGCGCATGGCGGTCTCGACGTCGGGCGACACGATTGTGCCGTCCTCCTTGAGTTGATCGACGACCTTGTTGCGGAGCTTCGTGGCCTCGTCGGGTTCCACGGTCACATCGGTCATAGAGGGGATTCCTTCGTGGTGGTTCATCGTGCGGTCGGAAGACGCCTCGGCCCGTTTGCCAGCTGCGACGCCAGCCAAGACACCTCCCCTTGCATGCGGCTACGCGCCGCCGAACGGACTGGCCATCGGAGATCGGCTGAAAAGCAGTTTCCTGGCTCATCACTGCCGCTCCCCCCGCCCACGGCCGGGCTTTTCCGCGGCCGCCGCCTTGCGGCCCCTGGCGGCGCCACCCCGGCTGCGGAGCGGCACGCCGCAGTCGCTCAGGAGCCGGTGGACGAATCCGTAGGGAGCGGTTGGTCTGCTCGGCGATCGTGGATATGGAGACACCGCTGGTGTACCGGCCCGTCTGTGTCGCGGGGTCGATCCCCGCGTACTGCCAAGGCGACGGGGAACCGTTGCGCAGCGGCACCATGCGGCGCAATCCCCACGGGGTAGGCGCAGTTGTCTCCGTGTCGGCGAGAGTCCGCACATCTCCTCCTCGGCTGTCCTCGTTTGTGTCACTCCAGGCAACCGGAGGAACACGCTCTGCGGTACTGCTGAAGCGGAGGTGGCTTTTAAGAGCGTTAAGCGGCGGGGCGGTCGTCAGGTCGTCTTCAGGCGGGCCACCTGGCGGGCCCGGTCGTGCACCTGGCGGGCGCCGGTGTGGGTGAGGTAGGGGCGGAGGGACGTGCGCAGGGTGTCGAAGTGCTCGTCGGCGCGGGACGAGGACAGGTGCTCGTAGTCGTCGAGGAACGCGTGCCATGTCGCGCAGGCGGCTTCGAGGTGGCCGACCTCCAGTTGGCGCTGGGCGAGCAGGCCGTTGGCGTGGGCGCGGCCCTGCTTCTCGACCGGCGGGCGGACGCGGTTGGACTCCCGCAGCGAGGTGATCGCGCCGTGGACGTCGCCCAGGGCGTGGCGGACGCCGGAGACGTGGAAGAGGTACGCCGCCCGGTCGTAGCCGCCGATCGCGTCCCGGCGGTCGTCCGCCTTGGAAAGGGCCGCCTCCGTCTCGGCGAGGCGAGTGAACGCGAGCTGCTTGTCGCCGACCATCGCGGCGCCCTGCGCCTGCTGCCCGCCGAGGAACGCCCGCAGGCGCGGCCCGGCCTTGGGCGCGACTTCGGCGGCGGCGTCCGCGAGTGACAGCGCCTTACCGGCGTGCTTCAGGTTGGCTGCCTGGAGCGCCATGCCGCGCAGCGTCCGGCAGTACGTGACGTGGTCCTCCCCGGCGGCCGCGAGCTTCAGCGCGTGCAGGTAATACCGCTGCCCCAGCCCGTGCGCCCGCTCGTACATGGCCATCCACCCGGTGAGGTAGACCAGGTCGGACACCGCGGACAGCAGGTCCTTCCGCACTTCGTCCGAGGCCTGCGCCCGCAGGTACGGCCCGACCGTGTTGACGAGGAAGGCCGCGGCCATGGGCCTGGCGTGCCCGCCCCCCAACTCGTCGAGAATGTCCGCGATCCGCTCGGTCATCGTCCGCACGGTGCCGACCTCTCCCGCCCCGATCCTGGCGGTCCGCCCGGCGGCGCCGGCCTTCGTCCGGCCTACCAACTCCGCGTAGGCGGGTACGGGCAGCGCAGCGGCGTAAAGACTCGCCGCGAGAACTTTCCGGCGGGACGGGTCCATGTCTTCCCTCCCCATGTCGACGAGGTCTTCCACCATGCCAGGTTCGGTGTCGGTCTCCCGGCCCGTCAACGGCGGAAATCCAGCCTCGGCCCGGGTGACAGGCCTCCCCAACCGACGTGCGAAAGCTTCGAGAACCAGCGGGCGCGCACTCTCCTTGGGCAGATGCCCGTCCAGCCACTGGTGAACCGATGGCGGCTGGTAGCGGGTCGGCGTTCCCCGTTCGGTACCGACCTTGTTCACTTCCTGGGCCAGTTGGCGCAGCGTCCAGCCGGTCTCGCGGTACAGCCGTGTCAGACCTTCGTTCGGCTGACGGTCGCTCATGGGCTCGCTCCCCACGCGGCTTAACGCTCTTAAAAGGCGCCTGCGCCTCAACGGTACCGCTGTACGTAGCGCACCGGTTGCCTAGAGCGAGACAGACCCCCGCGACCGTGCGACCGGCCCGGGGGCATGGCCAACGCTTACCAAGGAGCGTCGACATGCATGAGCTTAACCACCGCTCGAACATGTGCCGGGGGGCCGCGCGGTGACCGCGGAAACGGCCGGATCCGGTGCGGAGTCACCCCTCGTCGTCGTGAAGTCGTGGCCGCACGGCCCCTGTTCGGTGGGCAGGGCACGACGTCTGCTCGTCCGCTCCCTTGCCGCCTGGGGACTCGCGCACCTCTCGGGTGCCGCCGAGCTCGTCGTCTCGGAGCTGGTCACGAACAGCGTCCGTCATGCGCGTGAGCCGCGCGGGCACGTGATCCGTACGCGGTTCGAGCGGCTGGGGCGCGCGGTGCGCATCGAGGTGCACGACGCGAGTGACGGCAAGCCGGAGCAGCGTGACGCGTCCGGCGACGAGGAGTCGGGACGCGGTCTGGCGCTGGTGGACGCGATCACCGGCGGCAGGTGGGGCGTGAGCGACCGGGAAGGCATCGGGAAGATGGTGTGGGCTCTGTGCACGGATGACGGTTCCGAGGGCGGTCCCGCGGAAGAACTGGGCCTCGGGCCCGGGTGATTCGCGGCGGGCGTTGAGCCGGAAAAGGGGCTGCCCCCTCCGTCCCTGCGGAGGGGGCAGACGTTTTACGGCCGCGGGCCCGGGGTCAGGTCGCCGAAGGCGTCGGGCGGGAGGGGAGGAGGGGCTTGCAGGTGGTGTAGGCCTTGGCGATCTTGGGGTCGGACGTGTTGAGGCCGTTGAACATGCCGCCGCGGCGGCCGGTCGCGCCGGGGGAGGCGGAGGTGGTCGGGAGGGTCACGCCGTGGTCCTTCAGGCAGCTGGTGAAGGCCGCGAAGGCGCTGGAGTCGGCGCCGCCCCCGCCGCCGGCGCCGCGGTTGAACTGGGGGCGCAGGGATTCGCAGGCCTGCATCGCCTTCTGGGTCTTGGGGTCGGCGGACGCGCCGCCGAAGCCGGGGAAGCCGCCGCGGAAGCCCTTGCCGTCGGTGGGGCGGCCGCTCGGCATGCCGGACGGGCGGCCCGAGGGGCGGCCCTGGCCCGGGGAGAAGCTGGGGAGCTGGACGCCGTTCTTCGCGAGGCAGTCGCGGTACGCGGCCATGTCCGCGGCGCCGGACGCGGAGGAGGACGCGGACGCCGACGTCGAGGACTTCGCGTCGGAGGATCCCGAGCCCCCGCCGGAGGAGCAGGCCGCGAGCAGCAGCGCTCCCGAGGCGAGGACGGCGACCGACGCGCCGGCCCGCAGTGCGGTGGTGGGGGTCCAGGTCATGGCCGGGGTCTCCTCAAGGGGCGGGAACGGATGCTGCCGCCCTGCACGTGCGCGCGGGGAAAGGAGCGTGCGCAGGGCGGCAGCCCATGACTGAACCCCACGCACGTAGGCGCTACCCGACCGCCACCTGTGAGTTCCCGGGGAGCAGAACCGTCCTGAAGGGACGAGGCGGACACCCCCGAGGACGCAATGCGGCCTGTCGTCGTACAAGCGGCTTATGTCCTCCCAGGGAACTCCCAGGCTCCTCCCAGGGCATCAAAGGAGTGTCCCGCCAGGATGCGGGTCATGAAGGTGCTTCCACGGCGGCGCAGGGCCGCCCTGATCAACTCGGTGCTCGGCGTGGTCGTCCTCGCGGGCGCCGGCGGCGCCTACGCGGCCGTCCACGACGACGGCGCCAAGTCCACCGGCAGCAGCACCGCGCGGGTGGCGACCGTCTCCAAGGGAACGGTCTCCGCGACGGTGTCCGGCTCCGGCTCCCTGGTCTCACCCAGCGACGCGGGCCTGAACTTCACCACGGGCGGCACGCTCACCGAGGTGAAGGTCAAGCCGGGCGACAAGGTCAAGAAGGGCCAGGTACTGGCCAAGGTCGACGCGACGGACGCGAAGGCGACCCTCCAGCAGGACCAGGCGTCCCTCGACGCCGCAGAGGCCAACCTCACGAAGGTCGAGGCCGGCGAGATCCCCGCCTCCTCCTCCAACGGCAGCTCCGGCAGCAGCCGCGGCGGCGAGCAGGCCTCGCCGACCCCCTCGCCCACCCCGACCGTCGACGCCGCGCAGCTCGCGCAGGCGCAGGCCCAGGTCACGCAGGCGCAGAACCAGGTCGACGCCGACCAGCGCGCGGTCGACGGCACCACGCTCAAGGCCCCGGTGGCCGGCACGGTCGCCTCGGTCGACGGCGAGAAGGGCGACACCGTCTCCGGCACGTCCGGCAGCGGCAGCGGCTCCGGCTCCGGCGGCGGTTCCAACTCCGGTTCCAGCTCCAGCAGTTCCTCCTCGGGCTCGCTCAGCGGCTTCATCGTGCTGACGAACCCCTCCGGCATGCAGGTCACCGCGAACTTCTCGGAGGCCGACTCGCTCAAGATCAAGGCGGGCCAGACCGCCACCGTCACCCTCAACGCGGAGTCCGGCACCGTCCTGGACGCCAAGGTGCTGTCCATCAGCTCGCTCCCGGCGAGCAGCAGCTCGGGTTCGGGCGCGGGCTCCTCCGGCAGCGCCGTGCAATACCCGGCGGTGCTCCAGATCACCAGCGACACGTCCAACCTGCGGACCGGCCTGAGCGCCAGCATCCAGGTCACGACGGCCACCGCGACCGACACGCTCACCGTGCCGACCGCCGCGGTGTCCGGTACGGGCAGCAACCGCACGGTGACGGTCGTCAACCAGGACGGCTCCACCACCCGCACCAACGTCACCGTGGGCGTCGAGGGCGACTCGACCGACCAGATCACCAGCGGCCTGACCGAGGGCCAGCAGGTGCAGATCGCGAGCGTCGCCGCGTCCGGCAGCAACGGCTTCCCGAGCGGCGCCTTCCCCGGCGGCATCGGCAACCTCGGCGGCGGCAACCGGTTCGGCGGCGCGGGCGGCGGCTTCCGGCAGGGCGCGGGTGGCCGCTGATGAGGTTCGGCCTGGGCGGCGGCGCCCACCGCAAAGGGGGCGCCGCGCCACCCGAGGAAGCGGTGGAGGAGAGCCCGTGGGGCCCGCCTCCCGTCATCGAGGTGCGGTCGCTGCGCAAGACGTACGGCACCGGTGACGCGATCGTCCGCGCGCTGGGCGGCCCGCCCGACGCGGTGACCGGCGAGGAGTCCGGTGTCGACCTGGTCGTCGAGCAGGGCGACATGGTCGCGGTCATGGGCAGCTCCGGCTCCGGCAAGTCCACGCTCATGAACATCCTGGGCTGCCTGGACGTGCCGACCTCCGGCCGCTACCTGCTGGACGGCATCGACGTCGGCGGTCTCGACGAGCACCAGCTCTCGCTCGTCCGCAACCGCAAGATCGGCTTCGTCTTCCAGTCGTTCAACCTGGTGCCGCGCACCCCCGCGCTCGCCCAGGTCGAACTCCCGCTGGCCTACGCCGGGGTGAAGACCTCCGAGCGGCGCCGCCGGGCGATGGCGGCGCTGGAGCTGGTCGGCCTCGCCGACCGGATGGACCACCGCCCCAACGAGCTGTCCGGCGGCCAGCAGCAGCGCGTGGCCGTGGCCCGCGCGCTGGTCACCGCACCGGCGATGCTGCTGGCCGACGAGCCGACCGGCAACCTGGACAGCCACAGCACGGAGGAAGTGCTCTCGATCGTGGACCGGCTCAACGCGTCGGGGCGCACCGTCGTCCTGATCACCCACGAGGACGAGGTCGCCCGGCACGCCAAGCGCGTCGTGCGGCTGGTGGACGGGCAGATCGTCGCCGACGTCCGGCAGGCGCCGGTCGAGGGCCCGCCGCCCGCGCTGCGCGACGCGGCGCTCTTCGCCCAGGAGGCACCCCACACGGCTCCGCAGGCGATCGCCGGACCGGCGGGGGGTTCGCGGTGAACCCCCTGGAGACGCTGCGCTTCGCGGTCGGCGGCCTGGCCGCCAACAAGGTGCGCTCGGCGCTGACGATGCTGGGCGTGCTGATCGGCGTGGCCGCCGTGATCATCCTGCTGGCGGTCGGCAATGGCTCCTCGCAGTCCGTCAAGGACAGCATCGAGAAGCTCGGCACCAACTCGCTGACCATCACCTCCGGCACGGGCTTCGGCGGCGGCCGCGGCGGGTCGTCCTCGACCGGCACCAAGCCGCTGACCGTGGACGACGCCCGGGCGATCGCCGACACCACGGCCGTACCGCACGTGAAGTCGGTCGCGCCGGAGGTCACCACGTCCCAGACGGCGGTGTACGACGGCACGTCGCACACGGTCGGCCAGGTCGTCGGCACCTACCCGGCGTACTTCGAGGCGTCCAACAGCAAGGTCGAGAAGGGTGACTACTTCTCCGCCGACGACGTCCTCAACACCCGCAAGGTCGCGGTCATCGGCTCGACGACGGCCACCGACCTGTTCGGGACGGCGAACCCGGTGGGCAAGAAGGTCGTCATCGGCGGTACCCCCTTCACCGTGGTCGGTGTGCTGGCCACCAAGGGCGGCACCGGCTTCCAGGACCCGGACGACACGGTGATCGCACCGCTGCCGACCGTGCAGAACGCCTTCACCGGCTTCGGCTCGGTCAACCAGATCCTGGTCGAGGCGACCTCGTCGGGCGCCACCACGCAGGCGCAGAGCGAGATCACGACCGTGCTGATGTCCCAGCACGGCCTGAAGGACCCCAACTCGCTCGACTTCTCGGTCAGCAGCCAGCAGTCGCTGCTGGACACCCAGTCCGACACCAACAAGACCTTCACGGTGCTGCTGGGCGCGGTGGCCGCGATCTCGCTGCTGGTCGGCGGGATCGGCATCACCAACATCATGCTGGTGACGGTGACCGAGCGGACCCGGGAGATCGGCATCCGCAAGGCGATCGGCGCGCCCCGCGGGGTGATCCTCGGGCAGTTCCTGGCCGAGTCCACGCTGCTGTCGCTGATCGGCGGCGGGCTCGGGGTCGTGGGCGGGCTGATCGGCTCGCACTTCACGATCGTCGGCATAAAACCGGTGATCATCCCGGAGTCGGTGTGGGGCGCCTTCGCCATCGCCGTCGCCATCGGGCTGTTCTTCGGCGGCTACCCCGCCAACCGGGCCGCGGGCCTGCGGCCCATCGAGGCCCTGCGGCACGAGTGAGCGGGCGACACGACTCATGACGATCAGACACGAGGAACGAGAGGAAGGGGCCGCCATGGCGCGACGCCGCTCCGAGCTGGTCAAGGCGGACGACTCCGGCACGGACCTGCTGCCGCTCGTCCCGGAGGAGCACACCGGTGCCGTGGTGGTCCAGCGCGGCGCCGAGGTGATCGAGGGCGGCGGCCTGCCCGCCGTACGGCCCGAGGACATCCTCGCCGAGCCGCCGGACGCCCGCGACATCTCGGCGGAGCTGGCCGCCCCGCCGCGCCGCAAGCTGCCGTGGCTGACGCTCACCCTGTCGGCGTGCATCGTCGCGGCGGGCGCGTTCATCGGCGGCGTGTACGTCGAGAAGCACCACGGCAACAACGCCGCCGCCAACCCCTTCGCGGCCCTCGCCAACGCCCGCGGCGGCGCGACCGCGGGCGCCGGAGCGACCGGCGGCACGGGCCGCGGTTTCGGCGGTACGGGTACGGGTACGGGCCGCGGCTTCGACGGTGCGGGTACGGGCGCGGGCACGGCCGCGGGCGGCGGGCTGACCGTCGGCACGGTCAAGCTCGTCGACGGCGACACGATCTACGTCACCGACGCACAGGGCAACACCGTCAAGGTCACCACCAGCAAGTCGACGAAGGTCACCGAGTCCAAGGACGGCAAGGTCTCCGACCTCAAGCCGGGCCAGACGGTGACCGTCAACGGCACCAAGGGCTCCTCCGGCGACGTCACCGCGACCACCGTGACCCAGGGCGAGGCCGCACCGACCGGCTTCGGCGGCGGCTTCGGCTTCGGCGGGGGCGGCGGCACCGCAGGCACGGGGGGCGGCAACTGACCGGAGGCGTTCACAGCTCGGGGACGTACGGTGGCGCGGCCGACAGCAGGTCGCGGCACCGTACGACCCTCTTTTCGTTTGACCGGACCGGCAGGACACCGACTCCGAAGGTCCAGGAGGCAGCACCATGGAGACGCCCGAAGCCCGGCTCCTCGTCGTCGACGACGAGCCGAACATCCGGGAGCTGCTGTCCGCGTCGCTGCGCTTCGTCGGCTTCCAGGTCGACTCCGCGGCGACCGGCGCGGAGGCGCTCGCGGCCGTCGCGCGGCAGCGGCCCGACCTCGTCGTCCTCGACGTGATGCTCCCCGACATGGACGGTTTCGCCGTGGTCGGGCGGCTGCGCGAGGAAGCCGGGCGGCACGGCAGGGCGGCCGCCGACGACCACATACCCGTCCTCTTCCTGACCGCGCGCGACGGCGTCGAGGACAAGATCAGCGGCCTGACGGCGGGCGGCGACGACTACGTCACCAAGCCCTTCAGCCTGGAGGAGCTGATCGCCCGCATCCGCGCCATCCTGCGCCGCACCGGCGGCCCGACCGACGACGGCCGGCTCGTCGCGGGCGACCTGGAGCTCGACACCGTCGGCCACCAGGTCACCCGGGCGGGCCGCCCGGTGTCGCTGTCGCCGACCGAGTTCAAGCTGCTGGCGTATCTGATGGCGAACGCCGACCGGGTCGTCTCCAAGATCCAGATCCTGGACCACGTGTGGGCGTACGACTTCGGCGGCGACCTCAGCATCGTCGAGTCGTACATCTCCTACGTGCGGCGCAAGGTCGACTCCGGCGCGGACGGCGCGGCCAAGCTCATCCACACCGTGCGCGGGGTCGGCTACGTGCTGCGCCGTCCGCCGCAGCCGCAAGCCTGACATGGCCGGCCACCTCAGGAGATGGCGCCCCTCCGCGCTGTCGCTGCGCTCCCGGCTGGTGCTGCTCTCGCTCGTGCTCGGGCTGCTGGGCCTCGCGGTGAGCGACACCGTGGTGCTCGGCTCCGTCCGCTCCCGGCTGGTGCAGCGCGTCGACCAGCAGCTGGAGCGGTACGGCGGGCCGCTCGCGCAGCGGCTCGGCACCGAGGGCGTCCCGGAGCCGCGCACCATCCGGCCCGGCAACCGGCCGTGGCTGCCGAGCCAGTTCGTGGTGGCCTTCGCGTCCGCGGACGGGCGGATCTCCGACCAGTTCCGGCTGCCCGTCGCCGCGGGCGACCCGCGCCCGCTGTGGCCCGAGCTGGACGCCGACGCCCTCGCCGCGCGCTTCGGCAAGCCCTTCGACGTCGCCAGCGACCACGGCGGCGGGCGCTGGCGGGTGCTCGTCATGCCGGTCACGGCCACCGCGGCCGGGTCGGGCCGCACCCCGCCCGCCGGTGTCGTCGTCGCGGCCTCGCTGGACGACGTGTCGTCCACGACCTCCCGGCTGAGCACCGCCTTCTGGCTCATCGGCGCGGTGGTCGCCGCGCTGCTGGGGGCGGCGGCCTGGTTCGCGGTACGGGCGGGGCTGCGGCCGCTGCGGCGGATCGAGGCGACCGCGGTGGAGATCGCCGCGGGCCGCCCGCTGTCGCACCGGATGCCCGCGGCCTCCCCGCACACCGAGGCGGGCCGCCTCGCCTCCGCCCTCAACGGCATGCTCGCGCAGATCGAGTCGGCCTTCGCCGCGCGCGCGGAGTCCGAGGAGCAGATGCGCCGCTTCGTCGCCGACGCCAGCCACGAGCTGCGCACCCCGCTCGCGGGCATCCGCGGCTTCGCCGAGCTGTACCGGATGGGCGCGCTGCCCGACGAGGCGGACGTCCGGCGGACCATGGCCCGTATCGAGAGCGAGGCCGTACGCCTCGGCGGGCTCGTCGAGGACCTGCTCACGCTCGTGCGCACCGAGGAACTGCGCCCCGTGCAGCTCGCCCCGATGGACCTGCGCACCCTCGCGGTGGACGCGCTGCACGACACCACCGCGCTGGACCCGACGCGCAAGGTCACGCTGACCGGACCGGGCGGCGAGGGCCCGCCCGCCGCCGCGCCCGTACTCGGCGACGAGGCCCGGCTGCGGCAGGTCGTCGCCAACCTCGTCGGCAACGCGGTGGCCCACACCCCGCCGGGCACGCCCGTCCGGATCGGCGTCGGCACGCAGGGCGGCCACGGCATGCTGGAGGTCGCCGACAGCGGTCCCGGCCTGACGCAGGCGCAGGCCGCACGGGTCTTCGAGCGCTTCTACCGCACGGACGCCTCCCGTACGCGGGCGGGCGGCGGCGGCGCGGGCCTCGGCCTGTCCATCGTTGCCGCGCTCGTCGCCGCGCACTCCGGGCACGTCGAGCTGGACACCGCGCCGGGCCGCGGCGCGACCTTCCGCGTCCGGCTGCCGCTCGCGCCGGTCAGTCCTGGCGGACGCCCAGGGTGAGCAGCAGGTTGGCGTACGTGCGGCGGTCGCCGGTGGCGACGACGAGGGCCGTGTCGGGGCCGCGGGCGGCGTCGTAGAAGGCGAAGCGGTCGAGCGTGCCGAGCGCCGGGAGGTGGGGGAGCGCGGCGCGGAATTCGGCGAAGACCTCGGGCTCGGGGGTGCCCTCGGGCGGCGTCATGACGGTCGCGGCCTCGATCGGGGCGGCGTCGGCGAGGGCGGCCAGCACCTCGGTGACCAGCATCCGGCCGGGCGCGAGGTTGAGGTAGACGCGCTCGGCGGCGGGGTGGGCGCCGGTGGTGTGCGGGTAGTGGCCGTCGCTGACCAGGATCCGGGAGCCGTGGCCCGCGGACGCCAGGGCGGCCAGAATCGTCGGGTGGGTGAGCTGGTAGCGCAGCATGCGGGGACTTTCGTGGTGAGATGCGGGGCGTGTTCAGGGCGCTGGCGCGCGGGAGACATCGGATCTCTCCCGTCGTCACGGCGACCCTAACCGCGCGGGAAAACGATCAGCAAGACCCCCTCAAGAGGTGTGTGCCACCCTCCAGCGGCGCGCAGCGGTCCGGCGCGCGCGCCCTGACGGGTGTCGTCGCGACGGGCCGGGCCGCATTCCGGCGCGCACCACCCGACGAACAGGGGGCACATCCGTGGAGATTTCCCGGAGATCACTCATCCGGCAGGGCGGCACGGCCGCGGCCGGGGCCGGTGCGGTCTGGCTGGGCGGCCCGCTGGCCGGGCTCGCCCCCGACGCGGCGGCTTCCGACAACTCCCCGGCGTTAGCCGAGGGCTCCCCGCGCCCGGTCACCGTCACGTCCGCCACCAACGCCTCCGCGGTGCTCACCCCCGACGGCCGCACGGTCGTCCTCGACCTGCTCAACATGCTGTGGACGCTCCCCGCGTCCGGCGGCGAGGCCACCCGCCTGACCGGCATCGACACCGAGGCCAGCGAGCCCGACGTCTCCCCGGACGGCCGCCACCTGGTCTACCAGTCCTACGCCGAAGCCAACTTCCAGCTGTGGCTGGCCCGCGTCGACGGCACCGGTGCCCGCCGCCTGACCGAGGGCGCCCTCGACCACCGCGAGCCGCGCTTCTCCCCGGAGGGCACCCGCGTCGCGTACACCGCCGAGACGGACGGCCACTACGTCGTCCACGTCCTCGACCTGCACACCGGCGAGGCGCGCCGCTGGACCACCGGCACCGACGTCACCGTCCAGGAGGCGCAGCCCTCCTGGCGCCCGGACGGCCAGGCCCTGGTCTTCACCGCGGGCACCGCCGACACCCCGCAGTCCGTCGTCGAGGTCGACGCGTCCGGCACCCGTACGACGCTCGTCACCGTCACCGAGGGCCAGGTCGCGGGCCCGTCCTACTCCCCGGACGGCACGAAGCTCGCGTACGTCCACCTCACCTCCTCCGCCGCCCGGCTCGTCGTGGACGGCGCCCCGGTCTCCGCCGAGGGGGAGGAGGTCTTCCCGTTCGCCGCGCGCTGGACGGGTCCGAAGGACCTCCTCTACACCGCGGACGGCAAGATCCGCCGCCGCAGGCTCGGGGCCGCCGCCTTCCGCGAGGTGCCCTTCGCCGCCCACCTCACCGTGCCGCGCGTGCCCGAGCGGCCCTCGCCCCGGGACTTCGACTCGACGGCCGCGCGCCCGGTCAAGGGCGTCATCGGCCCGTGCCTGTCGCCGGACGGCGGCCGTATCGCCTTCGCCGCGCTCGGCGACATCTGGGTCGGCCGGATCGGCTCGGCGCCCCGGGCCGTCGTCTCGGACGGCGCGGTCAACACCGACCCCGCCTGGCACCCGGACGGCACCCTCCTCGTCCACGTCAGCGACCGCGGCGGCAACGCGGCCGACCTGTGGCTGCACGACCTGACCACCGGCGAGAACCGGCAGCTCACCGACCTCCAGGGCTATCTGTCCGCCCCCGTCTTCAGCCCGGACGGCGCCACGGTCGCCTTCCTCTACTGGTCGAGCATCCTGATGACGGTCGACATCGCGACCGGCGCCGTCCGCAACGTCACCGGCCCGCTCAGCGGATTCGGCAAGCCCACGTACACGGCGGACGGCCGCAAGCTGTCGGTCGTCTCGCTCGTACCCGCGACCGCGCGCTACCGCGAGGGCGCCAACCGCGTCCTGACCGTCGACCTCGCGAGCGGCGAGGTCGTCTACGACGACCCGGTGCCGGGCAAGTGCCTGTCCAACCGGATCGACGCCGGCCCCGTCCACTCCCCGGACGGCACCCGTACGGCCTACGTCGTCGGCGGCACCCTGCACGTCAGCGCACTCGACGCCGCCGGGCGCCCGACCGGCCCCGCGCGCGAGCTGAACGGCGAGACCGCGGACGCGCCCGGCTGGAGCGCCGACTCCCGCTCCCTGGTCTACCTCCGCGACGGCGCGATCCGCCTCGCCGACGCGCGCACCGGCCGCGCCACGACCGTCCCCACGAAGCTGACGTGGCGGCAGGCCCGCCCCTCGGGCCGCACGGTCGTGCAGGTCGGGGCGCTGTGGGACGGCACGTCGCAGTCGCTGCGGCACGACGTGGACGTGGTCGTGGACGGCAACCGCATCGCCGAGGTCGTCCGGCGCGGCGCCGTCACCGGCCACCGTACGGTCGACGCGCGTGAGCTGACCGCGATGCCCGGCCTCGTCGCGCTGCACGAGCACGCGCCCTGGCAGCGCGCCGAGACCCTCAAGCTGTGGCTGGCCTTCGGCGTCACGACGCTGCGCTCCCCCGGCGGCGCGCACTACGTCTCCGTCGAGACGAAGGAGGCCGTCGACTCCGGCCGCCGCGTCGGCCCGCGCCTGTTCGCCGCGGGCGACGCCCTGGAGGGCAACCGCCTCTACTACGGCGTCGGCCGCCCCACCACCAGCGAGGAGGAGGTCGAGCGCGAGGTCGCCAAGGCCGAGGCCCTCGGCCACGACCTGCTCAAGGCGTACGTCCGGCTGCCGTACGCGCTGCACCGCGCCGCCGTCCGCTCCGTCCACCGCCTCGGCCTGCCCGCCACCTCGCACTACCTCTTCGGCCCGCTCACCTTCGGCGCGGACGGCGCCGAGCACCTCGGCGGCACCAGCCGCTACGGCCGCCGCCAGAAGGAGACCTTCCTCGGCCACACCCACGAGGACGTCACCGAACCGCTCGTCGCCTCCGGCATGTCCTTCACCCCGACGATGGGCCTGTCCGGCGCGGGCCTGGCCACCACCCGTGCGGGCCTCTTCCGCTACGCCGAGTGGGCCGTCGGCGACCCGCGCCTCACCTCGCTCATGAACACCCTCGAATACGCCGACTTCAGCGGCGCCGTCGCCGCCGCGCAGGCCACCGAGCCCGTCGACGAAATCGCCTTCACCTCCCACCACGGCGCCACCGTCGCCGCCCTGCTGGCCCGCGGCGCCCAGGTCGGCGTCGGCACCGACAGCCCCCTCGTCCCCGCGGCCATCTACTACCACCTCAACCTCCAGACGATGGTCCGCTACGGCGCCACCCCCTACCAGGCCCTCCGCGCCGCCACCACCACCGCCGCCCGCACCCTCGGCATGACCCCCCACCTCGGCACGGTCACCCCCGGCAAACTTGCCGACCTCTCCCTCGTCGCAGGCAACCCCCTGACCGACATCCAGGCCGCCGCCGCCGTCCACCACGTCATGACCGCGGGCGTCCTCCACTCCGTCGCCACCCTGACCGCAACCCCACCCCGCCCGGCGGCCACTTCCCCCCTCCGGGCCGAGGACGTCCCCCAGACCCCGGCCCGCGAGGCGTACTGGTGGCACCGGCCGGAGCACCATCACGACGGGTGCTGCTGAATTCTCCGGACCCGGAGCCCTCGGCGGGCCACCGGCCGGGGGCTCCCCTTCTTCCCTGTAGCCCCACGGGACACGCGGCGCTACAGTGGGGGGATGAAGACCATCAGTCAGCGCGAGTTCCGCAACAACTCCGCGGCGGTCATGGATGCGGTCGAGGCCGGGGAGACGTACCACATCACGCGTAACGGGACCGAGGTCGCCGAGTTGCGTCCACTGACCCGGCGACGCCGACCCAGTGCCGAGGACCTGGTGGCACGGCACCGGGGGCTACCGCAGGTCGACTACGCGCAGATGCGTCAGGAAGCGGAAGAGTTCTTCGGCGGTGCCGACCGCGTGGGCGACGACGACCAGGACCCCTGGGAGCGTGCTCGTGGCTGAGCGCCATCAGTCGGGTGTCCTGGACACCTGCACCTACATCGATCTGGGCCTTCTCGACGCCTCGGACCTCCCCCGCGCGCCCGAGCTGACAGCCGTCACGCTGGCAGAGCTCCACCAGGGCGTGGCAATGGCGAAGGAGCCCGCGACCCGCGCCGCCCGTATGGAGAAGCTCGGCGCGGCCGTCGCGGATTTCGACGCGCTGCCCTTCGATGCCGACGCGGCCGCCCGCTACGGGACCCTCGTCACGCTCACCCTCGCGTCCGGCCGCGACCCCCGGCCCCGCAGGATGGACCTGATGATCGCTGCCATCGCCTCCGTACGAGGACTTCCCCTCTTCACCCGCAACGCCGACGACTTCAAGGGCCTGGAACAGGCGCTGGACGTCGTGGCGCTCTGACCCTCCGGTGCGCCCGCGCCCGGCGAACCGCCCGGTGGCGGCCGGGGGCGTCCGGGCCCGCCCGCCCCCGGCCGTGCGGGGCACCCCTCAGCCGGCCGCCGGGTCGGGGGACTTGCGCGGGGTGGGGAGCCGTCGTTCCAGGACTGTCACGACGCTGCCGTGGAAGCGGTCCACGGCGGTGTCGACGCTGCGGATGAAGCTGGATTCGGCGCTGCCCCGGGTGCTGCCCATGCCCTTGAGCAGGGAGATACGGAAACCGGTGACGCGGGCGCCGTCGCGCGGGAGCAGGTCGGCCGGTTCGGGGCGCAGCTTCTCCAGCGTGCCGCGCGGGCCCGTGGCCTGGCCGTCCGTCAGCGTCTCCACGTGGACGTCGGCGGGCGCCTCGCCCAGCTGCCGCATCAGCCGCTTCGCCCACGTCAGCGGCTGGCCCTGCTCCGGTGCGTCCACCTCGATGGACGTCCGCAGCCGCCCCGTGCGCAGATCCGCCGTGAGCCCCAGCACACCGGGGACGTCCTGGATCCGCAGCTCGGCGAACAGCCGCCCCTCCCTGCACAGCGTGTCGGCCTGCGCGACCCGCCGGGTCTGCGGGTCCGTCCCCCGCTTCACCCGCTGCACGGGCAGCACCTTCTGGCCCAGCTCACCGCCGAGCCGCAGGCACACCTGCCGGACGAGCTGCTCCCAGCTCGCCACGACCTCGACCGCGCGCGGGTCGCCCTCGCACAGCGTCTCCTCGTCGATGCCCCTGCGTACGGGCACCCACGCCGGGCCCATGTTCTGGAAGCCGTGGCAGCCGGAGCTGTCGTGCTGGAGGTAGTGCAGCAGCTCCTGGAGCAGCCACGCGTGCGCGGCGTTGCCGACACCCTCGTGCCGGATCAGCATCTGCGCCTGGTGCGCCGCCTCCGCCCACGACAGGTGCCACAGCGCGACCTTGTGCTTGCGGCGGCCGTCCGTCTTCACCTCGACCGCCGGACGGCCGTCCAGCGCCACGTCGTTGGAGACGGTGATGACCGCCTCGTAGCCGCGCCGCGCGGCGATGTCCATGTACTCCTGCACCTGGGCGGCGCGCAGCGCGTTGCCGTTGGTCTTCGTCTCGACCAGCGCCGTCCACAGCTTGCCCGCGCGCTCCACCCGGATGACGCCGTCCGGCCGCCGCGGGGCCTCGCCGTGCGGCAGCGTCACCTCGGTGTACGTCTCCATCCGCCCCGCGGGCGCGCCGAACCCCGCGGTGAGCCGCCGCCCGTACTCCGGCACCTGCGCCATGACCGCGAGCAGCACGGACGTCGCCCGTGTCTCCCGCTCCCGGTCGCTCTTGAGCGCGCCGCACGGGAAGAGCCGGGCCGCGTGCCAGGAGTCGTTCTCGGCGAGGGACTTGCGGGCGACGGCGGGCAGCGTGACCTTCTTGCGCGCGGTGCGGGGCCGCTTGGGGGCTTCTGCTTGCGGGGCTTGCGGGTCTTTCTGGGCTTCCGACGCTTGCGGGGCCTCCGGCGTGTGCGGCTCCGGGGCGTCGGCGGCCTCCGCGGTCCCTTCCGCCGTCTCCGCCGCCTCCTCCCCGTCGTCGTCCACGTCGATGCCGAAGTCGGTGGCGAGCCCGGCGAGCCCGGTGGCGTACCCCTGCCCGACGGCGCGGAATTTCCACCCGCCGTCGCGCCGGTACAGCTCCCCGAAGATGACCGCCCGCATCTCGTCGAGCCCGTGCGCGGAGAAGCCCAGCAGTTCGTCGCCGCCGCGGTCGGCGAGCGTCAGCCGCAGGTCCTCCAGATCCCCGAACCCCTGCCCCCCGTACCGGCTCGCCGCGACCACGATCCGCTCCACGCCGTCCGGCACCGCGGTGAGGTCGAGCGAGATCCGGTCCTCGCTGCCGTTCGCGGTGGGCGTCTTCCCCAGCAGCTGCACGCTGCCGTCGTCGGCGGCAGGGTGGTTGTAGAAGTAGAAATCCCCGTCCCCGCGGACCTTCCCGTCCCCGTCCAGCAGCAGCACGGACACGTCCGCGTCCCCGTCCCCGGTCGCGCTGCTCCACCCCAGCCCCACGACCACGGCCCCGCAGTCGGCACTCAGCTCCGCGAGCCCGACGTTGGCGCCCTTGCTCATCTCACGCATGCGACCCCCACACTTTCCCCACGTTCTCCCCGCACTTCCTGCACCCCGTGCGACCGCACCTTAGCCCTCCCCGTACACCCTTCGCGCCCGTATGACCCATCTTTTGCGGCCTCGCCGCGCTGGCGTACGGGCCCGCTTTCGGGGAGGCTGACGCGCATGGTTTCCGTGGTGCAGAACGTGGCGATCGACTGCGCGGACGCGTACGCGCTGGCGCGCTTCTGGAGCGAGGTGACGGGCCGCCCGCTGGACCCGGAATGCCGGCCCGGAGACGAGGAGACGTGGGTGGAGCTGGCCGACGGCCCGACGCTCTACTTCAACCAGGTTCCCGAGCCCAAGACCGTCAAGAACCGCCTCCACCTGTGCCTGCGCCCCGAGACCACTCGCGAGGCCGAGGTCACCCGCCTCCTCGCCCTCGGCGCCACGCTGGTCGCGGACCGCCGCAAGCCCGACGGCACGGGCTGGGCGGTCCTGGCGGACCCGGAGGGCAATGAATTCTGCGTACTGCGCAGCGCCTCGGACCGGGCGGCGGCGGGTTCGTGAGGCGCGGCGCACGCCCCCAGGGCCGCGCTACTCCGCCGCGTCCACGGCCGACGCCTCGGCCAGGCGGTCGAACGTCGCGTTGAGCACTGCCCGGCGCTCGTCCTTGTACGCGGGCTTCGGCCCGAGCCCGTCGATCGACCCCTCCCACACCGCCAGGAACCTCTCCTGCCAGCCCCGTATCGTCTCCGCGGCCGGCAGCGTCACGACCAGCCAGTCCTGCCGCTTCAGCAGGAGCAGCAGCTCCAGATTGCAGGGCACGGCAACCCCCCAGTATTCGTCCGGCTCCAACTCCACCGGATCCCCGCCCATCGCCTCCTCGACCTCGGCCACGAGCCGCCCGACCAGCTCCCCGAGGTGGTCCGCCGCCGTGTCACTGTCGAAATTCCCCGCGCCCCACGTCCCCACGTTCCCGCCTCCGCCCGGTGCGTCCGCTGTTGCTGCTCACCATGAGAGCAGAGGGCACTGACAGTCGTGGCGCGGCCCGGGTGCTGGATGGCGGGAGCGTCCGGGCCGCGCGTCGAGGGGGCTTACGGGGTCAGGGGAGGGTCAGGATCTGGTAGGAGTCGCCGTAGGTCTTCCAGTGCAGCGGCGGGTCGAGGTTGAGGTTGCCGGCCTGGAGGAAGGGGCGCTGCTCGGTGTCGACGCGGCTGGTGTCGTCGTGCGCGTCCTCCGTTTTCATCGCCGCCTTGCGGGCGTCGAGGAAGGCGTTGAGGTAGGCGGTCTCGTCGCCGCCCTGCGCCGGGGTCTTGGCCTTCTTCATCGCGGTCTTGCGGATGCCGCCGAAGCTGACGGGGTCGTTGCCGGGGCCGTGCATCACGATCGCGTCGTAGTAGATGAACTGGCCGAGTGTGCCGATGCCGTCCGCCTTGCCCTGGCTGACGGCCGGGTTGAAGTAGACGTCGTCGCGCTCGTCGTTCTGGGCCTGCTGGAAGACGGTGTCCTTGGCGGCGGTCTTCCACGCGCTCACGAAGGCCGAGCCGAGACCCGCGTGGGAGTCCGAGCCGTTGACGTCCTCCAGCGCGGGCAGGTACTTGGCCAGGCCGTTGTTGGGCTCCAGGTCCGTGTAGTGCTGGACGAGTTCGAGCATGTCGCCGGTGCCGGAGCAGAAGCCGATGATGCCGGCGGTGTAGCCGCGGCCGTCGCCGATGTCCTCGATGTACTTGTACTGGGACTTCCAGTCCAGGGTGGAGTTCTCGGCGGAGGAGACCAGCTCCATCGCCATCTCCTTCTTGTGCGGGTCGGCGAGCCCGGCGCCGGCCGCGTGCGGGGCGGTGACGGCGGGGGTCGCCGCGGCACCGGTGCCGGCCAGCGCGAGGGAGGTGCCGCCGGCCGCGAGGAGCGCGGTCGCGGCGAGCAGGGCGACCCGGCGGGTCGGGCGGCTCCGGTGGGGGGACGTGTGCACGTGTGTCTCCGTTTCCGGCCGCCGTGGCACCGCGAGGGTGCGGTGGGGGCGGCCTCGGGCGGGGGGTGGTGCGTGCGGGGTGCGCGCGAGGGCGCGCGGCTGTGCGGATGGTTAGGAAAGCTTCCTAACCACTGCATGGCATTGAAGCACTGGGGCGCGTGCGCGCCAAGGGGCCGGGCGAAACCGTTTGCGGGGCGGGGCGTGGTTGCCCCTTCCCTTCGCCGCGCGGCCCCGTTGTCGTACCCCCGCGGCACACTGGAGACATGTGCCGAAGCATCAAGACCCTGCGTCCCCCGATGACGCCCGAGGTCCACGACGAGGACATCCGGGCCGCCGCGCTCCAGTACGTCCGCAAGATCTCCGGCTTCCGCGCGCCCGCGAAGCACAACCGCGAGGCGTTCGACGCCGCGGTCGAGGCGGTGGCGGCGGCCACGGCGACGCTGCTGGACGAGCTGGAGATACGGGGGTCCGCCGCGAAGGCGGCGAGCTGACGGTTCCGGGCGGGGGCGCCCGGCGGGGCAACCTGCGGCATGCGGCATGCGGCATGCGGCATGCGTACGCCGCGGGGCCGCCGGTTTTCCGCCCGGCGGCCCCGCACCTCCCGTACCGCTGCGCCTACCAGGCGAAAGCCTCCGGCGCGGGCCCCGGGCCCGGGAAGATCGCGTCCAGCTCGGCGAGGAATTCGGCGCCGAGGTCGAGGTCCAGCGCCCGCAGGGCAGAGTCGAGCTGCTCAGCGGTGCGCGGGCCGACGATCGGACCGGTGACGCCCGGCCGGGTGAGCAGCCACGCGAGGGCGACCTCGCCGGGCTCCAGCCCGTCCCGCGCGCACAGCTCCTCGTAGCGGCGGACCCGCTCCCGTACGGCCGGATCGGCGAGGCCCGCCGCGGACCGGCCGCCCGACGTCCGCGAGCCGCCGCCCTCCCGCTCCTTGCGCAGCGCGCCGCCCAGCAGCCCCTGGTTGAGCGGCGACCACGGGATGACCCCGAGCCCGTACGCCTGCGCCGCCGGGATGACGTCCATCTCGGCGGTGCGCTGCGCGAGGTTGTAGAAGCACTGCTCGCTGACCAGCCCGTACGACCCCCGGGCCCGCGCGGTCTCGTTGGCCTGCGCGATGTGCCACCCGGCGACGTTGCTGGAGCCGACGTAGAGGATCTTCCCCTGCGCCACCAGCACGTCCATGGCCTGCCAGATCTCCTCCCACGGCGTGGCCCGGTCGACGTGGTGGATCTGGTAGACGTCGATGTGGTCCGTGCCGAGCCGCGCGAGGCTCGCGTCCACCGCGCGGCGGATGTTCAGCGCGGAGAGCCGGTCGTGGTTGGGCCACGACTGCACGTTCCACGGCGTGCCGTCGTTGGTCATGTTCCCGTACAGCTTGGTGGCCAGCACGACCTTGTCCCGCCGCGCGCCGCCCTGCGCGAACCACCGCCCGAGGACCTCCTCGGTGAGCCCCTTGCGCTCGTCGACCCCGTAGATGTTCGCGGTGTCGAAGAAGTTCACCCCCGCGTCGAGAGCGGTGTCCATGAGCGCGTGCGAGGTCGCCTCGTCCGTCAGCCCCCCGAAGTTCATGGTCCCCAGCACGAGCCGCCCGACCCGTAGCCCCGTCCGCCCCAGCTGCGTATATCTCATGCACCTCAGCCAACACCTTGGAGCGCACTTGAGGGCAAGCCCTTCCCCGCCCCCGGAACCCTTCACGGGACCAGGTCGTGTCCGACGGGTCGTAGCTGCCCTGGACGGCGAAGGAGCGAGGCGGCGATGATGCGCGGGTGTACTACGAGGATCTCAGCGCGTACGACTACCACGACAGGGACGAGTTCACGGACTGGGCGTCGGGCTTCTACGCGCTCTGGTACCGCCCGGCGTACACCCGCCTGAACATCGGCTGGCTGAGCGCCGGCAGGCCGTACCCGACAGGAGCGGTCACCGCAGCGTTCGTGGAGAAGCTGACGGCGGTTCACGAGGTCCAGCGGATGAACGAGTGCCTCGGCTTCCACGAGTGCGAACTGTGTCCCGAGGACGAAGCGCCGCGGGGGAACGGGGAGATCCGGATCCCCGGAGCGCCCGGCATCGCCTACGCCGCGCCGTTCCTGGTCACGCACTACGTCACCGCACACGGCTACCGGCCGCCGCAGGCCTTCGTCGATGCCGTTCTCGCCGTCGACGTCGGCGCGTGGGCCGCCGCGCGCTGGCCCGACGTGCCCTTCCCCTGGGTCCCGGCCGACGCCGAACGCATGGTGGAGTAGGGCCGAGCGCGCCCTCTCGCGCCGGGGGTTCACTCCTGGAGCCCCGTCAGGAGGTAGGCGACGTCGAGGCCCGTGGCCAGGTAGTCGGTGAAGGTCGTGTTGTTCAGGGCCCACGGGGAGCGCTTCCGCCGGACGAGGCGGATCGCCGCGGCCGGGTCGTGCCCGAGGTGGACGAGGGCCTGGGCGACGACGAGGCCCGAGCGGTTGTAGCCGGAGTGGCAGCGGACGAGTACGGTGCGGCTCCCTTCGAGGGCCCGCACGGCAGCGTGCGCCAGCCGCTGCACCGCCGCGATGTCGTGGGGCGCGAGCGGACCGTCCGGGATCTCCGCGACAAGGTGCTCGACACCGGCCCGGGGCCCGTGTCCGGAGCGAGTGAAGAGACTGACGACGAGGTCGAACTCCCCGTCGACGACCACCGCCTGGAGCTCACCGGCCGGATCGGTCCAGTAGTGTCCCCCCATCCACAGCCCCGGCACGATCTCGTCCCAGGGCGCCTGCGGGCCCGGCATGTCACGGTCGCGCTGTCGCGTCCTCTTCACGCGGCCTCCTCCCCCAGGAGGGGAAACGCGGTCCCCGGCCGGTCCGTTCCCGGCGAGTACCCACGGGACACGGCACACCGCGCGAAGGGGGAGCGTTCAATGACCAGCGGATCCGCCGATCTTTGAACACTCCGCCCTGCTCAGTTGGGCGCGGCCCTGGCTGCCAGGAAGAGGGCCAGCGGGCCTGCGGGGAGCAGGAACCGACCCTGCTCGGCTGCGTGCAGGGCGTCGGGCATGGGCCACCAGGTGAGTGTGAAGTCCTGTTCGGTGGGCGTGAGTTCTTGCGGTCCGCAGGTGAGGTCGCGGGCTTCGTAGAGGTGGACCCGGGCGGGTGAGGAGACGGTGAGGGCGTACGAGCCGAGTGGTCGCCACGTCGTGGCGGTGATCCCGGACTCCTCGCGCAACTCGCGGCGCGCGCATTCCTCGGGCGTCTCGCCTGCTTCCCTCCGGCCGCCGGGCAGGAAGAGGAAGTCGCCCTGGTGGGCGGGGAAGTGGGCGCTGAGGAGAGCTACGAGGCCGTTGTCGTCCCGCGCTACGACGACGGCCGCGTCTCGGACGGCTGGGGCATCGCTCATACCGGCCGAGGCTAGCGGCCGTCAGCGCACCATCGCGGCGAACGGCACGTTCACGACGACCGGGCGGGCGATGCCGCGGCCGTGGTAGCCGTCCTCGCCGTAGGCGTCGCCGTGGTCGGCGCACAGGATGATCAGCCAGCGCTTCGTCGCGGTGAGGGTGGTGATCAGGCGGGCGAGGTGGGCGTCGGCGTAGGCGAGGGCGGCCCGCTGGGAGGCGGCGCTGTCGCGGCTGTCGCCGAGGTAGTGGCCGTGGGGGACATGGGTGGCCGAGACGTTGACGAACAGGTAGACGGGGCGGCCGGCGTGGCGGCCGGCGATCTCCAGGGCGTGGTCGACCTGGTGGCGGGTGGAGTCGGGTTCGGGGGAGCAGAACTCGGGGCGCCAGTGGTCCTCGTCGAACAGGTCGGGCAGGACAGAGCCGAGTGGCGTCTCGCGGGAGAAGTACGTGACGCCGCCGACGCAGATGCTGCGGTAGCCGTGCTGGGCGAGGCCGGTCAGGAGGTTGGGGGCGTCGAAGACGAAGGTCTGCGGCGGAACGGTCTTGAACGCGGGCGGTCGGCACTCCCACAGCCGCGGCGGCTGCTCGGGCTGGGGCAGCTTGGGCAGGAAACCGGAGAAGAAGGCGATGTGCGCGGGGAGGGTGAAGGTGCCGGGGGTCTGGCGGCGTTCCCAGCCTCCCTCGGGGAGCAGGGAGGCGAGGTGCGGGGTCAGGCCGTTGTCGTAGGCGATGCAGGCGGTGTCGTAGCGCAGGGAGTCCAGAGTGACGAACAGGATGCTGGTCTGCGTGCGGATGATCTCGGCTGCGTCGATCATTCAGCCACCTCCGCGGCCGTGGGGGCGATGTGCTCGATGGTTCCGCGGGCGCTGTCGCTGACGGGGATCGGTACGCGGTCCTCGGAGATCATCCGGCGGATGGCAGCGAGTCCGGTGTCCTCCCGGAGCAGCAGGCCGTCGGCGTCGTAGAGCCGGATCCGGATGACGTGTGTACCGTCCGGGCTGTCGGCTGCTGCCAGGTAAGCGCCGGCGAGCGGCCGGTGGTGGCGGGTGTAGGCGAGAAAAGCGTCCTCAGTGATGCCGCCGATGGCGGTGACCCGGCAGGCGTGATGCCGGGAATTGACGGCCCCGCGGCACAGTCGGCGGAAGAACTCGGCCGTGACCGGACCGCCATCGCTCCCCACGGCCAACTGCGCAGCCGCGGTGAGGGCGACGAAGGCGGCCCCGAGCCACCATGCGACGCCCTCGTGGATCTCGCCGGGGAAGCGGCCGACCGCGCCGCCGTCCCTGATCACGGCGTCGGTGTCGATGGGCTTAAGCACCCTGGGCCCCCAACTCGGCGATGATCTGGTCGGCCAGGTCGTCCGGGGACTTGCCGTCCGTGTCGAGAGCGACGGCTCTGGAGTCGGCGGCTTGAACCGTCCGGAAGTTGGTCAGGAGGCGCGCGAGTCGGCCGGGCACGGCGAACAGGTCGAGGTCGTCCTGCTTGGTGTCGCGCTTGACCGCGAGACGCTCCCGCAGAGCTGCTTCGGAGCAGCCCAGGTAGAAGGTGCGGGTCGGCGTCTCCAGGTAGGGGCGGAAGGGTTCGAGAAGGTGGGCGACCTCCTCGACGGCGACCTCGTGAACGGCGGCGTGGCAGGCCACCACCGAGGAGGCGTAACGGTCGGCGACGACAGGGCCGACCGCCCTCGCGAGCCGGACCGAGTCGGCGGCGTGCAGCAGCCCGGACAGATAGAAGGCGAACTGCGGCAGCGCACGCAGCCGCGTGTTGATGAGCGCCGACCAGTCGGTGTGGGGCGTCGGGAGGGTGTGCAGCGATGTCGCGCCCAGCCGCTCGGACAAGACCCGGGCGAGGGTGGACTTTCCTATGCCGGAGACGCCTTCGAGGACGATGAACGGGCGCTGCGGCCCGTCGGGATACAGCGGCCGGTACGGAGTGGGCAGGCTCACAGGGTCCCCTCCGTGAAGGCGGCCACGTGCCCGGCAACCGCCCGGGCGAGCCGGGAGGGGTCCGTGACCAGGTCGTTCACGTCCACGCGAAGGTCGTCGCGGAGCAGGCAGGGCTGTATGCCGCCGCCGTGGTCGACCCGCAGCGCCCAGAAGCCCTCGACGCACCGCGACCGCACGGGGCAGGCGCCGCACTGTCCGACGTGGTGGCGGCCGAGGTCGCGGTGGATGACGTCGATCTCGATGCCGTCGATACGGAAGACCCTGCGCCCCTGCCCGACCCCGGCGACCTCGATGTGCTCGTCGCTGGTGAGGGTGCGCAGGTGCGCGATGATCTCGTCGGCCGGCACCGCGGAGTTGGCGCGACCCTCGTTGAAGTCGGTGCCGACCAGCTCGATGAACTGCACGGGAAGCCGCCGTTCCAGGGCGAAGTCGAGGATGTGCCGGACCTCGTGGGCGTTCTCCTTCTGCAACAGGGTGTTCAGCTCGACCCGCTCGAAGATCTCGCGGGCGACCTCGATGCCGTCCAGCACTTTGCCGATCCCGATACGCGTTCCGGCGATGGTCCGCAGCGAAGCGTCCGAGAAGTAGTGCAGGGACACCTTCACCTTGTCCAGGTGCGTCCTGGCCAGCCAGGAGCGGTGCGCACGGATCAGCGTCCCGTTCGTGATCAACGTGTAGGAGGCGTCCGGGGCCGGCTCGGCCAGGCCCTCCAGTACCGGCCGGGCGATCGGCGAGGTCAGCGGCTCACCGCCGGTGAAGTAGACACGCTTCAGGCCGGCGTTCATGAGGGAGCCGATGACAGCGAGGTACGCGTCGGCGTCGAGCTGCCGAAGCCGCGGCTGCCGGGAACGGTCCTGTCGGGTCAGCGGCGGCGGCACGTCGCCCTCGTTGTGGCAGAACCAGCACGCGATGTTGCAGCGCGGGGTGAAGGACACGCGGAGCTGGCCGCGCAGGGTGGCGAAGTTGTGCAGCGCGGTCCAGTCGACACCGGACGCCGGTAAGGAGACGGGGGGAGCGGCCATGGGCGGACTTCCTCTCAGGGGGGCGCGGGAATCAGAGCCGGCGGACGGGCTCGACGGATCGGTGATGTCGTAGGTGTGGCTCCCGGGTGGTGCGCGAAGGAGCAGCAGGCCTCGTCCGCCCTCCGGGCCGGGCAGTCGGATCGCACCGACAACTGGGCCGCGAGCGATCCGGTGGACGCCAACGACGCTAGGAAAATCAGCAGTTGGGGGTCCACGCGGTTGCACGCGGTTGCACGATTTCAGCCGAGTGTGTCGAGGGCGCGCGTGATGCGGCTGCGGGCAGCGGCCCCGCGCAGGGCATGCTGGGAAAGCTGGTGGAAGGCCCGAAGGTACGTCCGGATCTCGCCCGGACTGCTCACGTTGATCTCGGCCGTGAGGGTCTCGACTGCCACCAGGTCCTCGTCGAAGGCGTAGAACGCCTCCAGCGGCCACACCGTCCGCCGTGCCTCGAACGGGATGATGCCGAGGGAGACGTTGGGCCTGGCCATGAGCGAGAGCAGCGCTCGGAGCTGGTTGGCCATGGCCTCGTCGTCGCAGACCCGGTAATAGAGCACCGCCTCTTCGAGCAGCAGCGCGAAGCCGTGATCGCCTTCGAAGACGACGCGGGAGCGGGCACGTCGCGCCTCCACCGCGCGCTCGACGTCATCGGGTGTGCCCTGGAAGGTCGTGATGGAGCGCAGCAACCCCGTGGCGTACCCGGCGGTCTGGAGCATGCCGGGCACCACGTTGGAGGCGTAGACGCGGAAGGTGCGGGTCCGTTGGTACAGCGGTGTGGTCTTCGCGTGGACCTGCCGCAGACCGTCCCGGTGGAGCTGGCGCCACTCGACGTACATCGAATCGGCGGTCCTCGACGCCGCGATGAGGTCGGCGGCCAGCTCGGGGACGCCGCACGCGCTGCACCAGGAGCGGATGTCGTCGTCGGAGGGCGGCGTGATGCCGCGGGCGATACGCGACGACTTCGACTTGTGCCAACCGCAGCGACCAGCCAGCTCCAGGCCCGTCAGGCCGGCATCGAGCATCGCCTGCTTCAGGCGCTCGGCGATCTTCGCGCGGGCCGCCCGAGCAGAGGAGAGAGGTGATGTGCCCATGAGCCGACTGATCGTCCGCGGTCAGACGCCGTACTTCTCGTGCGGGATGGCGCGGTCCCACACCTCGTCGAAGGCTTTGACGCAGCCGGCGACCACCGCCGGCTCCTCGGTCTGGTCGGTTCGGACCCAGCGGCCGGCCTCGTCGAAGATGTTGAACTGGACGAGCCGTCCGTCGAAGAGCCAGAAGTCGTGCTCCGGGAGGGCGATTCCCGCCGCGCTGCTCCTGGGCAGCCAGCGCACCTCCTCGCCCGCGGCCACGTTGGTGAAGGTGAACGAGTGCTCGTAGCGGATGTACTCGCTGGGAGGCTCCGTGACCACGCGGGCGCGCTGGACCTGCACGCCCTTCGAGGTCACCTCCTGCACGAGGTCGAGCCAGGGGCGCCACCACGACGCGCGGTCGGTGGGGTCGAGACGGTGACCCCGCTTCCACGCTTCGAAGCCCGCGGCCTCGTTCCCCATGTCGTAGACGTCGCGAAGCTCCAAGTGGACCGCTGACCGCTCGACGGCACGGAGCAGGTCCGCGAAGCTACTCAAGCTCTGCGACATCGAGCGCCTCCCTGAGAAGCGGGATCATCCGCTTCGGTACTCGCACGATCCCCTCGTAGGAGGGCATCGCGACATCCCGGTTGCAGGTCGCCTCCGTCTGGGGGTCGGCCTTGACGCCCTGGAACAGCAGATCCTTGACGTCCTCGTCCACCCAGACGGCCGGGGAGCCGTGGTCCCCCGACTCCGGGTCCTTCCCGACGAACCGTAGTGCCATGCTGACCTCCGATGCCGAGCCAGTTGCAGTCGGTTGCAGAAGACGTACCGAGGACCGGCCGGTGCGGCGGCCCTGGGCGTCACCTCTGCAACACTCCTTCACCTGGCGTCACAGTCCTTTGACATTCAGTGAACTCCTTCTGTCGCAAGATCAGTTCGCACAAGGCGCGCACAACCCGGCAGTGGGAGGCCCCGGCCTGGAACAGTGGGTTCATGGACAGCACACCGGCCGCCGGGGAGAACATCGCGGTACTGCGCAAGGCCCGCGGGATGGGCCAGGCGAAACTGGCCCGCCTGTCCGGCATCTCCGTCTCCTACCTGAGCAAGATCGAGACCGGCGACCGCCCGGTCACGCCTCCCGTGGTCGCCGCTGTCGCCAGGCCCTTACGCGTCTCCACCGCACGGATCTACGGTCAGCCCTTCCTCGGCCTCACCGAGCAGGCCGACCTGCTCAACGACCTACGGGACGCCGTACGCCGCCACACCCTCCCCAGGGAGGACACGCCCCCTCCCGAGGTGCTGGCCGAGCGACTGCAGCTCGCGGCCCGGCTTCGGTCCGAGACGCGGTATCTCGAACTGCTCCGGGAGCTGCCGACCCTCCTCGGCCAGGCGACGGCGACAGCGCTCGACGCCGGCGGCGACTCCTCGGCCTGGGGACAGCTCGCCGACCTCTACGGCTGCGCCTACAGCGTCACGCACCGCTTCGTGCAGCCCGACCTGGCCGACATCATCGTCGCCCGCCAGCAGTGGGCCGCCCAGCGAACCTGGAACCCGGCCGCGGAAGCGACCGCGGCCTGGAACGAGGCCGGCACGTACCAGAGCGCAGGCGCCTACGGCGACGGCATGGCGATCGTCGAGCGCGCGATCAGCCAGTACGAGAGCGCCCGCGCCGAAGGCCCGGAGTCCGTCGTCATCCTCGGCTCGCTCCACCTGCGCGGAGTCGTCCTCGCCTCCCGCAACCGCGACCGCAACGCCACCGAGGCCCACCTGCGCCACGCCAAGGACCTGGGCGCCCAGCTCGACGGGGACGTACTGCTCCACAACCTCACCTTCGGCGCGGGAAACACCGCCCTCTACGAGCTGGCCGCGCACGTGGAACTGGACCAGCCCGACAAGGCCGTGACGATGTCGACCCCTCTGATCGACCAGCCCCCGACCGGTCTCAAGCCCAACCGCCTCGGCCGCCTCTACATCGACGTCGCCCGCGCCCGCCTCGCCCTGAAGGACGCAGCAGGAGCCGAGGAGGCGCTGAAGGCCGCCTTCAAGGTGTCGCCGCAGATGGCCGAGATCCACCCGATGAGCCGCGAGGTCCTCCGCGTCCTCTTCATCCTCCACCAACGCGCCCGCCCCGACCTCGTGGCGATGGCGGAACGGGCCGGACTCACGGCATAGCCGACTGTGCCTTGTCGGGTTGCAGAACGGCTCGACATAGGTGCCCCGCCACATCGTGCCCGCCATCGCCCGCCGCGACACCCGGCACGGCATCGGCTTGGGCATCTACCGCCGGGTCGTCGAGCGCAACTTCGCCAGGGTCCGAGACCCGGCTCACGTGGCTCCCGGACGGCTCGCTCCGTATCGAGGTCCACGACGCCGATCCCGCCGAACCCGAGCCTCGCGTACCCGACGCCGACGCCGATTCCGGCCGCGGGCTCGCGCTGGTGGACGCGCTCACCGGTGGGCGGTGGGGCGTCGGTGACCGCGCGGGAGTCGGCAAGGTGGTCTGGGCCGAGTGCGCCCCCGAAGGCTCCGCGGATCTGCCCGGGTGACGCGTTGTTCCGCCCGCCCGCCCTACCTCGGCGGGCGGGCGGAACGCTATTCCGCGTCGAGCTGGTGATCGGCCCAGACGTACGTCTCCGGCAGCAGCTCGGCGATCGCGACCGCCCGCAGCGCCTCGCCGCTCCCGACGATGACGCGGACGCCCGGGAAGTAGTCCAGCATCACCTGGCGGCAGCGCCCGCACGGCGGGATGACCCCGCGCTCGCGGTCCCCCACGGCGACGACCGTCTCCAGCTCGTACACCCCCTGCGTGGCCGCCGCTCCGATGAGCACCAGCTCTGCGCAGGGGCCGCCGGTGAAGTGGTAGGCGTTCACGGCGGTGACGACCCGGCCGTCCGGGGCGCGCCCGGCGGCCGCGACGGTGTGGTTGTCACCCCGGCACCGCTCCCGCGCGACGCGCATCGCCGCCTCGACCAGCTCCCTGTCGACCTCACCCATGCGCCGCGCCTCCGTCCGTGGATCACCACGCTAGACGTCCAGGTGGGCGTTGACCGCGCGGGCCGCCGCCGCCAGGTCGGGGAGTTCGACGACCTCGATCCCGGCGGCCGCCATCTGCTCGACGCCCTGGCAGTCGGCGACCAGGAGCGACGGCTCGCGCCAGGCGATGACGACGCGCGGGATGCGGGCGTTGACGATCAGGCTCGCGCACGGGACGGGGTGGGAGGCGCGCTCGGAGCAGGGTTCGAGGGTGCTGTAGATCGTCGCGGACAGCAGGCGGGGGTCGTCCGGTGCGAGCTTGGCGAGGGCGGACTCCTCGGCGTGCACGTGCGGGTCGCCGCCCTCGCGGCTGTAGCCGGTGCTGATCTCGTGGCCTTCGGCATCGACGACGACCGCGCCGACGTTGAAGCGGTTCGCCACCGGCGGGCATGACCGGGACAGCTCGATGGCGCGGGTCATCCAGCGGTGGTCGGTGTCGGGGGTGTGCGTCATGAGCGGATCTCCTCGGGGACGTTACGTGCATGAGTGGTCGGACCTGCGGGGCGCCGGTCGGTACGCCACCGGGAAAGGCGCGGCGCCTGCCGTGTCAGAGGCCGCGGTGCGCGGCCCATTCGCGTGCGCTCGCCGCCATCGCCTTCAGCCAGTCGGCCTCGGGCTTGCGGGCCGCGAAGGCCTCGTGCATGCGGACGTCCGCTCGCACGAAGGCGTCGACCGCCCGGGGGTCGGCCTGCGTCCAGGCCGGGCAGCGGGACGCCCACGCCTCGGCCTCGGCGGGGTCGTGCCCGGCCGCGACGAGCTGGAGGACGAGGCAGGCGGGGTCGATGAAGGCCGCGCCCCGGGTGGGCCAGGCCCAGTCGACGGCCCATGTCGTGCCGTCCCCGATCATCAGGTTGCTCGGGTTGATGTCCGTGTAGAGGAGCGTGTCCCCGCGAAACAGCGCGGCTTCCCGGCTGTCGGCGGCAAACCGGTCCCACCGGGTCTCCGCCCACTCCCGCGCGACGTCGGGCAGGCCGATCTCCCCGATCCGCTCCACGGTTGCGACGACCTCCGGGAGATCGGGCGATCCGGGAAGGAAGTCCGAGGACCGCGCCTCGACCGCTTCGAAGCCGAGCACGAGCCACTCCTCGCTCCTGGTCTCCCACACCAGCGCGGGAGCCACGGAGCGCACGAACGGGTTGACCAGCCCCTCGCGGACGAGGGAATCCCGCCTGCCGCCGGGGCGGTTACGCATGGCCTTGACGAAGAAGGTGCCCTTCTCGCCGTCGACCAGCACCGTGACGTCGGAGCTGAAGCCTCGCGCCGTGGGCCGTACGCCCGTCCAGTCGCCCGTGAACGGGCGGACCAGCGACTGGAATTTCGGTCCCGGGAGGTTGTCGTTCGTCATGGTGGCTAGCTCCTCGGGCTGCACTCGGTGCCCGGGTGCCCGGGAGTGCACTCATGGTCGTCGGGGGCGCACGGCTGCGGCGGAGCACTGTCGGGGCCGCAGGGCGCCTGGTCCGGGTAGCACCCCCGCCCGCGGGCCGCAGCGCCCTGAACGGCCGCGCGGGCCTCGGCCATCGGCACCCCGCTGAGGATATCGGCGAGGCGGCTCACCATGACGTTGCCCACGTCCATGAACGTCGAGAAGACGCACGGCGACACCGTGCCGTCCGGCCCGATCGCGGCCTTGCCGTTCCCGCAGTCCCCGCACAGGCCCGAGGGGTCGGGGGCGTGGCCGGCGGCGGCGCGGCCGAAGGGACGTACGCGGTCGGTGCCGATGCGTGTCACGCCGAGGGTCCTCAGGTCCTCGCGTGCCGCCTCGACACGTTGCGCGTCGGCGCCGATGACACCGACCCGGAGGGGGACGCCCAGGCTGACCGCGCGGGCGATGTTGGCGCGGGTCCTGCGGTGCGAGGCGCGGCGGGTCACGGCGTCGTGCTCGTCGGGGCGGTGGGAGTAGTAGGACGTGGCCAGGCTGAGCCGCTCGCGGCGGAAGAGCTCCCAGCAGCGTTCGGAGACGTGGACCAGGTTGCTGAAGACCTCGACGTCGAGCCCGAGGCCGAGGGCGTGGTCGACGAACTCGGGGAAGTCGGGGTGCATGGTCGGCTCGCCGCCGATGAACTGCACGTGTGTGAGGCCGTGTTCGGCGGCCTGGTCGAGCACGCCGAGCCACTGCTCACGGCTCATGGCGCCGTGGGTCCCGTCGGAGCCCGAGTCGTTGTAGCAGTGGTCGCAGTGGAGTTGGCAGCTCCGGGTCAGGTCCAGCCAGAGCAGCCGGTACGTGCTGGTCATGTTCCTCCGTTCGGGTTCGGTGTCACCGGGTCATGAGGGGCAGAGCCCGACCGCGCGCCATACGTCCGCGAGCTGCCAGGTGTGCGCCCCCGGGTGGTCGGCGAACTCCGCGCACGGCTCGTGGGAGTTGTCGTACGTGCGGGTCGCGGGGCAGTCGGGGAGGACGACGAGGGCCGCCGGGAGGTGGCCGCGGGTCCAGTGGGTCCAGAGAGCGCCGGTGTCGGGGCCGGCGAGGTCGCGGACGAAGGCGTGGTGGTCGCCGGTGGCGTGCGCTTCGAGGGAGCAGCGCAAATGGCGCTCCACGTCCGGGAGTTCCGCGGATCCGGGCTGCTGGGCGAGCGCGGTGGGGACGAGGTGCGCGGGCAGGTACGAACGCTCGCCGCACACCGGGCGGACCGGCGCGGGAAGCGCGGCCCACACGGTCTTGCCGCCACCGGCGCGCGGGCGGTGGCCGAAGGCCGCGCTCAGTGCCTCGACGAGCAGCAGCCCGCGGCCCCGCTCGTCGTCCGGGCCCGGGGCCGCGGCGCGCGGCGGCGCGTCCACCGGGTCCGTCACCTCGACCACGCACCCGCCGCCCCCCGAGGTCACCGCGACGGTGAACGGGCGCCCCGGCACATGCGCGTGCCGCACCGCGTTCGCCGCCAGCTCGGCCGTGACGAGCGCCGCCGCGCCCACCTCCTCGTCGCCGCAGCCCCACCCGGCCATGACCTGCTCGACCTGGCGGCGGGCGAGCGGCACGCAGCGCTCGTACGGGTCGAAGTCCCGGCGCCACGTCCGGGCCTGCGGCGCCCGGCGGACGGTGTCTTCGGTCGGCATCGGAGATCTCCTGCGGGAAACCCAGCCGGTCACCGGTCGTTGCGGTGTGTACTGGGTACGGAACGTCGTGCAACCATTCAGCCCCGCGCCGATGCGCCGCCGGAAGCCCGCCAAGCGGACAGCGGCGCCCGTCCGCATCGTCCGCTTCGTCCGCATCGACGTGCGGAGGGAGGTCATGTGCCGCAGCGACCGAAGCAGTTGGAGCCGGAGAAGTCCGACCGTCACTGGTTCGGGGCCGAGTTGCGCCACTGGCGGCTGGAGCGGCGGCTGTCGCAGCCGCAATTGGGCGCGAAGGTGCACGTCAGCGGCGACCTGATCGGCAAGATCGAGAAGGCGGTACGGACGTGTACGCCGGAGCTGGCGCGGGCCTTGGAGGAGGCGCTGGGCACCGGCGGTGCCCTGACCCGCGCGCTGCCCCGTACGGCGTCCGATGCGGACAACTCCCCGTCCGATGCGGACAGCTCGCCGCCGGGCACGCATTCCGGCCCCGCGCCCGCCGCGCCGCCCGCGATCCTTGCCGCAGAGGGCACGACCTCCACGGAGGGCCTGCGGGTGCCGTGCCGTACCGCCGAGGGAAGGATCATCTTCGTGACGATGCCGCGACGCGCTCTGCTGCGGGGCAGCGCCGCCGGAGCCGTTTCGCTGGCCGCGGGGCGGCCGGACGTTCCAGCGGGCCGCAGCACGGCGTTCCTGCCGGACATCCATCCGGTGGCGCACCTGCAGACGCTGCGGCGGTCACTCGTCGAATGCGACAACGTCCTCGGGCCGACCGGCGTCGTGTCCACGGTCCTCGACCACATCCGCCTGATCCAGCGCCTGCGCGGGAACACGAGTGGCGCCGACCGGCTGGCGCTGCTGCAGGTCCAGGCGGAATACGCCGAGTTCTGCGGCTGGCTCTTCCAGGACGCGGGGGACCACCGTACGGCCGAGTACTGGACCGACCGGGCACTCACCTGGTCCCACGCCGTCGACAACCCGGAGCTGACCGCGTACGTCATGGCACGCAAGGCCCAACTCGCGGGCGACATGCACGATCCCGTCGAGGCCGTGGACCTCGCCGAGGCGGCGCGCTCGCTGGCGCCGCCACGCAGCAGGCTCGCCGCGATGGGTGCTATGTACGGTGCCCACGGGCACGCGCTGAACGGCGACCGTACGGCGTGCGACCGCGCGTACGGTACCGCGCTGGACCTGGTGTCCGACCTTCGCGACGACTCCGTCCGCAAACGCGGCAGTTGGCTGGCTCCGGCGTATGTGCAGGCCCAGCGGGCGCACTCGCTTTCCGCGCTGGGCGACCACAGGGCCGCGGCCGACGGCTTCGCCGCAGCCATCGGCACGCTGCCGCCCGCTTTCCGCCGTGACCGCGGGGTCTACCTCGCCCGGGCGGCCGTGGCGCAGGCCCGTTCGGGCGAGCCTGAACTCGCCGCGACGACGGGCAGCCAAGCACTGCCCCTTGCGACCGAGACGCAGTCGGCCCGCATCTTCGGGGAATTGGCCGCACTGGACGTCGAGTTGAGCCAATGGGGTTCCGTGCCCGCCGTCACGGGATTCCGCACTGCCTTCGACGGCGTCGTGCTCCACGAGATCTGAAACCCCACCCCTCCGAAACGGATGGACACATGGCCGAGCGCCCGTACGTCGTCCTGAGCGTCGCAGCTTCCATCGACGGCTACATCGACGACACGTCCCCCGACCGGCTCATGCTGTCGAACGCCGACGACTTCGACCGCGTCGACCAGGTCCGTGCGGAGTCGGACGCCATCCTCATCGGCGGGACCACGCTACGCCGCGACAACCCCCGCCTCCTGGTGAAGAGCCCCGAGCGGCGCGCCGCCCGGATCGCGGCCGGCAAGCCGGAGTACCCGCTCAAGGTGACGCTCACCGGCAGCGGCGACCTCTCCCGTGAGCTGAAGTTCTGGCACTACGGCGGCGGCAAGGTCGTCTACACCACGGACACCGCCGCGCCGAAGCTGCGCGAGACCCTCGACGGCCTCGCGGACGTCGTGAGCACCGGCCCCGCCGTCGATTTCGGCGCCCTGCTCGACGACCTTGCAGAGCGCGGTGTGCGGCAGCTCATGGTGGAGGGCGGCGGCACGATCCACACGCAGTTCCTGGCGCAGGGCCTCGCCGACGAGGTCCACCTGGCCGTGGCGCCGCTGCTCGTCGGCCGGCCCGCAGCACCCCGCTTCCTCGGCGCGGCCGACTTCCCCGGCGGCCCCACCCACCGCCTCACCCTGCTCGGCACCCGCACGATCGGGGACGTGGTGCTCCTCCGGTACGCGCCCGGGCCGCGCACGGGGACCGGGGAGACCCGCGCCTGACGTGCGCCCACGCGGCGGACCCGACGCCGGCCGGCTCAAGGCGACGGCAGCCGCGGCCTACGCCTGGGCCGGCCACCGCCCTGTCACAGCTCGCCCGCCCGTTCGCGGGCGGCCGCGTGACCGCGGTCCTCGGCCACCGGGAAATCCCGCTCGGTGGCGACGATCCAGGCGTCGATCTCGGCGTGGGAGGACCGGACGGCGCGTAGCAGCGCCTCGACCGCCGCCAGCTTCGGGCCGCTGACATTGCGGCTGAGCTCGTCGGTCGACACCTCTGCGTACGGCATGAGCAGCTGCCACCACAAGCGCATCAGGTAGCGGCATTCCGGCTGCTCGCGGTCGTCTGCGAGGCGGTCGTGGATGACGCTCTGGACGCAGCTCCGCTGCTCGTCGTCGCGAAAGCCGGTGCGGAGATCGGTCAGGGACACGTGCGGAAAACTCCTGGTCGTCACCGCGGGGCGCGAGGCCTGGCGTTCGGGCGGGAGGACGGTCGGCGCGGTCTCGATGAGCGGCGCCCGTCGAGTATGAGCGCGCAACGCGCCCCCGCAGCAAGCGAATTGCCCCGGGGGATACCCCCACCCGGGGCCGGGGGCAGGCCGGGTGGGACGGGAGGGCGGGGGCTGGTCGGATGGGGGAAAGGGCGACGGGACGGGGAAGCGCATGCGGGTCGGCGGGAAGTGGGTACGGGGGATGGCCGTGGCGGGGGGCGCCGTCATGGTGCTGGTCGCCGCCGCGCCGGGGGAGGCGGCTGCGCGGACGCCGACGGAGCTGCAGCGGGAAGTGGACGCCTTGCGGGGGACGGGAGTTGTCGGGGTCGGGGCCGAAGTGCTCTCCGCGCAGGGGGATGTCACCGCGCGGGCGGGGACGGCCAGGGCAGGGGCGCGGGAAGGCATGCCCGCGGACGGGCGGTTCAGGATCGGGAGCGCCAGCAAGACGTTCACCGCCACCGTGGTGCTGCAGCTCGTCGGGGAGGGGAAGCTCTCCCTCGACGACACCGTCGACGCGTGGCTGCCGGGCGTCGTGCGGGGCAACGGGAACGACGGACGGGGCATCACCGTACGGCAGTTGCTGCAGCACACCAGTCATGTGCCGGACGACGCACCGGAGATACCGGCGCTGAACACCGCGCAGGGGTACGCCGCCGAGCGCTACCGGGCGTATACGCCCGCGCAGTTGGTCGCGCTGGCGATGGCGGAGCCGCGCGTGCCCGGCGACGGGTGGACGTACTCCAACACCAACTACACGCTCGCCGCGATGATCATCGCCCGTGTCACCGGGCGCAGTTGGGCGCAGGAGGTCACCGGCCGGGTCATCCGGCCGCTGGGGCTGGAGGACACCAGCGCGCCGGGGGCCTTCCCCTTCGTCACCGGGCCGCACGCGCACAGCTACGCCACCTTCAACGGCACCAGCGCGCCCACCGACGTCACCGTGCTCGACCCGAGCATGGCCGTCGGCTCGGGGGCGCTGATCAGCAGCACGCACGACCTCGCCCGCTTCTACACCGCCCTGCTCGGCGGCCGTCTGCTCGCGCCCGCGCAGCTCGCGGAGATGACGTCGACCGTGCCCGCGCCCGACCTCGGGGTGGACTACGGGCTCGGCCTCGGCCGGATACCGCTGTCGTGCGGCGGGAGTTACTACGGGCACCCGGGCGAGCTGCTCGGCTACCACACATGGGGCGGCGTCACCCAGGACGGGACGCGCAGCGCGGTGGTGTACGTGACGAGCGACGGCGGTCCGGACACCCAGGCGGCCATGGGCAACCTCGTGGACCGGGAACTGTGCGCGGGCCGCTGAACGTCAACGGGGGGTGAACGATCTCACCCTGCGCCCGATCAGCGGGGCCGGCGAACTCGGCCTCTTCTCCCGGCTCCCCTACGTCCTCAACGCCGAGCTGGCCGGCGACCTCGCCGCCGGGCGGCGGCGGCCGGAGTGGGTGTGGGTCGCCCTGCGCGGGGAGGAGCTGGTCGCGCGGGTGGCCTGGTGGACGCGGACGGCGGGGGACGGGCCGCTGGTCATGGACTTCCTGGACGTCGCCGAGGGCGAGAGCGCGGACACCGGGGTGCGGCTGCTGGAGGCCGCGATGGCGGCCGTGCTGCCGCGGGGGGAGCGGCCCCCGGAGTACATGCGCTTCGTGCCGCCGGGCTGGCGGGAGGACGCGGACGTCCGGCGGGGCGTCGAGGACCGGATGCGGATGGTCGAGCGGACCGGCGGCCGGCTGTTCGTCGAGCGGCTGCGGCTGGAGTGGCGGCGCGGGACGGCCGTACCGGAGCCGTCCGGCCGCCTCGCATTCCGCGGAGTACGGGACCGGGCGGATCTCGTCGGCCTCATGACGCAGGTGCTCGACGGGACGCTGGACGCGCACAGCCGCGACGACCTCACCCGGATGCCGGCGGAGCGGGCCGCCGAGCAGCAGTACGAGGAGGAGCTGGCGCGCTACACCTCCCCGCGCGAGTGGTGGCGGGTCGCGACGCTGCCGGACGGCGGCGAGCCGGTCGGGTTCGTCATCCCGGCCCGCAACGCGTACAACCCGATCATCGCGTACATCGCGGTGCTGCCCGCCCACCGCGGCAAGGGCTACGTCGACGACATCCTCGCCGAGGGCACCCGCGTCCTGGCCGCGCAGGACGCGGCGGACGTCCCGCGGATCCGCGCGTCCACCGACCTCGGCAACGTCCCCATGGCGCAGGCCTTCGAGCGCGCCGGATACGTCAATTTCGAACGCCAGATCGACATGACCTGGGCCTGAGTCGCCGGGCGGAGCCCTACACGCTCTGCGGCACCACGTGCGCCCCGTCCACCACGTAGACCAGGGCCACCCGCTGGCCCGGCGTGAGCGCGCCCGCCACCGCGGGCGGCGGGATGTGGGCGCGCAGCAGGAAGTCGTGCGCGTCGAGCAGCGTCATCCCCGGGATCGCCCGCAGCAGCGCCGAGACGGGTACGGCCGCGGCGTCCTCGTCACCGGCGGCGGCCCGGCGTAGTACGCGGAAGAGCCCCACCGCCCCCTCGGCGGAGACCTCGCTGAGCACCAGCGCCTGCCGGTGCGCGGCCTCCGGGTCCGTACCGGGATCCGCGGCCCCCGGATCCGCGGCCCCCGCGCCCGCGCCGCCGGAGCCCGCGTCCCCGGCCGCACCTTCCCCCGCCGGGTCCGCGTACCCCGCGTCCAGCGGATCCCGCACCGGTCCGCGCCGGCCTCCGAATGGCCTCATCGCCGCACCTCCGCCCGTACACATATGCCCGATTGGTGATAGTTCGACCGCACTACGAGGGTACGCCGGGCCCGAGGACCCGCAAACCCCGCCGTGAGCCCCACCGGGCGCGCGAAAGCGCCGTGAAGCGCCGCGAAGCGCCGTGATGCGTCAAGAGCACGTCAATGGCGCCGCCGCGCGCGCAAGGGAAGCGTCAACGGCGGCGCTCCCGCCCTGCGCCGGGGTGACGGTATGGGCGGGGCCCCGACCGGGGCCCCTGTGCCGTCCTCGGCGGTCATCACGACTGTCACCACCTGGGGTGCCGCGGAAAATGTCCGATCTCGTATTCATCGCCGTGACGATCGCGGTCTTCGCCGTGCTCGCGCTTGTCGCCAAGGGGGTCGGGCGGCTGTGAGCGCAGACAACATCGTCGGGCTCGTCGTCGCCTGCGCCGTGCTCGGCTACCTCGTGCTGGCCCTGGTCCTTCCGGAGAAGTTCTAGTGAACGACACGCTCGCGGGCTGGCTCCAGATCACCGCACTGATCGCGGCCCTCGCCCTGACCTACCGCCCGCTGGGCGACTACATGGCCCGCATCCTCACCACGGGCAAGCACCTCGCGGTCGAGAAGGGCCTCTACCGCCTCGGCGGCGTGGACCCGGAGGCGGACCAGCAGTGGGGTGCGTACCTGCGCAGTGTGCTGGCCTTCTCGGCTGTCTCGCTGCTGCTCCTCTACGGGATGCAGCGCCTCCAGAACCACCTGCTGCTGTCGCTGGGCTTCCCGCCGGTCAAGGCCGACCAGGCGTTCAACACCGCCGCCTCCTTCGTCACCAACACCAACTGGCAGTCGTACAGCGGTGAGGTCACGATGGGCCACCTGGTCCAGATGGCCGGCCTCGCGGTGCAGAACTTCGTGTCCGCGGCCGTCGGCATCGCCGTCGTGGCCGCGCTCATCCGCGGCTTCACGCGCAAGCGCACCGACCGGATCGGCAACTTCTGGGTGGACCTCACCCGGATCGTCGTACGGCTGCTGGTGCCGATGGCGTTCGTCTTCGCGATCGTGCTGGTCGCGCTGGGCGCGGTGCAGAACTTCCACGGCATCCACGAGATCGGCACGCTGATCGGCGACAAGCAGTCGCTCACCGGCGGCCCGGTGGCCTCGCAGGAGGTCATCAAGGAGCTGGGCACCAACGGCGGCGGCTTCTACAACGCCAACTCCTCCCACCCCTTCGAGAACCCGAACGGCACCAGCAACCTCATCGAGATCTACCTGCTGCTGGTGATCTCCTTCTCGCTGCCGCGCACCTTCGGCCGGATGGTCGGCGACAACCGGCAGGGCTACGCCGTCCTCGCCGTCATGGGCCTGATCTGGGCCGCCTCCGTCACCCTCATCACCGTCAACGAGCTGCACAGCGTCAGCAGCACCGCGGGCCACACGGCGGGCGGGATGCTGGAGGGCAAGGAGCAGCGGTTCGGGATCTGGGCCTCGGCGCTCTTCGCCGCCTCCACCACGCTGACGTCGACGGGCGCGGTGAACTCCTTCCACGACTCGTACTCGCCCGGCGGCGGCGGGATGACGATCTTCAACATGATGCTGGGCGAGATCGCGCCCGGCGGTACGGGCTCGGGCCTCTACGGCATCCTCATCCTGGCGATCGTCGCGGTCTTCGTGGCCGGGCTGATGGTCGGCCGGACCCCGGAGTACCTGGGCAAGAAGCTCGGGGCGCGGGAGATGAAATTCGCCTCCCTCTACATCCTGGCGACCCCCGCCGTGGTGCTCATCGGCACCGGCGCGGCCATGTCGCTCAAGGGCGAGCGCGCCGGGATGCTCAACACCGGCCCGCACGGCTTCTCCGAGGTGCTGTACGCCTTCACCTCCGCCGCCAACAACAACGGCTCGGCCTTCGCGGGCCTGGGCGTGAACACCCACTGGTACAACACCGCGCTGGGCCTGGCCATGCTCTTCGGCCGCTTCCTGCCGATGGTCTTCGTCCTGGCGCTGGCCGGCTCGCTGGCCAGGCAGCAGCCCGTCCCCGTCACCGCGGGCACGCTGCCCACCCACCGGCCGCAGTTCGTCGGCCTGCTCACCGGCGTCATCGTGATCGTCGTGGGCCTCACCTACTTCCCCGCGCTCGCGCTGGGTCCGCTCGCGGAAGGTCTGCACTGATGTCCCTGTCCACCGACCGGCAGCAGCCGGTCCCGTCCGGCGGCTCGCCGAAGCCGTCCGCCGCGCAGGAGCCGCACCGGATATCGGGCGGGCTGCTGGACCCCAGGCAGCTGCTGGTGTCGCTGCCCGACGCGGCCCGCAAGCTCGACCCGCGGGTCATGGTGAAGAACCCCGTCATGTTCGTCGTCGAGGTCGGCGCCGTGCTGACCACCTACTCGGCGATCAAGGACCCGGGCGTCTTCGCCTGGGTGATCACCGTGTGGCTGTGGCTGACCGTCGTCTTCGCCAACCTTGCCGAGGCCGTCGCCGAGGGCCGCGGCAAGGCGCAGGCCGAGACGCTGCGCAGGACCAGGACCGAGACGGTCGCCCGCCGGCTGACCGGCTGGCGGCACGGCGCCGCCTCGCCGCAGGAGGAGAGCGTCCCGGCGGCGAACCTGCGGCTGGGCGACCACGTGGTCGTCGAGGCCGGGCAGGTCGTCCCCGGGGACGGCGACGTCGTCGAGGGCATCGCCTCGGTCGACGAGTCGGCGATCACCGGCGAGTCCGCGCCCGTCATCCGGGAGTCCGGCGGCGACCGCAGCGCTGTCACCGGCGGGACGAAGGTGCTCTCCGACCGGATCGTCGTCAAGATCACCTCCAAGCCCGGCGAGACGTTCATCGACCGGATGATCGCCCTGGTCGAAGGCGCCGCCCGGCAGAAGACGCCGAACGAGATCGCGCTGAACATCCTGCTCGCCTCGCTCACCGTCGTCTTCCTGCTCGCCGTCGTCACCCTCCAGCCGATGGCGATCTACGCCGGGGCCGAGCAGTCGCTCGTCGTGCTCGTCGCGCTGGTCGTGGCGCTCATCCCGACGACGATCGGCGCGCTGCTGTCCGCGATCGGCATCGCGGGGATGGACCGCCTCGTGCAGCGCAACGTCCTCGCGATGTCGGGGCGCGCGGTCGAGGCGGCCGGCGACGTCAACACCCTGCTGCTCGACAAGACCGGCACCATCACCCTCGGCAACCGCCAGGCGGCGGAGTTCCTACCGGTCGGCGGGGTCTCCGCCGACGAACTCGCCGACGCCGCGCAGCTCGCCTCGCTGTCGGACGAGACGCCCGAGGGCCGCTCCATCGTCGTGCTGGCCAAGGACAAGCACGGGCTGCGCGGCCGCGAGCTGGGCACCCAGGCCGCGTTCGTGCCCTTCACCGCGCAGAGCCGGATGAGCGGCGTCGACCTCACCGAGGACGGCGACCGGCGCGAACTGCGCAAGGGCGCGGCCGGCGCCGTCATGCACTGGATCCGGGAGAACGGCGGCCACCTGGTCGACGAGGTCGGCCCGATGACGGACGCGATCTCCGCGAGCGGCGGCACCCCGCTGGTCGTCGGCGAGGTCGTGCACCGCGCCGGCGGGACCACCGCCACCGTGCTCGGCGTCGTCCACCTCAAGGACGTCGTCAAGGCGGGCATGCGCGAGCGCTTCGACGAGCTGCGGGCGATGGGCATCCGCACGGTGATGATCACCGGCGACAACCCGCTGACGGCCAAGGCCATCGCCGAGGAGGCGGGCGTCGACGACTTCCTCGCCGAGGCCACGCCCGAGGACAAGATGGCGCTCATCAAGCGCGAGCAGGCGGGCGGCAAGCTCGTCGCGATGACCGGCGACGGTACGAACGACGCGCCCGCGCTCGCGCAGGCCGACGTGGGCGTGGCCATGAACACCGGCACCTCGGCCGCCAAGGAGGCCGGGAACATGGTGGACCTGGACTCCAACCCCACCAAGCTGATCGAGATCGTCGAGATCGGCAAGCAGCTCCTCATCACCCGCGGGGCCCTGACGACCTTCTCCATCGCCAACGACGTGGCCAAATACTTCGCGATCATCCCCGCGATGTTCGCGATCGCCTACCCGGGCCTGGACACGCTCAACATCATGCGGTTGCACAGCCCGACGTCGGCGATCGCCTCCGCGATCATCTTCAACGCGCTGATCATCATCGCGCTGATCCCGCTCGCGCTGCGCGGTGTGCGCTACCGCCCGTCGTCGGCGGGGGCGCTGCTGGGCCGCAACATCCGGATCTACGGGCTCGGCGGGCTCGTCCTGCCCTTCCTCGGCATCAAGGTCATCGACCTGGTCGTCCAGTTCATCCCCGGCCTGCGCTGACCGGCGGACCCCGCACCGAAAGGAGACACCCCCATGGCCACCCACCTCCCCGCCCCCGTCCGCCGGCACCTCGCGGCGCTGCGGATGCTGCTGGTGCTCACCGTGATCACCGGCGTGCTCTACCCGCTCGCCGTCACCGGCGTCGCGCAGGCCGCCTTCCACCACCAGGCCAACGGCTCGGTCGTGAAGCAGGAGGGGAAGACGGTCGGCTCCAGCCTGCTGGGCCAGACCTTCGACCTGCCGAAGAAGAACCCGGACGACCCGGACGAGGCCCCGCGCCCCGACCCGAAGTTCTTCCAGCCGCGCCCCTCGGCCGGCTCGTACGACCCGCTGGCCTCCGGCGCGTCGAACCTCGGGCCCAACGACCCGGACCTGGTCAAGGCGATCGAGCAGCGCCGCAAGGACGTCGCCGCCTTCGACGGGGTCGACCCGAAGGACGTCCCCGCCGACGCCCTGACCGCCTCCGGCTCCGGCCTCGACCCGGACATCTCGCCCGCGTACGCGTACGAGCAGGCCGACCGGGTCGCCAAGGCCCGCGGCCTGGCCCCGGCGGCCGTCCACGACCTGGTCGCCGACCATGTGCACGGCCGCGACCTGGGCTTCCTCGGCGAGCCGCGCGTCAACGTCCTGGACCTGAACAGGGCGCTGGCCTCGCTCCCGCGCTGAGGCGGCGACGTCCCCGACCCCGCTCCCGGCTCCGCTCCCGGTACGGGCGGGGCCGGGGGCTCCGGCGCGGGCGGCGACGTAGCATCGCTGCCATGGAACAGCGTGTACTGGGCAGGACCGGCCGACCCGTCTCCGTCGTCGGCCTCGGGACGTGGCAGCTCGGCTCCGACTGGGGCGACGTCGAGGAGGCCGACGCCCTGGCGGTGCTGGACGCCGCCGTCGAGTCGGGCGTGACCTTCTTCGACACCGCCGACGTCTACGGCGACGGCCGCAGCGAGCAGCTCATCGGCCGCTACCTCAAGGAGCGCCCGGACGCCGGGATCTTCGTCGCGACGAAGATGGGCCGCCGCGCCGACCAGCTCCCGGAGAACTACAGCCTCGCCAACTTCCGCGCCTGGAACGACCGCTCGCGCGCCAACCTCGGCGTCGACACCCTCGACCTCGTGCAGCTGCACTGCCCGCCCACCGCCGTCTACACCTCCGACGCCCTCTACGACGCGCTCGACACGCTCGTCGAGGAGCAGCGCGTCGCCGCGTACGCGGTCAGCGTCGAGACGTGCGACGAGGCGCTCGCCGCGATCGCCCGGCCGGGCGTGGCCAGCGTGCAGATCATCTTCAACCCCTTCCGGCTCAAGCCGCTGGAGAAGGTGCTGCCCGCCGCGGCCGCCGCGGGCGTCGGCATCATCGCGCGCGTCCCGCTCGCCTCCGGCCTGCTCAGCGGCAAGTACACCCGCGAGACCGTCTTCGCCGCGAACGACCACCGCGCCTACAACCGGCACGGCGAGGCCTTCGACCAGGGCGAGACCTTCTCGGGCGTCGACTACGGGACGGGCCTGGAGGCCGCCGTCGAATTCGCCGCGCTCGCCCCCGAGGGCGCCACCCCCGCGCAGACCGCGCTGCGCTGGATCATCCAGCAGCCCGGCGTCACGTCCGTCATCCCCGGCGCCCGCAACGTCGAGCAGGCCCGCGCGAACGCCGCCGCCGCCGAGCTGCCCGCGCTCCCGCAGCCCGTCCTGGACGGGGTGCGCGAGCTGTACGACCGGCGCATCCGGGAGCAGGTGCACGGGCGCTGGTGAGCGCCTGACCGCAGGACGGTGACGGGGCCGGGGCCCGGCGGATACGGTCATCCGGGTGACGACCTTTACCCACAGTGACAGCAACGCCGAATCCCCCGGGGCGAGCGGCCCCTACCGCACCACGCAGGCGGACCCGAAGGACGTGGGCCGGGTGCGTACCGAATACGCCCCGGTCCACGACGGCGACCCCGACCCGGGCGAGATCGTCTGGACCTGGGTGCCGTATGAGGAGAACGACGGCCGCGGCAAGGACCGGCCCGTCCTCGTCGTGGCCCGCGAGGCGGCCGGCACGCTGCTCGCCGTCCGGCTCTCCAGCAAGCGCCACGACCGCGACCGCGAGTGGATCGCGATAGGCGCCGGCCCCTGGGACCGCGAGGGCCGCGACTCCTGGGTCGACGTCGACCGCGTCCTGCGCCTCCACGAGCAGGGCATGCGCCGCGAGGCCTGCGCACTGGACCGCGGCCGCTTCAACCTGGTCGTGAACCGGCTCAAGGAGCTGTACGGCTGGCGCTGAGCCTCGCGGGGGCGCCGCGGGGTGCCTCTTGCGCTGGAGGGCGCGATCTTCCCGCCGTGAGGGCGGGCGCGTGCGCCCCGGGGTGCCCCTTGCGGTGGGGGTCGCGATCTTCCCGCCGCGGGGGGCTGGCCGCGCAGTTCCCCGCGCCCCTGGGTTGCTGGCCTGCGCGGTATACGCGAGCCCCTGACGGGGGCGGGCCCGGGGCCGTAAGGGAAGCGTCAGGACGGCTCCCGGCGCCGTCAGGGGGGTGTCAACGGGCAGCCGGGCGCGCCACGCAGTGCCTAGCGTCGGAGGTGTGCAGCGCGGACAGCTTCCCCCGACGGTCCGCCGCCCCTCCTCCCCCGGGCGCGGCGCGGGACCGGTGCGCGGTCTCGACCGCGACCGGCCCGCCCGGCTGCGGCTCGCGGCGGCCGTCTCCGGCGGCATGCTCGCCGCGGCCCTCGCCCTCGGCGCCGTCACCGGCGGCCTCACCGCGCCCGCCGCGGTGCTGTGGGCGGTGGCCGCGGCCGCGCTCCTCGCCGTACTGGCCCCGCCGCGGATCACCGCGGACGGCGGCGTGCTGACCGTACGCACCCCGCTGCGGACGCGCCGGGTGCGGCTGGACGAGCTGGCCGCCGCCCGCGTCGAAGGGCACACCGCGCGCCGGGTGCTGCTGCGGGACACCGCCGGGCGGCGCGTCGAGCTGGACGCCTACCTGCCCGCCGAGTGCCCGCTGCTGCGCCACGCGCTGGACGCGGGGGTGTGCCGCTCGTACGCCGCAGGGCTGCTGCCCGCCGCCGACGCGGGCGCCGTACGGGACCTGCTGGCGGCCGCGGACGCCGCGGACGTCGCCGCCTACCCGACGTGGACGCGCGGGCGGCGGGAACGGTCCGGCTCCGCCTCGCGCAGCACCTCGCGGGTGACGGGCGCGACCTCGCCGTGGCCGAAGAGGAAGAAGCGCAGGAAGTTCGCGAACGGGCTGCCCTCCGTCCACTCGAAGTAGATGTGCGGCTTGCAGCCGGTCAGGTCCCGTACGTGCAGCAGCAGCGCGGCCAGCGCGTTCGCCACCGACGCGCTCTCCAGCGACAGCACCCGGTAGCGGCCGTGCAGCACCTGCCCGTGCACGCTCAGCGCCGACTCGAACTCCGACGCGTCCTTCACCGTCACCTCCACCAGCACCAGGTCGTCCTCGGCGGGGATGTCGTTGTCCAGCCGGATCTGCTGCAGCTTCTCGCGGTATTCGGTGGCGTCCCGCAGCCCCGGCTCGTTCGCGACGAAGCGCACCTTGCGGGTCGCGATGTCGCGGACGAAGCGCTCGGCGAGCGGGTCCAGCGCCACGCTGGTGACGCGCAGCTCGAAGGCCCGCGCGAGCCGGGAGAGGAACGACACCAGCATGATCCCGGCGATGAAGCACGCACCGATCTTCACACCGTCCGGCCGCTCGGTGACGTTGACGACCGTCGTGTAGAGGAAGACCACCGCGATGACCCCGAAGGCCACCGTCCAGCGCCGCTGCCCCGCCCGCCGGGCCGCGATCGTCACCGCGATGGCCGCGGAGCTGATGAGCACCAGCACGCCCGTCGCGTACGCGCCGCCCTGCTTGTCGACGTTCGCGTCGAAGATCCACGTGACCAGGAAGGCGACCAGCGTGAAGACCAGCACCATCGGCCGCACCGCGCGCGCCCAGTGCGGCGCCATGCCGTAGCGGGGCAGGAAGCGCGGCATGAGGTTGAGCAGGCCCGCCATCGCCGAGGCGCCCGCGAACCACAGGATCGCGATCGTCGAGAAGTCGTAGACGGTGCCGAAGCCGGAGCCCAGGTTCTCGTGCGCGAGATACGCCAGGGCGCGGCCGTTCGCCGGGCCGCCCGCCTTGAAGTCGTCCTTCGGGATCAGGACGGTGGTGATGAAGCTCGTCGTGATCAGGAACGCGCTCATGATCAGCGCCGCCGTCGTCAGCAGCTTCTTGGTGTCCCGGATCCGCCCGGCCGGGCGGTCCTCGGTGTCGTCCGGGTCGCCCTGCACGTGCGGCATGACCGCCACGCCCGTCTCGAAGCCGGACAGGCCGAGCGCGAGCTTGGGGAAGATCAGCAGCGAGACGCCGATCATGACGAAGACGTTGCCGCGCTCGGCCGTCAGCCCGCTCGTCCAGTCCGTGACCAGATGCCCGGCCGTCACCACGCGCCACAGGCCGTTCACGACCACGACGACGTTCAGCGCCAGGTAGACGCCGACCAGGACGAACGCGACGCTGACCGCCTCCAGGAAGCCCTTGAGGAAGACCGCGCCCAGCAGCGCGACCAGGACGAGCGTGATGAGCATCTGGTGGCTGTGCAGCGCAGAGGAGAAGTGCGGGTTCTCCACCAGGTGCGTCGAGGCGTCGGCCGCCGAGAGGGTGATGGTGATCAGGAAGTCCGTCGCCGCGAAGCCGAGCAGGGCGAGCACGAAGAGCTTGCCCTTCCAGAACGACAGCAGCCGCTCCAGCATCGCGATCGAGCCCGCGCCGTGCGGGCTCTCCTCCGCCACCCGGCGGTAGACGGGCAGCGCGCCCGCGAGCGTCACGATGACGAGGACGACGGTCGCGACGGGCGAGAGCAGCCCGGCCGCGAGGGCGGCGATGCCCGGCTGGTAGCCGAGGGTGGAGAAGTAGTCCACGCCGGTGAGGCACATGACGCGCCACCAGCGCTGGCCGTGGGCTGCCTCGGGCTTCTCCGCGGGCTTCTCCGCGGGCTCTTTTTCGGGCTCGGGCCCGCGGTCCTGGCCGCCGTTCCTCCTGGCCGGGTGCTGCTCGTCCTTGGCCATGTCGGACAGGCCTTCGAGCATCCAGGCGCGCAGGCGCGTCCGGTGCGGGTGCGCGTCCTGGTCCTTCGCCCCGACGGTGGTGGACATGGTGACCGGGCTCCTAGAGGTGCAGCGCCGTCGTGGGGCGACAGGGCGTGGTGAGGCGGGTCATCGCTGGGATGACCTGGTCATTTACGCAGTCTGGTCGCCGTCGACCGTGCGCGCCACCGCGCGCGCCGCGGACCCGTGGGGCCGCGGCGCGTACGGAAGCCTCGGTCAGAGTGCGGTGCCCGCGCGGCTCGTGGGGAGCCGCGCGGGCTTTCCATACGCCTTCTTAACGCGTACGGGAGGGGTCTTGACGCCGTACGGGCTTGCCGGACGGCGGTGGTTCATGCGTTGCGCTTGCCGCGGGGCTTGGGGGACTTGGCGGGGGCGGCCTTGGCGGGGGCCTTGGCCTCGGGCTTGGCCGGCTTGAGGGGCTTGTCGGCCTTGTCCGCCGTGAGGGCGGAGGCGGGCTCGGGTTCGGGCTCGGGGGCTTCGTCCGCGGCGGGGGTCTCGTCGGCCTCGGCCTCGTCCGTGGCTTCCGCTTCGACCTCTGTGGCCTCCGCCGTCTCCTCGGCCTCGTCCTCCGGGGCCTCGGGCTTGGCGTCCGGGTCCTCGAAGTGCTCGTCGAGGACGGCGTCCAGCTCGGCCGTCCACGTCTTGAGCAGGCTCCGGGACTTCGCCTCGACGTGCGCCTCGAACCACCGGCGCGGGCCGGTGTAGACGGTCACCTTGAACCGCTTGCCGAAGCGCGGCGTGTCGATCTCGACGGCGCCGATCTCGTCCCAGGTGAAGTCCGCCTCCTCCTCGTCGAGGCGGAAGATGATGCCGACCTTGTCGGCGAGGATCGTCGCGCGGCGGTCCGAGACCTCGAACAGCGGCTCCCCGCGCTCCGGCTCCTCGTCCTCCTCCTCGCCGTCGGCGACGGCCTCGGCCGCCTCCTCGGGCGCCGCCGCCTCTGCTTCGGGCGCGGCGGCTTCGGCGCTCACGGAGGCGTCCTCCGCCGCCGGCGCCGCGGTGCCCTCCGCCGCGTCCGTGTCGGCCGCTTCCGGGGCCGAATCCTCGGCCGCGTCGGAACGCGGGGGCAGGAGACCTGGCACGAATGCCGGATCGGTCCCTGCGGGGTGTATCGCCGGTGTGATCGAACCTGTGCGCTGCTCCACGGCGGGCAGTATTGCCGATAAACCTGTGCTGTCAACAGTCGGGCACGCTTTCAGGGGACGCGCGCGCGGGCGCCATACGCTTTTATACGACCCTCCGCCGCACCAGCGCGCCCAGCACGACCGCGGCGGGCAGCGCCGGGAGCCACGCGGTGATGATCCGGTAGCCCAGCACCGCCGAGGTCGCCGTCGCGGCGGGCGCCCCCGCGGCGACCAGCGCCACGCCGAGCGCCGCGTCCACCGAGCCCATGCCGCCGGGCGTCGGCACACCCGCCGCCAGGCACGTCGCGGCCAGGTACGCGATGGCCACGTGCGCGGCCGGCACCGGCAGCGCGAGGGCGTGCGCCACCGCGACCAGCGCGGCCGCCTGGAGCGCCGGGAAGGCGAGCGACCCGCCCCACAGCGCGAGGGCCCGCGCGGGCCGCAGGTGCAGCGAGCGCGCGTCGGCCAGCGCGGTGGCCAGGAAGCCGCGCAGCAGCCGCCGCAGCGGCCGTACGGCCACGGCGGTGGCCCCCGCGAGTACGGCGGCGGCCGCGGTGCCCGCCGCGACCACCACGACCGTGCCGCCCGCCGGCACCAGCCCGTGCACCCGCAGCGCGTGCGGGAAGGCCAGCAGCAGCGTCGCGAGCAGCGCCACCCGGGCGACGGACTCCGCGAGCGAGTACAGCGCGAGCGCGGCGGAGGTACGGCCCAGCGGCAGGCCGCAGCCGCGCAGGAAGCGCAGGTTCACCGCTCCTGCGCCGATGCCGGCGGGGGTGAGCTGGTTCGCGGCCTGCGCGGCGAACTGCGCCGCGAGCAGGCGCCCTGCGGGCAGCGGCTCCATCACCGCCCCCTGCCGGGCGAGCGCGACCGCCACCCAGCCCAGCGCGGTCGCCGCGAGCGCCGCGCACAGCCAGGTACGGTCCGCCGCGACCAGGTCCCGCCACCCGGCGGCGAGCAGGGCGCGGTGCGCGAGGGCCCAGCCGGTGAGGGCGGCCCCCGGTACGAGTGCGGCGGCAGCCCGCCAACCCTTTCCCACGGGGCTCACCCTCGTGTGCGCGGGCGACGCGGGGGCGTCGGCGGGGCGGCCCGGAGGTGACGATCCCCTGCGGGGCGGGGGCCTCACCGGCTCGGTGGGGCGGTTGCGGTCGTTTCCGGACCACCGGCCGGTGGGTGGTTGCTCGCGCAGTTCCTCGCGCCCCTGTTGTCACCCGGCGTGGCATCGCGCGCCCGCGCGGTGGGTGGGGTCGGGGGCCACTCCGGGGGTACCTCCTCGGAATGCGCGTTCGCCCTCTTTCGTAGCCGTGAAGGGACTGGGAAGCGCATTCCTGCGGGGGCACCCCCGGATCGTCCCCCTCCCGGCCGGAGTGGCGGCCGCCTGCCGGTGGGGGCGAGGGAGGGCGGGCGTGCCGTCGTCACAGGCGGCGCATAAGGTCAGGTCAGCGAAGGGAGAACGTCAATGTCCGAGCCGACCACACCGGTGGCGCTTGCGTCCGGGAGTTTTCTGCTGGGCGGGGATCTGCCCGTTACGCGTCTGGGGTACGGGACGATGCAGCTGACCGGCCCCGGGGTGTGGGGGGACCCGGCGGATCCGGACGAGGCGGTGCGGGTGCTGCGGCGGACGGCGGAGCTGGGGGTCAACTTCATCGACACCGCGGACGCGTACGGGCCCTTCACGGCGGACCTGCTGCTGCGCAAGGCGCTGCACCCTTACGCGGACGACCTGGTCATTGCGACGAAGGCGGGCTTCACGCGGCCGGCGCCTGGGGTGTGGGTGCCGGTGGGGCGGCCGGAGTATCTGCGGCAGCAGGTCGAGCTGAGCCTGCGGCATCTGGGCGTGGAGCGCATCGACCTGCTCCAGCTGCACCGGATCGACCCGAAGTTGCCGGTCGCGGAGCAGGTGGGGGAGCTGGCGGCGCTCCAGTCGGAGGGCAAGATCCGGCACATCGGCCTGAGCGAGGTGACGGTCGCGGAGATCGAGGAGGCGAGCCGTACGGCGACGATCGTGTCGGTGCAGAACCGCTTCAACCTGGCCGACCGCGCGTCCGAGGCCGTCCTCGACTACTGCGAGGCCCGCGGCCTGGGCTTCATCCCCTGGTTCCCCCTGGCGACGGGCGCCCTGGCAGGCACGGACAGCCCCCTGACCCGCATCGCGATCGAACACGACGCCGCCCCCTCCCAACTGGCCCTCGCCTGGCTGCTGCGCCGCTCCCCGTCCATGCTCCCCATCCCCGGCACCTCCTCGGTGGCCCACCTGGAGGAGAACACCGCGGCGGCGGCCATCCACCTGACCGACGAGCAGTTCCAGTCCCTGGAGGCCGCGGCCGCCTGACCCTGCCCTTGCCTGCCCGGGCACCCGCGTGCGGCTGTCATGCTGGGAGCGGTCAACCAGTGCGGGAGAGGGGCGACACGGGATGCGGTGGCAGGTTCACGGAGAGCGGCCCGTCTACGAGAACTCGTGGGTGAACCTGTGGCTGGTCGACGTCCAGCAGCCTGACGGGCGCCGGTGGGAGCACCATGTCGTCAAACTGCGGCACTTGGCGGTCGTGGCTCTGGTCGACGACCAGAAGCGGGTGCTGATGCTGTGGCGGCACCGTTTCATCACGGACACGTGGGCATGGGAACTGCCCATGGGGCTGATCGAGGACGGCGAGACGCCGGAGCAGGCTGCGGTGAGGGAGCTGGAGGAGGAGACCGGCTGGCGGGTCGGGGCGGTGAAACCGCTGATATACGGCCAGCCGGCGAACGGCATCACCGACTCCGAGCATTTCGTCTTCCGGGCAGAGGGCGGGACGTACGTGGGTCCTCCGGCGGAGGTCAACGAGGCCGACCGGATCGAATGGATCCCGCTGTCGGAGATCCGGGGCATGATCGACCGCCGCGAGGTCGTATCCAGCGGATCGCTGATCGGCCTGCTGTACCTGCTGCTCGACGAGCCCGTCTGACGTGCACGGACTATCCGAACGCCTCGCGCATCTTTGCTTCGAGGGCCAGCACAGGGGCCTCACGGGCATGCACGGCCAGTCGTGCGTGGAATTCCCGCGCATGGCCGACCACGCGCGGGGAGTCGACGTTGGTGGCCAAGTCGAGCGCCACGCTTGCAGTGGCGCATGACTGGTCCAGGGACCCGTTGCGTAGTTGGGTGGAGGCGAGCCAGAAGGCGTGGAAGGCGCGGCCACGCGCCTGGTCGTGGTTCTCCCGGCGTAGGCCCTCGGCGATCAGGGGTTCGGCCTTGCGGTGCTCACCGAGTTGGGCGAGAGCGATGCCGGTGTCCACGATCAGTTTCGTCTCGTCGAAGTACCGCACCCACTGGGGAGCCGCGTTCGGGTCGGCGTGTCCGAAATGCTGGTGGGCCTTGGAAATCGACCGGTTGCAGTTGTGGCTGTCGCGGAGTGTGGCGTGGGCGAACGCCTCGCGCATGTGCAGCATTGCCATGACCAGGTCGGGGGCCTCGGTGTCGCGGGCGGTGTCCTGAGCCGCAGCCGCGAGCGTGGCCGCTTCGCGGGCATCGCCTTCGTATGTGGCCTGCAAGCTCATGCACGACAGGACGTTGGCGATGAACTGGCGGTCCCCGATTCCTTCGGCGAGGTGGAGGGCCTGGCTGAAGTATGAACGGGCGATGCTGTACTGACGCGCGTCGAAGTACGACCATCCGGCGAGCCGGGCCAGTTCGGCGGCCAGCGATGTCAGGCTGCGACGCAGGAGGCCTCCGCCGCCGCTGTCGATCAGCTGCTGGGCGTAGCGCAGGTGTCCGACGACAGCGGGACGCAGGGCTGCGCCCCCATGCTGGTCGTCACGCCGCCAGTAGTCCTCGATGGAGGATCGCAAGGCAGCCACGGTGGAGTGCGAGACGTTGGCGCCGGTTGCTCCGTGCAGAACGCCGTCGAGTTCGGTTGTCGTGAGGGCGGAGGCGCGCGCGCTCCCGGAATCGGGCTTGGGCTCCGCCGGGGATGCGAGGGCGGGGATCTCCCACGGCCTGTGGGCCAGGCCCAGCATCGCGCCGGGGATACGCAGCCCGTCCGCGACCCGTTCTATGACGTCGATGTGTGCGAGGCGGCGCTGCCCGCTCATGATCTCGCCGACGCGGCTGGGCGTCATGCCACATAAGGCGGCGATGCGAGAGCCGTAGACCCCGGCCCGACGGCGGACGAGCGTGAAGACCGTAGCGAAGTCGCGTGTGCGGCAGGCGCGGATCATCTCGGGATCCGCGAGCAGCGCAGCCGGTAGCTCGGAGGGCTCATGAGCTGTGGGCATCTGACGCTCCTGTCCGCGACGGACCGTGATGCAAGCCTAACTCCTTGCAAGGATACCCAGGTTGGGTAATCACGTGGGCCTTAATCGCGGACACCCAAGGCGAGACGCTTCCCGCACACGCCGTCGCAACGGTGTGACCTCTGAAACCTCGATGGGGGCGGTAGCCCCGAGTGGGGAGCACCATGCCCGCTGCGCCCAGAAAAAGCACCGTGACACGGACCCGACTGCACGACTCCGGCCACCAGGCCGAGCTTCCGTGGGAAGTCCTTGTCCGAGACTCGAGTACGGCCGAGCTCAAGGTGCTCGACGACCTCTCCTTCGCCCTGGAGCGCGCGGACCTGACGCCCAGTGGCGAGGTTCCGGCCGCCACCGCGTTCTGGGTGGGTCGGCTCCGTCACATCGCAGCGGCGACGCTGAACGCGTGGGGCCTGTCGGCCCTGGCCGACGACGCGCGGCTCTTGATCAGCGAACTCGTCACGAACGGCTTCAAGCACGGTACGGCCCCGCACGTCCGGTTCCGACTCGTGATCGGTACGGGCGTGGTGGTGATGGAGGTCGATGACGGCTCGTCGGGTCGGCCGGAGGTGCGCGACGCCGGACCGGAAGCGGTGAGCGGCCGCGGCCTGGTCCTCGTCAGCGCGCTCGCGGCCGCCTGGGGTGTCAGCGACGACGGCACGAGGACCTGGTGTGCCCTCACGGTGCCGACGCCGGACGCTGCCGCGAGGCCGTAGTGACCGTTCTCGAACTCGTTTCGACCACCTGCGCAGCGCCCCGTACCGCCCACTGCCCGAGTCAGCCGTAACCCACCCCACCACCGTCCTGGGAACCACACGCACAGATGACTGCCTTCGCCTCAGCCCCGTCTGCGACCCCGCGTCTTCACGTCTGCGGGGAACGCGTCCACCTTCCCGATCACCTCGGTGAAGCGGCCCTGGCGCGTGCTGCTTTCGGCGCCGCCAGCCCGTACGACGTTCAGCACCACCTGCGGTGCACCCTTCAGGAGCACATCACCGGTGACCATTACGCCCTCGTCCTGGACCGGGGCACCCGTGACACCGCCGTGTGGACCCACTGGACCCGAGGCCACAAGCCCTCCGTCGTCCTCACCCTGGCCGACTGCGACGCCACCGGTCCTGCGCCGGCCTACGAGCCCTGCTGCGAGTTCGCCGGACACCCGGGGGCGCACACCTTCCACCTGCTCGACCCCTTCGCCCCCGGCCCGGAGGCGCAGCGAGGGATTCCCACGCCAATGCCGTGCGCGCCCGGCATTGGTGTCGAACAGGCCCAGGGGAAGCCCCTTCGCTCAGATCGTCACCCATAGAGGAGGCACTGTGCAGCAGCGAGACACGAGCCGTCCGCGAGTGCACGCCACGGCACGACGGCTTGCCGAAGCCGTGCGGTACACGGCAGGTCTGGACCTCGATGAGGTCGATGACGCGGTGTTCCTGGAGCCGCAGCGGCTTCATCGCTACCTGGAGTCGGCGCTCGCCGGCCGGACCGGCCGCATACGGGTCACCGGCACTCTCGACCGCCGTCTGGTCGGTATCGAACGACTGGACGGCCGATGGACGCTGGCCGACCTGTCCGGCAAGCCGCACGACACCCGTGACTGGCCGGCTTGGACAGCGGGGCACGTTCACGTGCAGGACACCGACTCCTGGCTGTCGGAGGCCCGGCTGGACGAGCACGCCGTCCGTCGCCTGAGCCGTCCCGTCGTTCTGCTCGCTGCCTTGTACCACCCGGAGCATTTTCCGTTACCGCGGTTTCCGCTGGGCATCTCCGACGTCGCTCGCGCCGCCCGCGCCACTCTCATGGGTTCCGTGCGCCTGGCGGACATGCAGCTCGGCGTCACGTTGCCCGCACTGGTCGAACTCGTGGCCGAGGACGCCCCCGACATCCTCGGCGTCAGTGCCACCTTCGGTCAGCACGACCTCATGATCGAACTGCTGGACGCCGCGTACGCGCTGCCCAGCCCGCCACTGGTCATCGCCGGTGGCAGCCTGACCGCTCGCAACGAGGGCCTGCTGCTCGACCGCTACCCGAAGATGCTGATCGCGCGCGGCCCTGGTGAGCTGACGATGCGGGATCTGCTCGCGCACTGGCACGGCGACCTCGCCTTGGGCCAGATCCACGGCATCGGCTACAACGGGTCCGCCCGCGGAGAGGGCACATTCACCATCGGGCGTCGCCGTACCGCCAAACCGGTAAGCCGCGAGCAGAGCGACTTCCTGCCCGAACTCGACCTGCTGCCGGCCACCTTCGATCACCATGGCGTCGCGCAGCTGGAGGCGTCGCGCGGCTGCACGAACTTCTGCTCCTTCTGCCCGCGTGGGCACAAGGGCCAGTGGTCGGGTGGCACCCCGGGTGACTTCGGCTGGATGCTCGGCGCAATGGGCCAGGTCTTCGACCGGTACCCGGACATCTCGCGAACGCTGTACCTGGTGGACGAGGAGTTCATCGGCCGTGGCCCGGACGCCGTACCACGTGCCTTGGAGATGGCCGAGGTCCTGCACGACGCAGGGTTTCAGTGGGAGACGAGTTGCCGCATCGACCAGGTCACCCATCCGGGCATGGATCTGGCGTGGCACACCGAGCGCGCCCGGATGTGGCACACGCTCGTGGACAGGGGACTACGACGCTGCCTCTTCGGTGTCGAATCGGGGGTGGACACGGTGCTGCGGCGCTTCGCGAAAGAGACCGGCGGCGAGCAGAACGCGCTGGCGATCCGCACACTGTCCGCGCTGGGCGTTCCGACGCGGTTCACTTACATCACCTTCGACCACTTGATGACCTTCGACGAGCTCAAAGCTACGTACGCCTACCAGGGTCGTACCGACCTGCTGTTGGACCCGTCGCCCGGTCTGCCGGTCGAGGAGAACACCGCGGCGGCGGCCATCCACCTGACCGACGAGCAGTTCCAGTCCCTGGAGGCCGCAGCCGCCTGAGCCGCAGTCACCTGACGCCGTCGCCTTCGGCCATGTCGTACTCGTCGACGTCGAGCTCCGCGCCGGTGGCGCTGAGGAAGTCCAGGACTTTGCGGTCCAGGTGCCAACCGAAGAGGTTGGGGGCGTCATCAGTGCCCGACTCGGCATCGTCGATGTCGTCGAAGTAGCGCACGACCTGAAGCACCGCTCCGCCGCCGGTGCCGGCCAGGCGCTCGGCGAGGTCGGAGATACGGTCGGCGTGGGGCTGGAGCCTGGCGAGAAGGCGGGTGATCTGCTCGTCGACACGCAGGCCCGGGTCCCGGCAGACGACCCTCCACGAGTGGTCGACCGGGACGACCGCCGGTTCGGTGAGCCGACTGCCGCGCACGGACACCTCATCGGGAGCAACCCCCAGCTGCGACGTCATGTCGTCTGCCGAGATGTGCCGGCTGAACAGCGCGAAGTAGGCGTACTGGTGAAGTGGCATCCCGCGAAGAGTAGCCGCGCACCGCGCCGAGGGTGCCTGGACGGTCTCCCCGCCATTGTGCGTACGACGCCCGCGTACGACCGTGCGCCGGAGGTACGGTTTCGGCGTGGCGAGTGAGCACCTGGGAAGGACCCTGCGGCGGCTGCGGCGGCTGGCGGACCTCACGCAGGAGGAGTTGGCGGAGCGGTCGGGTGTGTCCGTGGACGTCGTCCGGCAGTTGGAGCAGCGGCGGAAGCATTCGGCGCGGTTGCCGACGCTGCATGCGCTGGCGAACGGGCTCGGCGTGGAGTTGACCACGCTGCTCGGGGATCCGCCGGGCGTCACCGCTTCGGGGGAGAGCGACGGGCCGCGGTTCGTGGCTGTGCGGCGGGCGGTCATGCCCGCGCTCTGGGGGCCGCAACCCGCCCCGGTGGGGCCGGACTTCTCGCTGGACGCCCTGCGGAGCCGTATCGCGGAGGCCTGGACGCAGTACCACGACGCGGAATTCGACGCCGTGATGAAGGTGCTCCCCGATCTGATCGCCGAGTCGCGGTCCGCCTCGGCGTCGGGTGACGATGACGAACGCGCCGCCGGCTGCTCCGCGTTGGGCAAGGCGCTCCAGCTCGCCGGGCATGTCGCGGTCCGCATGGGCAAGACGGACCTGGCGCTCGCGGGCCTGGAACGTGCGGTGGAAGCGGCGCAGCGGTCCGCCGATCCGCTGCTCCTGCCGATGCTCGTCAACTCGATTGCCTGGACCTACCAGCGGCAGGGCCGCCTGGAGGACGCGCTCGCCGTCGCCCTGTACGCGGCCGACGCGATGAAGGCCGCGGACCTCACCGTTACGGCGGACGGCCTCAAGGTATGGGGCGGGCTCACGATGAGCGCGGCCACGTCCGCCGCGCGCAGCGGCGACTACGAGCGGGCGGCGGCCATGATGGCGGCCGCCGAGAAGGAGGCTGCCCGCGTCACCAAGCTCCCCGAGGGCGGCGACAACCGCATGGTCAGCGTCTTCAGCCCGTCCTCCGTCCGCATCGAACGCGTCCGCCTCGCCGTCCAGTACGGCCACCCCGCCGACGCCCTGGCCCTCGCGAAGGGCATGCGCCTGTCGAAGGACACCCCACCCTCCTGGCGCACCTGGCTCCTCCTCGACGTCTCCCGCGCCCACGCGGACGTCGGCGACGCGGCCGGAGCCGTCAAAACCCTGGAGTCCCTGCGCCGCGTGGCCCCCGCGTGGATGCAGCACCACACCCTGGCCGTCGCGATCGTCCGCGACCTCTGGTCCCTCCCCAACCACCCCCCGGGCCTTCGGCCGCTGGCCGAATTCCTCGGCGTCGCCGATTAGCGTCGCAAAAGTAGGACGCTACGTCACTGTCGGTGCCCCGAGCGCTACGCGAGGCTGAACAGCAAGGTCCCGGCGTCTTCTCGTCCCGGGACCCGGCCGCCCCCCAGCGCAAGGCCCGATATGAGCGAAGCGATCAGCACCACGACCCGACACCTGGAACTGCCCTGCGAGGCGTCCGCCGTGCAGTGGGCGCGGGCGCAGGCGCAGGACGTGTTCAAGGGGTGGGAGGTGCCGAAGGAGACTGCCGAGGACGCGTTGCTCGTCATCTCGGAGCTGGTCACCAACTGCCTGCGGCACGCCGGCGGTTCGCCCGCCAGGGCGGGGTGCCTGCTGAGCCTGCGGCGACTGCCGGACCACGTGCTGGTGTGCGTCTACGACGACGACCGCCACCCGCCCGTCCTGCGGCACCCCGCCGAGGACGAGCCCGGCGGGCGCGGGCTCCAACTGGTCGCGGGACTCAGCCGCGACTGGGGCTACACCTACCCCGCGCCCACCTCGGGCAAGTCAGTGTGGGCCCAACTGCCCCTCCCCACAGGAACGGAGACGCCCGTATGTCCGTAACACCGCACCACCCCCAGGTCTGCGGGGAACGCGCCACACTCCCCGCCGACCTCGCCGACGCCGCACAGCGGTTCGCACCCCCGGGCACCACCTACCCCGAGGACGTCGAACGCGCCCTGCGCTGCACGCTGGAGGCGCACACCCTCGGCGACCACCACGCCTTCGTCCTCGAACTCCCCGGCCCCGGCACCGGCGCGGTGTGGACCAGGTGGACCCGCGGCCACACCCCCGCGATCGTGCTCGTCCTCCCCGACTGCCCGGCCGACGAGCCCTGCTGCGAGTACGCCGGACACCCCGGCGCCCACACCTGGCAGTTCCCGCGCGCCCCCTTCACCCCCACCGGCGGGACAGCCGCCGACGAGACCCGGGAGGGGGACGATCCGGGGGTGCCCCCGCAGGAATGCGCTTGCCAGTCCCTTCACGGCTACGCATGAGGGCGAACGCGCATTCCGAGGAGGTACCCCCGGAGTGGCCCCCGACCCCACCCACCGCGCAGGCGCGCGATGCCCCGCCGGGTACACCGGGGGCTGCGTGGGGGTACCCCCAGGCGAAGCTCTGGGGGAGAACGGAGCGAGCAACCACCCACCGGCCGGTGGTCCGGAAACGACAGCAACTGCCCCTCCGGGCCGGTGACTACCCTCACCCCGGTGGGGCTTGCGCGGAGCCCGGCGTGACGAGGCCGGACTCGTACGCGGCCACCACCGCCTGCGCGCGGTCGCGCAAGCCGAGCTTTGAGAGGATTCGCGTCACATGCGTCTTGACGGTCGCCTCGCTCACGCCCAGCGCGGCAGCCAGCTCCGCGTTGCTGAGGCCGCCTGCGAGGTGGCGGAGGACCTCGGATTCGCGGGGGGTCAGCGCGGCGAGGTCGCGGTGGACGGTGGAGGGCCCGCCGGGGTGCGCCGCGAAGCGTTCGACGAGGCGGCGGGTGATCGCGGGGGCGAGCAGCGCGTCGCCGGAGCGGACGAGGCGGACCGCGGCGACGAGGTATTCGGGGGTGACGTCCTTGAGGAGGAAGCCGCTGGCTCCGGCGGCGAGGGCGGCGTAGACGTAGCGGTCCAGGTCGAAGGTCGTGAGGATGAGGACCTGGGGGTCGTCGGGGGCGCCGCCGAGGATGCGGCGGGTGGCCTCCAGGCCGTCGAGGCGGGGCATGCGGATGTCCATGAGGACGATGTCCGGGCGCGTGCGGCGCACCGCCGCCACCGCCTCCTCGCCGTCGGAGGCCTCGGCGACGACCTCGATGCCCGCGGCGGTGAGGATCATCCGGAAACCGGTGCGCACCAGGCCCTGGTCGTCGGCGATGACGACCCGCAGCGGCTCCCCCGGCGATGCGTTCATGCGTCCCCCACCGGGATGACGGCCCGGACCCGGTAGCCGCCGGATATGCGGCGCCCGGCGTCGAGGGTCCCACCGTAGACGGCGAGGCGTTCGCGCAGGCCGAGCAGCCCGCGGCCGTTCCCGGCGGAGGCGGCCGGGGAGGGGGTGCCGCCGGTGTCGGCCACTTCGACGTGGACCTCGCCGGGGCGGTAGGCGACGCTCACGGTGACGCTCGCGCCCGAGGCGTGCTTGACGGCGTTGGTGAGGGCCTCCTGCGCCACGCGGTACGCCGCCAGATCCACGCCCGCGGGCAGCGGGACGGGGGTACCGGTCACGGTGAAGGCGACCGGCATGCCCGTGCCGCGCACCCGGTCGGCGAGCGCCCCGACCTGTCCGAGGCCGGGCTGCGGGGCCAGCTCGGCCTCCGGCCCATCCGTTTCCGGCTCCTCCGCCGCCAGGGCGCCCGGCGAGGTGGTCGTCATCGACAGCAGGCCCATGATGTGCCGGAGTTCGGACATCGCGGCGCGCCCCGCGGACTCGACGGCGAGCAGCGCCTCGCGGGCCAGCTCGGGTTCCTTGTCCAGCACCGTGCGGGCCGCGCCCGCCTGCACGGTCATCATGCTGACGTTGTGCGTCACGACGTCGTGCAGCTCGCGGGCGATCCTGGCCCGCTCGTGCTCGACGGCGAGCTGCGTGGCGGCCGCCTGCTCGGCCTGCATGGCGCGCATCCGCTGCCGCCAGATGTGCACGGCGTTGGCGGCCAGGCCCAGCGGCAGCAGCAGCACGAACGGCACGAAGCTCGGCGAGAAGGACGGCAGGGCCTGGTGGCGGGCTATGAGCAGCAGCACCCCGCCGGTGGCGAGTGCGCCGATCGCGCGCCGCCGGTAGGGGCTGTAGAGCGCGGCCGCGTAACCGGCGAGCACGGTGGAGATGAAGGTGAAGGCGGCCGAGGGGTCCTCCACGCCCTGGTCGGACCAGGAGTGCGCGGTCAGCGCGTGGAAGAGCAGTGACGAGCCGAGCACCGCGGTGAACGCGCTCAGCGGCCAGCGGCGGCGCACCGCGAGGGGGATCGCCGTGAGCGCTCCGAGGACGATCAGCCAGACCGCGGGCTGCGGCGCGTTCGCCACGAGGGCGTGCGGCCCGGGAATCGGCGGCGGGTCGGGCGGGCGGGGCATGCCCGGGCCGGGGAGGGCGACCTTGGCACCGGCGCGGACCGGGCCGTCTCCCGTCGCGCCGCTGGCCGTGGCGTACGCGGTGGCTGCGGCGAGCACGACGGCGGCGATCACGTCCGCCGTCCAGGCCCAGCGCGACAGCGGCTGCGGCGGCGACGCCGACCGGCCCGGCGCGGGCGGCGCCGGGGGCAGCACACCGGCCAGGGCGGCCCTGGCGCGGGCGGCCCCGACGGCGATGCCCTGCGGCATCCTGCTGACCGGCCCCACCGGCTCCGACGTGCTCACCCGCCCAGTGTGCCGGGCCCCCACCGCCCCCCACATCCCCCCGCCGTAGCGTCCCGCCCCCGCCACGTCAGACCAGCCGCGTACACCCCCGGGATGACGCCGAACGGGGTCCGACCACCGCGGTAGCCGTCTTCCACACGGCGGCCGACGCGCTGCCGCGGCCCCCGCTCCTAGCGTCTGGCGCACTGACGACACACGGCTCGGGGGAGGACCCACATGAGCAGTGCACCCCTCATCGACATCCGCGAGGTGCGTAAGAGTTACGGCGACGGCCCGGCGGCCCTGGACGGGCTCGACCTCGCCGTCCGGGCCGGGGAGGCGCTCGCCGTCCTGGGGCCGTCCGGGAGCGGCAAGTCGACGCTGCTCAACATGGTCGCGGGCCTGGACCGGCCGACCGAGGGCAGCGTCACGGTCGACGGCGTCCGGGTCGACACGCTGAGCGAGACCGGGTCCGCGCGCTACCGGCGTGAACGCATCGGCATGGTCTTCCAGTTCTTCAACCTGCTCGACGACCTGACCGTGCTCGACAACGTACTGCTGCCCTCGCAGCTCGTCGGCGCGGGGCGCGCGTCGGCGCACGCCCGGGCGGCGGAGCTGCTGGACTACCTCGGCATCGCCCGGCACTCCCGCGCGTACCCCGGGCGGCTGTCCGGCGGGGAGCGGCAGCGCGTCGCGGTGGCGCGGGCGCTGATGAACCGTCCCGCGCTGCTGCTCGCCGACGAGCCGACCGGCGCGCTGGACACCGCGTCGGGCGCGGAGGTCCGCGCGCTGCTCACCGAGCTGAACGCGGACGGCCAGACGATCCTGCTGGTCACCCATGACCTGGCGCTCGCCGAGGCGTGCGCGAGCCGAACGATCGAGCTGGTCGACGGCCGTATCGTGCGCGACGTCAGCGGTAGCAGCGGCCAGGGCGACAGCGGCGCCGCGGCGGTGGCGCGATGAGCGCGCTCGGCAAGGTGGTGCGGGCCGGGGTCGGGCGGCGGCGCGTCCAGACGGTGGTGATGGCGCTCACCACGATGATGGCCGTCACCGCGTCGATCATGGCCGCGGGGCTGGTCGTCGCCTCGCGGGCGCCCTTCGACCACGCCTTCGCGCAGCAGCGCGGCGCGCATCTGACGGCGCGCTTCGACGGCTCGAAGGCGACCGCGGCGCAGGTCGCCGCGACCGCGCACGCCCCGGGGGTCACGGCCGCGGCCGGGCCCTTCGCCATGGTCACCGCCTCCCCGCGGCTCACGGACGGCCGCGGCGGGATGATCGCCTCGCAGTTGGCGCCGCTGACGATCGCGGGCCGCGCCGACCGGGGCGGCCCGGTGGACGCGGTCACGCTGGTCGAGGGCCACTGGCTCACCGGCCCCGGTCAGATCGTGATCGCGGCGAACGACGACGGCCCGGACCTCTTCCGGCCGGGCGCGACCACGGAATTCCCCGGCCTGCCCGGCGCGCCGAAGCTGACGATCGTCGGCCTCGCCCGTTCGGTCAGCAGGACCGCGGACGCCTGGGTGGTGCCCGCGCAGATGGCGGCGTTCGCCGCGCCGGGCGCCGTACCGTCGTACGAGATGCTCTACCGCTTCGCGCATGCCGGGACGGGCGCGCAGGTCACGGCGGGCAGGGCGGCGGTGGCCGCGGCGGCGCCGAAGGGGGCGCTCACGGCGGGGCTGTCGTATCTGACGACCAAGCATGTGGCCGACGAGCAGAGCGCGACGTTCGTGCCCTTCATCGTGGCCTTCGGGGTGCTGGGGCTGGTGATGTCGGTGCTGATCATCGGCATCGTCGTGAGCGGCGCGGTGAGCGCGGGCACCCGGCGGATCGGGGTGCTCAAGTCGCTCGGGCTGACACCCGGCCAGGTCGGGCGCGCGTACATCGGGCAGGCGCTGATCCCGGCCGCGGTCGGCACCGCGCTGGGTGTGCTGCTCGGCAACCTGGCGTCCGTACCGCTGCTGAGGCAAGCCTCGGACGCGTACGGCGCGGGGTCGCTCGCGGTGGCGTGGTGGCTGGACCTCGTGGTGCCCGCCGGGGTGCTCGCGCTGGTGGTGGTGAGCGCGCTGGCTCCGGCGCTGCGGGCGGCCCGGCTGCGTACGGTCGAGGCGCTCGCGGTCGGCCGCACGCCGCGGGTCGGGCGGGGGCGGTTCGCCGCGCGGGTGGCCTCCCGGCTGCCGCTGCCGCGGGCGGTGACGATGGGGCTGGCCGGGCCGTTCGCGCGGCCGGGGCGCTCGGCGACGATCTGGGTGGCGGTCGCGTTCGGCGCGGTCGGTGTGACGTTCGCGTACGGGCTGGGCTCGTCGCTGTCGGCGATCCAGGACGGCCTCAACCGCGACACCCCCGGTCAGATCTCGATTCCCGTCCACGCGCCGCCGAAGGACGCGCCCCCGCCGGGACCGGCCAAAAACGCGGGCGGGGCGCCCCCCGCCCCGGCCGGCCGCCCCGCCCCGGTGGACACCGGCAAGCTGCTGAGCGCGATCAGCGGGCAGCAGGGCACGGCCGGATACGTCGGCACGAGCGAGGCGCGGGTGGGCGTCGCCGGGCTGGCGGGGGCGGCGCGGGCCGACGCCTACCAGGGCGACGCGTCCTGGGCGGCCTTGCAGATGGTCACCGGCCACTGGTTCACCGGCCCCGGCCAGATCGTGGTGGGGCACCGCTTCCTGGAGGCCACCGGCACGCACGTCGGCGGGACGGTCACGCTCGAAGGCGACGGGCGCAGCACGCGGGTGACGATCGTCGGCGAAGCGCTGATCGTCGACGACGCCCTGCGTTTCTCGACCGACTACCGGACGCTCACGGCGGTCGGTATCGACGCGCAGCCGGAGATGTTTCACGTGAAACTCACCCAAGGCGCCAATGCCCGGACGTATCTGACGGGCCTCAACGCGGCGCTGAAGCCGCTCGGCGTCGAGGCATTCCAGGAGGACAGCGGCAGCAGCGCCACCATCGTGGCGATGGACACGCTCATCGCCACGCTGACCTTGATGCTGGTCCTGGTCGCGGGGCTCGGCGTGCTCAACACCGTGGTGCTGGACACCCGCGAGCGCGTCCACGACATCGGGGTGATGAAGGCCCTGGGCATGTCACCGCGGCAGACGATCGCGATGGTCGTCACGTCGGTGGCCGGACTCGGGCTGCTCGCCGGGGTGGTCGGGGTCCCGGCCGGGATGGCGCTGCACGGCGTGATCGTCCCGGCGATGGGCTCGGCGGCCGGCACCCGCGTCCCGCACGCCGACATCGCCGTCTTCCACCCGGGGGTCGTCACGCTGCTCGCTCTCGCGGGCCTGGCCATCGCCGCCGCGGGCGCGATGCTGCCCGCCGGCTGGGCCGCCCGCACCCCGACGGCGACCAGCCTCAGGACCGAGTGAGCCGGGCGCCCGCGAGCAGGTGACCGGAAAAGACAGGAAAGGGGATGGCGCCCCCGCATATCGTGGTGTCGGCTTCGTACGGCACACTCTGCTGAGACAGGCAATCCCGTTGTGTGGGGGGACTCATGATCATATTCGGTTCGCGGACCTATCTTTACGCACTGGCCATGCTCACGCTGGTCTGCGGGCGCTGCGGAAATCCCGCTGCGCACTCGCTCAAGAAGCGCGTCACGAAGTTCACGCTCTTCTTCGTGCCGCTTTTCCCGCTCAGCACCAAATACCTGACGCAGTGCACCTTCTGCGGCGCCGCCCAGCAGATCACCAAGGAGCAGGCCGAGCAGCTCCAGTCCGGCGCCATGCAGCCGCAGCCGGCCATGGGCCAGCCCGCGGTGCACGACCACCAGCACCCCACTGCCTGAGGTTCCGCCTCAGGACTGCCTGACCGTATGAGCGGCCGCGGGCCCGCCCTCCCGGGCGCCCGCGGCCGCTGCCGTTCCCGCGCAAGCGCGCCCGGAGCCGTCTCGGACGGGCCGCCGCGCGCCGACTGTTGCCGGGCCGTTGCGCGGTCGTTGTACGGCCCTGGTGCGCTTCCCCCTTCCTGGGGGCAGACTTCGGTACGCGGGGGCCGACCCGGCGGTGCGCCGGGGTCGGGAGGCCGGGAGGCCGGGCGCCCCGGGGGCAGGAGGTGGTGTGCGTGAGCGACAGCCCGCTGCTGGCCGTGCGCGGAGTCTCCAAGCGGTTCGGCGCGGTGCAGGCGCTCCGCGAGGTCGGCCTGACCGTCCGGGAGGGCGAGGTCGTCGGCCTGGTCGGCAGCAACGGTGCGGGTAAGTCCGCGCTGGTCAAGGTCCTCTCCGGGGTGACGCCGCCCGACGAGGGCGTGGTGGAGTGGTGCGGCCGCCCGGTCGAGCTGCGCCGCCCGCAGGACGCCATGGAGCTGGGCATCGCCACGATCCACCAGGACCTGGCGCTGTGCGACAACCTCGACACCGTCCAGAACCTCTTCCTCGGCCGGGAGTTGCGCACCTTCGGGATGCTCAGCGAGATCCGGATGGAGAAGCGCGCCCGCGCCCTGCTGGACAGCCTGTCGGTGCGGATCGAGAGCCTGCGCACGCCCGTCGCGTCGCTGTCCGGGGCGCAGCGGCAGGCGGTGGCGATCGCCCGGGCGCTCCTCGGCGAGCCGCGGCTGATCGTCCTCGACGAGCCGACGGCCGCGCTCGGCCCGCGGCAGGCGGCCCGGGTGCTGGAGCTGGTGCAGCGGCTGCGTGAGCAGCGGCTCGGGGTGCTGCTGGTGAGCCCGGAGCTGGACGAGGTGCGGGCGGTCGCGGACCGGGTGGCGGTGCTGCGGGTCGGCCGCAACACCGGCCTGTTCGACACCAAGTACAGCACCCAGGAGCAGATCGACTCGGCCATCACCGGCAGCACCGCGATGGCCGTCGACCTCCAGCAGAGCCTGCTGCCGCACGGCCTGCCCGAGCAGAACGCACTGGACGTCGCCTTCCGCTACCTGCCCGCGCAGGCGGGTGTCGGCGGCGACTGGTTCGACGTCATCCCGCTGCCCGGCGCACGCGTCGCGCTGGTGGTCGGCGACATCGTCGGGCACGGCATGCACGCGGCGGCCACGATGGGCCGGCTGCGGACGGCCGTCTTCAACTTCTCCATGCTGGACCTGCCGCCCGACGACCTGCTGGCCCATCTGGACGACCTGGTCGGCCGGATCGACAAGGATGAGACCGGGGACGGGCCGGTGCAGCCCGGGGCGGCCCCGATCACCGGGGCGACGTGCCTGTACGCGGTGTACGACCCGGTGACGCGGGTCTGCGAGATGGCCAGGGCCGGCCATCTGCCGCCCGCGCTGGTCGCCCCCGACGGCACGGTGGAGCTGCTGGACGTGCCCGCGGGCCCGCCGCTGGGCCTGGGCGGGCTGCCCTTCGAGGCCGCCGAATTCCGGCTGGAGGAGGGCAGCCGGCTGGTCCTGTACACCGACGGCCTGGTCGAGGACCGCAGCCGCGACATCGACGTCGGCCTGGACGGGCTGCGCGCGGCGCTCGCCGGCCACCCGGACCGCGGTGCGGACGCGACCTGCGACGCGGTCGTCCGCGCCCTGCTGCCCGCAGCGCCCACCGACGACATCGCGCTGCTCGTCGCCGCGACGCGCGCGCTGCCCGCGAGCCGTATCGCCCGCTGGGACGTGCCCTCCGACCCCGCCGCGGTGGCCGCCGTACGCAACGCGGCGACCGACCGGCTGACCGAATGGGGCCTGGACGAGCTGGCGTTCACCACCGAGCTGATCCTCAGCGAGCTGATCACCAACGCGATCCGGTACGCCACCGGGCCCATCGACGTACGGCTGCTGCTGGACCGCACCCTCATCTGCGAGGTCGCCGACGCCAGCAGCACCAGCCCGCACCTGCGGTACGCCGCGACCACCGACGAGGGCGGGCGCGGCCTCTTCCTGGTGGCGCAGATGGGCGAGCGGTGGGGCACCCGCTACACCAAGGGCGGGAAGATCATCTGGGTCGAGCAGCGCATCCCCCGCGCCGCCCGACCCTGACCTCCCGCGGCCGAAGGGGTGTCAGCCGACCAGCAGCCGCCGGCGCAGCTCGCGCACGTCGCGGCTGTCGAAGCCGAGCGCCGCGTCGAGGTAGCGGTCGAAGGAGCCGTACTTCCGCGCGACCTCGTCGAAGCCCGCGTTCAGGTACTCCGGGCGGACGTCGAGCAGCGCCTTGTACGCCGGGCGCATGGCCTCGGGGAGCTGCGCGAGGGCGGCGGCGTTCTCGGCGGCGCGGTAGGTGTTGCTGGCCAGGTAGTCCTGCACGACGGTCGCGCGCGGCACACCGAGCGCGGTCAGCAGCGTCGCGCTGGCCCAGCCGGTGCGGTCCTTGCCCGCGGTGCAGTGGTAGACCACGGCGGCCGCGCGCGGGTCGGCGGCGGCGTCGACGAGCGTGGTGTAGGCCTTCTTGGCGTTGTCGCCGGAGACCATGGTGCGCTCGCCCTCGGTCATCATCTGCTCGGCTGCGTCCTCGGTGGTGGGCAGCGCGCCGGACAGCGCGTCGCCGAGCACGTCGGCGACGACGTAGCGCGTACCGGACGGGAGGCGGTCGGGGGCGGTGCCGCGCTCGGTGGCGGTGCGCAGGTCGATGTCGGTGCGGATGCCGAGCCGGTGCAGGGTCGCGAGGTCGGCGTCGGTGAGGGCGCTCAGGTCGCCGGAGCGGTAGAGGACGCCCATCCGCACCCACTGGCCGTCGGTGGTGCGGTAGCCGCCCGCGTCACGGAAGTTGGGGGCGGAGGCGAGGTGCAGCGAGCGGTCGGCGATCGTCAGCGGCTGCCCGTGGTCCGGGACGAGCTCGAACCACCAGCGGTCGGCCGTGCCGGGCGAGGGCACGGTGACGGTGGCGGTGCCGCGGCCGGTCGCGAGGGCGTGGCCGTGCGCGATGTGCTGCTGGTCGCGCCCGGCGTAGACGGAGACGCGGCCGACGCCGGGGGCCGAGGTCCAGCTGATGCTGAAGGAGCCGTTCGCCTGCTGCGTGACGGTCGCGGCCGTGAAGGGGATCGCGTGGTGCGCGGCGGGCGTGGAGTGCCCCGGCTTCGACGGGTGCGCGGAGTGCGCGGAGGCGGCCGCGGTGCCGGTCGCGAGGGCGCCGAGGGTGAGCGCGGCGGTGACGCCGGTGGCCAGGACGCGGCGGCGGCTGAGGTCGGACATGGCGATATCTCCTGAGGTCAGAGGTGACATCTATACGTCTAGATTTCGCGGATGACGCCCCGGGCCCGCCCGCCGTACGCCCCGCCGACGCCCAGGTGAACTCCCGGTGCGCGACCGCCGCAGCCGTGGAGGATCGCTCTAGAATCCGTACGGTGTTGCAGCGCCACGGCACCGTCCCCCTCTACCGCCAGCTCGCGCAGCGGCTCCAGCGCCGGATCGACGCGGGGGAATTCGCCGCGGGCGCGGCCCTGCCCAGCGAGCCGGAGCTGGCCGCGCACTACGCCGTCAACCGGCTGACCGTGCGGCAGGCGATGGGCGAGCTGGACCGGGCCGGGACGATCGAGATCCGGCGCGGCATCGGCACCTTCGTCCGCACCCGGGTCCCGCAGGTGTCGGTGCACGTCAACCCGCGCAGCCAGGCCGTGGACGCGCCGCCGGGCCCGGACGGGGCGCCGCCGCCCGACCCGCAGGCCGCCCGCGTCGAGCGCGTCCTCGGCACCGCCGCCGCGGACGAGGGCGGCGAGGCCGTCCGCGCGCTCGCCCGGCCCGCGGCCGAGCTGGGCCGGATCGACACCCTGGTCGCCCCGGACGGCCGGCCGCTCGCGGTGTGCAGCTACTGGCTCGACGCCGGCCTCGTCCCCGAGGTGCTGCCCGCGCTGGAGGCCACCGCCAACCTGGCCGCGGCCCTGCACCAGGTGCTCGGCCACCGGGTCGAGTACGACTGGCGGGCCTTCTCCGCGACGGCCGCCGACCTCACCGACGCGCCGCTGCTCGGCGTGCCCACCGGCCACCCGCTGCTGGTCCGCGAGGGCGTGAGCTGCGCCCCGGACGGCACGCCGCTGTATTTCGTCCGCCGCCGGATCCGCGGCGACGCGCTGCGCTTCGTCCTGCACTACCGCGACTGAGCCGGGTGGAAAACGCAGGAGCCGGGCCCCGAGGGACCCGGCTCCTGCGTCAAAGGACGGTCAGTGGTGGCCGAAGGACCGCAGGTAGGCCAGCGTCGGGGTGCCGAGGCCGGTCGCGTTGTCGTAGCCGCGGACGGCGTTGAGCGAGGTGTCCTGGCCGAAGGCGACAAGCCGTACGGTCAGCGCGCCGTTGACCTCACCGAAGTCGACGATGCTGCTCAGCGGGGTCTTGGCGTGGTGCGCCGCGTTCTCGTCGACGACGTCGCGCAGCAGGTCCGGGTGCGCGTAGAGCACCGGGTTGGCGAAGCCGATCGCATGGTGGCGGGCCTGGATCGCGTCGGCCTGGAGCGCCGCGAATTCCGGCGAGCTGACGCTCGTGCCGCCGTAGCCGCCCTCGCTGTAGTCGGCGCCGTCGGAGATGCCGACCAGCACCGAGGTGTAGAGGTCGCCGTTCATCGAGACGTCGGGGGTGACGCGCTGCGCGGTGCGGCTGTGCGCGCCGGTCATCAGGGTGTGCGCGAGCGAGGACGGGACGGCGCCGCGCTGGTACGCGGGCTGCGCGAAGTCCTCGCTGGTGCCGCCGCCACCGCCGAAGTAGAAGGGCGCGGGCACCGAGGGCACCCAGCTCGTACCGTCCGCCGACAGGTTGGAGCGCAGGGTGCCCATGTCGGTCTCGAAGCCGTACGTGCCGGACTTCGACGAGATGCCGAGCGCGGTGCCGCCGACCGAGGTCACCCACGGGTCGGAGTCGGGCCAGTTGGCCTGCGCGCGCGGGGTGTCGGCCTGGCAGTTGGCGCCGGTCGCGGCCGCGGTCGGGCTGGAGTCGCCGCAGTCGCCCGCGGAGAAGCCGACGCCGATGCCCTCGGCCGCGGCCTGCTGGAAGACCTGCTCGTAGGCGGCGATCTCGGACGCCGAGACGTCGGCGTTGTCCGTGGTGTGCATGATCTCGCCCCACGAGTTGGAGATCACGTCCGCGAGGTGGCCGTCCACGATCGTGGTGATCGCGCCGAGCAGGTCGTCGTCGTTGCACGAGTTGGCGCCGACGTAGACGACGTTCGCGTCCGGTGCGAGGCCGTGCGCCATCTCGACGTCCAGGGCCTCCTCGGGCGCCCAGCCCTCGGGGCCGCCGCACAGGTCCTGGTCCTCCCACTGCGAGGGGTCGACGACCTCGCGGTACTGCCCCGCCCGGAAGGCCTTGTCGCCGTGCGCGGTCGCGTACTGGTCGGCGTCCGCGAGCATCGTCGAGGAGGCGTACGCGTCCACGATCGCGACCGTCGCGCCCTTGCCGGTCAGGCCGGAGGCGGTGATGCCGTAGGCCTTGCGCAGCTGGGAGGGGTAGAAGGAGCACTGGTCGAAGGGCACCGCGCCCTTGGCGTATCCGGCGGGGCCGGCCGTCGTCGTCTTCTGGCCCCAGTAGTCCGAGCAGGTCGCGGTGGTCGGCAGCTGGTCGCCGGGCTTCTTGTGCCCGGCGGGGGTGGTGGCCGGGCCGCCGTCGTCCGTACGCACGTAGTCCGGGCGTACGACGTTGTCGCCGGCCGAGCTGAGGCCCGTCACGCCGAGGACGGCGGAGGCCACGGACGCGGGCACGGTGACGTCGCGGGCCGGGGCGTGCCGCAGCTTGCCGCTCACCCGGTAGTTGTGGATGCCGGTGCCGAAGGCCTTGGTGATCGCGCTGTTGGTGCCGCGTACGGTCACGGCGTGCGTGGTGCTGCCCAGCACCGTCAGACCGGCGCCCGTCGCCCACGCGGTGACGGCCTTGACCTGCGCGGCCGTGGCGCCGAACCGCGCCTGGTACTGCGCGGGGGTCAGGAACTGCCCGTAGGCGGCGTTCGCCGGGTCGGACACCGCGGTGGCGTACGCGGCCAGGCCCGCCGGGTCCTGGCCGGCGAGGTGGACGGTCCCGGTGATCTGGGTCGACGCCGCGACGGCGCCGGCGTCACCGGACGCGGTCGCCCACGCCGGGTGGCTGTCGGCGATGGTCTTCGCGGTCGGCGCGGCGGCGCCGGAGGCGGCCTGCGACGGGGCGGCGATCAGCAGCGAGCCGGACGCCAGGGCGAGCGAGGCCGCCGCGATCACGGCGGCCCGCACTGCACGGGGTGTGGATATGTCGGTGATGACGACTCCAACGTGGGGTTCGGTGAGCGGACTTGGCCGTTCGGTAACCGTTCATGGCGGCCACCGGGCTGTAGTGTGCACGCCAACCGAACCCGTAGGGAACCGTCGCAGGCGGTCCTTAGCGGGACCTTTAACTTCCGGCCCGCCGCGGGAGCGTCACTTGTAGACCTTGCCGGGCTGCGGATTCCCGGGCGCGAGCAGCTGCTTGACGGTGACGAAGGTGTAACCCTGCTGCTGGAGCGTGGAGATGATGCCGGGTATCGCGGCGATCGTGCCGTTGTAGCCCTTGTTCGTCGGGTCGACGAGGTCGTGCAGCAGGATGATGCCGTCCCGCTTGGTCTTCTTCAGGATCCGCTCCTGTATGAGCTTGGAGTCGGTGGTCTTGTAGTCGGCGCCGTCCGAGCTCCACACCACCTCCGACATGCCGAGGTCCTTGACGATCCCGGTGACGGTGGAGCTGGTGCGGCCCTGCGGCGGGCGCAGCAGCGTCGGCCGCACGCCGATGACCTTCTCGACGGCGTCCCGCCCCTCGGTGATCTCCTTGCGGACCTCGTCCTTGCTGATCTTCGTGAGGATCTGGTGCGACCACGTCAGCGTCTCGACCTCGTGGCCCTGCGCCGCCATCGCCTTCACCATCTCCGGGTGCTTCATCACGTGGTTCTTGCCGAGCGTGAAGAAGGTGGCGTGGACGTGGTATTTCGCCAGGATCGCCAGGATCTGCGGGGTGCGCACGCTGGGCCCCGCGTCGAAGGTGAGGGCCACGCACTTGGCCTTGCGGCAGTCGACGGTGCCGCCGTCGGAGGTGGCGGCGAAGGCCGCGGGGTGCGCGTCGGTGTGGCTGCGGGCGCTGGAGGGGTAGGTCGCGTCGTAGCCGTTGCAGCCGGTCAGGGTGGCGCCGAGGGCGGCGGTGCCGAGCAGGGCGGCGAGGGCGCGGGTGCGCTTGCGGGTGCGTATGTTGCTGGTGGTACGTATGAGGTGCGCGAGGCGCATGCGGAAGTCCTCCCCCGTGGTGGTGGTTTCGCCCACCGCGGGCGGACCGCGTGGAACTATACACATCGCGTATAGCGGGGCTGCGCGGGGGCCGGGGCGCTCGGGCCCCGGCCCCGTACGCGGACCGTACGCTCGCCGTACGACGGTACGTCAGACCGCGTTCAGCTCGGCCACCGCGTCCGCCGGCAGCTCCAGATCCGCCGCCGCGATGTTCTCCCGCAGGTGCGCGACCGAGGACGTGCCGGGGATCAGCACCATCGCGGGGGAGCGCTGGAGCAGCCACGCCAGCGCCGTCTGCTGCGGGGTCGCGCCGACCCGCGCGGCCACGGCCTCCAGCGTCGCCGACTGGAGCGGGGAGAAGCCGCCGAGCGGGAAGAAGGCGGCGAAGGCGATGCTCTCCTTCGCGGCCCGGTCCACGAGGGCGTCGTCGACGCGGTGCGCGATGTTGTAGAGGTTCTGCACCGTGACGACCGGGGCGATGGCCTGCGCCTCGGTGAGCTGCGCGTCGTTGATGTTGCTCAGGCCCAGATGCCGGATCTTGCCCTGCTCGCGCAGCTCGGCGAGGACGCCGAAGCCCTCCGCGACCGAGCCCTCCGAGGGGCCCTCGACGTCGCCGACCCGCAGGTTCACGACGTCCAGCGCCTCGACGCCGAGGTTGCGCAGGTTGTCCTCGACCGCCGAGCGCAGGCTCTCCGGCGAGAGCGCGGGCAGCCACGCGCCCTTGTCGTCGCGCCGGGCGCCGACCTTGGTGACCAGCACCAGGTCGTCGGGGTACGGGTGCAGGGCCTCGCGGATGATCTCGTTGGTGACGTGCGGGCCGTAGAAGTCGCTGGTGTCGATGTGGGTGACGCCCAGCTCGACCGCCGTCCGCAGCACGCGGACGGCCTCCGGCCGGTCCTTCGGCGGCCCGAACACGCCGGGCCCCGCGAGCTGCATCGCGCCGTATCCCATCCGGCTGAGGGTCAGACCGGGCGCGGGGGTGAACGTCCCTCCGGGAGTGCGTGTCATGTGGCGTGCCGCCTTTCGTCGCGGTGGGGGTTGCCCCCTCAGCCTCCCTCGCGCGGGGCGCGGCACCCAGAGCCCTCCGCTTCCTGGGACCGCGAGTCCCCCTATAAGGAGGCGCGGGAAACTCCGCGTGCGACCCACCGCCGGGGCAAGATCCCGGCGCGGCAGAATGGGGCAGCCCGGAGGGTTGGGGGAAGCGGCCCGCAGGGCAGGTTTGCGGGAGCGGCACGAAGGAGAGCTCATGGCGGGGGTTGGCCGGCGTACGGGCCGGGCGGTGGTGATCGGCGGCAGCCTCATGGGCATGCTCGCCGCGGCGGCGCTCGCGGAGACGATGACCGTCACGGTCGTCGAGCGGTACGAGCTTCCGCACGGGCCCCTCCCGCGCCAGGGGGTCCCGCAGGCGCGGCACGCCCATCTGCTGTGGTCCGGCGGCGCCCGCGCCCTCGACACGCTGGTGCCCGGCACGGCGGACGCCGTGCTCGCGGCGGGCGGCCGCCGTATCGCCGTCCCGTCCGACCTCGTCGTCCTGACCTCCGGCGGCTGGCTCACCCGCTTCCCCGAGCAGCAGTTCTTCCTCTCGGCGACGCGCGACCTGCTGGACTGGGCGGTACGCGAGCGCGTCACCCGGCTGCCCGGGGTGCGGACGCTGGCCGGCCGCTCGGTGCTCGGCCTGCGCGGCACCACGACCGCCGTCACCGGCGTGCTGGTGCACGACGGGCGGCGCGAGGAGACGCTGGAGGCCGACCTCGTCGTGGACGCGGGCGGCCGCGGCTCCTCGATGCCGCGCTGGCTGGACCGGCTGGGCCTGGCCCCGGTGCGCACCGACGTCGTCGACTCCGGCCTCGGCTACGCCAGCCGCTTCTTCCGGGCGCCGTCCGGTATGCGGTCCTTCCCGGCGGTGAACCTCCAGGCCGACCCGCGGCAGCCGGTGCCCGGCCTCAACGGCACGATCCTGCCCGTCGAGGACGGCCGCTGGCTCGTGACGCTGTCCGGTACGCGCGGCGCGCAGCCGACCGCGGACCCGGACGCGTTCGAGGCGTTCGCGCGGGGCCTGCGGCACCCGGTGCTCGCCGACCTCGTCTCGCGGCTCACCCCGCTGAGCGACGTGACGGTCTCGCACAGCACCGTCAACCAGCGGCGCCGCTACGAGCGGATGCGGGTCTGGCCGGAGGGCCTGGTCGTGCTGGGGGACGCGCTCGCGACGTACAACCCGCTCTACGGGCACGGGATGTCGGTCGCCGCCCGGCACGCGCTGGTGCTGCGCGACGAGGTCGCCCGCCGCCCGGGGCCGGGCCTGGCCCGGCGGGTGCAGCGCGGGGCGGCGCGGGCGGCGGACGCGGCGTGGGCGCTGGCCGCGGGCCAGGACCTGCGCTACCCGGAGGCGGAGGGGCAGGCGCCGGGGCCGCTCGGCGCGGTGATGGCCCGCTACTCGGACCGGCTGATGCACACGGCGACCCGGCGGCGCTCGGTGAGCCGCGCGTTCCTCGACGTCATGAGCCTGTCCGCGCCCCAGGCCGCGGCCCTGCGCCCGGACGTGGCGGCGACGGTCCTCAGCCCGTTCCACCCCGCTCCCCTGGAGGACCCGCCCTTCACGGCGGCGGAACGCGACCTGATGATCCCGCTCTTCACGGGCAAGGACGATCAGCGGGGCTGACGATCAGGGGCCGCCCACGGCTGACGGTCAGCGGCGCTGACGATCAGGGGTTCTGCTCCACCGGGAACGTCGCGACCGGCTTCGCCGGTGCCACCGCGGGGCAGGCGGCGGGGTCGGGCAGGGTGCCGTGCTGGGGGCGGCCCGCGGCGGTGACCTTGACGGCGGGCGGGGTACTGGTCGCGGAGAGCAGGGCCTCCGCCGTGGTGGCCGTGCAGACGATCTGGTCGACGGCGGCCGGGGGGAGGCGCCCGGCGTCCGGGCCGAGCTCGACCGTGAGGGTGTCCTCCGTGCGGTCCAGGCCGACCGAGCCCGGCGGCAGGACCAGCAGCGTCGTCAGGCCCAGCAGCTTGCCCTCCATGGGGGCGGGGCCCTTGAAGAGCAGGCTCAGCGCCCCCTCCGCCCCCACCGGCACGTTCCCCTGCCGCTGGACGGTGGCGAGGGTGCCGTCGTCCGTACGCACGAAGTACAGCGTGGTCGCCGGGCGGATCCCGCTGCCCGGCTCCCCCGCCTCCACCACGCCCGTGCTCGGGATCCCGCACCCGGCGAGGCCGGTGACGCCCGCGAGCGCGCCGGCCAGCACCGCGAGGAGCCGCCCCCGGCGGCGGAAGGCGCGGCTCATGAGCCGCGGGAGTCGCGGCGCAGCGGCAGCGTCACCGTGAAGGTCGCGCCCGCGCCGGGGCGGTCCGCCGCGGTGATGGTGCCGCCGTGCAGGTGGACGTTCTCCGCCGTGATGGACAGGCCCAAGCCGCTGCCCTCCGTCCGGGTCCGCGAGGTGTCGGACTTGTAGAAGCGGTCGAAGACGTGCGGCAGCACGTCCGCCGGGATGCCGGGCCCGTGGTCGCCGACCTCGATGACGGCCTCGTGGTCGCCGCCGGGCAGCGCCCGTACCGTCATCGTGAGCGTGACGGGCGGCGCCCCGTGCCGCAGCGCGTTGCCCGCGAGGTTGGCGACGATGACGTCGAGGCGCCGCGGGTCCACCCGCCCGCGGGCGGTGTCGGGCGGCGGCAGGTCGGTCGTGACGGTGTCCTGCCAGCCGCGGGTGGCGAGCGTACGGCGTACGGACTCGGCGAGGTCGACCTCGTCGAGGTGCAGGTCGGCGGCCCCGGCGTCGAAGCGGGAGATCTCCATGAGGTCGTCCACGAGCCGCACGAGCTTGACGGTCTCCCCGCTGATGAGGCGGACGGCGGTCGCGGTGTCGCCGTCGAGGTCGGCCGCGTCCTCGTCCAGGACGTCGGTGACGGCGGCCATCGCGGCGAGCGGGGTGCGCAGCTCGTGCGAGACGTCGGCGGCGAAGCGGCGGGCGCGGCCCTCCATACGGCGCAGCTCGGCGACGGAGGCCTCCAGCGCGGCCGCGGTGTCGTTGAAGGTGTGGGAGAGGTCGGCGAGTTCGTCGGAGCCGTGCACGGCGAGCCGGGTCTCCAGGTGCCCTTCGGCGATCCGCCGGGTGGCGCGCCGCAGCTCGCGGACCGGCCGCAGCACCCCGCGGGCGGCGAGCAGCGCGAGCAGGACGGCGACCAACAGCGCGGGCACGGTGGCGCGTTCGACGGCGGAGACGAGCGCGTCCACGTAGCCCTGCTCGTCGACCTGCGAGACGGTGAGGAAGACGGCGACGCCGGAGGGCCGCCGGGTGGTGTCGGGGGTGGCGAAGTCGACGGGCAGGCCGACGACGAGCGCGGGCCCGTGGTCGGTGGCGACCCGCTGGAAGACGGTGGCGGCCTTCGTCCGGACCGACTCCCTTACCTCCGGGGTGAGTTCGGGGAAGGTGTCGCCGGGCTCCGAGGTCGCGCTGAGGTCGCCGTAGGTGGCCAGGACGCGCCAGTTGACGGTGCGCTGGGCGTGCGCGAGGTCCGCGGCGAAGGCGTCCAGCTCGCGCTGGTCGGGCGGGAAGCCGAGGGTGGAGGCGAGGCTGTCGACGTCGTCGCGGAATTGCGTGATGACGGTGTCCTGCCCCTGCTGGAGCAGGCCGATACGGGCGGCGCGGAAGGCGAGCCCGCCGGTCGTGAGGGTGGCGAGGACGGCGACCAGCGCGAAGGCGACCAGCAGCCGCATCCGCAGGCCCCCGCGCGGCAGCCCGCCGCGCCGCGGCCCCTTGCGCCGCGGCGCCTGCGCGTCTGCGCCTGCCGGGCCCGGCTCCGTACGCGGTGCCTGAGCGGCTGCGCCCGCCGGGCCCGGCTCCGTACGCGGTGCCTGAGCGGCTGCGCCCGCCGGGCCCCGCTCCGTACGCGGTGCCTGCGCGGCGGTCGGCGCCGGACCCCGCTCCGTACGCGCTGCGTGCGTCACCGCGGCGCCTGCCGGGCCGCGGCGGAGAAGCGGCGGAACTGGTAGCCGAAGCCCCGCACGGTCTGGATGCAGCGCTCCTCCGCGGGCTCGTCCAGCTTGGTGCGCAGCCGCTTCACGCACGCGTCCACGAGCCGGGCGTCGCCGTGGTAGCTGTGCTCCCACACCGCTTCGAGCAGCTGCTGGCGGCTGAAGACCTGGCCGGGGGACGCGGACAGCAGGAGCAGCAGGCGCAGTTCGGAGGGCGCGAGCGGGACGGGTACGCCGTGCCGGGCGACGGTGAGGGCGGCGCGGTCGATCGTGAGGTCGCCGTGGCGTTCGGGGCGCGGCACCGGCCCGGCGCCGCCCGGACCCGAGCCGGGGCCGGCGACGCGGCGCAGCACCGCGCGGATCCGCGCGTCCAGCACCCGCGCCTGCACCGGCTTGACCACGTAGTCGTCGGCGCCCGCCTCCAGACCGACGACGATGTCGATGTCGTCGCCGCGCGCGGTCGCCATGATGATCGGCACCTGGTCGTCGCTGTCGCGGATCCGCCGGCAGACCTCCAGGCCGGGCATTCCGGGCAGCATCAGGTCGAGCACGACCACGTCGGGGCGCTGGGCCCGCAGGTGCGCGAGCCCCTCCTCGCCGCTCGGGACCGCGGCGACGTCGTGCCCCTGCCGGCGCAGCGCGAGCAGCAGCCCCTCGCGGACCGCGCGGTCGTCCTCGATCACCAGCAGCCGTGCCATGCCCTCAGTATCCGGACCTCTGGCCCCGGCATCCGTTTTTGTTACGGGACGATCACATAATCCGGGTCACATGACAGGCATCCCGGGCGTCACTTCAGGAACGTCGACCAGTCCGGCGACTCCGCCGGGTCCAGCGTGCGCAGCTTCGCCAGGACCGCCGGGTCCTGGACGTCGAGCCAGTCGCTCAGCTCCTTGAAGGACACGCACTGCACGCCCTTGCGGTGGCACACGTCCTTGACGACGTCCTCGACGGCCTGCATGTAGATGCCGCCGTTCCACGTCTCGAAGTGGTTGCCGATGAAGAGCGGGGCGCGACTGCCGTTGTAGACGCGCTCGAAGCCGTTGAGGTACGCCTGCCGGGATTCCTTCTCCCAGGTGGGGAATTGGGCCGGGTCGCCCTGCGTGACGTCGCCGCCGGACTGGTTGTAGAGGAAGTTGAAGTCCATCGCGAGGATCTGCTGCTCCTTGCCCGGGTAGGGCATGAGCTGCAGCGGGAAATCCCACACGCCGTCCTTCTGCTGCGGCCACATCTGGAAGTCGCCGGGCGAACTGGCGTCGTAGCGCCAGCCGTTGGCCTTCTCGGCGGGCAGCAGGTTCTTCTGGCCCTCCAGGCAGGGGGCGCGGCCGCCGGCCAGCTCCTTGGAGTAGTCGAAGGGCAGCGGCGGGATGTCGGTGAAGCCGGTGTTCGTCTTCCAGTGCTCCACGAAGGAGTACGCCTGCGCGATCTCGCTCTGCCAGTCGGCGGTGCTCCACGTGCCGCCGCCGCCCGGGTCGGGGGCGCAGAAGTGGCCGTTGAAGTGGGTGCCGATCTCGTCGCCGTCCTGCCAGGCGAGCCGCAGCTGCTCCAGCGTCCAGCGGATGTGCTCGTCGGTGGGGAAGTCGATCGCGGAGTCGCCGCGGCCGTGCCGGGGCGGCTGGTAGAGGCTGCGCTTGTCCTTGGGCACGGTGTAGATGCCGCTGAGGAAGAACGTCATGTGCGCGCCGTTCTGCTCGGCGACCTTGCGGAAGCGCGAGAAGAGGTGGTCGTCGTTCTCCAGCGCGCCGTCCCACGAGAACACCACGAACTGCGGGGGTTTCTCCCCCGGTTTGAGCTTGTGCGGCACGAGCTGGTGCGCCTGCGGCCCGGTGTCGGACGTCGAACCGTCCCCGATCACCCGGGTCTTGCCGTCCCACGCGGGCGGGCTGCTGCTCGGCGCCTTCGTCACGGGCGCGGTCGCCTTCCCGGGCGGTACGGCGTCGGCCCGCGCCTTCCGCACGGCGCCGCTCCCGCCCGAACCGCCGTGCGTGACGGCCACGGTGACGGCTCCGGCCGTGCCGAGCAGCCCCGTACACAGCAGGCCGCACACGGCGGCGGTACGGCGGCGGCCCCGCACCCCGGCGCGCCGGGCCAGCCGGCGCACGGCCGGGAAGCGCTTCCTCGCGGTAGTCATGCCGCCACCGTCCGGCGGCCACATGACCGCGCCTGGCCCGATTCGTCACAGGACGGCAACGGGCCGTGCCCGTCCGAGAGTTGGCCCCGGGACGGGTCGCGACCGGCAACGTACGGCGCCCGTAAGGCTGTTACACACCTGTCGCCTACCGGTCCCGGTCCGGTCCCGTTGCGCTTCCTACGGTGACGCCCGCCGCGGGCGTTCCGCGGTGTCATCGGACGGGAGGCGGCAGCGGTGCGGAAAGTGACCGACGTCCTGCGGCGGCTGCGCGTCCCCCGGGTCCGGTGGCGCGCCGCCCTGCGCGTGCTGCGCCCCCGCTACCCCCGCCCCGGGCGCCGCGGGGTGCGGCGCTGGCTGCCTTCGCCGCGGCAGACGGTGCTGGCCTTCTGCTGGGCGCTGGCCCTGCTCGCCGGGCTCATCGGCTACGGCTACGCCCGCACGCAGATCCCCACGGACCTCAACGCCTTCGCCACCCAGCAGGACAACGTCTACTACTGGGCGGACGGCACCGAGATGGCCCGCGTCGGCCCCGTCGACCGGCAGTCGATGCCGCTCAGCCGGATCCCCAAGTCCCTCCAGGGGGCGGTCCTTTCGGCGGAAAACGCGTCCTTCTACACCGACTCCGGCATCTCGCTGCGCGGCATCACCCGCGCGGTCAAGGCCATGGCGACCGGCGGCGAGGCGCAGGGCGGCTCGACGATCACCCAGCAGTACGTCAAGAACGTCTACCTCAGCCAGTCCCGCACGCTCTCGCGCAAACTCACCGAGATGTTCCTCGCGGTGAAACTGGACCGCAAGCTCAGCAAGGACCAGATCCTCGACGGCTACCTCAACACCAGCTGGTTCGGGCGCGGCGCCTACGGGGTGCAGCGGGCGGCGAAGGCGTACTACGGCAAGGACGTCTCGCAGCTGACCGTGAGCGAGAGCGCGCTGCTGGCCGCGGTGCTCAAGGGCGCGGGCATGTTCGACCCGGCGCTCAGCCCCGCCAACCACAAGCGGGCGGTGGAGCGTTGGTCGTGGGTGCTGGACCGGATGGTGCAGACCGGCCATCTGTCCGCCGCGGCGCGCAAGGCCATCACCGTCTTCCCCGAGCCGCAGGCCCCGCCCCGCCCCGCGGGCCTCGGCGGGCAGACCGGCTACCTCGTCGACACCGCGCGCGCGTACGTCTCCGCGCACAGCGACATCTCCGACGCGGAGTTCGACCGCGGCGGCTACCAGATCTACACGACCTTCGAGAAGCCCCGCGTCACCGCCCTCGCGACCTCCGTCCAGGGCCAGTTGGCGGCGCTGGACCCCGCGTCGCGCCCCGCCGACCGGGACGTACGGGTCGGCGCCGCGTCCGTCGCGACGGACGGCCGTATCCTCGCGCTCTACGGCGGGCCCGACTACGTGAAGCAGGGCTTCGACGACGCCAACATCGCGATCGTCCCCGTCGGTACGGTCTACGCCCCCTTCGTCTACGCGGCCGGCCTGCGCGACGGCGCCCAGCTCACCCGCGACGCCCCGCGCACCCCCGTCACGCCCGGCACCCTCTACGACGGCGACGACAAGACAGCCGTCCGCACCCCGGAGGGCCCGTACTGGAGCCGCGACGGCAAGATCGTCCGCGTCGCGAACGACGGCGGCCGGTCATGGGGCCATATCCCGCTGAGCAAGGCGGTCGCCGAGGGCGTCAACACCGCCGTCGTCCAGCTCGGCATGGACGTCGGCATCGACCGCGTCCGCCGCGCCTCGGTCGACGCGGGCCTGCTGCCCGACAGCGGATTCGCCGAGCAGATCCCGCAGTTCTCGCTGGGCACGGCCACCCCGAGCCCGATCCGCGTCGCGGGCGCGTACGCCACCTTCGCCGCCCACGGCACCCACACCGACCCCTACTCCGTCCTCCGCGTCACCCGCGACGGCGACCCCGCCCCCCTCCGCACCCCCGCCGTGACCCACCCCTTCACCCCCCAGGTCGCCGCCGACGTCACCGCCGCCCTGTCACGCGGCAAGGACCGCACGGGCCTGGCCGGCACCGCCCCCGACAACACCTCCGCCTGGTACGCCGGCTGGACCCCCGGCGCGTCCACAGCCGTCGCCCTCTTCCGCATCAACCCCAAGACCCAGCAGACCGAACCCCTGACCGCCACGACCGGCACCCGCCCCCACGAGCACACGGGCAGCACCTTCCCGACATCGATCTGGTCCACGTACGCAACAGCGACAGGCTGAGCCCAGGGCCGGACGGGGCTCGAACGCTCCGCGCGCAGCACGTTCCCGGCGGCGCTCCGGTGGCCCTTCACAGGATCGGGGGGCGCCCCAACCGCGTCATGCGCCACACGGTGCGCCAACGCATCGCCTTGCGCGGAGGGCACGGCGTCCGTACGCCTTCGACGAAACCGCCCCACCACGCCTTCAGCCCGCCCACAGACCGGATCCGCGCCATGGTGAGCAGGATCCACACCCCGAGGTAGACCGGAACCAACGGCCAAGGAAGCCGCCGCCGCGCCAGCCACACCCGGTTCCGCGCCGTGAACCGGTAGTAGACCGCGTGCCGCGCCGGGGACGTCGCCGGGTGCTGAAGGACGATCTCGGGTTCGTACAGGATCCTCCAACCTGCATCGAGCGCGCGCCACGCCAGATCGGACTCCTCGTGCCCGAAGAAGAACTCCCCCGCCCACAGGCCGGTTTCCCTGAGCATCGGCATGGAGAGAGCGTGGCCGCCGCCGAGGAACGCGGTCACCGGGCCACCACGCATCGGATCGTCGGCCCGCAGCCGGGGCACCCACCTGCGCTCGGTGTGCCCGTGTTCGTCGGCCACCCGGAACCCGACAATTCCGAGCCGCGGATCCGAGGCGAACAGCTCCTGGGTCCTTCGGAACACCCCCGCATCGATGAGCAGGCCGTCGTCGTCCAATTCGACGACCACGTCCACCTCGCCGGAGTCACGCAGCATCTCCAGAGCGACGTTGCGGCCTCCCGGACAACCGAGGTTGTCCTCAAGCGGAACCTTGGTCACGTTCTCCGCCACGTCCACGTCGGCGAGCGGCGTCGAGTTCCCGACCAGCATCACCCGCGCGGCCGGCACATCCTGCTTCTCCACCGAAGCGAGCAGAGCATCCAGTTCCCGCGGACGAGTGCCCATGGTCACGATGACAACTCCGATACGCGGCAACGACATAGCGGCGAACTCCCGGGGGCGGCAAGGTGCCGATGCTAGCGCCACCCAGTAGGTCACCTCGCCACCTCACACACGAGGCGGACGTCTCGGGCCGTCAGCCCGGGAGGCGGAGTCCGGCGATGACGGAGGTGCCGCGGGTGGGGCGGGGGCGGACGGTCCAGGTGGTGGCGAGGTGGTCGACGAGGCGGGGCAGCAGGTGCTGGGGGAGGGTTTCGGCGACGGCCCGCCGGGTGTGGGCGACGGAGGCGAGGTGTGCGGGGAAGCGCCACAGGGAGGGCACGAGGGGGATGTCGGACATGGCGAACTCCGTTTCTCCGTCGCCCTCTTCGACGCCCCCCAAGGCGTTCGGACAGCGGGCGGCCGGGCGGAAAGGCCTCGCGTGGGTAGCCCCGGAGTGCGGCCGTTGGCCGGAACACGAGGTCCCGACCGGCCGCGGGCCCACCGCATCGGCTCGCGTTCGTAAACTGAACGTGCGCGCATCCGCACGATCAGTTCGCCTCGCCGGAAGGGACTGCCGTTGACCCGGTCGGATCTCCGCTCGCTGTTCCGCTCCAACCAGCAGGACCTGAGGGCCGAGGACGTCTTCGCGGACCGCATGGACGAGTGGAACGCGGTCGCTCGCAGCCTCGCCGCGCACGCGGTCGCCGTCCGCCAACCCGGTTTCGATGTCGCGGACTTCGAAAGCCCGCGCCGGAACGTGCTGGTCTTCTACGGGGTCGGCGGGATCGGCAAGTCCACCTTCTCGCGGCATCTGGAGGAGCATCTGCTCTCCGACGGGCCGGGTATCGATCAGTGGACGCCGGTGCCTGAGCAGGTGGGCCGTTTGCTGCCGGTGCGCATCGACCTCTCGCGGCAGTCCGGTCTCGGCTTCGAGGACATCCTGCTCGCGTTGCGGCTGGCTGCCGGGCGGCTGGGGAGCCCCATGCCCGCGTTCGACCTGGCGCTTCGGCGGTACTGGGACGTCAACCACCCCGGGGAGCCGCTGGAGGCGTATCTGCGGCGCCACGGCTTTCTGCGACGCTTCGCCACCGCCATGTCGCTGCCGGAGCAGGTCCAGTCCGTACTGGGGGACGTCGCGCAGGCCGTCGCGCTGCCCGGCACGCTCGGGGCACTCGTCGGGCAGAGCCTGCGGTCGGTGATCGGCTCGCTGCGGGAGCACCGGAAGAACATGGCGGCCCTGGCCGGGTGCGCCCGGCTCGCGGACCTGCTGGAGGCGGACGCCGACCTCGATGCGCTCTCGTACTACGCCCACCTGCTGGCCTGGGACCTCGCGCAGCTCCCGGCCGACCGGTCGGGCACCCTCGTGGTGCTGTTGGACACGTTCGAGGACGTGGGCGACCGCACCCATCGGGAACTGGAGCGGCTGATCCAGCGGGTGGCCTGGCTGATGCCCAACGTCCTGTTCGTGGTGACCGGCCGCAACCGCCTCCAGTGGGACGACGAACGCCTCGACGGCCAACTCGACTGGACCGGGCCGTCCGCCTGGCCCCACCTCGCGCCCGGCGCGACCGCAGAACCCCGGCAGCACCGCGTCGGCTACCTCTCCGCTGAGGACTGCGAGCGGTACCTGTGCCGACGCCTCACTCGCCACGGGCAGCCGCTGATGGCCGCGGGCACCCGCCACGAGATCGTCAGGCGCTCCCACGGGCTGCCGCTGTACCTCGACTTGGCGGTCATGCGCTACCTCGACCTGTTCCAGCGCACCGGACGGCAGCCCGCAGCGGGCGAGTTCCAGTACGACTTCCCCGCGCTGGTCGCCCGCACGTTCCGCGACCTGTCCGGCGCGGAACGCCAAGTACTGCGCACGGTCAGCCTGTTCGACTCCTTCTCCGTCGATCTGGCAACGGCGGCCTCCGGTCTGGCGCAGGACAGCGCCACGCTCCAACTCGTCGAGCGTCCGTTCATCGACGCCGACCCGGCCGCGCCCTGGCCGTACCACCTGCACGACCTGATCCGCGAAGCGATCCGTGAAGCCGACGCGACCGCGGAGGATCGCTGGTCGGCGGCGGACTGGCACAGGGCGGCGCGGCGAGCCTTCGACGCGCTGCGGGCGGAACTCCCGCCCGCCGGCGAGGACCGGCGTCGGCTGCTCGCCTGCCTCACGCAAGGGCTCAGGCTCGCCAGCTCCTACGGGCTGGAACTGGACTGGCTGGTGGACGCTGGCTACCGCTACGTCTCGGACTTCATCTGGGAACCGATCGACCTGCCGCTGGGCACCCCGGGCTCGGCCGCCTCCGCGCTGGCCACCACGCTCCGGGCTGCGGCGCGCCGCCAGCGCGTGCACCGGCAGGAGATCGTGGACGAGCTCACCGCGGTACTGGCGGGCGGCCTGCTACCGCCGTCCGCCCAGGACCTCGCCCGCTACTTCCTCGCCGAATGCCAGCGGGACCTCGGCCGCCACGAGGAGTCCGCGGCGGGCATGCGGCAGGTCGCCGAGGGAGCCGGGCCGCTGGCTGCCGACGCCGCCCGCGGCCTGGTCCACCTCGCCCGCCGCCTCGGCGACTTCCCGGCGGTGCGCGCGGCTGCCGAGCGGCTTCCCGCCGGGAGCCGCCGCCACCGCACCCTCGGTGACCTGTGGTGGACCCAGGGCAGCGTCTCCCTGGCCTGCTCCGCGTACGACGACGCCTGCCGGGCGGCCACGGCCGAGTCCAACCCGGGCGAGGCCGCACTGAGCCGGGCCTGCCTCGCCTTCGCCGCCGCCTTCCAGGACACCGGCCGCGCCGACCAGCAGCTCCAGCTCGCCGAGGGCCTGCTGGAGGGCGCCAGCATCCGCTGGGCAGAGATCCAGGCCGGCATCGCAGGGCTGCTGCGCGACGCGGGGGCGGACCCCGCGCTCCCCGCCCGCGCGGCCGGTATCGAAGCTGACGCCGAAGCGAGCGGCCTCACCTCGTCGGTGGCCTACGCCAGGCTCGCGGTGTGCTTCCACCACGCCGTACTGGCCGACCAGCCCGGCCTCGCCGCCGCCCGTACCCGGCTCCGCGGCTGCGTCAACGGCGCCGAATTCGCCTACCTCCTGGAAATCAGCCACTTCTTCGACGGCTCCGAGCCTCCGCCCGACCTCCCCCGCGCCGCCTGGCTCGACGGTACCCAGGCCACCGCGGCCCGCTGGTCCACCCTGCTCGCCGACCGGCGAGCAGCCGTCTCCGCCTCGGGCTGAAATCGGCGTGAACTTCCGGGGGCGCCGCGAGGGCGCTACCGTGCAGCCGTGGCCACGTACACGAGCCTTGACGCGCTCGACCTGCCCCGACTCAACCGCCTGTACCGCCTCGGCGAGACAGTCGCCGCACCCCTCAACGGCGGGGCGGCGAACTCCAGCTTCCGGCTGGACGACCCGGTCAGCCGCCGCTCGTACGTCCTCACCGCGCTGGACAACCACGACGAGGACAGCGCATGGCACCTGGCGCGTGTCACCCGTGCCCTCGCCGGGCTGGGCCTGCCCACGGCCCATGTCGTCGCCAACACCGAGGGCGACGACATCACCGCCGTGGACGGCAGGCTCTACCTGCTCAAGGAGCTGATTCCCGGCGAGGTCCGGGACCCGCTGCCCGAAGCGCTGCTGCCCGCGGCAGGAGCACTCCTCGCGCGGCTGCACGGCTTCGCTCCGGACGGCCTGGACCTGCCGATCGGCACACGCCGCCTGAGCAGCACGCACCGTGCTGCCGCCACCGCGTTCCCCGACCGCGCCTTCGCCGAATGGATCGACGGGCAGCTGGCGCAGATCGGCCGCCACGAGGAGCAGCACCGGCGCCCGTCGGTCCCCGTCCACGGCGACCTCTTCGCGGACAACCTCATCGTCCGGCCCGACGGCGGCCTGTCCGTCATCGACTGGGAGACCGCGTCCCTGGACGACCCGCTCCTCGATCTCGGCATGGCGGCGGTGGGGCTCTGCCAGACCTCTGACGGCCTGCTCTCGCCCGAACGCCTCCAGCTCGTCCTCCAGGGTTACGAAGGGTTGCGGCCACTGTCGGCACAGGACCGGGCCGAACTCCCCACCGAGATCACCCACGCGGCGGTCATCATCGCCTTCCATCGCTACCACCGCCACAACGTCCGCTTCCCCAACCCCGAACACGCCACCTACCACCGGCAGATGGTGGTCTTCGCCGCGAGCGTGGGGGATGCGCTGCCACCTGGTTCGTAGCGACGTGGCAACTGCCTGGGTCGTGGCTCGCGAGGCGTCAGGTGAGCAGACGGGCAGGCGCTGCGACGTCCACGAGCTGCGCACCGCGGTCGGCGCACCGCAGTCGAGCGGTTCCGCCGGTCACCGCTCGCGGGGCGGGTCCGTGTAGGTCGCCTTCGTGCGGAGGGCGGCGGCGGTTTTGCGGATCCAGGGGAGGGCGTCGTAGAGGGCCTGGCCGGGGCAGTCGGTTTCGTAGACGTCGCGGTGGCCGGAGATCACGTTCAGGGAGACGGGGGTGCCCTTGGGGTAGCGGCTGCCGTCGTTGGAGGAGGTGAGGCGGACGTGGCCGAGGGGGGTTTCCGCGGGGTCGAGCTTCCAGGCGGCTATCTCGGCGATGGACTGGAGCATCGCGTGCGGCACCTGCTGGCCGGGGCCGAAGTTGCCGAGGGCGGCTATGCCGATCGTGTCGGCGTTGAAGCCCTCGGTGTGGGCGCCGCGCACGTCGCGGTCGATGCTGCCGGTGCGGCCCTCGTAGATGCCGCCGCAGCGGTCGACGACGAAGTTGTAGCCGAGGTCGTCCCAGCCGGCGGCGATGTGCTGCTGTTCGAGGACGAGCAGCATGCCGGGGACGTCCTTGACGCAGTCGTACGTGTTGGGGTTGTCCGTGTGGTGGACGAAGACGGCCTTGACGTCGTGGTCGTAGATCAGGCCCGGGCGGACGGCCGCCTGGTCGGCGTGCCAGGCCGCGCGGCCGATGACGACGGGGCGCAGGGCAGCGAGGTGGAGCACGGCATGGGGGTGCCTCGGCTCCTGCACCGGACGATCCGGTACCGAGCAGGCCCCCAGAAACGCCAGCGCCATGATCACCGGTGCCAGCGTGGTCCTGTTCGACCGCATGCCGTCCAGCCTCGGGCCTCGGCGGGCCCACGGCAGCCGGTGTGGGCCGGTCGGGTGAGCGAAGGCCCGCTGACCTGGTCTTCTACGCGGCCCGGCAGCTGCGGGCCGGGCCCGTGAAATGCCAGCCGCGGGCGCTCAGCCGCGGCAGCAGCGCCCGCACCGCCTCGACGGTCTGCGAGCGGTCGCCCCCGCCGTCGTGCAGCAGCACCACCGCGCCCGGCGTCAGCCGCGACTCCACCCGGTGCACCAGCTCCTGCGTGCCCGGCGGCTCCCAGTCCTCGGCCGCCACCCGCCAGCCCAGCGGCACCATGCCGAGCCGCCGGGCGACCGCCGGGGTCCGCCCCCAGTTGCCGAAGGGCGCCCGGAAGTACGGGACGGCCGCGCCGGGCACCGCGGCCCGGATCGCCGCCGAGGTCTGCTCCAGGTCGGCGCGGACGCGCTCCTCGTCCCAGTCGGTCATGTCGTCGTGGTGCATGCCGTGGTTGCCCAGCGTGTGGCCCTCGGCGACGATCGCCCGGACGATCTCCGGGTGCGCGAGCGCGTGCGCGCCCCACAGGCAGAAGACCGCCGTGACCTTGTGCTCGCGCAGCACGGACAGCAGATGCGGCGTGTGGACCGGGTGCGGCCCGTCGTCGAAGGTCAGGGCGAGATACGAACCGACCTGCCGGGTGGACTCGACGACGGACGTGCTCCGGCCCAGACGGCCGGCCGGGTCCTCTGCTGTGGTGGTCACGGCGGTGCTCCTGTCGTGCGGTGTCGTGCGGTACTACGGGGTGTTGCTGCTGGTTCGGATGGTATGTCCCCGGTACGTCAGCCGGTGGTGCAGCTGACGGTGGGGCTGGGGGCCGTACCGTTGCCGGTGAAGCCGTACGTCGTGCTGGCCCCGGCGCCGAGAGCGCCGTTGTACGAGGCGTTGGTCACCGTGACCGCGCCGCTCGTGCCGGTGTTCGTGCCGTTCCACACCTGGGTGATCGTGCTCCCCGAAGGCAGCGTGAACGACGTCTTCCACCCGGCGATCGCGCCCGTGCCGGTGTTCGTCACCGTGACCTCCGACTGGAAGCCGCCCTGCCACGAGTTCACCGTCTTGTACGTCGCCGAGCAGCCCGAGCTGTTACCGCCGGTGGAGCCGGACGTCGAGCCCGAGGTCGTACCGGTGGACGTACCGGTGCTCGTACCGGTCGAGGTACCCGTCGAGGTGCCGGTCGAGGTCCCCGTGGACGTACCCGACGACGTACCGGACGACGTACCCGTGGACGTACCGGTCGACGTCCCGCCCGTCGTACCGCCCGAGCCGTCCAGGCCGAAGAAGGCGATCGCCTTCGCCGCCATCCCGTTCATGGGCAGTGAGTGGCCGACGCCCGCGATGCTGAAGGCCTCGACCGGGGCCTGCGTGGTGTTCGCGCCGTAGCGGGTGTGGGTCCAGCCGGACTGCGGGGTGTCCGTGACGACCGGCGTCTGGCTCACGCCCAGCACGTTCGTCCACTGCTTGATCTCTTCGCCGAAGTTGTTGTAATTCAGCGTCGTGTCGGCGCTGCCGTGCCACAGCTGCACACGCGGGCGGGGGCCGGTGTAGCCGGGGTAGGCGGCGCGGACCATGTCGCCCCACTCCTGCGGGGTGTGGCTGATCTGGCCGTTGGCGCAGGCGTTGTTCCAGCCCGAGGGGTCGTTGGTCGCGAAGCAGCCGAAGGGCACGCCCATGAAGGCGGCGCCGGCCTTGAAGACGTCGGGGTAGTCGCCGAGCAGGACGTCGGTCATCATCGCGCCGGACGACGCGCCGGTGACGTAGACGCGGCTCGCGTCGGCGTTGTTGTGCTGCTCGACGTAGCTGACCATCTGGGCGATGCTCGCCGGGTCGCTGTTCCCGTTGTGGGTGAGCGCGCCGGACGAGGAGACGTCGTAACACTGGCCGCTGATGTTGGCGTCCGGGTAGACGACGATGAAGCCGTACTGGTCGGCCAGCGTGTGGAACTCGGTCGAGGAGTAGAAGCCGGGGGCGGTGCCGGTGCACTGGTGGACCGCGACCAGGACGGCCGGGTTGGCCTGCACGGTGTTCGGCACGTACTCGTACATCTTGAGGTTGCCGGGGTTGCTGCCGAAGTTGGTCACCTCGGTGAGCGAGGCGGCGCTGGCGCTCTGCGAGGTCAGGGTGACGGTCGCCGCGACCGAGGCGACGACGGCGCCCAGTGCGACGAGGAGCGTGCGCGCCCTGGTCGTGCGTTTCGGGCTGGGGAGCCCGGGTGTGGGGGGCATGACCTGGTGTCCTTCCGATGACGTCCGGATGTGCCGTCCCGGCGGAGGCTCCCTCTCCGCAGGGGCGGTGACACGGGTGGGGCCCGTGTGCACGTTGCGAAAGTTTTCGACCCTGTCGCGAATGTTTCGGGCACCATAAGGCCGAAAAGTGACCGAGTCAATACATCCGGCGACGGTCCACAGGCCCGCACCCGCACCGCGTGGCGACCCGCCCTACCCCGCGCCACGCACCGGAAAACCGCCCACCACGAGGGTGTGCGCCCGCCCGCGCGATGGCCCGTCAACTGCCGTTCTACGGGCTCCGGTTGTTTCGGAAAGGGGTCGTTGACGTTTCGAAGGCCAGGGTCCACACTGGCGAACGATCCACCCTCCTCCCGGCCACGCCGCACCCGCGGCACAACTCCCGTGGCCGACACCACCCTCGCGAATGGTCCCCCCACCCGTTCGGACGGTGCGTACTCCGCGCTGCCCGGACTGCCAGCTGAAGAGGAAAGAAGAGGTTGGAAGTGTTCAGTCATTCCCTCCGGGACCGCGGGCAGGCCCGCAGACGTACCGGCACCGGCGTACGCGTCGCCGTCGCGGCGGCCACGGCCGGCGCGGTCGCCACGTTCGGCCTGATGGCGACGGCCGGCACCGCGCACGCGGCGAGCAACCTGGGCGACGCGGCGGCGGCCAGCGGCCGCTACTTCGGCACCGCGGTCTCGACGGCCCACCTCGGCGAGGCGCAGTACGCGTCCACGCTGGACGCCGAGTTCAACGCGGTGACGCCCGAGAACGAGATGAAGTGGGACACGATCGAGGCGTCCCAGAACTCGTTCAACTTCGCCCCCGGCGACCAGATCGTCGCCCACGCCAAGGCGCAGAACATGCTGGTCCGCGGCCACACCCTGGTGTGGCACTCGCAGCTGCCCGGCTGGGTCTCGAACCTCAGCGCGACCGCGCTCGACGCCGCGATGAAGAACCACATCACCACGGTGATGAACCACTACAAGGGCCAGATCTACGCCTGGGACGTCGTCAACGAGGCCTTCAACGACGGCGGCGCCGGCACCCACCGCAGCTCGCCCTTCCAGGACAAGCTCGGCGACGGCTTCATCGAGGAGGCCTTCCGCACCGCGCGGGCCGCCGACGCCAACGCCAAGCTCTGCTACAACGACTACAACACCGATGGCATCAACGCGAAGAGCACCGCCATCTACAACATGGTCAAGGACTTCAAGGCGCGCGGCGTCCCGATCGACTGCGTCGGCTTCCAGGGCCACTTCAACCCGCAGTCGCCGGTCACCTCCGACATGCAGGCCAACCTCCAGCGCTTCGCCGACCTCGGCGTGGACGTCCAGCTGACCGAGGTGGACGTCGCGGGCTCCGGCACCGCGCAGGCCACCAACTTCAGCAACATCGTCAAGGCGTGCATGGGCGTGACCCGCTGCACCGGCATCACGGTGTGGGGCATCACCGACAAGTACAGCTGGCACAGCCAGGACACGCCGCTGCTCTTCGACGGCAACTACCAGAAGAAGCCCGCGTACGACGCGGTGCTCGCCGCGCTGGGCGGCGGCTCCGGCACGACGGGCGGGACGTCCACGGGGACGTCGTCGGGTACGTCGACCGGTACGTCCACGGGGACTTCGACCGGGACCTCGTCCGGTACGTCGTCGGGTACGTCCACGGGGACGTCGACCGGCACCTCGACGGGTACCTCGACCGGTACGAGCACCGGTACGTCGACCGGTACGACCTCGGGCTCGACGTCCGGCTCCACCGGCGGTAACAGCTCGGGCTGCTCGGCGACGTACAAGACGGTGAACTCGTGGCAGGGCGGCTTCCAGTCGGAGGTCACGGTCACGAACACCGGCACGGCCGCGATCGCCGGGTGGAAGACGTCGTTCACGCTGCCCTCGGGCAGCACGATCACCCAGGTGTGGAACGGCACGAACACCGGCACGAGCGGCGCGGTCACGGTGACCAACGCCTCGTACAACGGCGCTCTCGGCGCCGGGGCCAGCACCACGTACGGCTTCACCGGCAACGGTGCGGCTCCCAGCCCCACCGTCAGCTGCACCAGCAGCTGACCTCGCCCGCGGAGGGGTAAAGCACCCCGTCCGTGGACAGGATGAAGACGACAGGCGGCGCGGCAGCACTCCCTGACTGCCGCGCCGCCTCCGTGACCGGCTCCGGAGCCTGCCTTGTCCGGGCTCCGGGGCTACCCGGGGGCGCGCCGCGGCGCGCCCCTTCGGCATGTCCGGGGGCGACCGGTTCTCGTGGCCGGTCTCAGCGCGCGTCGTCGCGGCGCGTGGGCGCGAGGTGGCCGCACATGCCGAGGACGTCCTGCGGCGGCGCCGCTGCCCGTACGACCGACGCGTCCGCCAAGTGGGCCGCGGCGCCCCGGCGCAGGGCGGCGATCTGCTCCCCCGTACGGGCGGCGGCGGCCGCGGCCCGCTCCCGCCAGGCGGCCTCCCACGCGTCCAGCCGCGGGGCGACGAGCGCGGCCGCGGCGGCGTGGAAGGCCTCCAGCGCCTCCGGCCGCCCCGCCCCGACCTCCGCCGCGAGGTGCCGGAAGCCGCTGACGGCCAGGTCGCGGCGGGCGCGGGCGCGGGCGGTGCGTTCGGCGGGGGTGCCGTCGCCGAGGGAGGCCGCGGCGGCGTACGCGGCGGGGTCGGCGAGGTGCTCGGGCGGGAAGGTCATGACGGCGTCGCCCGCCTCGGGCAGGCCGTCGTTCTGCATGACGACCAGGACGTCCAGCCCGCCGGTGTCGACGGCCCGGTGGATGGTGCCGGGCGTGAACCACACGGTGTCGCCGGGCGCGAGCGGGGTGCGGCGCAGCCCCTCGGCGGCGGTGAGGGTGTGCAGTTCGCCGCTGCCGCCGACCACGTAGTACGCCTCGGTGCAGGTCAGATGGAGGTGCGGGGAGCCGCCGTGCAGCCCGTCGGCGGTGGCCCACGGGTAGACGCGCAGGCGCGACAGGCCCACGCCCCCGGGCAGCAGCGGTGCGGTGCTCGTCATGCGGGCGGTCCCTTCGTCGGGGCGGTGCGGCTCGCGGCCGCACGGTACGCCACCGGGTGCGCCCCGGCCCGGGGCCGCCCGCCCGTGGTGGGCGCGGCGCCGATACCGCGGAGGCCGGGCACGGAGCGGCCCGTGAGGGCGCGGCCGCGGGGCGCGGGGGGCGGGGCGGCGGCGGGCGGGGCCTGGTGGCGCCGTCGGCCACCGTATATCGTTCGGAAAACTTTCCGAAAGACCGGCCCCGTACGGCGGGGCGGAACCGCAGGAGGACGTGTGCCCGGCAGCAGCACCGGCGGAAGCGGCGACGCAGGGGATCACGGGGACGTGGCCGATCACGGCGGGGGCGCGGGCGATCACCGCGGCCGCGCGGGCGATGCGGGCGATCACGGCGGCGTAGGCGATCACGCGAACGGCGCGGTTGGCGTGGACGATCACGGCGGCCCGATCGGAGCCGTCCGCGGCCGCGCGGGCGGGGGCGTCCGCGGCGACGGGGGAAGCGGACCCGTACGCGTCGCGATCGTCGGGACCGGCGGCATCGCCGGGATCCACGCGCAGAGCCTGGCCGCGCTCGGCGGGCGGGCCGAGATCGTGGCCGCCGCGGACGTCGACCCCGAGCGGCTGGACGCCTTCCGCGCGCGCTGGAACGTGCCCGGCCGCCACACGGACCTGGGCGCGCTGCTCGCCGCCGAACGCCCGGACCTCGTCCACCTGTGCACGCCGCCCGGGCTGCACAAGGAGCAGGCGCTCGCGTGCCTGGCCGCCGGGGTGCCGGTGCTGTGCGAGAAGCCGCCGACGCTGAGCCTCGCCGACCTCGACGAGATCGCCGCCGCCGAGCGCGCGGGCGGCGCGTTCTTCGCGACGGTCTTCCAGCACCGCTTCGGCTCCGGCGCCGCCCGGCTGCGGGCCGCGATGGCGTCGGGGGCGCTGGGCCGCCCGCTCGTCGCCGTCTGCCACACGCTCTGGTACCGCCCGGACGCGTACTTCGCGGTGCCCTGGCGGGGCCGCTGGGAGACCGAGGGCGGCGGCCCGACGATGGGCCACGGCATCCACCAGTTCGACCTGCTGCTCGCGGTGCTGGGCGAGTGGCGCGAGGTCACGGCGGTCGCGGCGCGGCTGGCGCGGCCCACCGCCGCCGAGGACGTCTCGTGCGCGATCGCCACCTTCGACGGCGGCGCCGTCGCGACCGTCGTCAACTCCCTGCTCTCGCCGCGCGAGACGAGCTACCTGCGCTTCGACTTCGAGTACGCCACGGTCGAGCTGGAGCACCTGTACGGCTACGGCGACGCGGACTGGCGGGTGCACCCCGCGCCCGGCCACGAGGACGCGGTGGCCGCCGCGTGGGAGGCGGGCCCGAGCGGGCAGCCGTCCGGGCACTCCGCGCAGTTCGCGGCGGTGCTGGACGCGGTGGCGGCGGGCACCGCGCCGCCCGTGACGCTCACCGAGGCGCGCCGAACGCTGGAGTTCGTCGCGGCCACGTACGCCTCCGCCTTCGGGCGCGGGCCCGTCACGCGCGGTGCGATCGGCGCGGCCGACCCGTACTACCGCCGTATGCAGGGCCCGGGCACGCCGTGGCCCGCGGAGCCCGCGAGCCCCGCCGTACCCGCCGCCCCCGCGAGCCCCGAGGAGACGTCCCGGTGACCGACGCCCGTACCCCCGAACCGCCCGCCGCGTCCCCCGGTGCCGAGCCCGTACCCGGCGGGCTCGGGCTCACGCACGAGGTCGGCACGTCCCTCCGACTCACCTACCGGGGCCGGCCGCTCACCCGTTACGTCTACGGTCCGTGGGACGCCCAACTGGAGTCCCCGCGACCGTACTTCCACCCCCTCCGCACCCTCGGCGGCGACGCCGTCACCATCTACCGGCCGCACGACCACATCTGGCACAAGGGCCTGGCCCTCTCCCTCCCCAACGTCGACGACGAGAACTTCTGGGGCGGCGTGACGTACCGCCGCGGCACCGGCTACCGGCAGTACGACAACAACGGCTCCATGGACCATGTCGGCTTCCCCGAACTGACCCTCCGCGACGGCCGGTTGCGCGTCACCGAGACACTGCACTGGCGCGCCCAGGGCGGCGAGCACCGCTTCACCGAGGAGCGGCGGCTCGTGGCGGCCCTGCTGCCCGGCGAGGACGCCTGGGCGCTGCTCTTCCGCACCGCGGTCACCAACGTGCGCGGCAGGCGTACGGTCATCGGCAGCCCGACCACCGAGGGCCGTCCCAACGCCGGTTACGGCGGCCTGTTCTGGCGCGGGCCGCGCGACTTCACCGGCGGCACCGTGCACACCCCCGGCGGCAGCGGCGGCGACGAGCTGATGGGCGTGCGCGCGCCCTGGCTCGGCTTCACCGGCAGGCACGACGGGCACGGCCGCTCCTCCACGCTCGCCTTCGTCGACGCGCCCGGCAACGAACCGGGCGGCTCCGGCGTGCGGTGGTTCGTGCGCTCCACGCCCTTCGCCGCCGTCTGCCCGGCGCCGTTCTTCGACCGCGAGGTCACCGTCGAGGACGGTGCGACGCTGGTCAGGGCGTACGCGGTGGTCGTCGCCGACGGCGACCGCGGGCCCGCCGGGACCCAGGCGCTGGCGCTCGCGGGTGCGGCCCTGCTGGCGGAAGAGCACAGGGAGATTCCGTAGCATGGGTAGGTGACAGGTCAGACCCCGCGCACCCGGCGGAAAGCGGGCGAAGCCAGCGAGTCCAAGCCGGGCGGCGGGCCCACAGCGAGCGGTGAATCCGTGTCCGGCGCTTCCCGCGCTTCCGGCACGTCCGCCGGGCCGGGGCCGGCCGCTTCGGCGCCCGCCGTGCCCGCGACGCTCGCGGAGATCGCCCGGCAGGCGGGGGTGTCGGCGCCGACCGTGTCGAAGGTCCTCAACGGCCGCGCGCACGTGGCCCCGGCGACGCGCGACAAGGTCGAGGCGCTGCTGCGCGAGCACGGCTACCGGCGCAAGCGCGGGGCCGCGCGGCCGCGCCCGTCCGGCCTGCTGGAGATCGTCTTCCACGAGCTGATCAGCATGTGGGCCACCGAGATCATCCGCGGCGCGGAGAACGTCGCGCGGCAGGAGGGCCTCACGGTCGTGCTGTCGGAGTCGTCGGGCCGCGAGGAGATGGGCCTGTCGTGGGTCGACGGCGTCCTCACCCGGGATCCGGCGGGCGTCATCCTCGTCATGTCCGATCTCACCGCCGCCCAGCGCGAGTTGCTCGTCAGCCGGGACGTGCCCTTTGTCGTCATGGACCCGGCCGGCTACCCCGCCGACGACGTCCCCTCCATCGGCACCACCAACTGGCAGGGCGGCTACACCGCGACCCGCCACCTGCTCGACCTCGGCCACCGGCGCATCGGCGTCATCGGCGGCCCGGAGAGCGTGCTGTGCAGCCGCGCCCGTATCGACGGCTACCGCGCGGCGCTGGAGACCGGCGGCGTCGACAGCGACGACACCCTCGTACGGCACGGCACCTTCCAGACCGAGGCCGGCCACCACATCGCCCACGAGCTGCTGTCCGCGCCCGCCGGTGAGCGCCCCACCGCGCTCTTCGCGGGCAACGACGTGCAGGCGATGGGCATTTACCAGGCCGCCCGCGAACTCGGCCTGCGCATCCCGGAGGACGTGAGCGTCGTCGGCTTCGACGACCTGCCGGTGTCGGCGTGGATGGGCCCGCCGCTGACGACCGTCCGCCAGCCGCTCGTCGACATGGCGGAGGCCGCAGCCCGCCTCGTCCTCGACCTCGGGCGCGGTGTGCAGCCCGGCATGCGCCGGGTCGAGCTGGCCACGAGCCTGGTGGTGCGGGGGAGCACGGCGGAGCCGCCGGAGGAATGAGCCGTACGGCCGGGGTGCGGGCGCGCCCGGCCGTACGACTCCGTCAGGCGGCCGTCCCGCGTCAGTCCAGTTCGAGCGGCGGGGAGGGCGGGAAGTAGTCGGACGTGGACGGGACGTAGCCCATGCAGTAGCCGTTGCCGCCGTAGTAGCTGTCGCCCCAGTAGAGGAGCTCGTAGCCGGTCGCCTTGCCGACGACGCCGTCCACCGTCAGGCCCTCGAACGAGAGGGCGCTGCCCTGGATCCAGCGGACCATGTTGTAGGTGGCCGGTCCGAAGACGCCGTCCTCGGCGATGGTCGGGTGGTCGTGGGTCCTGGCGATGTCGTTCGCCAGGTGCTGCACGCACCAGACGGCGTGAGTGTTGTTCGTGTAGCCGTATCCGACGTAGGGCGAACTGGTGCTTGCCTGCGCCGTACCCATGCCGACGGCCAGTGCCAGGCCCGCGGCCGTCGCGGCCACCGCGGCGCGGCCCAGGATCTTGCTGAACACGTACGTGTCCCCCTTCGTGCTGCTTATGCCGTTCCGGCGGTCCACCGGTCGGCAGCAGCAGCGAACCAGGGACGTCCAACGAGCGGCCAACACCGCACCAACATCGTTCGGGCGCGCGGCCTGTACCCGGCCGCATCGCGCGGGCGCACCGCAACTCCACCTCGTAGCGGCCCTGTTGCGGGACGCACCTCAACTCCGCCTCGCGACGGCCGTATTGCGGCCACGAGTGTCCGCTCACGCGAAACCTGGCCGTCATCGAACCGGGTTACGATCCGCTCACCCTCCCACCCGGCTCCACCCCCGCCGCCGACTCGTCGGCCCCCACCGTGAGGAGCGCGCCATCGCACTTCGGATCTGGCTCAGCAGCGCAGGCGTGGCCTCCACCCAGGTGATGCGGATGCTGCGGGACAACCCGGACGGGGTCACCGTCCGCATCCACGGCAGCAACGTCGATCCGGACGCCCCCGCGCTCGCCGCGTGCGACGCGTCCGAGGTGGAGCCGCGCTACGTCGGCGACGCCGAATACGCGGAATTCGCCCTGGACTTCTGCCGCCGGCACGCGATCGACGTGCTCGTACCGCCGCGTCGGCTGTCGGCCCTGGCCGGCCGAGCCGACGACTTCGCCGCGCTCGGCACCCGGCTGATGTGCTCGCCGCCCGCCGCGATCGCCGCGCTCACGAGCAAGACCCGTACGTACGAGGCCGCGCGGGCCGCCGGGGTGCCGGTGCCGCCGTGGCGGGCGGTGCGCGACGCCGCCGGATTCCGCGCCGCTGTAGAGGAGTTGACGGCGGACGGCGAGCGGGTGTGCTTCAAGCCCTCCGGGGAATTCTCGGCGTTCGGCTTCCGGGTGCTGGACGACCGGCCGCTGCGGATCCGCGACCTGCTCGCGCCGCCCGTGCCGGTGGTGTCGGTGCGGGCCGTCGCCGAGGCGCTGGAGCGGGCGGCGGAGGCGGGCGAGAGCGTGCCGGAATTCCTCGTCATGCCGTACCTGGACGGCCCGGAGGTGAGCGTGGACTGCCTGTCCGCGCCCGGCGGGACACCGCTCGCCGCCATCCCCCGCGCCAAGCAGGGGCGTTACCGGCTGCTGCTCGACGACCCGGAGGCGGTCGGCATCGCGCACGCGGTCGTCGAGCACTTCGGCCTCGCGTATCTGTCGAACGTCCAGCTCCGGCACCGCGCCGGGCGCCCCGTGCTGCTGGAGGCCAACCCGCGGGCCTCCGCCGGGATCTTCCAGACCGCCTTCACGGGCCTCAACCTCCCCTGGGCGGCGGTGCGTCTGCTGGTCCGCGGCGAGCCCGGCGCGCTGCCCGAGCCGCGGCTCGGCGGACGCGTCGCCGTCACGGAGTCCGCGGTGCAGGTCGGCACCCCGGCCCCGGCGCTGACCGGCCTGGACGGCGGTCGCCCCGCGGGCGGCGCGGCGGCGCGGGTGCCCGCGCAGGCGGCGGTGGCCTTCCACGAGGAGGCGACGGCGCCCGCGACCGGGTGACCTTCGGCACGTCGGGAAGTTCGCGTCGCGCCGCGGGAGTTGACTGCGTCGTGGGCGGCGCGACGATCTCGCGGACCGCCTCGTGAGCGAACGACGGAGGACGGACGCGATGAGCAGGACGGTTCTTTTCCACGAGTACGGCGGCCCCGAGGTGCTGCGGGTCGAGGACGCCGACCCGGGCGAACCCGGCCCCGGCGAGGTGCTGGTGCGGGTCGACGCGGTCGGCCTCAACCGCGCGGAGGCGCTCTTCCGCGCGGGGCACTACATCGAGCCCGTCCGCCGATTCCCCGCCGGGCTCGGCGCGGAGGCGGCGGGCGTCGTCGAGCGCGTCGGCCCCGGCGTCGAAGGGCTCGCGGCCGGGCAGCCGGTGAGTGTCATCCCGGCCTTCTCGCAGAACGACCACGCCGTCTACGCCGAGCGCGCCGTCGTCCCCGCCGCGGCCGTCCTCCCCCGCCCCGAGAGCCTCGGCGCGGTCGAGGGCGCAGCGGTGTGGATGCCGTACCTCACGGCCTACGGCGCGATGGTGCAGGTCGGCGGGCTGCGGCCGGGCGACACCGTTCTCGTCAACGCCGCCTCCAGCAGCGTGGGCCTGGCCGCCCTGCACGTCGCCGAGCGCATCGGCGCCCGCGCGATCGCCCTGACCCGCGGCCCGGCCAAGAAGGACGCGCTGCTGCGCGAGGGCGCTTCGGAGGTCGTCGTCACCGCCACGGACGACGTCCCCGAGGCGGTCCGCGCGGCCACCGGCGGGCGCGGCGTCGAGCTCGTCCTCGACGCGGTGGCGGGCCCCGGCGTCCGCGAACTCCTGGGCCTCGTCGCCCCCGACGGCACCCACATCGTCTACGGCGGCCTCAGCGGCGAGCCGACCCCGTACCCCGGCCTCGAACTCGGCATGCCCCCGGTCGCGTTGCGCACCTTCCTGGTCTTCGAGACCACCCACCGCCCCGAACGCCTGCGCCGCGCAGCCGCGTTCATCGGCGCGGGCCTGCGCGCGGGCGCCTTCCGCGCGGTCGTCGACCGCACCTTCGAGCTGGCGGAGGTCGTGGAGGCGCACCGGTATCTCGACACGGACGACCGGGTCGGGAAGACGGTGCTGACCGTTACGCACTGACGGTCGGAGCGGGTTCGGCCGGGCGCTGACGGCGGTCAGAGCGGGTTCGGCCGGGCGCTGACGGCGGTCAGAGCGGGTTCGTCCAGGCGAGGACGGCGGTCAGGGCGAAGCCGGCCAGCAGGGGGACGAGCAGCGAGGCCATGACCAGCCACATCCCGGCGAAGCTGCGCCGCAGGGCGCGGAGGCGGCTTCGCCGGGCAAAGCTCAGCGCCTCCTCCGCGTGCGGCGTGACCTCCACGCCCGGGTCCGCCTCCACGGCCCGGCGCAGCGCCGCCAGCACCTCGTACCCGCCCGTGAGGGACAGCCGCACGCCGTGCAGGTCGAGCAGCCGCAGCCGGTCGGCGTAGCCACCGCGCATGTGCGTCTCGGAGCGGCGTATGCGGGCCAGCGCGCCGAGGTCCAGCGTGCGCACACCGGTGAGCGTCTTCGCCGAGATCAGGGTCTGGCCGTCCCGCACATGGACGGTCACCTGCTCGGCATCCCCCGCGTATATCTCGAAGGCCAGTTGCCCCGCGAACATCGCCGCCAGGGCGGAGAGGCCGATCACCGGCGGGCCGATCACCTGCACGCGGACGAGCCCGGCGACGACCAGGGCCACCACCGCCCAGATCCCGCCGACCACCCGTATCCCGTGCGCCGCCCGCCGCCGGGCCTCCGCGGCCGGCACCGGCTCCAACGGGGTTTCCGGCCGCCGCCACGCCGCGAGGAGCAGCCGGCGGAGCCCGCGGGCCGGCTCCTTCGCGACTCCCCGCCCTGCGCCGGTCTGCTCGTCCACCTGCGCAGCATAGGTCTGCCGACCGCGCGGGGGATACGGTCCGGCGCCCGCCGCCCGCACCCCTGGACAGGGCGCCCGCGGGGGCGCACGCTTCACGCTCATGAGCACCGACTCCCCGACCCCGACCGCGTCCGGCGCCGCCGCCGACGTTCTGGCCGCCGCCGTCCACGACGCGGCCGACCGTACCGCCGAGCTGCTGCGGGCCGCGCCCGGGCCCGGGGTGCGCATACCGCGCTCGGCGTGGACGGTCGGGGAGGCGGCGGCGCACCTCGTGCTCGCGAACCGCCTGATGGCCGGGCTCGCGGCGGGGGAGGCCCACGGGACGTACGGCGACGGCACCCCCGGCGGGCTCGCGGCCGCCAACACCGCGGCCCTCGCGGCCTACCCGGAGCGGGACCCGGACGTACTCGCCGAGGCCGTCGCCACCTCCGCGCGCGCCTTCACCGCCGCGTCCGCCGCCCGCCCCGCGTCCACCCCCGCCGACACGCCCATGGGCCCGATGGACCTCGCGACCTTCGGCTCGTACCTGCTCACGCACATCCTCGGCCACGGCTACGACATCGCGGTGGCCCTGCGCCGCCCCCACATGCTCACCCCGGCGAACGCCGCCCTGACCGTGCCCTTCCTCCGTACGGCCATGCCCCGCGTGGTCGACGCGCGCACGGCCGCGGGCCACACCGCCTGCTACCGCCTGCGCCTGCGCGGCGCCGGGGCCGCGCCCTTCGCGGTGACCTTCGCGTCGGGGGAGGCCGCCGTCAGCGACGAGCCGCCGCGCCGCCCGGACTGCACGATCACGACCGAGCCGGTGACGTTCGTGCTCCTCGCGCTGGGCCGCCGGACGCCCCTCGCGGCCGCAGCCCGCGGGGCGATCGTCCCGACCGGGCCGCGCCCGTGGCTGGCGCCGCGCTTCCCGGGCCTGTTCACGGCGCCGTGAGGACGGCGAGTTCGTCCGCGACCTGGGCGGCGCAGCCCCAGGAGAGGGTGACGCCCGCGCCGCCGTGCCCGTAGTTGTGCACGACGGTCCGGCCGCCCGCGCGGACCTCGGCCTCCACCCGGACGGTGGCCCGGGTCGGCCGGGCGCCGATGCGGTGCTCCAGGACGCGGGCGTCGGCGAGGCGCGGCTCGACGGCGGCGCAGCGGCGCAGGATCGCCGCGGCGGCGTCCGGGTCGGGGTCGAGGTCCTCGCGCCCGGCGAGCGCGGTGCCGCCGAGGACGACGATGTCGCCGTGCGGGAAGATGCACAGCAGGTCGGCGGAGGTGCCGGTGTCCTCCGAAAAGCACTCCGTGAGGCCCGGGTTGGAGACGACGACGTGCTGGCCGCGGGTCGGCCGCAGACCGGGGTCGGCGGCGAGGCGGCGGGCGCCGAGCCCGGTGCAGTTGACGACGGCCGGCCCGAGGTCCGGGTCGTCGAGGTCGGCCACGCTGCCCTTCTCGACGGCCGCGCCGCTCGCGCGCAGCCGCGCCCGCAGGTAGCCGAGGTAGGCGGGCATGTCGACGAGCGGCACCTCGAAGCGGTAGCCCGAGCTGAAACCGGCCGGGAGCGTCCCGGGCTCGCACGGCCGGAAACCGGGCAGCGCCCCGGCCCAGTCCGGCGCCGCCCCGCCCCGCCGCGACGCCTCCACGGCGGGCGCGATCCGCACCCCCGTCCCCGGCTGCGCGGCCAGCCCCCGGAAGACCTCCAGCGAACGCCGCCCCCACCGGTCGACGTCCCCCCTGGGCTCGACCAGGTACGGCCCCCACATCGCCCCCGCGGCGAGCGACGTCCGCCCCGGTATCTCCTCGGCGACGACCCGCACCCGCCTCCCACCCTCCGCGAGGACAACGGCAGTGGTCAGACCGATGACCCCGGCCCCGACGACGGTGACGTACCCAGAGTTGGCCACAGCAACGACCCTAGCCGCCGGGGCCCGCCCGGACGGAGTGCCCGACCGGCCAAGATCTCGGGCCCACCGGCTACGCGCGGGTCGGCTACGCGCGGGGCGGAAGGGAGCAACACCGCGCCCGGCGACCTACGGCACGGGCTCCGTGCACAGCGCCCAGACCGCCTTCCCGGGCCCGCTGCGGCAACTCACCCCCCACTGACCGCCGGTGAGCGCGTCCACCAGGCCCAGGCCACGGCCCGACTCCTCGTCTTCCGCGGCCCGCCTGCGCTCCGGCCGGGTGGCACCGGCGTCGTGCACCTCGATGCGGACGCCGGACTCCAGCCGCTCCAGCCGCGTCGCGATCAGATGGCCGTACGGCGGGTGCGCGTGCGTGATCGCGTTGGTGACCAGCTCGGACACGATCAGCTCCGCGCTGTCGGTGAGCTGGGTGAGCTCCCAGGCGGCGAGTTGGCGGACGAGGAACCGGCGCGCCCGACCCACCGTCCGCGGGGCGGGCGGCCACAGTTTCTCTGCGACGAGGCGGCTCTCCCCGCCGGGCCCGGCGGGCGTCACGGGAATCACCACGCGGGCCCCCGGAGTACGTGTCGGGGACGGTTAGGCTCGTGCATGTCGGCGCTCCTCAACGGCGTTGACCACGCCCCCGGGCCGGTCGCACGGCCGCGGGGGTCCTTCGGGTCAACGACGCTACGAGCGGGCGCCGCGGGGCGGGGGCACAGATTGTGTCCCCTCGGTCACGCTGCGAGGACGCCCAGCTTCACCGCGAGCCGGGCGGCCCGCCTGCGGCGTGCGGGGTCCCGCGACTCCGTCTCCTCCAGCACGATCCGCTTCGCGTACCCGTTGTACTTGATCGTCTCGGGGGCCGCCTCGTGCGCCTTGTCCAGGGTCGCCAGGGCCACGTCCGGCTGGCCGTCCAGGTGGTAGCCGCGGGCCTCCTCGATACGGTGCCGGGCGCGGCGCGGGCGGGAGGGGATGGTCGTGGCCTCCGCCGCGGCCGCCTGGCGTACGGACTCGCCACCCGCGTGGAGTTCGACCGCCACGGTGACGGCGTGCGCGCCCATGATGGCGCGCGAGAAGGACGTGACGGGGTCGTAGTAACCGGCAGGGAGGCGTTCCGCCATCGCCCGGGCCCGGTCCCAGTAGCGCCACGCCGTACCCGTGTCCCCGCGGCGCGCGGAGGTGTAACCGGCCTCGAACGTCAGCGCACCCGCGATGGCCAGCACGTCGTCCGGCGCGTCCGGCAGCAGCGGCGTCAGGTACTCCAGGCTGCGCAGGTTCACGGCGTCCGCCGCGTCGAAGTGGGCGGGGCCCGTGTCCCGGTGGGCCTGGGCGGCGAGCCACGCCGCCGTGCCGATGGCGCGCGGGTCCGCGCTCTCCTGCGCGGCGACCAGGCCGCGTTCGGCGACCCGCCACAGCAGGGCGGCGTCCGGCTGGTACGCCACGAAGAACTGGCACAGCGAGTACGTCTCGCTGAGCAGCGCCTGCGCCGCGCGGCGCTCCGCCGACCCGTCCGACTGCCGTACCGCCGCCTGTGCGTCACGGATCAGGTCCGGCAGCAGGGCACCCAGCACCTCGCGGTGGTTGGGCGCGCTGTGCCGCGCGGCCCACGCGTGGTCCAGCCGCGCCCGCAGATGCGCCACCGGCGCCGCCGCCTCGTCGGGCCCGACCGGGTAGGCGTCCACCGCCGCCCGGACCGCGGAGAGCCGCGGATGCCCCGGACCCGCGAACAGGGCCACGTTCATGGACCGGCTGCCGGTCAGCTCGGCCAGATCCCGCACCCGCAGCACCTCGGCGATCCGCAGGATGACGTCGAGCTTCGGCGTCTTGAGCCGCCCGCTCTCCACGCCCTTCACCCACGATCCCGACCGCCCCACGAGGCCGCCGAGTTGCTCCCGGGTGATGCCCTTGCGCGTGCGCAGTATCTGCAGCCGCTGCCCGAAGACCAGCGGATCGGCGTACGGGTCCGGCGTACCGTCGTCAGAAGGGACCATGGCCCTGCCTCCTCGCGGCGAAGTCACTGCCAGCGTACGGCGCGTGGCCGCTTTCGCGGGGGCACGTGGCCGTTGGCCCGCCGTGTCACCCGGCGGCGGGACCCGCTCACGGACCCGTGCGCCCCTCGGGCGACACGAAGCACAGCGCGTCCACCTCGCCGCTCGCGAACCGGTGCACCGCGGGGCCGAGTTCGGTCCAGCCCAGGCGCCGGTAGAGGCGGATCGCCGCGGCGTCCTTCGTCAGGACGTCGAGCACGAGCCGCACCCCGCGCGCCCGCGCGTCCGCGGTGGCCGCCTCCACCAGGGCGGTCCCGGCCGCGAGTCCGCGGGCCTCGGGGACGACGAAGAACCGTGCGAGGACGCCCACTTGACCAGGGTCGGATCCGCTCCGCTCCACCCACATCCGCACGGCCACCTCGCCCGCGCCGCCCCGCCCGAAGGCCACATGCCCGACGACCCGCCCGTCCACCTCCGCCACCCACGCCCCCACCATCCGGGGAGGGCTGAGCCACCCCACCGGGTCGCTCACGCCCTCCACCGGATAGCCGTCCGTCACGTGCACGACGGCGAGCCCGGCGGCCGCCTCGGCGAGGTCGTCGTCCCGCCGGACGCGGACGAGGACGCCGGGTGGGGTGGTGGGCTGGTTCACGAAATCTCCCTGGGGGCCGGAGGGGTGGGTCGGGTCAGGCGAACGCGTATTCCAGCTCGTAGAGGTGGCCCGCCTTGACCAGGACGCTTGCCTCGACGGGCCGTTCGGCGCCGTCCAGGACTACCCGGAAGGTGCGCAGGACGGGGAGGTCGGTCGGGAGGAGGAGGGCCCCGTACTGCTCCTGGGTGGGGATGCGGGCCGAGACGCGGTCGAGGGTGCGAGCGGGTGCGTGGCCGAGGCCGGCGAGGAGTGCCGCCGCGCCGCCGCGGATCTTGCGAGGCACGGACAGGGCGGTGTCGCGGGCGAGGTCGGCGGGGTAGTACGCCCGCACCAGCTCTGCCGGTTCGCCGTCGTAGGAGAGCAGTTGGCGGCGGAGGAAGGCGGTGCCGTCCGCGTCCAGCCGCAGGGCTGCCGCCACTTCCGCGGGCGGGGTGACCTCGGCGACCTCCAGAAGGTCGATCGCCGCGCGCCTGCCCTTCGCGGCGGCGGCCGTCAGCAGCGGGTACGGCTCTCCTGCCGCGGCGGGCAGCCCGGTGTCCGCCGGGCGCACGGTCTCCTGCCGGTGCTCCCGGACCGTGACCGCGGCCCCTGCCCGGCCGACGACCAGCCGCTCGTCCTTGAGGAGTTGAAGGGCCTTCTGCACGGTGGCGTTCGACGCGTCGAACCGGTCCTTCAGCCGCTGCGTCGAGGGCAGGGCATCACCCGGGGCGAGATCGCCGGACATGATCTCGTCGCGGAGGTCCGCCGCGATGCGCTCGTGCAGCGGACGGCGGTCGACGGCCGTTTCCTCAGCCTTGGGCATGTCAGCCGATCCTCATGTCGTAACGGAGCCGCTGGCCCGCGGCGCGGAAGACGGAGACGTCCACCTGGTAGGCGCGGGTCGCGTCCCGCGTCACCCGGACCATGCACAGGACGGGCTCGCCCGGGGCGAGTTGGAGGGCGGCGCGCTCCTCGGGGGCGGCGAGCCGGGCGTACACCTCCTCGTGGACGCGCCGCGGCTCGTACCCCCGGGAGGCCAGGTACGTCACCGCGCCGCCCGGGATCTTCGCCTTCCCGGCGAGCGGGGTGCCGCGGGCCACGTCCACCGGGTAGTACGTGTCGGTCAGCTCGACCGGTGTGCCGTCCAGCAGCATCACCCGCCGCCGTACGGCCACGGCCTCCCCCTCGGCCACCCCGAGCCCCGCCGCGGCCTCGGGCGGCGCGGGCACCTCACCGGCGGCGACGATGCGCTGGCCGCCACGCCCGCCGCGCTGCCGCGCCTCCTCGCTCCACGCGTCCGCCTGCCCCGCGCGCCGGGGCACCACGTAGGGCGCCGACGTGCTCACCCAGTCTCCGCCGGTCACGGCGCATGTCCTCCCTCGTGGTCCCGCGCTCTCGCACCTTTGGTCGAAGCTTGCCGCTTTATACGGTAAGCGATCAACCGCCGAAGAGTATCTTGCTGCTATTCGCGAAAGATGATACGGCCTGCATGGTCCGGCGAGCTGCCGGAACAGCCCCGTACCGACGCCCGTGAGGAGCACCGCGCACAGGACGAGGACTTGCCCGGCGTCGTCGTGCGGACATGGCCGCACGGCCCCGTTCGGTGAGCCGCGCCCGGCACCTCCTCGTCGGCACCCTCGCCACGTGGGGCCTGCCCCACCTCGCGGACGGTGCCGCTCTGGTCGTGTCGGAACTCGTCACCAACAGCGTCCGCCACGCCAGGCTGCCTCGCGGTCGGCTGATCAAGACCCGCTTCGAACGCCTCGGCGCCGGAGTCCGTATCGAGGTCCACGACGCGGCCGACAGCAGGCCCGAACTGCACTCGGCCGCGCCCGACGCGGAAGCGGGGCGCGGCCTGGCGTTGGTGGACGTGATCACGTCGGGGCGGTGGGGCGTGAGCGAGCGGGGCGGGGTCGGCAAGCTGGTGTGGGCGGTGTGCGGGGACGCCGACGCGGCTGACGGCCCGGCGGAGACACGAGCCGCGGCCTCCGTGTGCCGGGTGAGGGGATCCTGGATCGGTGGTGTCCCGGTCGAGTCTGGCCGGCAGACCGTCCAGGCATCGCGGCGGTCAGCGCGGGCGCCCGAGCGTGGACTGGCCGGATCACTCCCGCACGGGCAGGCACTCGGCGAGGAGGTCGAGGACGTCGCGCCAGGCTCGCTGCGCGTGCCGGGGGTGGTGGCCGACGCCGGGGACCGTGGGATGGTCGACCGGCGGGTGGTGGAAGGCGTGCAGGGCGCCGCCGTAGACCGTGAGGCGCCAGTCGATGCCCGCGGCCTGCATCTCGGCGGTGAACGCGTCCCGTTGCGCGGGCGGCATGATCGGGTCTTCCGACCCGACCCCGGCCCACACCGGGCAGCGGATGCGCGCGGCCTCGCCCGGACGGCCCGTGGTGGTCGCGTTGACCGTGCCGATCGCGCGCAGGTCGGCGCCGTCGCGCCCGAGTTCCAGCCCGATGGCGCCCCCGGTGCCGTAGCCGACGGCGGCGATCCGGTCGGGGTCGGTGCGCGGTTCGGCGCGCAGCACGTCGAGCGCCGCACGGCCGATGTCCCGCATGCGGTCCGGGTCGGCGAGCAGGGGCATGCAACGGGCCAGCATTTCTTCGGGTTCACCCAGGTAGCGGCCGCCGTGCAGGTCGAAGGCCAGTGCCACGTAGCCCAGTTCGGCGAGCGCATCGGCCCGGCGGCGTTCGACGTCGCTGAGGCCCATGCCCTCCGGCCCGATCAGCACCGCCGGCCGACGGTTGGTGCCGGCCGGGAGCGCGAGGTGCCCGATCATCGTCAAGCCGTCGGCCGGGTATTCGACCGTACGCGTCGCAATCGTCGTCATGGGACCGGACCGTAGTGAGCACCGCGCCCGGTCGGGCCGCTGTTCACCGCGGGCGGAAGAGCGCGGGGCCGACCGGCCGCTACGGTGGGGCCATGACTACCGGGACGGCCTCGCGCCACGCACAGATCGGTGACCCGGTGCTCCGCTGAGCGCCGTACGGGCTCCGCCCCCCGTCGTGTTGATCCGCGCTCGAACACATCAACCACGACAGGAGAGTTCATGCCCAGCAGGACAGTGCACATCCCCACCGCGGACGGCCGCGCCGACGCGTTCGCCGCCTTCCCCGACGACGGGGAGCGGCACCCGGGGGTGCTGATGTACCCGGACGGCTTCGGAATCCGGCCCGTGGTGCGGGAGATGGCCCGCGAGCTGGCCGGGCACGGCTACTACGTGCTCGCGCCCAACGTCTTCTACCGGCACGGCCCCGCACCGGTCATCGAGCTTCCCGCGTTCATCGGGGACGAGGCCCGGCCCGGGATCTTCGCCGAGCTGATGCCCGTGATCGAGGCGCACACCACCGCACGGGTGCTGAGCGACGCCGACGCCTACCTCGGCTTCCTCTCCGCCCAACCCCAGGTCGGTGAGGGGCCGTTCGGGGTGACCGGCTACTGCATCGGCGGCCTCTACGCGATGCGTACGGCCGCGGCCCACCCCGGCCGGGTGGCGGCCGTCGCCGCCTTCCACGCCCCGGTGGGCGCCGCCGGGCCCGCCGTCTTCGCGCAGCTCCGCGCCGAGGCGCATCTCGGCCACGCCGAGGGCGACCTGACGCCCGAAGCACTCGCCGCCCTCAACGGCGCCCTGGATGCCGCGGGCGTCACCCACACCTCCGAGATCTACCCCGGCACGACCCACGGCTTCACGATGTCCGACACCGACGCCTTCAGCCCCGCCGGGCTGGAACGCCACTGGGACCGCTTGCTCCCGCTGCTGGGTCGCGCCCTGGGCGGCTCCGCGTAGTCGCGGGACCGCCTTCGCCCGGGCGGGGGACGGCCCACGTCCCGAGGCCGGTTGCTCAGAGCGTGAGGACGATCTTCCCCGTCACCCGGCCCGTCTCGCTCAACTCGTGGGCCTTCGCGGCCTCTTCCAGGGGGAGGGCCTGGTCGACGGTCACGTGCAGGGAGCCGGAGTCGGCCAGGGCGGCGATTTGCTCCAGGTCGGGGCCGGAGGGGGTGAAGCCGAGTTCGGTGAAGCGGATGCCGCGGGCGGCGGCTTGGGCGCGGGTTGCCGTGCGGTCGGGGCCGGTGCCGCGGACGTCGACGAGGTGGCCGCCGGGGGTGAGGGTGGGGAGGGAGCGGGGGCCGTAGGTGTCGCTGATCGGGTCGAGGACGATGTCGACGTCGTGGACGGCGGTGGCGAAGTCGGTCGTCGTGTAGTCGACGAGTTCGTCGGCGCCGAGGTCGCGCAGGAAGGCGTGCTTGGCCGCGCGGGCGGTGCCGATGACGTACGCGCCGCGGGACTTGGCGATCTGGACGGCGAGGTGGCCGATGCCGCCCGCCGCGGCGTGGACGAGCACGCGGTGGCCCGGGCGGACGTCGGCGGTGCGGACGAGGGCCTGCCACGCGGTGAGGGCGGTGACGGGGAGGGCGGCGGCGTGGACGGGGTCGAGGGACGCGGGGCGGGGGGCGAGCGCGTCCGCCGACACCGCGGCGTACTCCGCGTAGGCGCCGCCCGGCGGGAAGGCGACGCCGTACACCTCGTCGCCGGGGCGGACCCGGGTGACGCCCGCGCCGACCGCCTCGACCGTGCCGGACAGGTCGAGCCCGAGGGTGAAGGGCGGTTCGCCGAGCCGCCGGATCGCGCCGGAGCGGATCTTCCAGTCGGCCGGGTTCACCCCGGCGGCGTGTACGCGGACGAGTGCCTGGCCCGGACCGGGGACGGGGCGCGGGATCGCGACGACCTCCAGGACGTCGGGGCCGCCGTAGCGGCGCTGGCTCACCGCACGCATCTGAGCAGGCATCTGCACGTTCTCCCGGGCTCGTTGGGTGGTGGTCACCGCGGTGGTCACCGTGGCGGTCGCAGTGGTGATCACCGTGGTGGTCACATCCAACGACGACCCGGTACCTCTTGTGAAGAAGGCACCTGATTGATATCCAGGTACCTCATGGAAACCATGCAGGACTCGATCTACCGGCGGGACTGCCCCTCGCGCACCGTCGTCGAGGCGCTCGCCAACAAGTGGGTGCTGTACGTCCTCGCGGCCCTGCGCCGCTACGACCGCCCGATGCGCTTCAGCGAGCTGCGGCGGCTGCTGGACGGGATCACCCAGAAGATGCTGACGCAGACGCTGCGTTCGCTGGAGCGCGACGGCCTCGTGCGGCGCACCGTCTACCCGACCGTGCCGCCCCGGGTGGAATACGGGCTCACCGAACTCGGCGTCGAGGCCGGGAAATTGACCAGCGCGATCAGCGCGTGGTCGGTGGAGCACGCGCGGCAGATCCACTCCGCGCGCAAGGACTTCGACGAGCGCGCCGCGATGCCGCCGCAGCCCCTTCCCTAGGGACGGGAGGCCGCCCGCGCCGCGTCCAGGAGTGCGTGGGCGCCCTGCGCGACAAGATCCGCCGCCACGGCGCGGCCGAGGGCTTCGGGGGATTCGGCGGCGTTGGTGCGGCGGGCCGTGAGCTGGGTCGCGCCGTCCAGGGAGCTGACCTGGGCGAGGAGGGTGAGTTCGCCGTCCGGGAGGAGCGAGGCGTACGCCCCGACGGGGACGCTGCATCCGCCGTGCAGCTCGGCCAGCAGCGCGCGTTCGGCCCGTACGGCCGCGTCGGCGGCGGGGTCGGCCGTCGTGGCGAGGAGGGCGCGCAGCGGCGCGGAGGCCTCGTCCGCGCGGACCTGGATGCCGAGCGCGCCCTGGCCGGGGCTCGGCGGGAAGAGGTCGAGGGGCAGCAGCTCGCCGATCGCGTCGTCGAGGCCGAGGCGGCGCAGGCCCGCGGCGGCGAGGACGACCGCGTCCAGGCCCTCCGTCTCGATCTTGCGCAGCCGCGGCGGTACGTTCCCGCGGATCGGGACGATCTCGATGTCCGGCCGCACCGCGCGCAGTTGGGCGGCGCGCCGGGCCGCCCCCGTACCGACCCGGGCGCCCTTGCGCAGCCCCGCGAGGGTCGCCCCGCACAGCGCGTCGCGCACGTCCTCCCGGCCGGGCGGCGCCATCAGCGCGAGCCCTTCGGGTACGGCCGTGGGCAGGTCCTTCAGCGAGTGGACGACGATGTCCACCTCGCCGCCCGCGAGCGCCGCCTCCTGCGCGCTGCTGAACGCGGAGCCGCCGCTGCCCGCGGAGACGTCCGCGAGGCCCGAGCGGCGGTCGCGGTCGCCGCCCTCCAGGATCACCCGGTGCGTGAACTCCGCGTCGGGGAAGCGCTCGCGCAGCGGCGCGAGGTACTGCCGCACCTGCGCCCGCGCGAGCTTGCTCGCGCGCGAGCCGACGAGATACCGGGCCATCGCGACCGCCTTCCGCCACGTCCGTCCGCCCGTCCGGACCGGGACCGGCCGGTCCTCCGAGCGTAGGCCGGGCGGCCGCGTGCTCATGCAGACAGCGGGTCGGCACCCGGGGGAACCCGCCCCGGGCGGCCCCCACTTCGGGGGCTGCCGCTCCGGGCGGTGCGGGCCCGCCCGCGGAGGTGGAGGGGCGGCGGATCGGAGGCGGGGCGGCGGGCTCAGCGGGCGGGCCGGGTCCCCCCGGAGGCGGGCTCGGCGGCGGGCCAGGGGCACCAGCGGAGTCGGGCTCAGCAGCGGGCCAAGAGCACCCGGGGGGAGGCGTACCCGGCGGCGGGCGGGCCGGACCGGCGGCGGGGCTCAGCACCTCGCAGGGTTGCGCACTCCAGCGGGAGGCGGCTCAGCGGCGGGCGTGGCGGATCTTGAGGCGGCCGAAGCCGACGACGCCGGACAGCCGGATGACCGGCGCCGTGGGCGAGGTGGTGGGACGGAGGCGGTAGCGCAGGTCCTTCCAGCCGGTCGTGAGGCCGTCGACCTCCACGATCGCGTCGCGCGGCACGATGATGCGCGCGCCGCCCGTGCCGAGGGCGAGCTCGAGGTCCAGGACGGGGTGCGGGAAGACCGCGCGGGAGAGGTCCAGCCGGACCTTGCCGAAGGCGGACTCGACCTTGAGCCTGCGGGGGAGCCGCCACGCGCCGCCGCGGCGGATCCGGCCGGTGGCGGCGGCGATGGTCACGGCGGACTCCTCGGGGCCGGGCGGCTCCGCCGGGAGGGAGGCGACGGCCGTCGCAAGGTCGGCGGGGGTCCGCGCGGTGAGGGCCCGGCCGAGGCGCTCGTCCATCTCCTCGTGCGTGAGGTGCTCGGCCGCGTACGCCTCCCGCAGCCGCCGGACGGCGGACTCGCGGTCGTCGTCGGTGAGGGGCGGCGGGGGCGTGTCGGCCGGGGGAGAGGTCACCGCCCCACGATAGGGGCAGCGCTCAGGCGGGCGGGAGGGCAGCGGCCGTCAGGACCGCGGCGCGCCCCCGCGGGCGGGAGGACCGCGGGGCGCGCTCGGCCAGCCGTCAGGACCGCGACGCGCTCGGGCGGCGTCAGGGCGGCGCGGCGCTGGGGCAGCCGTCAGGACCGCGACGCGCTCGGGCGGCGTCAGGGCCGTGCGGCGCTGGGGCAGCCGTCAGGATCACGGCGCGCTGAGGCAGCCGTCAGGGCCGCGGCCGTAAGGATCACGGGGCGCTCACGCGTCCGGGAGGGCCGCGAGCCACGTGGTCAGGAGGGCGTTGACCTCCGCGGGACGCTCCTGCTGGATCCAGTGGCCGCAGCCGTCGAGGAGATGGCTGGACACCAGGCCGGGGAGCGTCACCGGGAAGGCGTCGATCGCCTCGGACATCCAGGTCGTGGAGGCGTCCAGGGCGCCGCCCGCGAAGAAGGACGGCTGCCGCAGCGGCGCACCGTCGAGAGCCGCGAGGTCCTCCCAGTCGCGGTCCATGTTCCGGTAGCGGTTGAGCGCGCCGGTCAGCCCGGTGCGCTCGAACTCACCGGCGTAGACGTCGAGTTCGGCCTCGCCCAGCCACCCGGGCAGCGGGCCGTCCGGGAAGCGCTCGCGCATCGTGCCGCCGGGGCGGACGAAGTGCGGGTCGGGGGCGCCCGGTTGGGGCATCGTGTCGCCGGACAGGGCCGCGTAGAGCCCTGCGAGCCAGCCGCGCACGTCGGGCTCGATCTCGGCCTCGGCGCGGCCGGGCTGCTGGAAGTACGAGACGTAGAACTCCTCGTCCCCGCCCATCGAGGCGAAGATCTCGGACGGCCGCGGCCCGCCCCGCGGCGCGTACGGCACGCTCAGCAGCCCCACCGCGCGGAAGACGTCCGGGTGCAGCAGCGCCGCGCAGGCCGCGATGTTGGCGCCCCAGTCGTGCCCGACCACCACCGCGGGCTCCCCGCCCAGCGCGCGCACGACGGCGACCGCGTCCGCGGCCAGCTCCGTCATCCGGTACGCCTCCGGCTCGGCGGGCCGCGAGGACCGCCCGTAGCCGCGGACGTCCACGGCTGCCGCCCGGTAACCGGCGGCCGCGAGCGCGGGCAGTTGCGCCCGCCACGAATACCAGGACTCGGGGAAGCCGTGCACGAGCAGGACGAGCGGCCCCTCCCCCTGCTCCACGACGTGCACCCGCCCCGCGGGCGACGGGACGAACCGGTGGGTGAACTGCTGCTGCATGGCGCTCCTCCGGAAGGGGCGAGGGGACGGGCTCCGTCCACGATCATCCGCACCGGCACCCGCCCCACCAAGATCATTTGCCGATCCGGCAACCCGATCCGGCAACCCGGTCCGGCAACCCGGTCCGGCAACCCGACAACCCGGCCGCTCCCCTTACGCCCCGCGCGGAATCGCCTTGTGACCGCCGGACGCCCCTTCGTACGCTCGCCGTATGAGCGATCACGACGGACTGCCGGTGCTCGAACTCGCCTTCCCCGGACCGGAACGCGACCGCGGCGTGGCCGCGATCCGCAGCGGCGGGAAGACGGCCCTCACCGGCCTGAAGGAGATCTACGAGCACGCGGGCGAGGCGCTGCCGGCGGTCGGGCAGCGCTACTCCGTCGTCGACTCGGACGGCGCGCACGCCGTCACGATCGAGCTGGTGGAGGTGACGGTGCTGCCGATGGCGGAGGTCGGGGACGACTTCGCGCACGCCGAGGGCCGCGGCTACGCCGACGCGGCCGAGTGGCGGGCGGCGCACGTCGACTTCTTCACGAGCGAGGGCGTCCGCGACTTCCTGGGCCGCACCCCGGTCGTCGACGGCGACACGCTCGTGGTGGCCGAGCGCTTCCGGGTCGTCCCGGAGTAGCGCGCGGGGGTACGGGCCGGGTCCTGGGTGTCACACCGCCGTGATCACGGTCGCGGTTCGGTCCCGGTCCCGCACCGGGCAGGTCTCCGGACTGCCAGGTTGCCCCGCGGCGCGGCTAGCGTGCCCGGCGGACAAGCAGGGACCGTGCACGCTTCTACCGACCCCCGGGGGACAGATGAACCACTCCTACGGCGCCGCGCCCCGTTCCAGACCCACCCGGCGGCGGCTGCTCCGGCTCGCCGGTGGCGGCGCCGCCGCGGCGGTGCTCGGCGCGGGCGCGGCGGCCTGCGGGCCCGAGGACGCCGCGCCGGACGACGAGCGGGCCTCCGCCGGCCCGGCGAAGAGCGCGCCCGCCACGAAGGCACCCGGCAAGAGCCCGGGCAAGGGCGGCGCCCCCGCCCCCGCGTGGACGGCCACCGTGCCGATGCAGGCCGGCGGGGTCTACGACGAGCTCATGGCGCTCGACGGCTCCGCTCTCACCCTCGGCGACCCGCTCACGGCGTGGGACGCCGCGACCGGCGCCAAGCGGTGGTCGGCGGCCACCGCCGTCGTGCCCGGCGCGCGGCTGCTGCACGCGACCAGCGGCGCCGAAAGCACCGTCTACCTCGCGAGCGGCGACTTCGACGGCAGCGTCGCGGGCTTCGACTCCCGTACAGGCAAGGAGACGTGGCGCAGCCGCCTGGGCAAGGAGTACGACCAGCCGCAGCCGATCGCGGTGGACGGCCGGCAGGTCTACGTCACCGCCACGATCCTCCAGGACGGCGACCGGACACGCGGCAACGTCATCGCGGCGCTCGACGCCGCGTCCGGCCGGGTGGTGTGGAAGGAGCAGCGCGACCTCGGCACCGAGGAGAACGGCATCAACGCCGTCGTGCGGGGCAACCGCCTCGTCTACACCGACTTCAAGAAGAACCTCACCGTCCGCGACACCGCGACCGGCCACCAGGTGTGGACGCACAAGACGGCGAAGATCAACTACGACAGCTTCGCCGTCCACCAGGACCTGGTGGTCGTCGCGCAGCAGGGCGTCCTGAGCGCGTACGCGATCGCCGACGGTGCACAGAAGTGGTCGCTGGGGGCGGGGGAGTTCGCCTTCTTCAAGACCCCGGAGGTCATCGGGGACGTGCTCTACGTCGCGGACAGCGACCGCAACCTGTGGGCCGTGGACCCGGTCACCGGCAAGCAGGTCTTCAAGGCCACGGACCTGGCGGACCGGAGCGCGGGCATTCCGGTGCGGTTCGCGAAGTCCGGCGGCACCCTCCTCGGCGCGACCGACCTGGACGAGGGCGGCGGTGTGCACGCCTTCGACGCGGCGACCGGCGCCCTGCGCTGGACCTTCAACGACGGTTCGGGCGACTTCAAGGAGTGGCGCGTGGCGGCGGACGAGCGCTACGCCTACGCCCTGCACGGCCCGAAGCTGTACGCGCTGCCGGTATGAGCACCTGACCGCCCGGCCCCCGTACGCCGCAGCCGGGCCCCCGTACGCCCCGCGCCGGGCCGTGGCGCGGGGCGTACGGCCGCGCCTCAGCCCAGCGTGACCTTCGCCGAGGACGTCAGCCCGCCCGCGGCCACCGTCAGCGTGACCTCGCCCCTGGCGACCGCGGTGAGCGTGCCCGCCGCGAGGTCGAGGACGGCGAGGGTGCCGTGGCGGCGGCGCGCGGCCGCGGCCTCGGCGGAGGTGCGGGCCACCGCGAGGCCGCGGCTGCCGGACCACGTCACGCTCGCCGGGAAGCGCAGCGGGAAGCGCAGGCCGAACTCGCTGGTGATCCCGGTGGCGTTGACCTCCGCCGACGCGCCGCGGGCCAGTTTCGCCGGGGCGGCGAGTTCGATGCCGTCGATGAGCGGGCGGGATTCGGCGACCAGCCACTCGCGGGTGTCCGGGCTCGGCTCCCCGGCCCGTACGCGCGCCGGTCGCGGGTCGACGGCGACGTGCATCCAGCCGAAGAAGCCGCCCTGGTCGGGCGAGCTGTACGGGGTCTTGCCGACCGCCGGGGTGGTGATGTCGAGGACGCCGTCCGCACGCGTCACGGACGCGGTGTGCGCGTGGCCGGTGAAGAGCGCGACGGGCTTGCCGGACTGCTCGCGGAAGTCGGCGAGCCACTGCTGGAGCAGCCCCGCCTCCAGCTGGTCGGACAGCTGGGAGGCGCCCGCGCCGGACGGGTCGCTGAGCGGGTGGTGGAAGGACACGACGACGCCGGTCACCGAGCGGTCCTTCGCCGCCTTCGCCAACTCGGCCTGGAGCAGCGGCACCTGGTCCCAGTCGGAGGTGCGCATGTCGCCGGTGTGCGAGTCCAGCAGGATGAAGCGCACGCCCTTGTGGTCCATGACCTGCTTGTTGGGGCGGCCGGTCGCGGACAGGAAGGTGTCCAGGCCGCCGGTCGCCGACAGGCCCGCCTCGTGGTTGCCGGGCGTCCAGTAGACCGGCAGGCCCGCGGGCACGTGGTCGCGCAGCAGGCCGAGCGCGAGGTCGAAGTCGGCCTGCGTGTTGTTGTCGACGAAGTCGCCGTTGATCAGCACGAAGTCCGGCTTGCCGGCGACGAGTTGGCTGAGCGCCTTGACCGCCTGTCGCCCGGAGAAGGAGTCGAGCCCGGCGGCGGCGCTGATGTGCAGGTCGGAGAGCACCGCGAACGTCCAGCGCCGGTCGGGGAGTTCGCCCTGCTCGACGACGTACGGGTCTGGCTGCGGCGGCTCGGACGCGTCCGGCTCCTGCCCGACCTGCGCGGCGAGGGCGTCGAAGAGCAGCACGCCCGCGTTCTTGTTGGTCTGCGCGGTCTCGGCGATGTAGAGGCGGGCGAGCGTGACGGGGTCGGAGAAGCCGTCGGGGAGGTCGCCGACGACGCGCCGCCAGCCCGTCCAGTCCACGACGGTGGCGAAGGTGAAGGGCACGTTGGTGGTGCCCTGCGAGGAGAGCATCGCGCGCAGCCAGTGGCCCTTGCCGTCGCCGTTGACCCACAGCGCGAGCTTCTTGGTGCCCGGCGGCAGCGTGAGCGGTCCGGGCGCGGCCACCGCGTAGGCGGCCGAGGTGCTGGTCTGCCCGGTGAAGTCGTAGCTGAGCTGGAGCGCGTGGTTCCCGGCCGCGGCCCCCGGGCGGTCGTCGGCGGCGACCACCGCGACCGACGCCGTACCGCGCGCGGCCAGCGCCGTCCACTGCCCGGCCGTCTCGAACTCGCCGAGCGAGACGTCCACCAGGCCCACGGTGACCGGGAGTCGGGCCGTGACGCCCTGCGCGGTCGCGGTGAGCGTCGCCGTCCGGCCGCCGCCGTCCGCGGCGCCGGTGACGGTGAGCCCGGCGGCGGTCGCGGTGACGGTGAGGAGGGTCCTGTCGTAGTCGAGCGTGACGTCGCGCGGGGCCACGGGCGCGTCGAAGCCGTCCGCGTCGTAGCCGGTCAGGGCGACGGTGGCGGTCGCGCCCGGGTCGATGGTGACCGCGCGCTGCGTGAAGGCCAGCCGGTGCAGCTCGCCGAGGACCCGCAGTTCGGCCTCGCCGTCCGCCGCGCCCGCGTGGGCGCGCAGCACCCCGGCGCCGGAGCGGCGGGCGCGGAAGACGCCGCCGCTGACGGAGCCGAGCGAGCCGGGCTGCGCCGACCAGCCGACCTTGTGGCCGTCCGTCCCTGCCGGGCCCCACGCCTCGTCGTAACCGGCCACGGCGACGTCCACCGTGAGGCCCGGCACCACGCGGTCGGCCCGCGGGCGCACGTCCAGGCCGCGCAACTGCCCGGAGCCCGGGCGGGAGAAGAGGCCGACACCGTTCGGCACGGGCCGCTCGGCGCCGTCCGAGGGCGTGTTGACGACGCTCACGCCGCTGTCCCCGGCGCGGCGCGCGACGATCTCCGTCGAGCCGCCGCCGTCCAGCATGAAGGCCTCGTACGCGCCGAGCCTCGCCATCAGCACGGCCATGTCGTCGAAGCTCAGCCCCGCGGAGAAGTTCGCCCCGCCGTCCACGGCGACCAGCAGCAGCCGGTGGCCGCCCTGCGGCCAGCCCACCGCGGTGCGCGGCTTGGGCGCGTCGTTGCCGGTGCTCGGCGGGAAGTCCACCGCCCTGCCGGCCTGCACCAGCACCGCGCCGCTGCCCAGCGCCATCGCGAGCGCGCCGGGCGCGTCGCTCCTCGGCGCGAAGTCCACGCTCACCGCGTCGCCTTCGCGCACCGCGGCGAGTTGCGCGGCCGCCGTGCCGCGGCCCAGCACGACAAGTCCGTCCGCGGGCACGGGAGTCGACGTCAGCGCGGGATTCACGGCGCTCACCACACCGCCGCGCACGACGACTTCGGTGTACGGGCCCGGGTCCTGGAGCAGCGTGCGGTCCGCGGCGCCCCACAGCGGGGTGTAGACGGCCAGCGCGTCGGCGGGCACCGAAGGGGAGTTGAGCGCGGCGAGCGGACGCGTGGTGCCCGCGGCCGTGACCGTACCGGCGATCATCAGGTCCGCGAGCCGTGCGACCCGGTCGGCGCCGATCGCCATGACCGTCTGCGCGGTGCTCGTGCCCTTGCGCAGCTGCCCGCCCTTGATCTCCGGGCCCTCGGCCGCGTAGGTCTCGGTGATGTCGAAGTAGTCGCCGTTGACGGCGGCCACCGCGTGCTGCCCGTCCGCCGCGCCCTTGAGCTGCCGCGCGTGGCTCACCTCGGCCGCGACGAGGTCCACGGAAACCGACGCCGTGCCCAGGTCGGCGTTCAGCACGTGCGCGCGCAGCCAGCCCGTCCGCCCGAAGAGGTCGAAGGACGTCAGCACGATGCCGGGCGCGACCGGCCGGTCCACCCGCCCCGCGACGACCGACTCGCCGTCCACGGCCAGGTCGTACACCGGCGCCTTGAAGCGCCCGGGTTTCGCGCCCTTGCCCGCGGGGGTGCCCCGGCCCTGCGCGCCGCCGCCGTCCGCGTACGCCGGTGCCGCGCCGGTGGCGACCCCGCCCGCGACGAGGCCCGCCGCCACCGCCCCGGCGATCAGCCCGCGCCGGGTGACCTGCCCGCCCGCCGCTGCCGCGGGGTCCGTTTCCGTCGTCATGTCCCTGCTCGCATCCGTGTCCATGGCTGCTGACGCTAGGCGGTCGTACTTGCCCGGGAACGGAAGTCGGCGTGAACAGCTGACGGCACCGAGGTTCCGTCATTGTGCGGGGCGGGACGTGTGTGCACGTCAAAGGCGTGCGAGGTGCCTGGAGCGGTGACTACTCCGTGTCGATGCCGTAGTCGTGGATGAGCGCCTCCAGGCCGCCCGGGTAGCCCTTGCCGCCCGGCACGAAATCCCAGTCGCCGGACGGGCGGCGGCGGAAGGACCCGAGCACGAGCGCGGTCTCGCCCGGTCGGCCCTCCGACACCGCGAGCGAGCCGAGGTCGGCGCGGGCCGCGTCGAGCAGCCGCAGCGTCGCCGCCCGGAAGGCGGTCAGGTCGGTGTGCGCGGTCACCGCGGTCGGGTCGAGCGCGGCGGCCAGCACCAGCCGGTCCGCGCGCGCGGGCAGCGCGTCGAAGGCGACCCGCAGCGCGACCCGGTCCGGCGGCGGCGCGGGGATCGCGCGCACGGTGCCGTCGGGGGTGCGCGGGTTGTTGTAGAAGACGAAGTGCTCGTCGCTGAGCGCGGTGGTGCCCGCGCACACCAGCGCGCACACGTCGAGCGGCACATCCCCGGTCCAGCTCAGGGCCAGCACGTTGTGGTCGTCGGCCGCTTCGTCGTCGTCTTGCGGCGGTACGGGCGCGGGGGCGGTCGTGGGCGACGGGCCGAGGCGGCCGCGCAGCCCGTGCGCGTGCAGCAGCTCCACCAGCTGCTCGCCGGAGACGAGTTCGAGCGGCTTGCCGTGCGCGAAGGTGTGCGCGGTCGGGCCGAAGCGCGACGTCGTCACCAGCACGCCCTTGTTGGCGCCGGTGTGCTGGACGGTGCCGAAGAGGTCGCGTACGGCCGTCGGCGGCACGGTGTGCCGGTAGCGCTTGACCTGCACGACAATCGAACCGCCGGTGATCGGGGCGGGGTCGAGGGCGTCGACGTCCACGCCGCCGTCGCCGGAGCGCACGGTCGTGACGGCCTGCATGCCCATCGCCCGGAAGAGCTCGGCGACGAGCTGCTCGAAGACGAGCGGATCCATCGTGAAGAGGTCGGGCTCGTCGTCGCCGCCGTGCGTCACGACCGCGGAGCCGCCCGCCGCGCCGCCGACGTCCTCGGGCAGCCTGCCCGGCCGTATCGGCACCAACTGCTCCGGCCGCGCCGACAGTTGCCCGCGCAGGCCCTCCACCAGGCAGTCCACCGCGCTGACCCGTGCGAGACCGAGCCGTTCGAAATCCGCGCGGGTGGCCGTCACGGACGCCAGGTGCAGCTGTGAGCGGCGGCCGGTCACCGGGTCGTGGCCGTCCACGTAGCCGGTGAGCGCGACCGACTCCAGGGCGCCCGGCTCGTCCGCCGCGAAGAGGTCGCGCAGCGCGAGCAGCACGCACTGCGCGAGCAGATCCCGGTAGAGCGCGCGGCGCTGGGTGGCGGGGCGGGGCGTCTCCTTGAGCCGGTCGGCGGACGGCATGTAGCGCACGGACTTCGTCTCCGGCACGACCTCGTACCCCGGGAGCTGCCAGGTCAGCACGAGCTGCCGCTGCGCGGGGTCGTACGCGGCGCTCACCGAGCGCGGCAGATCCTCCGGCCAGGCGGTCGAGGCGTAGAGGGCGGCGGAAAAATACTCGACCGCCGCCTGCGGATCCCCGCCGCGCAACGCGGCCACGGAGGAGGCGACTTCGGCGTTGTGGCGGCGTATCGCGGCCAGCGCGGTCGCCGCCCACTCGTCGTACTGCCTGCGGTAGGTTGCCAGTTGGGCCTGCCGCTGGCCTTCGGCGTGCTGGGCGGCGCGCAGGTCGTGGGCGTAGCGCGCCTGCGCCTCGTCCTCGGCGCGCCGCCGGGCACCCCGGCCCCACGCCGCATTCTGCGCGGGGCGGTAGCGCTGCGGGTCGGGCATCGGCACCGGCCTGCCGAGCGGCCCCGGGTCGAACGGCTGAAGCCGCTCGGACCGCGCGAGCCCCCCGGTCCCGAACGCGGGCGCCCGGCACCCGGCCGCGAGCAGCCCCTCCAACGCCGCGACCCGCGCGTCCAGTTCGGCGGTCAGCCGCTGAGCCTCCGCCTCCTGGCCCCGCCGGTAGGCCGCCTGCCGCTCCCGGTCGCGCCGGGCCACCTCGCGCTCGTACGCCCGCTGCTGCTGGGCCCGCTGCCGCTGCGCCTGCGCCTGGGCGCGGACCTGCGCCTCCTGCTGCCGCTGCTGGCGCCGCTGCGCCTCGGCCCACGCGGCCAGCGGACCACTGGCGGAGCGACGACTCATACGGTGGCTTCCCCGTCCCCCCGCCGACCCCGCGGCCCCCCACGGGCCGACCCCCGGGCCGACGGCACATATGTCCGATTCTAGAGCCTGTTCGGCCGGTCACGCGGGCGCGGGGCGGATAACGTCTCCCCCATGGACGAGCGGCGGCCGGACGACGGCCTCGCGTGGATGGGCCGGCACGCCTTCACCCCCCGCCTGCCGAAGCCCGTGCCCGGCATGCGCGCCGGGATCTCGCTGACCGCGATACGCGGCGCCGACCCGGCCGGCTTCCTGCTGCGCCTGCGGGCACTGCGGGAATCCGTCGAACAGCCCGTCGCTTACCGGGATTTCCGGCTCCCCGAGCCGCTGCGGGGGTTCGGGTCGCCCCTGCACGAGGTGGCGATGCACGGCACCTGCGGTGAGTGGACGTTCGTCCTGGACGACCACGGGGCCGCCACCTGGTTCCTCGCGCAGTTCGACGTCCCGGAGGCGCTGCCCCGCAGGGACGAGGAGTTGGTGTGCCTGACGCTCAACCGCCACGACTCCCCGTGCCTGATCGCGTACTCGCCCCCGGGGATCGACGGCGTGTACACCGCGGAGTTCGGCGAGGGCCTGCTGGAATTCCGGCACGGCACCCCCGAGGACCCGGCGGGCGCGGTGGCCGCCTTCGACGAGGCCCTGGCCCGCGCGGGCGCCGTCCACTCCCGCCTCGACCCCGCCCGGTCGTGGCGTGACGTCGTCCCGGCGGAACGCAACGCCCCCGTCTTCCGCGCGGTCGGCGACCACTTCGGCATCACCGTCGACCGCGACCAGGTCGAGCAGGGCCTGCTCCCCGCCGTCGCCCTCCCCCTCCCCTGACCGGCCCGGCGCGGTGCCCGCGGACCGGGCGGCCGGATTCCGCAGCCCCCGCTGCCCACGCCCCTGCGGCGCCGCACCCGGCCGTGTGCCGCGGTGTCGTACCCCCGTGATCTGATGGGGGAACAGATCCGGCCGCGACCCGGCGGGCGGAGGTCCGTTCGACGCGTCCGGCGACCGGCCGCGGCCGCACAACCCGAGGAACCGCGCATGAGCCACCCGCAAGCCCACGCCGACCACGCCGCCGCCCAGGGCCCCCTGCGCGACGTGTACCTGCGGCTGGTCGCCGAGGAGTCGATACCCGCCGAGGCGCGCGGGCAGTTCGGCTACCTGCGCCCGCTGGCCCCCGACCTGCTGGCCGGCATAGCCCTCGACACCCCCGACAACGTCCGGGTCCTCGACGACAGCGACGTGGCCCGCGTCCCGTGGGACACCCTGGTCGCCGCCGCCCGCGCAAACCTGCTGGCCTCGCCCGTCGACTACGACACCGTCGACCTGCCCGGCGGCGCCGTCCTGCATCTGCTCGGTCACCCGGAGTCGGTGTTCGCGGCCAGCAAGGTGCTCGTGTTCGAGGAGGCGGTACGGGCCGCGGGCGGCCCCGCGCTCCCGGCGGAGGGCGTGCTGCTGGTCGTCCCGAACCGGCACAACCTGGTCTTCCACCCGCTCGCCGACCGGCACGTCGCCGAGGCCGTCAACTCCCTGGCGCAGTTCGGCCAGGGCGCCTACGAGGACGGCCCCGGACGGCTGTCCCCCCGGGTGTTCTGGTGGCGCGCGGGCACCCTGACGTCGATCACGCACTTCGACCCGGCGAGCCGGATGTCGAGCATCGCTCCGCCCGAGGAGTTGATGGCGATCATGCGCCGGCTGGCCGGGGCCACGGGCTGACCCGGTCCCGGCCCCGGCCCCGGTCCGCAGATCCCGCGCGGATCCTGTCGAGCGGGTGCTCTCGGCGGGCGGCCCGCCGTTAGTGTCCCGGACATGCTGATCGCATGGGGGATCCTCGTCGTGGCGGCGACAGCCGCGAACATGACGTACTGGGTGCGCCGCGCGCGCCCCGTCCGCGCCCGTTTCCAGGTCGAACACCCGGAGGAGTGGGCCCGGATGGGCAGCCGGGCACGCTACTACCCGGGCCCGGAGGGCAACCGCATCCTCGTGTGGCACACCGTGACGTTCCTGCTGCTGGTCGTCGGCGGCGGCGCCGTGGCGGTGGTGCTCGCCGGGTAGTCCCATGGGAGCGGTGGCGGACCGGCGATGATGGCCGGTATGACCCTGCCTCGGGAACCCGGCGTCCGGAGCCGTGAAGAACTCGCGCTGTACGTCGACGAACTGCTCGCGGAATTCCGGCAGCGCGGTGACGCGTGGGAGAACGCGACGCTGGAGCGCTTCCTCGACGCGCTCGCGGCCTGCGTCCGGGCGCACGGCCGCGAGGCGCCCGGGGACGCCCCGGCGGAGTGGGGCTACCTCGCCTTCGTGCTCGGCGCGGCGACCGTCTACGAGTAGCCCGCGGGCGGTGTGCGCCGATCGGGTCGCGTCGGGCGGGGCCGTGGGGGCGCGGCTGACCTGGGTGGTTAAGGTCGAGGACGGCCCTGCCGACCACCTTGAGAAACGGGAGCACCACGTGTCCGACATCGCGCTGTACGGCGCCACCGGAACCATCGGGACGCGCGTCCTGGCCGAAGCGCTGCGGCGCGGACACCGGGTCACGGCCGTCGTCCGCGACCCGGGCAGGCTCACGCTCGCGGACCCGAACCTCGCCGTGGTCGTCGGGGACGTCCTGGACCCGGGGTCGGTCGCCGAGGCGGGCAAGGGGCAGGACGTCGTGATCAGCGCGGTCGGCGGCGGGGACGGGCCGGGGCACGTCGCCCTCATCGAGCCGAGCGTCGAGTCGCTGGTCGCGGGGCTGCGCACGCTCGGCGCCGACGCCCCGCGGCTCCTCGTCGTCGGCGGCGCCGGGTCGCTGCGCACACCGGACGGCACGCAGGTGTGGGACGCCGAGGGCCTGCCCGAATTCCTGCTCCAGATCATGCACGCGCACGGCGCCGCCCTCGACTACTGCCGCACGGTCGACGACGTGCGCTGGACCAACCTCAGCCCGGCCGCGACGATCGAGCCCGGCGAGCGCACCGGCTCCTACCGCACCGCGCTGGACGACCTCGTCGTCGGTGCGGACGGCCGCAGCCGCATCTCCGCCGAGGACTACGCCGTCGCCGTCCTCGACGAGGTCGAGCACCCGCGGCACATCGGCGAGCGCTTCACCGTCGGCTACTGACTCCCCTCGGCGGGGGCCGTGCGGGGCGCCGCCGCGAGCCCGGCGACGCCCCCGCAACAGGCCTCGGTTTCACGGGGTTTCACCGGTCGCGGGGGCGTGGGAGCGCGGTGCGACCGGGGTGGAACCCGGCGGGCGGAAGCTCTGCGGCACAGGGAAGCGCGGGGCCCGCAAGGGGCCCCGGCCCCGGCCGAAGGAGCACACCACCATGGCACTCACCCTCTCCGCCCAGGACGAGCAGACCCTCCGCACCGCCGCCTACGGCGCCGTGACCCTCATGGCCGCCGCGGGCGCGACCGGCAAGCCGCACAAGGCCGCCACCCACGGCTCGATCGCGCTCGCCTCGGCGACCGGCGGGGTCGGCCACGTCCTGGCCGGGAAGTCGAAGATCGGCGACCTGGGCGGCAGGTCCGTGGCCGCGATCGCCGACCGCGTCCTGCCCGCCCTGACCGCGACCATGAGCCTGCTGGCGAGGCAGGACGCGGCCGAGGCGGCGGGATTCCGCAGCACCGTGCTCACCGCGGTCGAGGCCGCGTCGCCGGCGCACAAGGGCGCGCCGGGCCCGGTCATGGCGGACATGAGCCGCAAGATCACCGCGGCGCTCGACGCCGCGTGACGGCGGGGGCCGGGGCGGGTCTGCTCACGGAAAGCGCTGTACGGCGCGGCGCCGCTGTTTCGCACCGCACCGCCCGCGTGCCCGTCGCCGTACCCCGGCGGCGGGTACGCGGGCGTACGGGCGTACGCACCGCGCGGGCGCGCGGGCGTCGGGCGTACGCACCGCGCGGGCGTCGGGCGTACGCACCGCGCGGGCGTCGGGCGTACGCACCGCGCGGGCGTACGGGCGCGCGGGCGTCGGGCGGACGCACCGCGCGGCGGCTCAGCCCTCCTGCGGGAGCAGCACCATGCGGAAGCGGGCCTTGCCCGAGAGCATGCGGTGGTAGGCGGCGTCGGCGTCGGCCAGCGGGGCCGTCTCGGTCATCGGGGTGATGCCGTGCAGCGCGCTGAAGGCCATCGTGTCCTCGACGTCGCGCGAGGTGCCGGAGGGGTGGCCGCGGACGACCCTGGCCTGCATGATCAGTTGCAGCGGGGCGATGCCGAGCGGCTCGGGGGTCGCGCCGATGACGACCAGCTCGCCGCGCGGGCCGAGCCCGTCCACCGTGGAGGCGATCGCCTCGGAGTTGCCGACCGTGGCCAGGACGACCTTCGCGCCGCCCAGGGCCCGCAGCGCGTCGGCGGCGGGGGTGGCGGAGCTGTCGATGTAGTGGTGGGCGCCCAACTCCTTGGCGAATTGCGCCTTGTCGGGCCCGCGCGCGATGGCGACCGTCTCGAAGCCCATCGCGGCGGCGTACCGCACCCCGAGGTGGCCGAGCCCGCCGATGCCGAGGACGGCGACGAGGTCGCCGGGGTGCGCGGAGCTGCGGCGCAGCCCGTTGAAGGTCGTCACGCCCGCGCAGCCCAGCGGGGCCGCGTCGGCGGCGGAGAGCCCGTCGGGGATACGGGCGAGCGCGTCGGCGGGGGCGACGACGGATTCGCCGAAGCCGCCCTCGTAGGCCCAGCCCGGCACCTTCAGGTTCTCGCACACGATGAAGTCGCCCTGCCGGCAGGGCGGGCAGTGGCCGCAGGAGCCGCCGAACCAGCCGACGGCGACCCGGTCGCCCGCCTTCCAGCCGCGCTCCGCGACCCCCTCGCCCAGCTCGGCGATCCGCCCGGCGATCTCGTGCCCCGGCACCAGCGGATAGGACAGGCCCGGATAGCCGCCCTCCACGAACCCGGCGTCGCTGTGGCAGATCCCGCACGCCTCGACGGTGATCCGTACGTGCCCGGGCCCGGGTGGTGCCGGCTCGCGCTCAGCGATCGCCAACGCCTTCCCGGCGGACGGTACTTGGGCAACGCGATAGGTGGCCATGCGGTCCTCCGCGGGTTCTCCCGGCAAGCAGTCCTCCTCCCATGAGAGCACGGCCCGCCGCGCCCCGCGCGGGGACGCGGCGGCGCCGGAGCGGCGCTGGAGCTGCACCGGAGCTGCGCCCGAGCTGCGCCGATCCTCGGCGGAAGGCGCTCTTCCGGGGCGGGAAGGTCGCGCACGACTCTTGACCTCCGCGGGAGCGGGGCTGCAAGAATCCGTGGGGGCTTGATGGATTCTGTTTGTTGCTGATCAATTCTGGTGGGTGTGGTGTGTCCGCGCCCGCCGCTCGTACGTCGTCCGGAGGAGTGGTCACAGTGCCGGTAAACCGCAGGTCGATCCTGGTCACCGGAGCCGCGGGGGCCGCCGTCCCGGCGCTGGCCGGGATCGCCGGAAGCGCGCGGGCGGACTCCCCGGGGCAGCGGAGCGGCACACCCGGGCACGCAGACGCGCTGAACCCCACCGGGCGCAGCATGGACCTCTCCGACGGCTGGCGCTTCGCCCTCGTCAACCCCGCGGGTGTCGACGACCCCACGGGCGCGTACGCGGGCGCCGCCGAGCCCGGCTACGACGACTCCCGGTGGCGCGCGGTCGCGGTCCCGCACGACTGGAGCATCGAGCTGACGCCGACGACCGCGGACAACACCTCGGGCGGCACCGGCTTCCTGCCCGGCGGCCTCGGCTGGTACCGCAGGACGTTCACGCTGCCGAAGTCGCTCGCCGGGCGGCGGATCTCCGTCGAGTTCGACGGCGTCTACATGGACAGCTCCGTCTACGTCAACGGCACGCTCGCGGGCGGCCACGCGTACGGCTACACCGGCTTCGCCTTCGACGTCACCGAGCTGCTGCACACCGACGGCCGCACGCCCAACGTGCTCGCCGTGCAGGTGCGCAACCAGCTGCCCAGCAGCCGCTGGTATTCGGGCAGCGGCATCTACCGGCACGCCCGCCTCGTCGTGACCGGCCCCGTCCACATCGCCCGCCAGGGCACGTACGTGACCACGCCCGGCCTCGCCGACGCGCTCGCCGCCGGGAAACCTGCGACGGTGCGGGCCGAGGTCACGGCCGTCAACGAGTCAGGCGCGGCCCGCAACACGACCGTCGTCGCCACCGTCCGCGACCCGAACGGCCGTACGGTCGCGACCGCGAGCACCCCGCTCGCCCTGCCGTCCGCCGAACCTGCCACCGCCGTCGTCGAGTTGGCGGTCAAGGCGCCCCGCCTGTGGTCCTTCGACGCGGCCCACCGCTACACCCTGGAGGCCGAACTGCGGGTCGGCGGCGCGGTGGTGGACGCGCTGCCGACCGTCTTCGGCTTCCGGCACGTCACGCTCGACCCCGACCAGGGCTTCAGCCTCAACGGCGAATACGCCAAGATCCAGGGCGTCGACCTGCACCACGACCAGGGCGCGCTGGGCTCCGCCGTCAACCGCGACGCGCTGCTGCGGCAGATGACCCTCATGAAGTCCATGGGCGTCAACGCCTTCCGCACCTCCCACAACCCGCCCTCGCCGGAGATGATCGACATCTGCGAGGAGTTGGGCATCGTGATGATGGTCGAGGCCTTCGACTGCTGGCACACGGGGAAGAACACCTACGACTACCACCGCTTCTTCGACACCGACAGCTCCGCCGACATCGCCGAGATGGTGCGTGCGGCGCGCAACTCGCCCGCCGTCATCATGTGGTCGATCGGCAACGAGATCCCCGACTCCACCAGCACCGCCGGGCTCGACATGGCCCAGCGCCTCATCGACGCCGTGCGCTCGGTGGACGCCACCCGCCCGGTCGTCATCGGCTCCGACAAATACCGCGGGCTGCCCGCGGTCGGCTCGGCCGCCGACCTCATGCTCGCCAAGCTCGACGGCCTCGGCCTCAACTACAACACCGCGGCCTCGGTGGACGCCCTGCACGCCCGCTACCCGCACCTCTTCCTCTTCGAGTCCGAGTCCTCCTCCGAGACCGCGTCCCGCGGCACCTACCAGGAGCCCGACCACCTCAACACCGGCGAGAACTACACGCCGGGCAGGCGCGCCACGTCCTCGTACGACAACAACCTCGCCTCGTGGACGATCAGCGGCGAGTACGGGCTGAAGAAGGACCGCGACCGGCGGTTCTTCGCCGGGCAGTTCCTGTGGTCGGGCATGGACTACATCGGCGAGCCCACGCCCTACTCGGTCTTCCCGGTCAAGGCGTCCTTCTTCGGCGCGGTCGACACCGCGGGCTTCCCCAAGGACATGTACCACCTCTTCCGCAGCCAGTGGTCGCGCGAGCCGATGGTGCACCTGGTGCCGATGGACTGGACGGACCACGCGCCCGGCGAGAGCGTCGAGGTGTGGGCGTACTCCAACGCCGACACCGTCGAGCTGTTCCTCGACGGGCGCTCGCTCGGTGTGCGCCGCTTCGACACCAAGAGGACGGCGGACGGGCGCAGTTACCTGGAGACGACCGAGGCGACCGGCGACGACCGCACGGTCACCGGCGGCCCGTACCCCGGCAGTTACACCAGCCCCAACGGCAGCGCGGGCAAGCTGCACCTGACCTGGCATGTGCCCTTCGCGGCGGGCGAGTTGAAGGCGGTCGCGCGGCGCGGCGGGCGGACCGTCGCCACCGACGTGCTGCGGACGGCGGGCCCGGCGCATTCCGTACGGCTCGTCGCCGACCGCAAGTCCCTCCCCGGGGACGGGCGTTCGCTGGTCTACGTCACCGCCGAGGTGATCGACGCGCGAGGCACCGTCGTGCCCGGCGCCGAGGACCTGCTCACCTTCGCCGTGACCGGCGGCTCGCTCGCCGGACTCGACAACGGCCGCCAGGAGAGCGCCGAGCGCTACCAGGCCACCACCCGTACCGCCTTCCACGGCAAGGCGCTCGCGATCGTCCGCGCGGGTACGAAGGCGGGCCGCCTCACCGTCACCGCGAGCGCGCACGGGCTGCGGTCCGGCTCCGTCGCCGTCCACCTCGACCACGCCGCGAGCGTCGTCACCACGCCGCCCGTCCGGCTCGCCCCCGGCCCCGTCGAATCCCCCGACTACCCGCTCGCGGACGCCAGTTACTCCGGAGCCGCCAATACGCTGCCCGCCGCGATGCTCGACGGCGACCCCGCCACCGGCTGGTCCAACGCCTTCCACAAGGCCGCGACCGCCCTGCTCCCCGTCTTCAGCGGGGCCCGCGCCGCCGACTGGGTGTCCGTGACATGGGCCGCGCCGCGCGACATCGCGTCGGTCGCCGTCTCCTTCACGGTCGACGCCACGCACTCCCTCCCGGCGCGGGTCACCGTCTCCACGTGGGACGGCGACCGCTTCGTGCCCGTCGCCGCCCCGTCCGTGACGTGGGCGACCGAGTCCGGCGCCCGGACGACCGTGAGCTTCACCCCTGTCCACACCTCCCGTATCCGCCTCGACCTCACCTCCGCCGCCCCGGGCACGGCGGACGGCGCCCAGCGCATCACCGAGCTGACCGTCACCGGCTGAGCCCGCCCTCCCACCGCGCGCCCGGGTCGTGGGGGCCCGGGCGCGCGGGCTAGCGTGGGGGCCCGAACGGCCTTACGGGTGAGGGGAATCGGCAATGACGGACGAGGCGGGGCTGCGCGAGGCCGAACGGCAACTCCAGGCGGCGGTACTGGCGGGCGACGCCGACGCGCTGGACCTCCTTCTCGACGACCGCGCCCGCTACACAGGGCCGGACGGCGGCGTCCTCACCAAGGCCGACGACCTGGCGGCCCACCGCTCCCGGACCCTCCTCGTCGAGGCCTTCGACCAGGAGGAGTTGGGCGTCTGCGTCGCCGGGACGACCGGCGTCACGTACGTCCTGGCCACGCTGCGCGGCACCGCGGCGGGCGAGCCCTTCGCCGCGCGGCTGCGCTACACCCGCACGTGGGTGCGCGAAGGGGGACGCTGGCGGGTGCTGGCCGCGCACGCGGGGGTCGCCCCCGCGGCGGTCGCTTCCGCGGCGGTCGCTTCTACGGGGTGAGCCGGGCATCGGTGACAGGACCGTTGCAGCAAATGTGACGCCCGTCACGCGCGTTGGGGGCCGGTCGCCGGTTGGGTGGGAGGATGCGTACTCCCCTGACCGCGGCCGCCCTCGCCGCCGCCGCACTGCTGCTCGCGGGCTGCGGCACACAGACGGCGACGACCCCCGGCTCCCGCACCGCCGCCGGCCGTTGCGTGGTGCCCGACCCCGCGCGGGACGAGGCCGCCGGGCAGGGCGTACGCATCACCGGCGTCACGGGCGGCGGCTCGCCGGAGTGCCGCGGCTTCTCCCGCAATCTCCAGGTGCACTACGAGGTCGTCAACGACGGTACGCAGGCGCGGACTTACTCCGTCCTCATCGAACTGCGCAACGCCGCGGGCGAGGCGATGGACACCGTGCAGGGCACCGTGCCGAACGTCGCCCCGGGCGCGAAGGTCCAGGCCACGGTCGACGGCACATCCGCGGCCTCCGAGATCACCCGCGTCCGCCTGGAGCAGGTCCGCCGCGTGCCCGCGGCCGAGGCCCCCGCCCCGTCCGGCCCCTGCCCCGCGTCCGGCATCCGCGTCACCGCCGACCGCGGCGACGCGGCGATGGGCCTGCGCGTCGTCGGCCTCCACCTCGCCAACTGCTCCACCGAGCCCTACACCCTCGACGGCTACCCCGCCGTCACCCCCCTGGACGAGGACTGGAAGGCCCCCGCCACCGTCACCGTCCTCCACGGCACCGGCGGCATCACCGTCCTCCCCGACTTCGACGCCCCACCCCACCGCATCACCCTCGCCCCCGGCGAAACCGCCACCTCCGGCCTCGTCTGGCGCAACACGGTGACCTCCGGCACCTCCGTCGACGCCCCTTACGCCCGCGTCACCGCCCGCCCCGGCGCCGCCCCGGTCATGCTCACCCCCGAACTCGACCTTGGCACGACGGGCAAGCTGGGCGTCCAGGCCTGGACGAAGGACCCCAAGCCCTGGTCCCCGCCCCCGACCTTGCCCGCACTCCCGGGCGCCGGGCCGAGCTGAGCGGGCGCGGGGTGAGCGTTTCGGCGTGACGCGCCTCAGTGGAAGGCGTGGACGACGGCGTGGCCCTTGCCGCGGCCGATCATCCAGCGGTTCACCGGCGTCGTGAGGAGGAAGGCGGCGACCAGGGAGAAGGCCAGGGAGCCCCAGAACAGGGCGTCGCCGAGGCCGGCGTTCAGGGCGCCGGGTACGCCCACCATGACGGTGTTGTCGATGACCTCCATGACGGCGATCGAGACGGTGTCGGCGGCGAGCGCGATCTTCAGCGCCTGCCGCACCGGGACCTGCGCGCGGAGCACGCCGCGCATGGTCAGCGCGTAGCCGAAGACGAAGGCGAGGGCGATCGAGATCACGACGGTCGGGCCGTTGGAGAGCCCGGCCGCGGTGCCGATCACCATGCCGAGGACCTCGCCGACGGCGCAGCCGGTGAGGCAGTGGAGCGTCGCCTGCGCGGCGGTGCGCCACGTCGTACGGCTCCAGCCGCCGCCGTGGCCCGGGTGGGAGTCGTGGCCGGGGTGCCCTGCGTGGCCGTGGCCGGAGTGGTCCATGCCTGGCTCCTTCGTGAGCGTGCGGATCAAGCGTTCGCTTGTCCTAACCGTATACCCCCCAGGGGTATTCCGCACCTACGGATCCGCCTCGTCCGGTGGGCGCCCGCCCTCGCAACATTCGGAAAGCTTGCCGACACATGGCCGAAAATCGCTCCCTGGTCAAAATCCCAGGTCAGATCCCTCTCGATGGCCGATTTCCGCCGCCCGCGGTACCCGTTCCGAGCGCGTACGCACCAGTAGATGTGCGAAAACAGCCAACCTGAAGCCCCCGCGTTCGGCATATTGTCAGCCTCCCGCGCCGTACCTAACAATGGGAGCGCTCCCAAGATCGGCCCGGCCCCCGGCCCCCGGCCCCCGGCCCCGGTGTCGACGCCGGCGCCCCGCTCCACCTCCGCCCGCCCCGACCGGCCCCGCCGGACGCGGCGCACTCCCCCCACCACCCGGCGGCCGCCCGCCGCCCAGCCCAGGAGGTCCCCCATGCGCGTGTCCCGTTCCCGGCTCCGGCGGTTCCGGCCCAGAGCGTGGGCGGTCGTGACGTTCGCGGCCGTCGCGGGCCTGGCGAGCGCCGCGCTCGCCGTCCCGCAGGCGGGCGCCGCGTCCGCCCCCCGGGCGACCGCGGCCGCACCCGCCGCGCTGACCGCCTCCGTCGAGGACGACGGCGCCGACTGCGCCGTGGGGTCGAACAACCCGGCCGCCACCTCCCAGCTCCCCGACCCCTTCACCCGCCTCGACGGCACCCGCGTCAGCACGGTCGGCGACTGGCGGTGCCGCCGCGAGGAGATCAAGCAGCGCGCCGAGGCGACCGTCTACGGCACGAAGCCCGGCAAGCCCGCGAGCGTCACCGGCACGGTGTCCGGCACCAACATCACCGTCAACGTCTCCGACCAGGGCAAGAGCACGAGCTTCTCGGCGAGCGTGAGCCTGCCGAGCGGCACCGGCCCCTTCCCCGCGGTCATCGTGCTCGGCGGCCTGGGCGCCGACACCGCCACGATCAAGGCGTCCGGCGCCGCGGTCATCAACTACGACCCGACGGTCGTCGGCAAGGAGGGCACCCCGCGCAGCAGCAAGCAGGGCGCCTTCTACTCGATCTACGGCTCCAACAGCAGCACGGGCCTGCTGATGGCGTGGTCGTGGGGCGTCAGCCGGATCATCGACGTCATCCAGCAGTCCGGCGGCAACGTCCTCAAGGCCGACGCGACCGGCGTCACCGGCTGCTCGCGCTACGGCAAGGGCGCGTTCGTGGCGGGCGCGTTCGACCAGCGCATCGCGCTGACGATGCCGATCGAGTCCGGCTCGGGCGGTACCGACGTCCTGCGCAGCATCCCCTCCGACAGCGGCTCGCAGCCGCTGGACAGCGCGTACACCGAACAGCCGTGGCTCGGCGACGCGTTCGGCTCGTACACGTCCAACCCGAACGCCCTGCCCGTCGACACGCACGAGATCGTCGGCATGATCGCCCCGCGCGGCGCGTTCATCATGGAGAACCCGCACGTCGACTGGCTCGGCGCGAAGTCCGGCAGCCTCGCCGCGCTCGGCGGCGCGGAGGTCTACAAGGCGCTCGGCGCGGGCAGCAACATCTCCTACTGGTCCGACGTCGCGGACGGCACGCACTGCGCGGTCCGCCCGGAGTGGAAGGCCCCCCTCCAGGCGAGCATCCAGAAGTTCCTGGTGGGCACGGGCTCTGCCCCGGCGGTCTTCCGCGTGTCCTCCCTGAAGTCCGCGAACCTGTCCCAGTGGCGTACGTGGACGACCCCGACGCTGAGCGGCGACTCGTCGGGCGGGACGTCGACGGGTACGAGCACGGGTACGTCGTCGGGCACGTCGACCGGGACGTCCACCGGTACGTCGACCGGCACTTCGACGGGTACGAGCACCGGCACGAGCACGGGCACGTCCACCGGCACAAGCACCGGCACGTCCACCGGTACGACCGGCTCGACCACCGGCGGTAACAGCTCCGGCTGCTCGGCGACGTACACCACGGTGAATTCGTGGGCGGGCGGCTTCCAGTCCGAGGTGACGGTCAAGAACACCGGCACGGCGGCGATCGCCGGGTGGAAGACGGCCTTCACGCTCCCCTCCGGGAGCACGATCACCCAGGTGTGGAACGGCACGAACACCGGCACGAGCGGCGCGGTGACGGTGACCAACGCCTCCTACAACGGCGCCCTCGGCGCGGGCGCGAGCACCACGTACGGCTTCACGGGCAACGGTACGGCCCCCAGCCCGACCGTCAGCTGCACCACCAGCTGACCACCCCGCCCACCCCGTCCGCCCCGCCCCGGCTCCCCCCGGCGGCGGGGCGGCCGGGTGCCGGGCCGGAAGCAGAGTCCAGCCCGACCTCCTGACCTGGCTTCGCGATCAGGTCCACGATGTGAACCGTTCCGGGTTCGTCAGGACACCCTGACGCCGGACCCGAGGGTCCACTGCTGGTTGGCGCCGCCGTTGCAGTTCCACAACTCCAGGCCGGCGCCGTTGGGGTTGGTGGTCCCGGTGACGTCGAGGCAGAGCCCGGACTGGACGCCGGTGATCGTGCCGTTGGAGTTGACGTTCCACTGCTGGTTGGCGCCGCCGTTGCAGTCGTAGATCTCGACGTGCGTACCGGCGGTGGTGGCGCCGCCGTGGGCGTCGAAGCACTTGCCCAGCACCTTGAGCGTCTTGCCCGAGGAGCTGTAGGTGATCTTCTGGTTGGCGCCGCCGTTGCAGTCCCACACCTCCAGCTGGGTGCCGTTCACCAGGGTGCTGTTCGGGTCGTCGGCGCAGCGGCCGGAGAGGGCACTGGTCAGGGTGCCGCCGACCGGAGTCGCGGAGCCGGACGGGGTGACCTTGAACAACGCGGACTCGTGCGGGGCCAGACTCCGGCTGACGGAGTTGGTGAGGGTCTCGTTGGACTTGCCCCAGAGGTTGCGCACCGTGGCGGAACCAGTGAACCCGAGGTCGGAGAAGTCGGCCGTCACCGTCTGGTTGCCGGACTTGTCGGAACGGTTGAACAACGCCACCGTGTAGCTGCCGTCCGGGTTCTTCTGCTTCGTGGCCCACACCTGCAGATCGTTGTTGTTCGAGATCTGGCTGGCCACCACGGAGTCGGTCTGGTTGACGTTGGTGACCTCGGCGTTCTTCAGCATGTTGAGGTCGCCGGCGTCCAGGTTGGTCAGGTCGCTCCCCAGCATCATCACCGACCGCGTGATCGCCCACAGAGTGATCACGCTCTGCCGCTCGTTCACGGTCAGACCGTTGTGGTCACCGTTGCCGACCTCGATCGAGTCCGGGTCGTTCCAGCCACCCGGACCGGCGTACTGCCCCCACTGAGCCAGGTTCGCCCAACGCGGCCCGACGTTGCTCCAGGTGGTGAGGGTCGAGCAGTAGCACTCGATGTCCCCGCCCGTCCGCCAGCTGTTGGAGTACTGCTGCCAGGTCCTGACGTTGTTGATGTCCAGGGTGTTCGACAGGCCGAGGTGGATGGTGCGGCCGGTCTGGTTCAGCGCCTTCGACCAGGCGATGACGTCGTCCTGGTCGCTGGTGTGCACGCCGTCGATCTTTATGTAGTCGACCCCGTAGGAGGCGAACAGGTTCGCCCACGAGTTCACGAACGCCTGTGCCGCGGTGGGGTTCTTGGCGTAGTCGATGAAGTACATGACATTGCCCCACCCCCCGTAGTTCGACTCGAAGGTGGACGTGCTCGAGACGATGTCCCGCGCGTGGTACGACGTGCCCTCGATCGGGGTGTTCTGGTCGTACGCCGCCTTCGGGATGCCCGGCGTCACGTACATGCCGAACTTCTCACCCAGGCCGTGGACGAAGTCGCCCAGGTTCTTCATGCCGTCCGGGAACTTGCCGTTGTCGACGACCCAGCGACCGTACTGATCGACGGTGGTGCCGGGGTTCTTGATGTAGTAGTCGTCCAGGTTGATGTACTTGTAACCCGCGGACATCAGGCCCGAGTCGTGCATCGCCTGGGCCTGGGCCTTGATCTTGGCCTCGGTCGGGTTGTTCCTGACGGAGCTCCAGCTGCTCCAGCCCATAGGCGGCGTCTGCGACGCACCGTTGTCCTGGGCTTGTGCAGGCGCCGAGCCCGTCAGGGTGGATACGAACAGTGACGACACCAGGGCGACCGTCGCGGCGAGCGCGCGTCTGTACATGACTCTCCTTCGAGCCGATACGCTTCACACCAGGAGTTTCATACCGTTCCGTATTGAGCCCTGATGTTCGATCAGGTGTCAATACATCCACCAAAGTCGACTCGATCGAACAGATCCGCTCAGCCCCAAACCGCCACGGCAACGATCGCCGGAGGGAAGACATCACTCACGCGGCCCCCGAGACCGCCCGCCCCCGCACCCGGCGCCGCAGCGCCGCCCCCATGAGAACGGCGGACACCACCCCCGGCCCCATGTGCACGGCGAGCACCCCGACCAGATTCGGCCCGCCCCAGTCATTGCGGTACGTGGCGGCGTCGGACATGTCGACGACGAACGGCTCCGCGACCCCGCGACCGATCAAATAGACCCCGAGCACCACCCCGAGCACCTTGGCGAGTCCCTTCACGACCGCCCCCTTTCTCCTGCCCAGGAGCCTAGGCACGCGATCCGCCCCCGCCCATGACGATGCCCTCCGCATCGACCGGGGGCTGTCCCCCCTGCCCAGCAGGTGAACGGCCCGCACCCCAGTTGCCGCGGGGGCGGGCCGTCGTCGCGCGTGACTTCCTACTCCCCGAACTCCCTGGCTGCCGCAGCCGCGGCGAAGGAGGCGAGGGCAGCGCGGCTGAAGAGCAGCGCGGGGCCGTGCGGGTCCTTGCTGTCCCGGACGGCGGCCGTCTCGGCATCGACGATGCCGTACTCGACGCACACCGCGGTTGAGTCGCTATGCGTGGACTTCCGGCACGGCACGGTCAGGTGGAGAAGCTGCCAACCCGGGTCATGCGTTCTTCCTGAACTCAGCGATCAGGTCAGCCGATGCCTCGGCGGAGAGAGCGACGGAGGTCAGCCTCTGCCAGGCTTCCCGGTAGGTGGCTACCTGCTCGCGTTCCTCGATGTACGACAGGGCCGTGCTCAGACCCTCGGTGTGTACGACATCGAGGTCGGCGTGCGGGCCGAAGCCCAGAACCACAAAGCTTCCGACCTGGCCGACGTGCAAGGGCGCGTCCGAGGGCACCACCTGAACACTGACATTGGGACGTTTCCCCATGGCGAGCAGTCGGCCCAACTGGTCCCGCATCATCCCTTCGACGGTGGACGACGACCGAAGGGTGCCCTCGGCAACGATCGCTCTCAGGACGAGCGGGTTCTCGCGAGTGAGGACCGCCTGACGTGCGAGACGGACCTCGACCAGGGCGTCGATGTGCGCCTCGAACTCCTCGGAAATGGCAGTCGCTCGGATGATCTCGCGGGCGTACTCGCCGGTCTGGAGAAGGCCGGGAATCGCCCCCAGGCCCCACGCTGAGAAGGACGCCGCCTCGGCCTCAAGGCTGATCAGATCCTCGTACGCCGGTGCGATGACACCTCGGTACGAGTGCCACCACCCGCGCTGCCCGCCTTCGCCGGTGAGCGCGATCAGCGCTGCGCGCAACTCGTCGGTCACGTCCTCGCCCAACTCGGCGTAGATGTCGAGCAGGTCCTCGATGTCCTTCGCCTTGGCCGCGGACTTTGCCGTCTCGATCCTCGACAGCTTCGAGGTCACGAACCGGCCCCCGGAGCTGGCGGCCACCTCGTCGAGGGTGCGAGTGCCTCGCAATCCCCGCAGCTTCGCACCGAGGCGCCGACGGCGCACGGTTGGCGCACTCACGTCGCATCCCTCCCGTTCGGCGTCCCGCCCGACAGTCTGCCGCGCGTCGTGACCGCCGTCACTGCGTAGCCAACGCGCCGGACCTCCATTCTGTCAACATACGCAATTTTCTATGGTCATGCAGTACTGGTTGCGATGAGGAGCGCTATTGATGCAGCATTCCATCACGAAGCGCGACCGTGTCGTGACGCTGTCCCGAACATGCGTGCGTGCAGCTGAATTCGCTTGTGAGGGGACTCGCATGATCGAACATCAGTGGGCCGATTCGCCCGCCACCCACACACCGCCCACCGGGCCGCCGCCCACCGTCGTGTTGGCCGACGAGCCGGAATCCGCCAAAGCCGCCAGGAAATTCGTACGGGAGTTCATCCGGTACTACGTTCCGGGCACGTCCGAGGAGCACGTCGACACGGTCGTCCTGGTCGCCTGCGAGCTGGTCAGCAACTCGCTCCGGTACGGCACCGAGCCGGGGGACTCCGTACGCGTCGTGCTCGACGCCGACGACCGGCGGACGCGGATCGAGGTGCACGACCCCGTACGGCGCCACCCGCGCGTGCGGCCGGTGTCGCTCGAACGGGAGCGTGGGCGCGGCCTGCTCATCCTCGACGCGCTGTGCCCGGAAGCGTGGGGCGTCTACGACATCCCGTTCGGCAAGGCCACGTGGGCGGAGGTGAAGGCGTCGTAACTGCCCCCGGCCACCCGCTGACCGCCGCCGTACTCCTCACCAGTCCGGGTGGCGAACTGCTCATCGTGCACCCGGCTAAGGACGGGGCTCCCTGGCAACTGCCGGGCGGCGTCGTCGAAACGCACGAATCCCCCCTTGACGCCGCCCGCCGCGAAATGCGGGAGGAGCTCGGCCTCGACCTCGTCGTGCAGGCACACCACCTGCTCGCCGTCGAGTGGTTGCAGGCCACCCGTCCGGACCGGCGCGACCGCGTCGCGTTCCTGTTCGCCGGGCCGGTCCTGTACCCGTACGACACCGACCGCATCACGTTGCAGCGCAGCGAACTCGACGCCTGGCGCTGGGCGCCCCGCCCCGAAGCGCACGGACTTCTGCACCCCGCCACAGCCGCGCGCGTCGCGGGGCCGCTCGTGGCTCCCCGCGGCACGGTCTACCGTGAAATCAGACGTGAAGGAGCGTTATGAACGCCACCGACTTCCCCGCCCGGAAGCTCCGCATCGGTACGCGCAGCTCACCCCTGGCGCTGGCCCAGGTCGAGCAGGTGTCGGGCCTGCTGCGCAAGTTCGAGCCCGATCTCGACATCGACGTCGTACCGGTCGTGACCGAGGCGGACAAGTGGCAGGGGGACCTCGCCCAGTTGGGCGGGAAGGGACTGTTCGTCCGCGAGATCGACCAGATGTTGCAGCGCGGCCAGGTGGACATGGCCGTGCACTGCATCAAGGACGTGCCTGGCGACGTGCCCATGCCGCGCGGCCTGATCTTCGCCGCGTACCTGCCCCGCGACGACGTACGCGACGTGCTGCTCGTCCCCGAAGGGTCCGGCGTCCGGACGCTCGACGACCTTCCGGCCGGTGCGACCGTGGCGACCTCGGCGGTGCGCCGCAAGGCGCAGATCAACCGCGTGCGCCCGGACCTCAACGTCGTACGCGTCCGGGGCGCGGTGGGCACCCGGATCGACAAGCTCGACGGCAAGCGGCCGATCGACACGAGGCTCGACGCGATGGTCCTCGCGCGCGCGGGCCTCGAACGTCTCGGCATCGCCGAGCGCGCGCGGCAGGTGTTCAGCGTGGCCGAGGTGCTTCCGGCGGTCGGCGCCGCGGCCCTCGGCCTCGAATGCCGGAAGGACGACGAGCCGGTCGCCCATCTGCTCCAGCAGCTCAACCACGACCGCACCATGACCGAGATCACGGCCGAGCGCGTGATGCTGCACGGTCTGCGCGGGCACTGCAACAGCCCGATCGCCGGGCACTGCGTCACCGAGCCCGACGGGCAGCTCAGCCTGCGCGGCATGGTCTTCTCGCGCGACGGCTCCCGGTTCGTGCACGCGCACTTCTGGGGCGAGTCGCTGAACGACCCCGCCGTCCTCGGCTCGCGCGTCTGCGCCGAGCTGCTGCGGCAGGGCGCCCGCGACATCATCGAGGGGATCCCGCACTGACGCTTCGCCCACGGGGCGGCGCGGCCCGGAGAGGGCGGACGGCCCCGGTCGTCACGGCTCTTTCCGGTGGCGGGGCGGTGTGTGCGGGGATGTCGGCATCTTGGTCGGTATCGGACAAAGCGCGTCGTGTTCCGGCCAGCGAGGGGTATCGGCCGGTGTGGGGCGGTGGGCGTGCGGAGACTTGGCGTATCGGAAGAAAGCCTCAGGGGAGGGGAAATCCATGCAGCCCACACCGCCCGGAGATCAGCCCGCGAAGTACCGCAGACCGGGGGCCCGGACACCGCAGACCGACCGGGTGCCGCCCGCCGCCGCGGACGCCGTGGTGCAGGTCGTGAGGAACATCCAGGCGTTCCAGTTCGCCTGGGAGGACCGCGTGTCCCCGACCAAGAAGGCGATCCGCGTCGTGGTGGACGGCTGGCAGATCCTGATCGACGTCCACCCGTGCGACCTGGGCACGGTGTCGACACCGCAGGGCTTCTTCATGGGCGGTGCCTACGTACGCGACGGCGGCGACGGCAACGAGTGCAATCTCGACGAGCTCGCGGAGGCCAATCGTGACGACCTCGGTGTGGACCTGCGCGACGTCTTCATCCAGCACTTCGCCCAGCTCTTCCCGGCCCAGATCGCCGCGATGATCAAGAAAAAGAACGCCAACAGCATCCCGGACCAGGACACGAACTGGCGCCGCCGGGACGATCCGCCGAAGCCTCCGCCCGGCGCTCCGGGTGGCGCCCCGTCCGCGGCCCCGTCCGGCGCCCCGGCCGAACGCAAGCCCTGGCACCGCGACAAGGGCTAGACGCGCACGCCGGGTGAGAAGCCCGTCCAGCGCAGGCCGGCGGGGAGGTGGGCCATGTCGTTCTGGACGAGCAGCGATGTCGGGCGGCCGGGGGCGTAACGGATCACCGTCAGGCTCGCGTTGCCGTGGTTGAGGCCCAGCCAGCGCCAGGGCGGGGCGTCGAGGGCGTGGCGGACGAGCCAGCCGACGAGGAAGTTGTGGGTCACGACCACCTCGTGGACGTCCGCCTCGCCCTCGGCCGGTCCGGTGAAGCGGCCGACCGCCTCCTTCGCCAGCCGCGCCCCCTGCTCGCGCTCCTCGTCGGTGACACCGGCGAGGAAGCTCAGCAGGAAGTCGGCACTGTCCGAGGGGAGTTCGTCGCGGCGCGGCACGTACGGCACGTAGTCCCCGGCGACCTCGCACTCCCGCGGCGCGACCCCGTCCAGCCGCCCCCCGACGATCTCCGCCGTCTCCCGCGCCCGCGCCAGCGGCCCGTGCCACACGGCGGAGACCGGACAACCGGCCAACCGCTCCCCGAGCAGGTGGGCTTGGCGCCGCCCGCGCTCGGACAGCCCGCTCTCGTCCGGGACCGCCTCACCGTGCCGCACGAGATACAGGTACCTGGCGCCCATCGGAACCCCTCTCTCCCCTTACGGAGCGACGCCCCGGCCGCGCCCGGCGGTTCCGCGGGAGGCCGGCGGGGGTAGCGTGCTGGGCATGATGCGCGTGTGGGGGATGGCGATCGCGCTGCTCGTCGCCGGTGGGCTCGCTGGCGGGGTGTACGTCGCGCAGGGCAACTACCCGGCCGGGGGCGGCTTCATCGGGGGGTTCCTGGTGATGGCGGCGGTCAACTCGCCGGTCATCTTCCCGCGTTCGGTGAGCGCGGCGGAGGCGGGGCGGCGCAGTGCGGCGGACGGGCGGGTCGTTGTCTACTGGCGGCCCGGGTGCGCGTACTGCCTGCGGCTGCGGGCCAGGCTGGGGTGGCGGGCGCGGCGGGCGTACTGGGTGAACATCTGGCGGGATCCGGCGGCGGCCGCGGCCGTGCGGGAGGTCAACGACGGGAACGAGACCGTGCCGACCGTCGTGGTCGGGGGGCGGGCGCACACCAATCCCGATCCGGCGTGGGTGCGGGGGCAGTTGGCGGGGACGTGATCCCGCGGCCCGCGCTTGCGCGGTGCGTGTTCGGGGCGCCGAGGGTGCGCGCGCCCTCCGGTGTGAGGCTGCCCTGACCGCCGGGGGTCCCGCGCCTCGGAGCCGGGCGCTTCCTCGCCGGGCGCGGTATCGTCGCGGGCATGACGACACGAAAGGGCGATGCCGCGTAGGCCGCCCGGCGCGCTACGCGCCGCACCGCACACCCGCCGGGGAGCTGCCCGGCCGTACAGCCAGGTCAGGGGCCTGGGGAGAAGCGCGCAGGGCGCCGTACGGCGGATGGAGGCGGGCAGGTTCTGGCCCGGCTTCCTGAGCGGGGCGCTCGCGACGTACGAGGGGTTCCTGCGGCAGCCGGGCCGCGTGCTCTACCCGCCGCTCGCCGACTGCCCCTGCTGCGACATCCTCGACGCGCGCGACGACATAGAGGAGATGCTGCACGCCCTCCCGCCGCGCGCCCGGCGGGAGTTGGGGCGGATCGTCGCGCGGCTGGACACGGAGTTCGAGCGGCGGACGCTGCCGGATCCGTTCGCCGCGGCGCAGGCCGCGAGTTGGCGGCACCAGCGCCGCCCGTGGTGGCATCTGCGGCTCATCTCGCCCTGAGCGTCAGTCCCCGACGAAGCGCACCGTCTCCGGCAGCGGCGCCCGGCCCGTGAACAGCGGCGGGGCGCCCGCCGGTTCGTACCCGATCGCCATCCCGCACAGCAGGACGTGGCCCTCCGGGGCCCCGACGGCGTCGCTGACGGTCGTGCGGTACGTCGTCCACATCACCTGCGGGCAGCTGTGCAAGCCCTCCGCGCGCAGCAGCAGCATCACCGTCTGGAGGTACATCCCCGCGTCGGCCCACTGGCCGGGGCCCATCGCCGGGTCGAGGTAGCAGAAGAGGACGGCGGGCGCGCCGAACGCCGCCGCGTTGAGGGCGGCGATCTTACGGGGACGGTCCGGGTCGTCGCGCGCGATGCCGAGTGCCGCGTAGCGCTGGGCCGCCGCCGCGGCGAAGCGCTCGCTGTAGGGCGCCGCCAACTCCGCCGGATACATGGGGTATTCGCGGAGGTCGCCCGCATCCCCGGCGAACGCGCGGGCGGTGGCCCGCTCCTTCAGCTCCGCGAGCGGCCCGCCGGTCACGACGTACACCCGCCACGGCTGAAGATTGCCGCTGGACGGGGCGTGCGCCGCGGCGGCCAGCACGCGCCGCAGCACCTCGCCGGGTACGGGCTCGCCGCTGAAGGCCCGCACCGCGCGGCGGCTGCGTACGGCCTCGTAGACGTCCATCCGTCTCCTCGCTGGGCGCGGTCCGCTCGCGCCGCGGTGGCTTGCCGGGGTCGGCTTTCGCGGCGGTGGCTGGTCGCGGTCCGGCCGCGCGGCGGGGCTTGCTGGGGTCGGCTCCCGCGGCGGTGGCTCGTGGCGGGAGGCTTGCGCCGCGCGGCCCCCGCAGCATCGCATGGGCGGCGCGCCGGGCGTCCGGGCGGGTCTTTGACTCCGGTGGGGCGGCGGGTGAGGGTGGCGGGCATGGCCCGTTCCGCCCGCCGCCCGGTCGCGGCCGCCTTCGCCCTTGCTCTCGGCCTGCTCGCCGGGTGCGGGGGCGGCTCCCCGGCACCGCCGGTGGCTCCCGCTGCCCCGGCGGCTCCCGTGGGGCCGGGCCCCGCGTCCGGCCCGGCACCGCATGCCGCCGCGTCCGGCACGGCGCAACTCCCTGCCACCGACGCGGTGTTCCGCGCCATCGAGGACAGCTACGGCGCCCGCGTCGGCCTCTACCTCCTCGACACCGGCACCGGCCGCACCGTCACCTACCGGGCCGACCGCCGCTTCGCCGCGTGCTCGACGCTCAAGGTGCTCGCCGCGGCCGCGCTGCTCCGGCAGGAGGAGACGGACCTCGACCGTACGCTCACGTACACCCGCGCCGACGTACTCGACCACGCCCCCGTCACCTCGCGGCACGTCGCCACGGGCATGGCGCTGCGCGACGTCATGGACGCGGCGCTGCGCTACAGCGACAACACCGCGGAGAATCTGCTGCTGCGCGAACTCGGCGGCCCGGCGGGCCTCCAGCGGGCGGTGCGCGGCCTCGGCGACGCGACGACGCGGGTGGACCGCACCGAGCCGTCCCTCAACGAGGCCGCTCCCGGCGACATCCGCGACACGAGTACGGCCCGCGCCCTCGCCGCGGACCTGCGCGCGCTGCTCCTCGGCACCGCGCTGCCCGCCTCCCGCCGGGCCCTCCTCACCGACTGGATGACCCGCAACACCACCGGCGATCCCTACATCCGGGCGGCGCTCCCCGAGGGCTGGACGGCCGCGGACAAGACCGGCAGCGGCGGCTACGGCACCCGCAACGACATCGCCGTCGTCCGCCCTGCGGCGCGGGCGCCGCTCGTCATCGCCGTCCTGACCTCCCGCGAACACGCGGCCGCGTCCTCTGCGGACGAGCTGATCGCCGACGTGGTCCGCGCGGCCCTCAACGCCCTTGCCCCGCCGGGTGCGCTGTCCCTCACCCCCACCGGCCGGTAGCCGCCCACTCCTGTCGGAGGGGGACGGTGCGGGGGTGCCCTTGCCCCGCCGGGCGCGCTGTCCCTCACCCCCCTCCGGCCGGTAGCCGCCAACGCTCCTGGGAGGGGGACGGTGCGGGGTGCCCCCGCAGGAATGCGCATCGACTCCGTCGCGGATACGGGTGAGGTCAGACGCGCATTCCGAGGAGGTGCCCCGTGGCGGTACCCGACCCGCCCACCCGCGTGGCGCGCGATGCCGCGCCGGGCACACCGGGGGCGCGAGGAACTGCGCGAGCAACCCCCTACCGGGGCGCGGGTAGTCACCGGCCCGAAGGGGCAACCCGGTCCGCCCCGGACCACCGGCCGGTGGGGGCTTGTCGCGCAGTTCCCCGCGCCCCCGGTGTCACCCGGCGGGGCATCGCGCGCCTGCGCAGTGGGTGGGGTCGGGGGCCACTCCGGGGGTACCTCCTCGGAATGCGCGTCCGACCTCATGAGGTAGGTGACGGCGACTGCGTGCGCATTCCTCCGGGGGCACCCCCGGATCGTCCCCCTCCCGGGGAGCGTGGGCGGCTGCCAGCCGGTGGGGGTGAGGGATAGCGCGCCCGGCGGGGCATGGGCACCCCCGGATCGTCCCCCTCCGGCAGGAGTCAGCGGCTGCCAGCCGGTGGGGGAGGAGGGGCGGCCCCTCCCGAGGAGCGTGGGCGGCTGCCAGCCGGTGGGGGCGAGGGACAGCGCGCCCGGCGGGGCAAGGGCGCCCCCCTTTCCACGTAGCCCGCAGGGCTACTCTGCAGAGTTGTGAGCACCGAGTTGACGTTGTTGCCCCGCGTGGCCTTCCGGGGGCGGGAGATCACGGCCCCCCGGCTGCGGGGGCTGCTCGCGTTGCTCGCGGGGGAGCAGGGGGCGGGGTGCAGCGCGGGGCGGCTGGTGGCGGGGTTGTGGGGGGAGGAGGACGCGCCGGAGCGGCCGGGGAAGGCCGTGCAGGTGTTGGTGTCGCGGCTGCGGGCGCAGCTCGGTGCGGATGTGGTGGTGACGACGCCGACGGGGTATCGGCTGACGCTGGACGAGGAGCAGGTGGACGCCTCCGCGTTGTTGCTGCGTGCGGCGGAGGCGCAGGAGTGCGCGCGGCGGGGGGACCACGCGGGGGTGCTCGCCGCCGCGGAGGCGGGGCTCGCGTTGTGGGACGGGGGTGGGGACCGGGGCGAGGATCCGGTGGGGGCGCTGCGGGCGGAGCGCGCGGGCGCGCACGAGGGGCTGCGGAGGCGGCGCGCGCTGGCGGTGGCGCGGCTGGGGCGGGGTGCGGAGGCGGTGGTGCTGCTGGCGGAGGTGGTCGCGGGGGCGCCGCGGGACGAGGAGGTGCTGGGGGAGCTGCTGCGGGCGGAGGCCGGGAGCGCGGGGCCCGCGGCGGCGCTGACGCGGTACGACGCCTATCGCAGGCGGCTGCGGGCCGAGTTGGGCGCCGATCCGGGGGCGGCGCTGCGCGCGGTGCACGCGGAGCTGCTGCGGGCGGAGGCGCCCGCGGTCCGCAAGGGCGTGCCGCACGAGCCGAACGAGCTGGTGGGCCGGGCGGCGGACGTCGCCGCGGTGACGGAGCTGCTGCACACCTCGCGGGTGGTGACGGTCGCGGGTCCTGGCGGGCTCGGCAAGACGCGGCTGGCGCAGCTGATCGCGCGGGAGGCGGACCGGCGCACGGTGTGCTTCGTGCCGCTGGCCGCGGTGTCCGCGGACGCCGACGTGGCGGGCGAGGTCGCCGCGGCGCTGGGCGCGGCGGACGTACGGGGCCAGGGCGCGGCGGGCGCGATCGCGGCGGGGCTCGGCCAGGGCCCGGCGCTGCTGGTGCTGGACAACTGCGAGCAGGTGGTGGCCGGGGTCGCCGACCTCGTACGGGCGCTGGTCGCGCTGTCGCGTGACCTGCGGGTGCTGACGACGAGCCGCGCGCCGCTGGGGCTGACGTCGGAGGCGGTGTACGCGCTGCCGGAGCTGGACCGCGCGCACGCCGCGGAGCTGTTCGCGCAGCGGGCCCGGGCCGCCCGCCCGGGTGTCGAGCTGCCCGCCGCGCAAGTGGCGGAGCTGTGCGCGCAGTTGGACGGGCTGCCGCTGGCGGTGGAGCTGGCGGCGGCGCGGGTGCGGGCGCTGTCCGTGACCGAGATCGCCCGCCGTCTCCAGGACCGGCTGCCGGACCGCTACGCCCTGCTGCGCGGCGCCGCCCGGGACACCCCGGAGCGGCACCGTACGCTGCACGCGGTCGTCGAGTGGAGCTGGAATCTGCTGGAGGAGGACGCGCAGGCGGCGCTGCGCGCGCTGTCCGTCCTCCCCGGCGGCTTCACCGAGGACGCGGCCGCCCACGTGCTGCCCCCGGACACGGACGTCCTCGGCACGCTGGAGCAGCTCGCTGACCAGTCGCTGCTGTCGGCGGCGGACACCGTCGCCGGGGTGCGCTTCCGGATGCTGCAGACCGTACGGGAGTTCTGCGCGGCCAAGCGCACGGCGGCGGGCGAGGACGCCGAGGTGGTGACCCGACTGCTGGCGTGGGCACGGGACTTCGGGCGGACCGAGCACGATGTGCTGTTCGGCACGGACCCGTTCGACTCGTGGGACCGGGTGCGCGCCGAACAGGCCAACCTGGCACTGGCGTTGCGGCACGCGCTGGCCCGCGGCGACGGGCCGTCGATCGCGTCGGCGGCCGCGGTGCTGGGCGCGATCTGGTCGACCGGCTCCAACTACGGCCGCCTGGTGGCGCTCGCCGCGGACACCGGCCCGCCGCTGTCCCACTACGACCCCGAGCCGGAGTACGTCGAGGTCGTGCGCACGGCCGCGGCGATCTGCACGGCGACGCTCTTCATGGGCCTGGGCCCGCGCGCCCTGCGCCCCCTGTACACGCTGCGCCGCCTGCCGCAGGGCGAACCCGACACGCTGGTACGGGCGTTGGCGCAGGTGCTGTGCGTGATCCCGGATCTGCGGCCGCCCGGCTATACGCAGCTGCGCGAGCTGTGCGGGCGCGGTGGCCAGCCGCTGCTGGCGGGCGTCGCCGAATGCGTGGCGAGCTACGTGTGGGAGTACGAGGACGGGCCGGTGGCCGCGCTGGCCGCCGCGCGCCGGGCGCTGGCGGGCCTGGAGCCGCTGCACCACCCGCTGCTGCGGATGCTGTGCAACGCCAGGATCAGCGAACTGGCCCTGCGGATGGGCCAGGGCGACGACGCGTACCAGCACCTGCTGGCGACGCTGGCCCAGCAGCAGGCTGTGGGCGACCGGACCGACACCATGAACGTACGGGCCGCGCTGGTGCTCGCGTGCCTGCAGCGCGGCGCCGTCGACGAGGCCGAGCAGTGGCTGGAGCAGGCCGCGGACCGCGAGCCGTCCGACGTCGCGGACGCGGACGCCGCCGGGGCGCTGGGCGCGCGCGCCGAGATCGCGCTGGCCCGCGGGCTGACGGAGCTGGGGCTCGGGCTGTGGCGGGAGGCGGTGGCGGTGCTGGACGGCGGGGGTCCGCCGCCCGGTGGTGAGGCGTACATGAACGCGTGGGCGCTGCAGATGCAGGCCGCGGCGCTGGGCGCGCACGCCCGGTGCGGGCGGGTGGAGCCGGTCGCGGGGCTGGCGGCGCGGTTGCGGTCGCGGCTGGAGTGGATGCTCACCCCGCGCGACGGGCGCCCGCCGGTCCCGGCGGCCGAACTGCCCGTCTACGGCACGGTGCTGCTGGCGCTGGGGCATGCCGCGCTCGCGGGCGGCGACGCATCGGCGGCGCGCTGGGTGGCGCTGGCCGAACGCCTGGGTGTGCTGGGCGAGTTGCAGCCGCCGACGGCCGTGGCCGACGCGCGGGCCGCGGCCGAGGACGCCGACGGGGCGGCGTACTCGGCGGCTGTCGCAGAGTACGCCGCCCTGGGGCGGGGGGAGTTGCGGGGCGCGGTGCTCGCGACCGTCACCGGGCGTTCGACGGGTCGCGGTTGAACAGGCTCGTCGACCACCAGGCGCCGAGCGCGGTGAGGGCGACGCCCCAGCCGACCGCGAGCCACCCGTTGTGCCCGATCGGCGTGCCCAGCAGCAGGCCGCGCAGCGATTCGATGAAGGGCGTGAAGGGCTGGTAGTCCGCGAACCAGCGGAACCACCCCGGCATCGAGTCGACGGGCACGAACGCGCTGCCCAGCAGCGGCAGGATCATCAGCGGCAGCCCGACGTTGCTCGCGCCCTCCGGATTCGGCGAGGACAGGCCGATGCCGACCGCGAGCCACGTCAGCGCCAGGCCCACCAGCAGCGTCAGGCCGATCGCGGCCAGCCACTCCAGCAGCGAGGCGTCGGTGCGGAAGCCGATCGCGAAGCCCACGCCGATGACGAGCACGACGCTGACGAGCACCTGGAGCACCCCGCCGACCACGTGCCCGACCAGGACGGACCCGCGGTAGATCGCCATGGTGCGGAAGCGGGCGATGATGCCCTCGGTCATGTCGGTGCACACCGACACCGCGACGCCGAGCGACGCACCGCCGATGGTCATCATGAGGATGCCGGGCACCACGTAGGCGACGTAGGTGGCGCGGTCCGGGTGCCCGCCGAGCCCCGAACTCATCACGTCGCCGAAGATGTAGACGAAGATCAGCAGCAGCATCACGGGCGTGAGCAGCAGGTTGAGCGTCATGGACGGGTAGCGGCGGGCGTGCAGCAGATTGCGGCGGACCATCGTGGACGAGTCGCGTACGGCCAGGGGCAGGGTGCTCATCGGGCGTTCTCCTCGGCGGACTTGGCGGGGGCGGGCAGGGTGGTGGCGGGGCCGGTCAGCGCGAAGAAGACGTCGTCCAGGTCCGGGGTGTGCACGGTCAGCTCGTCGGCGGCGACCTCGGCGGCGTCCAACCAGTCGAGGATCGCCCGCAGTTCGCGCTGTGTGCCGTCGCTCGGGATCTGCAGCGCCAGCGCCTCGTCGTCGCGGGCGGAGCCGGTGAGCGCGCGGGCGGCGCTCTCGTACGCGGCCGGGTCGGTGAAGCGCAGCCGGACGTGCCCGCCCGGCACCAGCCGCTTGAGCTCGTCCGCGGTGCCCTGCGCGACGAGCCGCCCGCCGTTCAGCAGGGCGATACGGTCGGCGAGTTCGTCGGCCTCCTCCAGGTACTGCGTGGTGAGGAAGACGGTCACACCGCCCGCGACCAGCTCGCGGATGACGCCCCAGGTGGCGTTGCGGGCGCGCGGGTCCAGGCCTGTCGTCGGCTCGTCGAGGAAGATCACCCGCGGCCTGCCGACCAGCGTCATGGCGATGTCGAGGCGCCGCCGCATCCCGCCGGAGTAGGTCGACGCGGGCTTGCGGGCGGCCTCGGCGAGGTCGAAGCGCTCCAGCAACTCGGCGGTGACGGTGCGTCGTTCGGTACGGCCGAGGTGGTGCAGGTCGGCCATCAGGAGCATGTTCTCCTCGCCGGTGATCAGGTTGTCCACCGCGGAGAACTGCCCCGTCACGCCGATCGCCGCCCGCACCGCATGCGGCGCGGCCACCAGGTCGTGCCCGGCGACGCGGGCCTCGCCGCCGTCCGCGCCGATCAGCGTGGAGAGGATCTGCACGGCGGTGGTCTTGCCCGCGCCGTTCGGCCCGAGCAGCGAGAAGACGGTGCCCGCCGGAACGCTCAGGTCGATGCCGTCCAGGACGGTCTTCTCGCCGTAGGCCTTGCGCAGCCCGCGGGCCTCGATCGCGATGTCCGGCGCGGTGCCCGCCGGGGGCTTCGGTGTCGTCGTCATGCCGGCAAGGCTGCGGGCGCGCGCCTTCACGCCGGTTGCAGCGCGGTTTCAGTGCGTACGGGCGGGGGCCGCGGCCTGAAACCGCGGGGGCCGGAGCCGCGCCCGTACACGTATCCCGTGCACGCCCCTGCACGTATCCCGTGCACCAGCCGAACCAGCCGCCCCGGCAGGGGAGTTCAGCCGAAATTGCCACAGGCGTCTCTCGCGCGTCGCCCGGCTGCTGGATCGTCGGGGGCGCTCCGGAAGACCGGCTGAAAGGAACTTCTGCCATGCGTGACATGAAGGACATCCGCAGGTCGCACCCCCGCTCCCGTACCGCGGGCGTCGCGGGCGTGGGCGGTACGGCCCTGCTGCTGGTGGCGGCGTCGGTGCTCGGGCTGACCGCCTCGCCCGCGGCGGCGGCCGCCCCGTCCACCACCGCCGGGCACGGCACGCAGCACCTGCCGTCCGTGACCGTGCGGCGCGGCGGCCCCGCGCACACCGTGCACGTCACGGCCGACCGCAGCGGCGAGGCCGTCGTGACGCTGTCCGCGCGGGCGCCCGGCGTCTCCTGGGGCACGAAGGGCGCCGAATCCGCGGTCGTGTCGGCGTACGTCGACGGGCACTACGCCACCGACATCGTGATCCCCTCCGACCAGCCGGTCACCCGCGACTTCAGCCTCGGCCACCTCACCCGCGGCCGCCACACGCTGGCCTTCCGCTTCGCCGCCGACCGCTCACCGCTGGCCGCGACCCGCGCCACCCTCGGCGGAATCAGCCTCAAGGTCTACGGCGAGACCACCGACATGGGCCTGATCCTGCGCAACGCGCCCGTGCTCTACGGCCGCAACCTCCCCGACCTGGGCAGCCGCTTCCAGAGCAGCACCACCGACGCGCCGCTGTACGAATACCACGAGGTGCTGCCCGCCAAGACCCCCGGCCACAAGATCCTGCAGTACACCGTCATCTGGACGAACGAGGACGGCGGCACCAACTCGCCAGCCCTGATGGCCCGCTGGGGCCGCACGACCGACATCGAGTGGGCCTACGACGTCGAGGTCGACGCCCACGGCAAGCCGGTGCCCGGCACCGGCGTCTACCAGGCCGCCAACCACCAGACGCTGGTCTTCGCGGGCGCTTACGAGGGCGACCGGCCGCGGCTGGAGACGTGCACCTCCAACAACAACCTGTGCGACACCGTCGACGACCCGATGCGCTTCTCGCCCGCGCCCGTCCAGGAACTGCCCGCGGGCCAGCCGCGCGAGCACATGATGGACGTCAACCCGTGGCTCTACCCCGTCATGGCGCAGGAGATGACCCGCGAGGGCAAGATCGAGTCGCCGTCCAGCCCCGCCACCCCCGAACTCGGCGACCAGCGCACGTACCTCTACCTGGCCGTCGCCCACACCGCGACCCCGTCCGCCGACGCGGGCGCGGTCGGCCTGTCCGTCGGCGTACGCCTCAAGGGCGACCCGACGCTCTACCGCTCGAACCATGTCGACCCGACGTGGTCGATCACCCGCGAGGGCACCGCGGCCACGACCGTCGAACTCCCCGCGGGCACCACGCAGTCGGACATCGCGGAGATCGTCGCCCTGCGCACGCCGGTGACGGAGACCGGCGCGAGCCTGACCGTCACCGCCGTCACCCGCGCGTTCTTCCTCCAGGACGACTACCTGCCCGCCGACTCGTTCCTGACCTGGACCGGCTCCACCGTCCTGACCCAGGGCGCCCCCGAGGCACCCCTGTTCACCGCGGCGGGCTGAAAACCGGGCGGCGGCGACCGATGATTTCGGCGCCGCCGCCCTGTCTACCCCTGTGACCGGATCCGAACGCCCGTGCAGGGAGACGCACATGACCACCCAGGCCGCCGCCGTGAAGGGCCCCGCGAGCTACTTCCCCTCCATCGAGAAGAAGTACGGCCGCCCGATAGCCGAGTGGCAGCAGATCGTCCGCTCCTCGCCGCTGACCCGCCACATGGAGCTGGTCGGCTGGCTCAAGGCCGAGCACGGCCTGGGCCACGGCCACGCCAACGCTCTCGTGGCGGCGACCCTCGCGGAGGACGCCCGCGGCTGAACCACCCCGCCGTACGGGTCAGGTCGTGGCCGTCGCCGAGCCGCCGAGGCTGCTGCGGACGGTGATCGACCGCGGGTTGTCGAGCCACTGGTGCTGGGCCTCGTACGTGCCGCCGCCCTTGGCGGTGAGCGGGAACATGAAGCTGTCGGACGCGGTGAGGTAGACGCCCAGGATCGCGTTCGGGTCGCTGCTGGTCGCCGTGATCTTCAGCAGGCCCTTCTTCCACTCCGCGCTCTTGACCGTGACGGTGTCGGTGGCCGGCGGCGCGGTCGCCGGGACGACGGTCACGGTGCCGGACGCGCTGCCGCCGTCCGCGGTGGCGGTGACGGTGACGGGCTGGTCGACGGTGACGGCCGAGGTCGTGATCGGGAAGGGCGTGGTGTCCGACCCCACGGTGGCGAGCACGGACTCCGGGACGGCCAGCACCGCCGGGTTGCTGCTGACCAGGTGGATCAGCCCGGTGTCGCTGTCCGCCGTACCGGACAGCCGCACCTTCCCGGTGGCCGGGCTCCCGCCGGGGATCGGCGCGGGCGTGAAGGTCACCGCGGTCGCGACGGGCCCGGACGGCGCCGGGTTGCTGTTCAGGCACGGCGTGGCGGTGACCCCGCCCGCGGTCGCCTCCACGCACGCGAACTCGCCGGACCCGTGGAAGACGAAGGTGGTGACCGTGAAGGTGGCGCTGCTGGAACCCGCCGGCACGGTCACGGTCGGCGGGACCGTGAGGACGGTCGTGTCGGTGCTCTCCAGCGAGACGACGGTGTCGCCGTCCACCGGCGCGACCAGCGTGACCGTCCCGGTGGCGGGCGCCCCGCCGGTGACGGTGTGCGGCGAGATCAGCGCGTCGGCCAGCACCCCCGCGCCCCCCGCGACCGCGCCCGGCGCGACCGCGAGCCCTCCCGCGCCGACCGCCACCAGCACGGCGACGCCGACACCCGTCCGACGGAACCGATCCCGTAAACCACGTGCGGAACGAAGACTGAACACCCGGACCTCCAGGCCGAGCCGCGCGGACGCGGCACCCGTGCGCATCCCCGCCGGGCTTGGCGGGGCCGCCACGCAGCTGTACGGGCGGGCGGGGCGGGTAGTTCAACGCTCACGTAATTTTTGTGAGCGCCTGTTGGCGGTACGTCCGGGGCCGGCCGCCCCGGCGCGGAAGGCTAGGCCTGGACGCCGGGACCCACGCCGCCGCCCGTGCGCGGGCGGTGGCGCAGGCACGAGATGACGACGACCACCGGCCACACCGCCGTCGCCCCCGTGACGACGCGCTCGGCGACGCCCGCCGGACCGTGCCGCTGGTTCTCCACCACGAACCACGCCGCTCCCACCAGCATCAGCGCCGTCACCACCCACGACGGCACCGGCCGCAGCCCCCACGGCCCGCCCGCGGGCCGCCGCCACGCGGCGAGCACCGGCCACAGCGCCAGCAGCGCGAAGCCCACCGTCACGACCGACCCGTGCGACAGCGAACCCCCCGTCGCGGGAGCCGGAAAGAACGCCAGCAGCATCGCCGACACCCCGCCACCGCCCAGCGCCAGCCGCCCCGCGAGCGCGGCGGCCCGCAGCCCGGCGGCCGTCGCCAGATGGCACAGCCCCAGCGCGAGCAGCGTCGCCGTGAGCGCCCAGTAGGCCTCCTGGTTGTCGGCCGCGAGGACGCTGATCGTCTGCTTGACGGGGTTGTAGTCCGGCCCTTCCACGACCGCGGCGGTGGCCGAACCCCCGAGCAGAAGTACGGGAGCGGATCCGGACGAGAGCACCGCCCACCACGTCACATGTCCCATCGCACCACCGTAATTCGCCCCCACGGCGCGGACGCCGACCTTCGGCCAGAGGTGGGCCTGTCGCGCCCCCGCGGGGGCCCGCTGCGGGGGCCCGCACGCGTGCGGCTTTCCCGCCGCGGGGGGTGCCCGCGCCTGGCGGCGCGGGGTGTTTCCCACCCCCACCACCCGTGCGGGTAAGACGTCGTCTGACGGTCCCCATGTGGGGGTGCACCGCCGTCGGGGGCTACCCGCAGTCCCTCACACATCCACCCCCACCGGCAGGCAGCCGCCCACGAGACGCCGGGAGGGGGACGGTGCGGGGTGCCCCCGCAGGAATGCGCACACAGGACCCGCCACCTAGCTCATGAGGTCAGACGCGCATTCCGAGGAGGTGCCCCGTGCCGGCACCCGACCCCACCCCCCGGGAAAGGGCGCGATGCCCCGCCGGGTACACCGGGGGCGCGAGGAACGGCGCGAGCAACCCACCACCGGCGGACGGTCGCGCAACGAACCGCAACCCCCCACCCCGCAGCGCCCCCGCGCCAAACGCTTCGGCAAGCCCCGAACCGTCCCACCCATAGCGTCGGCCTATGACGCCCACGACCCACGTCCTCACCACCCACGCGGCCGTCACCGCAGCCCTCGCGGACTCCGCCCTCGTCCCACCGCACCCAACCGCCCCCGCGCAGGGCACAGGCATCGCGTGGCTCCGCCGCACCGTCGCCCGCTTCAGCTCCGGCGAGCCCCACCGCCGCCGCCGCGCCCTCGTGGAAGCGGACCTCGCCCGCCTGGAGCCTGCGGCCCTGCGCAGGGCGGCAGCGGCGCAGCCGGACGGCGAGGTGCGCCACCGCGTGGTGCGTACGCTCGCCGCAGCGCTGGGCATGCCGGACCCCGCCGCGGCCGCGGAGGCGGTGGCCGCGGTGGCCGGACCGTACTTCGGAGCGGCGGACGCCCCCGCGGAGGCAGCCGCGGACGAGGCGGTGGCCCAGTTGCTGACCCAGCTCCTGCCGGACCCGGCGGCCCCGGCGGAAGCGGACGCGGCGGACGAAGCCACCCTGGAAGCAGCCGCCAACCGCATCGGCCTGCTCGTCCAGGCCTGCGCGGCGACGACCGCCCTCGTCGAGTCAGCGGCGGCCACCGCAACGGCCCCAGCCCCAGCCACCGCGGAGAGCGCCCCCGCCCCCCTGGCAAGGGTCCTGCGCGAGACCCCGCCCGTCGCGGAGATGCGCCGCGTCGCCACCCGCCCGACGCGCGTCGCGGGTCAGGAGATCGCCGCAGGCGACACCGTACGGCTGGACCTCGCGGCAGCGAACCGCACCCACCCCGTACCCCTCACCTTCGGCGCCCCGCCCCGCGTGTGCCCGGGCCGGGCGCACGCGCTCGCGCTGGCCGAGGGCCTGCTCGACCGCCCGCGCACCCCCTTCGCCCGCCTGCACGACGAGGCGGCCCCGCTCCTGCTCCCCAACGCGTGGGATTACGCGTCCGCGGCGCTCCTCGCGGAGCACGGCTTCCGGGCGGTCGGCACGACGAGTCTGGGCGTCGCGGCCGCCGCGGGCCTGCCGGACGGGGCGGCGGCGACGGCCGAGGAGACCCTCGCGCTGGCCCGCCGCCTGGGCCGGGGCTCCTTCCTCTTCAGCGTGGACGCGGAGGGGGGCTTCAGCGACGATCCGCAGGAGGTGGCCGAGCTGGCGGTGCGGCTGTACGAGGCGGGCGCGGCGGGCGTCAACCTGGAGGACGGCCGCCCGGACGGCACCCTGGCCCCCGCCGCACTGCACGCGGCCAAGATCGCCGCGGTGCGGTCGGCGGCGCCCGCGCTGTTCGTGAACGCCCGCACCGACACGTACTGGCTCGGCCGCGACCAGGAGGAGACCGCCACGCGTCTGGCGCAGTACGAACAGGCGGGCGCGGACGGCGTGTTCGTCCCCGGCCTGGCGGATCCCGCGGCCATCGCCGCCCTGACGGCGACCCTGACCGTCCCGCTGAACATCCTCCACACCCCGACCGGCCCGACCCTCCCCACCCTGACCGCCCTCGGCGTCCGCCGCGTCAGCCTCGGCTCCCTCCTCTACCGCACCGCCCTCTCCGCAGCCCTGACCACGGCAACCGCCATCCGCAACGCCCTCCCACCCGAGCCCACCCCGCTCCCTTACGCGCAGGTCCAGGCCCTGGCGAACCCGTGACCCCAGCTGAGGCAACGGAGCAGGGCTCCCGGCGCGCGTCCCCTACTCCGTGCGCTTGGGGTGGCCGGTCCCGGCGTGGACCAGCCAGCACGTAGCCGCGTTCTCGTCGAAGAGGTACCAGACGCGGCCGCCGCCGGTGACTTCGATCTGCCACTGCGGATACGTCTTCCCGTTGCGCGTGCCGATGGCCAGGTCGCCCTTGAGGCGGTGGTGCCGTGGCGTCGGCACGACAGGGGCAGGTCCGGTCCGCATCTGCAACCAGGCGTCGAGCGTGTTGCCCGGCGCCTGTCTGCACAGTTCCAGCCAGCCGACCGCAGCCGACCGGGAGGTGAACTTCACTTCGAACTCGCCCTTGCCGGGCGGGGGTGGGACAGGGTCACCCTTGCCGAGGGTCACTCGCCCTCCACCTCCGGCATGGGCACGTCGCCGAGGTCCGTGTCCCCGTGGTCGGCCGTGAGGGTCCTGTGCAGGTCCGGGTCGGCGTAGATCTCCGCGGTGTGGCGCCACTCCGCGATGAGCTGGGCGATGGGGCTGACGGTTCCGAGGTCGGTGCTGGCACGGGCCGTCTCGATGAATTCGACGAGGAAGGTTCGCACCGCGTTCTCGGGGAGGAACCTGACCCAGGGGAACGCCTCGGGAAAGACGTCGGTGAGGAGCTGGACGGCACTCGGCTCGTGCTTCATGAACGCGACGAACATGCGCGTGGTCGAATCCACCACCTGGACGGCCTCGTCCGCGCGGGCGGCGGTGGTCAGGTAGAGATCCTCGGCGTCCCTGCGGTGCAACCGGATGCCTCGGCGCAGGCTGCCCTGCATGCGGGCGACGGTGTCCTTCGGCTTGTTGATCAGTTCGGAGAAGTTCGCTTCGACGGCAGGAGAGGGTGCCATGACTTCGAAACTACTTCGAAAGTCGCCCACTGTCCACCGACCCGCCCGCAGGGCCCCCGCGAACGGCATCACGCCCGGTTGTACGTGATGCCGTTCGGGTTGGAGGAGGAGTAGATGCGGCGGATGGTGCCCGTGCTGTCGGAGACGAGCGTGGAGGCGGCCACGTCGTTGCAGTACTGGCCGGAGTGGGCGGTGTCGATCGTGCCGGACGTGACGTGGAGCTGTGTGCCGTTGGCGGAGACGGAGTCGAGGCGGGCGGTGTATTCGCAGTGGCCCATGCCGTAGACGTCCCAGGAGTAGCGGACGGCGTTCTGGCCGATCGCGGCGCGGGAGATGACGAGCTTCTGCGGGTCGTTGCCGAAGCTGCCCTCCATCGGGGTGCTCCAGGTGCCGACGAAGGTGGACGGGACGGCGCTCGACGGGGGTTTGGGGGACGAGGCGCCGCCGGTGGAGCCGCCGCCCTTGCTGCCCGTGCTGCCGCCGGAGGCGGTGGTGGAGCCGGTCGAGCCGGTGGTGGTCGAACGGGAGCTGCCCGTACCGGGGTTGGCGGGGCCCTGCGCTCCGTTCCTGCCGTCCTGGCCGTTCTTGCCGTCCTTGCCGGGGGAAGGCGCGGGCGGGGCGGTGGTGGGCTGCGCGGTGGTGCCGGGTGTGACCGTGCCGGAGGGGGAAACGCCTCCTGGCGAGGGGGAGTTGGAGGCGATCGGCGACGCGGTCGGGGAGCTGGAGGCGGAGGCCTCGGGGCTGCTGCCGTCGCCGGGGAGGAGCACCATCGCGGTGCCGCCGCCCGCCACCACCACCGGCACCACGATCAGCCCGATCAGCCACGGGCGTCTGCGGACCCGCCGCGCGGGCTCGGGCGGGACCGGGGCCGGCGGGACCGGGGCCGTGTCCGGCGTCGTCGCGGTGACGGCCGTCGCCGCCACGGTCGGCTTCAGGCCGCGCAGTTGGACCGTCTCGCGGCTCTTCCCCGCAGGGGCCTCCGCCCCCGACTCGATGTCGAGCAGGCCGGCCGAGAGCCGGGCCAGCCGGACGACCACGGCGGCCGGGAGCCAGGCGCCGGCAGCGGCGGCGGGCACGGGGCGGTCCGGGCCGGACAGCAACTCGTCCACGGTGGGGCGCCGGTCGGGGTCCTTGGTGAGGCAGCGGGCGATCAGCGCGCGCAGCGACTCGTCCGCGACGGCGTCGATCTCGGGTTCGGCCTGCACGACGCGGAACATCACGGCGTGCTGGTTGGTGGCGCCGTGGGCGAAGGGGTGCCTGCCCGTCGCCGCGTAGGAGAGCATGCAGCCGAGCGCGAAGACGTCGCTCACGGGGCGGGCGCCGTCGCCGGTGATCTGCTCGGGGGCCATGAAGCCGGGCGACCCGATGACCATGCCCGTACTGGTCAGCAGGGATTCGACGGGCGGCTGCACGGCGCGCGCGATGCCGAAGTCGATGACGCGGACGCCCTCGACGGTGAGCATCACGTTGGACGGCTTGAGGTCGCGGTGCACGATGCCCGCGGCGTGGATGTCGCGCAGGGCGCGCAGCATGCCGTCGGCGAGCGCGTGGACGGAGGACGCGGGCAGGGGGCCGTCCAGGCGCACGACCTGCTCCAGGGAGAGTCCGGCGACGTAGCCGGTGGCCACCCAGGGCGGTTCGGCGTCCGGGTCCGCGTCGAGGACGGGGGCGGTGTGGCGCTCGCCGACCGTGCGGGCGGCGGCGATCTCCCGCCGGAAGCGGGCCCGGAAGCGGGTGTCGGTGGCGTATTCGTCGTGCACGACCTTCACCGCGACGGCGCGGCCGCCCTCGGACCGGGCGAGGAACACCCGCCCCATCCCGCCCGCGCCGAGCACCCCGAGCACGCGGTACGGGCCGATCCGGCGCGGGTCCCCGGCGGCCAGCGGCTTGACCGCACCGTCGGCGCCACCCGTGCCCGAGACACCGCCCGCGCCCTGCGCCCCGCCCTCGCCCGCTGATCCGCCCTCGCGTCCGCTCTCCCTGCCGGGCATGGAAAACCCCCGTTCCCCGTTCCGTGCTCCCCGCCCGGCGGCCTGCGCCGCACCGGGGCCGCAAGCACCTCTCGACCCTCGAACCGGCCACAGCATAGGGATAGTTGAGCCACGAAACGATGCAAGTGGCGTCAGAGCACGGTCACAGAACGCCCCGACCGCGGCGCCGCCCCCGGGCCGTGGACGCGACACGCGCGCGCCAGCCGCAAGCCCTCTGCAACGTTGTACAAGCCCGGCGCGCTCCCGCACCACCAGCGGCCAGCAGATTTGCCCATCCGCCCCAACCCCGCCCGCCCCAGGCCTTCTTGTGTAACGCGGGAGGCAAAAGGCCACTTGTGTGCCGACCCTGGACAGAGCCGCGGAGCCGTGCTGTCATGCAGGGCGACAGCGGATTTTCCAACGTTGGAAGAGCAAGCAGCACAGGAGGCCACCCCCCATGCCCCTGAACCGCCGTACGTTCCTCGCCGCCGCGACCACCGCCGCCGCCTCCGCGGGCGCCGCGCTGCCCCTCGCGGCCGCGGCGCCCGCCCGGGCCGCCGCCGGGGGAGGGGCGCCGGGTCGTGCCTCGGCCCGCGTCGCCCCCGCTCCCGGCGGCCTGTACGCACCCAGCCGCACCCCGCTGGCGCCGACCGCCTTCCTGCGGCTCCCGCCCGGCGCCGTCACCGCGGGCGGCTGGCTCGCGGGAAAGCTCCGGCAGCAACTGGCCGGGCTGTGCGGCCAGTACGCCGCCACCTCGCACTTCCTGGCCATGGACGGCACCGGCTGGGTCCACCCGGAGAAGACCGGCTGGGAGGAGGTGCCGTACTGGCTGCGCGGCTACACCGACCTGGCGATCCTCACCGGCGACCAGACCGCGCTCGCCGCCGTACGCCGCTGGGTCGACGCCATCCTCGCGACCGCGCAGCCGGACGGCTTCTTCGGCCCGACGTCCCTGCGTACCTCGCTCGGCGGCGGGCCCGACTTCTGGCCCTTCCTCCCGCTGACGTGGGCGCTGCGCAACTGGCAGGAGTACAGCGGCGACAGCCGCATCGTCCCGCTGCTGACCGCCTTCTTCCGCTACATGAACGCCCAGGGCCCCGGCGCCTTCAACCAGAGCTGGGTGTCGGTGCGTTGGGGCGACGGGCTGGACAGCGTCTTCTGGCTCTACAACCGCACCGGCGACGCCTTCCTGCTCGACCTCGCCGACAAGATCCACGCGGGCGGCGCGAACTGGGTGAACAACCTGCCCACGCTGCACAACGTCAACGTCGCCCAGGGCTTCCGCGAACCCGCCCAGTACGCGCTGCGCTCGCCGTCCACCGCGCTCACCAACGCCGCCTACCAGAACTACACCTCGGTGATGACCGCCTACGGGCAGTTCCCGGGCGGCGGCTTCGCGGGCGACGAGAACGCCCGGCCCGGCTACGGCGACCCCCGGCAGGGCTTCGAGACGTGCGGCATCGTGGAGTTCATGGCCAGCCACCAGCTGCTGACCCGCATCACCGGCGACCCGGTGTGGGCCGACCGCTGCGAGGACCTCGCCTTCAACTCGCTGCCCGCCGCGCTCGACCCGTCCGGCAAGGCGATCCACTACATCACCAGCGCCAACAGCGTCGACCTCGACAACACCGCCAAGACACAGGGGCAGTTCCAGAACGGCTTCGCGATGCAGGCCTACATGGCGGGTGTCGACAACTACCGCTGCTGCCCGCACAACTACGGCATGGGCTGGCCCTACTTCACCGAGGAGCTGTGGGCCGCGACCCCGGACCTCGGGCTCGCCGCGGTGATGTACGCGCCCAGCAAGGTCACGGCCAAGGTGGCCGACGGCACCTCCGTCACCGTCACCGAGACCACCGACTACCCCTTCGCCGAGACGGTGACGCTGACCGTCAACACGCCCCGCCCGCTGGCTTTCCCGCTCTACCTGCGGATCCCGGGCTGGTGCGCGGGCCCCCGCCTCACGGTCGCGGGCTCGGCCGTGAGCGCCCCCGCGGGCCCGGCTTTCACCGTGGTCAACCGCACCTGGAACAACGGCGACACGGTTGTCCTCACCCTGCCGCAGTCCACCACGGTACGGACCTGGCCCGGCAACCACGGCGCGACCGCCGTCGACCACGGACCGCTCACGTACTCCCTCAACCTGGGCGAGAACTACGTCCAGACGGGCGGCAGTTCGCAATTCCCGCAGTACGAGGTGCACGCCACCGCGGCCTGGAACTACGGGCTCGCCCTCGACTCCGGGAGCGTCGCCTTCAGCCGCACCGGCGGCGCGCTGCCCGCCGACCCCTTCACCCCTTCGACGACCCCGGTCCGCGTCACCGCGCCCGCCCGCCGGATCGCCGAGTGGCAGGCCGACTCCCAGCACGTCGTGACCCCGCTCCAGGACTCGCCCGCCCGCTCCACCGCCGCCGTCGAGACCGTCACACTCGTCCCGATGGGCGCCGCGCGGCTGCGCGTCTCGGCCTTCCCCACCGCCTCGCCGACCGGCCACCAGTGGAGCGCCCCCGCCCCGTACCGCCGGATCCGCAACAAGAACTCCGGCAAGGTGATGGGCGTGGACCTGATGTCGACGGCGAACAGCGCGCATGTGGTGCAGTTCGACGACAACGGGACGGCCGACCACCTGTGGCAGCTGGTGGACAACGGCGACGGCTGGTTCCGTATCCGCAACCAGAATTCGGGCAAGGTCATGGGCGTCGATCTGATGTCGACGGCGAACAGCGCGCATGTGGTGCAGTACGACGACAACGGCACGGCCGACCACCTGTGGCAGTTCGTGGACAACGGCGACGGCTGGTTCCGTATCCGCAACAAGAACTCCGGCAAGGTGATGGGCGTGGACCTGATGTCGACGGCGAACAGCGCGCATGTGGTGCAGTACGACGACAACGGCACCGCCGACCACCTGTGGCAGTTCGTCTGACGCGGGACCCCTGCGCGGCGGCGCCTCAGCAGCGCGCCGCCGCGGACAGGGCGGCCGCCCGGCGGGACTCGAAGCGGGTTGCTGCGGCGTCGAGCCGGGCCAGGTGGTCGCCGAGGTCCTGCTGCGCGCGGGCGGCCTCGCCGGTGAGGCCCGCCAGATGCAGGACGCCGGTGTGGCGCAGCAGCGGCAGCAGCACCTCGTCGTGGTGGATGCGCAGGTCGTAGACGCCTGCATACGCCAACTCCCGTGCCTGCCGAGCAAAGTTGTCGATGCCGTGGCCCGGCATCCGGAAGTCGGTGACGACGTCGCGCAGCCCGCGTACCGCCACGTCCGGCGCGATCTCCAGCAGCGCGCCGAGCAGGTCGCGGTAGAAGACCATGTGCAGGTTCTCGTCCGCGGCGATGCGCGCGAGCAGCGCCTCGCAGCGCGGATCGCCGCTGATGCGGCCGGTGTTGCGGTGCGAGATACGGGTGGCCAGCTCCTGGAAGGTGACGTACGCGATGGCGTGGACGGGGTCGTCCTCGTGCGGGGAGCTGAAGCCCTGGGTCATGTGGATCATGCGGGAACGTTCCAGCGCGCAGGGGTCGACCCCGCGGATGGTGAGCAGGTAGTCGCGGATCGCGGTGCCGTGGCGGCCCTCCTCGGCGGTCCAGCGGCCGACCCAGGTGCCCCATGCGCCGTCCCGGCCGAAGAGCGTCGCGATCTGCCGGTGGTAGCTGGGGAGGTTGTCCTCGGTGAGCAGGTTGACCACGAGGGCGGTACGGGCCGCGCTCGGCAGCGCGGAGTCCGCGGGCTCCCACGCCCGGCCGCCGAGCGGCCCGTCGTAGTCGGCGCCCGCGGACCAGGGCACGTACGTGTGCGGGAACCACTCCTTGGCCAGGGCCAGATGGCGGTTGAGGTTGGCCTCGACGACCGGCTCCAACGCGTGGAGCAGCCGGACGTGCGACGGCGCGATGTCGGGGACGGACAGCACGGTGATGCCTCGCTTCGTGTAATACCAGGGGCGGTTCAGGTACGTGCGCCGAGCCGCGCGTGCACCCGCGAAAGGACCGGTGGGGCCCACCAGTTGGCGCGGCCCGCGAGCCTCATGACGGCGGGCACGAGCAGCGCGCGGATCACGACGGCGTCCAGGACGAGCGCGAACGCGACGCCCACGCCGAAGAGTTTGGTCACCTCGACACGTGAGGCGGCCATCATCGCCATGAGCACGGACAGCACCAGCGCCGCCGACGTCAGCAGGCCACCGGTGCGGCTCAGCCCGTGCGCGACCGCCGCGCGCATGTCGCCGGACGCGCGGTATTCCTCCTGCACACGCGAGAGCAGGAAGACCTCGTAGTCGACGGTCAGGACGAAGACGATGACGCCCGCGAGCACCGGCGTGGAGATCTCCAGGCGCCCGTCGACCGTGAAGTCCCCCAGCACCGACCGCAGATGGCCGTCCTGGAAGACCCACACCAGGAAGCCCAGCGTCGCCGCCAGACTCAGCGCCGACATCGCGAGCGCCTTCACCGGCACCACCACGCTGCCGGTGAAGAGGAAGAGGAAGAAGGCCAGACAGCACCCGACGATGCCGAGCACCCACGGCAGCCGCGAGGTGATCGCGTCCTTCGTGTCCGCGACGCTCGCCGCGAATCCCCCCACCATGACCCGCGGATCGGGCTTCTCCGCACGCAGCGTACGCACCAGGTGCTCCACCTGCTCCGCGTCGTACGCGCCCGCCGTGACGACCTCCGCGTACGCGCCGCCCGGCCCGGTGTGGCGGCGGGCCGTCGCCGCGTCGTCGTCCACGACCCGGCCGTGCACGAGGACGCCCGTGGGGCCCGTGACGCTGACGACACCCGGCATTTCGGAGACGTCCGCGAGATAGCGGGCCGCAGCCCGGCCCCGCTGACCCGGCAGGACCAGCCGGACCGGCCGCAGCACCCGCGCGTCGAAGGCCTCGTCGACCCGCTGCGAGGTGTGCCGCACAGGGGAGTTCGGCGCGAGCACCCGCTCGTCGCTGATCGTCGCCCGCGCACCCAGCGCGGGCGCCGCGAGCGCGGCGAGCAGCACGCCCACCGCCGCGAGCCACAGCAGCGGCCGCCGCATCACGGTGTGCGCGATCCGGTGCCAGGGGCTGCCGAAGCGCGCGGCCAGGCGGCGGCGCAGCGGCCCGAAGGGGTCGAGGCGGTCGAGGACGCCACCGGCCAGCACGAGCAGCGCGGGCAGCAGCACGACCGCGCACAGCGCCGCCAGCAGCGTCACGGCGATGATCGCGACCGCCATCGAGGACAGGAAGTACAGCGGCACCAGCAGCAGCGCCGCCGCGCACGAGGCGACCGTCAGCGCGGAGAACAGCACGGTCCGCCCCGCGGTACGCACCGCCGCCGCGACCGCCTCCTCCCGCGCCCGCCCCGGCACGCACTCCTCGCGGTAACGGCTCACGATCAGCAGGCAGTAGTCCACGGCCAGACCGAACCCCAGCGACGTCGTCAGGTTCACCGTCAGGATCGACACCGGCGCGAAGTCGGCGTACACCCGCAGCACGAGCAGCGCCCCCGCGACCGCCACCCCGCCCACCGCGACCGGCAGCATCCCCGCCACGAGCGACCCCAGCGCGATCACCAGGATCAGCAACGTCAGCGGCCCGCCCAGGAATTCGGCCCGCTCCACGTCATGCCGCGTCTGCGCGACGATCTCGGTCCGCGTCGGCCCCGGCCCGGCCGCGGAGAGCGTCAACGGCCCGTGTCGCCCCGCGAACTCCTTCACGAGCCGCTCCGAGGCATACGTCGCCGCCGTGTCGTCGCCCCGCAGCCGCACGGTGAGCAGCGCTTCCCGTTTGTCGGGCGAACGCAGCTCGTCCGTTGGGGAGTTCCAGTACGCATGGACGGCGGTGACGTCCGGTCTTGCCGCGAGCCCCGCGGTGATCCGCCGCCCTTCCGCGGCGGCGTCCTCGGCGTCGACGGTCCCGCCCTCCGCCCGCGCCAGCAGCACGAGTTGCGGCTCCCCCGCGCCGAAGTGGGCGTCCAGCCAGTGGTCGGCGTGCCCCGCCTCGGCGTCCTCCGCGATGTAACCCCCCAGCGACAGGTGGTCCTTCAGGTCGTACGACCCCGCCGCCGCGAACGCGGCGAGCAGCGCCGCGAGGACGACCACGCGCCACGGTCTCCTCCGCGCGCCGGGTGCCCGGGGCGTGTGGCGGGGGCTCTCGGGCCTCGCGCGGCCCGGCGCCGCGTGGACCTCGGTCATCGGATTCCACTCATGAGGTGGCAAAACGTACGCACTTGACGCTTCTTATCGGGGCGGGCTCTGCTTTGTCGCGCCGCCACCGGAGTTGGGGCCCACGGTCACCCGACCGGGGGCGTACGCGCTGCGCGCGAGGCTGTTGGCGGGGCGCTCCGGGGGGCCTGTTGCGGTGGTCCGCGCGACCTTCCCTTGTCGGGGGCTGGTCGCTCCGTTCTCCCCCAGAGCTTCGCCTGGGGGTACCCCCACGCAGCCCCCGGTGTACCCGGCGGGGCATCGCGCACTCCGTGCGGGGTGGGGTCGGGTGCCACTCCGGGAGCAGGGCTTCGGCGTAGTCGGCGGGCGTCGCGCGCGTTGGGCGGAGCCCGGCGGCGATGTTCTTCACGCCGTTCAGCCGCAGAGCG